>NZ_JBQZFU010000001.1:0-1883669 GCF_052692135.1 Serratia sp. TSA_7
ACTGTCATGAACTGGCTGCGCAAATACGGTCAGCTTGACTGGCGAACTTCTCCTTCCACCATAACGATGAAGTTCATCGGGCGTTATAAGGCTGAAAAGTGTCAACCTATATCAGGACTAGTCACATCAACACCGCAGATTATTTATCCGCAGCTTCCGCGAGTTTCGCCGTTTCCGCCACGTATTCCGCGCAGCTACGTTTATCGCCACGCTCCAGCTCGGCCAACGCATCCGCAACCGTATGGCGCTCCAGCACCGCCAGCGATGCCTCTTCCGCCTCATTCACTACCGACTTGAAATACCAGCAGGCATTGGCGCTGACCAGACAACGCGCAGGCCCTTCCGGCCGCGCAGCCCAGATGCGTTTATCGTCAATGACGGACAAATAGATATCACGCAGGGTGATCTCTTCCACAGGGCGGCCAAGGTGAATCGAGCCGTTACGGCCCAAAGTGGAAACGATAATGCCATTTTTGGTCAAAGGCACCATCAGCTTGCGGATGAAACTGGGGTTGGCTTCCAGACCGGCGGCAAGGATCGCGCTGGTCGAACGCAGGCCCTGCTTTTCAGCCAAGGCTACGCTAAGTACCATTTGCAATGCTGTCGGAAAGCGGAAATCTAGCATGTCTTTATCTCTGTCTCCAGGAGACCAAAATCTCAGGCTTGGCCGGTGCGGCATCACGCCATAACACCCGCTCAATTGCACAATAATATAACAAATATTGCCGCATTATTGAAGTTATGCCCTGGGAAATCGCACGGATACATTAGCGTAAAAGATGCCGTTGATGCCGGCTCGACGTAAAGCGGCGGCGGAATAAAGCAGAAACCCGCGTCAATATTAATGCCGCTCGCTTAACTGCGTTAAACGATCAGAACTAACACTGTCCGCGGGTTTAATTCTTAAACTGTGATCAGGCCTTGTTCAGCACCAGTTGGCCGCTTTTATCCAGCGGGATCTGGGTGCCGGGATCGTGATCCATACGGATCTTGCCCTGCTGATTGCCAATCTTGTAGGTCACATCGTAACCCAGCATTTTCTGTGATTTGTCGTAAACCGTTTTGCAACGCTGTTGTGTGCTGGTGGTAGTGTCGTTATTTTGCATTGCCCCCTGCACCTGATTACCGGCATAACCGCCGCCCAGCGCGCCAACCACTGTCGCAACGTCACGACCGCGACCGCCGCCGAACTGGTGGCCAATCACGCCACCGGCTACCGCACCCAACACCGAACCGGCAATGCGGTTTTCATCCTGCACGGGCGCACGGTGAGTGACGGTCACATTGCGGCATTCCTGACGCGGGGTTTTGATGGTTTCTTTGATCGGCGTGGCAGCGAGCACCTGCGCAAATTGCGGACCAGAAGAAAACACATCCATGCTGGCAACCGCGGCAATACCCAGAGCGGCTGCAACACCAATCCCAACACCGGCTAACATTGACTTGTTCACAGGAAATCCTCCTGAAAGTGTTACCACGCATTTGTACCGGGAACGCTACCGACATTGCGCCGCGCTTATTATTTTGCGCATGGGCGGCAAAGGGTATCCCGGTTTACGGCGTGCGCGACGCGCCGTCTGTAAACGAGGTAAAGTCTGCACAATGTTCCAGATCCCCGCAATAAGACAATGTGACCAAAGATGCTGGAAACCCCGCTTCTCACCGGTGTTTAGGAGGAATCTTAAGAATTTTACCCATGCCGACGAAATTTCGTGCTGGCCATAAACCCCGCAACCACCAATGCTGCCTGCGCGCCGGCATAAAAAAACCCACGCGGGCGAACCGGCGTGGGCGAGTCGATAACTGCGGCTGTCAGTGCATTTTCAAACGCGGGCGGATCACCCGGTTGATGCCGCCAACCAGCATCATCAGGCCAGTTTTGATGTAGCCATGCAGTGCGACCTGATGCATGCGGTACAGCGAGATATAGACGAAGCGCGCGATACGCCCTTCTACCATCATCGAACCGCGCATCAGGTTACCCATCAGGCTACCGACGGTGCTGAAGCGGGACAGCGAGACCAGAGAACCGTGGTCTTTATACACGTACGGCTTCAGCGCTTGGCCGCTCATCAACGCCAGAATGTTGGTGAAGCAGCGTGACGCCATCTGGTGCGCCGATTGGGCGCGTGGCGGCACAAAACCGCCGCCTTCTTTCGGGCAGGAGGCGCAGTCGCCGATGGCGAAAATGTTCGGATCGCGCGTGGTCTGCAGCGTCGGTTCCACCACCAGTTGATTAATGCGGTTGGTTTCCAGCCCGGCGATGTCCTTCATAAAGTCCGGCGCCTTGATGCCGGCCGCCCATACCATCAGATCGGCATCGATAAATTCGCCGCCCTTGGTATTCAGGCCCTTGGCATCCGCACTGGTGACCATGGTGTTGGTCAGTACGCGCACGCCCAGTTTGTTCAATTCCTGGTGCGCAGCGGCGGAAATACGCGGCGGCAACGCAGGCAGAATGCGCTCGCCCGCCTCGACCAGAGTCACGTTCAACGCGCTGTTGTCCAGGCCTTCGAAACCATAGCTGTGCAACTGTTTTACCGCATTGTGCAGCTCGGCGGACAGCTCCACGCCGGTGGCGCCGCCGCCGACGATGGCGATGTTCACCCGCTCTTTCTGCCCCGGTTGCGCCGAGAATTTCAGGAACAGGTTCAGCATTTCATTGTGGAAACGGCGTGCCTGATGCGGGTTATCCAGGAAGATACAGTTATCTTTTACGCCTGCGGTACCGAAATCGTTCGAGGTGCTGCCCAGCGCCATGACCAGAATGTCATAAGACAACTCGCGCTCTGGCACCAGTTCTTCACCCTGCTCGTCGCAGATTTGCGCCAACTGCAGCGTTTGCGTTTCACGGTTAATGTTGGTCAGCGATCCCAGTTGGAAGCTGAAATTGTGATTACGTGCATGCGCCAGGTAGCTCAGCGCGTCCACGCCGTCATCAAGGGAACCGGTTGCTACTTCATGCAGCAAGGGTTTCCACAGATGGCTGTGGTTACGGTCCACCAGCGTGATCTCGGCTTTGTGCTTGCGGCCGAGTTTATGGCCCAGACTGGTTGCCAGTTCCAAGCCGCCGGCGCCACCGCCGACAATAACGATTTTTTTCTTTGGCGTTGTCAAAATAACCCCCTAAATGTGAACCAATTGTTATCCAAGGGTAAATAAATAATATCCTTAGAATACATAGGGTTCGCTTAAAATAAACCTGCTATCTAAAGCCAGAATAGCATGTGAGGTTATTTGGTCATACCAAAATTGATGTGCATCAAACTTTTTTGGTTAAAGGCTGGACGAGGGGAATTTTTGAGGATTGTGATTCAAATAGTTAGCGCTGCGTCACAGTTTTAAATTTTGCCGCCGGGCGGGCAAAACGGGGCTTTTTTGACAAAAAATGCCGCAACTCTTGCCGGTAAAAAGCAATCGTTGCGGCGGCGTCAGGCGTTATGAAACTGTTAAAGCAGGCTCTTGAACGCCTTGATGCGTTGCAGGTGCGGCGAGATATTTTTGAACTTGTGGGTCTGTTGCTCATCCCAGACGATTTCGTAGTACTTGTGCAACAGTTCTGCACTGCGCTGGCTGTCCAGCACCTCATCCTGACGGGAAAGCACGACCAGGCAGCGATCGCGGTTTTTCTCTCGGAAATCCTCGACGCATTTGGTGGCGATATCGCGGTACTCTTCCGGCCGGTCGATTTTGCCGTGCATATGTTCTTCAGGATACAGATTAGGGTTAAAGATCGCCTGCCGGATGCCGCACAGGAAACCGATGCGTTCGGCCCAGAAACCGCCCAGCCCCACCCCGCAGATCAGCGGATGCTTATCCCCTTCCTGCTGAACCGCCTTGTCCACCTCTTTCAACAGATGCTGCATATCATGGCGTGGGTGCAAGGTGCTGTAGCTGATAAAACGCACGTCCGGATCAATGAACTGCAGTTGTAAAACCTTTTCATGATTGCCGGGACTGGTGGAATCGAAGCCATGCAAATAGATAATCATATGGATCCTCGCAACAAGCCGAGGGCCGCGCCGCAGCCCTCATCATTTACTACGCCGCATTACGACGCCCTGGGTTCACCCGGCACTCTGCTGCTTATGCTCTTCCCAGCGTTCGCTGAGCGCGCTCAGCTCTTTGTGCGCCTGCTGCCAACGCGCAGAATCACGCAATTCCTGACGGGTGAACTGACCGCGATGATATAACCGCTTCACCCGGTCTGCTTTGACCGGGGACAGGTTATCCAGCACGCTGACCGCCCCCTGACGGTTATTGCACACCAGGATCATGTCACAGCCGGCATCCAGCGACGCCTGGCCGCGCTCAGCGTAACTGCCCATGATGGCAGCCCCTTCCATCGACAGATCGTCGGAGAAGATAACGCCGTCAAAACCCAGCTCCTGGCGCAGGATTTGTTGCAGCCAGTATGGCGAACCGCTGGCCGGACGCGGATCCGCTTCAGTATAGATGACGTGCGCCGGCATCACGGCGTCCAGCAACTGACGGTTGATCAATTCACGGAAGATCGCCATGTCATGCTCACGGATCTGCGCCAGCGGGCGTGGGTCGCGCGGGGTTTCTTTATGTGAATCTGCGCTGACGGCACCATGGCCGGGGAAATGCTTGCCGGTGGTTTTCATCCCGGCGCTGTGCATACCCAGGATAAAACGTTCGGCCATCGCCAGCGCCTGTTGCGGGTCGCTGTGGAATGAGCGTTCGCCAATCGCCGCGCTGACGTGACCGATATCCAGCACCGGCGCAAAACTGATGTCGATATCCTGCGCGATCATTTCCGCCGCCATCAGCCAGCCGGCCTCCTGCGCCAGACGCCCGCCCTCATGGGCATCGTTCAATGCGGCGAACGACTGCGCCGCCGGCAGGCGAGTGAACCCCTCGCGGAAGCGCTGGACGCGCCCGCCTTCCTGATCCACCGCCACCACCAGCCGATCGTGGGAAGCCTCGCGGATTTGGCGCACCAATTCACGCAGCTGTTGCGCATCGTGGAAGTTGCGGGTGAACAGGATGAGTCCGCCGACCAGCGGGTGTTTTAAAATCTCACGTTCTTCGGCATCCAGCTCATAGCTGGCGACATCTAACATTACTGGGCCCACGGCCACCTCACTTCATTATTCATTCAGAACATGGGGATGATAAACAAAAACGCCGGCGCTGCACTGCGCCCCAGCGTAAAAACTCGCTATCGCCGGTTTGTTGCCAGCGCACTTCAAACCATAACAGCATCAGGTAATCCACCCACGGCAACCAGCGCTGCACCTGCGTGCTCAGCAGCGGCAAGTCGTTGTAGCCCTGTAGAGAATAGTGCTGCAAAAAATGCCGCTGATTGGCCGCAGACCACGCGTTGCTGCGAAACAGCGCAGCAATCTCGAGTGCGATGTCACCGTCGGCGGCGTACTCCCAGTCAATCAGCCGTACTCCTTCGCCCTGTGCAATCAAATTGCCCGGATGGATATCCATATGCAGCGGGGCTATTTTCAGCGGAGACGGCAGCCGGGCTTGCAAGAAGCGCTGATGCAGCCGCAGCCAGGCAGGCGTCAAACGCCGACGATCCAACTGCTGCCAGTAACGGGCAAACTGGCTATGCAGGTTCAACGGATAACCGCTGAGCGGCCGCCGGTGCAAACGGGCAACCCATCGCGCCAGCTCGCCGTGCTGATTCAGGCGCGTAAAATGCGCCTCAGTGACAACGTCACCAGCTAGCCATTCCAGGATAATCCATTGATTACTCTGCACTAAAACCTGCGGACCCAGGCCTTCGCCTGCACGGCGCAACACACGCGCCTCTCGCCGCCGGCTCACGCCGAGCGCCGTTTTCTCTGCGCTTTGCTGGCGCGCCAACAATTGCACGCCCTCACCGTCAATGCGCCAACTTTCGCCGGTCAGCCCCTGCACCGGACTGAAACGACAACCGGCGGTTTTCACCGCCGGCAGTTCGCTCTCAATCAGCCTTCGCAGCGCGGTCTCAGCGGGTAACAGCGCCATTGCCTGACCAGACGATTTCACCGGTTTGTACCAGCATCAACTGCATATCCAGCGTTGGAGACTTCACGTCGCCGCTAACATCGCTGTACAACACGTACTGTGCGCTGACGATACGCGCCAGGCCAATGGCCTTGCTGCGCGACCCCAGGCTGTCATCCGCCGACAGGCCCAGCGTCTGCTTGGCGGTCGCCAGTTGCGCTTCCGGCACGACGGAGAAGGTTTGGTTCGATGCCAGCGCCTTGTGCAACGCGGAGGTGGCTTTAGCGGTTTGCAATGCGCCGTTGGTGTTGTTCTTCACGCTGTCCAGCAGCAGCACGCTGCCCGGGTTGACGCCATCGGCTTTCAGCATCTGGTTCACCAGCGGTTGCACGCTGCTCAGCCAGTCAAGTTGCTGGATTTTTGGCGGTTGCGGTACCTGCTCGCCAATGGGCGGCTGGGGTTGCGGCTGCGGCTGCGGCTCTACCACCACCGGCGGTTTGGCCGGCTCAACGGTGGCCGGTGGCTGTTCAGGCTCTGGGGGACGTGACAAACAGCCGCTTAACGTCAACGCGGCCAGTGCGACAACTAGATACTTTTTCATTATCCCTCTCCAACAACTAAAGCAAGAGCTTACAAGAATAGATACAGACGCACGCGCTTGGCATCGAGATTGCCGTTAATCGAGTAAATTTCAGCGTCTGAATTTGGCGCAACGGTAACGGTGCGCGGCTCTTCAAAGGGCCGAATATCCAGCCCCTGATTGTCATACCAGTAGAATCGGTAATGCACAGTTACCGGCGTCGGTTGGTTGTTGCTGAGCACCGAAGTGGCCATCACGCGCCCGGAGGCATCCTTAATCGACGGGTTATCGGCCACGATACCTGCGGTAAGCACCGGCGAATCCATCACCACCGCCTGCCGCTCGTTAACCGCAATGCCGGGCCGATTGCTGCAGCCCATCAGCATTGCGGCGGGTAACGCCAGCGCCATCAGACAACGCAGGGTTTTGCTATAGCGCATGATTGACCTCGGTTAGCGTGACAGCAGCGGCCCCAACGAACGGCCACCGACCAGGTGCATATGAATATGATAGACCTCCTGGCCGGCATGGCGATTGCAATTAACAATCAGGCGATAGCCGTCTTCGGCGATGCCTTCCTGTTCGGCAATTTTCGCCGCGGCGGTGATCATGCGACCCAGCGCCGCTTCGTGCTCTGCGGTTACGTCGTTTACCGTTGGGATCAAGACATTGGGGATGATCAGAATATGGGTCGGAGCCTGAGGTGAGATATCACGGAACGCGGTGACCAGTTCGTCCTGGTAGACCACATCAGCAGGGATTTCACGGCGGATAATTTTACTGAAAATCGTTTCTTCGGCCATCTGGCATTCCTTGTTGAGGAAAATAATCTGTACGCAGTATGAGTGACAAATTCTACTGCTTTCAACCTGATTGCGCACTTATCGCGTCGAGTGATGCAGAATCAGGCAACCTGCCAGGCTAGCCATGCCTCTGCCATTAGATCACTGCGGCAATCATCTGATTTTTTTCACTTTGGTTATTCACTATTGTTGCTTTACTTGCCCGCGGCCGCCGCCAATAGTAACTCTATGATTAGCAAAGGATAGAAAACACCATGCCACTCAAAACCCTGGCGCTGGGCGTGCTGCTGCTGTGCGGTGCGGCCCAGGCGGAAAGCAAAAACATTATCGATCTGCAGGCCAATCAGCAACATATACGCGCGCTCAAAAACCCGGCGGCCGTCGCTTTGATCCCGGCGAATTACCATTTTGCCGTACCGGGCAAGTTAACCGTAGCGGTGGCGTCTGAAAACTCCCCGCCGCTGGCGCTGTTTGCCGAAGACAATAAAACCTTGATCGGCAGCGACCCGGATATCGCGCAACTGGTGGCGGACAGCCTGGGGCTGGAACTGAATCTTGTGCCCACCTCCTGGGAGGACTGGCCGCTTGGCATTACTTCCGGCAAGTACGATGCCGCCATTTTTAATATTGCCGTCACCAAGCTGCGGAAAACCAAATTTGATTTCGCCACATACCGCGTAGATACGCTGGGTTTCTATGTGAAATCCACCAGCAAGATCGCCTCCATCAACCGGCCGGCGGACGTTGCCGGGCTGCGGATTATTGTCGGTTCCGGTACGAATCAGGAAAACATCCTGCTCGGTTGGGATAAACAGAACCGCGCCAACGGCCTGGCGCCGGTGCAACCGATTTATGTCACCGATGACGCCGCCGCCAACCTGAGCATTCAGTCCGGGCGCGCCGACGCTTTCTTTGGCCCCCACTCTACCGGTGCCTATAAAGCGGCGCTAACCGGCAGAACCAAAATGGTCGGCATCGGCCCTAACGTCGCTTATGTCGCGGTGACCACCAAAAAAGATAATGGCCTGGTCGCCGCCATTAACGCTGCCATTAATGGGGTGATCGTCAGCGGCGAATACGCGCAGGTGCTGGACCGTTGGGGCGAACATGATGAAAAGGTCGAGCGTTCCACCATCAACCCGCCGGGGATCGGCGATTAGTCAGCGTTCAATTGCGGTGCATGCGCACGCATCCACTCGGCCAGCGAGTCCAGCGTCGGGCGCAGGGATGTGCCCAGCGCCGTAATCCGGTATTCAACGCGCGGCGGGACTTCCGGAAATACCTGCCGCGTAACCAGGCCACGCTGTTCGAACTGCCGCAGTTGGCGCGTCAGCTCTTTCTGGGCGATCGGCGCCACCGCGCGCTGCAACTCACTGAAACGCACCGGGCCGTCGATCATGATCAACCTGTAAAGGATCGGGATCGCCCATTTACCCGCTACCAGATTCACAAACCCCACCATAGGGCAAGGCTCGTCTGTTGCCGGCAACGTCGTTAAATTTTTTTCCGCTGCCGAAAGCGCTGCCGTCGTCATTTCATCCCACTCCGTACCTTAGTATCCAAAAGGTGCCTACTATGCAAAAGATACTATAGCGCAAATAATGGCGCTACCAACGGGAAACAGAGGGCAGGTTATGTCACGACTTAAAGGTAAATACGCGTTGATCACCGGCGGCACCAGCGGGATTGGTCTGGAAACCGCACGCCAGTTTATTGCCGAAGGCGCCACCGTGGCGATCACCGGCCGCAGCCAAAGCGGCCTCGACGCAGCGGGGAAAGCGCTGGGCGACGTGCTGCTGTTGCGCAGTGACGCCGGGGATATCCGCCAACAGCAAGCTTTAGCGCAACAGTTGACCAGCCACTGGCCGCGCCTTGACGCGCTGTATATCAACGCCGGTGACGTCACTCACCTTCCGTTGCAGCAATGGGATGAGCAGAGCTATCAGCGGCTGATGGACATCAACCTCAAAGGGCCATTTTTCTTGATTCAGGCGCTGCTGCCACTCTTGGCGAATCCGGCCTCGATTATTCTGTGCGGCTCGGTCAGCGCGCATATCGGCCTGCCGCTAAGCAGCGTTTACGCCGCCAGCAAGGCCGGCCTGCTGTCGCTGGCCAGAACGCTTTCCGGTGAGTTGCATCCGCGGGGTATTCGGGTCAATGGCCTGAGCCCTGGCCCAACCGAAACACCGGCCTTGGGCAAGCTGGGCTTGAAAGAAGAAGACGAGCAAGCGCTGCGCGATGACATCCGTGCCCTGGTGCCGATCGGCCGCATGGGCACGCCGCTGGAACTGGCGAAAGCGGCCGTGTTCCTCGCCTCTGACGAATCCGCGTTTATGGTCGGGGCCGAGCTGCAGATTGACGGCGGAGTGGGCAATTTGTAATACCCTTATATACCCGTCATCCTGCAAGCTGCAGCGTCGTTACCTGCATGCGCTCACCCCAGTGACTGACTCAAGTCAGCGCCAGAGGATGAGCCAGTTGGGTGCCTGGCCGCAATTTGCAAGCTATAGAGTATCATTCACCGTTGGGAGAACCCGACGGTGAAATTAAGTTACGGAACAAACAGTGAGTTAAGTAATAATATTATTAGATGATAATAATAAAATATCCTTTCATTGATGCGTTCTTAAACTGCGTCTAGCCTTAATGTTTACCCAATTTGGATGGTGAAGACTGATGGCAAGCAAAAAGAACAATCAAGGCGTAGGAATATTGGTAATCGCCGCCATCGTTCTTTGGTTTGCATTCAAATCTGACAATAAATCAGAAAAAAACACGTCGATGCCGCAATCCGGCACCTCAACGGCCCATGTTTATACGCCGCCGGCCAATCAGGCATTAGATATCGGCGAACAGCCTCCTCAACCGCAAAATGATGCCGCTTTACCCACTAAATATGTAGCGGCCGATCGGCTCAACGTCCGAAACGCACCGAACGGTAAAGTCATTACGTCCCTAAAACGTGGACAAAGTATCACCGTTTACCAAGAGCGCGATAATTGGGCAAGGATCACGCCGGGTAACCAATCGAGCCAATGGGTTTCTACAAAGTCCTTGTGTCATGGCGATAAGTGCTATCAAAAAAGCCGCCAGACCCCAGCGCCAAAGCAGCCTGTATATCGGCCCACGCCAAAGCGCAACGTGGAAAGTGCCGCCGGATGCCCCTGTTCGTCAGGAAGAATATGTATAGGCCCACGAGGCGGGCGTTACTGCATCACTTCGGGAGGAAACAAACGCTACGGCGTGTAATAACCGCCTATTATTGAGTCATACCGGCCAGGGAAGTGAAGGATGGCTGTCGGCTTAGGTATCCTGAAAACACCTATATAATAAGCGCAGTAATTATTTCCAAGGTAACATTTTTACATGCGCTGATATAACTCATGGGCTTCATTTACATCCGCCTGCTGATGGTCACTGATAACCCGTCCTACACTGAATAGACAGGGCGTAGTGCGGATCCCAGACCGCCAGCCGCAATCAGACTGACCTTAGGTAATCCCCCACCCTCAATTGCTTTTCCCTGAATCGCTATGGCACCGATTTACCGTAGCCTATGCATCAACGGACATTGAGATCATGAAAATCAAAACCTTCATTCATGCCGCGCTGCTGGTGATACCGATGGCGTTTAGCGGCATCGCCCAAGCCGGCGATCAAACCATCCCTTGGGCAAAAAATACCGGCGACGTAGAGTCCAACCATATCGCCGCCGTCGGCCAGAACCTGAATGCCGGCCACCAGCAGGTGACCAAAACGCAAGAAGGCGTATGGGCGGCTAATAGCGGCAGCATTTCCAACGATGAGAAGGCCCTGACCGGCGGTCAAAACTCGGCACCGAAAACGATGCCTTAACGCGAGTTATAGAGAGAAGACAAGCCGTGACCGTAACAAACGCACGGCTTATCAATCAGCCCAGACCGGGAATGGTGACGCCGAACGTCTGCAGCAGCAGCACCATGTTGAGCAGGATGATAATCACCGTGCCGATGATCGATACCAGGCTGGTGAGGCGGCTGTTCACAAACTCGCCCATGATGTCGCGGCGGCGTGTAAACATGACCAGAGCAATCATCGGCGCCGGCAGCGCCAGGCTCAGCACCACCTGGCTGTAGACCAACGCGTCCGTCGCATTAACCCCTAACGCCACCACGATAAACGCCGGGATCATGGTCACCAGCCGACGCACCCATACAGGGATGCGGAAACCGACAAACCCTTGCATAATCATCTGGCCCGCCATGGTGCCCACCACCGAGCTTGAAATACCGGATGCTATCAGTGACATCAGGAAGATCCCGGCGGCGGCGGCGCCAAACAGCGGAGTCAACGTATGGTACGCCGTGCCGATCTCCGCCACGTCGCTGTTACCGGCATGAAAGGCGCTGGAAGCCATAATCACCATGGCGATATTCACCAACCCGGCTATCGCCAGCGCGATCACCACCTCGATATTGGAAAAACGCAGCAGCTTGCGACGTTCGCCATTGTTACTGGCCGGCGTACGGTGCTGGGTCAGACCCGAGTGCAGGAAAATGGCGTGCGGCATTACGGTGGCACCGATAATGCCGACGGCAATGGTCAATGCCTGCGCATCCGGCAACTGTGGCGTTACCATGCCGGTGCCCGCCGCCAGCCAGTCGACCGGCACGATAAACATCTCGGCGAGATAGCACAGGGCAATGATCGCCACCAGCCCGCCAATCATCAGCTCAACCGGGCGGAAACCTTTCTTTTCTACCATTAATAATGCATAGGTAATCACCGCCGTTACGCCCATCCCCGCCAACAGCGGCATATGGAACAGCAAGGCGAGTGCGATAGCCCCACCCAGAAACTCCGCCAGATCCGTGGCCATTGCCGCCACCTCGCTGAGCAGCCACATGCCGATCACCACCGGGCGCGAGAATTGATCGCGGCACATTTCCGCCAGGTTACGGTTGGTGACGATGCCCAGCTTGGCCGACAGCGCCTGGAACAGCATGGCAATAAGATTGGCCATCACCACCACCCACAACAGGCTGTAACCGTATTTTGAACCGGCCTGAATATTGGTGGCAAAATTACCGGGGTCCATGTAGGCAATGGAGGCAATCACCGCCGGCCCGGCGAACAATAGCGGCGTAAACGCGCCGCGCTTGCGCCCGGCCAGTGCGTTACCAATCGCCGTATTGGTCCGTTCGGTTAACGATGTGGTGGTTGCCGCCTCACGCATATTTTACCCTCAATGTTATTCTGGTTATTTTTCACCCAATACTCAGAGCAATGTAGCATCGGCTACACTTTATGCAAAATGGAAGATACTTTACCTTTGTGTACAAATATTTCTTATTGTCATTGAGTACGGCGGCTGAATTGATAATGCGTCGCTATTAGACTAACGTAGGGCAGGATTCCATTAGTCTGGAACTCACTGACTTAACCTATAAAGGACGTCTCAGAATATGGTAACAAGCGCGTCAGATAACGCCGAACGCCCCACCTTGGCTGAAATGCCGGATGAGGCTGAGCACGCCCTGCGCTTTACCCGCGCCCGTGAAGCGCAGTCGAATGCGTTGATCGAAGATTACGTCGAACTGATTGCCGATCTGCTGCTGACCACTCGCGAAGCCAGAACCACCGACATCGCCCGCCGCTTTGGCGTTTCCCACCCTACTGCGATCAAGAACATTGCGCGGCTGAAGAGTGCCGGATTGGTAGAGTCACGCCCGTATCGCGGGGTCTTTCTGACCGAAGAAGGTGAACAACTGGCGCAGCAGGTGCGCCGCCGCCACCGTATTGTGGTCGATCTGCTGGTGTGCCTTGGGGTGCCGACTGAAACGGCGGAGCTGGACAGCGAAGGGATTGAGCATCACATTTCTAGCGACACCCTGGCGGTGTTTGAACGTTTTCTGCAAAGCCACGCCGGGAAATAAATCCTCGCCAATAAAAAAGGGAGGCTTTCGCCTCCCTCAAAGCTCCCCAGCCTGAATTAGTGATTACGGATGTATTCGTCCATATCGGTTTTCAGGTTGTCAGATTTGGTACCAAAGATAGCCTGAACGCCTGAGCCTGCAACAACAACGCCGGCAGCACCCAGTTTTTTCAGACCAGGCTGGTCAACCTTGCTCACGTCCGCCACGCTAACACGCAGACGGGTGATGCAGGCATCCAGATTGGTGATGTTATCTTTACCGCCAAAGGCCTGAACCAGAGCCGCGGACATTTCAGAACCGCCCTGAGCGACCTGCTCGGAAACGGTGTCTTCACGGCCAGGCGTCTTCAGATCCAGTTTGGCAATCAGCACGCGGAAGATGGTGTAGTACACCAGACCATAGATGATACCCACGATTGGGAACAACCAGATCTTGCTGCTGTTACCGCTCAGCACGATAAAGTCGATCAGACCGTGCGAGAAGCTGGTGCCATCACGCATCCCCAACAGGATACAGATCGGGAACGCCAGGCCAGCCAGAATGGCGTGGATTACGTACAGGATCGGCGCAACGAACATGAAGGAGAACTCGATCGGCTCGGTGATACCGGTCAGGAACGAGGTCAACGCAGCGGAGATCATGATACCGCCGACTTTTGCGCGGTTTTCCGGCTTGGCTGAATGCCAGATGGCAATAGCGGCAGCAGGCAGACCGTACATTTTGAACAGGAAGCCACCGGACAGTTTACCCGCAGTCGGGTCACCCGCCATGTAACGCGGGATATCGCCGTGGAATACCTGGCCGGCCGCGTTGGTGTATTCACCGATCTGCATTTGGAAAGGTACGTTCCAGATATGGTGCAGACCAAACGGCACCAGCGCACGTTCAACCACGCCGTAGATACCAAACGCCACTACCGGGTTCTGATAAGCAGCCCATTGGGAGAAGGTCTGGATAGCCGTACCGATTGGCGGCCAGATGAAGGACAGAACTACGCCCAGAACGATCGCCGCCAGGCCGGAGATAATCGGCACAAACCGCTTACCGGCAAAGAAGCCCAGGTATTCAGGCAACTGAATACGGAAGAAGCGGTTAAACATATAGGCCGCGATGGAGCCGGAGATAATCCCCCCGAGCACACCGGTATCCGCCAGGTGTTTAGCCGCAATTTCTTCAGCCGGCAGGTGCAGAACCAAAGGTGCAACCACCGCCATGGTTTTCACCATGATGCCGTAAGCCACTACCGCAGCTAACGCAGATACACCATCGTTATTGGTGAAGCCCAGGGCAACACCGATAGCGAAAATCAGCGGCATGTTGGCGAAAACTGAACCGCCGGCTTCCGCCATCACGTGAGAAACTACCGTAGGTAGCCAGCTAAAGTTGGCGGAACCGACGCCCAGCAGAATACCTGCGATAGGCAATACGGAAACCGGCAGCATTAGCGACTTACCTACTTTTTGCAGGTTTGCAAATGCGTTCTTGAACATAGTTGAGTGTGCTCCTGAGTAATAGTGCTTTGCTACTTCTCGCGATTCTTCGCGCTGCAAGGGGGGGAGAAAAACCCCTGCAATTCAGGGTGTCTGAGCACCCCTTGAATTTTTACGCAGAGTAAAATAAATAGCCTGCGCAATGTTTGATGGCAGTCACGTTTCGATGAACAAAGCCGGGTATTTTTCTTAAATCGGCTATTTTTTATCAAAAAAGACAAAAAAACGCCCAGCCACCGCCATAAAACGGGTGGGAACATTACCCGTTTCAGCGATTAATTACGAGCTTAAAAAAAATCCCAACATCAATGACTACAGCTAAGCCTAGGCCAAGGATTATAGTTCGATGTGAAATAAGCGTGAAAAGTTGGCGGTAGTGGTTTCGGCCAGCGTTTCCAGGCTCACGCCCTTCAATACCGCCATGTATTCAGCCACATCACGCACGTAGGCAGGTTGGTTTTCTTTGCCGCGATGCGGCACCGGGGCAAGGTACGGCGAATCGGTTTCCACCAGAATGCGATCAAGCGGCACGTAACGCGCCACCTCGCGCAGTTGCTCCGCATTGCGGAAGGTCAAAATGCCGGAGAAGGAAATATAGAACCCCAGATCCAGCAACGCTTCTGCGGTGGCGATATCTTCGGTAAAACAGTGCAGCACGCCTCCGCAGTCCTGCGAATTCTCCTCACGCAGGATCGCCAGCGTATCTTCACGCGCGTCGCGGGTATGCACGATCACCGGTTTGTTCAGCGCACGACCAATGCGGATATGCTCACGGAATGACGCTTGCTGCAGCTCGAGATTGTCTTTCTGATAGAAGTAATCCAGCCCGGTCTCTCCCAGCGCCACTACCTGATCTGCCGCCGCCAAACGACGCAGCTCGGCGTAATCGTAACCGCCCTCAAGATTGAGCGGGTGAACGCCGCAGGAAAACGCCACGTCATCGCGCGGGCCGATCAATTGCGTCATGGCCTGATACCCCGGTAAAGTGGTGGCGACGGCCAGTACGTAACCGACATCGCGCGCCTTGGCTTTTGCCAGGGCGTCATCCACGTTTTGGTGCAGCGTTTGGTAATCCAGGCCATCAAGATGACAATGCGAATCTACTAACAACATAATAGTTAACTCTTTTACAACGAATGAGGATGAAAATAGCCGGTAGCACCGAGCATCTGCTCCCAACTGAGTAATCGTTCGGTCAGCAGCAGCTCGCGATTGACGCCGGTTACGTTAAGCAACTGATGGCGACAGTTAAGCCATTGCTGTACCACTTGCTGCAGCGAGGTGCCGCTCAGCTGGCTGGCCAATTGCTGTACCAGCGGTTGCTGATCCTGATTAAGCGCAAAGCTCGCCGCGCCCTGCTGCCACTTCATGGCATCCACCAGCAATGCGCATAGCCAGTGCAGCCGCTCCGCCACGTCTTCATGATTCAGCACCGGCAACAGCGACAGCATGTCATGCTGCGGCAAGGCGGCATTCAGTGCTGCGCACAGAGCGCCGCGCTGCTGCCAACGCTCGGGTTGCAGCAGTTGTTCGGCAGCCAGCGGCGCACCGTCATGCAGCCGCAGCGCAGTGAGGAGATCCACCGGATTGCCCGGCATTTGCCGGTTTAACCACTGCAAACTGAGTTGCTCATCCGGGCTGGCGAGATGCCAATAGAAACAGCGACTGCGCAATGTCGCCAACAACCGTGAAGGCTCGCGGCAGCTCAACAGGAAATAGGTTTTTTCCGGCGGCTCTTCCAGCGTTTTCAGCAGGGCATTGGCGGCCGCTTCAGTCAGCAATTCCGCCTGCGGCAACCAGATAACCTTGGCGCCACCCTGCTGGGCGTGGGAATAAAGGGTTTCGATCACCTGGCGGATAGGTTCAATCCCCAGGCTGCTTTTGCCCTTCTCCGGCGTCAATACGTGATAGTCCGGATGGTTGCCCGCCAGCATAAGCCGGCAGCTGTGGCACTCGCCGCAGCTTTTCTCGCCGTTATGCCGTTGGCAAATCAACCAGCGACTCAGGCCATAGGCCAGCGCCTCGTCGCCATTGCCGGCGGCAGCATGCAGCAACAGCGCATGGTGACCACGGCCTGCGGCATATTGCCCGACCAACTGACGGTAAGGCGTGTTCAGCCACGGGTACCAGTTCATTATACGCCTTCCTGCTGTAGCCATTGGCTGAGGCAACGGCGGATAGCCGCCGTCACCTGTTCCAGCGATTGGGAAGCGTCGACGGTGACGATAGAATCGTCCTGCGCCGCCAACTCCAGATAGCGCGAGCGGGTGCGTTCAAAGAACGGCAGCGCTTCCTGCTCAATACGATCCAGCTCGCCGCGTGCACGGGCGCGTTGCAGGCCAACCAGCGGCGGCAGATCCAGATAAACCGTCAGGTCCGGGCGGAAATCCCCCAAGACGGTGTCACGCAGTGAAGCCATCAGTTGTTGATCTACACCACGACCGCCGCCCTGATAGGCCTGCGATGACAAATCGTGACGATCGCCGACCACCCAGGCACCACGCGCCAGCGCCGGTTTGATGACGGTTTCTACCAGTTGCACGCGGGCTGCATACAGCATCAGCACTTCGGCTTTGATAGTCGGCAGTTCGCCGTCTATGCCGCGTTTGAACAGATCCCGCAGTTTTTCCGCCAGCGGAGTCCCGCCGGGTTCGCGAGTAAAGACAATGTCGTTAATGCCGTGCTCGCGCAGTACGTTGACCACGGTATCGCGCGCGGTGGTTTTCCCCGCGCCCTCAAGCCCTTCGATAACCACGAATTTACTTTTCATTCTTTTCCTTAAGCACCTGGCGATAGGCGCGCACCGCCTGATTATGGCTTGCCAGGTTAGTGGTAAACTGGTGGCCGCCCTTGCCGTCGGCGACAAAGTACAAATAAGGCGTCTTCGCCGGATTGGCGGCGGCTTCCAAAGAAGCCTGGCCCGGCATGGCGATCGGTGTCGGCGGCAGGCCGCTGATCACATAAGTGTTGTACGGCGTCGGCGTTTCCAGATCTTTACGGGTAATATTGCCATTATAGGCGTCGCCCATGCCGTAGATCACCGTTGGGTCAGTTTGCAGGCGCATGCCGATACGCAGGCGGTTAATAAATACCGAAGCCACCTTGGTGCGCTCTTCAGGCACGGCGGTTTCCTTCTCGACTATTGAAGCCATAGTCAGCAAATCTTCCGGCGTCTTGTAGGGCAAACTGGTATCGCGGCTTTGCCAGGCGGCTTCCAGCGTCTTGCTCATGCGCAGATGAGCACGCTTAAGCAACGCGATATCGCTCATGCCGGCAGTATACAGATAGGTATCCGGATACAGGCGCCCTTCCGGATGAGTGTCCTCCGGCAGGCCCAGCGCCACGGCGATTTCCGCTTCGCTTTTGCCCGCCAGCGTATGTTTGAGGTATTTCGACTGCTGCAGCACCAACAGCCAGTCACGCAGGCGCGACCCTTCGATAAAACGCGCGCTGAACTGTGCCTCTTTACCGCTGGCCAACAGTTTAAGCATCTGGCGCACCGTCATTCCCGGCGTAAAGCGGTAAGTGCCGGCCTTGAACTCTGCCAGTTGCGGCTCCAGGCGCAGCAACCACGGGAACCAGGCACCGTTGCGGATCAGCTTGTCGCGTACCAGCAAGCCTTCCAGCGCTACCCGCCCGGTACCCGCCGGCAGTTTAAAAATGGCTTCCTGCTGGATCGCCAATGGCGTATCAGCAAAGCGTTCAACTTTCTGGTAACCCCAGCACAGCAGGGCCAACACCAGAACAACAATAAGAGAAACGACCTTCAGCTTTCTTTTCTTCATCAATCAGCCATCGTTAACAGTGTGGACGCAAAAAATCATAGAGTTGGCGTGAGTGATAACGCCATGATTGCGCTGTATTTACCGGCAGCAACGGCATCAGCGCGTTACTCACCAGCACTTCTTCGGCGTCGGCAAGAGTGGCTGGCGGCTCGCTGACGTAATGCAGCGAATATTCACTGCCCGCCAGCAGCTCAATCACCCTTCGACGCATCAACCCAGCCACGCCGGCCTGGCTCAGATCGGGCGTAAATACCGCTTTTCCTTTACGCCAGAATAAATTAGCCGCACAGCATTCCACCAGCATACCGGCAGTGTCAAGCACCAGCGCCTCGTCGGCGGCCGTCTGGTCAAGATGCGCGCGGATCAACACTTGCTCCAGACGGTTCAGATGCTTAAGCCCCGCAAGCAACGGATTACACGCCAGTGCCACCGGGCTGAGCGCCAGGCTGATGCCCTGTTCACGCCACGACAGGTAGTGCGTGGGATAAGCGCTGCGAGAGACAATGCGCGTAGGATTTTCACACCCCTTTGGGCTGTAACCTCGTCCGCCGCTGCCGCGCGTCAGTATCGCTTTGACCACGCCGAGCGGGATAGATTCTGCCGCACGCGCCATTTCACTTTCAAGAGCGCCCCAATCAGTGAGCGGCATCATCAGCCGCTGAGCTGCCTGTTGCAGGCGTTCGATATGCCAGGGAAGCAGCTCGATTCTGCCGTCGATAACCCGGGCAGTGGTGAAACAGCCATCACCGAACTGCAAACCGCGATCGCTTGGCGCTAACGCATCGTGCTGTTGTCCGTTAATCCAGTACATATTTCCACACTCTCCTCGTTATGCCGGCGCTAGCGGCAAGGCCCCTGGAAGTGGATGGCGTTAATGTGGCAACTGCGTGGCTGCTGCAACACAAAACGCATCGTTTCCCAGATCGAACGTGCGTTCAGCACGGGTTGATCCGATTGTTCTGTTGGCCCGTCATCCAGGGCGCTCATTTCAAAATCCGGCGGATAGAAACCCGTCACCCGAATGTTTTCCGCTGCCAGGTGGTGCGCGATGTTGTGGCAAAAGCCCCCGATCCCCTGCTTGGCGGCAAAAAACGCCGGGTGGGCACTCGACTGGATGAACTGAGGTATGCCGCACACCGATACCATCACCATAATATCAGCCCCGGCCGAAAGCCGCAGGCTCGGCAAGAGTGCACGGGTCAGTAAAATATTCCCCGTCAGCCCGGAATTGATGGTGCTGATGACGTCAGCATCATCTTTGCTCTCCAGAGCCCCCTCCAGCCATTGGGCAGCGCTCAAAACCAGAATGTCGATCGGCCTGTCGTCCTGCAACAGTTGATCGACAAACGCCGTAAGTGAAGCCGGATCGGCAATATCGCACTGGTAAGCCTGCGCCCGTCCGCCTTCGGCTCGTATGATGTTTTGAGTTTCCCTTGCGCTGCTGAGTTGTCGGGCGCAGATATCCACGTCAACGCCCTCACGCGCCAGCCAGACCGACACGGCTTGCCCAAAATCGCGCCCGCCCCCAGTAACCAACGCACGTTTTCCGCTCAACATACACTTTCTCCTGCTTGTCTAACCATGGATTTACTCCGACTTTTGCCGGCAACCTTCACCCAGTAAAGCCTATTCCATTAATTTTTCAGCCAAAAAAGTGCGGAACTCATCTTTTCACTTGTAAACAACCCATAAAAAAACCCGCTCGAAAGCGGGTTTTTTACAGTCTGCCAGCAGACACGTCACACCTTGCGGAAGATCAGCGAACCGTTAGTACCGCCGAAACCGAAGGAGTTACACAGCGTATACTGCAAATCGCTTACCTGGCGCGCTTCGTGCGGAACGAAGTCCAGATCGCAACCTTCATCCGGGTTATCCAGGTTGATGGTTGGTGGAACCGCTTGATCACGCAATGCCAGCACGGTGAAGATCGATTCAATCGCGCCTGCCGCACCTAACAGGTGGCCGGTCATCGATTTGGTCGAGCTGACCATCACGCGCTTCGCATCGCTGCCAAATACCGACTTCACTGCCTGGGTTTCGGCGGTATCACCGGCCGGCGTGGAAGTGCCGTGCGCATTGATATACCCGATTTGTGACGTAGTCACACCTGCGTCAAGCAAAGCATTTTCCATTGCCAGCGCCGCGCCCGCACCGTTTTCCGGCGGCGACGTCATGTGATAGGCATCGCTGCTCATCCCAAAGCCGACAATTTCAGCGTAAATCTTGGCGCCGCGTTTCTTGGCGTGTTCGTACTCTTCCAGCACCATCATGCCGGCACCGTCACCCAGGACAAAACCGTCACGGTCTTTATCCCATGGGCGGCTGGCCGCTTGCGGGTTTTCGTTGCGGGTCGACAGCGCGCGCGCTGCGCCGAAACCGCCAACGCCCAAAGGAGTACTGGCTTTCTCTGCGCCACCGGCCAGCATAATGTCGGCATCATTGTAAGCAATGATACGCGCGGCATGGCCAATGTTGTGCACACCTGACGTACAGGCGGTAGCGATGGAAATACTCGGACCACGCATGCCGAACATAATAGTCAGGTGGCCTGCAATCATGTTCACGATGGTTGACGGCACAAAGAACGGACTGATTTTCCGTGGGCCACCGTTAACCAGTGAACTGTGGTTTTCTTCAATCAAACCCAGGCCGCCGATACCGGAGCCGATAGCGGCACCAATGCGGCTGGCGTTAGCCTCGGTGATATCCAGCCCCGCATCCTGCATGGCTTGCATGCCGGCAGCGATTCCGTACTGGATGAAAGCATCCATCTTGCGCGCATCTTTGCGAGAGATGAAATCCTCTGAATTAAAATTCTTTACCAGGCCAGCAAACTTGGTCGCATAGGCAGTGGTATCGAAATGGTCGATCAGGCTGATGCCACTCTGACCGGCAAGAAGAGCGTTCCACGTGGACTCTACAGTATTGCCGACAGGAGACAACATGCCCAGTCCGGTCACAACTACTCGACGCTTAGACACGTTTGTCCTCCAAGGAGGGAAAAATATGACACTAGGGATAGAAAAAACTTAGGCGGTCGAGTGACCGCCTAGATATGTTCTCTTACTGCTGGCTAGCGTTGATGAAATCAATAGCTGCCTGAACAGTAGTGATTTTCTCAGCTTCTTCGTCTGGAATCTCGGTATCGAATTCTTCTTCCAGTGCCATTACCAGTTCAACGGTGTCAAGAGAATCAGCGCCCAGATCTTCAACGAAAGAAGCGTTATTTAAAACTTCTTCCTGTTTAACACCCAGTTGCTCAACAATGATTTTCTTAACGCGTTCTTCGATAGTGCTCATACTCTTAAATTTCCTATCAAAACTCGCTTTCGCGATGGTTTTCGTAGTGTATAAAATGTTGAAAAAGATGCAACTAAATCCCGGCTGGTCAAACCACGATTTTACGCTATTTTGCGGTTTTTACCCCAAATAACGCAAATAGTTTTCGCATTTTTTAAATCATGTACATGCCGCCATTGACATGTAACGTTTCACCGGTGATGTAGCCAGCCTCATCAGAGGCTAAAAAAGCAACAGCGCTGGCGATTTCTTTAGCATCCCCCAGCCGATTGGCTGGAACTGATGACAAAATGCCTGCACGTTGATCATCTGTCAACGCCCGTGTCATGTCCGTCTCAATAAAACCAGGTGCCACGACGTTGACCGTAATGCCACGCGAAGCAACTTCACGTGCCAAAGACTTACTAAAACCAATCAAACCGGCTTTAGCCGCCGCGTAATTAGCCTGCCCTGCGTTGCCCATGGTGCCAACTACGGAACCGATGGTGATGATCCGGCCAAACCGCTTTTTCATCATAGCTCGCATTACCGCTTTTGACAGACGGAATACGGAAGTCAGATTGGTGTCCAGGATATCCTGCCACTCATCATCCTTCATGCGCATCAGCAGGTTATCACGCGTAATGCCGGCATTATTCACTAAAATGTCGATTTCGCCAAATTCAGCACGAATAGATGCCAGAACGCTGTCGATAGATTGAGCATCAACAACGTTCAGCGCAAACCCTTTGCCGCTTGCACCCAGATAGCTGCTGATAGCCTCAGCGCCGCTTTCACTGGTGGCGGTGCCGATCACTTTGGCGCCACGTGCCACAAACGATTCTGCAATAGCCCGGCCAATACCCCGGCTAGCGCCGGTGACCAGAACAACTTTACCTTCGAAGCTCATTATTTTCCTCTTTATTGTTCAAGCGCCGCTGACAGGCTCGCTGCGTCATTAACCGCCGCCGCCGTCAGGGTGTCAACAATACGTTTAGTCAGACCGGTCAGAACTTTACCCGGACCAACCTCTAGCAGCGACGTAACGCCCTGTGCTGCCATAAACTCTACGCTCTCGGTCCAGCGCACCGGGCTGTACAGCTGGCGTACCAGCGCACTGCGGATGGCTTCTGGATCGGTTTCAGTTCGCACGTCGACGTTATTCACTACCGCGACCTGCGGCGCGCTGAAGGTAATCTCCTGCAACGCAACGGCCAGTTTGTCTGCCGCCGGCTTCATCAACGCACAATGCGAAGGCACGCTCACCGGTAACGGCAACGCGCGCTTGGCACCCGCGGCTTTACAGGCCGCGCCTGCACGTTCGACCGCTTCCTTGTTGCCGGCTATGACAACCTGCCCCGGAGAGTTGAAGTTCACCGGGGAAACAACCTGACCCTGAGCGGATTCTTCACAGGCTTTGGCGATAGCCTCGTTATCCAGGCCGATAATGGCGAACATCGCGCCAGTGCCTTCCGGCACCGCTTCCTGCATCAGTTTGCCGCGCAGTTCAACCAAGCGGATCGCCGCCTGGAAATCCAGCACGCCCGCACACACCAACGCCGAGTATTCACCCAGGCTGTGGCCGGCCATCATCGCAGGCGCTTTACCGCCCTGTTGCTGCCAGACGCGGAAAATCGCCACGGAAGCGGCCAGCAATGCCGGCTGCGTCTGCCAGGTTTTGTTCAGCTCTTCCGCCGGGCCTTGCTGCACCAACTGCCACAGGTCATAGCCCAAAGCGGACGAGGCTTCGCTGAAAGTCTCTTCAACGATCGGAAATTGCGCAGCCAAATCGGCCAACATGCCAAGAGCCTGAGACCCCTGACCTGGGAAAACAAAAGCAAATTGCGTCATTTTTTCTTCCTGTTAATCAGAAACGGACCAGCGCCGAGCCCCAGGTAAAGCCGCCGCCAAAGGCTTCCAGCAGCACCAGTTGGCCGCGCTGGATCCGCCCGTCACGCACGGCTTCGTCGAACGCTGCAGGGACCGAGGCGGCAGAAGTGTTGCCGTGACGATCGAGCGTCACTACCACTTTCTCCATCCCCATACCCAGTTTTTTCGCCGTCGCGCTGATGATGCGCAGGTTGGCCTGGTGTGGCACCAGCCAATCCAGTTGGTCGCGGTCCAGATTGTTGGCTTGCAGCGTTTCTTCCACGATGTGAGCCAGTTCGGTAACCGCAACTTTGAATACTTCATTGCCTGCCATGGTAACGTAGGCCGGCTGCTCCGGATCCTGACGATCCTTGAACGGCAGCGTCAGCAGGCCGCCGTAGGTGCCATCGGCATGCAGATGGGTTGACAGGATGCCCGGCTCTTCGGACGCGCCCAACAGCACCGCACCCGCGCCATCACCGAACAGAATGATGGTACCGCGATCTTCAGGATCCAGCGTGCGTGACAGCACGTCCGCACCGATCACCAGCGCATGTTTCACCGCGCCATTCTTGACGTACTGATCGGCCACGCTCAGCGCATAGGTAAAACCGGCGCAGGCTGCGGCCAGATCGAAGGCCGCACAGTCTTTAATGCCCAACATCTGCTGCACCTGGCAAGCGGAGCTAGGGAATGCATGGCTTGAGGTGGTGGTCGCAACTACGATCAACCCGATGTCTTCTTTAGCCACACCTGCCATTTCCAGCGCTTTTTCAGCAGCATGGAAGCCCATCGTCGCCACGGTTTCATCAGCGGCAGCGATACGGCGCTCACGGATACCGGTACGCGTGACGATCCACTCGTCAGAGGTATCCACCATTTTTTCAAGGTCAGCATTGGTGCGCACTTGTACGGGTAAATAACTCCCCGTACCGAGAATCTTTGTATACATGTACGATCAGTCACTCTTAGGTAATACAGCTTCAAGGCGCGCAGCAATCCTTTCAGGGACTTGCCGCTGCACCGCCTGCACAGCCTGTTCGATTGCTACTGCAAACGCGTGTGGGTTCGCAGCGCCGTGGCTCTTGATTACGGTGCTGCGCAATCCTAACAGACATGCGCCATTATACTGGTCGGGGTTCAGGTGGCCGAACCGCTTTACCACCCGTTTTTGCAACCAACGGCCTAACAACTTTAACCACCACGCCTGCTTGCCACCGTCTCCGGATGATTTCAGCAGCGATAAAAATACTCTTACCACCCCTTCCATGGTTTTCAGGGTGACGTTACCCACGAAGCCGTCGCAGACCAGGACATCGGTTTTACCGGTGAGCAGGTCATTGCCTTCCAGGTAACCAATATAATTGATTGCCGGGGTGTTTTTCAGCACGGCGGCCGCTTCGCGGATATTATCCAGGCCTTTGGTCTCTTCTTCACCAATATTCAGCAGCGCCACGCGGGGCTGCGCAATACCCACCACCTCTTCGGCCATCACTGCGCCCATTACCGCAAACTGCACCAGCATAGTGCTGTCGCATTCAACGTTGGCGCCCAGATCCAGCACTACGGTTTTACCGAGCTGCTGGTTTGGGATCACGGTCATCAGCGCCGGACGTTCAATACCGTCCAGCGGCTTAATCAGCATTTTCGCCAGGCCCATCAACGCACCGGTATTACCTGCACTGACGCAACCCTGCGCATCGCCGTTTTTGGTCAGCTCCAGCGCAATGCGCATAGATGTGCCACGGCTGGCGCGTATCGCTTGTGAGGGTTTGGCGTCGCCGGCAATCACTGATTCAGCGGGCACGACTTGCAAACGCTCCAGAAGAACCGGATCGGCTTTGGCAAGTAAAGGAGAGATGGCGTCGGGATCGCCGACCAGCAGGAGATGAAGCTGTAAATTAGAGGCCAGTGCCTGCAATGAAGCAGGCACTGTGACGCAGGGACCGAAGTCCCCGCCCATTGCATCTAACGCCAGGGTTAGACGAGTCAAGGTACCGCTACTTAGCCGATAACCTTGCGACCGCGGTAGAAACCGTCGGCAGTGATGTGGTGACGACGATGAGTTTCACCAGAAGTCGCATCAACAGACAATGTGGTGGTGGTCAGAGCATCGTGTGAACGACGCATGCCACGCTTGGAACGGGTTGGTTTATTTTGTTGTACGGCCATGGACCTTACTCCTTAATTACTTACGCTTTAAACTGGCTAATACGGCAAATGGATTCGGTTTCTCCGCCTCTGGAGGCAGTTTGCCAAATACCATGTCCGCTTCGGACACTTCACAGTGTTCAGATTCATGTAACGGGACGACAGGCAGTGAAAGAATAATTTCGTCTTCAATCATTGCCAACAGATCGACTTCGCCAAACTCATCGACTTCGATCGGTTCGTACGCTCCCGGTAATGCCTCAGCCTGCTCATCATTGACGACCGGGCTAAAACAATATGTTGTGTGGATATGACGCTCGAACGGGACACCACAGCGTTGGCACATCAGGGTTACCTGAACGTCCGAATGCCCTGTTATCACCGCGAGGCGTTGGTTATCAATATCGAACGATAACGAAACCTCAACATCACTGTCCACACTGACCACGGAGTCGGCAACACGTGTAACCTGCTCAGGCGCATAGGAACCAACATAGTCCAGGCGTTTCTGAGCGGTACGTACCGCATCAATGGTCAAGGGTAATTTTACCTTTTGCATAGGGCGCGCATATTAACTTTGTAACGACGTAGAGTCAAAGAAAAAGGCCGTAAAACGGTACCTTTCACCATTATTCGCTTCCTCAGCGGCGGACAGTTTAAAATGCCCACTCTATTTACGCTACGGTTTGCGAAAAAAATTATGCAAAGACTTCTCCTTGCCTCCACCTCGACCTACCGCAAGATGCTACTGGAAAAGCTGCACTTGCCCTTCCTTTGCGCGGCGCCGCAGGTGGATGAAACCCCGCTGGCGGGGGAAAGCGCCGAGGCGCTGGTGCTGCGATTGGCCACAGCGAAAGCCCAGGCGCTGGCTGCCGCCTACCCCGAACATCTGATTATCGGCTCCGATCAAGTCTGCGTGATCGAAGGAAAAATCACCGGAAAACCGCACACGGAAGAAAACGCCTGCGCTCAATTGCGCCAGGCCAGCGGCCAGAAAGTCACCTTTTATACCGGGCTGGCGTTGTATAACAGCCGCAGCAGGCATCTGCAGGTACTGTGCGAACCCTTTCACGTACATTTCCGCACGCTGAGCGAGGCTGAAATTAGCGCTTACGTGCGACTTGAGCAACCACTCAACTGCGCGGGCAGCTTTAAAAGTGAAGGATTGGGGATTGCGCTGTTCGATAAGCTGGAGGGGCGGGATCCCAATACGTTGATCGGCATGCCGTTGATCGCCCTGCTGGAAATGCTGCGGGCTGAAGGCATCAACCCGCTGGCATAAGATAAAAGGGCTGCGTTATTTGCCCTGAGACTGCTTGCGCAACACCTGCAGGCAGTGACGCAGCTCTTCATCCATCGGCGCTTCGATGCGCATCGTTTCGCCGGTACCCGGATGTTCGAAACGCAAAGCAGCCGCGTGCAAGAACAGACGCTTGAGCCCGGTGCCCGCCAGTTGGCGATCGAACTCGCGATCGCCATAACGATCGTCAAAGGCTATCGGATGCCCGGCATGCAAGGTGTGCACACGGATCTGATGGGTGCGCCCGGTGATCGGGCTGGCTTTGACCAGCGTTGCGTGCTCAAAGCGCTCTTCCACCTTGAAGCGTGTTTCCGAAGGTTTGCCTTCGCTGTTGACGCGAACAATACGCTCACCGCTCTGCAAAATGTTTTTCAGCAGTGGCGCCTGCACCGCTTTGCAATGTGATTGCCACTGGCCGCGCACCAGCGCCAGGTAATCTTTCTGCATCCCCTTCAAGCGCAGTTGCTCATGCAGCGAACGTAGCGCAGAGCGTTTTTTCGCCACCAACAGCACGCCTGAGGTATCGCGATCAAGGCGGTGAACCAGTTCCAGGAAGCGGGCTTCCGGGCGAAGCGCACGCAGGCCTTCGATCACGCCAAAGCTCAGGCCGCTGCCGCCATGTACTGCCGTGCCTGATGGCTTGTTCAGCAGCAGCAGGTGATCGTCTTCATACAAGATGCAATCTGCCAGCGCGGCCACTTTATCCAGTTTGGCGGAGACTGGCGCTTCTTCACGCTCGGCAACGCGCACCGGCGGAATACGCACCACGTCGCCGGCGGCCAGTTTATATTCTGCCTTGATGCGTCCTTTATTAACCCGCACCTCGCCTTTACGCACGATGCGGTAAATCATGCTCTTCGGCACGCCTTTCAGGCGGGCAAGCAAAAAGTTGTCGATTCTCTGACCGGCTTCGTCGTCAGAAATCGTGATTAATTGTACTGCAGGAATGTTCGTTTTCATGGAGCGGGATTCTAAATAGAGCGAGTAAATAGCGCCACTTCTTTTTCTGTGCTTAACTGTCTCTCTGACTGCAGACGAAACCCCAGCGAACAATAAGGCAGCAAGCCGGTTTGAACGTTTGCGATTTCTTCCGCAGTTAAGGAAAAGTCACCTTGCTATAACGGCATCAGCAGTGGAATAATGCGTTTACTTTCCACGTTGATTCTCGTTAAACAGGGAAAACGGTGGGATTATAAAATTTGTCTGATGGCGCAAAAACGCAGCAATGGCGTAAGACGTAATGCGAAATCAAACAATTAGCGGGCTGCGGGTTGCAGCTTGGCCGGCAAACGGAATCAGATCTGTCGACGTAAATCAGAGGCTATTCCCCTAGTAAAAGTGCTGTTTTTCACAAAGAAATACAGGCTTACCGAGATAATGCGCCCCTATGCAGGCGACAACCGTGAGGTTGACGACTTTGCGAGAAGACACGGGGTTTTCGGTTTTAACCCGGCCATGAGGTTATTTTGCCCGCAGCTTTGTCGATAATGTAAAAATAACGAGTAAGTTAAGATGAAAAGAATGTTGATTAACGCAACTCAGCAGGAAGAGTTGCGTGTTGCCCTTGTAGATGGACAGCGGCTGTATGATTTGGACATTGAAAGCCCAGGTCATGAACAGAAAAAAGCGAATATTTACAAAGGCAAAATCACTCGTATTGAACCAAGTCTTGAAGCAGCGTTCGTTGATTACGGCGCAGAACGACATGGTTTCCTCCCTCTTAAAGAAATCGCCCGCGAATACTTCCCAAGTAACTACTCTTCTCATGGTCGCCCGAACATCAAAGATGTGCTGCGCGAAGGCCAGGAAGTTATCGTTCAGGTTGACAAAGAAGAACGTGGTAACAAAGGCGCAGCCTTGACCACCTTCATCAGTCTGGCCGGCAGTTATCTGGTGCTGATGCCGAACAACCCGCGTGCCGGTGGCATTTCCCGCCGCATCGAGGGTGACGACCGTACCGAACTGAAAGAAGCGCTTTCCTCCCTGCAATTGCCGGATGGCATGGGTCTGATTGTTCGTACCGCGGGCGTTGGCAAATCTGCCGATGCGCTGCAGTGGGACCTGTCTTTCCGTCTGAAGCATTGGGAAGCCATCAAGAAAGCCGCCGAAGGCCGCCCTGCTCCGTTCCTGATCCATCAGGAAAGCAACGTGATCGTGCGCGCATTCCGTGACTATCTGCGCCCGGACATCGGCGAAATCCTGATCGATAACCCTAAAGTTCTCGATTTGGCAAAAGAGCACATCGCTGCTCTGGGCCGCCCGGATTTCAGCAGCAAAATCAAACTGTACAGCGGTGAAATCCCTCTGTTCAGCCATTACCAAATCGAGTCTCAGATCGAATCCGCCTTCCAGCGTGAAGTTCGCTTGCCTTCCGGCGGCTCGATCGTCATCGACACTACCGAAGCCTTGACCGCCATCGACATCAACTCCGCGCGAGCAACCCGCGGTGGCGATATCGAAGAAACTGCGTTCAACACCAACCTGGAAGCGGCGGACGAAATCGCTCGCCAACTGCGCTTGCGTGACCTTGGCGGCCTGATCGTTATCGACTTCATCGATATGACCCCAGTGCGCCACCAGCGCGAAGTAGAAAACCGCCTGCGTGACGCAGTGCGTCAGGACCGTGCGCGTATCCAGATCGGCCGCATTTCCCGCTTTGGCCTGCTTGAGATGTCGCGTCAGCGCCTCAGCCCGTCACTGGGTGAATCCAGTCATCACGTCTGCCCTCGCTGTAACGGCACCGGCACCATCCGTGATAACGAATCGCTGGCACTTTCCATTCTGCGCCTGATCGAAGAAGAAGCGCTGAAGGAAAATACCAAAGAAGTTCACGCTATCGTGCCGGTTCAGGTCGCTTCTTACCTGCTGAACGAAAAACGTGAGTCGGTGAGCGCAATCGAAAAACGTCAGGGTGGCGTGAAAGCGATCATCGTGCCGAACGATCAGATGCAAACCCCGCACTACTCCGTGCTGCGTGTGCGCAAAGGCGAAGAAACACCAACCCTGAGCTACCTGCTGCCGAAATTGCACGAAGAAGAGATGGCCCAGCCACTGGAAGATGCGCCGATGGAGCGCAAACGTCCGGAACAACCGGCTCTGGCTTCGTTCTCTCTGGCGGCTGACGCCCCACCGCCTGCCGAAGAACCTGTGGCGGCACAGTCCGCTGCTGCCGCTGCCGTGGCAAAACCAAGCGCCCCAACCGCTGCAAAACCAGGTCTGTTGGGCCGCCTGTTCGGTGGCTTGAAAGCGCTGTTCGCCAGTGAAGAACAACCGGTTGTTGAAGCCAAACCTGCCGTTGAAGCACCTAAGGCCGAAGGCAACGGTGAAAACCGCCGCCAGGATCGCCGTGGTCAACGCCGTCAGGGTTCTGGCCGTAAAGAACGTGGTGAACGCGGAGAACGTGGTGAGCGTAGCGATCGTCCTGAACGTGGCGAACGCAAGGAACGCGGCGAAGGCCGTGACAATCGCGAGCGCGATAACCGTGAACCACGTGAAAATCGTGAGCCGCGCGACAATCGCAGTGAAGGCCGTGAAACGCGTGAAGTGCGCGATGAACAACGCCGTAACAACCGCCGCAATGCACCGCAGGTTGCCGCACCGGTTGCCGAGGCACCACAGTCTGAAGAAGCCGCCAAGGCACAGCGTGAAGAGCAGCAACAACGCCGTGACCAGCGTGCCGAACGCCAGCGCCGTCGTCAGGAAGAGAAGCGCCAGGCTCAGCAGGAAGTGGCTGCACTGGAAAGTGTAGACACCAGCACCAACGTTATCAGCGATGAAGATCTGGAAGAACGCCAGCAGCAAAACATGCAGCGTCGCCAGCGTCGTCCTCTGTCGCAGAAAGTTCGCGTATTGTCCGCGGAAGAAGAACTGCATCGCGCAGCGGAAGAGCTGCTGGCCCCTAAAGCGCCAGTGGCGAAAACCCAGGACGTGAAACCGGCTCTGGAAGAAGACAGCGTTAAATTGCTGCCAGAAACCCTTGAGACACCGGCTGAAGATGACGTTCAGGGCGACAACCGCAACGGTGAAAATGGCATGCCACGCCGTTCACGCCGCTCGCCACGCCATCTGCGCGTGAGCGGTCAGCGCCGTCGCCGTTACCGTGATGAGCGTTATCCTGCCCAGTCGCCAATGCCGTTGGCTGGGGCTTTCGCCTCTCCGGAAATGGCTTCTGGCAAGGTATGGGTAAGTTACCCTGTAACACAAACAGCACAAGTGATTGAAGAAGCTGAAGTTCAGACTGATGCTACCGAAATCGCTGCCGACAACGTGATGGCACAACAAGCTGTCGACGTAGCCGCTCCGGTTATCGCTGAAGCTGCCGCACAAACCCTCGCACCGGTAGAAACCGCTGAGGTTGTCATTGCAGAAGAAGCCCAGCCGGAAGTTGAAACTGTTGCGCCGGTCATTACGGCTCAATTGGAGGAAACGGCTGCGGTACCGCAGGCTGAGACGCCAGTAGTTGAAGAAGCTACCGTGGTTAAAGAAGCTACCGTGGTTGAAGAGACTACCGTGGTTGAAGAAGCTACGAACGTCGAAGCAACCCCGGTGGTTGAAGCCGCGGCTGTTGCTGAAGAAACTGCCGTTGTTGTTGAGCCTGTCGCAGCGCCAGCGCCGATCATCGTTGAGGCCGCACCTGTTCAGGAAGCTGCTGCTCCGGTCGTTGTTGTTGAAAAACCGCCGGTTGTTCAGCAGCCAGCGCCTGTGCAGGGGACACTCTATAAACATATCGCCACAGCGCCAATGACCAAGGCCCCAGCACCGGCTTACGAGCCGGAAGAGCAGAAAGGCAGCGATTGGCAACGCCCTTCCTTCAATTTCGAAGGTAAAGGCTCGGCGGGGGGTCATGCTGCGGTGAATCAAGCCACAGCGCCGGCAACCAAACCGCAGCCGGTTAACGAATAAGTTAATCTGCTCCGATAAAAAAACCCGCCAAATGGCGGGTTTTTTCTTGCCAAAAAATCGGTTCAGGCAATTTTTTTCAATTGTTTGATATCCAGCAAATCCAGCTTGCCGTCGAGCTGGCTGACAAATTGTTTAAAGTGCTCGGTGGCGTTGTGTTTTTCCAGCGCTTCTGCGCTTGCCCAGCGTTCGAAGAACACGAAGGTGCCAGGCTGTTCCAGATCGCGGTGCAGATCATACTGCAGATTGCCCAGCTCCTGACGGCTTGGCTCTATAATTTCATGCACAGCATCGCTGACGGCAGACACAAATTCAGGTTTCGCCTGCAGGGTGGCAATAACTCGTACTTCCATTTCTTTCTCCCATTCCACATGATGAACGTTGATAACCCAGCAGTTATGACACGGGGATCGTTAAAATCCCTGTCACTATGCGCCCGAAAGCCAATTGATTTCAACTTGCCGTGAACAAACAGATGCATCAAAGACGCTTTCCGCTTATCCTTACACCCCGGCGTGAATAACCCCCATTATTCGCTTTTATATAGACGTGTTTCTGACCGCCGGAGCCTTGCAACATGACCGCACAACCTCAAGCCCTGAAAATCCGCCGCCCTGACGACTGGCACATCCATCTGCGTGATGACGACATGCTGAAAACGGTTCTGCCCTATACCAGTCAGGTATTTGGCCGGGCGATTGTCATGCCGAATCTGGCTCCGCCAATCACTACCGTAGAGGCTGCACGGGCCTATCGTGACCGCATTCTGGCCGCAGTTCCTCAGGATCACGATTTCACCCCATTGATGACCTGCTACCTGACCAACTCGCTGGCCGCCGCCGAATTGGTCAACGGCTTTGAGCAAGGCGTGTTCACCGCCGCCAAGTTGTATCCTGCCAACGCCACCACCAACTCCAGCCACGGTGTCAGCGATGTGAAAGGCATCTACCCGCTGTTTGAACAAATGCAGAAAATCGGTATGCCGCTGCTGATCCACGGTGAAGTGACCGACGCAGCCGTAGATATCTTCGATCGCGAGGCGCGTTTTATTGAACAGGTTATGGAGCCAATCCGCCGGCAGTTCCCGGAGTTGAAAATCGTCTTCGAGCACATCACGACCAAAGAAGCGGCTCAATATGTGCAGGAAGGCAATCGTTTCCTTGGCGCCACTATCACGCCGCAGCACCTGATGTTTAACCGCAATCATATGCTGGTTGGTGGCATCCGCCCGCACCTGTTCTGCCTGCCGATCCTGAAACGCAACATTCATCAGGATGCGCTGCGCAAAGCAGTCGCCAGCGGTTCCGAGCGCTTCTTCCTCGGCACCGACTCGGCGCCGCATGCCAAGCACCGCAAAGAGTCAAGCTGTGGCTGTGCCGGCGTATTTAACGCCCCGAATGCCATCCCGGCCTATGCCAGCGTATTCGAACAACTGGGCGCGCTGGAGCATCTGGAGGCCTTCTGCTCGCTGAACGGCCCACGTTTTTATGGCCTGCCGGTCAATGCCGACTTTATCGAACTGCAACGTGTGCCGACAACGCAACCGGAAGAGATAGCCATGGGTAACGAAACGGTTGTGCCATTCCTGGCCGGGGAGACCCTGAGCTGGTCCGTGAAGGCGTAAAATCTTTTTTAACGCAACCTCTTGCTCCCGCACGAACTTAACTGTATAAATAACCAGTAAATCGCTTCGGGGGCAATCATGCGTGTTGAAGTCACTATAGATAAAACCAGACCGCTACCGCCAGGGGCAATTGAAGCCCTGACCGGCGAGCTGGGCAAGCGGGTAAATCGTCAATTTCCAGATGCCGTAGTTCAGGTTCGTTATGCCGGTGCCAACGGGCTTTCTGTGCTTGGCGGCCTAAAAACGGATAAAGACCTAATCGCTGAAATCCTCCAGGAAACCTGGGAAAGCGCAGACGAGTGGTTCAGCGCAGAATAACACTGCAATGCTGTTTTTGCCGGGGGGTCGCTCCCCGGCTTTTTTGCCTTTGAAACCGCACTCACCTCCCTCCTTCAATTTATGCTGGAAGAAATGCCTTATCTGGTCTGTACTGAATGTTTTTAACAGGAGGTGTTTGACATGGTCCCGGACAAGATAAAATCTGAAGAAACGATGACCTTTGGCGAGCTGCTGGCGCTGATTGGCGATCAAAAACGGCGCTTGAACGTATTGGAAGTTGCGTTCTCCTATCTGGCTTTTGGTCTGGATGACAAAGCCAATCAATTGCTGATCCACAGCCTGAAACTGGAAGCGCAAAATCAGAATCGCGATGCCGAAACGCAGCAGCATTTCGCGCATCTGGCCGCCGAACTTGAGAAACGGTTACACAGCGCCCCTCCTGATGCAGAATGATTGCCGCATGCCCGTCACGCAGGCCTCCTTGGCCAGCCAGTAGAATAATTATATTTATTTTGCAAAAAAGGATGGAAAAGCTCCACCGCAGAAACCATATGCGTATACTGTAATTGCTCACATGATGATGAGCCGCATTGATCCTCGTTAGTCACTCACGTTAGTTACTACTCAATAAGGGGTCTTTATGGACAGAAATGATGAAGTAATTCAGACACACCCGCTTGTTGGTTGGGATATTAGTACTGTCGACGTTTATGACGCCATGATGATACGCCTTCATTACCTGTCTTCACTAGACCAGACGCCAGAAGAAGCCCAAGTAGACAGAACGCTTTGGTTAACTACAGATGTCGCACGCCAATTAATCAATATTTTAGAAGCCGGCATTGCCAAGATTGAAGCAACGGATTACCAGGACCTTGATCGTAAAAAACACTAATTTACTGCCCCAAAAAGCCTAAGGCGCCAGCGATTATCTCTGGCGCCTTTTTCTTTGCCGGCACGACAGCGCAACGGGTGCATTGCTGCGCCCAACCTTTTATCATAGCCCGATAAGAAACGTATATCAGAGAGGTTACGGCACGTGGAATATGACTTAATTGTTGTGGGCAGCGGTTCGGTAGGCGCAGCGGCGGGTTACTATGCTACGAGATCCGGCTTGAAAGTATTAATGATCGACAGCGCGATGCCCCCACACCGTAACGGCAGCCACCACGGCGATACACGAATCATCCGCCATGCCTATGGCGAAGGTGAAAAGTATGTGCCACTGATTCTGCGTGCCCAGGCCCTGTGGAACGCACTGATTCAGCAAACCGGCGAAGAACTGTTTCAGGCCTGCGGAGTACTGAACCTCGGGCCGCAGCATTCTGAATTCATCAGCAATGCCCAACGCAGCGCGCAAAAATTCCGCCTCAACACGCAAAACCTCAGTACGGAACAGATTAACCAGCGTTGGCCCGAATTCAACGCGCCTGAGGGCTACATTGGCGTGTTTGAACCCGATGCCGGGTTCCTGCGCTCGGAACAGGCCGTCGCCTGCCTGATCAAACTGGCTAATGAAGCCGGTTGCAGCCAACTGTTCAATTGCCCCGTCAGCGCAGTGGAGCCTATTGATGGCGGTGTCGAAGTCGTCACCTCTGAAGGCCGCTTCCGGGGCCGAAAAGCGGTGGTTACCGCCGGCACCTGGGTAAAAGCGCTGCTGCCGCAGTTACCTATCGCACCGCTGCGGAAAGTATTTTCATGGCATCAGGCGGATGGCCGTTACAGCATCAACAACCGTTTCCCGGCTTTTACCGTTGAGGCTCAGGACGGCAACCATTATTACGGTTTTCCCGCCGATAACGACGGGCTGAAAGTGGGTAAGCATGACGGCGGCCAGGAGATGGATGCACCTGAGCAACGCAAACCTTTCGGCAGTTTCGCCAGTGATGGCACTGAAGTCTTCCAATTTCTGCGCCAATTTTTACCGGGTGTAGGGGTATGTTTACATGGGGAAGCATGCAGTTACGATATGAGTCCGGATGAAGATTTTATTATCGACACCGTCCCGGGATGCGATCGACTGATGGTCATCAGCGGTCTGAGCGGCCATGGTTTCAAGTTTGCCAGCGTGTTGGGCGAGATCGCCGCCCTGTTTGCCGAAGACAAAAACCCGCCGGTAGACATCTCCCCCTTTGCGCTAAAACGTTTTAATTAACCTTTTCCCATTCACTAACCGCACCCGCTAACCCGCGCGGGCTGCGGTTTCCCCCTCGGTTACAATTCACCACGTCTATAACTCATTAAAAAATCATATAAAAAATCTGGCAACGGAAATTTCTGACACAAGTATCCGGATTTCCGAATTGATCCTCTATGGTGTAAGTCTTATTTTACAGCTGATATGCCCAAGTAATTTTTCGATCAACAAGGACGTCACCATGAAACTGCTTGTCGTGGACGAATGCTGCTTCACCCGAGTCGGAATCGACAACTATTTTTCTGACCATGTTTTCGTTCAGACCACCTGTTGCCACAGCATTGAACAGGCGATGCCGCTACTGAGCAGTTACCAGCCGAGCCACATCCTGGTAAACCTGACCAAGCATTGCCGCTATAACGACGATGATACCCAACTGCAGGCTTTTATTGAGGCCAGCCCCTCGGCGCTGCTGTTTATTTATCTGGACACGCCTTATCCCTACAGCGAAACGCCGATGCGCATCACTGATAACGCCTTCCTGTTCAACAAAAGTATTTTGCCCGTTACCCTGCGCATGCTGAGGGAAAAGCCTGTTGCACTGATGGATGCTGGCGTTGAACATTCCCTGTTCAGCCCGCAAGAACTGACGGTGATGAAACACTGGATGGCGGAAATGCCGAATTACCGTATCGCGAAAAAGCTGCAAATCAGCTCACACACGGTTTATGTTCACAAACGCCATATCACGGAAAAAATCAACGCCCGCAACCGGTTGGAGTTTTACTCTCTCTATAACGTACTGCGTTATTTCTACCCGCCAAGTGCGCCGACCGCCCCGATGTCGCTGTCCCTGCTGGCCGTATAACTTGTTCAAAGAGGTGAAACTCACCTCTGATCCCACACTTTGCCCTTTCACAGTATTAACGTTGGCTACAAAAATACTATAATCAGCGGTCCTAACCTTTTGGCTGCTTAGAATGCTAAACAAAATACTGTCGGCGATCGTCAACAATGTACGCGAACATCTGGTGCTGTACCTCTGTCTGTGGCTACTGGTGCTAGCGCTTGATGTCTATTTCTTCTTTATGACCTGAATGACCTGACTCAAGGCGCTACGCCAACCTTCCCCGTTTGTGTTTCAGGCGTTTCTGAGTCCTCGGCAGATTGTCGTCACGGACACACTACGCGCCCGCTCTCCCCCCTTTCTGATTTTTCTTTACTCCGAGGTGACTTTCTTGCCCGGCCGACCATCGCCGAGGATAATGGCCATTTTATGCCCCCCTTCAGTGGTTTCCAGCGCAATGCGGGCAATAATAGTCAGCGGTACCGAGAGCAACATGCCTACCGGCCCCATCAGCCATCCCCAGAAAATCAGCGAAAGAAAGACCACCAGCGTCGACAACCCCAGCCCTCGCCCCATGATCCTCGGCTCCAGCATATTGCCAATCACCAGATTGATCATGATAAAGCCCCCCGCCACCACTAACGCATCACCAAAGCCGTTAAACAACAGGGCCTGAATCAATGGAGGAATGGCGGCGATCACCGAACCGATATTGGGAATATAATTCAGCAAAAATGCCAGTAACCCCCAGATAAATGCAAAACGTACGCCGACCGCAGCCAGGAACACCCAGACAATAATCCCGGTCGCCAGACTGATCGCCGTTTTGATCACCAGATAACGGGTCACCCCCTCCAGCGCACGCTGAATATTGGCAATCCCCTCACTGGGCTTGTCCAGCGCCTGTTGCAGCTTGTAAGGCAGCAACTGTACTTCAAACAACATAAACACCACGGTCATCAGCAGCAGGAAGATATTGGTCATAGCGCCGGAAAGGTGGCTCAGCAGGCGAGTGACCAGGTTCATCGCTGCGCTTGGGTCGACATACTGCAGCATCGCCACGGTGGACAGGGTTATGTTGAAACGATCGGCGTAATGTTGCAGCTCGCGCAGTTTTTCCATCATCATGCCGCGGTATTGCGGCAATGAACGGGCAAGCTCATTCAACGAGGCACCCAGCATGCCGATAAACAGCATCAGCACTACCACCACGGCCACCACCAATAAGCTAACCCCCAACACGCGCGGTATCCGCCAGCGTTCGAGTTGCGCCACCAGCGGGTTCAGTACCATCGCCAGAAATACCGCCAGCATGAACGGCACCATGATGTCTGCCGCCGCTTTAATACCGGCCAGGATAATCACCAGCATCGCCAACATAATGGCCAGACGCAGGCTGCGATCGGTCAAAAGGGTTCGGCCCATGACATTTCCTTTGTATTGACAATCCAGGCCCACAGGGCCGCCAGATGCCTCTTATGTTAGCAAACTCTGCCGCTGCAGCGCAGGTAAACTGCCGATAAACACCAGCCAGCAAGAAAATCCGCACCCTTGCCAAAATCAGACTGGAAATAATCGACGCTCTTTGCTAGCGGATTATTTGTCAAAAAAAGACCGTATTTACGCAAAATGACAAAAGCTGACACAAATAAATAAAAAGCTTTAATTTCAACTGGTAACGGAAAAATATATTCAAATGACGATATTCACTACGACGATTTCACTGATTAACTTCCCGCAATCTTCCGCAAATTCACTGATTGATATTCTAAAGAAGTAACATAGTTAAATTTATTATTGATTTTATGTTTCTTAAAGTTTAATTATTGCACCCAGAAAATGATGAATGTAAGGAAACAAGATGCTTTGGAAAAATACCGCCAGCCGTTTTGGCCATATTTCAGTGCTAATCCATTGGCTGGTTGCGCTGACGGTTTACGGCATGTTTGCCCTGGGCTTGTGGATGGTCACGCTGGGCTATTACGATGTCTGGTATCACCAGGCACCGGAAATCCATAAAAGCATCGGTACACTGTTGTTCATCGTCATGGTGGTTCGGGTGATCTGGCGTTTCGTTTCACCGCCGCCAAAACCGCTGGCCAGCTACAGTCGTTTTACTCGCGTCAGTGCGATACTGGCTCATATCGCGCTGTATGTCGTGTTGTTCAGCATCCTGATCAGCGGCTATCTGATTTCCACCGCCGACGGCCAGGCGATCAGCGTTTTCGGCTGGTTCGACATCCCCGCCACCGTCACCGGCATGGCTGAACAGGCCGATACCGCCGGCACTATCCACCTTTATCTGGCCTGGACCGTCGTCGTGCTCTCGCTACTGCACGGCCTGGCTGCGCTTAAACATCACTTTATTGATCGTGATGTGACTTTGAAACGGATGCTGGGTAGCAGCGCCGATTAACCTTTGGATTTATGGAGATTGCTATGTTGAAGAAAACCGTACTGGGCCTGACCGCAGGCGCACTGCTGCTGAGCGCCGGTTCCGCGCTGGCTGCCGACTACAAAATTGACAAACAAGGGCAACACGCCTTTATCGAATTCCGCATCCAGCACCTGGGTTACAGCTGGTTGTACGGCACCTTCAAAGACTTTGACGGCGGCTTCACCTTCGACGAAAAAGATCCGTCCAAGGACAAGGTTAACGTCACTATCAATACCGCCAGCGTCGACACCAATCACGCCGAACGCGACAAACATCTGCGCAGCGCAGAGTTTTTGAACGTGGAAAAAAACAAACAGGCCAAGTTTGAATCCACCGAAGTGAAAAAGAGCGGTGACGGCTATGCCGTGGTCGGTAATCTGACGCTGAACGGCGTTACCAAACCGGTAACGCTGGACGCCAAACTGATCGGCCAGGGTAATGACCCATGGGGTGGCTACCGCGCCGGCTTTGCGGCCAACGGTAAAATCAAGCTGAAAGACTTCGGCATCACTACCGATCTCGGCCCGGCATCGCAGGATGTTGAGCTGATTATTTCTGTCGAAGGCGTACGCGCGAAGTAATACTGCGCGCTATGAGTTGCCTGAAAGGCGACGGGTATAAAGCGCGGCAAAACTGCCGCGCTTATCATTGGCTCAGCTTGCTGGGCTTTCATCCTCAGGTGCCGGAATGTGCATCGTGGTCTGCAACAACCCTTTCGACTTATTGAAAATCTTGATGCCATTTTCACGGCCGGCTCGGCGAGCGCGCTGTTCTTCACGCGGCAACTTCAGCTCTTCGCGGCAGATCTCGCTGCAACAACCTTCAAATTTGGCGGCGCAGGTCGGGCATTGAATAAACAATAAATGGCAGCCGTCATTCTTGCAGTTGGTGTGAGTATCGCAGGCGGCGCCGCACTGGTGGCAATTGGCGATCACATCGTCAGAAATCCGCTCGCCCATGCGCTCATCGAACACAAAGTTCTTGCCGACAAACTTCAGCGGCAATCCCTGCTCTTTCGCTTTGCGTGCGTACTCGATAATCCCGCCTTCCACGTGGTAGACGTTTTTGAAGCCGTTATGCAGCATGTAGGCGCTGGCTTTTTCACAGCGGATGCCGCCGGTGCAGTACATGACAATATTTTTGTCTTTATTGTCCTGCAGCATCTCAACCGCCATCGGCAGTTGGTCGCGGAAAGTGTCTGAAGGCACTTCGATGGCATTTTCAAAGTGGCCGACTTCATATTCGTAATGGTTACGCATATCCACAAACAGCGTATCCGGATCGTCAATCATCTGGTTGACGCGGTCGGCCTGCAAATACTCGCCCACATTCGCCGGGTTGAAGCTCTCATCGTCAATCCCATCGGCGACGATGCGATCGCGCACCTTAAGGCGCAGCACCCAGAAAGATTTACCGTCATCTTCCAAGGCGATATTCAGACGCACCTGATCCAACGCCGGGTGCGAGGCAAACAGCGCGGCTTTAAACGCGTCGAACTTGTTCTGCGGCACGCTGATCTGCGCGTTGATGCCCTCTTTGGCCACATAAATGCGGCCAAATACCTTCAGCTTGTCAAACTCAACGTACAGGCTGTCGCGAAACGCTTTGGGATCGTCGATGGTGAAGTATTTATAAAAAGAAACTGTGGTGCGTGGCTCTGTTTCCGCCAGCATGCGCGCCTTCAGTTCCTCATTAGAAATTCGGTTATGTAACACTGGCATGGTGTACTTTCCTGTCTTTCGGGAGGTGGCTTATTTTGAACGCGCGGGCCGCAGGCCCACGCGCGGCGCACATAATACCCGAAAATGTCGCTCAAAACAGCATTAGCCCGGCGGCAATGTTTAACGCTGGAAACTTGACGCCGGTCACAAACCCCGATAAGCCTAAGGGTAGTTTTCTTTCTCTTTACCACGGATCCGGAGGACGTCATGAGTCAGTTATTTACCCCGATTTCACTGGGGGAGCTGGATTTACCCAACCGTATTATTATCGCCCCTATGTGCCAATATTCTGCCGACGAGGGCAAAGCCACCGAATGGCACACCATGCATCTTGGTCAGTTGTCATTGTCCGGTGCAGGGTTATTGATCGTCGAGGCCACCTCAGTCGCGCCTGAAGGGCGCATCACGCCCAGCGATCTCGGCCTGTGGGACGATGCTACCGAGCAGGCGCTGGCGCAGGTGGTGCAGGCAGTGAGAAAACACGCCTCCATGCCATTAGGCATTCAACTCTCCCACGCCGGCCGCAAGGCCTCCTACGGCATTCCCTGGGAGGGCGGCGGGCAGCTCAACGCCGCACGCGGTGGCTGGCAAACCCAATCCGCCTCCACTTTGCCCTTCTCACCGCATGATGCCCCCCCTGCGGCGATGAGTCTGAACGATATCGAACGGTTGAAAGCACAATTCGTTGCGGCGGCAAAACGCGCCGATCGCCTGGGCTTCGAGCTGATTGAGCTGCATGGCGCACACGGTTATCTGCTGCACCAGTTCCTTTCCCCCCTGGCCAACCAGCGCAACGATCAATACGGCGGCTCGTTGCAAAATCGCATGCGCCTGCTGCTGGAGATTTTCAATGAAGTGCGCGCGGTGTTCCCGGCGGAAAAAGCGCTCGGCGTGCGGATTTCCGCCAGCGATTGGGTGGAAGGCGGTTGGGATGAACGGCAATCGGTGACGCTGGCGAAAGCGCTGAAAGAGTTGGGTTGCGATTATATCCACGTTTCCAGCGGCGGTCTTTCGCCTCAGCAGAAGATCCCGGTCGGCCCGAGTTATCAGGTGCCGTTTGCCGAAATCATCAAACGCGAAAGCGGCCTGCCAACTATCGCTGTGGGGCTCATCACCGAGCCGGAACAGGCTGAAGCGATTGTCTCCACCGGCCAGGCGGACATGGTGGCGCTGGCGCGCGGCATTTTGTACAACCCGCGCTGGCCGTGGCACGCCGCCGCCAGGTTAGGTGAAAAAGTCAGCGCACCGCCACAGTACTGGCGTTGCGAGCCTCACGTATTGAAAGGGCTGTTTAAAAACGACTGACAGACACGGCTTGGGCGCTCAGCGCCCAAGCCGACATTCGGTAAAACCGGAAATCACTATCCCCGCTAACAGCGCCCCTCCCGCAACCGCCAGCAGAGGGTTAAACTGCAGGTGCGCGCCCAGACTGCCCAATAATGCCCCAAGGATCAGCAGCCCAGAACTTAACCATGATGCCCACATAACTCCCCCCTTCTGAATAATTGCGCGGTCATGATACGCATCTCTTGTGCGCGGACCTTATCCTTTAGAGCGATTTAGTCGAATTAATAATCATGTCACGCCCAGTCATCACTTAAAATGATGTATTAATGCGGTGCCTTTTCACGTTGCGCGAGAAAAATGTCACAATAGTGGGTATAAACGGCAGAAAAACCAGGGTGAATAAAATGTCCGTCTGAAGGATAAACCCTGCTATTACTCTGTTATTATTGTTAAATGACTGCTTCTAAGCTGAGAACACATGACTCAAGTTCCTTCTTTTAATCGCACTTTATTGCACCCGCGTTACTGGCTTACCTGGTTCGGTATTGGCCTGCTTTATTTGCTGGTATTACTGCCTTACCCGATTATTTACCGCCTCGGGACCTCACTGGGCCGTTTTTCCATGCGTTTTCTCAAGCATCGCGTGGCGATTGCCCGGCGTAACCTGACGCTGTGCTTCCCTGATATGCCGCAGGCCGAACGCGAAGCGCTGCTGGTGCAAAATTTTGAGTCCGTCGGCATGGGGCTGTTTGAAACCGGTATGGCCTGGTTTTGGCCAAACTGGCGTATCGAGCGCTGGTTCCACGTCAGCGGGCTGGAACACATTCAAAAGGCACACGACAACCATCAGGGCGTTTTGCTGATCGGCTTGCATTTCCTTACGCTGGAACTGGGCGCACGTATCTTTGGCATTCATAACCCGGGTATCGGCGTTTACCGCCCACACGACAACAAGCTGATGGACTGGCTGCAAACCTGGGGCCGCATGCGTTCCAACAAGTCCATGCTGGACCGTAAAGACGTGAAAGGCATGATCCGCGCGCTGAAACAGGGTGACATCATCTGGTATGCGCCGGATCACGACTACGGCCCGCGCAGCAGCGTATTCGCCCCGCTGTTTGCCGTGGAGAAGGCAGCGACCACCACCGGCAGCTACATACTGGTGCGAATGGGCAAACCGGCAATCATTCCCTTTACCCCGCGTCGTCTGCCGGATGGCAAAGGTTATGAGTTGATTATGCAGCCGGCAGTGGAAAACTTCCCGCTGGACAATGAGTTCGTGGCCGCCGCGTATATGAATAAAGTGGTGGAAAAAGAGATCCTGATGGCGCCCGACCAGTACATGTGGTTGCACCGCCGCTTCAAGACCCGGCCCGAAGGCGAGCCCTCGTTATATTGACCACAACCCGCCTGATGGCGGGTCATTTTGTGCTCTGGGTATTGAGAAACGAGGATAATGGTGAGAGGGTAATCATCCTGATCGTACTCAGTATTTTCACCCTGGAGCCGTTATGTATATCGTTAGTCTGACTTACCATCGCCCTATAGAAGAAGTTGACAGCCATCTCGAGGGACATGTTGCCTGGCTGAAGAAATATTTCCAGGACGGTACCTTCATCGCCTCCGGACGTAAAAATCCGCGTACTGGCGGTGTGATTCTGGTGAAAGGCATTGACCGTGCGCAGTTGGATAGCATCGTGGCACAGGATCCGTTCAACGCCGTGGCCAACTACGACATTACCGACTTCACCCCCTCTACCACCGGCAAGGGTTTTGACGTGCTCGCCGGGCTGTAAGTCCCTCTAAATTTCAGGTTGCCGCCAACAGCGATGCCGTTTGATAACCACCGGCATATTCCGCGCAGCCAGCGCGGAATACCGGCAACGCGTTATTTTTAAAACTTTATTTCATTTTTCGCATAACCCCGCCACATCAATTGATGCTACCCATAATTAGGCGCATACTTACCAGGCTAACTTTCTTGCTTTGCCCCCCTGTTTTCGCCTGCGAGCAAAGCGCATCACCTTCTGCAACGGTAATTTATGGCTTCGGTACCAGAACCTGTAAACTGGAAACGTAACTTGTTCGTCGCCTGGCTGGGATGCTTCCTCACCGGGGCCGCCTTCAGCCTGATCATGCCATTCTTGCCGTTATACGTAGAAACGCTCGGTGTGACCGGCCACGAAGCGCTGAACATGTGGTCCGGCCTGGTGTTCAGCATTACCTTCCTGTTCTCCGCCATTGCCTCGCCCTTCTGGGGCGGGTTGGCCGATCGCCGTGGGCGCAAATTGATGCTGCTGCGCTCGGCATTGGGTATGTCGATTGTGATGCTTCTGATGGGGATGGCGCAGAATATCTGGCAGTTTTTAGCCCTGCGCGCGGTGCTTGGCTTGCTCGGCGGTTTTATTCCCAACGCCAATGCGCTGATTGCCACCCAGGTGCCGCGCAATCGCAGCGGCTGGGCGCTGGGTACCCTGTCCACCGGCGGCGTTAGCGGCGCATTGATTGGGCCGCTGATAGGTGGCCTGCTGGCCGACCAATATGGCTTGCGACCGGTGTTCTATATCACCGCCGCCGTGCTGTTACTCTGCTTTGTGCTGACGCTGCTGTACGTCAAAGAACAGTTCACCCCGGTGCAGAAAAAAGACATGCTGCACGCGCGCCAGGTCTTCGCTTCGCTGAAAAACCCCAAACTGATACTCAGCCTGTTCGTCACCACCATGATTATCCAGATTGCCACCGGATCAATCGCGCCGATTTTAACGCTGTATGTGCGCGACTTGGCCGGCAACATTCATAATCTGGCTTTTATCAGCGGCCTGATCGCCTCGGTGCCCGGCGTCGCCGCGTTGATGAGCGCACCACGGCTGGGCAAACTGGGTGACCGAATTGGCCCTGAGCGCATTCTGGTATTTATGCTGATTGTCTCGGTGTTGTTGCTGATCCCCATGGCCTTTGTACAAACGCCGTGGCAGCTCGGCGTATTGCGCTTCCTGCTTGGCGCCGCCGACGGTGCTCTGCTGCCGGCCGTGCAAACGCTGCTGATCTACAACTGCACCAATCAAGTCGCCGGGCGGATTTTCAGTTATAACCAGTCGTTCCGCGACGTAGGTAACGTCAGCGGTCCGCTGCTGGGCGCTGCGGTCTCCGCCAGCTACGGTTTTCGGGCGGTGTTTTGCGTCACCGCCCTGGTGGTGCTGTTTAACGCCGCCTATTCCTGGTGGTGTTTGCAACGCCGGACGACACGAATGAGAGAAGACACTCTGCAGGAAGAGCAATAACCGCATTTATCACTCACTGATTCACATAAAGGGGTCTAGTGTCCGTTTACCCTACTTTTCGTATTGATACCTTTTGCCGTTTACCTTTCTGCATCAACCAGAAAATTCCCAATGTAATTACCTGTTTTTAAAAAAGTAATTAACTTTTAGCACAATAAACCCGCTGTCAATGATATTCCTTCTCAAACCAACATAAAAACCAAGAAAGGAGATGTTTGTCGACTTTTCATCTAAAAAATGGGATACAGGGACTAGACAAAACCACCATCCAGTTATCAAATGGTTAAATAATATCACGCCAGATGTAAATCACTGGCCAAGTGAAAAAAGGTCGCCGCGCTTTCCACGGTTAACGGGCGCTACGGCTGCGGTTTTGTCGGGTAATCCGCATTGGGTGGATCACCTTCCTTAAATACACATACATACCACAGTATAAGCCGCATAAGTGCGGCGCATTTTATTGGGAAGACGTTATGCAATCCTCTGTTAATAACCAAGAAAGCCGGACCTTCTTCGGCCATCCTTATCCGCTGGGTTCCCTGTTCTTTACCGAAATGTGGGAGCGGTTCTCGTTTTACGGTATTCGCCCATTACTGATCCTGTTTATGGCCGCCACGGTCTATGACGGCGGCATGGGGCTGGCACGCGAAAACGCCTCGGCGATCGTCGGTATTTTCGCCGGCAGCATGTATCTGGCGGCCTTGCCGGGCGGCTGGCTGGCGGATAACTGGCTCGGTCAGCAAAAAGCGGTGTGGTACGGCTCCATTCTGATCGCGCTCGGTCACCTGTCGATCGCGTTGTCTGCCGTCATGGGCAACAACCTGTTCTTCATCGGCCTGATGTTTATCGTGCTGGGTTCCGGCCTGTTCAAAACCTGTATCTCGGTAATGGTCGGCACCTTGTACAAAAAGGGCGACAACCGCCGGGACGGTGGTTTCTCGCTGTTCTATATGGGCATCAACATGGGTTCATTCATCGCCCCGTTGATTTCTGGTTGGCTGATCCGCTCTCACGGCTGGCACTGGGGCTTCGGCATCGGCGGTATCGGGATGTTGGTGGCGCTGGTGATCTTCCGGGTATTTGCCGTTCCGGCAATGAAACGCTATGACAGCGAAGTCGGTCTCGATTCCACCTGGAACAGCCCGGTCGCCAAGAAAAACGGCGTCGGTGCCTGGTTAATCGCATTGGCCATCGGCGTGGCGGTGATCGTCACCCTGATCGCACAGGGCGTGATCGTGATTAATCCGGTGGCGGTGGCCAGCATGCTGGTTTACGTGATTGCCGCTTCGGTGACCCTGTACTTTATTTACCTGTTTGCCTTTGCCGGCCTGAGCCGCAAAGAGCGCGCCCGCCTGCTGGTGTGCTTTATCCTGTTGGTCTCCGCCGCGTTCTTCTGGTCGGCGTTCGAGCAGAAACCGACCTCATTCAACCTGTTTGCCAACGACTACACCAACCGTATGATTGGCGGCTTCGAGATCCCGGCGGTCTGGTTCCAGTCAATCAACGCCCTGTTCATTATCCTGCTGGCGCCGGTATTCAGCTGGGCCTGGCCGGCCCTGGCGCGTAACAAAGTGCGCCTGAGCAGCATCACCAAGTTTGTTATCGGTATTCTGTTTGCCGCTGCGGGCTTTGGCCTGATGATGCTGGCCGCACAGAACGTACTGGGCAACGGCGGTGCGGGCGTGTCCCCGCTGTGGCTGGTGGGCAGCATTCTGATGTTGACGCTGGGTGAGCTGTGCCTGAGCCCAATCGGCCTGGCGACCATGACTCTGCTGGCGCCTGAAAGAATGCGGGGTCAGATGATGGGCCTGTGGTTCTGCGCCAGCGCGCTGGGTAACCTGGCGGCCGGTTTGATTGGCGGCCATGTGAAGGCCGATCAGTTAGAAATGCTGCCGAACCTGTTCGCCCGTTGCTCGATTGCGTTGCTGATCTGCGCCGCAGTACTGACGCTGTTGATCGTACCTATCCGTCGCATGATGGAAAACACCCAGGGTAAAAGCGAACAGAAACCGGCCACCAACGCCTGATCGCCGTTCCACTTTGCCCTTCAGCCAGCGCCCGGTGCGCTGGCTTTTTTTATTATCCCCACGCCTGCCGTTGCAGCACTATGCGGTAACCGTCCAGGTCTTCGAAGGTCTGCCCGCAATTATCCCAATAAGGGTTGTAAGAAACCACGTGCCGAAAGCCGGCGGCCAGCATACGTCGACATCCTGCGAGCCAATCCTCTTCCTGCGGCAGATAAAACACCAGCAGGTGATCCTGCGTCGGCGCCAGCCCCACCTTTACGCCGCGATGGTGGGTAAACTCCAGGTGATAACCGTGCTGCGGATGCCCGACCATTACGCCGTCAAAACCCTGGTGATCGGCAAATTCCCCCAACCGTTCGAACCCTAATCCCTGACAGTACATCGCAGCGATTTCCTGCAGACGATCGGTCGGGCGGGCAATACGCAGCACCGCATTGGTTATCGGCATTATTTTCTCCGTATCATGATGAATTCATACAGTGCCATGCCCGCCAGCATCGCCGCCACGAACAGCCAGCCAGGTAACGAGCCCGCTCCCGCTAGCACCCACGCCGGCCCGGGGCAGATACCCGCCATTCCCCAGCCAATGCCGAACAGCGCGCTGCCCGCCAGTAAACGGCGATCCAGACGGCGATTCGTGGGAATGAGCAACGTCTCGCCCAACAGCGTTCTCTGTCGACGCCGGGCCCAAAAAAAAGCCGGTGCCGCTACCGCAATCGCCCCCACCATAACCAGAGCCAGCGACGGATCCCAATGACCGGTAATATCGAGAAAGGCCAACACTTTGGTCGGGTTGGCCATCCCGGCGACAATCAAGCCCAAACCGAAAATGACCCCGCTCAACAGCGCAAATAAAATCCTGAACATGGTTTTAGCCTCCCGCCAAGTGACGGACAACCCAGACGGTGATAAACCCCAGTAGCATAAATACCGCCGTGGCAGCCAGCGAGCGCGGCGCCAGCCTCGCCATGCCGCATACGCCGTGGCCGCTGGTGCATCCGCCGCCCAACCGGGTCCCCAGACCGACCAGCAACCCGGCCGCCATCAACCACAGGCTGCCGCCGCTGACCGGCATTTCCGGTAAAGGGCCGGCAATACGATACAGCCAGGGGGAAATCAGCAACCCGACAAGAAATGCGCCACGCCAGGCTTTTTCTGTACCGCCCGGCGTCAACAGCCCACCGGTGATACCGCTGATGCCGGCGATGCGGCCGTTAAACACCAACAGCAGCGCCACCGCGATGCCGATAATCCCCCCGCCGGCCAGTGCGGAAAGCGGCGTGAAATGCAGCCAGTCAATGGTCATGGTGTCGCTCCCGGTGCCGGGCAATAAAGTTGATACAAGGTGCTGAGGATCGTCAGCGCTTTTTCATCGCTGACGGCATAGTAAATCTGCTTGCCCTCGCGTCGCGTTGACACCAGCCCTTCCTGCCGCAATACGCTCAATTGCTGGGAAAGCGTCGGCTGACGGATCCCCAGCGTCTGCGCCAGTTCACCGACCGACATCTCACGCTGGCTAAGTTGGCATAGCAGCAGCAAGCGATCCTCGTTGCCCAGCGCCCGCAACAGCGCCCCAGCCTGCGTTGCCGCCTGCCGCATACTGTCGATATTCATAGAACCCTCAAAACAATTTATAAAATTATATATTGTATTCTTATAGACTATAATTCGGCGCCGCACCAGAGACTGGTGCGAAATGTTCCGGCGTGGCATGCTGCCATTACGCCTTACCACCGCGCGGGGATACCGCTACAGATGCTGCTTTGCCACGACTTAATGCCAACCAACCGGTCGATTGTGCCGATTGCCAAAGATTACCAACACGGCGATTTCGAGCCCCTTCATCACCATAACTGTGCGCAGCTGATCCACAGCCTTAGCGGCGTGGTGCAGGTAAACACCCGCCTGGGCAGTTGGGTAGTGCCGCCAGGCCGCGGCGTCTGGTTGCCGGCACGGATGGAGCATAGCCTGCGCATCACCGGCAAGGTGGCCGCCAGAGCGTTGTTTGTCGATCCTCTGGCGCGTGCCGATCTGCCGGCGCAGTGCGAAGTGGTGCAAATCTCGCCGCTGCTGCGCGAGCTGATTATCTGCGCAATGGACATCACGGTGGATTACCCGCCAGGCGGGCGCGAAGAGCGGATAATGGAGTTGATCCTGGACGAGCTGCGCATCTTGCCTATTTTGCCGCTGCATTTGCCGGAGCCACGCGGTGAAGCCCTGCAGAAGCTGTGCCGGCATATTCAGCAATCGCTGGCGCAGCCCTGGGAGTTGGAGCAGGCGGCCGGCTATATCAGCGTCAGCGGTCGCACGTTGTCGCGCCGCTTTCAGCGTGAAACCGGACTGCGTTTTGGCGACTGGGTCCGTCGCGCCCGGCTGCTGGCGGCGCTAAACGCTCTGGCGGCCGGCCACTCGGTGCTGGAAGTGGCGCTGGACCTGGGTTATGACAGCCCCAGCGCCTTCAGCGCCATGTTCCGCCGCCTGCTGGGCGTCGCCCCGAGCGTTTATTTCGCCAGGTAGCGCCCGGCGACGTTAAACAGCGCCTGCAGCGAGGCGCTGGCGGAATCGACGTCGATGCCAACGCCATAAGCCGCCTCACCGTGCGCCAGAGTGCAACGTATGTAAGCCACCGCGCGACTGTGGCTCTGATGGCCCAGGGTGTGTTCGTGATAATCCTCAATCGCCAACGCCAGGCCAAAGCGCTGGCGCAGCGCATCCACCGCGCTGGACAGCAAACCGTTCCCCACGCCCATCAACCTCTGCTGCTGCTCCTCGAACAATACCCTGGCGCTGAAACTGTAAGCCTCCACGCCATGGCTCTCTGTCTGATAGCTCAGCAATTGCAGGCTCGGCTGTTCAACCAGCCCGTAAGTCGTGCGGAACAGCCGCCACAATTCGGCGGTGGTCATCTCTTTACCGCTGCCGTCGGTCGCCTGTTGCACCACTTTGCTGAAATCAATCTGCAATCCGCGCGGCAACGACAGGCCGTGATTTTGTTCCAGCAACCAGGCCGCGCCACTTTTGCCTGACTGGCTGTTAACCCGGATCACCGCCTCATAGCTGCAGCCGACATCACCCGGATCGAGCGGTAAGTAAGGCACCTGCCACAAACCGTCTTGCCGCTGCTGTTGGGCGGCGAAACCCTTCTTGATGGCATCCTGATGCGAGCCGGAAAAGGCGGTGAAAACCAGTTCGCCGGCATAAGGATGACGCGGATGCACCGGCAACTGGTTGCACTGTTCAACTACCTCAACCACCTGTTTCAGTTGGCTGAAATCCAGCCCCGGCGCAACACCCTGGGTGTACAGATTGAGCGCCAGCGTCACCAGATCCACATTGCCGGTGCGCTCGCCGTTGCCGAACAGGCATCCTTCCACCCGATCGGCCCCGGCCAGCATCGCCAGTTCGGCGCAGGCTACTCCGGTACCGCGATCGTTATGCGGATGCACGCTGATCGTCACCTGTTTGCGCTGGCTGAAGCGGCGGCAAAACCATTCGATCTGATCGGCATACACGTTCGGCGTACTGACCTCTACCGTCGCCGGCAGGTTGATGATCATTGGCCGCCCAGGACCTGGCTGCCAGACATCGGCCACCGCCTCGCAAATCTCCAGCGCGAATTCCAATTCGGTAAAGCAGAAGGTTTCCGGCGAGTACTCGAAGGTCCAGGCCGTTTCCGGTTGCAATTCGCACTGCTGGCGGATACGCAACGCGCCATTCACCGCCAAGGCCACCGTCGCCGCTTTGTCCTGCCTGAACACAATCTCGCGGAACATGGGGGCTGTGGCGTTATACAAATGCACGATAGCGCGAGGGGCGCCGCGCAGCGATTCAAAGGTGCGATCGATCAGATCGTCACGCGACTGAGTCAACACCTGAATGCTGACATCGTCCGGGATCAACCGTTCCTCAATCAGCGAACGCACAAAATCAAAATCCGTTTGCGACGCCGAAGGGAACGCCACCTCAATTTCTTTAAACCCGCACTGCAGCAGCAACTGGTAAAACTGGCGTTTACGGCCGTTATCCATCGGCTCCGCCAACGCCTGGTTGCCATCGCGCAGATCGCTGGAGCACCAACGCGGCGCCTGCTCAAGGGTGCGACCGGGCCATTGGCGATCCGGTAACGCCACCGGCGGGAACGGGCGATATTTGCTTGAAGGGTTGGTTAACATGGCGATCTCCTGGGTAGTCGTAGACAATGCCTTATTATTTCCCGCCCGGTTATTCGCTGCTCCCGCTTAGCGGACAATCGTCGTCGCAAAACGGACAACAAAAAAATTTGCATCCTGCGCCAGTGAGACAACAATTACTTCTGACGTATGTCATGACGCTTTGGCGCTGCCAAAGCCCTTTCATTAACCTCACTGTGACTGGAGACGGACATGAGCCTGTATGCAACCCTGGAAGAAGCTATCGAAGCGGCGCGCGAGGAGTTTATTGAATCCGCCGAAAGCGGCAATGACGATGAACCGCCGGTACCGCAACAGTTCAATCTGCAAAAATACGTGATGCTGGACGGTGATATCATGTGGCAGGCCGAATTCTTTGAGGAAGAAGGCGAATCGGTCGAGTGTTTCACGCTACGCAGCGGCGCTGCCGCCCAGGCTATTTTTGACGGTGACTACGACGAAGTGGAAATCAGAGCGGAATGGATAGATGAAAATACGCTGCACGAGTGGGAGGAAGGTGATTTTCAGCTCGATCCGCCGCTGGACACCGAAGAGGGCCAGTCTGCCGCAGACGAGTGGGATGAACGCTGAATAACGTCGGATGGGTGTTAACCTGTCCGACCCCCATAATGTTCTCCCAGGAGGATTCATGATCATCCGCCAGGCAGGCCGCGCCGATTACCCCGCTATCCTGCAACTGCAGTCGCAAAATACCCCGGCAAACCTTGGCGAGAGCCAAAAACGGCAAGGGTTCATCGTCTCGCGTATGGATGAGGCTCAGTTAGAAAGCATTAACCAGCGCCTGGGCATTCTGGTGGCGGTTGAAGATCGCGCGTTGGCGGGCTTTGTCTGCCTGATGCCCACCGATATGCAGCCGCGTCCGCCGGTGGTGGATGCGATGCTCGATACGCTCGGCAATCAGTCATTCAACGGCCGGGCACTCCGTGAGCAGAAGGTGTTTTTGTATGGCCCGGTGTGCCTTGATGTCGCCTGGCGCGGCAAAGGGGTGCTCAAACGGTTGTTCGCGGCCGTCAAGGCATGCACCCGCGATGAGTTCGACGTCGGCGCGCTGTTTATTGACGACGACAATCCGCATTCACTGACCGCCCACGAGCAAGGGTTGAAGATGACGGTGCTGGCGCCCTTTCGCTGCGGCCGGCACGGATATCAGTTGCTGGTGTTCGCCACAAGGGATCCGATTTACTCGTAAGACCCGTGCTGTGCATCAAACGGCAACATAAAGGTATCCACTACCATCGACAGCGGTACGTCGATCACCGTGATGTAGCGCCAGGGCGTATCGCGCAGATCCCATTGCACGCCCGGGTAATATTGATGGCCATGCCCGGCGCCGGGCACCGTGCGGCTGATGATGCTGCCGCAGCCGGTCAACGCCATTACGCCTGCCGCCAGCAACGCCAAGCGGATTGAAGAAGAAAAGTTCACCAAATTGACTCTTGAACCTGGTTGTTTTGAAAATAAACAACGCCCCGCGCGGATGTTAGCACAGTTTCCTGGCGCCGGTTTGTCAGCATTGCGTAAGCGAAAGACCAAAAAAAACGGGGAACACGCAACGCGCATTCCCCGCTTGGGCTAACCGATCAGCGACTAACGCCGTCCGACAGGATGAGCCTGTTCGTTATGCGGCAATTGCTGATAGCATTCACGCCATGCTTTGCCTTCCGGCAGCAGCCAGATGCGCTGATGCAGACGCGACAGCGCCACGGGATCGCTCAGCAGCTCCAGACGTTTACCCTTCACCAGTTTCTCCGGCCCCAGTTGCAGCGCTTCCGTCACCCGCTCTTCACGGTTACGCTCAATCGCCCCGCGCAGATGGTGGCGCGCCGTCGCCAACGCCGTTGCCAATGCGTTGAATGACGGGTTAACCACGGCGTGCATAAAGCCATTGGCCAGTGCGCGCTCACGGTTAAGTTGCAGATACTCTTCCGTCGCCAGCAGTTCGCGCGGCGGTGAGTATTCTTCCGGGATCAGGAACAGTTTGGCGCGCTTGCTTTTTATGCCCAATGTCGCGCGGCTCGACAGAGCCGACACGATAGGTGACAGGATCAGCGAGAAGACGATCGGCGACAACCACCACAGGAAACGCAGATCCAGCCAAGCCATACCACCGGCCCAGACCAGGCCCAACAGCATCTGTGAACCGTGACGCTTGAAGGCTTCGCTCCATGGCGTGTCATCATCGTCACGCTGCGGAGAGTTCCATACCACTTCCCAGCCCAGAAAAGCGCTGACCACGAACACGGTGTGGAACAGCATGCGCACCGGCGCCAGCAGCACCGAGAACAGCATTTCCATCAGCATCGACAGCAGCAGGCGCAAAGCGCCACCGTATTCTTTGGCGCCTTTGGCCCAGATCAGCACTATGCTGAGCAGTTTAGGCAAGAACAGCAGTATCAGGGTGGTGGAGAACAGCGCTATCGCCAGCTCTGGACGCCACTGCGGCCATACCGGGAACAGCTGACGCGGCTGCAGGAAGTACTGCGGCTCCATCAGGGTATGCACCACCTGCAACGCGGTCGACAGCGCCAGGAACATAAACCACAACGGCGCCGACAGATAAGACATTACGCCCGTCAGGAACACCGCACGGTGCACCGGGTGCATGCCTTTGACCAGGAACAGGCGGAAGTTCATCAGGTTACCGTGACACCAGCGACGGTCGCGCTTCAGCTCATCCAGCAGGTTCGGCGGCAATTCTTCATAGCTGCCCGGCAGGTCATAGGCAATCCACACGCCCCAACCGGCACGGCGCATCAACGCGGCTTCCACGAAGTCATGCGACATGATGGAACCGGCGAAAGAGCCTTCGCCCGGCAGCGGCGCCAGCGCACAGTGTTCGATAAACGGCTTCACGCGGATAATCGCGTTATGGCCCCAGTAGTGCGACTCACCCAACTGCCAGAAATGCAGACCGGCGGTGAACAGCGGCCCGTAGACCCGTGTGGCAAACTGCTGCACGCGAGCATACAGCGTATCCATGCCCGAGGCCTTCGGCGCGGACTGGATGATACCGGCGTTCGGATTGGCTTCCATCAAGCGTACCAGACCGGTGAGACACTCACCGCTCATCACGCTGTCGGCGTCCAGAATCACCATGTAGCTGTACTCGCCACCCCAACGACGGCAGAAGTCGTCGATGTTGCCGCTTTTGCGTTTCACGCGGCGGCGGCGGCGGCGGTAGAAGATGCGGCCATGGCCGTCAACATCGCGGCACAGTTCCATCCATGCCTTCTGTTCCGCCATGCAGATGTCCGGGTCGTAGCTGTCGCTCAGCACGTAGATATCGAAATGCTCCAGCTGACCGGTAGCGGCGACGGACTCATAGGTCGCACGCAGGCCGGCGAACACGCGCTCGACGTCTTCGTTACAGATCGGCATGATCAACGCGGTGCGGTGCGCCGGGTTAATCGGCTCATCGCCCTTGATGGTGGAAGAGATGCTGTACTTATCTTTGCCAATCAGCAGTTGCAGGAACCCCATCAACGCGGTCCAGAACCCGGCCGATACCCAGCAAAAAAGAATGGCGAACAAGATCAGAATGCCGGTTTGCAGGACATAAGGCAGCAGTTGCAGCACCGATTGCATCAGATCCTGATCCAACATGGCCAGCGGATCGATCAGCGCCCAGCCCTGATACGGCAAAATGGTTTTCATGTACCAGGTGGCGATGCCGGTTTGCACCAGCATCAACACCAGCAGCACATAGCGGCGCATCGAACCGACCACGCGCCAGCGATTTTCCGCCTCGGCTTCCTCTTTGGAAGCGTGACGATTGTGCGGCGAGCGCCCCAGCAACGAATCCCAAAAACGCGCCACCGGGTTGGTGCGCCAGGCTTCCGGGAACATGCTGGTACGTTTGATCGGAGGCATCGCCTTCAGTACGGTACGGCCTTCGGCGTCGGTGTCGAAATCGTCGTCGCTGACCGCATCCGGCCACGCGCTTTCGATACGCGTTTTGACCGAGGCCAGCGCCACGTCATCCGCCGACAGCTTATTGACGTTGGCATCGGCGGCGCCCATCTTGCGATGCAGCGCCTCCAGTGCCTGGCCGTCATCTGCCGCCGGCTGTGGTTTAAGCGCCTCTGACCGCTCAGCGGTCAGAGGCATTGCCGCAAGATAATCCTGGGCAGGTTGAGTAAGCTTATTCATTGGCAGGTAGCTGATAGCTCCAGGTTTCCGACAGGGTCTTATCACCATTGACCAGCGCTGCGCGCATTTCTACCGGCTTCTTGTCGTCTTTCACTTTAAGACGCAGAGTCAGACGCCAGCCTTTGGTCACTGGATTATAGCGGACATTGTTTTCTACCACTTCGCCGTTGTCGCCGATGCTCACCTGAGAGGCGACCGGCGTAGCGCCGTCCAGACCTTTCAGTACCGGGCCAACGAAATCAACCAGGAATGCCACGCTGCCGTCAGGCTCGCGGATCAGGTTGGACTGCTTCACGTCACCGGTAGAACGCATCGTCTGGCTTACGTAGGCGATGTCCTGTGAATGCAGCTTGTCTTCGTCGCGGGTGAAGTGCAGACGGTAGCTCAGCGCCAGCGGGGTTTTGGCATCCGGCAATACGTCCGGAGTCCAGAAGGCAACGATGTTGTCGTTGGTTTCATCCGCAGTAGGGATTTCCACCAGCTCCACTTTACCCTTGCCCCAGTCGCCGCGCGGCTCGATCCAGGCGCTTGGACGCAGGTCGTAACGATCGTCCAGATCTTCGTAATCCTTGAAGTTACGGCCGCGTTGCAGCAAACCGAAACCTTTCGGGTTCTCGATCTGGTAGGTGCTGACGGACAGGTGCTTCGGATTATTCAGCGGACGCCAGATCCACTCGCCGTTGCCGGCATGGATCGACAAACCGTTGGAATCATGCAGCGCCGGACGGTAGTTCAGCGTTGGCGACGGCTGGCTTGGCCCGAACAGGTACATGCTGGTCAGCGGTGCCATGCCCAGTTTGCCGACCTTGTCGCGCAGGAACACTTTGGACTCGACGTCCACCGTGGTATCGCGGCCCGGATAGACCACAAAACGATAAGCGCCGGTGGCGCGCGGTGAATCCAGCAGCGCGTAAACGACCAGGTGCTTGTCGCCCTGCTTCGGACGCTCAACCCAGAATTCGCGGAAGCGCGGGAACTCTTCACCGGACGGCAAGGCGGTATCAATCGCCAGACCACGAGCGGAAAGCCCGTAAACCTGCCCTTTACCCACCACGCGGAAGTAGCTCGCGCCCAGCAGGCTCATAATTTCGTCGTTCTTATCCGCACTGTTGATCGGATAAATCACCTTGAAACCGGCAAAGCCGAGGTTTTTTACCGAATCCGGATCGTGCTTCACCGAACCAAAGTTGAAGTAATCCGGGCTGTACTTGATCTGTTTTACGCTGGTTGCAGTGACTTCATTGATTTTCACCGGCGTGTCGAAGTACATGCCCTGATGATAAAACTCAAGTTTGAATGGGGTTTTCAGCTTGCTCCAATAGGCTTTATCGTGATTGAACTGAATCTGCTGATAGTCCGCGAACTTCATTTCACGGAATTGAGAAGGAAGGTTGCTCTTCGGGGCCTCAAAGCCTTTTCCTGCCAGATCCTGCGCCTGCTTGGCCACATCGTCGATAGAAAAAGCCCATGCCTGCGAAGTAAACAGCGTGAACAATACGGTAGCACCTAACCAACGAACGCTCGCGGCGCGTGGTTTACTGGATAATATATTAACTAGCACATCCCCCCCTATTCGTGTGCTCAAATCATTTAAATCCATATTAATGGATTATTCAGCTTTCCGACAACATGATAAATGGATGGTTCATGTTTATGGCTCATTGTTTAAGCAGCTGATGAAACACCAGCGTAGCAAGCCGTGCAGCAAGACGCTATGGAAAAATGTGAATCGGTATAGTAGGGTTCGGGATTGCGATTTAACCATTGCCGACTTATTAAGCGTGTTAATGACCACTCGACAAAATGACTAGCGGTAACCTAATGACTAAAGGCAACAATCAACGCGAGTTTTTCCTCGATTCGATCCGGGCTTATTTGATGTTGCTCGGTGTTCCTTTCCACCTCTCACTGATCTATTCCAGCCATGCCTGGGCGGTGAACAGCGCGGCTCCCTCGTTCTCGCTGACGGTGCTGAACGACTTCATCCATGCCTTCCGCATGCAAGTGTTCTTCGTGATATCCGGCTACTTCTCCTACATGCTTTACGAGCGTTACGAGCGCCACCATTGGTTGAAGGTCAGACTGGAGCGGGTGGCAATCCCCCTGCTGAGCTCGATCCCCTTAATAACCGTACCGCAGTTTTTCATGCTGAAATACTTCACGGATAAATTAAACGGCTGGGAAGATTTTTCGATCTATCAGAAAATAAATGTAACAATCTGGGAACTGGTTTCCCACCTGTGGTTTTTATTAACTCTCTCCTTGCTAACCACTGCCTGTTTTTATCTGTTCAAAAAAATTAAGACGTTAAAAAGTAACACCGCTCCTAACCCGATAAATAAAATGACTGGATTAGGAAACATCTCACTGTTCTTTCTTTTATATGCTTTATGCTATTCGGCCGCGCACCGTATTATTTTAATTTTTGCGCCGCAATTGCTTTCCAACGGCCTGTTCAATTTTGTGGTGATGGAGACGATGTTCTACCTGCCGTTCTTCATCCTCGGTGCTTACGCGTTTAAGTACGTGTGGCTGAAAGAGATTTTTCTCAAACCCTCCCCATTGGCAGTGCTCGGCTCACTGCTGTTGTTGATTGCCTACATGCTGAATCAGAAGTTACTGGCCCACAGCAGCTATATGTTTGAGCTGGAAATTGTGATCAAAACCCTGCTCGGCATCCTGATGGCGAACGTGGTGTTTTCATTCGGACACCGGTTGCTGAACTATCATTCGCCAAAAATCACGTACCTGGTCAACGCGTCGCTGTTTATATATCTGGTGCATCATCCGCTGACCTTGATATATGGCGCTTTTGTGACGCCGTATATCAACAATAACCTTCTGGGTTTCCTGATTGGTATGGTGTTCGTTTTCTCCTGCGCCTTTGCCTTATATGAACTGCACAAGCGCATCCCTCTGCTGCGCTTCCTGTTCTCCGGAAAACCCCAGTAATATTGAGCCTATATGGCGTCAGGGTGAGATTTCCTCATCCTGACGCAAGGGAGGGAAGCTTCACTAACCTTTTGAATGCGTTGCTCATCTTTTCATCATGAGCATTTTCCTAATCTTCGTCTTACCTATCCCCTCACATTGCAAACTGACGATCACCTATTACGCTCACTAGACATACTTATAAGTTATTTTTGTTCTTTTCTGGGTAGGGTAATCACATGAGAGAAGCATGGGTCGACTATGCAAAAGGCATCGGTATTATTTTGGTGGTCTTTGGCCATGTAAACCGCGGTTTGTACAGTGCAAATATTCACCTTTCCGAATCGTTTTACCAACTGACAGACAGCGTTATTTACAGTTTCCATATGCCGCTGTTTTTCTTCCTTTCCGGTTTATTTTTTGTCCAATCATTAGATAGAAAGGGGAAAACCAGCTTTATCATCAGTAAAGTTGATACTATCGTGTACCCCTATATCCTCTGGTCGCTGATACAAGGTACCGTGGAAGTCGTGCTGTCACGCTATACCAACAACTCTTCTAACCTGGCAGACGTGCTGACGCTCTTTAGCCACCCACGAGCACAATTTTGGTTCTTGTACGCCTTGTTCATGGTATTTGTGCTTGCCACCCTGTTGTATAACAAAAACAAATTCAATTATATCCTGCCTGCCCTGATCGTTATCAGCGCCGGGTTGTACGTGTATCAGAACAGCCTCAGTCAAGCCTTCCATTTCGGTTATATCATCAAGTTTATGATTTTCTTCCTGCTCGGAGCCTTGGCAATACGCTACTCAGCCGTCATTGGCGGGATCGGCATGGGTGCCGGCCTGATCGCTTTACTGGCCTTTATTCTATTGGAGTGGGGATTCCATGGTTACCTTGGCCTGACCTACACAAATGCCGGAGTGTTCTCCCTGATCCTTGCCGTCGTAGCCATCGCCTTTATCATTTGCCTGTCAGTGCTGCTGGCAAAGGCAAACATCCCATGGTTACGACGTTTGGGTGAGTTGAGTATGGTGATCTACCTGATGCACATCCTTGCCGCCAGTGGATTACGCATCGTGCTGGCCAAGTTTCTGCACGTTAACAACTGGTCGGTACATGTTGTTGCCGGTACGCTGATTGGCCTGATCGCCCCCATTATTGCCTATTACGTTATTCAACGTTTGCACCTCAATTTCCTGTTGGAGCGTCCGCGTTACAACCGGGTACAGCGCAAAGAAAAAACCCTCTGAACACTTGGGGCGGCTCTTGGCCGCCCTTTCCCTGAACGCCTTCTTCTCAAGTCTATTTACAATGCGGCAATAGCGTCCGGATTGCTGCCGTACTTGTAGCATAGAGCACACATTGCTCAGCCCACTGGTTAAAGTTAGGGCAAAGTTATGCTGGAGCATATTGCCGCTAGTTGTTATAACTGCAATGAATAAGTGGAAATCCACATCCCTGCCTTACGGTAGTGATTGGGCTCAATGAACCCTGAGGGACGACGTTGTCGTTGGTACGACAATGTTTGCAGCATCTCCCTTCCGTCACGACAGAGAGGATTTTTAATGACTGACAAAGACACTTCGGCTCAGGAAGCCATTCCAGAAAACGCCACCCTGCTGAAAATCCTTGGCCGGTTGCTGTCCGCACTGGACTCGTCGATCAGCGGCAAGGATCGCAGCATTCTGGTAACCGAGCTTTCCAGCCTCAATCTTGACGGCATTTCAGAGTCTGAGCGAAAGCTGGCCGCTGAGTTGATCCGACGGGCCTTGCAATCACTCGATCATTAACGACCTTTGGCCTACAAACCATTAAGCCTCCCGACGGGGGTTTAATGGTTTTTCCTTCCTGCAGCGACAGTCTGGCGATTATTACCCAAGTAAATATTCAGTGTTCTGATAACTATAGATAAAAGTAAGAACTTATCGCCTTCCCCCCGCTTTCTCCGCTCATCCTTACCAAATGGCAATAAACGCCAAATCAGCTTTAGCGTTTTACCCACTAAACACGTTATCATCATCGGGTATCTGCGCCCGCGCGCAACGCCTTTCCCCCAGCCTCAGGAGAACGTTATTTTGGATGCCAGCACGATCAACAGCTTGTTCATCATCGGTGCCGTGTTGGTGGGGGCAAGCATTCTTCTCAGTTCATTCTCTTCGCGGCTGGGCATTCCCATTTTGGTGATTTTCCTGGCGATTGGCATGCTGGCGGGGGTCGATGGCCCAGGCGGCATCGTTTTCAGCAATTATCCTGTTGCCTATCTGGTCAGTAACCTGGCGCTGGCGGTGATCCTGCTGGATGGCGGGATGCGTACCCGCGTCAGTTCTTTCCGCGTCGCGCTGTGGCCGGCGCTTTCCCTCGCGACCATCGGCGTGGTGATTACCGCCGGACTTACCGGCCTGGCTGCCGCCTGGCTGTTTGATCTTGATCTGCTTCAGGGCATGCTGATTGGCGCCATTATCGGCTCTACCGACGCCGCAGCGGTATTTTCACTGCTGGGCGGTAAGGGGCTTAACGAACGCGTCAGCGCTACGCTGGAAATTGAATCCGGCAGCAACGATCCGATGGCGGTGTTCCTCACCATTACTCTGATTGCGATGATCGCCGCCGGCGAAACCACGCTGAGCTGGATGTTCCCTCTTCATCTTCTGCAGCAGTTCGGCATGGGGATCATCTTTGGCCTTGGCGGCGGCTGGTTGCTGTTGGGGTTGATCAATCACATCAAATTGGCCGAAGGCCTGTACCCGCTGCTGGCCGTGAGCGGCGGCATTTTGATTTTTTCCCTGACCACCGCGCTGGACGGCAGCGGTATCCTGGCGGTATACCTGTGCGGCCTGATGCTGGGCAATCGTCCAATCCGCAACCGGCACGGCATTGTCCAAACCTTCGACGGTCTGGCCTGGCTGAGCCAGATCGGCATGTTCCTGGTGCTGGGGTTGCTGCTCAATCCGCACGAGTTGCTGCCCATCGCCATCCCTGCCCTGCTGCTGTCGCTGTGGATGATCTTGTTCGCCCGGCCGCTTTCGGTCTTTATCGGGCTGTTGCCGTTTCGCAGCTTTACCCTGCGCGAACGCAGTTTTATCTCGTGGGTCGGCCTGCGCGGCGCGGTACCGGTCATTCTGGCCGTCTTCCCGATGATGGCGGGATTGCCGAATGCGCAGCTGTTTTTCAATGTGGCTTTCTTTGTCGTCTTGGTCTCGCTGCTGCTGCAAGGTACCACACTGTCATTCGCCGCCAAAAAGGCCAAGGTCATAGTGCCGCCGGCGCTGGCGCCCGTCTCGCGGGTCGGGCTGGACGTGCACCCGGAAAACCAATGGGAGCAGTTTGTTTACCAACTCTCGTCGGAAAACTGGTGCGTGGGCGCTGCGCTACGTGAGCTGAAAATGCCGCCCGGCACTCGTATCGCCGCCCTGTTCCGGGGCAAGGAACTGCTGCACCCAAGCGGCAGCACAAGGCTGCGCGAAGATGACATTCTGTGCGTAATCGGCCATGAGCACGATCTGCCGGTGCTGGGTAAACTGTTCAGCCAGGCGCCGGTGGTCACGCTGGACGAGCGCTTCTTCGGTGACTTTATCCTGCAATCAGACGCACGCCTGAGCGATATCTCGCAGGTATACGGTCTTAACCTGCAGGAAGGCGTAGACGAACAACAAACGCTCGGCCAGTTCGTCCTTCAACTGATTGGCGGCGCCCCCGTGGTGGGCGATCAGGTGGAATGGGACGGTCTGACCTGGACCATTGCCGAAATGGACGGCAACTTGATCAGCAAGATTGGCGTAAAAATCGTGACTGACTGATCCTCCCGCAGTACCCGCTCGCTGCGCTGCGACTCCGCAGCGGGCCCCATAATACTGACGGAACTTATAAGCCCGGAAAGGTTCTTAAACTCTGTAATTATCAAAATCGGGGCTTTTAGCCTCGTCGTTTTAACCTTTACTCTGGGAACACTGCGCAGCGGTGATGGGTATTGATTTGAACAGCAAAACTCGATTTTTATCTGTCATGGTGCTGCTGGCTCTGGTGGTCATCGCGCTGGATCTGGGCATCGCCGATTTGGTCCATAGCATCTTAATTGGATAACGTTAACGTGACACAGCAGCAACAAGAAAAAGATATTCTGGGAAAAATACTGGTTACCGTCTCTTCGCTCTGCCTGGTTATCGTGGCAGGGTTGTTGATTTGGGGTTTTGTGCTGGATTAATCGTTCGGCTGGCATGGGTAACAAGGCAACACGACAACCACCTTTTGTTACAATGCTTCGACATCTCTTCCCGGCCGTAGCGCGTATGCTGAACGGACATGGAAATAAAAATGATACCCTCGTACTACTTAAGTGTTGGCCCGCCTGAAACGGGCTTTTTTTTTCTGTTTCACCCTATTCCAGATACAAAAAAACCGCCGCAGCGGTTTTTTTAGTTGGCAATGGCGATCAGATTTTGCACCCTTCGCAGTCCGCTTCGTCCTCAAGGATCTCAGGAACTTCTTTTGCTTTCTGCGCGGCTTTTTCTTCCGCTTTCGCTAATTCGGCATCGATATCAAAATCGAAAATATCATCACTCATCGCAAACTCCTCACGCTTAACTGGCTTCGAGGAGTGAGTATAATCGACAACTGCACAGGCGGAAACCCTTCAGTTAAGCACCGCCACCTGCGGCTGCTCGCCCTGTGGCTTCTTTGAATACGCCAGATCGTAGACGTCATAGAAATCGATTTCGCCTTTATTGGCGATAATTTCCTGCATGCGCGTTTTCAGCGTCGTGCCGATCGACGGCTCATCCAGCAACGCCTTCACCGACTGCGGCGACAGCGCGCGCGTGAAATACCACTCGCCGTTATAGCATACGCGCAGGTCCAGCACGCCGATATCCTCAAAACGATACACAGGTTTGATTTCAATCATCAGCATGGCAAACATGAACAAAACGAAGGCCGTGAAAGCCAAAAATGAGAAGAAGCCCATGTAAGGAACCTGGTACATCACAGCGATCACGGCGAAATAGCCGGCGAACATGGCAAGGCACAGATAGCGGTGCTCACGGGCAAATTCGCTGTTAAAACGCAGCTTGCCGTCGCGCCCTTCCTGCCGGTTGATCCGCTCGATTTCTTTTACCAAGATGCTTTTAATCGCGTCCATACTTACAACCTTATGCTTGGGGAGCATTACGCTATCAATAATCATTCCTCAAACTATCACAAGTACAGTTTGCCCAGGTAGATCAGTTCTGCAATTTAAAATCGGCAACTGTTATACCTGTACCGCTAGCGTTGCAGGGAATTTTTACCTTGCGCGAACATGAACATGCGTTGAGCGATATCGTCAGCTTGTTTGATTTTTTGCTTCTGCGGTTCATTACAGCGCTGAATTGCGCGGGCGTAGGCAATCTCATGAGCCTGGTCGATCGTCGCAATAATCTTGTCGCGCTCCTGCTTATCCAGGCTGCCGAGCAGAGTGGTGATTATCGCCTGATAGGCATTGGAGGCAGCGGTCAACGACTTCTCTCTGGCTTCCAGAGCAGCTACACGTTGCAATAATTCCTGCAGTTGATCGGACTCAGACATATCGACCTCCTGTTGCCGGGCAGCAAACCTGCCTGATTACAGTCTAGCAAAGATCGATAGCAACACAGAAAGGAGAGCCGGTTACGGTAAAGCACACCCGAAAAACCCAACAAGGAGCCGATAGTGCAAATCAACCCGGGTGCGCTTTACGATAACGGATCTTAAAGAGGGAAGCTGGCGCGCTATGCAGGACTCGAACCCGCGTCTATCAATTTTGTAGCCAAAACAAGCCATTATAAAACCAATCACTCTGCCAACTGAGTTAATAGCGCATCCCTTCGCTTCGGGGCGTCATTATCCATATCAATGCTATGGGATCAAGCGCGCGAGCGATTTTGCAGATAAATCTGACCCCTTCAGCCACCCAGCTCAATGATCGGGTAACGCCCGCTCATCAACGGCTTGCACAGGATCTTGTAACCATCGCTGTCAAAATGACTCGCGGTTCGCTGTAGCGAATCGGCCTGCTGCAGCGCGCCGACGCTCCCCAAATAGAACCAGTTATGAATGACGTGGTACTGACGCAAAAATGCCCCCTGCTCTTCCATAGCCACTCGCCCGGCATAGGGCCACGTGTTGATGCGCGTCTGTTGCAGCGCCGCCGCCAGCCGTTGGTCATGTTGCAGATCCGATTCGACACCGCAACAGACACCGGCGCATTTTCGCAAGCTATAACGGAAACACCCTCGCCCGGCGGGCAGTTTATCAATACCCAACTTGCCGTAACACAGGCGCTGTTCATCGGCGATAATCCGCAACTTTTCCAGTGCGGCAGTTCGGTTGGCAAACAGCCCATGCAGATTAGGCGTAGCGGCGAAATCAATGTCTTTGGCATGTGCAATGCTCACCTGGCCGCCATCCAGATGCAATGAACAGAGCTGCTTCGAACGGCGCAGACGTTTGTTGAACAGCGGCTGTTGCTGTTTGATCAACTGTGCCTCCAGCAGCAAAGCCCCCAGCTCACCGGCCGTTTCATGAAAGCTGATGCGCTGGGTTTGCCGCAACAGGCGGGCTTCATCCTGCGTGCGAAAATGCGCCATCACCCGGCTGCGAATATTAACGCTTTTGCCGATATACAGCGGCATGCTGTCACTCAAGCCATGAAACAGGTACACGCCCGGTGACTTGGGCAATACCTCAAGGCTGGTGCGCAGATGTTCCGGGTACTGATAAATGTCGAGCTCCGGCTCGAGTCGGTTTGGCATCATGGTAACGAATCGCGATCTTTGTTTATCAACATAACTGGTTTTTTATACAGTATAATGCTTGTTTGCTCAAATTGCATGCTCCCCATGATGACTTTTCTTTGATGAAGTTTATGAGAATAATATTTATTATCGACACCGCGGCAAAAATACGCCGCGTGTTTACCGCCAGTTAAAGCCGAGGGTGTCACCATGGCGCCTCTTGGAATCACGGCTTACCGCTGTTAGGGAAAACTAAGGCAAACCAGCATGAAATTCACCTCACGCCGCTTGGCGTTTATCGCGGCCGGCACTCTGCTCGCCGTCTTGCTCATCGCTTTGACAAGCTATTTGCAGCGCCCCCCACGGGCAAACCATGTCACCGCGCCGGTTCGCGTGGGCGATATAGAAAATGCCGTACTGGCAACCGGTAAAATGGACGCGGTTGAACGAGTGAACGTCGGCGCGCAGGTTTCAGGCCAGGTCAAATCCCTGAAGGTCAAACTGGGCGACCGGGTCGCTCAGGGCCAACCGATTGCCGACATCGATGATTTGCCGCAGCGCAATGACCTGCGCAACGCTGAAGCGGCGCTGAACGTCGCCAAGGCAGATTTGCAGGCCAAACAGGCGCTGCTGAAGCAGGCCGAATCCCGCTTTAAACGCCAAAAACGCATGCTGAACGATGAGGCCAGTTCACTCGAGGATTTTGAAGCCGCCGAAGCTACGCTCACCACCACCCGCGCAGAACTGATTGCCCTGAATGCACGTATCGTGCAGGCGCAGATTGAAGTGGATAAGAAAAAGGTCGATCTGAGTTACACCCGCATTCTGGCACCGATGGACGGCATCGTGATTGCGGTAATTACCCAACAAGGCCAGACGGTTAACGCCAACCAGAGCGCGCCGACCATAGTCAAACTGGCACGGCTGGACCTGATGACCATCAAAGCGCAGATCTCCGAGGCCGACATTACCCGCGTTTCCCAGGGGCAAAAAGCCTATTTCACTATTTTCTCCGATCCGGAAAAGCGTTATGACGCCACTTTGCGCACCGTCGAACTGGCGCCGGAATCGGTGATGAAAGACGACTCGCTCTCCGGCAACAGTTCTGCCTCCGGTTCCGGGACGTCGAATGCCTCGGTGTATTACAACGCGCTGCTGGACGTGCCCAACCCGGATAACCGGCTGCGCATCGCCATGACCGCACAGGTTTCACTGCTGCTCGGTGAAGCGAAAAACACGCTGCTGGTCCCCATTCAGGCGGTGCGTAAAACCGAAGATAAAAAACAGCAAGTGCAAGTGCTGACCGCTAATGATCGGTTGGAAATGCGCGAGGTAAAGACAGGTATTACCAACAACGTCGATATCCAGATCCTTTCCGGGTTGAAGGCCGGTGAAACCGTCGTGCTGATGCAGGAAAGCGCCAATTCGGGCGGGGATGGCATCTTACTGTGAACAACATTATTGAGCTGAAAGGCATAAGCCGCACCTATACCAACAGCGCCCAACCGCTGACGGTGCTCAAAAACATCAACCTGACGATCGCCGCGGGAGAACTGGTCGCCATCATAGGCGCCTCCGGCTCCGGCAAATCAACGCTGATGAACATCATGGGGTGTTTGGACGTGCCGGATCAGGGCGACTATTACATCGGCGGCCAGAACGCCTCACATTTGTCACCGGACGAACTGGCCAGGCTGCGCCGCGAACACATCGGTTTTATCTTCCAACGCTATCATTTAATGCCGGACATCAGCGCGCTGGCCAATGTCGAGATCCCGGCGATTTACGCCAACGACAAGCGCGATCAACGCCGCCTGCGAGCGGCGCAGTTGCTGGCGCGCCTGGGGCTGGAAGGCCGTGAAAACCATAAACCCGGCCAACTCTCCGGCGGCCAGCAACAGCGCGTCAGCATCGCACGCTCCTTAATCAACGGCGGCGAAATCATTCTGGCGGATGAACCGACCGGCGCACTGGATTCCAAATCCGGGCAAGAGGTGCTGGCAATCCTCAACGAGCTCAACCAACGCGGCCATACCGTGGTCATCGTCACTCACGATATGAAAGTGGCCCAACACGCACAGCGCATCATCGAACTGCAGGACGGTGAGATCATCGCCGACAGCGGTTGCAAGTCCCCCGCCGCGCCAGTCACTCAACCAACAGCCGTCCGCGTAAGGCAAGGCTACTGGCAAAGCCTGCTCGATCGCACCCGCGAATCGCTGCAAATGGCGCTGAAGGCGATGAATGCCCACCGTCTGCGCACCGCCCTGACCATGACCGGCATCATTTTCGGCATCGCTGCGGTAGTAACGGTAGTCGCTCTGGGCGAAGGTGCCAAACAGCGCACGTTGGCCAACATCAAAGATCTCGGCACCAATGTCGTCAGCATTTACCCCGGCCGCGATTTCTTTGATGACGCCATCGACAGCATTCGCACGCTGGTGCCAGCAGACGCCGATGCGCTGGCCAGCCAGAGCTTTGTCGACAGCGTCAGCCCAGAAGTCAGCGCCTCGGACTCCATTCGTTTTCGCAGCAAATCGGCGACAGCCTCAATCACCGGCGTCGGGCGCGACTATTTCCGCGTTAACGGCCTCACCTTATTGCAGGGCACGACTTTCCGTGACGATCGCAGCGCATTGCAGGAAGTGATCATTGACGAGAATGCTCGCAACTCGCTGTTCGGCGATTTCGGCATAGCGCCGCTCGGCCAAATCGTGTTTCTCGGCGCAGTGCCGGCCCGGGTGGTGGGCGTAGTCAAAAGCAACCAGGACTCCGCACCGAACCGCATCAGCGTATGGATGCCCTATACCACGGTGATGTACCGCATGGTGGGCAAGCCGACGCTAAGCAGCATCGGCGTGCGATTGAAGGATGACGTCGATAACGAAGCCGCCGTCGGCGCCATCAGCCAATTGCTGACCCAACGCCATGGCGTTAAAGACTTTATGCTGTTCAACCGCGACAAGTTTCGTAAATCGATCGAGCATGCTTCGATGACCCTGAGCCTGTTGATCCTGATGGTGGCTTCGATCTCCCTGATCATCGGCAGCCTCGGCGTAATGAACATTATGCTGGTTTCCGTCACCGAGCGAACACACGAGATTGGCGTGCGCATGGCGGTGGGCGCCAGGCGCAGTGACATCATGCAGCAATTTATGATCGAAGCCGTGCTGGTTTGCCTGATCGGCGGCGTGTTGGGCATTGCGTTGTCGTTCGCCGCCGGTTCGCTGTTTACCGCGCTGGCGGGCGGAATGCTCACAGCCATCTATTCCTGGCAGGCCGCCGCCGTGGCCTTTTGCTGTTCCACCCTAATCGGCATGATCTTCGGTTATCTCCCAGCCCGTAAAGCGGCGCGGATGGATCCGGTCATTTCACTGGCCAGCGAGTAACTTATGAAAATTTTGACACCAATAGCGTTATGCCTCGCAGCCCTGCTCAGCACCGGCTGCGGCAACGCATTGAAAAGCGATTATCAAACACCCCAGGTTAACTACCCGGCCCACTGGCAGGAGAGCGCCGATGCCGCAGGCCCGGTTCCCTTTGACTGGCGAGACTTCCACGATCCTCAACTTGACCGCTGGTTACAGCAGGTCATGGCCGGCAATAACGATTTGGCCGCCGCCGCACTGCGGGTTTATCGGGCTCAGTTAGAGGCGCAACGGGTCGGCATCAGCACCGCGCCGGGCGTGACCGCGACGCTCAATAGCAGTGCCAACACCGCTCTTTCTGATTCCTCACCCTGGAATAAAAGCAGCAGCGCCAACCTTGGCGTCAGCTATGAAGTCGACCTTTGGGGTAAGCTTGCGCGTCAGCGTGACGCTGCAGAATGGAGCCGGCAGGCCACGCAGCAAGATTTGCAAAGCGCTCGCTTGGCCTTGCTCGCCAGCACCAGCAAGAATTACTGGCGGGTAGGCTTTATCAATCAGCGGATCGACGTCAACCGGCAAAGCATCGCCTATGCCCGGCAGACTTTGCGACTGGTTAATGCCCGTTACCGCGCGGGCAGCGTCTCTTCACTGGACGTGGTGGATGCCGAACAGAACCTGATTAATCAGGAAAATACCCAGTTGGCGCAACTGCGCGAGCGCCAACTGGCGTTGAACGAACAAACGCTGCTGCTGGGTGCGCCGCCGGGCAATGCGGTGATTGCTCCCGCCAGGTTGCCGATGGGCCGGTTGCCGCAGATCAATGCCGGTATCCCGGTCAACGTGCTGCGCCATCGCCCGGATATCCACGCCAAGGAGCTGCGGCTTCGCGAAGCGTTGGCTAACGTTGACGTGAAACGCACCCAATATTATCCGGCCTTCAGCCTGACCGGTTCATTGGGCGCCAGCAGCACCGCGCTGCTGGAGTTTCTTCGCAATCCGATGGCGTCGGCCGGCGCGGGGCTGTCGCTGCCTTTCCTCGAGTGGCGGCAGATGAACGTTGACATCAAAATCGCCCGTAGCGATTACGAACTGCGGGTGTTGGAGTTCAAACAGGCGTTGTATAAAGCCATGGCCGATGTAGACAATGCTTTATCGTTGCGTACCCAGTTGATGGCGCAGGAGCAACACTTACAGACGGCCTTGGCTCTGGCGCGTAAATCTGAACGGTTGAATGAAATTCGCTATCGCCAAGGCGCCGTCTCTATCACCTTCTGGCTGGATGCGCAGAATCGCCGTCGGTTGGCAGAACTGGCCCTGGATGAAAACCGCTTTGACCAGTACCAGAACCTGGCGCAAATCTACCTGGAGTTCGGCGGCTCACCCCAATAATTCACCGGCCTGGCGTTTACGCCAGGCTTTGCTCCACAGCAGCAAAACGCATTAATTTTACCCGTATCCTTGCCGGTTCCTCCTATACTTTAGCGATCCCCTCCCCCCGATAAAAAAACCATCGATATGCACAAATATCAACCTGTTTTGGCACTATTCTGGTGAAAAACCATAAGAAAAACTGCTAAATTTGATCATCGCAAGATATAACGTTAAGCTATAGATGCAAAATAATTAGTCACCTAAATGACATATTCCTGCTAAAAGCGGGCACATTACGTGATTCGCATCACAAAAAAAGGCGACTTGGGATCTCTCCACATAGAGATAATATTAGCCACACTGATAACTGGGCAGAAGAAAGTGAACAAGGATTGCGAATTCACGTACGACTAAAATTGATTAAGGGATGATTATATGAAGTTAAGAAAAAAACGACATAAGCCGATGCATATTAATGACATCACCATCATCGACGACAGCAAGCTGAAGAAAGCGATTACCGCGGCGGCATTAGGCAACGCGATGGAATGGTTTGACTTCGGTGTCTATGGCTTCGTAGCCTACGCCCTGGGGCAAGTGTTTTTCCCTGGCGCCACCCCCGGCGTGCAGATGATTGCCGCACTGGCAACGTTTTCCGTTCCCTTCCTGGTGCGCCCGTTAGGCGGCCTGTTCTTTGGCGCGATGGGTGATAAATTCGGCCGCCAGAAGGTCCTTTCCATCACCATTATCATCATGGCGGTAAGCACATTCTGTATTGGCCTGATCCCTTCATATGCTTCGATCGGCATCTGGGCACCGGTGCTGCTGCTGCTGGCCAAACTGGCGCAGGGCTTCTCGGTGGGCGGCGAATACTCGGGCGCGGCGATCTTCGTCGCTGAATACTCGCCCGACAGAAAGCGCGGCTTTATGGGCAGTTGGCTTGATTTCGGCTCTATTGCCGGCTTCGTGCTCGGCGCAGGCGTAGTGGTGCTGATCTCCAGTATCGTCGGCGAAAGCAACTTCCTCGACTGGGGTTGGCGTATTCCGTTCTTTATCGCAGCACCGCTGGGCCTGATCGGCCTGTATCTGCGTCATGCGCTGGAAGAAACCCCGGCGTTCCAGCAGCACGTGGAGAAGATGGAGAAAGAAGACCGCGATGCCATCGGCAACCCGCCGAAGACCTCGTTTAAAGAGATCGCGGCCAAGCATTGGCGAAGCCTGCTGGTGTGCGTCGGTATCGTGATTTCCACCAACGTAACCTACTATATGCTGCTGACCTACATGCCGAGCTACCTGTCGCATAACCTGCACTACTCGGAAGATCACGGCGTACTGATCATCATCGCCATCATGATCGGCATGCTGTTTGTGCAACCGGTGATCGGCCTGGCCAGCGACCGCATTGGCCGCAAGCCGTTTATCATTGGCGGCAGCATCGGGCTGCTGTTGCTGTCGATACCCTGCTTTATCCTGATCAACAGCAATGTGATTGGCCTGATCTTTGTCGGCCTGCTGGTGTTGGCCGTGTTGCTGAACTCTTTCACCGGCGTGATGGCCTCTACTCTGCCGGCGATGTTCCCGACGCATATTCGTTACAGCGCACTGGCGATTTCGTTCAACATTTCGGTTCTGGTCGCCGGCGCTACGCCGACGGTGGCCGCCTGGTTGGTCGAGTCGACCGGTAACCTGTATATGCCGGCGTACTACCTGATGGTGGTGGCGGTGATTGGCCTGATCACCGGACTGTATATGAAGGAAACCGCCAACAAACCGCTACGGGGTGCTACCCCGGCCGCCTCGGACCGTACGGAAGCCAAAGAGCTGTTGCAGGAAACCTACGACAACATCGAACAGAAGGTTGAGGATATCAACGAGCAGATTGCCGAGCTGGAGAGGAAAAAGCAGACGCTTGTCGACCAGCATCCGAAACTGGACTAAAGCCCTCCCTCGGGGTTGATGCCGCTCGGTTAGGCACTACATGATCGATTGAACGATCCCATGGGTCGGTAAAAATCCGTAATCTCACTGCAGATTACGGATTTTTTTATGCCCCCTGACTTTGTCAAAGCAAACCCGGACAAGAAACCTTAATACCGGATTCAAAAGCGACGGGACCGAGTCGACGCAGCGCCAGCCGCTAATGCCGTCATTCCCACCGGCTTGTTACTCTGTGTGCTGTGGATTAATCAATGATGTCAATACGTGATCCTGCCAGCGGCCGGCAATCTTCAGATAAGACTTTGCATAGCCTTCTTTCTCGAAGCCGAGGCGCAGCAACAGCTTTTCACTGCGGCCGTTCGTCGGGATATAGGCCGCCATAATACGGTGCAGACCCAACTCACCAAACAGGTGACCGATGGCGGCGGTTAGCGCCAGGGTCATTATGCCTTTTCCTTCGTGCCGGGCGGCGATCGAGTAGCCCAGATGGCAGGCCTGGAATGGGCCGCGAGCAACCTGGGTAAAATTGCAGGCGCCCAGCATTTCGGTGCCTGCGCCATTGACGATACCAAATTGATAGGCACGCCCCTGTTCTGCATCTTTCCCCGCTTGCCAAAGCCGCTGCTGAATAACTTCAGCGTTGTAAAAGTCATCTGGCCGGCTCGGCTCCCACGGCAAAAGATGCTGTTGGTTCTCCCGAAAATAAAGATGAGCAATTTCAGTATCGCTGTCTGTCAGGATCTTCAGACGCAGGTCATTTCCTGCCATGCTCAAGATTTTCATTGTCATCCTCCATGTTTATTCAACCGGCAGCCTGGGTAACTCCGGCATTATTACGTCGATATTTTATCCCTGAAGCGATTGATCCTAAGCTTGAAAAAACTTTAGCCCATTGAAGAATATAACCAATGAGCAAAATGGACGCGCTGATTATCATTGGAGTGGTGCTGATGACCGCTCTCTGGATAGGTACGATGTTTAACCTCGGGGGTCTCGTCACCCGCTTTTCACGCTTATTCCACTGGATTGAAAGCCAGCGCTAACGCCCCCCCTACCGCATAATTCTCCAAAAAAAACCGCCTTGCGGCGGTTTGAATATTTCTCCCACTGGCTCAGTTCACCTGACACCAGTTATGCGGTTTCACGATACCGCCGTCCGGTGAGGTGTAGCCGATGCAGCCCAGTACGCTGTCGAACAGCTTCTCATGAAACACCGGCGTTTTGGCCTGTTGCAGCGCCTTCAACTGATTAAACGCTGCCTGGTGGTCGGGCTGGCTGAGGAACTTGTCGGATGCCCAGACCATGATGGGAACGGTACGCTGTTCCTTCGGCGCGTGATCGCGCGGGGTGCCGTGGAAATGCATATTTTCCGAGATCGACTCTCCGTGATCCGAAGCGTAAAACACGATGGCATTACGGTTACGTAGCTGATTGAACACTTGCTCAAGGAAATAATCGGTGTACAGCAAGCTGTTGTCGTAAGAGTTGATCATCTCCTCCGTAGAGCAGGCGTCATCAATGCCCTGGCACTCCGGCTTGTAACGGGCGAAAGCGCGAGGATAGCGTTCGGTATACATATAGTGCGAACCTTTGGTATGCAGAATGACCAAATGCTTGCCCTGCGGGTGACGGCCCAATGAATCCTGCAGCTCATCAATCAACGCCATGTCGTTCACCGGTTTGCCGACGTTGCGTTTTTCCGCCTGAATGCTTTCTCTCAGCGCATAATCGTCCGCCTGAGTTTTGTTATAGAACCAGGCTTCGCTTTGCATCGAAAACAACTCCGAGGAAAAGCCCTGTTTTTTCAGCACCGAAAAGACGTTCATTTCCTTCAGCGTCCGCTCAGGTTCTTCAGCAGCCCCCCCTTCCCGCACGAACATGCAACGCAAAGAGAGTTTGGTCGAGGTGTCGCAGGAATAACCCTGTAACACCGCCAGGTTGGTTTCCTTATCAAGGTAAGGCGTGTTGTCGCGCTGGTAGCCGTAAACGCCCATGTGATCACGTCTGGCGCTTTCACCAATCACAAACACCACATAGAGATCATTCACGTCTTTCGGCGGCTGATAGGTAAAATGCGCAGCCGGATCGAACAGATTACGGCTGTCTTCCGCCTGGCTGTAAGAGCTGTAGGTCAGCAGCCCCAATGCCGAAAGCCAGTTCGACGGTGAATAGCTACCGGCGACTACGCCGCCATAGCTGGCCATCAGCTGATTATTTTCGCGATCGTGGCGGTCCTGTACCTGCCCCATCAGCGTGAGCGGCAACCAGCAGCACACCCCGGCAGCCAGCATGATACCGCCCTTTTTAAACAACGTAGTCCAGTTACTGCGCTTCAGTGCAGCTTCGTGCATCGGCGCCAGCCAGATGAACAGCAGCGGCAACAAACTTATCAGCACCATCCACACGCCAAAATGCCAACCAACCGACTCTTTCGACAGATCAACATCGGTAGTCATCACCGCCGCCAGGATGCCGTAGCCGATATCGACGTGGAACAACACCATGTAATAGCTGGCAGCCACCGAGCTCAGAACCAGAAACGATGCCAGAACGCGGAACAGTCGACGCCCCAAAAACGAGATTAGCAGAGTGATAAAGCACACCAGACTAAAGGCCGCGACGACCTCAATGCCGATCGACAGTAAATTGTCGTAATTGAGTTGCTGATAACGGCGATAAAATATGGGGATATTGAGCAATACACCGAGATAAAACGCGATAAAGAAAGAGACCTGCAACTGGGTCCAACGTCGGAACTTCTGCATTATTGATACCATTCTCGCCAAAGTGAATTCATAACTGCTTACTGACACAGGTTGTAGTTGAGGGCAACGCGCTCATCCTGCTATTGAATGGTAATCTGACAGATAATTTGAGCCGACGTTGCTCCCGCGAGAAAATTTATCGTTGTTATACTGTAACAAACCGTGTGTAAAGGGGATTGCCCATCAAAAACCGAGCCGGGCTAGCCTGCGGCCAGGGTTGGCGAATGCTCAGCGTGCTTGCCACCTTTGGAACCGCCGCTCAAGAGTTTTGGCGCAAAGCCTGATGTTAATCAGCCCCCTACCCCCTTCCCATAATTCATCTTAGCAAGTTCAGATCCCCAAGCTGTTACATGAGGTTATTCCTAATTAGCCATCTAGATTGCCGCCGCCTATTGATAGGAATATTCTTATTACGTTATCGTTAACTTACCGCGAAGGCATGTACCTAAGTGGAATTTGCAGTATTTTATTTTTTAATGGCTTCTCAGCCCGCTTCGGGCGGCGCTTTAAAGTTCACCAGCGGTAAAAACACTATGATTGATTACTCTCTTTACGGTCTCGACGATAAAGACGTCGAGTTGTACCGTGAACAAATATACAACCTTGTCGGCAAGAGCGTAGTCCAGGTGCTCTTGTCCAACAGGCCCATCACCAAGCAAAGCATTCTCGCCCACTTGATCAAAGAGGTCGAAAGACAGCCCGAGGAATATTGCCAAAAGTTGCACAGAGCCGCCATCGAGGTCATTGGGGTTAACGGTCGTTAGCCGGGATATCAGCAGAAATCGGACCCGCACACCCTCTTCGCTATTCTGGTTGTTTTAACTTCGATGTCGGTAGCCAATGTAAACGCAGATAAAGTGCCGTTGCCTGGAGGGTGCTGATGGGGGCTAAGGTTTAGTTGTGGGGAAAACAATATCCGGCTACCGGAACGCCTTCAAATAGCCGGATATCGTCTTATATTGCGTGACGTAGCGGGTGTCAGGTTAAGCGATATACCCGGATGCCACATGTCGACAGCGTTGCTAGCCAGACCGATATTCAACCTGACGACACGCTATGGGCCAGCGCCGAAGAAAGATATTGAGCTCAATTTTTCAACTAGCTATCTAGCGGCATTCACCGGAGATCGCATTTTTCCCCTGCGGACAAACATCGGAACTTTGCGGAATAACGCCCAATATCGATCCAAAAGACCCTGAACACCCGGATAGCATTACAATAATTAATAAAAATAATCCCCCTCTCATACAACGCTCCTTCTCTTTTTACTCTCCGGTTATATATCACTTATCGCTAACCGTCTTAAAAAACTGCCAGATTTTATGAAAAATGCAGGTGCCCCCCCAGCATTTAGCCTTACGGTTCTCTTGCAGATGGCATCCGCGTTTCGAGCCGAAGCGCAATCCAGCGGTCGTCTGGAATGTTCATAAGCTTAGACGATTGGGAGCGGCCATCAGTGAAACTGGAGCGTTAACGTTGAAACAAGGTATGAACAGCATCCAGATAGTACCTGTGGTCGGCGGGCAGTAATTATTCAACGTCCACGCATAGAATAAAAACGATGTTAGGAAAGAGAATTTCAGGCACAAAAAAACCGCCTTCCGGCGGTCACGACATTACTGCATATTGCTTTGATTATTCTGGAATTATTTTCCCTGGTACCCGGGGCGGGACTTGAACCCGCACAGCCATAAGCCGAGGGATTTTAAATCCCTTGTGTCTACCGATTTCACCACCCGGGCTCGGGAAAATTGGAGGCGCGTTCCGGAGTCGAACCGGACTAGACGGATTTGCAATCCGCTACATAACCGCTTTGTTAACGCGCCTTAATTCTGCTGCCTTCTTCAGGCCAAAGCTCGTGAAACACCAGCTTTGTTTAATTTGGAGCGGGAAACGAGACTCGAACTCGCGACCCCGACCTTGGCAAGGTCGTGCTCTACCAACTGAGCTATTCCCGCATCAATCAGAACTTACTGATTTTTTTGCTATCTTTCGGCGATTCACCGCTGCCGTCTGATGCGATGCATTCTACTTACCTGACGTAATGAGTCAATAAAATTGTTGTCTCATTACGTTTGTTTGACGATTTTTGCAGCGCTTTGATCAGGGTTCAAGCAAATCTTTCCGGGCCGCGTTCAAATATTGGAACATTGACCAGAAAGTCAGCACCGCCGCGATGTACAACAGGCCGAAGGACGCATACTCAACGGTACGTTCCGGGCGCCACAGCAGCCCCACCAGCGACATCATTTGCGCCATGGTTTTGACTTTACCAATCCACGATACCGCCACGCTGCTGCGTTTACCGATCTCCGCCATCCACTCACGCAGCGACGAGATGATAATTTCACGGGCAATCATGGTCGCCGCAGGCAAGGTGATCCACCAGGTATGATAGTGCTCGGCTACCAGCACCAGCGCCACCGCCACCATCACTTTATCCGCTACCGGGTCGAGGAACGCCCCGAAACGGGTAGTTTGCTTCCAGCGACGGGCCAGGAATCCATCAAACCAGTCGGTTATGGCAGCAAATACAAAGATGACGGCGCAAACCATCGGAGCCCAGGTGAACGGCAGGTAAAATGCCAGAACAAAGAATGGGATCAGAACTACGCGAAACAGAGTAAGCCAAGTCGGTATATTCAATTGCATAATGCTACGGTAACTATCTGGCTGGAGTGGGAATTAAGAGTATGTTGCTACATTGCCCTCAGTGTTTCAATGCATTGTAGATCTTTTCTGCCAATGCTTGTGAAATACCCGGCACTTTTGCAATTTCCTCAACGCTGGCGTTCAATAATGGTTGAAGTCCACCCATATACTTCAACAGCACCTGTCGCCGTTTTGGCCCAACGCCATCGATCAGTTCCAACGCGCTGGTATTTCTAACTTTTGCCCTTCTCTGTCGGTGCCCGGTGATCGCATGGTTATGCGAATCATCGCGGATATGCTGGATCACATGCAGCGCCGGCGAATCCGAAGGCAGAGAAATCCCCTCACCCTCCGGTACAAAGAACAATGTTTCCAGGCCGGCTTTGCGATCTGCGCCTTTGGCGATACCAATCAACAAAGGTTTGTTTTTATCCCAGGTAACGTTCAGCGAGTTGAACACCTCGATCGCCATGCCAAGCTGGCCCTTACCGCCATCGATAAAAATAACGTCCGGAATTTTGTTCTCTTCCAGAGCTTTACCATAGCGTCGTTTCAGCACTTGCGCCATGGCGGCATAGTCATCCCCTGGCGTAATGCCGGCGATATTATAGCGCCGATATTCCGAACGCAGCGGTCCGTTGCCGTCGAAAACCACGCAGGAAGCGACGGTCTGCTCACCCATGGTGTGGCTGATGTCAAAGCATTCCATGCGGTTAATCTCGGAAAGATTCAGGATCTTCGTCAGTTCTGCCAACCGCTGATGAATCGTCGACTGTTGCGAAAGCTTGGTTGTCAACGCGGTCGCGGCGTTGGTACGCGCAAGTTTAAGGTAACGAGCACGATCGCCACGCGGTTTGCTTTGGATTTGAATCTTGCGACCAGCCAACTCGGAGAGCGACTCCGCCAACAGGTCTTTTTCGGGCAGATTGAAGTCTAGCAGGATTTCCGCTGGCAGAGTGCGAGCCTGGCTGCCCTGTAAATAAAACTGCCCGACAAAGGTCTGCACCACTTCACTCATCTCGGTCCCCCCCGGCACCTTCGGGAAGTAGCTGCGGCTGCCCAACACTTTGCCTTGGCGGATAAACAATACGTGCAAGCAGGCCATGCCTGCTTCAAACGCCACGCCTATCACGTCCAGATCGTCGCTATTGCCCGAAACGAACTGGCGCTCCGTCACACGCCGCACCGCCTGGATTTGATCGCGGATACGCGCTGCATCTTCGAAATTCAATGCCTTACTGGCATTTTCCATCCGTTCGATCAACTGATGCAACACCTGCTGATCCTTGCCTGACAGGAACAGGCGCACATAGTCTACCTGCTGTTGATATTCTTCCTCACTCACCAGTCCGGCGACGCAAGGCCCCAGGCAACGCCCGATCTGATACTGCAAGCAAGGGCGCGAGCGGTTGCGGTACACGCTGTTCTCGCACTGGCGTATCGGGAATAGCTTCTGCAACAGCGCTAATGTCTCGCGCACGGCATAAGAGTTGGGAAACGGGCCGAAGTATTCACCCTTGGCATGTTTAGCACCACGATGAACCGCCAACCGCGGATGACTGTCTGCGCTAAGGAAGATCAGCGGATAAGATTTATCGTCTCGCAAAAGAACATTATATCGCGGCTGGTATAACTTTATGTAGTTATGTTCCAGTAATAGCGCTTCTGTCTCGGTGTGCGTAACAGTTACATCTATTTGTGCGATATTTTTAACCAACGCCTCGGTTTTTCGGCTTCCCACCTGCTGGCGGAAATAACTGACGAGGCGTTTTTTCAGATCTTTGGCTTTACCGACGTAGATAACCGTACCAGTGGCGTCATACATACGGTAGACGCCGGGCTGGCTGGTTACGGTGCTTAAAAAAGCTTTGGCATCAAAACGGTCACTCACTGCTTAACAACGTCTCCGCATTGAACAATCCGTGTCGGATAGCCAGGTGTGTCAATTCGACGTCACCGCTGATATTCAGTTTACTGAACATACGATAACGGTAGCTGTTCACCGTTTTAGGACTGAGGTTCAGTTGTTCCGAGATCTCATTCACCTTTTTGCCTTTGGTGATCATCAGCATAATCTGCAGTTCACGTTCAGACAGGCAACTGAACGGGGTTTCCGTCTGCGGCTCCAGTTGGCTCAATGCCATCTGCTGGGCAATGTCCGATGCGATGTAGCGCTGGCCTGCCTGCACCGACCGGATAGCGTTAACCACATCCTGCGGCGCAGCCCCCTTACTCAGGTAGCCTGCGGCACCTGCCTGCATCACCTTGGCAGGCAATGGGTTTTCAGTATGAATAGTCAACATGATGACTTTAACGTCGGGCGCATAACGTACAATCTTGCGCGTAGCTTCCAGCCCGCCAATGCCCGGCATATTCATATCCATAAGAACGATATCTACAGCATTGCCACGGCACCATTTCACGGCGTCTTCACCGCACTGGGCCTCCCCGACAACTTTTATACCTTTGATATCTTCAAGAATGCGTCGTATCCCTGCGCGCACCAGTTCGTGGTCATCAACAAGAAGAACGCTAATCAAGGAAAAATCTCCAAAAAAAGGGAGTAACGCAATCAGCCTCTGTTATAGCCTGAGATATTACTTGTTTTTCGGCCAAGAATGAACACAGATTAATACTAACTCCCGATTAACTTTGCGAAACGGCGCTGATTTTTGAATTTTAGTCATCCGCCCAGCCCGATAAAGCCGTTCTCTGCGGCCCCCCCATAGCGGAAATATTAGTGGGTGTGATTCCTGCCTATGATACCGCGCCAGTCATAAAGCGCGGGTAAAATCAATGTAAGCAATAGCAACACAGATAATATTAACACGAATGCAATTGCGTTGTAATTCATTGAAATAAAACGAGACGATAACTGCCGTTCTGCTTCTCAGGAAAAAACGTCACGAAAGAAAATTATTCAGCAGAAAATTAGGTGCCAAAGAGCAAGGCAGCCACGTTGATAATTAGAATGGCCCTCATAAGTTGATAATAACATACCGGGTAAATACTTATTAACCCCAACGAAATAACTGTCACTTATTCTGTCCTCTTCCCGTTGCCGAACGGATGCCGGGGTATTGATTAATCCACTGCACGCCTGCGCTATAGCCCACAAACGATAACCGCCGCGTTAACACGCCGATAACCACTGAATGGCGCAGTTCCAGCGCTATCTGTGCAGATGGATATCGGATGCTATGCTATACTCCGCGCCCAGATAAATACGCATCTGCATGCCAGAGTGAATGAAATCGGTGCTGATGCGCATCAAAATGCATATTGTTTCAGGCTACGGCCCAAAAATCAGGAGAGAAAATGAGCAACGTTGACTTCACTACGTCTGCAAACCCGGAAACGCTGGCGACAGAAGTCGCCTGTCTTAAAGCAACGCTGACGCTGATCCTGAAATCGATCGGCCAGGCGGATGCCGGGAAAGTCATTATCAAAATGGAACGCTTTATCGCACAGATTGAAGACCCGGCTCAGGCCGAAATCTTTAAAAACAGTATCCAACAAATTAAGCACGCTTACCGTCAGTAAGCTGCCGTCCATCCGGCCTGCCATTCCCGCAGGCCCGTTTCCCTCACGATTTTCATGAGCAATTGATCTCCCACATTATTTCGGGCAGTGTATTTTTATTTACGCCAGAGAAACCTATGGGCATCCTCGTTAAAGCGTTGATCGGCGCTTTGGTCGTAGTCTTAATCGGCCTGCTGGCCAAAAGTCGCAGCTACTATATTGCCGGCCTGGTGCCGCTATTTCCCACCTTTGCACTGATTGCGCATTACATTGTCGGTAGCGAACGCTCGATCGAAGCGCTGCGAACCACGCTGATTTTCGGCATGTGGGCGGTTCTTCCCTATCTGGTGTATCTGATCTCGTTGTATTTGTTTATCAACAGCATGAGATTGTCTTGGGCGTTGGGTGCGGCGGTGTTGTGCTGGATTGCTGCAGCGTGGCTATTGATCACTCTGTGGGGATGGTGGCAAGGGCGCTGACTGCGCCCCGCCTGATTACGGTTTACCGGCCTGCAGCACAAAACCGCGTTGCATATCGCCCGCAATACGGAAGTAACGGCTCTCACCGGCGCGCAGCGTCATCGGTAACCGGCCGCTGGTATCGCGCCAGATGCACAGACTATTTTCGATCATGTCCTGCCCGATGCTAACTTCGTTATTCCCCACCGGCACTCGAAACTCGGCCTTTTCTTTTGCCGCCAGCGATGCCGCAAACTCCCCGTTGATATAAACCCCGGTGCGGCAACTCCCCGCCAGCATCCCGCTGTCACGCACCACCACCACCGTGGCATAAGGCGTTTGCGGCACATTCTGATAAAGCATCAATCGGCTGGGCGGCGGCAACTCAGCCTGTTGCGGCGGAACCGCCTGCGTGGCGCAGCCAGACAACAGTAAGGTTGTAATAAATAACGCGGCGTAATGCTTCATCCTGAGCTCCTAGAAAAAACCAATCTTCATAGTAGCAAGAGAATAGGCGGCAGCGCGCCATCAATAGAAAAATAGGATAACTTCCAGTGGGCTGGGGAGAAGTCCGACGTCAAACGAGTTTTCGCTGCCTATCGCGATGATGATCAAAGGACGTTCCGTCACACTAGGAAAATTCTTTGTTATTATATTGAAATAGATAAGGATTTTTGTAATCTATTTAGAATTTAACCATACGCTTCTTGATATCATCTTGAAAAATTCCACCCACATAGTTAAATCCATCCTCTGTGACATAAACTCGCGGGTAGCCGGTTTCCGACAGTCCAGTCAGCATGTATCCTCGGCTTATCATCTCTGGGGAAGGTGCATTCATCAGAGTAAGAAAACCTCGCCCCCGACACCACTGATAAAAACGGGTACGGCCATAACCAAAGGCATCACCAACCTCGGAGAGGTTTCTAAATCGATCATAATCAACTGATAATGAAGGTAAATTATCGTTATCTTTAGGTATTTCAGGTTTATTCAACAAATAAGACTCCCTTATTCACGCCTTCATCATCATGAAAATCATTTATCGCTCCTGAATCTAAAAAATTTATAGGTGAATTGCAATCGCATTACTGGCCATTCGAATAATAGTTTTAATTCTGTATGGATTTAAAAGTTGGATAAACCTGCACAAATCAAGTGACCTTTTTTCCCAACCCCTACCGCAGCTAAAAATAAACCACACCTCTTAGGTAAAAATCCTATAAATATACCGGACATAAAATCAGAAAAAACTTAGTATCGACACTATAACCAAAAAATATTATTGCTTTATTACTCGTTTTCGCCATTACCATTTACCTGCACAACCCATACCCCTGCATGCCAAAATGAAAATGATTTGCATGAGCGGCATTATATTCCGGGCCTAGCGCACTGCCGAAAAAGCCACATCCCTCTTCGAACAGCGCTTTCAGATAACTTCCCGCAGTGCTTTGCTCCGGCCAGTCGCGCAATATTGTCAGCCGTTGACCATTCGCCAGACGAAAACCGGCAATATCCCAAGCCTCCGCAGTGGCATGCTCACTGAGCCTTCCCACTGGTCGATGATAGATATTGCGACAAGCGTAGCTGCCAAGATGGTCAATACGCGCCAGCCTCACGCCAAACTGCCGTTGTGCCTGCGGCGCGGCGATTTGCCCAACGAACATTGCGCTGCTCAGCGCCAGCGGGCAACTGGCAAGAAAACTGGAACTGAGGCGTACCTCACCAAAATTTTGCACCCGCACCGGCGCAACCAGCGGACATTTGCCCTGGCTGTCGCCAGGCAGGCTAAAAGCGATACGCCCCGCGTCCCTTGCCTGAGTCAAAATGGCCATGCAAGCCACAGGAGCATTGGCCAACAACCGCAGTTTAAGGCGCGTGACCAGGGTTGGGGGATCGTCCAGCGTTAAAGGAGAGAAAGGATGATAGCCTGGGGGTAAATAACGGCTTGCCCAGGGCAGCAGCATAGCCAGCGCCAGTAATACCGAAAGTAAAACGAGCGTACGTCGCATGCCATTCACCCCCTAAACCCAAAACCTCAGCACTTACCCACAGCATTATCGGCTGCGACTTTAAAGCCACATAATAGGCTTCGCCAGCGTAACCTCAATCTTACCTAAACAATAATTATTATCATTTCCAATTTTAACATCATTTTATTACACTCCTGCCTTGCCTTGTCTAGGATGATTCTTAGCACGTGTATTTAGGACGACAGAAAGAGTTAGGGAGACCATGAAGACGTATAATTTTTTGATTATTTTGCCATTCTTGACACTGACCGCTTGCACCCAATGGGAAAAACCCGGTGCTGGCAACGCCACCCGCGATGCGGAATATGCCGAATGCAAAGGCAAGGGGTATGAACGTTTTCCACCAGATATGGTGAGAGATTTTGAGTTTGCCTACGAAAACCAATACAAAAGCTGTAAAAAAGACAAGAAGGATTGTCCAGAAGGCTACCGTTACGAAAAACAACCCTCGTTCAAAACGGTACAGAATGATCGCAATGAGGCCGCCCGCTCGGCGACCATCGAAGCCTGCATGTATGGCAAAGGCTGGCACGAGAAAACCTATTACTGGCCACAGTACTGACAAAGCGGGCAACGGGTTCGGCATGCCGAACCCTGTAACCCTGCCTGCAACCGGAAGTTATTGATCGTCGCCGTGTGGCATGCCAGCCTTCGGTTTAGACTTATTTCTCTCTGGCTTTTTATCCTTTGTGGCCGACAGAGCACGACCAATCAGCCATAACAACAACGGCATCAGCAACAGACATAGTGCCAGCGTAATCAGTGCATTTGTCATCCTTTGCCCACCCGAACTCTCTGGTTATTATGCCTGAGTGTAGCATGCTTATCCGTCGCTCTCGGTGCGGCCCAGCCGAGCCAGCGTTTCTGTTCTGGCCGGCGTCAATGGGATCCGGGGGGCCATCAACGGCCAACCAAAAAGGTGACGTGCCGCCGTCGCGCAAATCTTGCCCTGACAGGCTCCCATACCGCAGCGGCTGCCCAGCTTGGCCGCCGACCAGCCAGAGAACTCGCAGACCTGCCCCAACGGCACATCCTCGCAGCGGCACAGCAGCGTGTCAGGCATCGCCAGTGTTTTCAGCGCAGGGTTTAGCATAAAAGCGCGCTCTACCGTTCCAGCGAAATGCCGCCACTTATCACGCTGCCCCATTAATGCTTGCGCCTGTTCCATATTCCCGGTTGCGGCATAACCGGCGATGGCTCCCTCGGCTAGAGCCAACTCACTGCCGCCAACGCCGGTACAGTCTCCGGCGGCATAAATCTGCGGCAGACTGGTTTGCTGCCACTCGTCCACAGCGACCCTGTGATTGGAAATGCGGCACCCCAAATGCATTGCCAGCTCAATATTTGCCACCAGTCCAAAACCGCAGGCCAACCGATCGCAAGGCAGCATCGCCACTCTCCTGCCTTGCTGAACCCTCACCGCTTCCAGCCGTTGCCCACCCAACGCCGCCAGCACATAGCTGTCAGGGCGATAACGGCGATGCAGCAGAGTCAATGACTGATGTAGCTTTGTCGGCCAGCGCCACAGCCCGCTGGCGAACCCCGCCAACCGCCGAGCAGACGCTTGTTCCGCCAGCAACACCACGTCACCACCGGCTTTGGTAACGCTATCGGCCACCGCCAGCAGCAACGGCCCACTGCCGGCAATGGCCACCCGTTCCCCTTTAATTTGCAGCCCCTGTTTTATCTGTGCCTGCAACCCACCGGCACCGGTCACCCCAGGCAAGGTCCAGCCGGGAAACGGCAACAGAAGCTCCCGCGCACCGCAGCACAAGATCAAGCGTTGATAATCGACGAGTCCACTACCCACAGCACTCTCATAGAGGATTTGCTGCCGCCCGCAATGGGCCACGATTTTGACGGCGTTAAGCAACGTCACGTTATTCAGCGCCCCAACCGCCTGCCGATACTGCTGCGCAAGTACCGGCAACATTACTCCCGGCCCATCGCGCCAAATTTGTCCACCTGGGTTAGGGTTATCGTCAAGCATCAACACCGACTGGCCGCTTTGTGCAGCGGTGCAAGCTGCGGCTAACCCGGCAGGCCCTGCGCCGATAATCAGCACGTCGCACGCGAGGTTACTCATCATTGATCCTCTCAATATGCATCCCAGGCTGACACAGGGTCTGGCACGCCAACCGACGCAGACCGTTCACCGTGACACGACACTCCTGGCAAATACCCATGCCGCAAAACGGCGCTCGCGGTAGCCGACAGACCGAGTAACGGCAGCGATCCTGCCCGCTCAGGCTAAGCGCTGCTGCCACGCTGCAACCCTCAGGCACGTGCAGGCTTTCACCATCAATTGTTAGCATCAGCAAACTCAGTTCTTCGCTCATACCGACAACGCCTCGCTAAACACCCGTGCAGCAAGATAGGGAGTATCGTCAATCGCCGGCCGGTGATGCTGGATCTGCGCCGCAATCAGTGCGGCGCTGCCTAACGCGGTCGTCACCCCCAACCCCTCATGTCCCAATGCCAACCATAACCAGCGATGTTGCGGGTGCGGCCCCAATAGCGGTAAACCATCGGCCGAAGCGGCGCGCAGACCTGTCCAGCAACGGATAATATTCAGTTGCGCCAGCGCGGGTAAAAATGCCTCCGCGCGCATCAGCATTGCCGCCAGCAGCGGCAAGTCGATATCGGCGTCGGGTGAATCAAATTGTCGCGAAGAACCAATCAGCAGTTGGCCTGTTGGGCGCGCCTGAACGTTAAATGCCACTGAAGTGCCGCCGCTGGCATGTGCGCTGGCACCATAACCTAATTCAACCAATTGGTGGCGCACCCTCTGCGGGTAACGATCGGTGATCGCCAAGTGCCCTTTTTTGGCTTTCAGCAACGGCTGCGCCAACAACCTATCGGCCTGCAAGCCGCAGGCAAGCACCACTGCAGGGGCCGTCAGGCGCTTACCGCTGGCCAGCACCACCGCTTGTTCCTCCAGCATGACCACCTCATCAGCAATCACCCTGATTGCCGACCCGGCATCAACCTGTAACCATCGGGCGACGTTGGGCGCATAGACAATGCCGTCGCCCGGCACCTGCAACCCACCCGCCAGACCGGGCCGCAGCATGGGCTCAAGACGAGCAATCTGCGCAGCACTGAGCGCCTCGCTATGCACGCCATACTCCGCCATTCGCCGCTGCTTTAGTTCGGCAATAGCCATCTCGCCTTCCCGCTCTGCCAGCCATAGCGTGCCGCAACCGCGCCAGGCACAACTCTCCGGCATGCGCTCCAGCACCCCGCGCCACAGTTGTAGCGAATAAGCGCTCAAGGCCAATTCAGCGGGATTATCGTCCATACAGACCAGGTGCCCCATGCCTGCTGCCGTCGCACCGGGGCGCTGATTATCCACCAATAACACCTGATGCCCTTCCTGTGCCAGCCGCCAGGCACAGGCTGCACCGATAATGCCGGCGCCTACCACTATCGCCTCTGCGCACCTGCCGACGGCCATCACCGTATTCCCCAGGCGAAGGGGTCACGCTCATCCAGCAGCAACCGGCTGTCGGCGCAAATGTAAGCTTGCCCGCGAATAAAAGGGATTACGCGATCGCCATTGCGCCGGTAATAGCCGCTGAACTCACTGCCAATCACGCTAGCCTGGCGCCAGACTTCATCCGGAGGCAATTTGCCGTCGGCCGCCAGGCAAGCCAACTTGGCGCTGGTGCCGGTACCGCAGGGCGAACGGTCATAGGCCTTGCCGGGGCATAGCACGAAGTTGCGGCTGTCAGCCTGCGGGTCGGCGGCGAACAGTTCAATATGATCGATAACACCGCCGTCTTCCCCATAAACGCCCGCCAGCTCCAGCGCCTGCCGTACCGCCCAGCAGAAGGCGGTAAGCGCCTCCAGATTTTGCGTAGTAATGGCAAGAGGATGTTCGGCAACCAGGAAAAACCAGTTCCCCCCCCAGGCAATATCGCCCGTCACGACGCCATAGTCCTTCACCTCGACCGCCACCTGTCGGCGATAACGGTAGGCGGGCACGTTTTCCACCGTGACGCTGCCGTCCTGGTGCAGCGTGGCATTGACCGTACCGACAGGGGTTTCAATCAAATGCTCCCCGGCGCTGATCCGCCCCAGATAAGCCAACGAGGCGACCAGCCCGATAGTGCCGTGGCCGCACATGCCCAGATAGCCGGCATTGTTGAAGAAAATCACCCCGGCGGCGGCCTGCGGTGAACAAGGTTGGCACAACAATGCCCCAACCAGCACATCATTGCCGCGAGGCTCCAGAATGACGGCGCAGCGCCAGTCGTCATACTGCTGTGCAAACAATGCCTTGCGTTCCGCCATACTGCCGCTGCCCAGATCGGGGAATCCTTCGATAATCAATCGGGTGGGTTCCCCGCCGGTGTGGGAATCGATTGCCCGCAGTCCGGTGAAATGCGAAGAAAGTGCCATCGGAGCCTCCTGGGTTAATGACATGTTACCGATAGCCTTAGCCTGACCGAATACGCCGACGGCGGCTTGATGCATTTCGGCGCGGCAAATGCAGAAATCAGCACAATGCCCGCAGCGGCGTTTACCCGACCTCGCACAGCTCCGTTTCGAATGCCATAAGAATGACTTATTTATCATTATGTTATTGATGTGCTATTTCTAAAACTGCGAGGTGGCAGCCGTTTTATTTGCTAAAAACCGATCTGCAAAAAGAAAAAGTATGCGGCAATGCGCATATTTGGCAGCTGCGCTTGAAAAGTTATCAGAAAGTTAATATTGATTAACGGCGCCAAGAATGGCCTGCCCGAACCGCCTCAGGTTCGGTGTCAAACAGCGGGAAAAGGTATTGCTATGCGATTAGCCCATGACCATCAGGTTGTTACTCCTCCCCAGCCCGTTATTGATGAGCAGGAAGATGACGTATTCGCCGTAGAACAGCTGTCCCGCCTGTGCGATGGCCTGGCGCAACAGCGCCCCAACAACCTGCACGAATTGCTGAATTCGCTGGCGCTGATCGCCCCGCTGCTCAACGCCATCCCCAACGTGGTGTTCTTTATCAAGGACGCGCAGGCGCGTTACCTGTTGGCCAACCTGACGCTGGCCAAGCGCTGTGGTTTCAAAACCGTCATGCCATTGCTGGGAAAAACCTCAGCGGACGTCTTTCCCGCGCAGCTTGGCTCAGGTTACACCGAGCAGGATCTCCGGGTGTTGCGCCACGGGGTGCTGATTCAGGATCAGTTGGAAATGCATCTGTATAACGGTCGGGAAACCGGCTGGTGCCTGACACAAAAACTGGCGCTGTATGACGCGCAAGGCAAAATCATTGGCATGGCGGGCATCTCGCATGACCTGCAGGAGGCCAAAGCCAATCACCCGGCCTATCAACGGCTGGCGGCCATCGACGTCTATATTCGCCAGCATTACGCCCGGCCGATCGCCCTCGAGGAGCTAACAACGCTCACCGCTCTTTCCGTGGCGCAGATCGAACGCTACTGCAAACGCATTTTTCACCTCACGCCACGCCAGATGATCCACAAGGTTCGGCTGGAAAAAGCGACCGAATTGCTGGCCGGTGATTTACCCATCACCGACATTGCCCTGCAGTGCGGCTATACCGATCACAGCGCTTTCAGCCGTCAGTTCAAGTCGATGACCGGCTTGACCCCTCGCGATTTCCGGCTAACGATAATCCCTTAACCGGCTGATATTACTCCCCCTGCTCTCTTTTCTCGGCGGAAGAACCCTCAGGTTTTTTGCCGCCCGATGATCTGCGTTACTGTGCCAATTTCGTCGTGGCATTCGGCGAAAACCGTCAAGCCCCTGCGAACAATACAGGTCAATCTGTGGTTGGATTTCACCAAGAGTTCACCATCGATTAACAAACTTGGACGACAGGATAAACACTATGAGTCATAAAGCCATTAAATGGAGCGGCGTGTTCCCGGCGGTCAGCACCCAGTTTCGCAGTGATTTCTCTCTGGATCTCGACGCCACTCATACGGTAATCAAAAATCTGGTCAAGGACGGCGTTTCAGGTCTGGTGGTGTGCGGCACCGTCGGCGAAAACACGTCATTGACGGTACAGGAAAAGTTGTCGGTCATTGAGGTAGCGCGGGATGCGGCCCAGGGCCAGGTGCCGGTGATCGCCGGCATAGCCGAATTCACCACCGCCTTTGCGCGCAATATGGCACGCGAAGCGCAAAAAGCCGGTGTCGACGGCATTATGGTGATGCCTGCACTGGTTTACTCCGCCAAACCCCACGAAACTGCCGCACACTTTCGCAGCGTCGCCACCGCCACCGATCTGCCGATCATGGTCTACAACAACCCACCCATTTACAAAAACGACGTAACGCCCGACATCCTGACCTCGCTGGTCGACTGTGAAAATATCGTGTGTTTCAAAGACTCTTCCGGCGACACCCGCCGCTTTATCGATCTACGCAACGAGGTTGGCGATCGTTTTGTCCTGTTCGCCGGGTTGGATGACGTGGTGCTGGAAAGCATCGCCGTCGGGGCCGAAGGCTGGATATCCGGGATGTCCAACGCCTTCCCACGTGAGGGAGAAACGCTGTTCCGCCTGGCGAAGCAAAAGCGCTTTGAAGAAGCGTTGTCGCTATACCGCTGGTTTATGCCGCTGCTGCACCTCGATGCGCGGCCGGATCTGGTGCAGTGCATCAAACTGTGTGAAGAGCTGGTGGGCCGCGGCAGCGCAGTTACCCGTCCCCCACGCCTGGCGCTGCAAGACGACACGTTGGCGGAAGTCACGGCAGTGATCAAAAAAGCGCTGGCAACCCGCCCCGAACTGCCGGACGTCGGCCTGTAATCGCCACCTTCGCCCGGCCGTCTGCCGGGCACTCTCATTTTCCTGACGGGGGATACATGCCCAACATCTATACCATCAGCGGCCAACAGTTTATCGGCGGCGAACGCCGTGCCAGCGGAGAAGCTACGCTGGTCAGCCTGCGTGCCGATAACGGCCAGCCAACCGGCCATCGCTTCCATCAGGCCACCGCCGCTGAAGCCGCAGCCGCAGCCGAGGCCGCCGCGCAGGCCTTCACCGCATATTCGCAAATCGCCGCCGAGCGCCGGGCGGCGTTTCTTGATGCCATTGCCGATCAGTTGGACGCGCTGGAGGAGGATTTCTTCGCATTCGCCATGCAGGAAACCGCCCTGCCATTGGTTCGCCTGAGCGGTGAGCGCGCCAGAACCAGCGGTCAGATGCGGTTATTCGCCACTCTGTTGCGTCGCGGCGATATGCATGGCGCACGCATAGACTGCGCCCTGCCGCAGCGAGCGCCATTACCGCGCCCGGATCTGCGGCAGTATCGCACCGCTATCGGCCCGGTAGCGGTGTTCGGCGCCAGCAACTTTCCGCTGGCGTTCTCCACTGCTGGCGGTGACACGGCGGCCGCGTTGGCTGCGGGTTGCCCGGTCGTGTTCAAGGCGCACGGCGGTCATATGATCACCGCAGAGCTAACCGCGCAGGCGATTGAACGGGCCCGAGAACAACTGCAAATCCCGGCAGGGGTGTTCAACATGATTTACGGCGATCGCATTGGCGCAGAGTTGGTGCAACACCCGGCAATTCAGGCAGTGGGCTTTACCGGTTCGCTGCGGGGTGGCAGAGCCTTGTTCGATCTGGCCATGTGCCGCCCGCAGCCTATTCCGGTATTCGCGGAAATGTCGAGCATTAACCCGCTGATCGTGATGCCCCAGGCTCTGGCCCGGCGTGGGCAGAAAATCGCACAGGAACTGGTTGCCTCATTCACTCTGGGGTGCGGCCAGTTCTGCACCAAGCCAGGGTTGATTCTCGGCCTACAGGGCGCAGCATTCCGTCAGCTGATTCACGAGTTAAACACCCAGATAAATGTTGCCGCACCCCAGCCTATGCTGAATGCCGACACGCTGACGCATTACCGCAATGGATTAAAAGCGCTCGAAGAGACGCCGGGTATCCGCCATCTGGCCGGCAACCGCGAGCAGCAACCGCATCTGGCCGCACCGCAACTGTATCAGGCCGACGTCAATCTGTTGCTGAGCGGCAACCCTCTGCTTCAGGAGGAAGTCTTTGGCCCGGTGGCGATCCTGGTGGCAGTGGAAGACAACCGTCAACTGGCTGCCGTGCTGGAAAGCCTGCAAGGGCAACTGACCGCCACCCTGCTGGCCGACGAAGATGATCACGCCGATGCGGCGCCGTTGGCTCAACGGCTGGTGCACAAGGCCGGGCGAGTGCTGTTCAACGGGTATCCCACCGGGGTAGAGGTCTGTGACGCCATGGTGCACGGTGGCCCTTATCCGGCAACCAGCGATGTACGCGGCACGTCGGTAGGCACGCTGGCCATCGAACGTTTCCTGCGCCCGGTCTGCCTGCAGAATTACCCGGCGGCGTTACTGCCTCCGCCGTTGCAAGACAGCAACCCACTTGGCCTGTTACGGCTGGTTAACGGCATTTATACCCGGGATCCCATTACTTTATCTGCCAATGACTAGCCAGGCCGTATCTGCATGCCATCAAATAACAAAAGGGTAACCCTATGACAACCCAAGGCAAATTCAAGAAGCAGCTTACGCTCACCGATCTGACGTTTATCGGTCTGGGCGCTATATTTGGTTCCGGCTGGCTGTTCGCCGCCAGCCACGTCTCTTCCATTGCCGGCCCGGCGGGCATCTACTCCTGGCTTATCGGCGGCCTGGCCGTTTTACTGCTCGGTATCGTCTATTGTGAACTGGGTGCGGCACTGCCGCGCGCCGGTGGCATCATCCGTTATCCGGTATTTTCCCACGGCGAGCTGATGGGCTATCTGTTGGGGTTTATCACCCTGATCGCCTTCTCCAGCCTGATATCGATTGAGATCGTCGCCGCCCGCCAATACGCCGCCGCCTGGTTTCCCTTTTTGAGCCAACCCGGCTCCGGCGACCCGACGCTATTCGGCTGGGGGATACAGCTAGTGCTGCTGTGCTTCTTCTTCGCCCTTAACTACTACAGCGTCAAAACCTTTGCCAAATCCAATAACCTGATCAGCGTGATTAAATTCATGGTGCCGCTGTTGGTGATCGTGGTGCTGTTCAACTTCTTCAAACCCGAAAATTTGTACAGTCAAGGCTTTGCCCCCTTTGGTTCCGCCGGGGTGGAAGCAGCCATTTCGGCGGGCGGGATTATCTTCGCGTATCTCGGCCTGACGCCGATTATCTCGGTCGCCAGCGAGGTGCAAAACCCTCAACGTACGATTCCCATCGCGCTGATCCTGTCTGTGGTACTGTCCACCATCATCTACGTGCTGTTGCAGGTGGCTTTCCTCGGCAGCATTCCCAGCGAGATGCTTAGCGGGGGTTGGGCCGGTATCAGCCAGCAATTCTCACTGCCTTATCGCGATATCGCCATCACGCTGGGCATGGGTTGGCTGGCGTTCCTGGTGGTGAGCGATGCGATTATCTCGCCGAGCGGCACCGGCAATATCTATATGAATGCCACGCCACGGGTGATCTACGGTTGGGCGCGCGCCGGGACCTTCTTTAAAATTTTTACCCGCGTCGACGGGGCGTCCGGCATTCCGCGCCCCGCGCTGTGGCTAACCTTTGGTCTGTCGATCTTCTGGACGCTGCCCTTCCCCTCTTGGGAGAAGCTGATCGGCGTAGTATCCGCCGCGCTGGTACTGAGTTACGCCATTGCGCCCGTCACCGCCGCCGGCCTGCGGCGTAATGCGCCGGACCTGCATCGGCCGTTCTTCGTGAGGGGCTTTTGCGTACTCGGCCCGGTGTCATTCATCATATCGGCACTCATCGTCTACTGGTCCGGCTGGAACACCGTTTCCTGGCTGCTAGGCCTGCAGATCCTGATGTTCGTGGTTTATATCCTGTTCAAAAACAAGGTGCCCACCCATGCCGTCAGCCTCCGGCAGCAGATTTGGTCCTCACTGTGGCTGATCGGTTTCTACGCGCTGATTATTGTGGCGTCTTATCTCGGTAGCTTTGGCGGTATCAACGCCATCGGTCACCCGTGGGATACCCTGACGGTGGCGGTCATTGCGCTGGTGATCTACTACTGGGGTGCCTATACCTGTTTGCCCAAGGCGAATTTCGACGGTGATGAAGAAGAGTAACCGCAAAGGAGAAATCTCATGACGCAAACCCAGACGCTATCGCTGAGCGAGGCCTATCATCTCGCGCTGCGTGCACTGCGCAGCAACGGTTTCAGCCTTGAACATGCTGATGCCGTCGCACAGAATGTGACCGCCGGCGAACGTGATGGCTGCGCCTCGCACGGCTTGTACCGGGTGCTTGGCTGCGTACGCTCGCTACTGGCCGACAAGGTGTCCGCCGACGCCGTTCCGATGCTTATCGACAGCGCTCCGGCGATCCTGCGGGTGAACGCCAACGACGGCTTTTCACTGCTGGCTTATCGCCGCGCACTCCCAGCTTTTGTCGACAAAGTGCGCACTAACGGCATAGCGGCGTTGGCCATTAACCACTGTGTACATTTTTCCGCCCTGTGGGCCGATATTGAACCCTTAACCGATCAAGGGCTGGTGGCGCTGGCTTGCACGCCCAGCCATGCCTGGGTTACCCCCGCCGGGGGAACCCGCCCGTTGTTCGGCACCAACCCTATCGCCTTTGGCTGGCCGCGTCCGCAGCGCCCGCCGTTTATCTTCGATATGGCCACCAGCGCCGCGGCACGTGGCGAAATCGAGCTGCACCACCGCGCCGGCACGCCGCTGCCGGAAGGATGGGGTATTGATGAACAGGGGCAACCCTCAACCGATCCGGCCAGCGTGTTGCAGGGCGCGATGCTGACCTTTGGCGGCCATAAGGGATCTGCGCTGGCAGCGATGGTTGAACTGCTTGCCGGACCATTGATTGGCGATATGACCAGTAAGGAATCGCTGGCCTACGATCGGCAGAGCGGCTCCTCCCCTTATGGCGGCGAACTGATTATCGCCATGGATCCCGAACGTTTTATGGGGGCCGACAGCGCGGTTCACTTTGCCAGAGCGGAAGCCTTGTTCGCCGATATGTCCGGGCAAGGGGCACGTATTCCAGGGGAGCGGCGTTTTCAGATGCGGCAATACAGCGAGCAACACGGCGTGACCTTGCCGCTGGCGCTGTATGAAGAAATTGTGGCCCTCTGCCGCTAAATGATACAGGCCCGCAAACTGAGCTGCGGGCCTGATTTAACCAATTATCTGACAACCATGACCGAGATATTGGCGTGGCGCACAATAGCCGCAGCGTTAGATCCCAGCAAGTAGGTTTTCACGCTCGGGCGGCGCGAACCGATGATGATCAAATCCGCTTTGATTTCCTCAGCCAATTCCAGCACCTGATCGCGCGGGGAGCCAAAGCTGATGGTGTAATCCAGACGCTCCAGTGGAATATCAATTTCCGACATGATTTTCTTGAGCTTATCGACCGCTTTTACTTCCGCCTGATTCTCAAACTCCTTGATGCCAAACGAATAGGCGGTAACGAACGCCGAGGCATCCGGCAACGCGTGGAAGAAATGCACTTTGGCTCCGGAGATTTTCGCCAGGTACTCGACATTCTTCAACGCATGCTCCGTCAGCAGATCTTCTTCAATATCTATCGGCACTAGTATGGTCTTGTACATATTACATCCCTTCTATGTAAACCTTGGTGCCTATAGGGTACTGCCGGGAGAATGGTGCGTGAACCGCTTTCTCGTGCTTTTGTGATCGCCGGTAACTCCTGGCCGGGATAATTGGTTATTTAACAAAATATAAACATAGCGAGGTTAACAGCTAGTCGATTAATTATTGCAATATCAGTTAAATGAGTTGCAAATACACCGCTTTCGCCGTGGCGGCAGTTTTATTGGCAACTGACAATTTTTTAATCGAATTACCGATGTGAAAATTCACCGTTCTTTCACTCAACCCCATAAGCATGGCAATTTCCTCTGAGGTTTTGCCTTCGCTGCACCAGCGTAAAATATCCTTTTCACGCAACGTCAACACGTCTTTGATCGCCTCGTCGTTCACCGATATTAATGCTTCGCGCAACGTTTTATGAGTAATCTGCGCTAACCACAGGAAAAAGGTTTCGTTACGCGCACCGGCCTCCGGCGACTGCTCAGGGATTTTTTTGCCGGCAAAGGTGAGAATGCCCAACCGACCGTAGCAGTCCTTGATTGACTGTGACCAACCTTCACGGATACCGAACTGTGCCATACGCCACCACAGTTCCGGTTTATCTTGATAGAACTCTTCGTCCCAATGAAACTGCAGCGTGGAATGATGGGCCTGATCGATAACCGGGTCCTGCAAATACACCCGCAGCTTGCGGTAGTCCTCCAGGTATTCTGCAGGATAATTTCCCTCTATCAGCATTTTGGGTCGGCTGGCCGGGTAGCAGGAAAACACAATGTAGGAATAGTACTCAAAGCCCAGTGCCTGGGCGCAGGGTTCCAGACGACGTAAAAAAAGCTCGCGGTCGTGCACACTGTCGAGTAAAGCGTCCATCAAAGGCTGAATGCGGTTATCCATAAAAACACGTTCTCCAGAAAGCTGGGCCGGCAATCGATAAGTAACATTAACTATAGTGTGGCTCCCTGGCTACAACAGCCGTTTCATAGTATAAAAAATACAATGGCTATAACAAAAAAAGCTATCATCACCTCTATAGCTAATAAATAACGCGTTAAAACCGACCCTGACTGATAAATTACGCGAATACCATAAGCGCCTATTATTGTAAACCTGTCAGTTTTACCGTTAGACAGTCATCTCGCCACCCATTACCTTCGCCTTAGGCACCCTAGTGTCGTTCCAAATCCAAATAAATTATAAGCATTTGCGAATTTGGCAATGCAGAAAAATACTCACGGGGATTTTCTATGGCAGAGAATAATTCGGCAATCCGTTCAGCCGCCGTTATTGGTGCGGGGACCATGGGCAGAGGCATCGCCTACCTCCTGGCACTGAACGGCATACGAACCGTACTTTATAATCGCAATGGTAATAATCTCAATCAGGCCCGTGACTATATTGTCAGCGACCTGGACAGAAAAATAGATAACGGAAAAATAACCCTGCAGAAAAAAGGCCAGATATTAGCCAATATTATTTTCTCGGCCGTCTTTGACGCCATAACCGACAGCGATCTGGTGATTGAAACCATTGCGGAAGATGAGCAAACCAAGCATGAAATCCTGGCAGCCATTGCGGCTACGGTAAAACCGGAGGCGATCATTGCGACCAATACCTCCTCGTTGTCGCTGAACAAACTGGCGGCAGGGGTGGAAAACAACCCGCGCTTTATCGGCCTGCATTTTTTCAATCCGGCGCCGCTGATGAAGTTGATCGAAATCATTCCCTCTTATTTTACCTCCCACGCCACCAGCCTACGCTGCCAGAAGTTGGTAATAGCATTGGGTAAACAGTTTGTGGTCTGCAAAGCCACGCCGGGCTTTATTGTTAATCGCATGGCGCGGCCTTTCTATCTGGAAGGGTTCCGGCTGCTGGAGGAGAACGTGGCGCTGGCGCCACAGATCGACCGCGCCCTCAAGGCCGGCGGGCATTTTCGCATGGGGCCTTTAGAACTGACGGATTTTATCGGCCAGGATATCAACTACCAGGTCAGCAAGCAGATTTGGCAGGATATGCAGTTCGACCCTCGCTATACCCCTGGTCATTTGCAACGCTCGCTGGTGGATGCCGGGCTGCTGGGGAGGAAAAACGGGCGCTCTTTTTTTGCTTCCCAACCGGCGACGCCGCCCAACCCGACCACTGAGGGCGACACGCCAACTTCACTGCATTTTTATGGTGAACACGCTTTATTCGATCACCTGCAACAGCGCGCTTTGGCCACCTGGCCTGCGTTGCGCGTTCAGCGGTTGCCGGAACGGCCGGAACTGGGGCGTTTTATCCTGATGAATAACAGGCTGGCGATCAAAATCACTGATGGCAGAACGGCGAACCTGCTCGCCGGCTTAACCGCTCTCGACACCTTCGTGATTGACGCCGCGCTGAACTACGCCGACACCGCCTATCTGGTGGCCGCCCACAATCAACATGCCACAGAGACGAATAAAGCGCTGTTTCTGACGCTGCTGCAAACCCTCATCGCTCAGGTGGAGTTTATTAAAGATTCCCCTGCCCTGATCGTTGCCCGCGTACTGAGCAGCCTGATCAATGAATCGGTGATCATGGTGGAGAGCGGCGTTTGCAGCCGGGCAGATATCGATATCGCCGCCGTGGCCGGCGTGAACTATGCCGACGGTATTTTTGCCTGGTTGGCGCAGCTCGGGCAGAAAAACGTGAAATCGACGCTGGATAACATGGCGCAACTGCTGCACTCCGCGCGCTATTACCCGCATTACTCATTGCTGAACGCGGCCCGGCCTGAGCTGGCCGTAGCGCCCTAAGGAAAAATGATGACGATTAAAGACGACGGGGTCTATCTGATCGACGGCACGCGCACGGCTATCGGCGCTTACGGCGGCAGTCTGGCGCTGACGCGTCCGGATGATATGGCGGCGGCCATTATTCGGGCACTGCTGCAACGGCACCCTGATGCGGAGCCGGATATCGATGAAGTGATCCTGGGTTGCGCCAATCAAGCCGGTGAGGACAACCGCAACGTCGCCCGCATGGCGGCGCTGTTATCTGGCCTGGATCAGAGCGTACCGGCCATAACCTTGAACCGGCTATGCGCATCCGGGCTGGATGCCGTGATCTACGCCAGCGCAAAAATAAAAAGCGGTCTCAGCGAACTGGTGCTGGCCGGTGGCGTAGAAAGCATGAGCCGGGCGCCCTATGTGATGGGCAAAAGCGAAACGCCTTTCGACAAGAGCGTCAAGCTGTACGACACCACCTTGGGCTGGCGTTTTGTCAATCCGCAGTTGGCGGAGCGCTATGGTTGCGATCCGCTGGGCATTACGGCGGAGAACGTGGCTCGGCAACACCAAATATCCCGTGAAGATCAGGATATTTTTGCCCTGAACTCACAGCAAAAAGCCTGGCGTGCCATTGAAAATGGCCGATTGGCCAGGGAAATCACGCCACTCGAGGTGCAGGTGGATCGTAAAACCCGCAAGACCTTCGAACAGGATGAATTTCCACGCCAGACCACGCTGCAAAAGCTCCATGCGCTGAAACCGGCCTTTAGCGTCGAGGGATCGGTCACCGCCGGCAACGCATCCGGCATCAACGACGGAGCGGCCGTACTGCTGCTGGCTTCCGGCCGTTATGTGAAACGCAAGTCGCTGCAACCGCTGGCGGAGATTGGCGACAGCGCCAGTGCGGGCGTTGCCCCGTCGGTGATGGGTATCGGGCCGATCGCGGCCACCGACAGGTTGCTGGCGCGAACCGGCTTTACCCTGAACGATTTTGACGTGATTGAAATTAATGAGGCGTTTGCCGCACAGGTGTTGGCCGCGCTGAAAAACTGGCGTATCGATTTCAACGATACACGGGTCAACCCAAACGGCGGCGCCATCGCCCTCGGTCATCCGCTCGGGATGTCAGGCGCGCGACTGGTGCTTTCCGCCGCGCTGGAACTCAACGCCCGGCAGGTAAACAACGCGCTGGTGACGATGTGTGTCGGTGTCGGCCAAGGCGTTTCATTGGTTATTAAAGCCCTCTAATGCAAGGAATTCCGTATGAGCGTATTAAACATTCTTGAAGAAAAACTGGCCGAAACCAAAAAACAGGGACGGTTCCGCGAGTTCCTTAACCTCGAACGCAGCGTGGTGGATAAACCCTGGGCCACCAGCCACGGGCCGGACGGAGAGCGCCGCCTGAACGTCTGGTGCTCGAACGATTATCTGGCGATGAGCCATCACCCCAAAGTCATCCTGGCTACCACCGAGGCGGTGAATCGCGTCGGTCTCGGCACCTGCGGCGCCCGCAGCATTTCCGGCACCTCGGTCTACCACAGCGAACTGGAAACGCTGCTGGCCCGCGCCTACGGCAAAGAGTCCGCGTTGCTGTTCACCACCGGCTTCGGGGCCAATGACGCCACGTTGTCCACCCTTTGCGACGCCATTCCCAATCTGATCGTATTTTCCGATGAGCTTAACCACGCCTCGATGATTTACGGCATCCGCTACAGTAAGGCGGAGAAAAAAATCTTCCGCCACAATGATGTAGCGCACCTTGAAGAGCTCCTGCAGGCGGCCGATCCTGATCGCCCCAAGTTAATCGCCTTCGAGTCGCTCTATTCGATGGACGGCGATTTCGCACCGCTGGCGCAGATTGTGGAGCTGGCGGAGAAATATCAAGCGCTGACCTACCTGGACGAGATCCACTCCGCCGGCGTTTACGGCCATCGCGGCCTGGGCTATGCCGAGCAACTGGGCCTGTTGGATAAGATCACTATTATCCAGGGCGGCTTCGGCAAATCTTACGGTGCCGCCGGGGGCTATATCGCCGCACCACGCGTGGTGGTCGAGGCGGTACGCAGTTGGTCGCCGGCCTTTGTCTTCAGTACGTCGTCCCCTGCGCCGGTGGTGGCTGCCGCGTTGGCCAGCTTTAAATACAATCTTGAGCATGACAATCAACGCAAACACCTGCTGGCGATTATCGATCATCTTAAGTCCGGCCTGCGCGCCGCCGGTATCCCGCTGGTTTCGGAAGACAGCCACATTCTGCCGGTGCTGGTCGGCGATCCGCACCGGAACAAACACATCAGCAAGGTGCTGCTCGATGAGTACGATATTTATGTGCAACCGGTAAATGCCCCGACGGTACCGGCAGGCAGCGAGCGTTTGCGTGTCACGCCGACCTCTGCCCATACTCATGAGGATGTGGACTATTTCCTGGCGGCATTGGGCAACGTCTGGGCCGCCAATGAATTACGGAGAGCAGGATGAAGTTGACGGATTATAACGGCCATTTTCTCACGCTTTGTCTGATGGCGACCGGCACCTTTGCCATTGGCACCGATGCGTTTATCGTCGCCGGCGTGCTTACAGAGATTTCCGACACCTTTACTGTCAGCCCCGCTCAGGCGGGGCAGTTAATCTCGGTGTTTGCCCTCGCCTATATGCTGTTTGCCCCGCTGACCGCCTGGCTGTTTGGTAACCTCAACCGCAAGCATATTTTACAGATCGCCCTGGTATTATTTATCGCCGGTAATCTGGCTTGCGCATTTGCCGACAGTTTTTTGCAAATCTCTGCCGGTCGCGTGCTGGCGGCGCTGGGGGCTGCGGCCTACACGCCGCAAGCCGCCGCCGCCGCGGTCGGGCTGGTGTCGGAAAAGCGCCGCGGGCTGGCCATCTCGATAGTTTACGGCGGCATGACGCTGGCAATCGCCCTTGGCATTCCTTTTGGCACCTTCCTGGCCAAGTTGATCGGTTGGCGGGAGATTTTTCTGCTGATTGCCTTGCTGGGCGCCGTTTCGCTGCTGGGGCTTTCACTGGCGCTGCGCGCCATTGCCGCACCGGGTAAACACACGCTGAAGGAGCGGCTTGCCCCGCTGCGACAAAAAGCGGTGTTGACCACGTTGCTGATCACCTTCTTTGCCGTCTGTTCCGAGCATATTGTTTATAGCTATGTCAGCGTACTGCTGAAACATACCCAGTTGGGCGCGGAAGCTATTTTGCCGATCGCGCTGCTGGTATTCGGCGTAGGGGCCGTTATCGGCAATTTCGTTTCCGGCGTATTGACCGATGCCCTCGGCAGCAAGTTTGTGCTGCTGTTTTCGGTGGCCATTCAAACGGTCTCGCTGTTTCTGCTCACCTTTTACGTCACCTCCCCTTGGTGGGTGCTGGCGATCTTTCTGGTCTGGGGCATTACCGGCTGGATGTATCTGGTGCCGATCCAACACCACTTGCTGTCGCTATCGAAACGCTTTGGCGCACTGACCGTCTCACTGAACAGCTCCGTACTCTATGCCGGCATCGCCGCCGGCGGCATGCTCGGCGGCCTGACGCTGTATACGCTGCCGGCCTATTATCTGCCGCTGTTTTCACTGCCGCTGGGGGCCATCGCCCTGCTGCTGACACTGTTCTTCTTCCGGGGAGAGAAAGCCCATGAATGACCTGCTGCCTACGGTGCTTTATGAACGCCATGATGACGGCGTTGCCGTTATCACCCTGAATCGGCCGGAGAAAAAGAACGCCATCAATCTGGATATGGCGCGTCTGGTTCAAACTTATCTGCAACGGGCCGAGCAGGATGACAGGGTGCGGGCGATTGTGTTGACCGGCCATCCTGAGGCGTTTTCCGCCGGGATGGACGTGAAGGCGTTCCGCCTGGGGGAGTTGCCGGTGGTCGAACCTGAGGGATTTGGCGGCATCGTGCATGCCCACCTTGCCAAGATCCTCATTGCCGCCGTCGATGGCATTGCCTACGGCGGCGGTTTCGAGATTGCGTTGGCCTGCGACCTGATCGTCGCCAATCGCAACGCACGATTCAGTTTCCCGGAAACAGGGCTGGGGTTGATTGCGGCGCAAGGAGGGTGTTCACGGCTACCGGCACGGATCTCTCCTTATATCGCCCTCGACTGGTTGTTGACCGGCCGAACAATAAGCGCGGAGGAGGCCTGGCGGCACGGCGCTATCTCTCGTATCAGCGAAGGTTCGGCACAGGATGAAGCGCTGAGCATCGCCCGGCAAATCGCGCAAAAAAATCCGCTCGCCAGCCGGGCGGTGAAGGCCATTGTCCGTTATGGATTAACGCAGTATGAGACGCCGACGTTTGGCTACCAGCAGAGCTGGGTTGAACAGGTGCGGCAAGCGGCAACCCCCTCCTTTTGAGAACATTCTTAGTGAATGGTAATCATTCGCAGTCTAACGTTTAAGCACTACAAGACCGTGTTTGAGAAGCCATTGACCCCGCTCTGCGGGGATTTTTTTGCCCTTTTAATCCGTCGTGGAAGAAAAAGGCTTCATAAACAGAAAGGTACAGGGCTTGCTTTGGTGCTGGTTGATCAAGGGTACCAGCCGCGTGAAATGTTCGGTTTGGCAATGTACGTCCAATGCAGCCCGATCGGGCCACTCCTCGACAAAAATAAAATGCCCAGGGTCTTGGTGATCGATAAACAGTTCATAGGAGAGGCAAAGCGGCTCCTGCCGGGTTTTCTCCACCAGTTCCCGATACAGCGGCATCACCGTTTCAACACAATCGATCTTGATAAAATCCTCAGCAATCACCTTCAGCATGGCGCCTTTTCCCTTTCAGCTATCTATCATGTGAGCCCACTCTACCCTGAATCCTTATCCTTATGCACCCGAACGGCACCGCGTCAGAACCGTAGATAACGCAAGTTACCGAGTAAAACGTCGCTCCTTGCCCAATATTTAACCTTTATTGAAGCGGGCAATGGGACACTGGCTCTCAGACATATTTTATGAGGATTTTTCATGGCGGAATGGACACTTATTATCGCCAAATACAGCCCGGAGCCGGGCTTTCTGCTGCTGTTCATCTTCCTGTTTTCGTTCGGCAAGTCGGTTATTTTTATTTCTTCGCTGCTGCCGCCGGCATCGATTACGCTGATGCTGGGCGTTGTCGCCGGCAAACCGGTACTGGCAGACGGCTACGTCTGGGGGGCGATTGCTCTGGGTGCGATGCTCGGCTCCGTTTTATCTTTCCATTGCGGTGCATTGCTCCAGGGCCGTGAACACGGGAGGTGGTTGCCGGCCAGGTACCGCAGCGCGCTGCACAAGGCTAAGTCAGCCTTGCAGCAAAAAGGCGTGGCACTGTTGTTTATCTCGCGTTTTTTGGCCGTGATGCGCTACACCGTACCTTTGGTCGCCGGCATGATTTCGCTGCCGCGCAAACAGGTCTACTGTGCCAGTGCGCTCTCCGCCGGGATTTGGGCGGTGGCGTTGATGTCTGTTGGCCAACTACTGTAAAACAGCGAGCACCTTTCTACCCCACTCCAAAAGACCGCGGCGATAAGCTCTAAGAGGGTGAATGATAGGGTATAATAACGTTTATCTTCAGATGGGATACGAGCTTCAGATGAAGCTGATCAGTACTTAAGGGAATAAAATGCCTCTCCTGCGAAACGCCACCACCGCCCTCCTGGCTATGCTCAGCTTAACCGCATGCAACAGCAATTACCCTGAGCCAAAACGCACCGGCGTCGCGATAACGGATTATTACCACGATGTGACCAACGCAATACTTACGGAAACGATCATAAAGGACAGCTATTACGGGCAAGAATGCAGTATGTCCATATCCCTGAACCGCCAGGGTAAGGTCACCGACATCAATAATGTTGAGGGTTTTACGCCGCTGTGCGAAGCGGGCATGACTGCCGTCTTCTCAGCAGAGATCCCGGTACCGCCGGATGAAAAAACCTATACAACCTTCAAAAAACTCGTGATCGTCTTTCAGCCGCAGCGAACCTAGGGTTCGGCAAAGCAAATCCCCTCAGACAAGGGGCCACAGCTATGCAAAGGTAGCAACCTTCGTTTTCGACACCTGAACACACCGCCTATAGGGTGAATTCTGGCAAGACTTTCATTATCAATTTTGCTGGATTGTGGGGGATTGGGGGCGATAGAAGAGTGCGAAGTCAGGCTTATCTTGCGTCAGATCACTTAACTGAATATCGGCACCAGAGAGATGCGATTTTTGCGAAGCCTGTCCCAAATTTGTCCCATAGCGAAAAAAATCAAGACGCAAAGAACCGCTAACCACATGATTTGTTGGTGGGTCGTACAGGGTTCGAACCTGTGACCAATTGATTAAGAGTCAACTGCTCTACCAACTGAGCTAACGACCCAACGGGTTAAATTATTCGCCTCTCCGCCATCAATGTCAAACGCTTACATCCATTACTTTTTCTCATGCGATATTTTCAACCCTCTGTTTTATCAACAAGATAAGGCTGCTTAGGGCTATTAATCTGCTACCACGAGGAGTAATCTTCCGCCCCCAAGACGTCCGATTTGCCTCCTCGGTGTAAAGAATAATCGACTTTTATCCCTCGCATAAATGTTGTAAACATGTTGCACAAAGGTGGCGTTATTGCACTACCTTACTAAAGCCGGGCCAACCGGATAATCGTATAAAAAAGAGCCACTTCAGAGCTCGCTATTTCACCCATGACAGGTAAAACAGGACATCATCAGATGGTAGATCACTCCAAAATAGCCACAGACGCGACGCCTGCGTCAGAAGATCATCTACGGCGAAACCTAACTAACCGACATATTCAACTGATCGCCATCGGCGGCGCTATCGGCACGGGTTTGTTTATGGGGTCCGGCAAAACCATCAGCCTGGCCGGTCCTTCCATCATCTTCGTGTACATGATCATCGGCTTTATGCTGTTTTTCGTGATGCGCGCCATGGGCGAGCTGCTGCTCTCCAACCTGGAATATAAATCCTTCAGCGATTTCGCCGCCGATCTGCTCGGCCCCTGGGCCGGTTTCTTTACCGGCTGGACCTACTGGTTCTGCTGGGTTGTCACCGGCATCGCCGACGTGGTGGCGATCACCGCCTACGCCCAGTTCTGGTTCCCCGGGCTGTCGCAGTGGATCGCCTCGCTGCTGTGCGTATTGCTGCTGCTGGGCCTGAACCTGGCGACGGTAAAGATGTTTGGCGAGATGGAATTCTGGTTTGCGATGATTAAAATCGTCGCCATTGTCGGGTTGATCGTCGCCGGGCTGGTGATGATCGCCATGCAGTTCCAGTCCCCTACCGGCACCGTAGCGTCGTTCTCACACCTGTGGAATGACGGCGGCATGTTCCCGAAAGGCATCAGCGGCTTCTTCGCCGGCTTCCAGATCGCGGTGTTCGCCTTTGTCGGCATCGAACTGGTGGGCACCACCGCGGCTGAAACCAAAGATCCGGAAAAAGTGCTGCCGCGCGCCATCAACTCCATTCCGATCCGCATCATCATGTTCTACGTGTTCGCGCTGATCGTGATTATGTCGGTCACGCCGTGGAACTCGGTAGTTGCCGATAAAAGCCCGTTCGTTGAGCTGTTCGTGCTGATCGGCCTGCCGGCTGCCGCCAGCGTGATCAACTTTGTGGTGCTGACCTCCGCCGCCTCTTCCGCCAACAGTGGAGTGTTCTCCACCAGCCGCATGCTGTTCGGCCTGGCGCAGGAAGGCGATGCGCCGAAGTCGTTCGCCAATCTGTCCAAGCGCGCGGTGCCGGCTAACGGCCTGACCTTCTCCTGCATCTGCCTGCTGGGCGGAGTGGTGCTGATTTATCTGATCCCGAACGTAATGACGGTGTTTACGCTGGTGACTACCGTATCCGCCATTCTGTTTATGTTTGTCTGGACCATTATCCTGTGTTCTTACCTGGTTTACCGTAAACAGCGCCCGGCGCTGCACCAGAAATCGATCTACAAGATGCCGGCCGGCAAGCTGATGTGCTGGGTGTGCATGGCGTTCTTCGTGTTTGTGCTGGTGCTGCTGTCGCTGCGCGATGACACCCGCCAGGCGCTGATCGTCACGCCGCTGTGGTTTGTGGTGCTCGGTTTGTCTTACGTATTCCTGCGCAAGAAAAAAACCGCCTAAAAGCAACAGGGGGATAATCGCTTATCCCCCTGCATTCCCCCTCTTTAGACGATTAACGCGGGCGTATCCCGTCGATAATCACCCGCTGCACGTTGTCCACCGTCTGCTGAAAGAACGCCTCATCGTCCAGTGTTTTGCCGGTCACCGCCTCTACCTGCACCCAAAAATCCGCATAGTGCTGAGTGGTGGCCCACAGCATAAAGATCAGGTGATGCGGCTCCACCGCCGCAATATGGCCTTCGGCGATCCAGCGCTCAATCATCGCGGATTTCTCGTCCACCAACGCCTTCAGCCCTCCCTGCAACTCCAGTTTCAATAACGGAGCGCCCTGGATCATCTCCAGACAAAACAGCCGCGAAGCCTGCGGGTGATGGCGGGACACGTCCAATTTAAGGCGGATATATTCGCGAATGGCCTGCAAGGGTTCCTGATCGGCACGCAACGCTTTTAGCGGCGCCAGCCACACGTCGAGGATACCTTTCAGCACCGCAACGTACAGCTCTTCTTTCGAAGGGAAGTAATAAAGCAAATTGGTTTTGGACACGTCAGCGCGCTCTGCCACCTGATCCAGACTGGTGCCGTGAATACCGTACAGCGAGAAAAACTCCAGTGCCGCATCCATGATAGTGCTGCGTTTTGCGGCCACCGCGCGCGAGCGGCGCGTAGGCGGTTTAACGGGTTGTTGCTTCACTGCAGCTCCTTGGCGTCACCTGATTCGGTCATCAGCATAACAAAGCCACTGAGTGAAACCCACGCATTTACCTACTCCTTTCGGGGGATTTTTTGCACCTTTTACGGGCAACTGCGCCTGATTTTTGTGCACATATTTTTTACCAAATGGTCTATTTTGGACCATTCACTCAACAACCCGATTACACATCGACTCCAATCAATTGATAAACATACTCTTTTAAAAACTGGCACTGTGTTTGCAACACCCTGACAAGCGCCGCGCAATTTGGAACCCGCAGGAAGCATTCAAGCAGCGCGTGAACCGTCCCATTCGCAGACCCGAGGTGTTCAAATGAAAATTGGCGTATTTATCCCGATCGGCAACAACGGCTGGCTGATTTCCAGCAATGCTCCGCAATACAAACCGACGTTTGAACTCAACAAAACCATCGTGCAGAAGGCCGAGCATTACAATTTTGATTTCGCCCTGTCGATGATCAAACTGCGCGGCTTCGGCGGCAAAACCGAGTTTTGGGATCACAACCTGGAGTCCTTCACCCTGATGGCCGGGCTGGCCGCAGTCACCTCGCGCATCAAGATTTACGCCACCGCCGCGACCCTGACCATGCCGCCGGCGATCGTCGCGCGGATGGCCTCCACCATCGACTCTATTTCCAACGGGCGCTTTGGCCTGAACGTGGTGACCGGCTGGCAAAAACCGGAATACGAGCAGATGGGCATGTGGCCGGGCGACGATTACTTTGGCCGCCGTTACGACTATCTGGCGGAATACGTGAAGGTGCTGCGCGATCTGTGGGGCACCGGCAAGTCCGATTTCAAAGGCGAGTTCTTCCAGATGGACGACTGCCGCGTCAGCCCGCAGCCGCAGGCGGACATCAAGGTCATCTGCGCCGGGCAGAGTGACGCCGGCATGGCCTTCTCGGCTAAATACGCCGATTACAACTTCTGCTTCGGCAAGGGCGTCAACACCCCGACCGCCTTCGCACCGACGGCAGCACGGCTGAAAACCGCCGCCGATACCGAAGGCCGCAGCGTCGCCTGCTATGTGCTGTTCATGATCATTGCCGATGAGACCGACGAGGCCGCACGCGCCAAATGGGAAAGCTATAAAGCCGGTGCCGACACCGAAGCGCTGGCCTGGCTGACCGAACAAAGCGGCAAAGACACTAAATCCGGCGCCGACACCAACGTACGCCAGATGGCGGACCCGACCTCGGCGGTCAACATCAATATGGGTACGCTGGTCGGTTCTTACGCCAACGTGGCGCGCATGATGGATGAGATCGCTACCGTGCCCGGTACCGAAGGCGTGCTGCTGACCTTCGATGACTTCGTGAAAGGGGTGGAAGACTTCGGCGAGCGCATCCAGCCGCTGATGAAAAGCCGCGCCGACGTTTGCCCAAAAACCGCTGAAAGCCGTGAGGTAGCCTGATGAAAATTGTTGAAAACCAGCCGGTGGTGCACCGCCAATCGCCGGAAACCGGTGCCACCGTCACTCTGCCCGCCCGCCCGGAGGCCATCGCCTTTGCGCCGCAGGAAACTGCGCTGATCGTGGTCGATATGCAAAATGCCTACGCTTCGCAAGGCGGCTACCTTGACCTCGCCGGTTTTGACGTCTCGGCCACCGCCCCGGTGATCGCCAATATCAAACGCGCCATCAGCGCCGCGCGCGCCGCCGGTATCCGGGTGATCTTTTTCCAGAACGGCTGGGACAATCAGTATGTCGAAGCCGGCGGCCAGGGTTCGCCCAACTGGCATAAATCCAACGCGCTGAAAACCATGCGCAAGCGCCCGGAGTTGATGGGCAAGCTGCTGGCCAAGGGCGACTGGGACTACGATCTGGTAGACGAACTGCAGCCGCAGCCGGGCGATATCGTGATCCCGAAACCGCGCTACAGCGGCTTCTTCAATACCCAACTCGACAGCCTGTTGCGCTCCTACGGCATTCACCATTTGGTGTTTACCGGCATCGCCACCAACGTCTGCGTGGAATCCACATTGCGCGACGGCTTCTTCCTCGAATATTTCGGCGTGGTGCTGGCGGACGCCACTCACCAGGCTGGGCCGCAGTTTGCCCAGCAGGCGGCGCTGTACAATATCGAAACCTTCTTTGGTTGGGTGTCGGACGTCGACAGTTTCTGCGATGCGCTCATTGCTCCACTCAGCCAAACGGCATGAGTTTTGCCTGCTTTACCCTTTAATCATTCATCAGGAGCAAGACTATGCCAAAAACCATCATTACGCCGCCAGGCACCGGCAAACCGCTCGCGCCCTTCGTCCCCGGCACGCTGGCCGACGGCGTGGTTTACGTCTCGGGTACGCTGGCGTTCGATAAAGACAATAACGTGGTGCACGTCGGCGATGCGGCAGCGCAAACCCGCCACGTGCTGGAAACCATTAAAAGCGTGATCGAAACCGCAGGCGGCAGCATGGATGACGTGACCTTTAACTCGATCTTCCTCACCGACTGGCAAAACTATGCCGCCATCAATCAGGTCTATGCGGAGTATTTTCCTGGCGACAAACCGGCGCGCTACTGCATTCAGTGCGGGCTGGTGAAACCGGACGCACTGATTGAGATCGCCACCGTGGCCCATATCGGCCGCTGAATCCTTATCCACAGAGGATCGAGAATGTACTTTGAGATTTTGGGAAAAGACACCCCGCTCGCCCCCACCGTAGTGCTCTCTGCCGGTCTGGGCGGCGCAGGCAGTTTCTGGCAGCCGCAGATTGAAGCGCTGAGCGAGCATTTCAGGGTGGTGGTTTACGATCATCAGGGCACCGCCCGCAGCCAAGGCGAGGTGCCGGCCGGCTACAGCATGGCCGATATGGCGGATGAAGTGGCGCAGCTGCTGCGCTCGATTGGCGTTGAACACTGTTATTTCGTCGGCCACGCGCTTGGCGGCATGATTGGCCTGCAGTTGGCGCTCGCGCACCCGCAACTGGTCGCAAAACTGGTAGTGGTTAATGGCTGGCCGACGCTGGACAGCCAGACCCGGCGTTGCTTCAAAGTGCGCCAGGACCTGCTGCTCAACAGCGGCGTGGAAGCCTATGTGCGCGCCCAGCCGCTGTTCTTGTTCCCCGCCGACTGGCTGTCGCGACACGAAGCGCTGCTGGATGAGGAGTTGGCGCATCAGGTGGCGCATTTCCAGGGCACAGAAAACCTGTTACGCCGCCTGAGTGCGCTGATGAATGCCGATTTCCGCCCGTACCTGGCGGACATTTCCACCCCGACGCTGGCGTTGTGTTCCCGCGACGATTTGCTGGTGCCCTATCACTGCTCGCATCAGTTGGCGGAGAGCCTGCCGTTCGGTGAACTGGCGCAGATGGCGTACGGCGGCCATGCCATGAGCGTGACGGATGCCGACAACTTTAATCGCATTCTGCTCGGTTGGTTGCTGAAAACCCGCGGCCAGTCGTCTGCTTGCAACCCTGCGGACGCCCAGCTTGAGCCCACAGGGCTGAAACACTGAGTTCAATCGCCAGGCCCTTCGCTATGGGCCAGCCACAGGAGAAAAAGTATGCAAACCCAAACCCTTCTTGCCAGTGCGCCACTTGTGCCACAGGGGGTAGAAAAACAGGACTTTCGCGACGCGATGGCGCGCCTGGGTTCGGCCGTGAATATCATTACCACCGACGGCCCGGCCGGCCGTGCCGGGTTTACCGCCTCTGCGGTATGCAGCGTTACCGATACGCCCCCGACGCTGCTGGTGTGCCTGAACCGCTCCGCATCGGTGTATTCGGTGTTCAAGCAAAACCAGACGCTGTGCGTCAATACGCTGGCGGCGGAACACGAGTCGCTGTCGAATCTGTTTGGCGGTAAAACGCCGATGGACATGCGGTTTTCCGCCGCCCGTTGGTCCACGCTGGCAACCGGTTCCCCCATTCTGCATGGCGCAGTGGTCTCTTTCGATTGCCGGATTAGCCAAATTGTCAGCGTCGGCACCCATGACATTCTGTTCTGTCAGGCGGTGGCGCTGGCGCGTAATGACGAAAGCCACGGGTTGGCTTACTTCGATCGCCGCTACCACCCGCTATTGAAACAATGATTTGCCGATAATGCCGTAACGCGCACTCACCTGCGCCCCTAACCTGCCCCCCTGTTTTTGGAGATGACGATGGCGAATACCTGGTTTCCCCAATGGCGCATGAAGCAAGGCAATCTGGACGGTGCGGTGGTCGCACCCGATGAAAGGCTGCCGCTGGTGCCAACGCTGGTTATGGGCTTGCAACACGCGGTGGCCATGTTTGGCGCCACGGTGCTGATGCCGCTGCTGATGGGCTTTGACGCCAACCTGGCCATATTGATGTCCGGCATTGGCACGCTGCTGTTCTTCCTGGTGGTCGGCGGCCGGGTGCCGAGTTACCTCGGCTCCAGCGCAGCGTTTGTTGGGCTGGTGATCACCCTCACCGGTTACGGCGGCCAGGGCGCGAACCCCAACATTGCGCTGGCGCTGGGCGGCATCATCGCCTGCGGGCTGGTGTACCTGCTGATCGGATTTGTGGTGATGAGCGTCGGCACCCGTTGGATCGAACGCCTGATGCCGCCGGTGGTGACCGGTGCGGTAGTGATGGCGATCGGCCTGAACCTGGCGCCTATCGCCGTACGCAGCGTCTCGGCTTCCAATTTTGACAGCTGGATGGCGGTGGTCACCATTTTATGCATCGGGTCGGTGGCGGTATTCACCCGTGGATTGATGCAGCGGCTGCTGATCCTGCTCGGGTTGATCGCCGCCTACCTGATTTATGTGGTCGTGACCAACGGCTTTGGGCTCGGCAAGCCGGTGGATTACAGCGCGCTGAGCCAGGCGGCCTGGTTTGGTCTGCCGCAGTTCACCGCGCCGGTGTTTAACCTGCACGCCATGCTGTTGATTGCCCCGGTGGCGATCATTCTGGTGGCGGAAAACCTCGGACATGTGAAAGCGGTGGCAGGGATGACCGGCCAGAATCTTGATCCCTATATCGGCCGCGCCTTTGTCGGCGATGGGCTGGCGACTCTGCTGTCTGGCTCGGTAGGCGGCACCGGGGTCACGACCTATGCTGAAAATATCGGCGTGATGGCGGTAACCAAAATTTACTCCACCCTGGTGTTTGTCGCCGCGGCGGCCGTGGCGATTGTTCTGGGCTTTTCACCGAAGTTCGGCGCGCTGATCCACACCATTCCAGGCCCGGTGCTGGGTGGCGCCTCGGTGGTGGTGTTCGGTTTGATTGCCGTCGCCGGCGCGCGCATCTGGGTGCAAAACAAGGTCGATTTGGGCGATAACGGCAACCTGATTATGGTGGCCGTAACGCTGGTGCTGGGTGCCGGCGATTTTGCGCTGACCATCGGCAACTTCACCATGGGAGGCATAGGTACCGCCACCTTCGGCGCCATTATTCTGAATGCGCTGCTGCGCAACCGTAAAATCCTGCCGCTGGCGGACAACGTCGCACGTTGATACCGAGGGCCCGGCCTGCCGGGCCTTATTCAGCCAACGCCGCTGCCTTGCCTTTGCGGCGAATGCGCAGTTCGCTAACCAGCACGCCCAACACGATCAACCCGCAGCCCAACAGGGCAATCCCCGGTAAACGTTCACCTGCGATACGCCCGACGATCCCCGCCCAGACCGGTTCGCCGGCATAAATGACCGTAGCGCGCGTCGGTGACATGCTGCGCTGCGCCCAGTTCATCGTCAGTTGAATCAGGGCGCTGGCGATGCCCAGCCCTATCGCGCTGTACAGCAGATAACTGGTGTACGGCGGCACCGCCTCGCCAGTCGGTACCATCATCAGGAACGAGGCCAGCGACGCCGTCCCCAGTTGTACCACCGTCACCCGTTTGATATTCACCTTACCGGCATAGGCGCCAATCAGAATGATCTCGGCCGCCATGCCCAGCGTGCCGATCAATGTCAGTATTTCACCCGCGCTGAGCGTCATATCCGCACTGCTCGGCGCGGCCAGCAGCATCAGGCCGGTGAACGCCAGCAGAACGCCAACCCACGACATCACACCGGGGAAACGCCCCAGCACCAGCCACTGTAACAACGGCACCATCGGCACATACATGGCGGTAATAAACGCCGATTGGCTGCTGCTGATCGTTTGCAACCCAACGGTTTGCAGGCCGTAGCCAAACATGATGGCAATGCCGATAAACACGCCCGCTTTCAATTCGTACCAGGTCAACCCGCGCAGGGTGCGCAGGGAGAACAGCGTCAGCACCAACGTGGCGGCGGCGAAACGCAGCCCGACGAAAAAGAACGGCCCGCTGACCTGCATGGCGTGATGCACGGCCAAAAAGGTGCCGCCCCAGATCATGGTGATGAAAATCAGCACCGCTTCCTGAAGTTTGATTTTGAAAATAAGCGTGGAAATCAAGGATTTTTTTACTGCAGACACTGACTTGCCCTTAATGCCGGGTGCAATATAATGCACAGATCGCACCAGTATGAGGGAATGCCTGCGGATGAGCAATATAGTGCACAATGAAAAACATGACGCGCTCAAAGTGCTGCAATATCTAAGCAGCAATCTGCGCGGATACCGCCAGCAGACCGGGCTGAGCCAGATGGCGCTGGCGGAAAAATCCGGCGTCAGCCGTCGCATGCTGGCCGGGATTGAAGCCGGTGACCGCAACGTCAGCCTGGTGGTGCTGGACAAGCTGGCCGAGGCGCTGAATATCGCCTTCACCGATCTGATCCAGGCACCGGAAGCACGCGGCAATCATCTGGTGGGTGAACTGGCCTGGCAGGGGCGCGAACCGGCAAGCCAGGCGGTGTTGGTCGCCAGCGTGCCCGCACTTCAGCGGGTGGAGCTGTGGGAATGGGCGCTGATGCCGGGCGAACGCTACGACTCGCTGCCGGATGCCGCAGGCTGGAACGAGATTATCTATGTGATCATAGGCAGCCTGACGCTGGAGCTAGAACAACAGACCCTGACGCTGGATGCCGGTGAAACCCAGGTGTTCAACAGCGATCAGCACTATGCCTACGTCAACCGCACCGAGCGGCCGCTGCGTTTTATCCGCAACGTCGCCTTTTAATCATCCAGAGCCGCCACTTCTGGCAGCTCTTCCAACGGCGGCTGGATCCCCTCGGATATATAGTCTTTGGCGGCGAAGGTGCATTCATCGCCCACGTCATCTTCCACGATCACATGTTTGATGGCGCCGTCGCTCAGCAATACCCGTTTGATGCCACGATATGATGTCATTGTTTCCTCCGTTAATGGGCCGGACACACTGCAAGTGTAGTTTAGCCCTCGTCGGCCGCGGGTGTCACCCGTCTGTCGCGCGAATGTCGTGCCGCTGTCGTGGCAGTTGGCGCGGCCAGCCCCTACACTTGGCTTCAGTGATGGTTCATTTTGGAGAACGCAATGCAAACATACCGCATCAGGCAATTACGGCTGGAAAAAGGCTGGTCGCAGGAGCAGTTGGCCACCATTGCCGGCCTCAGCACCCGCACCGTTCAGCGCATTGAAAATGGCGAACAGGCCAGCCTGGACACCCTGACCGCGATTGCCGCGGCGCTGGGGCTGCAGGTGAGCGATCTCAGCCAAGCGGCGCAGCCGGATAACGACAATCAGAGCGAACAGGCTATTCGCCGACAGGTTGAAGCGGAAGGCAAGCTGCTGAGCATGGCGGTGCGTTTTGCGATCGTCGGCCTGTTTCTGTTTGCCATCAACTGGTTTACCCACCCGCATTATCTCTGGTCGCTGTGGGCGATTGGCGGCATGAGCCTGGCGGTGACGATGCGGGCCGTGCGCACCCTGTTGCTGCCAGAGGTTTTCAGCCGTTGGCAACGGCAGCGGCTGGAGCAAAAGCTCAGGCGTCTGCACTGAGTTTCAGCCAGTCCGCCAGCCGGGCGAGCGCGCTGCCCGGCCTGATGGCCTGTGGCGACAACAGGCAGTAACCGCTGCCATCCGGCGTAAAACCAAAGGGTGCGCTCAGCAAGCCGGCGGCCACATCATCGCGCACCTGCTGCCACGGGCCGATGGCAATCCCCATCCCCGCCACCGCCGCCTGCAGGCTGAAATAGAAATGATCAAAACGCTGCTCCGGCCGGCCAGTCAGCGCCACGCCTTTCCCCTGCGCCCATTGCCGCCAGGCGTCGGGGCGGGTGGCGGAATGCAGCAGTACCGCGTCGTGACTCAACTGCGGCTGGCCGTCGCCAAGGGTTACCCAGCGCCGCAGCGTTTCAGGTTTGCACACCGGCCCGACCCGCTCGCTGAACAACGCCAGGCTGTGCAGCTTATCCCCCCAGTCAAAATCGTTGCGCCGGATAGCGGCGGTAATGCCGTCATGAAACGAAAATGGCCCGCCACCGGCCACCAGTTGCAGGTTGATTTCCGGGTGCGCCTGCTGAAACGCCGGCAGACGCGGTATCAACCAGCGCATCAATAACGTTGGCTCGCACGACAACACCAGCGGCGCGTCCTGCTCATGCTGGCGCAACGTTTGCGCCGCATGATCCAGAATGCCGAATGCTTGCTGAGATGCCTGAAACAGCGTGCGCCCGGCCGGCGTAAGATACACCCGCCGGTGACGACGCTCGAACAACGCAATCCCCAGCTCATCTTCCAGCGATCTGACCGCACGGCTGACGGCCCCGTGCGTCAGGTTCAGGCTGCTCGCCGCCTGCGTAAAGCTTTCCAGTCGCGCAGCGGCCTCAAAACAGCGCAGCCCGCCCAGCGACAGCGGCCGATTCATTTTGCGTGAGTTTTTCTCACTGATACTGTCAGTTTTCATCGTTTGTCACCGCCGGCTATTCCTCTTATAAATCAGCCACTCTCTTCTGATTTTTTGACAGGATAACTATGACTGAACTCCTCGCCGTCGTCACCATCACTTTACTGGCCGTTATCAGCCCAGGACCGGACTTTGCCATGGTGTCGCGCAACAGCCTTCTGCTTTCCCGCCGCGCAGGGGTGCTGACTGCCTGCGGTATCGGCGCTGGTGTGGTGATCCACGTGAGCTATACCCTGGTCGGTGTTGGCGTATTGATCCAACAGTCGCTGTGGTTGTTTACTGTGCTGAAGGCGATCGGCGCCGCCTATTTGATTTATCTGGGTGTCGGCATGCTGCGCCACGCCGGGGCTGCCGCCGCTGCCCCTTCCCACGCAGACACAGCCGCAACCAGTGACTTCGCCGCGCTGAAGATCGGTTTTTTGACCAATGTGCTAAACCCCAAAACCACTATTTTTATCGTCAGCCTGTTTATGCAGGTGGTCAACCCGCAGACGCCGCTCAGCGTACAAATCGGCTATGGGCTGTTTATTGCGGTTGCCCATATTCTCTGGTTTGCCGCCGTGGCGTTGCTGTTTTCCGCGCCGGGCGTCAATGCGCGCCTGCTGCGCCTGCGCAAAGGCATCGACAGAGCCTTTGGCGGCCTGCTGATCGTCTTCGGCGCGCTGCTGGCGGTCGCCGGCATCAAATAAGGTTCAAGGATAAGTTCAGCATTCACTTCTATGCTTATGGGGCATTTCTTTCAATCACCGAGCGGGGAACGCAACATGGCAAAAGTTTTGGTCCTTTATTACTCAATGTACGGGCATATCGAAACCCTGGCAGAAGCGGTAGCGGAAGGCGCGCGCAGGGTCAGCGGCGTTGAAGTCACCGTGAAACGGGTGCCGGAAACCATACCGGCTGACGCCTTCGCCAAAGCCGGCGGCAAAAGCGATCAAAAAGCGCCTGTCGCCACGCCACAGGAGTTGGCCGATTACGATGGCATTATCTTCGGTACCCCTACCCGCTTTGGCAACATGGCCGGGCAGATGCGCACCTTCCTCGATCAAACCGGGGGGCTGTGGGCTTCCGGCGCGCTGTATGGCAAGGTAGGCAGCGTATTTTCGTCCACCGGTACCGGCGGCGGCCAGGAGCACACTATCACCTCCACCTGGACCACGCTGGCGCACCACGGTTTTATTATCGTTCCGATCGGCTACGCCACGCCCGAACTGTTTGACATCTCCCACACCCGCGGCGGTACGCCCTATGGCGCGACCACTATCGCCGGCGGTGACGGCTCGCGTCAGCCCAGCCAGGAAGAACTGACCATTGCCCGTTATCAGGGCGAACACGTGGCGAAAATCACTGCCAAGCTGAAAAGTTAAGCAATAACCTTCCGTTATCTACCCTGCGGGGCCGCGGATTCGCTCGGCCCCATCTTGTTGCCAACCCGCAGCAAGGTTAAAATGCCGCTCAGCCTGCCATTCACTACCTGAACGTCACGGTCGAAATTCGTTCTGCCCGTCTATCACCGGCATTGGCCCTGATGGTGGGCGTTCTGTTTTTGCGCATAGCGAAGGGAAATAAGTCAGTGTCTAAAGATTTTGATGAACTAATAAGAGACATGGATCTTATTATTGAAAATGTAGACAGTTTCAAGGCTATGGCCCCGCGCGCGCCCGAGCCCCCCGTTGCGCCGCCGGCAGTCCACCACTACGACTCGTTCTGCGAGAACGTTGCGCTGAAAGTGGTATTGAAAGTCCTGCTCTCGTCGGTGGATAAAATCGTCAAGGTGCAAATTGCCAATAAGGTCGAGCAGGAGATCGCTCAGATAGAACAGCAGGTAGTACGTGCCGGCGGAGGGCCAGTATCGCCTGAAGATCTGGCGCAAATGACGCAGTATGTGCGCCGCACCGTAAATAACCTGTTGGAATAAACACAGGCCTCTATTAGTCGGTGGTATCAAAGGTTAACCGCCTGTTGCTATCGCCGTTCTCGATTTCCCCCTCCAATTGGACACAACGTTGTGTATCACCTGTAGCACATTCATAACCTGAATGTGTTGCATTGTTGTATTCATTTCACTGATATAAGTTAAAACAACTGTAAATAAATACAGTATATTTTAACTTATTGAGGATATGAATATGCGCTTTAACAAGATGTTAGTCCTGGCCACCCTGCTGTTTGCCACTCAGGTTTCGGCCGAAACGCTCGAATCCATCGACAACTGCGCGGTGGGTTGCCCGACCGGTGGCAGTAGCAACGTATCTATCGTTCGCCATGCTTATACGCTGAACAATAACAGCAGCACCAAGTTCGCCAACTGGGTGGCTTACCACATCACCAAGGACACGCCGGCCAGCGGCAAGGATCGCAACTGGAAAACCGACCCGGCGCTGAACCCGGCGGATACGCTGGTACCGGCGGATTACACCGGCGCTAATGCGGCGTTGAAAGTCGACCGTGGGCATCAGGCGCCGCTGGCCTCGCTGGCGGGGGTGTCTGACTGGGAGTCGCTGAACTATCTTTCCAACATCACGCCGCAGAAGGCCGATTTGAACCAGGGATCCTGGGCGCGGCTGGAAGATCAGGAACGCAAACTGATTGACCGGGCGGATATCAGCTCGGTGTATACCGTCACCGGCCCGCTGTATGAACGTGATATGGGCAAACTGCCGGGGACTCAAAAAGCGCACACCATCCCCAGCGCCTACTGGAAGGTGATTTTTATCAACAGCAGCCCGGAAGTGAACCACTACGCCGCGTTCTTGTTTGATCAAAATACCCCGAAAAGTGCCGATTTCTGCCAGTACCGCGTAACGGTCAGCGAGATCGAAAAGCGTACCGGGCTGATTATCTGGGCAGGTCTGCCGGAGGATGTACAGGCTTCGCTGAAGAGCAAGCCAGGGGTGCTGCCGGAGCTGATGGGCTGCAAGAGCTAAAACCAACAACCCCGCGCTCGAAGGGTGCGGGGTTGTCACCGGGTGCTGTCTATACCGGGACTGAGTTATTGAGTTTGATTTTCCACGCGCGTAATCCCGTGTTTCTTCATAACGTCTTCCATGGTCAGATTTTCATCCTCTGGCGTTTCATCAATGACGACATTTTCCGGGCGGACATAAGGCTTGGTTGCACGCTTGAACATCCACCACCAAACGAACACCAGGAACGCCCCGGACTTCAGAAAAATCATGGTCCATAACGCCACTTGATACCAGTTCATCTCTATCTCCATGAAAGAGTTAAGCGCAATCGCATCACTCTATTTTAACCTTTGCACTGCCCTGATCAAGCGTTGGCGGCGCATCTGTCGGGGATGATATCGAACAGATTGGGGAAAAAACGGTGTGACAGTTTACAAGGAGACGTTCGGTCGCGGGAGAAACGGAAGGAAGGTAGGAGTTTATGGGTATTTCAGTGTACCAGATACAAAAAACCCCGCGCTCGAAGAGCACGGGGTCAGAATGTATGGCGGAGGAGCAGAGATTCGAACTCTGGAACGGTTTCCCGTCGACGGTTTTCAAGACCGTTGCCTTCAGCCACTCGGCCACCCCTCCGCAACGAGCCGAACTATAAACAGAGCCAATCGGCTTGTAAAGCCCATTACCGCTCAACCGAACGAAAAAACAGCATCCGGCGTGCGAGCGTTGAAGAAACCACCAACGACAGCTCAGAGTGACAGCAATGATAACTAAGGGTAAAGATTGGTAAACAAACTTTAATCAAACGCTTGCGCTGCCTATCATCGGAACTAATTTTGTGATGACCTGATAAGAGAGATCATTATGGACCGCATTGTCGTCTCATCCTCCTCGCGCGACTCGTTGCTCAGCACGCATAAAGTTCTGCGCAATACCTACTTCCTGCTTTCGTTAACGCTGGCGTTTTCCGCGCTGACCGCGACCGCCAGCACCATGTTGGGGCTACCGGCACCGGGCCTGTTGCTGATGCTGGTCGGGTTCTATGGCCTGATGTTCCTGACCCACAAACTGGCAAACAGCCCGGCGGGCATTCTGGCGGCGTTCGCGCTGACCGGTTTTATGGGTTACGCGCTGGGTCCAATCCTCAGTTCGTTCATTAATACCGGGGCCGGCGATCTGATCATGCTGGCATTGGGCGGCACCGCCGTGGTGTTCTTCTGCTGTTCGGCCTACGTGCTGACCACGCGCAAGGACATGTCATTCCTGTCCGGGATGATGATGGCAGGTTTTGTGGTGCTGCTGGTTGCGGTAATCGCTAACCTGTTCCTGCAAATTCCTGCCCTGCATCTGGCGATCAGTGCGCTGTTTATTCTGTTCTCCGCCGGCGCAATCTTGTGGGAAACCAGCAATATCATCCACGGCGGCGAGACCAACTACATCCGTGCTACCGTCAGCCTGTACGTATCGCTGTACAACATGTTCATCAGCCTGTTAAGCATTCTGGGCTTCGCGCGCAGCAACTGATTCAACGCTCGGTAAACGTTCAAACCCCGCCTCGGCGGGGTTTTGTTTTTTGCGACAACCAAAAATTTGTTAAACTGGCGACCGTTCTGAATCATTCGTTATCGAGGCAGTATGTTGGAGTTTGAAGGCCAGATTATTGAAACTGATGCGCAAGGTTATCTGAAAAACAGCGCAGACTGGCATGAGGGCCTGGCGCCGCTGCTGGCCGCGCAGGAAGAGATAACGCTAAGCGAGGCGCATTGGGAAGTGGTGCGTTTTGTTCGCAACTTCTACCAGGAATTTAATACTTCACCGGCGATCCGCATGCTGGTGAAAGCCATGGCGCAGAAATACGGTGAAGAGAAAGGCAACAGTCGTTACCTGTATCGCCTGTTTCCAAAAGGCCCGGCCAAGCAGGCAACCAAAATCGCCGGCCTGCCGAAACCGGTAAAATGCATCTAAAGGTTAATAGCGGATACTGAAACCCTGGTAATCGGCCGTGCCTCGGGGTTCGACCAACACGCGATCGACACGTGCGCTGCGCGGGCCACCGTTCTTCAGCCATTCCACCAACTTATCCACCTGCGGTTGTTCGCCGCAGGCCACCACTTCGACGCTGCCGTCGTCAAGATTGCGCGCATAACCGCTTAACCCCAACGCCGTCGCCTGATGCTGAGTGTTATAGCGAAACCCCACCCCTTGCACCGCGCCATAGACATACGCAGCAATGCAAACTTGTGTCATAATCCGCTCCTTATTAACTTTCGTTTATGGCATTGCCTGTGCGCCGCACGGCAATGTCACTCTTTTTACCTAGCTGGCAGCATTCTTAATTATGACCGTACGCCTGTATCTCGCCAAAGGACGTGAAAAGTCCTTACTTCGTCGCCACCCGTGGGTATTCTCCGGTGCCGTTCAACGTATTGAGGGTAAAGCTCTTTCCGGCGAAACCATTGATATTCACGACGCCCAGGGCAAATGGTTGGCGCGCGGCGCCTACTCGCCGGAGTCCCAAATCCGCGCCCGTGTCTGGACCTTCCAGCAGGACGAAGAGATTAACATCGATTTCTTCATTCGCCGTTTACAGCAGGCACAAAACTGGCGTGATTGGTTGGCGAAACGTGATGGACTGGACGGCTATCGCCTGATTGCCGGCGAATCTGACGGTATGCCAGGTGTGACCATCGATCGCTTCCAGAATTTCCTGGTCCTGCAACTGCTGTCAGCCGGCGCCGAATACCAACGCGCGACGCTGATTACCGCCTTGCAGCATTGCTATCCGGAATGCGCAATCTACGATCGTTCAGACGTAGCGGTGCGCAAAAAAGAAGGTTTGCCGTTGGCTCAGGGGCCGGTGCTGGGCGATCTTCCCCCTGCTCTGCTGCCCATTACCGAGCATGGCATGAAGCTGTTGGTGGATATCCAACAAGGCCACAAGACCGGCTTTTACCTCGATCAGCGCGACAGTCGCCTGGCTGCACGTAATTACTCCGCCGGCCGCCGCGTACTCAACTGCTTCTCCTACACCGGCGCCTTCGCCGTTTCGGCCCTGATGGGCGGCTGTTCACAGGTGATCAGCGTAGATACATCACAAGCAGCGTTGGATATCGCTAAACAGAACGTCGAACTGAACCAGTTGGACCTGAGCAAAGCGGAGTTTGTGCGCGATGATGTGTTCCAGTTGCTACGCGCCTACCGCACACAGGGTGAAAAATTCGACCTGATCATTATGGATCCGCCGAAGTTCGTCGAAAATAAAAACCAGCTGGCCAGCGCCTGTCGCGGCTATAAAGATATCAATATGCTGGCGTTGCAGTTGCTGAATCCGGGCGGCATTTTGCTCAGTTTCTCCTGCTCCGGCCTGATGCCTACCGATTTGTTCCAGAAAATTTTGGCCGACGCCGCTGTAGATGCCGGGCGTGATGTACAATTTATAGAGCAGTACCGTCAGGCTGCCGATCACCCGGTTATCGCAACTTATCCTGAAGGGTTGTACTTGAAAGGCTTTGCGTGCCGGGTGATGTAACTTGAAATACGCTGCTTTGCCCTCATATAAAGAGTAAAGCACTGTTTCTCAGGAGGTCATCATGATTGCCAGCAAATTCGGTATCGGACAACAAGTTAGGCATAAGTTGCTGGGGTATTTGGGGGTGATTATCGATATTGACCCTGAATACTCCCTCGAGCAGCCCAAAGCGGATGAGATAGCGGCGAATACCGATCTGCGGTTCGCCCCTTGGTACCACGTGGTGATGGAAGACGAAGAAGGCCAACCGGTGCACACTTATCTGGCGGAAGCACAGCTGGATGGGGAAGCCCAGGACGCCCACCCCGAACAACCCTCGCTGGATGAACTGGCGGAATCCATCCGTCACCAGTTACAAGCACCACGTCTGCGCAACTGATGCATGGCCTGAGAAACTCGCCTTAAAGGCCTGGCATTATGCCAGGCCTTTATTTTACTCAGCGCTCAAGCCCCAAACGCGGGATTTCGATTTTAGGGCAACGATCCATCACCACCTTAAGCCCCGCTTCGTTTGCCAATGCCTCTGCCTGTTCATTAATGACACCGATTTGCAGCCACAACGCCTTGGCACCAATGGCAATGGCCTCTTGAGCCACCGCATATGCAGCCTCTGAATTACGGAATACGTCAACCATATCAATCGAATGCGGAATGTCCGCCAGCTTCGCATAAACCTGCTGGCCCAGCAGCGTCTGCCCCGCCAACTTGGGGCTAACCGGTGCCACCTGATACCCCTGCGAAAGCAAATAGGCCATCACGCCAAAGCTGGCGCGCGCCGGATTGTCACTGGCACCCACCAGCGCAATGGTTTTCATCTGTTGCAGCAGGCTGGCAATTTCGTTGTCTTGCATTTTCCGCTCCCAAAAGTTGACAGGGACTTCCCTACGCTGAGTGTAACTCATTGCCCTTAAATCGGCTAAACGCAGCCCCACGGAAACTCCCTGCCACTTTTGCGGTCTGATGCTGTCACTGCTAACATTCACTCGGCAAATAATGTCAAGATGAATATAAATGTGTATATTTGTAAATAAATACGTAATCCTGAAAAACTTTGACACACCCCATGGCGTATTCGACATTAATGACGATGCCACTTATAAGGAGATAACGATGAAATTTGGTCTGATGGTTGCGGGGCTGCTCAGTGTCAGTATCAGCATGCCTGCCGTAGCTACGACCCTGAGACTCTCCCCTGATATCGACCTGCTCGTGGTCGACGGCAAGAAAATGACGGGATCGTTGTTAAAAGGCGCCGACAGCCTGGAGCTGGATGGCGGGCAGCATCAGTTACTGTTTAAAGTCGTCAAGCCCGTACGTTCGGGCCAGCATGAGGTAAAGGCCTATGCCTCACCACCGCTTATCGCCACCTTCAATACGCAGAATGTCAGCTCCGTAGCCATCGAGTTGCCACGCATTGAGAATGTGCGTGATGGCCAGAGGTTTGATAAAACGCTTGATTATCAGGTTATCGATAAAAAAGGTAACGCGCTGGCGATGAGGCACGACGTGCTGCACCCCGATGGCGTGACGCTCAATGTGGATCTGGAAAAACTGATGGCAGATTACAACAGCCAGAATCGCCCGGCCTCGGTGCCGTCCTTTGCGCAGGTTCGTACCGGCACGTCGGCCTCCCCGTTGGGCAACGCGGCGTTAAGCGCCCCCACGGTGACGTTGAAGGGTGAAAACGTTTCCGAACAAATGCTGCAATATTGGTTTCAGCAGGCAGATAAAGACACTCAGAAACGTTTCCTGCAGTGGGCCAATAAACAACCCACCCATTAAGATGATCGGCGTCTTTTACGCAAAGGCGCGCTTTCTTCGCATTTTCCGGTGTAAACGCTAGGCAGTGAAAAACAGTTTCAGTAATCTGTCGCACATCCCCCCGATTAGCGAAGGACATCGAGATGGAATTTACCACCCGCACTATCGCCGCGCGCAAACACATTGCGCTGGTGGCGCACGATCATCGCAAGCAAGCCCTGCTCAAATGGGTTGAAGACAATAAGCCCGTCCTGGAGCAGCACCAGCTTTACGCCACCGGCACTACCGGCAATCTGATTCAACGGGCAACAGGCATTCCGGTACAAAGCATGCTGAGCGGCCCGATGGGCGGTGACCAGCAGGTCGGCGCGCTGATTGCGGAAGGCAAGATCGATATGCTTATTTTCTTCTGGGATCCGCTGAATGCGGTACCACACGATCCGGATGTAAAAGCCCTGCTGCGCCTGGCGACAGTATGGAATATTCCCGTCGCCACCAACCGCTCCACCGCCGATTTCCTGATCGATTCCTCACTGTTTAAACGCGAAGTGGAAATCGCCATTCCGGATTATCAACGTTATTTGCAGGATCGCCTGAAGTAGTGATTGCGGCCTGGCAAACACCAGGCCGTGAACTTAAGGTTTTTTCTGCAGCGGCACGCCGAGATCCTGCAAATGCTCAACGAACACCGAGGGGCGTTCGCGATCCTGCAATAGCCAGACCTGATGTTTGGCGCGTGTCAGCGCCACATACAACAACCGTCGCTCTTCTGCGTCCGGGAAATCTTCCGGTTGTGGCAACAAGACATCCTCCAGCACCGACTCGCGCGCTACCGCAGGAAAACCATCGCTGCCCTCATGCAAACCGGCGATGATCACATACTCCGCCTGCTGCCCTTTACTGGCGTGAATCGTCATAAACTCGAGGGTCAGTTTTGGCCACCGGGTCGCCGCTTTCGACAGCACTTCCGGTTTCAGATGGTGATAACGCGCCAGCACCAGAATGCGCTCATCCGGCTTGGCGTAACCGCTCAGTTTGTCGAGCAGGTTCTCCAGCTGTTCATGCGGTAAAATTACCACCGATTTCTTGTTGCCCTTACTCAGGCTATTCAACGGTTTCTTCAACTGGTGCGGGTTTTGCTGCACAAAGCGGTTTGCCACCTCGCCGATACGATCATTGAAGCGATAAGTGGTATCGAGCGCGCACTGAGCGCCCTCGCCAAAGTTTTCGGCAAACGCCGTGGTGAGCGTCAACTCCGCACCGCTAAAGCGGTAAATAGCCTGCCAATCGTCGCCCACCGCGAACAGGCAGGTCTGCTTATTCTGCTTGCGCAGCGCTGCCAGCAACTGTGCACGTTGCGGCGAGATATCCTGGAACTCATCCACCAGAATGTGCTTCCACGGACTGACGAAACGCCCTTTTTCCAGAATATTGACCGCCTGATGAATAAGGCCGGAAAAATCCACCGCCCCCTCATCTTTAAGTGCGCTTTTCCAGGCTTTCAGCAACGGCGCCATCAGCCGAATGCGCTTTGAAAACAGGTCACGGGTCTCTTCATCCGCCTGTTCGATCATTTCCGCCTGGCTGCCGCCGTGCATCCGCATCAGCCCCAGCCAACGTTCGAGCCTGCCAGCCAGCCGCTCGGCCAGGCGTTTATCCTGCCAGAAGTCGCCTTCGGGCACGTCCCACTCCAACTCCTCCATCAACCACTGACGCCACCCTTTGGCCTGCGCCTTTTTCTCTGCGCACTGTTGCTGCCAATGGGTAATCAACAACGTACGCCGGGCTTTGCTGTCGGTTTCCAACTTGCTGATGGCCGGCACTTTACGGTTGCCCTGCTGAATGATCTGCAGCGCCAGCGCGTGGAAGGTTTTGGCTTGAATCGCCACGCTGCCCAAACGTTCCTGAATGCGCTCATTCATCTCTTCTGCCGCCTGGCGACCAAACGCCAGCAACAGTATCTGCCCGGGTTCAGCCTCCTGACGGCGCAACAACCAGCCGGCTCGCGCCACCAACACCGAGGTTTTGCCGCTGCCGGCGCCAGCCAGAACCAGTACCGAGTCTTCGCCATTTACCACGGCACGGCTTTGCGAGTCATTCAACGGCGAACTTTCGATAGTCTGGAAGAAATCGTGATACGTCTCCAGCATGCGCTCTGTCCACTGCTGATTACGCTGCCCCACACTGCGCAGCCCATGCTGCAACCACTGCAGACATAGCTGGTAGTCATCCCGACAGTTGTCGAACTCATCAAGCCGCGCTACCGGCATTGGCAAGGCGCCAAAAGACTGTCGGATCTGCTGCTGCAATTTGCCCAGTTCTGACTTTTTGAACCATTTATCCTGCTGTTCAATACGCTGAATATGCTCTACCTGCTGCTGTAAAACGCCGGAGCTGATTTCACTCATCTCGGCGCTCCATTGCTGCCAGGCCTGTTGCAGGTAGTGGTAGAAACGCTGAGTTTCTTGCCATTCAGTACCGTGTAGACGAACCACTTTCTCATCGGGCAGCTCAAATTCCAGCTCGCCCCAGACGATGCCGCGTTTACATCGGACTTTAATCAACTGATTGAAAGGAATAAGATATTCGTGTTTCTCACCGCTCACCTCAACCCCGGCGTGCAGCAACCGCACGCGGTTGTAAGGATGCTGAGCCAGGTGTTTCCCCAGCGATGTCGCTTTAAGTTCCATATCGGCGCGCCATGACTATGTTGAGATTAAATAACGGATATCTGCCAGTTTACCTGTGATAAGCAGTGGCACTCTAGCGCTAAAAAAAGGGTAGAATAGATTTTGCGTTTTGATACCAAACGCAACCGCTTCGCGGTTTGGCCATCATTAGAGCAGAATGACGACTATGCGTACTGTACTGAATATTCTTAATTTTGTGTTGGGCGGTTTTTTCACTACCCTTGGCTGGCTGATCGCAACGGTATTCAGCGTCATACTGATTATTACCCTGCCTCTGACCCGCTCGTGCTGGGAGATCACCAAATTATCGTTTCTGCCTTTCGGCAACGAAGCCATTCACGTGAATGAGCTGTATCCGGAAAAAAGCAACGCGCTGCTTTCCGCCAGCGGTTCACTGCTGAATATTGTCTGGTTGGTACTCTTCGGTTGGTGGTTGTGCCTGTCGCATATCGCCGCAGGCATAGTGCAGTGCGTGTCGATTATTGGCATTCCGGTTGGTATTGCCAATTTCAAGATCGCCGCCATCGCACTGTGGCCGGTGGGTCGCCGCGTGGTATCGGTTGAGATGGCTCAGCAGGCCAGAACTGAAAATGCCCGGCGTCAGTACCAACAGCGTTAATTTTTTCTCCGCCTGAGGAGTTTTTCGTGCTCTCTTTTGCACCTGCAATACGCCGTTATGCCTACAACAGCAATTTGCTTTACAACCTGCGTATTTTTATTGCGCTGGCCGGCGCAGCCGCCGTCCCTTGGTGGCTGGCCATTCCCAAACTCACTATTCCCCTGACTCTGGGAGTGGTTGCGGCGGCGTTGACGGATTTGGATGACCGCCTGAGCGGCAGGCTGCGTAACCTGCTGATCACGCTAGTGTGTTTTTTTATAGCCTCCGCCTCCATTGAGCTGCTGTTTCCTTACCCTTGGTTATTCGCCCTCGGTCTGACTACCTCGACCTGCGGCTTTATCTTACTGGGGGCATTGGGGCAACGCTACGCCACCATTGCGTTTGGCGCCTTGCTGATCGCGGTTTACACCATGCTTGGCACCTCAATGTATGACGCCTGGTATCAGCAACCGATACTACTGATCATTGGCGCCCTGTGGTACAACCTCCTGACGCTGATTGGTCATCTGATTTTTCCTATTCGTCCTTTACAGGAAAATTTGGCGCGCTGCTATGATCGGTTGGCAAATTATCTGGATGCCAAGGCCAACCTGTTTGACCCCGATGCCGAACATGCCGCGGACCTGCCGTGGATGGATGTGGCAATGGCCAACAGCGCGCTGGTGACGACTCTCAACCAGACCAAAGTCTCATTGCTGACGCGGCTTAAAGGCGACCGCGGCCAGCGCGGTACCCGTCGTACCCTGCATTATTATTTTGTAGCACAGGATATTCATGAGCGTGCCAGTTCCGCTCATGTTCAATATCAGGCCCTAAGCCGACAATTCCGTCATAGCGATATCCTGTTTCGTTTCCAGCGCTTGCTCAGCATGCAAGCGCGCGCCTGCCAGCAGTTGGCTCAATCGATCCTGCTGCGGCAAAAATACCAGCACAACCTGCGTTTTGAGCCGGCTTTCAGCCGCATTGATGAAGCTTTGGCCCGCGTGGCCGTCACCCAGGAAAATCGTGAGCTGACCAAAGCGCTATCGCACCTGTTGAAAAATTTGCGCGCGATTGATGCGCAATTGGCGAATATCGAATCCGAGCAGGCGCTGGCCGACGGCCAGGCGGAAGAGAACAGTCTGTCAGATGACCGGCTCACCGGCTGGAGCGACATCCGCCTGCGCATTAGCCGCCATCTGACGCCCCAGTCAGCCTTATTCCGCCATGCTATTCGCATGTCTGTGGTACTGTGCATCGGCTATGCTTTTATTCAGTTTACCGGCATGCAGCACGGTTACTGGATCCTGCTGACCAGCCTGTTTGTTTGCCAGCCCAATTACAATGCCACGCGCCGCAGGCTGGCGCTGCGTATCATAGGTACGCTTGCCGGTATTCTTATCGGCCTGCCGATCCTCTATTTTGTCCCCTCGCAGGAAGGCCAGATGGTGTTAATCGTCATTGCCGGCGTCCTGTTTTTTGCTTTTCGTACCGTGCAGTACGCGCACGCAACCATGTTTATCACCCTGCTCGTCCTGCTGTGCTTTAACCTGCTGGGTGAGGGCTTTGAAGTGGCTGCGCCACGCGTTTACGACACCCTTTTGGGATGCGCCATCGCTTGGGCAGCCGTGAGTTTTATCTGGCCAGATTGGCATTTTCGCCAATTGGCGGCCGTGGTGAGCAAAACGTTGAATGCCAACTGCCGGTATCTGGATGCGATTTTGGTGCAATACCATCAGGGTAAGGATAACGGTTTGCCGTACCGTATCGCCCGCAGGGATGCACACAATAGCGACGCAGAGTTGGCCTCGGTGATTTCAAACATGTCGGCCGATCCAAAGGCCGATAAGGTGGTTCAGGATGCCGCTTTTCGCCTGCTGTGCCTGAACCACACCTTGTTGAGTTATATCTCCGCATTGGGCGCACACCGCGAACACATGAACAATCCCGCAACGCTGGAGTTGCTGAATGATGCCGTATGCTATGTCGATGGCGCCTTGCATCAGGAAGAACAAGACGGCCGACGCATCGCGCAAGCGTTAGAAAGCCTTGCCGAGCGCATCCAACTTGCGGCTCCAGAACCAGAAAGCAAAGAGCAACTGGTATTACAGCAGATAGGGCTGGTAATTGATCTGCTGCCGGAGCTCATGACGTTAAAAGAGCAGATAGCTAAATCGGCATGATCACGCCAGATCTTTCATCAACCCCTTGATTCCAGGCGTGTGCCCATGACTAAGCAGGACCATGGTATGTTCGAACCACTCGGTTAGCTCACTGCGCAGGGCCAGTGGCAAGGCGGCATGGTGATAACCGGCAATCGCCCCGCCTAAGGAAAGCAGCACTCGCAATCCTAAATTGCGTTGCTGCTGCAACAACCGTAGATAGCTCCGTTTGGCGCCATTCAAGCGCAAGTCATAGACATTGCGAATACCGGCCCGCCACAGTAAACGCTCCATGTTGATATCGATGTTCGGTAACGTTCTCAGCCGGCCATGCGTTCCCATTTTGACCTGAAGTTCCAGGCGGGCCTCCCGGATGGCCTGCCGCGCCAATCCAACAAGCTCATCCTGCGCCTGCCACAGAGACTCATCGACCCAGTAATAACGCAGGGTGATTGGTACGCCCCGTTTGGAGTAAACCATATTGACCATTCCACGGGCGCGGAAGGCAGGCTCCAGGCTATCCGTCGCTCGAAGATACAGCTCGTCTTCCGCTATCACCCCAAACATAACGCCATCAGCCAGCAGCCCATAACCGCCAAACTGCGAGCGCGTAGTAATGCTCCCTAGTGCGTAGAAACACGCTTTGGCCTGTTTGACCCTTCCTGTAGATGTCCCTTTCATGAAGCTTCTCCTTGTGTAGGTTCTAATTGTATTATTTCTCACATCAATGAAATAAAAGTAACGTGAACAAGTAATTAGAAAAATACGCACTATCCGCAGCCCTGCCAATCATAAAAACAGGACGTCTAAAAAATAATCGCAATTATGCGAGGCACTACGAAAATTTGAGTTGATCTTATTCATGCCCAGATGTACTGTATAAACATACAGTGACACTACGGGCGGGATACTTTATGCGTACTCAATCACTCTACAAACCCCATTTCAGCCAGACCTCTTTTGCGGCGAACAATGCTGCGGAAAACTCGGATGCCGGTAAAGAAAATGGCCTTATCAGTGAACTTGTTTACAACGAGCATCAACCCGCGGTGGCGCAACTCTTGCTCCCCCTGTTGCAACAGTTAGGCAGACAGTCACGCTGGCTGTTATGGCTAACCCCACAACAAAAACTCAGTAGATTGTGGCTACAGCAGTCTGGTTTGCCAATCAATAAGGTCGTGCAACTGAGCCAAATCACTCCGCTTGCCACCGTTGAAGCGATGGAAAAGGCACTTCTGACAGGTAACTACAGTGTGGTTCTCGGGTGGTTGCCCGATCTTACGGAAGAGGATCGTCTAAAATTACGGCGTGCAGCAGAATTGGGTAACGCTTATGGGTTCATTATGCGTCCACAACGTGACACAAACCCGACTCACGGACAGTGTTCCATGCTAAAAATTCAGTCTTCTTTGTATCATTAAGTAAATTTAGGATTTTTCCCATCATTTTTATCTCTTTGGGTGGGAACCTTTGATGGATCAGGTGCAAAGCGAGTGCCACTGCGGTTCCGCACGAAAAAATGCAGGCTAAACTGCCCCATTTTTTACCGGTTAGTGTTAGTAAATATGTACGATTCTGCGTTTTTTTTTAGAGCTTTATCACATCACACTTGTAACTTTCGCGCCACGTTGTAGACTTTACATCGCCAAGGTTGCTCTATAACGCCAGAAAAACTGGCCGAGTAACAAACGAGGGCTCAAACCTTGGCGAAGGAATTTAACCAAGGGCTTAAAACAGCTTTAAAGCTCATTGCCTATTTGGATGATAACGAGGCGCAAAATGAAAAAGACAGCTATCGCATTAGCAGTGGCACTGGCTGGTTTCGCTACCGTAGCGCAAGCCGCCCCAAAAGATAATACCTGGTACACCGGTGCTAAACTGGGCTGGTCCCAGTACCATGACACTGGTTTCTACGGCAACGGTTACCAGAATGGTATCGGCAATGGTCCGACCCATAAAGATCAACTGGGTGCTGGCGCGTTCCTGGGTTACCAGGCGAACCAATACCTGGGCTTCGAGCTGGGCTATGACTGGCTTGGCCGTATGCCTTACAAAGGCAGCGTGAACAACGGTGCTTTCAAAGCACAGGGCGTTCAACTGGCAGCTAAACTGAGCTACCCAATTGCAGACGATCTGGATATCTACACTCGTCTGGGTGGTATGGTATGGCGTGCAGACTCCAAAGCTAACTACGGCAATGGCACTCGTCTGAGCGACCACGACACCGGCGTTTCTCCGCTGGCTGCAGTGGGTGTTGAATACGCACTGACCAAAAACTGGGCTACTCGCCTGGACTATCAGTTCGTTAGCAACATCGGTGATGCAGGTACTGTCGGCGCACGTCCAGACAACACCATGCTGAGCCTGGGTGTTTCTTACCGTTTCGGTCAGGATGATGTTGTTGCTCCAGTTGCTCCAGCACCAGCTCCGGCTCCAGTTGTTGAAACCAAGCGTTTCACTCTGAAGTCTGACGTGCTGTTCAACTTCAACAAAGCAACTCTGAAGCCACAGGGCCAACAGGCTCTGGACCAGCTGTACTCTCAGCTGAGCTCCATGGATCCTAAAGACGGTTCTGTTGTAGTTCTGGGTTACACCGACGCAGTAGGTTCTGACCAGTACAACCAGAAACTGTCTGAAAAACGCGCACAAAGCGTTGTTGATTACCTGGTCTCTAAAGGTATCCCTTCAGACAAAATCTCTGCACGTGGTATGGGCGAAGCTGATTCCGTCACTGGCAACACCTGTGGCTACAAAGCTGGCCGTGCTACTAAAGCGCAGATCGCTTGCCTGGCACCAGATCGTCGCGTAGAGATCGAAGTTAAAGGCATCAAAGACGTTGTGACTCAGCCACAGGGCTAAGTTAAAACTTCTTAGTAAAAAACCCCGCAATGCGGGGTTTTTTTTCGTCTATTAGCCCAGTGAGTGTTGCAATAGCGGCCTATTTTCTTACCAGACTGGTCGGTTACTCTTCGTCTTTACCGAGGATCGCTTTCAAATCCTGTTTCAGTAATGACATCTGACTGGCGTACTTCTCTTTACGTTCGGCATCTTCGATCAGTTGCACTACCGTCTCTGACAGAGTTACCCCACGGCGACGGGCAAGCGCGGCCAGGCGCTGCCAAACCAGAAACTCCAGATCGATAGATTTTTTACGCGTATGTTGATGTTCTGCGTTAAAATGACGTTTACGCCTTGCGCGGATAGTTTGCTTCATCCGGTTATCAAGCTCCGGATTCATATGCCTGCTAATCCACGTCAGCACTTTTACCGGCTCGTTTTCCAGCTTAAGCAGCTCGTCAATGGCTTCCTGAGCTACGCTGTTTTCAATGTGGCGGGTAATAGATTCACCTTCCCGGTGCTTTTTCACCAGGTATTTCCATTTCCAACCACTCTCCAGGTTTTCCAGTTGCTGATATTTCATCTTGAACTCTTCAGTGACCGCGTAACTTTATTAAGCATAACAGCTTTGCGCCGAATTTCCCCGGCAATTACGCCCTCTTTTAGACTGTTTTTTGCACAGTCATCGCGCGATGTCAAACTCCCTGATACCAACTGTGACTCTGTATGTATCAAGCTGGCGTTATTCTTGTATAATCGCCCTTTCCCTTTTTGACGATTGCATCTAACACTTTGACCAATAACCGACTTGAATGGCAATCACTGTTGCCGGACGTTACGCCTTATCAAGCGATATTTGATACCGCTGCTCAATTGGCACCCGTGTCCTTTGCCTCTATTCAGCCTCGGCTGGAAAATGCACTGACACTGTTTTGCCACCCACAGTCGCCACCGCGTTTCATGTTGCTGAAAGCGCAGGAAACCCGCGAATATCTGGCATTGATTGCCCGTGCGGTTGAGCCATTGCAGCCACAGAACACTGCGTTCAAAGGCAGCCACTATGTGATCCAAGGCAGCAAGATAAACGTAGAGCCTGCTCGTCAGGGCGATGAGCCCTTTGCCGCTGGTGGCGCCTGCGTGTTTCAGGAATGGGTGGAGCCGGAGCAACTGTTTGGCTGTGTCAGAATTCATAATGATGAAATCTCGCTGCAGCCGGGCTTGGTGCATCAGGCCAACGGCGGCGTACTGATCCTGTCGGCACGTTCTCTGCTGGCCCAGCCGCTGCTATGGCTGCGGTTGAAGCAAATGATCACCCAACGCCAGTTCCATTGGGTTTCTCCTGATGAAACGCGCCCGCTTCCGGTCACTATTCCACCGATGCCGCTTGAGCTGCGTCTGATCGTGGTTGGCGATCGTCACGGTCTTGCCGATTTCCATGATATCGAACCGGAACTTAGCGAGCAGGCCGTCTACGGCGAATACGAAGATGACCTGCAGCTCACCGAAGCCGAAGATATGGTGCAGTGGTGCAGCTACGTCAATACCGTTATCGATGAACAACAACTGCCATCGCTGGCGGCGGATGCCTGGCCCCCATTGATGATACAAGCTGTACGCTACAGTGGCGATCAGGGCAACCTGCCGCTTTCACCGCTCTGGATCGGCCAGCAACTTTCTGAAGCGGCACTGTATGCCGAAGAAGAAAGTATTACAGCCAAAGCCTTTGAGGCTGCTTTGAATGCGCGCGAGTGGCGCGAAAGCTACCTCGCCGAACGGATGCAAGATGAGATCGAGCTGGGCCAAATTCTGATTGAGACCGAAGGCGAAGTTGTCGGCCAGATCAACGGGCTCTCCGTGCTGGAATACCCTGGGCATCCGCGCAGCTTCGGCGAACCTTCCCGCATCAGCTGCGTTGTGCATCTTGGCGACGGCGAATTTACCGACGTTGAGCGTAAGGCCGAGCTTGGCGGTAACCTGCATGCCAAAGGCATGATGATTATGCAGGCGTTTCTGATTTCCGAGCTGGAATTGGATCAGCCGCTGCCCTTCTCCGCTTCAATCGTGTTTGAGCAATCCTACGGTGAAGTAGATGGCGATAGCGCCTCGCTGGCCGAGCTGTGTGCATTGATCAGTGCGTTGTCGCTTCAACCGATCACCCAGCAGATTGCGGTAACCGGCTCAGTCGATCAATTCGGCAATGTGCAACCGATTGGCGGCGTCAACGAGAAGATCGAAGGCTTTTTTGAAGTTTGCCAGCGTCGCGGTTTGACGGGCAAACAAGGCATCATTCTGCCAGCAACTAACGTGCGTCACCTGTGTCTGCGCCAGGATGTGGTCGATGCGGTGCGCGAAGGGCAATTCCATCTGTGGGCCGTCGACAGCGCCGCAGAAGCCTTGCCATTACTCACCGGTTACCCCTACTCTGATGAACAGCAACCGAATCTGTTAGCTGCTATTCAGGAACGAATTGCGCAGGTGAATCCGCAGGAACGTCGGCGCTGGCCATGGCCGTTTCGTTGGCTTAACTGGTTCAACCACGGCTGATCGGACTTGTTCAGCGTACACGTGTTAGCTAATCTGCGTCCTTCAATAAAATAAGGCTTACTGAGAACATGGTAGAAAAACGCGACTCCTATACGAAAGAAGACCTCGAAGCATCCGGCCGTGGCGAGCTGTTTGGCGCCGGTGGCCCGCCGTTGCCGGCAGGTAACATGTTGATGATGGACCGCGTGGTCAAGATGACCGAAGACGGTGGCTCCCACAACAAGGGTTATGTGGAAGCGGAACTGGATATCAATCCGGACCTATGGTTCTTTGGTTGCCACTTTATCGGCGATCCCGTAATGCCAGGCTGCCTGGGTCTGGACGCAATGTGGCAACTGGTAGGTTTCTATCTCGGCTGGTTGGGTGGCGAAGGTAAAGGCCGTGCGTTGGGCGTGGGTGAAGTGAAATTCACCGGCCAGGTACTGCCAACCGCGAAGAAAGTCACCTACCGCATTAACTTCAAACGTGTCATCACCCGTAAACTGATTATGGGTGTGGCTGATGGTGAAGTGCTGGTCGATGGCCAGGTCATTTATACCGCCAGCGATCTGAAAGTGGGCCTGTTCAAGGACACTGCTGCGTTCTAATCGCAGTGACGGCGGCCCTTCCCGGCCGCCGTTTGTTTTCCCCGCCGTTATCTTGTCGTGAGCTGCAAAGCTCACGTTCATAACGGCCAATAAGTTACTACAATTATTGTAGTAACCTAAGAGGTGTGCCATGCAAAGAACCCGTTTTGATAACATGCCATGCCCGATAGCACGCTCGCTGGATCGCGTCGGCGAATGGTGGAGCATCCTGATACTTCGCGATGCGTTTCAAGGACTGTCAAAGTTTGATGAATTCCAGCAAAGCCTCGGCCTGTCACCCACCATACTGACTCGTCGCCTAAAATATCTGGTTGAAAGCGGCATTTTTCATAAACAGCGTTATCAGACGCGGCCGGTACGCTATGAGTATTTGCTCACCGAACGCGGCCAGGATTTTTTCCCGGTGCTGGCGGCTCTGTTTCACTGGGGCAACGCCCACCTGGCCGATGAAGGCATCACTGCCGAGCTGGTCGATCGCCGTACCGGGCAACCAATATATGTGCAACTGGTCGACAGCGTCACCCGGCAACCGATAGCATTGCATCACATCACTTTAGCGCCAGGGCCGGCGGCAAGCGACGGTATACGTCGGCGTGCAGCCCTGATGCAACAAAATCATTCTGCATTACCCCCCGAATTATCCAAGGAGTCACTATGAACAGTCGTCGTATAGTCATTACCGGCATGGGCGCCGTTTCACCACTGGGATGCGGCGTAGAGGCTATCTGGCAGCGCCTGCTAAATGGCCAGTCAGGCATTCGCCCGCTTCCGGAAGCGATCGTGGCCGACCTGCAGGTAAAAATCGGTGGTCAGGTTCCTACTCTGGAACAGGATGCCGTAGCGGGCTTTGATCCCGACCTTTCCGTGGCGCCGAAAGACCAGAAAAAAATGGACCGCTTTATTCTGTTCGCCATGGCGGCAGCCGATGAAGCGATCCGCCAAGCAGGCTGGGTTGCGGATACGGAAGAGAAACAAGAACGCACCGCAACCGTGATCGCCTCCGGCATCGGCGGTTTCCCGGCAATTGCCCACGCGGTGCGTACCACGGACAGCCGTGGTACCAAACGCCTGTCGCCATTCACCATTCCTTCCTTCCTGGTTAACCTGGCCGCCGGCCACGTCTCTATTAAACACCAGTTCAAGGGCCCGATTGGTGCCCCCGTTACCGCTTGTGCAGCCGGCGTACAGGCCATTGGCGACGCAGTACGTATGGTTCGTAACGATGAGGCCGATATCGCGCTGTGTGGCGGTACAGAGGCCGCTATCGACACCGTCAGCCTGGGGGGCTTCGCAGCCGCGCGCGCCATGTCCACTACACCGCCAGAAGAGGCAGAAAAAGCGTCGCGGCCTTTCGACAGCGCTCGTGACGGCTTTGTCATGGGCGAAGGCGCCGGCATGCTGGTCATAGAAACGCTGGAACATGCGCTGGCCCGTGGAGCAACACCGCTGGCGGAGATTGTCGGTTACGGTACCAGTGCGGACGCCTACCACATGACCTCAGGCGCAGAAGATGGCGATGGCGCCTACCGTGCAATGAAAATTGCCTTGAAACAGGCAGGTGTCTCACCCGAACAGATCCAGCATCTGAACGCCCACGCTACATCGACACCAGTGGGCGATCTGGGGGAAATCAACGCGATTAAACACCTCTTCGGTACCGGTGGCGGCGTGGCGGTAACCTCTACCAAATCTGCGACCGGCCATTTACTGGGTGCCGCGGGCGGGCTGGAAACCATCTTTACTGCACTGGCCCTACGCGATCAGATCGCACCGGCCACGCTGAATCTGGATAATCCGGATCCGGCAGCCGAGGGACTGCATCTGGTGGCGAAAAAAGCGCAGCCTATGGCCATCAACTATGCGTTGTCGAACGGTTTTGGTTTTGGCGGGGTAAACGCGAGTATCTTGCTGAAACGTTGGCAGGGGTAATACGACTTAAACAAAAACCTCCGCCTTGAGCGGAGGTTGTTCCTTTTTATGACAGGGAGCCGCTTAAGCGGTCACAGCCCTGTCTTCCATGGCTTCTCGCCAACCTCCCAGCCATTGAGACCGGCTGTCCACAGTTGTTTTATAAGGACAAAGATCTTTCGGATGTCCTAAAATACCTGCCTGATAACCTTTCGAATGCGCCCTTTCCAGACGATCGCGTTTCTGTCTCTTCATGCCTCGTTTCCCTCACTTTTTGGTCAGTTGGAAAGAAAACAATGGCTGCTTTTTGTGCAGCCACGTATAAGCAATAGCGCTAAATGAAGGGAAGATCAATGCGCAAAATTCACGCCAATGTCATATTTGTGAGCTACGCCCGCAGAATTGGCTAAGTGGCTGATATGCTGGAAAACAGGGTAATTCATTGAAATGAAATAAAAATCCCTCCCGGAGAAAAGTTTTAATATCTCTCGCCGGAAGGGATTAGACCGTTTTAGTACAAATTATGACTAAAAACGCCCCGCCTGGGAGGCGATAGCTTGGGCTTCCTGCTGCCAGCCCTGCGCCAACGTACGCACCAGCGCGTCGTAGCCGTCCTCGCCCTGTTTCAATTCCAGGCTAAACGGCCGTTTGGTCAGATTGCCCTGATGATTCAGCACCCACTCGCCACGGATAATCGCCTTGCCGTCAAAGCGGCCGTGGAAGCCGCTGACAGTGACATTAAGCACATCCTGCTCGCTGCTCATCGGCTGAGAAGACACCACCCACCCTGGCAACGCGCCACTCAGGTTGGTAACCAGCGTCTGCTGCAGTTGTTGATCGAGCGGGCTGGCCCACAGGTTGTTCTGAGCTATCACGTACTGCACGTCATTGGTCTGGTAAACCACACCGTTCTGCGCCAGGTAATCCGCCACGCTGACGTGTTCCAACCACAGCTGACGCGTCGCAGCGCCGGTACTGACCGGCGCCGACGCACCCAGCGCCGGCAGTTGGTAGTAGGTTTTTTGTGGTGTGCTGCTACAGGCGCTGAGTAACAGCGCCAGGGCTACCGGAATCCATTTCATCATTTATTGGCCTTCTTCGGCTGAGGATCGTTACTGCCCGCGGCTTCAAATACCAGCGCGTTGCTCTTTTCGTTCAGGGTACGCAGAACGGGTTGCAGTTCACGCAGCACCTGATCAAGACGTTGCATATCGCCGACCATCTTGTTGTAGGCCGGAGAACCTGGCTGGAACCCTTTCACACTGCGATTGAGTTCCTGCAGCGTTTTTTGCATATCCTGCGGCAGCGCCTTCATCTCTTTGCTGGCGATGATATCGTTCAACGACTGCATGGTTTTCTGCGTCGACTGCATGGTTTTCTGACTTTCCGCCAGGGTTTTGGTCGCTTCGTTGATCATCGGATTCAATGGCAACGAGTTGATCTTATCCAGCGTCTGCATCAGTTTCTGCTGGATCTGCGCCAAGCCGCCGCTGGTGGTCGGCATCAACGGATAACCGAACAGCTCACGCGGCCCTTTCCAGGCTTTCTCCTGCGGATAGAAGTCCAGATCGATATACAGCGAGCCGGTCAGCAGGTTGGCGGACTTCAGCGAGGCGCGCATACCACGCGCTTCCGCATCCTTCAAATGCCCCTCAATATCGAAATCGCCGCCCAGCTGTTTCTGGAAACGATCCGGTTCAATGCGGATCAGCACAGGAATACGGTAATCGTTATCCAGACGCTGCATCATGCCCTTTTTATAGAATGGCACTTGCGATACGGTACCCAAACGGATGCCACGGAATTCTACCGGTGCGCCCGGCTGCAAACCGCGAATCGAATCGGAGAAGAACATCAGGTAATCCTTGTGTACGGTGTACAACGAATCCTGGATGCTGCGCTGATTATCGAACAGCTCATACTCCGTCTTTTCTTTAACCTGCTCGCCGCGATCCCAGCCTTCCGGTACGTCAAAACTTACACCGCCGCTGAACAAGGTGGCCAGCGAACCCATTTCTACCCGCATGCCCTGTGCCGACATGTCGAACGCCACGCCGCTGTCTTTCCAGAAGCGCACGTTGCTGGTCACCAGTTGATCATAAGGCGCGGAGATAAACAGCTGGTAACGCATGGCGCGCATCTTGGGATCAAAATAGCTGGTCTCTACCGAACCGACGCGATAACCGCGGAACAGCACCGGGTCGCCGGCATTCAACTGACCCGATTTTTCGCTGTCGAGCACGATGCGCAGCCCTTTGGCATCTGGAGACGCCAGTGGCGGCGCATCCAGCAGTTGGTAATTATCCTTGCCTGCCTTGCCCTTGGTGCCCGGTTGCAGTTCGATATAGGCGCCGGACAATAACGTACCCAGGCCGGAAACGCCTTCGCGACCAATCTGCGGTTTAACCACCCAAAAGGCGCTATCCTGGTGCAGCAGTTTCTCCATACCAGAGTTAAGCCGCGCCTGCACCATCACCTTGCTCAGGTCATCACTTAGCGTCACGGTCTCGACGACACCGACGTCGACGCTACGGCTCTTGATTTTGGTTTTTCCCGCCTCCAACCCTTCGGCAGTGGTGGTCACCAAGGTCACCACCGGCCCCTGATGGCTAAAGTGGTAAAACAGGATCCACGCGCCGATCAACGCGGTGACGATGGGAACAATCCACACCGGCGACCAGCGCTTGATCTTTTCAACGTCCGCGACGCTATGATTATTTTCCGTCACCTTGCGGCTCCTTTTTTATTGTCTCGTTTACGCGATCCCAGGTCAGCCGGGGATCAAACGTCATGGCTGCGAACATGGTGAGGATCACCACCAGGGCGAACAGCAGCGCACCAGTAGCAGGATAAATACTCATCAATTGTCCCATCCGTACCAATGCCGAAAGCACGGCAATAACAAACACGTCGATCATTGACCAGCGGCCGACAAACTCTACCACTTCATAAATCAGGTGCATTCGCTCGCTGTCGGCCCTGTCTTGCCGTTTGCTGTTGGCATCCCAGCACAGCCAACCAATCGCCAACATCTTCAGCGAAGGCACCATAATACTGGCGATGAAGATAACCATCGCCACGGGATAAGATCCTTCCCCCCACAGCAGTATCACCCCGGCCATGATGGTGGAAGTGATTTTGTTGCCCAACGCCTCGGTAACCATAATAGGCATTAGATTCGCCGGAATATACAGCATGACCGACGTAAACAGCAGCGCCAGCGTCCATTGCAGACTGTTACGGCGACGCACATAACCATTGGTATGGCAGCGTGGGCAATGAGCCAGCTCCGCCGGCAGGACCGCCGTACAACAGGGGCAGGAGCGCAAGCCCTGGCGTAACCCGATCCGCCCCACCGTCACCGGGCGATCGATGCGCGGCATCGGCTCTATGTCGTTCCACAGCCAACGGCGATCCACACACTGGAAGGCACGCACCTGCAGTAAGCAAAACAGACAATAAGCCCCAAAGCTGCTGCCGACGCCAATATCCCCGTAAGCCATCAGCTTAACGAAGCTGACCAGAACCCCGGCGAGAAAAATTTCCACCATGCACCAGGTTTTAAACTGGAACAGCATCTTGGCCATCCACTCTTTCAGGCCAAGAGGCATGCGTACCTTGGCGCATAACAGAATAATAGCCACCATGCAAAATGCCGGGATCAACTGGACAAATACCATAAACAGCGTGGCCATGCTGGCGTAATCTTCAGCCACCATCACCTGCGGGATCTGGATCAGTTTGATTTCGTTACCCAGGCCGGCAACGTGCATATTGATAAAAGGGAAAATATTCGCCAGCAGCAGCATAAACAGAGCACTGACGGCATAGCCGATAGGCCGCTTGCGCGGTTCCTCCCAGCGGGAGCTGAGGGTCGTTTTACAGCGTGGGCACACCGCTTTCGTGCCATATGCCAGCGGCGGCAACGCCACCAACATGTCACACTGCGGGCACAACATCAGGTTGTCCCTTTGGTGTTCAGCAGGCTTTGCGTGGCTGTGCTGCTCGTGATTGTCGTGGGAACACACCATATTCCTCCTTAATAACGTTGCTCACCGGTACGGCAATACCGCCCGCAGCAGCGCGCGGGCGGTATTCACAACGAGTTAGCCGTTTTTCATCGCTTCCAGCTCTTCCCAACGGGCGAACGCTTCTTCCAGCGCCCCTTCAGCGGCGGCCAGCGCCGTCAACACCTGCTGTGTTTCACTGTGCGGACGCGTGAAGAAATCCGCGTCGCTCATTTGCGCCTGCAGCGCTTCGATTTCCGTTTCCAACTGTTCCAGCCGCTGTGGCAACTGTTCCAGCTCGCGCAACAGGTTATAGCTCAGTTTAACCGCTGATTTCTTCGGCTGTTCAGCCTTTTTTTCCGCCGACGGTTTGTTCTGATCGGCCGCGACAACCTGACGGATCGGTTTCGCCGTAGCGCGTTGATGATGCGCATCGTAGTAACCGCCGACGAAGGTGCTGATCACGCCCTTGCCTTCGAAGATCCAACACTCGGTCACCGAGTTATCGACGAATTGACGATCGTGACTCACCAGCAGCACGGTGCCTTGATAGCCATCGATCAACTCTTCCAGCAACTCCAGCGTTTCGACGTCGAGATCGTTGGTTGGCTCATCGAGGATCAGCAAGTTGCTCGGTTTCAGGAACAGCTTGGCCAGCAACAGGCGATTACGTTCGCCGCCCGACAGCGCCTTCACCGGCGTCATCGCGCGTTTTGGGTGGAACAGGAAGTCCTGCAGATAACCCAACACGTGGCGAGACCGGCCATTGACCATCACTTCCTGCTTGCCTTCCGCCAGGTTGTCCATCACCGTGCGTTCCGGATCCAGATCGGCGCGATGCTGGTCAAAGTAAGCCACTTCCAGCTTGGTGCCGCAGTGTACACGGCCGCTGTCGGCTTTCAACTGACCGAGCATCAGTTTCAGCAACGTGGTTTTACCGCAACCGTTAGGGCCAACCAACGCAATCTTGTCGCCACGCTGCACCTGGGCGGAGAAATTGCGCACCAGCACTTTGTCGCCAACCTGATAGTTAACGTCTTCCATCTCGAACACGATCTTGCCGGAGCGTACCGCTTCTTCCACCTGCATCTTGGCGGTGCCCATCACCTCGCGACGTTCCGAACGCTCGTTGCGCAGCGCTTTCAGGGCGCGGACACGGCCTTCGTTACGAGTACGGCGGGCCTTGATGCCCTGGCGGATCCAGACTTCTTCCTGAGCCAGCTTGCGGTCGAATTCAGCATTTTGCAGCTCTTCCACCCGCAGCGCTTCTTCTTTGCTCAGCAGGTACAGATCGTAGTTGCCCGGCCAGGACACCAGCTTGCCGCGATCGAGATCGACAATGCGCGTCGCCATGTTGCGGATAAAGGAACGGTCATGGGAAATGAACACGATGCTGCCCTGGAACTCTTTCAGGAAACCTTCCAGCCAGTCGATGGTTGAGATATCCAGGTGGTTGGTCGGTTCGTCGAGCAGCAACACGCGCGGCGAGCTGACCAGCGCACGACCCAGAGCGGCCTTGCGCAGCCAACCGCCGGAGAGCGAGGACAGCTCTGCGTCGCCGTCCAGCCCCAGTTGCAACAGCACTTCGCTGATGCGGCTGTCGAGTTGCCACAGCCCCTGGTGATCGAGGATCTCCATAATCTGCGCCATGCGCGTCAGGTTTTTCTCGCTGGGATCGGTTTCCACCAAATGCGAAATCGCGTGATAGGCTTTCAGATGTTCCGCCTGCTCGGCTACGCCTTCAGCGACAAAATCGAATACCGTACCGCCAATATTGCGCGGGGGATCCTGCTGCAGACGCGCCACAATCAGATCCTGCTCGTAAATCACCCGGCCATCGTCCAGCGGAATTTCTTTGCCGAGGATCTTTAACAGCGTGGATTTACCGGCGCCGTTGCGCCCAACCAGACAAACGCGTTCGTTGTCTTCAATATGAATTTCGGTGTTGTCTAAAAGCGGCGCATCGCTGAAGGACAGCCAGGCGCCGGACATGCTGATTAACGACATAGTAATTATTTTCCTTCGCCGGCATGGGTGAGCAGCCAGCAGTTATGAATTTGACGGTTACGGGCAAAGTCCTGCGACTGCGTCTGGGCGGTGATCTCTTTCGCCTCCAGACCCAGTTCGCTCAGGCCGGCCATATCCATCTGGAAACCGCGCTTGTTGTTCGAGAACATGATGGTTCCGTTACGACGCAGCAACCGTTTTAAATCTTGCATCAACACCAGGTGATCGCGCTGGACGTCAAAGGTGTTCTCCATTCGCTTGGAGTTGGAGAACGTCGGCGGATCGATAAAGATCACGTCGAACTGTTCGTCGGCATTATGCAGCCATGACAGGCAGTCCGCATGGATCAATCGATGCTGTTTACCGGTCAGGCCATTGACGCGCAGGTTCTTCTCCGCCCATTCCAGGTAGGTACGCGACATATCCACGGTAGTGGTGCTGCGCGCGCCGCCCAATCCGGCGTGAACGCTGGCTGTGCCGGTATAAGCGAACAGGTTGAGGAAGTCTTTGCCTTTGCTCATCTCGCCCAACATGCGGCGCGCGATGCGGTGATCGAGGAACAAACCGGTATCGAGATAGTCAGTCAGGTTAACCCATAGCTTGGCATTGAACTCTTCCACCAGCAAGAACTCACCTTTCTGAGCCAGCTTTTCGTACTGGTTTTTGCCTTTCTGACGCTCACGGGTTTTCAGGATCAATTGGTTTGACGGCAGGTCCAGCACCGACAGCGTGGCATTGATCACGTCGAACAGACGCTGACGCGCCTTCTGCGCATCGACGGTTTTCGGCGGCGCATACTCCTGCACCACGACTTTGCTGCCGTAGCGGTCAACCGCAACGTTGTATTCCGGCAGATCGGCGTCGTACAGGCGATAACATTCGATGCCCTGCTGCTTGGCCCACTTGTCGAGTTTTTTCAGGTTCTTGCGCAGGCGGTTGGCGAAGTCTTCCGCCGCCAGCACTCCGCCGGCGCCCTGCGGGTTCTCCGCCAATTGGTAGTTTTTCTGTACGCAATCCAGAGGACCGTTTTTAGCCTTGAATTGGCGTTCGGCGCGCAGTTGCAGGCAGCTCAGCAGCTCCGGCGACGCGCTGAACAGCGACAGTTGCCAGCCGCCGAAGGCGCTCTTCATAATGCGGCCCAGCATATTATGCAACGCGATCAGCGCCGGTTCGCTTTCCAGACGCTCACCGTAAGGCGGGTTGCTGACTACGGTACCCGTTGGGCCTTCCGGCAGCGGGTTGGTCAGTTTGCTGACATCGCTGACGTTAAAAGTAATCAGTTCAGCAACGCCGGCGCGGCGGGCATTGCCGCGTGCCATCTCAATCACCCGGCGATCGATATCCGAGCCGAAGAAACGCGAGGTGGTTTCCTGCAGACCACGGCGCGCGCGCACCTGCGCTTCGGTGATCACTTCACGCCACAAATCGACATTGTGGCCGTTCCAGGCGGTAAAGCCCCAGTGCTGACGGTGCAAACCCGGTGCGCGATCGGAGGCTATCATCGCCGCTTCAATCAGCAGGGTGCCTGAACCGCACATCGGGTCAAGCATCGGCGTGCCCGGTTGCCAGCCTGAACGCTGCACAATCGCGGCCGCCAGGCTTTCCTTCAGCGGCGCCTGGCCGGTCAGATCACGGTAGCCGCGCTGATGCAGACCTTCGCCGCTCAGATCGAGCGCTACGCTGGCCATATCGCGCTGCAGGAACACGTTAACGCGAATGTCCGGCTGTTGCTTTGCCACCGTCGGGCGTTGGTCGATCTTACGGGTGAAGCTGTCGACAATGGCGTCCTTGACCTTCAGCGCGCCATATTGGCTGTTACGGATCTCTTCGTTAACGCCGCTGAAGTGCACGGCGAAGGTTTTATCCACGCCAAAAATGTTTGTCCAGTCGATCGCCTGCACGCCAAGATACAGGTCCAGATCGCTGTGTACGCGGAATTCATTAAGCGGCAACAAAATACGTGAGGCCAGGCGGCTCCACAGCAGGCTTTGGTACAGAAGACGATCGTCACCCTGAAAATGTACCCCACCCTGCACCACTTTGCAGGCGTGAGCGCCCAGCGCTTCCAGTTCGCTTTTTAACAGTTCTTCCAGTCCACGCGCCGTGCTGGCAAACAGAGAGTTCATATCGTACTTATCACCAAAAAGAAAATTGTTGCGCATTATAGCTAATCCAGACCGCTTGTCATAAAGTTGCTCCCTTCTATTTAATAATCGTACGGAGATAAGGGTGATTACGCTTTCCAGACTTTACGTTCATCCGGTTAAATCGCTTCGGGGTTTGCAACTTTCTCACGCACAAGTTTCCAGCAGCGGTCTGGCATTCGATCGCACCTTTATGATCACCGAGCCGGATGGCACTTTTATTACCGCACGCCAATATCCGCAGATGGTATTGTTTACGCCTGCATTACTGGCGGACGGCCTGTTTCTGACCGCACCGGACGGGGAAAGCGCAGCTATCCGCTTCGCAGATTTTGCTGCCGAAGCGCAGCCAACCGAAGTGTGGGGCAATCACTTCACCGCCTTGATTGCACCGCCGGCTATCAACAGTTGGCTGAGCGGTTATTTCCAGCGTGAGGTACAGCTACGCTGGCTAGGCCCTGAATTGACCCGAAGAGTCAAAAAGCACCCGGAAATCCCTTTATCTTTCGCCGACGGTTATCCTTATCTGCTGATTAACGAAGCCTCGTTCAATGATTTGCAGCAGCGCTGCCCTGGCAGCATCAAACTCGAACAATTCCGCCCCAATCTGGTGGTGACCGGTGCCAGCGCCTGGGCCGAAGACGGCTGGCAGGTGATCCGCGTCGGTGACGTGATGTTCGATCTGGTAAAACCGTGCAGCCGCTGCGTGCTCACCACCGTCAGTACCGAGCGCGGGCGCAAACACCCCAGCGGTGAGCCACTGAGCACCCTGCAAAAATTCCGTACCGCCGATAACGGCGATATCGATTTTGGCCAGAATATGGTGGCGCGCAACAGCGGTATTATCCGCGTTGGCGATGCGGTGGAAGTGTTATCTACCAAGCCGCCACGCCCTTATGGCGCAGGTAAAGTGGTCGAAAGCGTGCAGGCGCCGCAAGACAGTGCGCAGAGCGTCACCATCGAATACGCAGGGAAGGTGTTTACCGGCAATAATCAGCAGATTTTGCTGGAGCAGTTGGAACAGCAAGGGATCCGCGTGCCTTATTCTTGCCGTGCGGGGATTTGCGGCAGTTGCCGTATTGAGTTGGTCAGTGGCGAAGTGGCACCGCTGAAGAAAAGTGCGGTAGCGGGCAACGGCACCATTCTTTCCTGCAGCTGTATTCCGAAAAGCGATTTGACGCTGGCGTGATGCGCCTTACACTGCCCTGTCGTAGGCCGGGGCGGAAGCTTCATCCTGCGCACAGGGTTTAAGGCGATCGTGCATCACTTTGATCGCATCACCCAGCACCATGGTACGCCCGGCCAGCGACAGCTGATTTTGCGCCAGCAGACACAGGCTGGCGTTATCGCCGGCTTCCACGACCAATAAACGGGCCTCAGAGCCGCTGTCCATCACCTTCACCGCCGCCAGTTCGCCGTTCTTCGGCTGCAACGGGTAGTGTTGCTGGGCGAAATGCCAGCTTTTCGGCATCAAGGGTTTCAGGAAGCGATAGGCCACCAGAGCGTTTAATACCAGTTCGGCGCGTTGCTCATGGCTGAGCTTTATCTGCTTGCACTGCTCTTCATAATTAAAATAAAGCGCAGCGTCATCAACGCAAAAGGCGCATTCATCGAAGGCATCCGGCGTTAACATTTTGGCCGGGAAGCGTGAGCGGAAGATCATCCCATTGGCTAAATCCAGCATTAGCCGATCGTGTTCGGCATCAAAATACCAACGCCAATTATCGTCAGGTTTTATCTTCATCTCTTATCCTTCTCGCTGCCCATGCCACACTCTATTTACCCAAAAGGCGATTTTATCACCGATAAAGTAGCTCAAACATCGGATAATTCCGCGAACGATATTTATGCCAGTGGACAAAATATAGACGAGCCGGGAGAAGAAATAAACCCCCGGCTGAAAATCAAAGAAAAAATATTAGATGTAGTTAACGATATCTTTAATCAGGCGCGGACCGTGGAAGATAAAGCCGGAATAAATTTGCACCAGCGAAGCACCGGCCGCCATTTTTTCCCGCGCAGCGGTCAGGGAGTCTATTCCGCCGACACCGATAATCGGCAAGCGGCCTTGCAGCTCAATCGACAAACGGCGGATCACTTCGGTGCTGCTCGCCTGCAGCGGACGACCGCTAAGGCCCCCTGTTTGCTCGCAGTAATTCAGCCCCTGGATCAACTTGCGATCCAACGTAGTATTGGTGGCGATCACGCCATCGATATTATGCCGCACCAGGCTGTCGGCTATTTGGATCAATTCTTCTTCAGAAAGATCCGGCGCGATCTTTACCGCGACCGGCACATATTTGTGATGCCGCGCATGCAATTCCTGCTGCTTATTTTTAATGGCGGCTAAAAGATCGTCCAACGCTTCACCATACTGTAGGGATCGTAACCCCGGTGTATTTGGTGACGAAATGTTAATCGCGATATAGCCGGCATACGGATAAACTTTATCCATGCAGATCAGATAATCGTCTTTTCCTTGCTCAACCGGGGTATCTTTATTCTTGCCGATGTTAATCCCCAGAATGCCGCCAAAATGGGATTTTTTAACGTTTTCAACCAGATTATCCACACCCTGGTTATTAAAACCCATGCGGTTAATCAGGCCTTCGGCTTCCACAATGCGGAACAGGCGCGGTTTATCATTGCCCGACTGCGGACGCGGCGTCACGGTGCCAACTTCAACAAAGCCAAACCCCATGGCGCCGAAGGCATCGATGCACTCGCCGTCTTTATCCAGACCGGCGGCCAACCCCAATGGGTTTTTAAAAGAAAGCCCCATGCAGCTAACCGGCTTGGTCGGCACAGACTGACGAATGAGAAATTCTAACGGGGTGCCGGTGATACGGCGAAGCTGATGAAAGGTCAACTCATGCGCACGCTCGGGATCGAGCTGGAACAACGCTTTCCTGATGATGGGGTAGTACATGTACTCTCCTGATTTCCCGGTTGCAAACCGGGGGCCGATTATCCGGCATCCCCTGATCAATTGGAATTGATTAAAAGCAAAAAAAGCGTTTTTTACGCAATCGTTTTCCTTTAACGGGCCCACAGCGCCGCCAATCCGCATTTACGCATATCAAAATCAAAAAATGAGATTTAAGCAACCCACTCCTAACTGATAGGTTTAAAACAGATCACAAACATTTCCTGATTAAACCTAACTTTTAGTTATAAGGAGTGGCAATGCGCGTTATATCACTGGCCGGCAGCCCCCGCATCCCTTCGCGCTCAGCCGCGCTGCTTACCCTCAGTCAAAACTGGTTGCAGCAACAAGGTGTAGAAGTGATTGCCTACACGCTGCACGATTTCGACGCCGAGGATTTGCTCTACGCCAATTTTAACAGCCCGGCGATCAAAGCCTTTGCCGAACAATTGGCACAGGCGGACGGTTTGCTGGTGTCGACGCCGGTCTATAAAGCCTCGTTCTCCGGCGCGCTGAAAACCCTGCTGGATTTGCTGCCAGAACGCGCCCTGGACCATAAGGTCGTGTTACCGCTGGCCACCGGCGGCTCGATTGGCCACATGCTGGCGGTGGACTACGCCCTGAAGCCGGTGCTGGCGGCGTTGAAAGCCCAGGAAGTGCTGCACGGCGTGTTTGCCGATGATAGCCAGGTGGTGCTGAACGGCGAAGAAATCAACCTGTCTGACGGCCTGGCAACTCGCCTGGAAGAGGCGCTGGAAAGCTTTTATCTGGCACTCGGCCGCCGCAAACCGCCCACGGTAAAGCTCTCACCTTCTCTGTTTGCCCGTCAGACCGCCTGACTGAGAAGAGAATAAAAAGGAAAAGGACATCATGATTAAGCGACTTTCTTCACTCCGCCGCTGGCTTGGCGCCGGCACATTAGCCGGCATTCTCTCCCTCGCGTGGAGCAATGCCGCCAGTGCGCAGGATCCGGCGCAGTTCCGCATCGGTTACCAAAAAGGATCGGTCAGCCTGGTATTGGCAAAAACCCATAAGCTGTTGGAACAGCGTTTTCCCTCGACCAAAATCAGCTGGATAGAATTCCCCGCCGGCCCGCAAATGCTCGAAGCGCTGAACGTCGGCAGTATCGATTTGGGCAGCACCGGCGATATCCCGCCAATCTTCGCCCAGGCCGCAGGCGCCGATCTGCTTTATGTCGGCGTAGAGCCGCCAAAACCCAAGGCGGAAGTGATCCTGGTGCCGGAAAACAGCCCGATCAAAACCGTCGCTGAGTTGAAAGGCCATAAGGTGGCCTTCCAGAAAGGTTCCAGCTCCCACAACCTGCTGTTGCGCTCGCTGCAGAAAGCCGGGCTGCAATTTACCGATATCCAGCCCATTTATCTGACCCCGGCCGATGCCCGCGCCGCCTTCCAGCAAGGCAACGTTGATGCTTGGGCAATTTGGGATCCGTACTATTCCGCCGCATTGCTGCAAGGCGGCGTACGGGTACTGGGCGACGGCAGTGGTCTGAATCAAACCGGTTCGTTTTATTTGGCGGTTCGCCCCTACGTACAGGCGCACGGCCCCTTTATCAGCCAGGTTCTTGAGGTGCTGACCCAGGCCGACGCACTGACCCGCAGCGATCGCGCGCAGAGCGTCACGCTGTTGGCAAACGCCATGGGCCTGCCGGAAAAGGTGATCGCCACTTATCTGGATCATCGCCCGCCGACCGCCATTAAACCTTTGGATGCGCACACCATCGCCGCCCAGCAGCAAACCGCCGACCTGTTTTATACCAACCGTTTGGTGCCGGTGAAGGTCGATATCTCTCAACGCATCTGGCACCCGAGTGCGCAATAATTTTGGAGAACAAGCTATGAGCCTAAACGTATTCTGGTTTTTACCTACGCACGGCGACGGCCATTATCTTGGCAGTACAGAAGGTGCCCGCAGCGTCGATTACGGCTATTTGCAGCAGATCGCTCAGGCCGCTGACCGGTTGGGCTTTGGCGGCGTGCTGATCCCCACCGGCCGCTCGTGCGAAGACTCCTGGCTGGTCGCAGCCTCTCTGATCCCGGTCACCCAACGGTTGAAGTTCCTGGTGGCACTGCGCCCCGGCATCATTTCGCCCACGTTAGCCGCCCGCCAGGCCGCAACGCTGGATCGCCTTTCCAACGGCCGCGCACTGTTTAACCTGGTCACCGGCGGTGATCCCGAAGAACTGGCGGCGGAAGGTCTGCACCTGAATCACGAAGAACGCTACGAGGCCTCGGCAGAGTTCACCTACGTTTGGCGCAAGGTGCTGGAAGGGGAAACCGTCGATTTTGACGGCAAACACATTCAGGTGAAAGGTGCCAAGCTGCTGTATCCACCGGTGCAACTGCCGCGTCCGCCGCTGTATTTTGGCGGATCTTCCGCCGCCGCTCAGGATCTGGCCGCCGAACAGGTTGAAATGTACCTCACCTGGGGGGAGCCACCGGCACAGGTAAGAGAAAAAATTGCCGAAGTGCGCGCCAAAGCCGCAGCCAAAGGCCGCACGGTGCGTTTCGGCATTCGTCTGCATGTGATCGTGCGTGAAACCACAGAAGAAGCCTGGCGGGCAGCCGACCGGCTGATTGCCAATCTGGATGAAGAGACCATCGCCAACGCACAGGCAGCCTTCGCTCGTTTTGATTCCGTTGGGCAACGGCGCATGGCGGCGCTCCACGGCGGCAAGAAAGACAATCTGGAGATCAGCCCTAACCTGTGGGCCGGTGTTGGCTTGGTACGCGGTGGCGCCGGCACCGCGCTGGTCGGCGATGGCCCGACGGTGGCGGCCCGCATGCAGGAATATGCCGATCTGGGCATTGATACCTTTATTTTATCCGGTTACCCACATCTGGAAGAAGCCTATCGCGTCGGCGAGTTGCTGTTCCCGCATCTCGATCTGGCGGAAAACGAAGCCCCTGCTCAGCGTCGGCCGGTTAAACCGCAAGGTGAAGTGGTCGCCAATATTTATATTCCGCAAAAAGCGTCGCAAAGCTGAGGAGAAGCGGTATGGCAAACGGCACACAACGCATCCTGCACCGGCTGGCACCCTGGGCATTACCGGTCACGCTGGTGGTTATCTGGCAAATCTCGGTTGAAGCCGGCTGGCTGTCTAACCGCATTCTGCCCGCGCCAAGCGCGGTAGTGACCGCTTTCTGGACACTAACCAAAAGCGGCGAGCTGTGGCAACACCTGACCATCAGCAGTTGGCGCGCGCTGATCGGCTTTAGCATCGGCGGCAGCATCGGGCTGGTTCTGGGGTTTATCACCGGTTTGTCGCGTTGGGGCGAGCGCCTGTTGGACAGCTCGGTGCAGATGATCCGCAACGTGCCGCATCTGGCGCTGATCCCGCTTGTGATCTTGTGGTTCGGCATTGATGAATCCGCCAAGATTTTTCTGGTCGCGCTGGGCACCTTGTTCCCTATCTATCTGAATACCTATCACGGCATCAAGAATATCGATAGCGGCCTGCTTGAAATGGCGCGCAGCTATGGCCTGAGCGGTTTCCGGTTATTTACCCAGGTGGTATTGCCGGGCGCGTTGCCCTCGATCATGGTCGGCGTGCGTTTCGCTCTGGGCTTTATGTGGCTGACGCTGATCGTGGCCGAAACCATTTCCGCCAACTCGGGGATTGGCTATCTGGCGATGAACGCCCGCGAATTTCTGCAGACCGATGTGGTGGTGGTGGCGATTGTGCTGTATGCCCTGCTCGGCAAGCTGGCGGACGTCAGCGCGCAGTTGCTGGAACGCGTATGGTTGCGCTGGCATCCGGCTTATCAACTTAAACCAGGAGAAGCGCTATGACGACTCCCGCCCGTATTCCCCAAGGCACCCCGGTTACCCTGGACTCTATTGCCAAACGCTATGGCAACCGGACGGTACTGGACAATATTCAATTGCGTATCAGCTCCGGGCAATTTGTCGCCGTAGTCGGCCGCAGCGGTTGCGGCAAAAGCACGCTGCTGCGTTTGATGGCCGGGTTGGAAAAAGCCAGCAGCGGCGAGCTGCTTAGCGGAAATGCTCCCCTCGCCAGCGCCAAAGAGGATACCCGTCTGATGTTCCAGGATGCGCGCCTGCTACCCTGGAAAAAGGTGATCGATAACGTTGGCCTTGGCCTGCGCGGCGACTGGCGTGCCGATGCGTTGCAGGCGCTGGAAGCCGTTGGGCTGGCCGATCGCGCCAATGAGTGGCCGGCAGCGCTGTCCGGCGGACAAAAACAGCGAGTAGCGCTGGCGCGCGCACTGATCCACCGTCCTCGCCTGCTGTTGCTGGACGAACCTTTGGGCGCGCTTGATGCGTTGACAAGGATTGAAATGCAGGGGCTGATTGAAGGCCTGTGGCAGCAACATGGTTTCACCGTGCTGTTGGTGACGCATGATGTCAGCGAAGCCATTGCGCTGGCGGATCGGGTGATCTTGATTGAAGAGGGCCGTATCGGGCTGGATCTGACGATTGATCTGCCACGCCCGCGCCGTAAGGGGTCGGCCAGATTGGCGGAACTGGAAGCCGAGGTGCTGGACAGAGTGCTGTCACCGCCCCCGCCGGTGGCTGAAAGCCCACGCCGGGCAACGAATTGAAACCAGGGACGGCATGTCGCCGCGCCGTCCCTGGTTAGTTTTTACGCGTCGAGCGCTTTGCTGATTTTCTCGAACAGATCGCCGGACAGGTTTTCCAGCCCTTTCAACTGTTCAAGCGCCTTGCGCATCAGAGCCTGACGCGAAGCATCATAGCGTTTCAGGCGGATCAAGGGTTCAATCAAACGGGCGGCAATTTGCGGGTTGCGCTGGTTCAGATCGCTGAGGATCTCCGCCAGGAACTGATAACCGCTGCCGTCCGCCGCATGGAACGCCGCCGGGTTGGCGGAAGCGAAACCGCCGATCAGCGAGCGGGTACGGTTTGGATTGCTCAGGCTGAACGAACGGTGCTTCAGCAGGCCGCGTACCTTGGTCAGCACGTCCGCCGCCGGGCTGCTCGCCTGCAACACGAACCACTTGTCCATAACCAGCCCATCCTGATGCCAGCGTTCATCGAACGCCGCCAGCAGCGCATCGCGGCACGGCAACTGCGCCGCTACCGCAGCAGCCAGCGCAGCCAGCGAATCGGTCATGTTGTCCGCCTGACGATACTGCTCAGCCACCAGCCGATCGGCCAGCGCCTCATCACCAAAGGCCAAATAACCCAGGCACAGGTTGCGCAGAGCGCGTTTGCCGATATCGGCATGATCCACCCGGTAACCGTCGGTTTTGTTGGCGTTATAAACCGCCAGCCACTCGTCGGCCATTTCCTTTGCCAGGCAACGGACAATCGATTCATGCACCGCGGCGATCGCTTCCGGATCGATAGTCGCGAACAGCTCGGCAATCTCGGTTTCCGAAGGCAGCGTCAGGATCTGCGCGGCAAGCGCCGGATCCAGTTTCTCGTCCAGCAGCACGGCACGGAAAGCGTCGGCAACGTGCAACGGCAGAGACAGCGGCTGTTTCTGCTGATGCTTGGCAACGTTCAGTTTGATATAGGTAGCCAGCAGGCTCTGCGCCGCGTCCCAACGGGCAAACTCATTGCGCGCGTGCTGCATCAGGAAAGTCAGTTGCTGATCGCTGTACGGGTAATCCAGCTTCACCGGCGCGGAGAACTCGCGCAACAGCGAAGGCACCGGCTTGTGCGCCACACCGTCAAACACGAAGGTCTGCTCGGCTTCAGTGATGTTCAGCACGTTACCGATCGCCGCACCGTCTTTCTGCAGGGCAATCACGTTGCCTTCGGCGTCGTACAATTCGATATCCAGCGGAATATGCAACGGCAGCTTCTCTGGCTGCTCGGCGGTCGGCTCGGTTTTTTGGCTGACGTGCAGGCGGTATTGTTGATGCTCTGCGTCGTATTCATCGCGAACGGTCAGCAACGGTGTGCCGGACTGGCTGTACCAACGTCGGAACAGCGACAGATCGACATTGGAAGCATCCTCCATCGCCTGAACGAAATCATCGCAGGTTGCTGCGCTGCCGTCATGGCGCTCGAAATACAATTGGATGCCTTTCTGGAATTGTTCTTCGCCCAGCAGCGTATGCATCATGCGGATCACTTCGGACCCTTTCTCGTACACCGTCAAGGTGTAGAAGTTGTTCATTTCGATCACTTTATCCGGACGAATGGCGTGCGCCATCGGGCTGGCGTCCTCGGCGAACTGTGCGCCGCGCATGACGCGCACGTTATCGATGCGGTTGACCGAACGTGAACCCAGATCTGAGCTGAACTCCTGATCGCGGAACACCGTCAGGCCTTCTTTCAGGCTGAGCTGGAACCAATCGCGGCAGGTCACGCGGTTGCCGGTCCAGTTGTGGAAATATTCGTGGCCAATCACCGCTTCGATATTCAGGTAGTCCTTATCGGTTGCGGTTTCCGCTTTCGCCAGCACGTATTTGGAGTTGAAGATATTTAGCCCTTTGTTCTCCATCGCCCCCATATTGAAGAAATCGACGGCCACGATCATATAAATGTCGAGATCGTATTCCAGACCGAAACGGGTTTCGTCCCATTTCATCGAGTTCTTCAGCGAGGTCATCGCCCAATCGGCACGATCCAAATTGCCGCGATCAACGAACAGTTCCAGCGCCACATCGCGCCCGGAGCGGGTGGTAAAGCTGTCGCGCAACACATCGAAATCGCCGGCCACCAGCGCAAACAGGTAGCAAGGTTTTGGGAACGGATCCTGCCACTGCACCCAGTGGCGCCCATCCTCCAGTTCGCCCTGGCCTACGCGGTTGCCGTTCGACAGCAGGAACGGATAACGCGCCTTATCCGCCACAATGCGGGTAGTGAAGCGTGCCAACACGTCCGGGCGGTCCAGGTAATAGGTGATGTGACGGAAACCTTCCGCCTCACACTGGGTACATAACGCTTCGCCTGACAGGTACAGCCCTTCCAGCGCGGTATTCTTCGCCGGGTGAATATCATTGACGATGGTCATGGTAAATTGTGCTGGTAATTTCTCTATAACCAGCTTGTTATCCTGCAACTGATAGGCGCTCCACGGCTGCCCGTCGATCTGAATACTTACCAGCGTCAGATCTTCGCCATTCAACACCAGCGCCGCCTCGGCAGCGCCCTGACGTTTAATCTTGCTGACTGCAGTGACGCGTGTCGTTTCTGCGTCCAGCTCAAAATCCAAATCAATGTCGGTGATGCTGTAGTCTGGCGCGCGATAATCGTGGCGATACTTCGCCTGTGGCAGTTGTGTCATAAAAACCCTTTGACGTCTCAGTGAGTTACAGGTGCCAGGTTGTCATCATTGGCTTATTTCAGCCGCCGCAGAGGCGCGAAAATGTTGATGACCCTGATTGTAAATAAACTGTATCACAGCCACGAAAAAAGCCTAGAGATGCCGGGGTACCGGAACGGAGAAATCGGAGGTGGATCCTAATGTTGTCGCCGAAGGGCCCGCTCTATCAGGCTCCTTCACCTGATGCAGAGCAAAAATCAGCATTTAATGCTAAAAGCCGCCTTTCATATACAGGCCGGTCAATACTTCATCGCCATGGGCAATTACCCCCGCTTCAACGGCGATCCCAACCCTAAACCCCTGCCCGCAGCTCGCTTCTCGGTGACAGAGGTTCCGGGGGTATAGTTAAGACATTTCAGCGGCCTCGATGATATAATTGATAAATCTGGTTTAAGGACTCACGGCGAAATGAAAGTAAAATATCTGATCTATTTTTTTACCTTTGCCCTGATGTCCTCCTTTGCCATCTTTATTTCCGATGAGTTGCTTGAGGCTCATGCTGACTATCGTGACAATCAACTTAAGCTGTATAAAATAAGCCGCGCCAAAGAGATCTCCGAAGCCTTTCAAGCCACGCTGCTGGCGCACCGATTAAAACGTTTGAGCCTGGTTAATGCGGATATTACCCCGGCGCAATGGCAGGAGGCCGATCGTTTGGCGCGGGAAAAAATTGCCCGATTACAGCCGGATATCAACAGCAAGATTTCGCAACAGCTCGGCATACGGCAAAAAATCGCCGCGCTTTCCATGCTCGGCCTGATGGAACAATTGCTGGATAACGATAACCGGCAACTTTCGTTGGTGACCGATGCCAATGCCAACCTGTTTAATATCAACAGCGCCTATTACATTTCTCAGACCAGCAAAAGCTACTACCGTTATACCTACGATACCCGCATGATCGACGCCGATTCGTTTCTCTTTCTGGAAGCCATGCGCCTGAATAACCGGTTGAACATGTCTCTGACCGAATTAATCGACCAGGTCATTGACGTCAATATCAATCAGTTGGAGCGTAAAGACGCTTATCTGAAAGCCGTGCAACTCACCGGAATTTTGAATTCGCTAAGTACCCGGCTGATCTTTATGAAGCTGACCTACAACGATGTGCCCACCACCTTGCTGGTGAATGAACTGCTCGGCCAACTGTCGAAAAATCAGATCGACCGGATTACCGAAGGGCTCTATACCGCCATTGATACTCATACCGCCTATCCCGCCGATTTCATTTACCAGTACGTCAAAAACCTGAGCGAGCTTTCGCAACGGCTCTATCAACGCAGTTTTGAACTGGAAATTATCGCATCACGGCATAAAATCTACGCAAGCCAGACGGCTATTTACGGTTTGATCTCTCTCGGTAGCCTGATCGTGCTGTTTATTTTTCTGCCGACGCTGGTTTACTGTTCAAATATCAGCCGTTGGTTGACCAAAACGCATAACAATATTTTGCGGCTGTCGCGCGGCAATATGAACATCGACCGTAATGAGGTGTTTTACGGCCAGGAGTTAATCGCCATCAGCGACGCCATTAAACAGCTAAAACAGTATCAATTGGAAAAGGTGAAGCTGGAAAATGAAAAACATCTGTTGATCAAAGAGCTGGAAGCCTCTTCGTTTCTTGACCCCCTGACCAATATCTATAACCGCCGCAAGTTCTTCCGTGAATGCGAAGCCTTGGCAGCCCGCAGCTACCCGTTGGCCTTCTGTTTGATTGATATCGATAACTTCAAAAATCTGAATGACAGTTTCGGACATGACATCGGCGACAGCGTGCTGGTAGCCTTCGGCAAACTGCTGCAAGACGCCTTCCGCTCCAGCGACATTTTCTGCCGTTATGGCGGTGAGGAGTTTGCCGTGATCCTCGGCAACTGCACGCTGGAGAATGCGCGAGAAATTATGTCTAAGCTACGCGAACGCACCCATCAACTCATCCTGACCCTGGCCGATGGACAAACCGTGCGTTTCACGACCAGTTGCGGTATTGCCCAGGTGAACAGCCTCAGGCTGCTGCCGACGGCGATCAAACAGGCGGATGAAGCGCTCTATTTCTGCAAGAAAAACGGCAAGGACCGGATCAGCATTCACACGCCAACCGGTTTTATCTGAATTGTTGTTTAAAATAATTAACATTATAATTTCTATGACTAATTAGGCTAAGTCATTCACCTTACAGGCTTATCTGGCTTTTCTGTCCGGAACCTGAAGGCAAGCCGGCATAAAGGCACGTTTAATCCTCGACCCGCTCCGGCGATTTGTGGTGTGATGCAGCTTCAATAACAGGATAATCCGGGTATACTCGCTCAACTTTTTTATGACTATCCGGATTTGGACTCGCGCCTGACGAGGATGCAGTAACGCGCTATGACTCAATACGCTTCCCCGATTTTGACATCGCTGCTTGATACTGACGCTTACAAGCTTCATATGCAGCAAGCCGTGTTCCATCGCTACCCCGCGATCAGCGTGGCGGCGGAATTTCGCTGCCGCGGTGATGAACTGCTGGGCGAATATGCCGACGCAATCCGTGCGCAAGTCGCTCTGATGAGCCAACTGGCGCTGACCGAGGCTGAGTTTGGCTATCTTTCAGGGTTGCCGTTCTTCCGTCAGGACTACCTGAACTGGTTGCGTGATTTCCGCTATGACCCGCAGCAGGTTCAGATCGACAATAGTGACGGCAGACTGCATATCCGCATTGCCGGCCCGTGGCGCGAAGTGATCCTGTGGGAAGTCCCTCTGCTGGCGGTGATCAGTGAAGTGGTGCACCGTCACCGCTCGCCGCAGATCACGCCGGACATGGCGGTCGCGCATCTGCGCAGCAAACTGGCGCAGTTTAAAGCCGTGAGCGCCGATGTGGATATCTCCCGTTTCAAACTGATGGACTTCGGCACCCGTCGCCGTTTTTCCAAAAGCGTTCAGCAGGCGATCGTCAGCACGCTGCAAAACGAATTCCCGTCTCTGGTCGGCACCAGTAATTACGATCTGGCGCATCAACTTGGCCTGACGCCGGTAGGCACCCAGGCACATGAATGGTTCCAGGCGCACCAGCAGATAAGCCCGGTGCTGGCTAACAGTCAACGTGCGGCATTGCAGGCCTGGCTGGACGAGTACCCGGACCAGCTCGGCATCGCGTTGACCGACTGCATCGCCATGGATGCGTTCCTGCGTGATTTCGGCCCGCAGTTCGCACCGCGTTATCAGGGGTTGCGCCATGACTCCGGCGACCCGTTTGAATGGGGTGAGAAAGCCATCGCGCATTACCGGAAGCTGGGTATCGATCCGATGAGCAAAACGCTGGTGTTCTCCGACAACCTGGATCTGGACAAGGCACTGGCGCTTTATCGCCACTTCTATCAACGCATCGACCTGGTGTTCGGCATCGGCACGCGTTTGACCTGCGACATTCCGGGCGTAAAACCGCTGAATATCGTCATCAAACTGGTTGAATGCAAGGGCAAGCCAGTGGCTAAACTGTCCGACAGCCCGGGCAAAACCATCTGTCAGGATCAGGCCTTCGTGAAGGCCTTGCGCAAAGCCTTCGATCTGCCGCTGGTGAAAAAAGCCAGCTAAGCGGCCATGCGTTGCAAACGCTAAAAAGCCGGCTGAAAACTTCAGGCCGGCTTTTTTCTTCTTTATAAGACGCTTTCCGTTGCCCCCCTTTTCGCCCAGCCCCAAGAAATGTTGTCCCAATCCGGCGATTTCTGCTTGTGCTCTGCATCGCGGCAAGTAACATAGCACCATCCCCATATTGTTGGGTTTTAAGCTATTTCCAAATCAAATTATAAAGAGAGAAATTTATGAGCGTAGTGCCTGTAGTCGACGTACTGCAAGGTCGTGCTGCGGTTGACAGTGAAGTCACCGTACGCGGTTGGGTGCGTACCCGGAGAGATTCTAAAGCTGGTATCTCCTTCCTGGCCGTCTATGACGGTTCCTGCTTTGATCCGTTACAGGCCGTCGTTAATAATTCTCTGCCGAATTATCAGGATGAAGTGCTGCATCTGACCACCGGCTGCTCGATTGAAGTCACCGGCAAAGTCGTTGCTTCCCCGGGCGAAGGCCAGAGTTTCGAACTGCAAGCGACCGCCATCAAAGTGGTGGGCTGGGTTGACGATCCGGACACTTACCCAATGGCGGCCAAACGTCACAGCATCGAGTACCTGCGCGAGGTAGCTCACCTGCGCCCACGTACCAACCTGATCGGCGCCGTGGCCCGTGTGCGTCATACGCTGGCGCAGGCGATCCACCGTTTCTACCACGAGAACGGGTTCTTCTGGGTTTCCACCCCGCTGATCACCGCTTCCGATACCGAAGGCGCCGGCGAAATGTTCCGGGTTTCAACGCTGGATCTGGAAAATCTGCCGCGCACCGATAAAGGCGCGGTTGATTTCAGCCAGGACTTTTTCGGCAAAGAAGCTTTCCTGACCGTTTCCGGCCAGTTGAACGGCGAAACTTACGCCTGTGCGTTGTCGAAAGTGTATACCTTCGGCCCCACCTTCCGCGCAGAGAACTCCAACACCAGCCGCCACCTGGCTGAATTTTGGATGATCGAACCGGAAGTAGCGTTTGCCGACCTCGAAGACATCGCCGAACTGGCGGAAAAAATGCTGAAGTATGTGTTCCAGGCCGTGTTGAACGAGCGTATGGATGACATGCAGTTCTTCGCCGAGCGTGTGGACAAAGATGCGATTGAGCGTTTGAAGCGCTTTGTTTCTTCCGATTTCGCCCAGGTGGATTACACCGAAGCGGTGGAAATCCTGATCGCCTCCGGCCAGACCTTCGAAAACCCGGTATCCTGGGGCATCGACCTGTCTTCCGAGCATGAGCGCTATCTGGCCGAGAAACACTTTAAAGCGCCGGTGGTGGTGAAGAACTACCCGAAAGACATTAAAGCTTTCTATATGCGCATGAACGACGACGGCAAAACCGTTGCAGCCATGGACGTGCTGGCCCCGGGCATTGGCGAGATCATCGGCGGTGCCCAGCGTGAGGAACGTCTGGACGTCTTGGATCAGCGCCTGGATGCGATGGGCCTGAATAAAGAAGATTACTGGTGGTATCGTGATCTGCGTCGTTACGGCACCGTTCCTCATGCCGGTTTCGGTTTAGGATTTGAGCGTTTAATCGCCTATGTGACCGGCGTGCAAAACGTGCGCGATGTCATTCCGTTCCCACGCACTCCGCGTAACGCAAGCTTTTAATTAATCAGTCTAAACATTTCCAAATAATTTAGTTACAAAACCAAGGCCAGCTTTGCTGGCCTTTCGCATTTTCTAATATTGACCCGCGTCACAAAGTTCCCTTAATATTACATTTTGTTACATATACTTTCCTTTTGAAACCTCATTAGGACATTGGTAGCATTTTCGTTCTAGATTAACCCGCCCACGAATGGAACACTGCGTGCAGACACAGGACGACACCAATCTATCTACAATAGTTCCAAAAGAATTATTGGCGGCAGTGGCAAAGGTGTCCGAATAACACCAATGAGGGTAATAATGATGAAGCGCAACATTCTTGCAGTGGTAATCCCGGCTCTGTTAGCTGCTGGTGCAGCAAACGCAGCTGAAATCTACAACAAAGACGGCAACAAGCTGGATCTGTACGGCAAAGTTGACGGTCTGCACTACTTCTCCGACGACAAAGGCAATGACGGCGACCAGACCTATGTTCGTTTCGGCTTCAAAGGTGAAACCCAGATTACTGACCAACTGACCGGTTACGGCCAGTGGGAATACAACGTTCAGGCTAACCACGCTGAATCTCAAGGCACCGAAGGCACCAAGACTCGTCTGGGCTTCGCAGGTCTGAAATTTGCTGACTACGGTTCATTCGACTACGGCCGTAACTACGGCGTACTGTACGACGTGGAAGGCTGGACAGATATGCTGCCAGAGTTCGGCGGCGACACTTACACCTACACCGACAACTTCATGACCGGCCGTACCAACGGCGTTGCTACTTACCGTAACAACAACTTCTTCGGTCTGGTTGACGGTCTGAACTTCGCTGTTCAGTACCAGGGTAAAAACGAAAACGACGGCCGCGCTCTGAAGAAACAAAACGGCGACGGTTGGGGCCTGTCTTCTACTTATGACATCGGCGAAGGCGTAAGCTTCGGTGCTGCATACGCGTCTTCTGACCGTACTGATAACCAGACCCAAAACTCCACTGCTGGCGGCGACAAAGCTGACGCATGGACCGTTGGTGCTAAATACGACGCGAACAACGTCTACCTGGCAACCATGTACTCCGAAACCCGTAACATGACTCCATACGGTGATTTCGATGCAGGTATCGCGAACAAAACCCAGAACTTCGAAGTGACTGCTCAGTACCAGTTCGACTTCGGTCTGCGTCCAGAAGTGTCTTACCTGCAGTCTAAAGGTAAAAACCTGGCTGGCCGTACCGCACATGGTTCTAGCTTCGGCGGCGGCGATGCCGACCTGGTTAAATATGTTTCTGTTGGTACCACTTACTACTTCAACAAAAACATGTCCACCTATGTTGATTACAAAATCAACCTGCTGGACGACAACGAGTTCACTAAAGCCACTGGCACCGCTACCGATGATATCGTAGGTGTTGGTCTGGTTTACCAGTTCTAAGTTGTCATACTTAACGGCGGTTCACCGCCGTATGAGTTAAAAACAGGGCTTCGGCCCTGTTTTTGTTTTTGTGCCGCGAGTAACTTTTTATTCTGCCAACGCCCCCTTCTCCCTCATTTTTTATGCTGAACCTGCCCCCTTCACAAGATCGATGTGTTTTTCTCGCAAACGGTTGGCAAAGCGCATAACTGGCGCTACCCTGATGCCTCTGTCTGCTTAACTCCGAGCCATGGAAGCACCTGACATGTTTGAAAAAATCACTGCTGCACCCGCCGACCCAATCCTGGGTCTGACCGACATTTTCCGCGCGGACGCCCGCCCTAATAAGATCAACTTAGGGATTGGCGTTTACAAAGATGAAACCGGCAAAACCCCGGTACTGACCAGCGTGAAAAAAGCTGAGCAATATCTGCTGGAAAATGAAACCACCAAAAACTATCTCGGCATTGAAGGCATCCCGGCGTTCGCCACCTGCACGCAAGAGCTGCTGTTCGGCAAACAAAGCCCAATCATCGCCGACAAGCGTGCACGCACTGCGCAAACGCCTGGTGGTACCGGCGGCCTGCGTGTGGCAGCAGACTTTATCGCCAACCAGACCAGCGCAAAACGCATCTGGATCAGCAACCCAAGCTGGCCGAACCACAAAAACGTGTTCAGCGCCGTTGGTCTGGAAGTCCTGGAATACGCCTACTACGATGCCGCCAACCATTCGCTGGATTTCGATGGCCTGCTGAACAGCCTGAAACAGGCTCAGGCCGGCGATGTGGTGCTGTTCCACGGCTGCTGCCATAACCCGACCGGCATCGACCCTACTGCCGAGCAGTGGGCCCAATTGGCTGAGCTGTCCGTCGCCAACGGCTGGTTGCCGCTGTTCGACTTCGCCTACCAGGGCTTTGCGAAGGGATTGGAAGAAGATGCACAGGGCCTGCGTATTTTCGCCGCCAAGCATCAGGAACTGATCGTCGCCAGTTCGTACTCGAAGAACTTCGGCCTGTACAATGAACGCGTCGGTGCCTGCACGATCGTAGCCGCCGATGCGGAAACCGCAGATCGCGCCTTCAGCCAGGTGAAAGCCGCTATTCGTGCCAACTACTCCAACCCACCGTCGCACGGCGCCGCCGTCGTGGCGACCATCCTGGGCGACGATGCGCTGCGTGCCTTGTGGGAACAGGAACTGACCGACATGCGTCAGCGTATCCATCGCATGCGTCAGTTGTTCGTCAATACGCTGCAAGAGAAAGGCGCAGAGCAGGACTTCAGCTTTATCATCAACCAGAACGGTATGTTCTCGTTCAGCGGGTTGAGTAAAGAGCAGGTGCTGCGCCTGCGCGAAGAGTTTGGCGTTTATGCCGTCAACTCCGGTCGCGTTAACGTTGCGGGCATGACGCCGGACAATATGGCGCCGCTGTGCGAGGCCATCGTCGCCGTGCTGTAACCCATTGCAATGCTAAATAGCAAAAGGGGCGCTCAAGCGCCCCTTAGTTATTTCTGCCGGGAAATAACCTTACCAGATAGCCGGCTCTTCACGCAGGAACGGGTTAGTTTCACGCTCTTGGCCAAAAGTGGACATTGGCCCATGACCTGGGATAAACGCCATGTCATCGCCCTGCGGCAACAGCTTGGTACGAATAGAGTTAATCAACGCCTGATGATCGCCACGCGGGAAATCGCTGCGCCCGACACCGCCGTTAAACAGCACGTCGCCCACCAGCGCCAGCCGCGCCTTTTCATTAATAAAGACGATATGGCCAGGGGTATGGCCAGGGCAATGCAACACGTTGAACGTCATCTCGCCCACCTGCACCTTGTCGCCTTCTTGCAGCCATTGGGTCGGCGTCAGCGGCGCACACTCTTCCAGCCCAAACATTCGGCTCTGTGCCGGCAGCCCGTCCAGCCAGAAAGTATCTTCCTTATCCGGGCCGTAAATCGGCACCTGATAATGCTCAGCCAGTTCCGCCGCGGCACCTACGTGATCGAGATGGCCATGCGTCAGCAGGATCTGCGTGATCGTCACGCCCTGCTTCGCCACTTCGGCCTTCAATTTTTCTGCCTCGCCGCCGGGATCGACCAATGCCGCCTGCTGCGTGCTCTCACACCAGATCAGGCTACAATTTTGACTGAAGGCGGTAACGGGAATAATTTGGTATTTCATAAGGCTCCAACGACAACAGCGCCACACCCTCGCGGGCTGGCGCTATTCACTATGGTGCACAGCGACTACCAGGTCCGCACCGGGCCGGTATCGATGTGTACAAAGTTGCTACGTGGGTAATATCCTACACCACCACCGCGCATTTTTAACGCCGCTTTACGGATATTACTCAATTGGATGCCTTCGATATGGAAGTCCATCGCCTGGCCTTTGGTGTGATAGCTGTGCTTGGCCACACCGCGGCTGCGCTCACGCAGCTCATTGTTGGTATCCAGGGAGCGGTAACCTGAAACCAACTGCACCGGCTTGTTGGTACCCAACAGACCTTGCAGACGGTAGAGCTGATCAAACAGGCGGGGATCGATCGGCTTAATCTTGTTGGCGCGATAATCACGGAAAAGATGATTAAGACGAACCAGCTCGTCTTTATTATACCCCTTCCCATCGAAGAATTCGGCCTTCAACGTTTCGCCCGTATGCATGTTATTTACGACCAGAATGCGTGGGCGTGAAGTAGAAAGACTGGCAAAAGCCTGCCCTGGAAGCAGAGCTATACCCATGGCGGCGCTACCTAACGCCAGCCATTTGCGGCGATGATGATCAATTTTGTCCATGTTTCTGTTAAACCCGGCAAGAATATCAAAATATATGCACAAAACAGCGCACTGCCCGAACCATAACCGCCCACACAGCCTGAGTCAACCCGTGATGTCCCGCGGTTTGCAGGCACCCACTGAATGAGTGCCTGCATCATGATCCGATATTCAGACCGTTATTTATTTATAATTACTGCATTTATTGCATTAATTTTTCGGCCTGAGCCAAAATTTGTGCACCCGATCTCACCGTATCATCGTAATTGTAAATATCTGTACGAAATTGTGGCTTTCCATCATCAGAAACCCAGGCGGTTAAATAATACAATTTAACCGGAATATGCTGACGGATATTTACGTAGGTGGTATTTCCCCCTTTAAGGGTGGAGGAAACGCGGGTATTGTTCCAGCCGGCATCTTGCAGCAGCATATTAGCCAAATCAGATGCCTTGTTAACGCGCACGCAACCGGAACTCAGGGCACGAATATCTTTCTGGAACAGATTGTGGTTCGGCGTATCGTGCAGATAGATAGCATCCGAGCTCGGCATGTTGAATTTGAAACGCCCCAGCGAGTTGGTGGCGCCCGGTGCCTGACGAATGCGGTATGGGAAATTACGCGCAGATACCATGTTCCAGTCAATCATCGCCGGGTTGATGACCTCAGCGTCATTGCTCCAGCCGGAAAGCACGGTATAGCCGTGTTTCTGGAAATAGCTGCCGTCACGCATTGCCTTTGGCACAATATCTTCGCGTACCAGCGTAGTCGGCACATTCCACGGCGGGTTGACCACGACGTTGTTCAGCGCACTGTTCATCAGCGGCGTCTTGCGGCTGGGCCGACCGACGATAACCCGTGAGGAAAGCACTTCATTGCCGTTCTGGTAGTAAGTCAGCGAGTAATTGGGAATGTTAACCATGATCCCGGTGTCGACGTAGCCAGGGAGGATGCGCAAACGCTGGATATTCAATGCCAACAGCGAAGCGCGCGTTTGCGGCGACACGTTGAGCCACTCGCGGGTACGGGCGCCAATCACGCCGTCAGCGGTCAAACCTTGCCATTTCTGGAAGCGTTTAACGCCTTCGACCAGATCGGGGGTATAAGCGTTATCAGTGACGGTCACCGGGCCGGCAGGCTGCTGGGCAAATGGCGATTCCGGCGATGCGGCAAGATCTTTTACCGGTGCGGCTGACGGGCTGATAACCACACTTTTGCTCTCGCGACTTTTTTCTTCATCGACTGACAAGCCGCCATCGTCCGGTTCATTGCGCGAACCGGTCAGTACCGCAGGCGGCTCCTGCGTTTGCACCGACGCTGCGGTCAGCATGCCATTGCGCGCCAGGATCTCACGCAGGGCGGCAATGTCGCTGCTCAGTTGATCGGGGCGCAAACTCGGACCGTTAGCCATCTGCGGCCATGGACGGTTATCGGCCAGCATGTCGCGCAGCGCCTGATGCATCTTGGCGTATTGCGGGTGCTGCGGCGCCAGCTTGGTGACATAAGCCAACGTCTTGCCCTGACGCACCGCCAGTTGCCATTGATTAATCACCGCATTAGGCGGCAGGCCGAGCTTGTAGGGAATATTGCTATACAACCAGCTGTTACCGTTGGCGCCGATGGCTGAAACGAACTGCAAATACCCCAGCATAGCATCAGACAGGACAACGTCGCGCGCCACGCCGGTAATCGCCGGATCGGTCAGCAGCTTCACCCATTGGGTAAACTGCGGCTGCACGCCGGACATGGCCAGCTCGGCCAACTGCTGCTGGAACTGCTGAACCGCCTCGCGATCCTGCCACATCAGTTGCATCCGGTTAGCGGCGTACAAAGGAGCCAACGTTGAAAGATAGTGCGGTGTCATTCCTTTCGGCAATGCCGCCAATAATTCCGAACGGCTTTGCGCAACTGACATGCCGGATGACGCTACCGGAAACGCAGGCACGGTTGCCCATGCGGGTAACGACGACGCAAGTCCAGATGCGATTGCGCAGCTCAGCGCCAGACGCCGTAAAGTGTTTCCATTTTTAAGCAACATCCATTGCCCCCTGTATGCTCACAAAAAATACATCAAAAACCGCTTGTTAATTTCAGTATACGAACAGAAAGGCCATTTTGCCCTTGGACGCCGCTAATAACTGTTATGTCATTAAGCTACCCGGTTTTTAGCGGATAAAAAAGCAGGACTATCATCCATGCACACAAAAAAATAGCCACCCCAGGGCGGCTATTTTCAGATTATTAGCGGACTTTTTTGCGTTTACGGCGTTTCTACCGCAGCAGTGCCCGGTGCAGGCAGCTCATTGGCGAAACCGCGCAGCCCCACTACGTGCACGTGCTCATGGTTCTGGAACACCTTACGCACCAGCTTATAAGTGGTGCCTTTTTCCGGGCTGATGTTTTCCGGCGCAGCGATAATCAGCTGCATTTCCAGACGATCGCACAGCTCGAACAGCGTTGCGATGGACTTGGCGTCCAGTCGCGCCGCTTCATCGAGGAACAGCAAGCGGCAAGGCGAGATATCCTTGCCACGCAGACGGCGTGACTCCTCTTCCCAGCTCTGCACCACCATCACCAGGATCGACATCCCGGTCCCTATCGCTTCCCCGGTAGACAACGCGCCGCTCTCGGCACGCAGCCAACCGTCAGAACCGCGGAACACTTCCACTTCCAGCTCCAGATAGTTACGGTAATCCAGCAGCTCTTCGCCGATAGTCTGCGGCGTGCGTTGCCCCATATCAATCTGCGGGTTCAGGCGCTGATACAGCTTCGCCAAGGCTTCAGAGAAGGTCAGACGGTTGCTGTTGAACAGATCCTGATGCTGCTCTCGCTGCTCGGCCAGCACGTCCAGCAGCGTCGCATGCGCTTCGCGCACGTTGACGTTCAACCGCACGCTCTTCACCTGGCCGAAAGACACCGCCTGCAGACCCTGGTTGAGCATGCGGATGCGGTTCTGTTCACGCTGGATGGTTTTGCGGATGATATTCGCCACGCTCTTGGAACTGATCGCCAGCTTCTGCTCGCGCGCGGTCAGTTCTTCGGTCAGGCGACCCAGCTCGATTTCCATCTGTTCGATGGCCTCAACCGGGTCATCGGTACGAATGATATCCTGGCGGATACGCTCGCGCAGATGCTGATACACCGCGATATAGAACTGAATCTTGCGTTCCGGGCGTTTTGGATCTTCCGACAAACGCAGAACGTCGCGCAGATGTTCGTTATCCGACACCGCCAGACGCAACGCACCCAGCGCCTTATCCGACATCGAGCGCAGCTCGTCACCGTCCATATAAGCCAGTTCGCGACGGTGTAGACGGCGTTCAACGCCGTTGTCTTTCACCATGCGCATAACCGCACACCAACCCGCCTTGGCGGTCACCACCTGCTCACGCAGTTGGTAATAGTCGCGCTCCAGCTTGCGCAGTTTCTTCTGCAGGCTGTCCATTTCCGCTTCGCAGAAGGTCAGCTGTTTTTCCAACTGGTTACGGCGCGCACGGTTGGTACTCAGCGCCGCATGCAACTCGTCACGACGCGCTCGCGCACGCGCTTCGGCGTTGGCATCCGCCTGCACGCCGATGTCCACCAGTTCCTGACTCAGCTCTTTCAGCATGTCGCGCTTGGCGTCATACGAACTTTTCAGCGATGCCAGTACCTGGCTGTACTGGGTAAATTGGGTTTGATACTGACGCAGTTGCTCACGGGCGCGGGTACGTTCCGCTTCCGCATGCTCCAGACGCTGGCGCAGCTTGTCGTTAAGATCGTTGTTGGCGTTCTGCATGCCGGCAGAGTCGGTATAACCAAAGTGCGCACGACGCTGCACCACTTCGATCAGAGCAAACGCCTGTTGCTTGGCCTGACGCTGTACGCTCTGCGCCTGGGTGTAATCCTGCTGCAGCTGTTCATGCTGCTGCGGATCGCTTTGCAACACCGACAACAAGGGTTCCAGCTTGGTCAGGGAAACGCCGTGTTGCTGAATATGGCGCGCAGCATCCTGCGCCTCTTCAAGCTCTTCGCGGATCTCTTCCACCCGGTCCTGCAGAGTATCGTCATTCAGCAGTGACACCAATGGCATCAGGCGGTTGAGCGCCGAGATGCCCTCTTTCGCCTGATCGTACTGCTGCCGCTGCTGCTGGTTTTGCGCTTCATGGTTGTTCAGTGCACGCTCGATTTCACCGCGACGGGAATTGAGGCCACGGATTTCCGCTTCCGGATCGGCGTCAAACGCCACCGCCAGATGGGAGCCGATAAAGCGGCTGAAAGCCTGATGCGAACGCTGGGTCTTTTGCACGTCGAATGACAGCGTCGCGTAGCGCTCAGCCAGAGTTTCACGCTCGGCATGCAGCACTTCCAGACGGTTTTCACGCGCGGCGCGGCCAAACAGCGGCACTTCCGGGTAACGCGAATAACGCCACTGACGATCGGCGGTTTTCACCAATACCGCCCTGTCCTGCTCTTCGACGGCGAACACGCTGTCATCGAACGACTGCGGATCCCCTTCGATCAGATAGAGATCTTCCGGGCAGTCTTCGAGACCTTCCAGCATCTCGCGCACCAGCGACAGATCCGGCACCACGATCGCGTGGCGCGATGGGCCGTACAGCGCCGAGAAGTAAGGCGCATCGTCGATGGTGACATCGTCGTAGATTTCAGAAAGCAGCACGCCGCCAAAACGTTCGGCCAGGGTCACCAAACGTTGATCTTCGGCACCGCCAGGCTGGCTAAGGCGCTCGATTTGCGCTTCAACTTCACGCTTGCGGGCAGCCACTTCGTCGCGCTCAACGGTGGTTTCACGTTCGCGCTCCAGCAGTTGCTGCATGAACTCGGTCACCTGCTGGCTGCTTTCCAGTTCTTCACCGCTTTGCTCGCTAAGCTGACTCAGGGAATCCTGAGCCGCCAACCAGACAGGCGCACGTGCGGTCAGCTCGCGAATGCGCTGCTGGATCTGCTCCAGTTCCTGACGCATTTCCATTCGGCGCTCGCCGGCGTCGCTGACGCTCTGCGACAGCGATTCCAGACGCTCTTCCAACTCTTGCAGCAGCGCATCGAGATCGTCCGGCTGGTACTCCTGGCCGTGGCGCTTGCAGAACTCCTGCAGCAGACGCTCGGCATCTTGTTGGGAGCGCAGACGCTGTTCCAGTTCGCTCAGGCGCATGCGCAGCGGCTGCACGCGTTCGGCAAGGTGCTGCTGCGAAGGCCAATCGCGCAACAATTCGCGCGCGCATTGCCAGGCTTCGCTGCGGCTGACCTGGCCGGCGATTTTGCCCACCAGTTGATAAGCTTGTTCAAACTGACCGTGCGCGGCGTCGGCCACGCTCAGTTTCTGCTCGAGCATCAGCAACGCTTCCGTCGCTTCCTGCTCACGGGCCTGGAAAGTATCCAGCCACTGTTCGGCATTTTCAGCGGTCAGTTCTGGCAGTTGGCACAGCGAGCGAGCCCGTTCCAAGGCCTGCAACGCCTGCTGATACTGAATGGCGCGGGTCTGCTGCACGTCGAGCGCCTGCTGGTAATCGGCGAGCTGGCTTTTCAGTTCATCCACTTCCAGCTCGGCCGCCTCGGCGCGCGCTTCGTTTTCGGCCTGCTGCTCACTGGCCTCGGCAACCACTTCGTTCTGTTCTTCCAGGCGGTAGGTCAGCTCTTCCAGATCGCCTTCATAACGCTCGATCTTTTCCTGCTGACGCATCGCCGTTTGCACCAGATTCAGGTGATCGCTGGCGGCCTGGTAGTCGGTTTCCAAATCGGATTCCGCACCGCTCTGCTCTGCCAATTCACGCGCCATTTCCACGTGGCGATACTGCTCGGCGGCCAGCTGTTTACGGCTGCCCAGCAGATCGCTGCGCAGCGCCAGCGCGCCGTCCAGATGAATGCGCCGTTCGTTGGCATGACGCATGTAGTCTGCCGCCACGTAGGACGTGGCTTCGGAAATCAGGTGCTTGAACAGGTCACGGTCCGACTGAGTGACACGGATCGCTTCCAGCGTCATGCGGTTTTCGCGCAGTGCCGCTTCCATATCCTGGAACGCCTTGCGCACGCCGCTGTTTTCCGGCAACAGATAATCGCGCAGCGATCGGGTGATGGCGCTGGAAATCCCGCCGTACAGCGAGGCTTCGATCAGGCGGTAAAACTTGCTGCGATCGGCGGACGAACGCAGGCGTTTCGGCAGCACGCCCAGATCGAACATTAAAGCGTGGTAATCGGTGATGGAGTTGAACTGCTTGAACTGCACGCCTTCCATCTCTTCGACGCGCTCTTTCAGTTCCTGCAGCGTCAGTACGCGCGCCTGGCGCTCGCCTACCGTTTGGGTCAGCAGTTCAGTAGGCTGCACCGCTGTCGGTAGCCCCTGAATGGTGAACGGCTTGATGTCCACCTTGCGATCGCGACCGGCAACCTGCTGCAAACGCACGCCAACCACCACGCGCTGATGGCGCGAGTTGATCACGTCGAGAGTGGAGTAACAGACCCCGGCGCGCAGCTTGCCGTGCAAACCTTTGTCGCGCGAACCGCTGGTGGCGCCGGCTTCGGTGGTATTACGAAAGTGCAGCAGCGTCAAATCGGGGATTAGCGCGGTGACGAAAGCCGCCATAGTGGTGGATTTCCCGGCCCCGTTACCGCCGGACAGCGTGGTCACCAGCTCATCCAGATCAAAGGTACGAGCAAAGAAGCCGTTCCAGTTAACCAGCGTCAGCGAGCGAAATTTACCGCGTTCAATCATTCCTGTTCATCCTCTGCACTGTCCGGAGTGTTATCAACCTGCTGGTCTTCAGTTTCGCTCTCGTCGTTCAGCGACAGACTGTTTTCGACCGGCATCGCCTCACCGTCACGAATCATGCGCAGTTGCGCTTCACGCGGATCGTCACCGCTGCGCACGTCGGCGCCAAAGCGGAACACGGCTTCGGTGATGCGGAACTTGCTGCTGTCATTGCCCATGAAATAGACCATGCCCAGGCGACGCAGGCGGTTCAGCGAGGTACGCACTTTTTCGTGCAGTTTCTGACGATCGAGATCCGAGCCAGTGGAGCGCTGGTTAACGAACTTCAGCAATTTGGTCTCATCCGCCAGGCTCAGCAGCTCGTCGTACAGCTCCTGATGGCTGAAAATCCCCTCATGCGCCAGACGCTCTGGGCTGAGATAGAGATAGCACAGGATTTTCCCTACCATCATGTCCAGCTCGGACAACACCGAACGCGGGATCAGGGTAGTGGAACGCGGGCGCAGGTAGAAAAAGCCTTCCGGCGCGCGGATCAGTTCCACGTTGTAGCGGGTGTAAAACTCTTCCAGTTCGTCCTGAAAGTCCATTAAGAAGGCATGGTTATCCAGCTCATCGATACCGATGTGACGACCTGCACGCAGTTGGCTGTCGAGCGCCGGGAACAGCGCGTTAGACAATGCCTTGGCCAGCTTGACTGGCATTACTTGTTCAATATTTGTCGATGACATGGGCCTGGACCTTGGCTCCGTAATCATTGATTGCCTGCCATTGCGCCGGCAACCCTGAAAAATCTGCTTCAGCCACACCAAGGCGCACAGCCTGGTCGACCACTAAACGTGCTACGTCGAAATGACGAGCACGCGGATATTGCGCCAGATAATCGCGCATTACCGCCCCTAAATTGAGCGGTATCTGTTGTTCCTGATAAATCTTCAGCGCCTGTTCGATCATTGCCGCCAGTTGTTCGCGGATCTCGCTGAACTCTTCGAACTCCAGATCCGGCGGCAGTTCCCCAGTCACTTCCTCGCTGCGCAGCGCCAGCTCTTCGTCACGCATATCCAGCAAGCGGTCGGCGTTGGCGTGGGTCAGCGTCCATGGGTTGTCGAAATAGTTTTGCACCGATTGGCGCAGGCGTTGGGCGAACACGCGGTTCTTATCCATGTCGATCGCGGTACGGATAAATTTATGCACGTGACGGTCGTAACCGATCCACAGGTCAATCGCCTGCTGGCCCCAACTGATAATGCGGTCGAGCTTGCTTTGCAGATCGAACACCAGTTTGTCGACGAAGCCCAGTTCCATCCCGCCCAGCGTCGCATCCTGAATGCGCAACAGGTTGGCCTGCAGCTTGTCGCCCGCCGCCTCCAGCGTATCTTGCAGCTCGCGCAGCGTGCCGGAAGTTTCGGACAACAGCATCTCACAGCTGGAGATCGCCGCGCGCCAATCCTGATTCAGCAGTGCGGCGATATCTTCCTTCACGCCCTGCTGTTGCTCATCCATCAGCCGTTGGGTCATGTCGATACTGTCGAAGATTTCCGCCACCGAATATTTCAGCGGTGCAAACACGTTGCGGTGCCAATGGAAATCATCTCCGCCCTCTTCGGCGGCGTCGGCGGCGCGCTTTAGCTCCTCCGCCACGATCGACAGCTGCATCGACAGGCGCAGCGTAGAGAATTCGCGCTGACGGATATAGTAATCGGTGATACCGATGCCCAACGGGGTCAGACGGTAAATCGCATTGCCGTCTGCCAGTTCGCTGGTAAAGCGGTTTAACAGGCGCTGGCGCACCATGTCGTTAATCGCATTGTTGGCGCGGACCGCCACCGTTTCATGCGTCTGTTCGAAACCCTTGCTGACATGGCGAAATGCATCAACCAGCTCACCTTCGCTCATCTCGCCGTCCAGTCGCTCGCCGTTAAGGGTGGCGATAGCGAGCAAAAACGCGAGACGCTCCGTAGGGAGCGAAATAGAGAAATCATTTTTCCGTGCCCAGGCGACCAGTTCGGGTACTGTCTGGGAAAATTCACTCATAGTTCGTCCTTCAGGTTTGGTTTATGCGCCATGACGTGAATATAGCGCCCCAAACTCACGTACGGCTCCTGCCGGCAATAGTGCTGTTCAAGCGCCAGTAACTCTTCAAATTTTTGCGTCTGTAGCTGCCTGCTCTGCAGATAATCGTGGAACACGCGCACGCCGGTTTTCCCGCTGATGCGCATGCCCATTTGCTCCAGCCAGCCATAAACCTGCGGCGGGTTGTGCGGATATTGCGGCGACAAAGAGCGCTTTCTGCGCCTTCTGACCTCTGGATTCACCAGTTGGAAATTACCCAACACCACGTTGCGCATCAAGAGGCCGTTGGCATTAAAGAACATCAATGACAGTGCGCCGCCGGGTAGCAGGCAGTTGAACAATGCCTGCAACGCCGCCTCAGGTTCAGCAATCCATTCAAGCACCGCGTGGAACAATATCAGATCAACCGGCTGTTCCAAGTGCTGACCAATATCCTGCGCTGAACTTTGTATGAATTGCATGTTCTGGCTCACACCTTTCTGTTCGGCCAGTTGCGCAGCGCGTTGGATCATCTCACCAGAAAGATCGCACAACAACACCTGATGTCCTAATTCTGCCAGTTGACAAGCCAGGTGGCCTTCGCCGCCGCCGGCATCCAGAATGCGCAGCGGCCGCTGCGGCAACTGGGCCAGCAGCGTGGTCAGGTCCTGCCAGACTACCGCCTGACGGATCTTCCCTTTGGTGGTGCCGTAAATATTACGCGCAAACTTTTCAGCAATATCGTCAAAATTGCGATCCTGCATGGACAACGGCTCCGCTGATCTTATCCTGATGGGGGCAAAGCGCCAGCCCATTCAAACCTGCTATTTTGGCACAGACTGGCTTAGAATGAATCTTCTTGCGGCCTGATTGTGCCCGGATGTCGTTTTTTCGCCCAAAAGGACCTGATTTTTGATGCTGTTCAACCTGAAAAAGTTCATTGGCGCCATTTTAATGCCATTACCTGCGCTGCTGCTGTTGATGGGGCTGGCGCTGTTGCTGCTATGGTTCACCCGCTGGCAAAAAAGCGGCAAAGTAATTTTATCACTGAGCTGGCTGTTTTTACTGCTTTTCAGCCTGCAGCCGGTGGCCGACCGGCTGTTGCGACCTATAGAGTCTGAATATGTAACCTATCGTGGCAATGACCAGGTGAATTATATCGTGGTGCTGGGTGGCGGCTATACCTTTAACCCGGATTGGGCTCCCAGCTCCAACCTGATAGGTAACAGCCTGCCACGAGTGACGGAGGGCGTGCGCTTATATCTCGCGCATCCGGGCAGCAAGATGGTGTTCACCGGTGCCGGCGGCGCCAATACCTTGAGCAACGCTGCAACTGCGGCGCGGGTAGCGGAAAGCCTGGGGGTGCCTCGTAGCGATATGGTGTTGTTGGATCGCCCGATGGATACCGAGCAAGAGGCGTTACAGGTGTCGAAGCTGGTCGGCCAGCAACCGTTTATACTGGTGACCTCAGCCAACCATTTGCCGCGGGCGATGCGCTTTTTTGAAGCCAAGGGGTTGCACCCTATTCCGGCGCCGGCCAATCAGTTGGCCATCAGCTCCAGGTTAAATATTTGGGATCGCGTGGTACCCTCAGCCATGTTCCTTGGCCACAGCGAACGTGCCTGGTATGAAACGCTGGGCAGCCTGTGGCAATCGCTCAAAGGGGCCGATGAGGCCTCTGCCGACTAGCCGGCAAGCCAGGGCAGCAGCTGTTTCGACGCATGGTCAAACAGCTGCCTATCCAGCTTGCCGGTGTGAATTAACCGCCCTGCCGCTTCCCATACGCCATACAGCCAACGTCGCACCAGGAACGACTCCGATACCGGTGCCCGCTGCAAATAATAAAACATCAGTTGGCTGGGCATCCCGGCCTCGCACAACCTGAACAGCTCATATTCACGCGGTGCCCACAGCATCATCCCAGGGTTGAGCATCGCCAGCAGTTGGTCGCTTTTGGCATCTTTCAGCATGCTGCGCAATGACAGGTTGCCGTGCACCAGCACACAAGGATCGTCGAAACCGACAAAAAAATGGGTCAGCGCCTCCCGCGTGCGGTACAACAAGCGGCGATCGGCCATCGTCAACTGCGGCGAGTTGAGGTTCCCGAGCGTCGACCACAGCACCTCGACCCGCTGCTGATACCAACAAAACCAGTCGTTTTCCTGCGTGCTGTCAACCGTGCCGACGCAACCGTGGCTGTCGATACGGTGCCAAGCCAATACGCCATCGACGATCTGTTCCATCAGCATATTCCAGCGGTCCGGCGTTCGCGTCGGCGCCTCCACCGACACCCCCCGCAGACGCTCGATCAACAGGATCTCTTTATAGGGCGCCTGATGGGTATAGACCACGCCATACACCGTCGGCAGGCGGATATCCCCTTCACGCGCCAGCATCGACAACTTATAAGCTTCCTGCTGGGCTATACCCTGACAGACAAAGCTTTTTGCCATCAGCGGGATCGCGTGACCCTGTTGGTCATACAACGAGTACATGTGTGCATAAGGCTGTTCGCTAACGCGTTCCAGTCGACTGATGGATTCGCCCAGCACAATGCTCAGTTCGGCGCGTAACTGCTCCATAAGGAAATAACCTCAAGAGAAAAAGAGGAGACGCTGACATCATCGAACGGTGAGCAAAAAAAATCCTCAACGCAGATCAACAAAATGGGGATAAAGAATACGGGAAATTGTACCGCCGACACGCCAGGCGACGTGCCGGCTTTTAATGCTTAGCCCTTGATGCTGTCGCGCACGCGCTGCAGATCTTCCGGCGTATCAACACCCACGGTTGGAATGGCTTTAGCAACCCCCACATGGATTTTTTCACCGTACCACAGCACCCGCAGTTGCTCCAGCAGCTCAATTTGCTCCAGTTGGCTTGGCGCCCAGCTGACATAACGGCGCACAAAACCGGCACGATAGGCGTAAATGCCGATGTGGCGCAGCAGGCTGTCGCCGATACTTTCTTTGGATTGAGCAAAACGTTCCCGATCCCAGGGAATAGTCGCGCGTGAAAAATAGAGCGCATAACCCTGTGCATCCATCACTACTTTGACGGCATTAGGGTTAAAGGCTTCTTCCGCGCTGGCGATCGGTACCGCGAGAGTGGCCATGCCGGCCTGGCTGGCTGCCAGGTTTTCTGCCACCTGGCGTACGATCACCGGCGGGATCATCGGTTCGTCACCCTGCACGTTAACGATGATTTCGTCATCGGCAAAACCATAATGCTCGATCACTTCCGCCAGGCGTTCGGTACCGGAATGGTGATGCGGGCTGGTCATGCACACTTCGCCACCGGCGGCTTTGACCGCTTTGGCCACTTCGGGGTGATCGGTCGCTACGATAACGCGGCTGGCGCCGGACTCACGTGCACGTTCCATTACGTGCACCACCATTGGCTTACCGTGAATATCGGCCAACGGCTTGCCCGGCAAACGGGTTGATGCGTAACGGGCTGGAATAATAGCGATAAAACTCATGCGTGTTTCTCATCCAATGACAGCGAACGCGCTTCGTTTTCCAGCAGTACGGGAATGCCATCACGCAGCGGATAGGCGAGGCCGTCCACTTTGCAGACCAGTTCCTGGTTTTCTTTATTGAAATAGAGCTTACCGTTGCAAACCGGGCAGGCAACGATTTCGAGTAAACGGTGGTCCATGCTTCCTCCTGAGTGGAGATCTAAAGTGCGTGAGAATAGCATAACGCTATGTGCCAGGTTAATCACCGCTGTTTTACCGCTGCCTTTTAATCTGGCGCGGGGGATTGAATTGACTGTGATGCAGGCGTAGAATTTTGTGATACAAGTCACAAAAAAGACGCTTTCCATGATCAAACGTATTCACAAAATCATCGCCCTGTTTGCCAATTTCAGCAACTAAGGCATAGATCTGATTGTAACGGGCGGCGCTGAAAATTCGTTTTACCCACGCTGACGACGCCGCTCGTTATTCCACTTCCCACCCTTCACCCCATTCGACGGCCAACTGTGCCGGAATATCCCCCAGCGTCACCTGTTTTGCCCCGTGCCATTTTGCACTGCGCGTGATTGCCTGCCGAAGATCCTGCGCACGTTGTTTGCCAAACCGAACTTTGGCCTGCGGGTGGAAACTGATAATTTCGAAAATGCCCTGTCGCCGATGCATTTTGGCATCAATGCGGCCAATCAACTCGCCCCGTTGCAACACCGGCAGGGTAAAGTAACCGTACTGTCGCTTTTCCTTCGGCGTATAACACTCCAGCCGGTAATCAAAATCGAACAGCTCCAGCGCACGTCGGCGATCCCAAACCACAGGGTCAAACGGAGAAAGCAAGGTGGTCACACTGGATTTTAGCGCCCCCTGCTCTGCCAACTGCAGTTCTTGCACCAGTGAATGATGCACGTAAAAATCGCCGTCCAGCCCATCAACGGCCACCGGCATTATTTCGCCCCGTTGCTGTAGCGATGCCAGCAGCACTTTCGGCGTAACCCGCTTCAGACGGTAGTAATCCGCCAACCATTCAGCCCTGAAAATCCCCAGGTAACGACAAGCCCTGCCAAGCATTTCCTGCTGCGCATGGTCCGCAGGTAACGCATGACGCTCATCATCCCAGTGCGGCAATAACCTTTCTGTCAGATCGTAAACACGATGAAAATTACGCCGTTCGGCCACCATCAATTTACCGGCGGTGAACAAGATTTCGAGGTGGCGCTTTTCCGGCTTCCAGTCCCACCAACCGCTATTCCCTCTTTTTTCGGCATTAAAATCTGCCGAACGCACCGGCCCGCTGGCTTCGATATGCAACAGCAGATCGTCCATTGCCGCCTGATGCTTTTGCACCCACTCTTCAGAATATTTCCAGCCCATACCCTGCGGTTGCAGCATACGATGGCGCAACAGACCAAAATCTTCAATGGGTAAGAAACAGGCTTCGTGCGCCCAATACTCGAACAGCTGACGACTGGCCAGCGCCTGTTCCAGCCATTCCGGCTGATAATCGCCCAGGCGGCTGAACAGCACCAGATAGGGGCTGCGTGCGACAACGCTGATGGTATCTATTTGCAGTAATCCCATACGTTGAATGGCGGTAACCACATCGTCGGGTTTGGCTTTGCGTTTAATCGGGGATAATAGCCCTTGTGCAGCAAGATGAAGCGCGCGGGCGGCGGCAAGAGAAATAACCGGGGTAAGCATCCTGACATCCAAAGTCGTTAAGCGATTGCTCGATAATAGTGGATATCAGAAGATTTTTCTTCGCCAGTGCTTGGGGTGGCGGCACCGGCACTGGCGAGGAAGGGGTGGGTCAGAACGCGATGACGTCTGCCGCTGACAGCCCGTGGGAGCTGCGATAGATCGAGAACTCAACGTTCTGACCTTCGTTTAACGATTTATTTTTAGTATTGGCGATAGAACGACGGCTAACATAGATTTCGTCGCTACCATCTACCGGTGAAATAAAACCATAGCCTGCAGCTTGATCAAACCATTTCACACGGCCCATTTGTAACACAGTATTTTTAAACATAACTTATATCCTTTTACTTGAGCATCCTTAACAACGTTATTTTTATTATTGTTGGACGCTACCAGCCCATCCTAAAGTTTTTCGTAACAAACCTCTCGTGAGCAAAAAATTAAAAACCCGCATTACGCGGGCTTGTTGAACTTAATATCTTCCGCAATGAATCGGCATTAACGCCTCATCATGGTTGTATTAAGATCTCTTTACGTCATTGCCTGTTTAGTTACAGAGCAACAACGTTGGCGGCAGCCGGCCCGCGCGGGCTGTCCTGGATGCTGTACTCAACACGCTGGCCTTCAGCCAGAGTTTTGAAACCGTCGGTCGCGATTGCAGAGAAATGTACGAATACATCTTTACCACCGTCGTTTTGCTCAATGAAACCAAAACCTTTGCTTTCGTTGAACCATTTAACCTGACCCGTTTTCTTAGACATTACACATTTACCTTTTAAATATATATACAAAACCTGCCATAAGGCAATTTAGGCCGTTTTTAGGAACATTACTTATGGGAGGTACTTAGAAGGTTCGTCTTTGAAGCGGAATCAGATGATAACGTTTTTGGAGGAACTGCTTAAATCTAAACTCGAACATAAATAGGTCTGTATCACAGGCCGACATGCATTTACTCATAAATCTAGATTTTACACAAGCAATTTATTGGCATATTTTTATAATTCCGCCAAATTTGTTTTTATGTCCATGATTATGCATAGATTAATTAATTTATTTTTGCCGTTTCCACTCAGAAGCATTGCCTTCCGGACGGCCGTCATTTCCGCCAGGACCATTGCAAATGAGAGCTAACGCATAAAAATCCAATATGCTTGTCCAAACTATAACAAAACCCAACCGAGATAGCTAAACTTGGGGTGAAAACAAGGCGGATGGCCTTTCAGCCAGCACTTTTACCGCAAAAAATACTATTTTTCAGATTATCCCGAATAAAGGAGCTATGCGCATGACCGCCCAGCAGTTCGTCTCACCGAATGAAATCCGCTCCAGGTTCTCCCACGCCATGTCAGATATGTACCAAAAAGAGGTACCTCTCTATGGCGATTTGCTCGAACTGGTTGCGGAAACCAACCGACAGGTCCTGCGCGAAGATGCCGCATTGGCGCATCAATTACAAATTACCGGTGAAATCGAAAGACTGGCCATGGAACGCCACGGGGCAATCCGGGTAGGTACGGCGGATGAGCTGGCTACTCTGCGACGGCTGTTTAACGTCATGGGCATGTCGCCGGTCGGGTATTACGATCTGGCCGTGGCAGGAGTTCCGGTTCATTCCACCGCGTTTCGCGCAGTACATGAAGATGCGCTGCAGATCAGCCCATTCCGGGTTTTCACCTCATTATTACGGTTAGAGCTGATTGAAAGCCCGGCGTTACGTCAGTTGGCCCAGCAACTGCTGGCCCGCCGCCGCATCTTTACTGAACGCGTGCTGGAGTTGATCGTCTTGCAGGAAGCTCAGGGCGGGTTGGATGACAGCCAGGCCAGTGAATTTATCGAACAGGCGCTGGAAACTTTTCGTTGGCACAACCGGGCGACCGTCAGTGCCGCCGAATATCAACAATTGCACGATCAGCACCGTCTGATTGCAGACGTAGTGGCGTTCAAGGGCCCACACATCAACCATTTGACGCCACGCACGCTGAATATCGACCTCGTCCAGCAAGCGATGCCCGGTCGGGGAATCACGCCTAAAGCCGTTATCGAAGGCCCGCCACCTCGCCGTCGGCCAATTTTGCTACGCCAAACCAGCTTTAAAGCGCTGGAAGAAAGCGTAGCCTTTGTCGAACATGACGGCAGCACCGTGGGCGGACATCATACCGCGCGTTTTGGCGAAATCGAGCAACGTGGCGTAGCGCTGACCCCGAAAGGCCGCGCGCTCTATGACCGCCTGTTGCAAGCTACCAACGATGCCTTGCAGGCACCGCCAAGTGAAAAGAACGCCGAGCGGTACAATCAGTTACTGGCGGAAAACTTCCAGGCGTTTCCAGATGATTATGCAACCTTGCGTGAGCAGCAACTGGCATGGTTCCGCTATTTCCCTACCGAGTGCGGCCTGGCGGCCAAAGACTCGCTGGATAAAAACAGTACGCTGGAACAACTGATAGCTCAGGAGCACGTTCGCTTTCAACCTTTGGTATATGAAGACTTCTTACCGGTTAGCGCTGCAGGCATTTTCCAGTCTAATCTGGGTGACAACCGGCATGCTCAGTACAATGCAGCATCGAGCCGTGCCGCTTTCGAGCAGGCACTGGGGGCAGAGGTGATTGATGAATTGGCGCTGTATCAACAAACGCAACAGCGTTCGATAAACGCCTGCGCGCAAGCTCTGGGGCTTAACGCGCTGGCCGTTTGAGTTATTTCGTCAGCAGAGCTTCGATACTTTGCAGCAACGACTCAGCCTGATCGGGGGGAAGAACCGCATCTACCGGTAAATACCACCAGTTGGGCTGGGCAAAAATGCGGCATTTGACCGCATCTTTTTCAGTCATCAGCAGCGTTTGCTCAGATGACGCCAACGCCGCAAGTTGAGCCTGTTGGTACTCCTGATGATCGGCGAACGCGACTTCTTTCTCGACATCCACGCCAAGCTTTTCCAACGTGGCGAAAAAGCGTGGCGGATGGCCAATCCCGGCCATTGCCACCACGTGCGGCAACTCAGCCGCCGGCCGACGCGCGCCGCTGGCGATATTGACCGCCTCACGCGCTTGCAACCGCATGGCGATTTCACCCGCCTGAGCCACGCCGCCGTTGGCAATCCGCGCATTCACGCTGTTCAGGCGCGACGCGCGTTCACGCATCGGCCCCGCCGGTAACCACCAGCCATTGCCAAAACGGCGCACGCCGTCGATCACCACCAGTTCAAAATCACGTTGCAACGCGTAATGCTGCAAACCGTCATCTGTGATGACAACATCGAGTTTCTGCTGGTGCAGCAGTGCCTGCACCGCTTCCGCACGCTTTGGCGAAATCGCTACAGGCGCACCGGTGCGTTGATAAATCAATACCGGCTCATCGCCCGCCTGCTGGGTCGTAGTGTGTTCATCCAATACCAACGGATAAGATGCCGCTTTGCCACCATAACCGCGTGATACCACACCCACCCGGTATCCGCGCTGTTGCAATTGCTCCACCAGCCAGATCACCGTTGGCGTTTTACCGTTGCCGCCGGCGGTAAGGTTTCCCACCACCACCACCGGCACAGGTGCGCGCCAGCTTTTACGCAGGCCACAGCGATAACTCAGCCGAATCAAACCGCTGACCAGACCGTACAGCCAGGACAAGGGCAACAACAGCAGGTAGACCAATGAACTGCCCGACCAAATGCGCTCGATCATTATTGGCCGAACTGCATGCGGTGAAGCTGTGCGTAGACCCCACGCCGTTCGATTAGCGCCGCATGCTCACCGCGTTCAACGATGCGTCCATCTTCCACCACCAGGATTTCATCGGCCTTTTCAATGGTCGACAAGCGGTGCGCGATCACCAGCGAGGTGCGGTTTTTCTGCAGTTCGTCCAGCGCGGCCTGAATGGCGCGTTCTGATTCCGTATCCAGCGCTGAAGTTGCTTCATCAAGGATCAGAATCGGGCAATCGCGCAGCAGTGCGCGCGCGATAGCGATACGCTGACGCTGGCCACCGGACAACATCACGCCGTTCTCGCCAATCACCGTATCCAGACCATTCTCCATTTTCTCAATGAAATCCATGGCATAAGCCATTCGCGCAGCCTTCTCGATTTCTTCCCGGCTGTAACGCTCTTCACGAGCGTAAGCGATATTGTTAGCGATGGTGTCGTTAAACAAATGCACGTTTTGCGATACCAGAGCGACCTGATCGCGCAATGACGCCAAGGTATACTCGCGCAGGTCATGCCCGTCCATCAGGATTTCGCCTTCCTGAACGTCATAGAAACGGGTCAGCAGGTTGGCAATAGTCGATTTGCCCGATCCCGAACGGCCCACCAATGCTACGGTTCTGCCTTCTGAAATGCTCAGATTGATATCACGCAGTGCCGGCGTTTCTTTCCCTGGGTAATAGAAAGTCACGTTACGGAATTCGATATCGCCTTTAGCACGCGCCACTTCGCGGGTGCCGGTATCTTTTTCCTGCTCCATATCCAAAATCGAGAACAACGTTTGGCAAGCAGCCATCCCGCGCTGGAACTGGGCATTGACGTTGGTCAGCGATTTCAGTGGACGCATTAAGGCGATCATCGACGAGAACACCACAGTGATGGTACCGGCGGTCAGAGTTGCCATCACACTAGGGAAACTCGCAGCGTACAGTACAAACGCCAGCGCTAACGAAGCAATCAACTGAATAATCGGGTCAGAGATTGAAGATGCTGAAACCAGCTTCATGCCCTGTTGGCGCATGCGATTGCTGACCGAGTTGAAGCGCTCGGTTTCCACCTGCTGGCCGCCAAAAATCAGCACTTCCTTGTGACCTTTCAGCATCTGCTCAGCACTGGTGGTGACCTGCCCCATGGTGTTCTGCATGCTTTTACTGATACTACGGAAGCGTTTTGAAACAATGCGAATTGCGATAGACACGATCGGTGCCAGCACAATCAGGATCACCGATAACTGCCAGCTGTAGTAGAACATCATGCTGAACAACGCAATTATCGACGCGCCTTCACGCACCACGGTGACCAATGCGCTGGAAGAGGATGAGGCCACTTGCTCAGAGTCATAGGTGATACGCGACAACAGCGTACCGGTTGACTGCTGATCGAAGAAGGATACCGGCATTCTCATCATATGGCCAAACAGCCGGCGGCGCATATGCATCACCACCATACCGGACACCCATGAGATACAATAGCTGGAAACGAAGCCCGTCAGGCCACGTACCACCATCAAACCAATGACGGCCAACGGCATCCAAAGCAAAATGCTGCTCTCGGTTTTCCCAAAACCGTCATCCAATAAAGGTTTAAGCAAGGACAACATAAAGGCATCGCTGGCCGCGTTAAGCACTAACGCAATGGCGGCCACAATCAACCCGGTCTTAAAAGGAGTGATCATCGGCCAGAGGCGACGGAAAGTCTGCCAAGTGGAGAGATCTTTATCATTCATCATGCAAATACCAGCATCGGAAGAAATAGCGGCCTATTTTACTCATTATCACCCTCTACGCCAAACCGCTGATGGTACCAACGGGGCATTAATTGTTCACGAAAGCCTTTAATTTGCCAATCGTTGTCGAAAAAAAGCACGGATATCTGACCTGACCGCGAAGTATCGCGCCATATGATGCCATTTGCCAGATATCTGGCGATAACTTTAACGGCAGGTAATCGCCATTTGTTGTAACGAGATGCGGACGCTAAAGCCGCCTCCGGCGCTACCGCACGCAGAAACGGCGGCGTCGAGGACGTCCTGCTGCCGTGATGTGGAACCTGAAGCACTGTGGATGCCAGCCGATCGCGTTGTAATCTGAGCAACTGCGCTTCCGCTTGCTTTTCCACGTCGCCGGTCAGTAACAGGCTATATTGGCCATCATCAACGCGGATCACGCAAGAATCGTCATTGACCGGCCGCTTTAGCGCTTTCGGCGGCCATAACACCTGAAATTGCAGTGATTGCCACTGCCAGCTTTCGCCGGCCACGCAGGGTAAATGAAGCGGATCAAGTATTGGGCTACGTACCCTGGCCTGTGGAAATGCTTGCCTTACCTCTTCCAGACCCCCGGTATGATCAAGGTGATCGTGGCTGATGATAATTTGCTCCAGATCGATACCCCGCCAGTTTAGCATGGGCAAAATATGACGTTCCGCAGCACTGCCCGTCGCCCAGCGATCACCGGTATCGAACAGTATCCCCTTTCCGTTTCTTTCGATCACTACCGCCAGGCCATGCCCGACGTCCAGCATGTCGACCCGCCAACGATATGGGGGTTCTTTTTCCCGCCACAGCACGCAACATATCGCCACAGCGGCCAAGCCTGCCGTATAGCATAACCACCAGTGAAAACGCCAGTATATAACCAGCAACCAACCCGCTGCGCTGACCAACAGCGAGGCGGCGCCCAGATCGACCCATCCACGCTGCAAATAATGCAGCGGCGTAAACACCCATAGCAGTGTCAAATCGGCCAGCCACCAGAATCCGCCGCTCAATAGCGGTAAGGCGCCACAAATTACCGCGATCAAAATCAAAGGAACCGTCACCAGAGAAACCACAGGTACCGCCCACAGATTCGCCGGCATAGAGGTCAACGTCAGACCGAGAAACAAAGCGGCCTGCATCGGCACCAGCAGCAACGTGATACCAAACTGAATGTGCAGCCAACGCACCGGTGCCCAGTACCAGGCAGAGCGGAAACGTGCACTTAACGGCATCCATTCGAACCAAAAGATCAGGCAGGCCACCGCCAGTACCGATAACCAGAAACTGTCTGACAGTACCGCCAGCGGATCGCAGACCAGAATTAACCCCACGCACCACAGCCATACCTGCCAGGAAGTGCAGTGAATACCGCGTAGGCGCAGCAACATCCACAGCGTCAACGCCAAGGCAGTACGCACAGCCGGGGGCTGTGCGCCAGCCAACCAGACATACGCCAAGGTACCAAACCAACTGGCTAACAATGGGAAGCGGTAGCCGATCAGGTGTGCAGGCAACAAGAACTGAACCGCCCGTAGCGCCAGCCAAATCAATATGGCCGCCATAGCCACGTGCAGGCCTGAAATCGCCATCAGATGCGCAATGCCGGTTTTCAGCATCAGAGTGCGTAACTCAGGGGCCAGCGAGGTTCTTTCGCCAAACGCTAAAGCCAGCAATACCGATTTATATCGCAGGTCACCCATGTTGCTCTCGGCATGGCTGATAATACGCTGCCGCCAGTTGCAACTCCCCTCCAACAGCCTGGCACGCTTCACCTGTGCAGTCAGTGGCTGACGTTGCGCCATCGCCCAACGCTGGCTATCGAAGCCCCCCTCGTTCAGTTTTCCGTGCACCGCTCTCAGACGCAGCCGGAGTTCCCAACGCTGCCCGGCACAGAGTTGCGGTTCTTCCGGCCGCCAAACGGTGGTAAAGGCAATTGATGGCGTTAGCCAGCGCCCGTCAACCTGTTCGATACGCATCAGCGTTTGTTTGCTCGCAGCGGGTACCAAAGTAACGCCGGCAACTTGTACCACGGCGGTCACCTCCGGCCCGCGGCTCAGTTGTTCGACTTGCGCCACCAGATTACCGGCATTGAAGGTCGCCCACAGAAATCCCAATGCTCCCCAACCAATAAATTGACAGCCCGCCCAACGGAAACGCAGCATCAAGCTAGCGGGTAAAACAACCAACAAAGTTGTTAACGCATCGGGTAATTGCGGTAGCACCAGTAACGGCAGAATGCCGCAGACAACGGCGATAACCGCCAGATCCAGCGAAGTTTTGATCGACCTTTCTCCCGTCCGACAGAAGGACGTGCAACTGTTGCACATCGCACCCCATGGACAGGATTGTTCCCCCATACTCAGGCAGCCGCCAGCTGCAATGCAACGGCTCGCGGCACAGGCTGCAGGTTAACGATAATGATTTCATTTATTGATGCTAAGCTGCGGCGTAGCACGCAAAAAAAATCAGAACGGAAGGCCGAGAAATCAGAAAACAGCTGAGCGGCAGGCAAAAAAAAACGGCGCCCTGAGGCACCGTTTTATATTCTTTACAAGCAACAACTCTATGGATAATCAGTGATTAACCATAGATATTGGCGCGGTCACGCAGCTCTTTACCTGGCTTGAAGTGAGGAACGTACTTGCCGTCCAACTCAACTTTATCACCAGTTTTCGGGTTGCGACCAACGCGCGGAGCACGGTAGTGAAGAGAAAAACTGCCGAATCCGCGGATCTCGATGCGTTCACCATCGGCTAACGTTGCAGCCATGTGTTCTAACATCTCTTTCACTGCATCCTCAACGGCTTTCGCCGGTACATGAGATTGCTGGCCAGCAAGTCTTTCAATAAGTTCAGACTTGGTCATGAGTCCTCCAAGCTTTGCAGCTAAACTACCGTATCGGGGCGGTCAGAAACCGCCCCCCGTCATTACTCGCCTTTAGCCGCTTTGAAAGCTTCAGCCATTGCGTTAGAGAAGTTGCTTTCTTCCTGTTTGTTGTTAACAGTAGCGATAGCATCTTTCTCGTCAGCTTCGTCCTTAGCACGTACGGACAGGCTTACTACACGGTTCTTACGGTCAACGCCGGTGAATTTAGCTTCAACGTCGTCGCCTACATTCAGAACCAGAGTTGCATCTTCAATGCGGTCGCGAGAGGCTTCAGATGCACGCAGGTAACCTTCTACGCCGCCTGCTAATTCAACTGTAGCACCTTTGGCGTCAACTGCAGTGACTTTACCAGTAACAATAGTACCTTTCTTGTTCATAGACAGGTAGTTATTGAACGGGTCTTCAGCCAGTTGCTTCACGCCCAGGGAGATACGCTCGCGCTCTGCGTCAACTTGCAGAACAACCGCTGCGATTTCGTCGCCTTTCTTGTATTCACGCACTGCTTCTTCGCCTGCAACGTTCCAGGAGATGTCAGACAGGTGAACCAGGCCGTCGATGCCGCCGTCCAGGCCGATGAAGATACCGAAGTCAGTGATAGACTTGATTTTACCTTCAACGCGGTCGCCCTTGTTGTGGGTTTCTGCAAACAGCTGCCATGGGTTAGATTTGCACTGCTTCAGGCCCAGAGAAATACGACGACGTTCTTCATCGATGTCCAGAACCATAACTTCCACTACATCGCCCACGTTAACAACTTTGGACGGATGGATGTTTTTGTTGGTCCAATCCATTTCAGAAACGTGTACCAGACCTTCAACGCCTTCTTCGATTTCTACGAAGCAGCCGTAATCAGTCAGGTTGGTTACACGACCAGTCAGCTTGGTGCCTTCTGGGTAACGTTTCGCGATAGCAACCCATGGATCTTCGCCCAGTTGTTTCAGGCCCAGGGAAACACGAGTACGCTCGCGGTCGAACTTCAGCACTTTAACAGTGATTTCGTCGCCAACGTTGACGATTTCGCTTGGATGCTTAACGCGTTTCCAAGCCATATCAGTGATGTGCAGCAGGCCGTCTACGCCGCCCAGATCAACGAATGCACCGTAGTCAGTGAGGTTCTTAACGATACCTTTAACTTCCATGCCTTCCTGCAGGTTTTCCAGCAGTTGATCGCGTTCTGCGCTGTTTTCGGATTCGATAACCGCACGGCGAGAAACTACAACGTTGTTGCGTTTCTGGTCCAGCTTGATGACTTTGAACTCAAGCTCTTTGCCTTCCAGGTGCAGAGTGTCGCGTACTGGACGCACGTCAACCAGGGAACCTGGCAGGAACGCACGAATACCATTCAGCTCTACAGTGAAGCCACCCTTAACTTTGCCGTTGATAACACCGACGACAGTTTCAGCTTCTTCGTAAGCTTTTTCCAGCGTGATCCAAGCTTCGTGACGCTTAGCTTTCTCACGGGACAGCAGAGTTTCACCGAAGCCATCTTCAACAGCGTCCAGCGCAACGTCAACTTCGTCGCCTACCTGGATTTCCAGCTCGCCCTGTGCGTTTTTGAATTGCTCAGCCGGGATGGCAGACTCAGATTTCAGACCGGCGTCAACCAGTACTACGTCTTTGTCGATAGCAACTACAACGCCACGAACGATGGAACCCGGACGGGTTTCGATTGTTTTCAGGGATTCTTCAAAGAGTTGAGCGAAAGATTCAGTCATGTTTAATCTTCAGGGTTCTATAGTTTAACGTCCATTTAGCATCCCGCCGAATGGGGTTGTTTCACATACCCCGCCATTGGCTCCATGCCGACAGGGTTTAGGTTACAGGGGTAAAATTTTACCCGATATAGTTCGATACTGCTATGACAAATATGACAAAAAGCAATAACGTCGCTGCAGTTTATTGCTGCGGCAACGCTAACACTTCATGTGCATAAGTCAGCGCACGCTGGATGACTTCGTCGATCGACATGCTGGTAGAATCCAGCACGAGGGCATCGGAAGCCGGCACCAGTGGCGCGATAGGCCGATTGCGGTCACGGTCATCCCGTTCCTTTATCTCGGCTAAAAGACGTTCAAAGTTAACATTAAAGCCCTTTTCCTGCAACTGTAGCATGCGGCGGTGCGCACGCTCCTCTGAACTGGCATCCAGGAAAATCTTTACCGGTGCATCGGGGAACACCACCGTACCCATATCGCGGCCATCGGCAATCAAACCGGGAGCTTCGCGGAACGCGCGCTGACGGCGCAGCAAAGCTTCGCGCACACGCGGAAAAGCCGCTGCCTGCGAGGCGGTATTACCGACGGTTTCAGTGCGGATCTCATTACTGACATCCTCACCTTCCAAAATGACCTGCAGTTTGCCTTCTTGGGCAACAAAGCGGACGTCGAGATGTGCGGCCAGCGGAACCAGCGCCTCCTCAGAGGTGATATCGACCTGATGATGCAGTGCCGCCAACGCCAGCACGCGGTAAATCGCGCCGGAATCCAGCAAACGCCAACCAAGGGATTCGGCCAACGCTTGACACAGAGTGCCTTTGCCTGCGCCACTTGGTCCATCAACGGTTATCACCGGGGCTGTAGCCGTCATTTCTCTCTCCTTCGGGTAGAAAACCTCACAGGGACGCAACCCGCCGTCAGCACAACGCGAAAGCATAATTACGAACGCCCCTGCCGTCTGCCCAATCGAGGCAGATACGGTGGCGTATTATACGCTGCCCAGAGACGAACTGTTACCCTGGAACTGTCTGGTTGTTGAAAATAAGCGCATAACCGCAGAAAAGTATAGAAGAAGCCTCGGCGACCAGGCATTAAAAACGACAAAGGCCCGGTTAAGGGCCTTAAAAGAAATCATCTGACTACCGGTTACGCCAATTGGCTGATGCGCGCCAACTGCTCAAAATAGTCCGGGAAAGTTTTGGCGGTGCATTTCGGATCGAGGATGGTCACCGGGGTATCCGACAGCGCCACCAGCGAGAAGCACATCGCCATACGGTGATCGTTGTAGGTGCCGATATCGGCAAACTTCAGCTTCGCCGGCGGCACCACGTGAATATAGTCCTCACCTTCATCCACTTCAGCGCCTACTTTGCGCAATTCAGTCGCCATGGCGGCCAGGCGATCGGTCTCTTTCACCCGCCAATTATAGATATTGCGGATGGTGGTCGGCCCTTCGGCAAACAGGGCTGCGGTGGCAATGGTCATCGCCGCGTCCGGAATATGGTTCATATCCATATCGATGCCGCGCAACTCACCGCGGCTGCATTCGATAAAGTCATCGCCCCAGGTAATGCGCGCGCCCATTTTCTCCAACACGTCGGCAAATTTGGTGTCGCCCTGAACGCTTTTCTTGCCGATGCCGGTCACGCGTACGGTGCCGCCTTTAATCGCCGCCGCCGCCAGAAAATAAGAAGCGGAGGATGCATCGCCTTCTACCAGGTAATCCCCTGGGGAGCGGTAGGTTTGGCGACCTTGAATATTGAACACGCGGTAGTTGTCGTGGCTAACTTCAACGCCGAAGGTACGCATCAGATGCAACGTGATATCAATGTACGGTTTAGAAACCAGTTCGCCCTTGATATGGATATTCGTGTCCTGCTCAGCCAGTGGCGCAGTCATCAGCAACGCGGTCAGGAACTGGCTGGAAACGCTGCCGTCGACGGTCACGTCGCCACCGTGAAAACCGCCGCGCAGGCGCAATGGCGGATAGTCGGTCTGTTCCAGGTAATCAATTTGCGCGCCGCCCTGGCGCAGTGCATCCACCAAATGGCCGATAGGCCGCTCTTTCATGCGCGGTTCACCGGTCAACACCACATCGCCGCTACCCAGACACAACGCCGCCGCCAATGGGCGCATTGCGGTACCGGCATTGCCGAGGAACAGTTCAAGCGGCTCGCTGGCCACCAGCGGGCCGGCAACGCCCTCAACGATACAAGTGGTGCGATCGTCGGACAGCTGATAACTCACGCCCAACGCCTGCAGCGCATTCAGCATATGGCGCACGTCGTCGCTGTCCAGCAGGTTGGTCAACGTGGTCGTTCCCTCCGCCAGCGCAGCCAGCAGCAGAGCACGGTTGGACACGCTCTTGGAGCCGGGTAAGTTGACGGTGCCATTGACCAGGGCGACCGGTTGTAACGTCAGGGAATCCACCATGTGAACAAAACTCTCCAAAATCTGATAAACGAAACGGCCCCGGGAAAATGCCGGAGCCGCTTTAATGCAAAAGGACAACAGCGAAAGCTGCCCGCGCAAAGCAGGCAGCGAGGCTTAACCGTGACGACGTTCGAAGTCGATCATAAAGTCGGTTAATGTCCGCACGCCGGCCAACGGCATGGCATTGTAAATAGAAGCACGCATGCCGCCAACCACCCGGTGACCTTTCAGCGCCTGCAGGCCGATAGCTTCCGCTTCGCTGAGGAACACTTTGTCCAGCGCCGAGTCAGCCAACTGGAACGGCACGTTCATCCAGGACCGATTGGCGTGTGCTACGCGGCTACGGTAGAAATCAGAATTATCGATGGTTGCGTACAGCAACTCGGCCTTGGCCTGATTGCGCTTGTGCATCTCCACCAGACCACCCTGTTCTTTCAGCCACTTGAACACCAGGCCGGACAGATACCAGGCGAAGGTCGGCGGCGTATTGAACATGGAATCGTTCTCGGCCAGCACGGTATAATCGAGAATCGACGGCACTTCGCGGCGAGCTTTGCCCAGCAGATCGTCACGTACGATCACCAACGTCAGGCCTGCCGGCCCAATGTTTTTCTGCGCGCCGGCGTAAATCACGCCAAAGCGGCTGACATCCAGCGGGCCGGACAAAATGGTGGAGGAGTAATCGCCGATCACCACTTTGTCGCCAAAGTCCGGCGTCTCATCGATAGCGATGCCGTCGATGGTTTCATTCGGGCAGTAGTGCACATAAGCCGCATCGTCGTTCAACTGCCACTCTTTCATCGGTTTGATACCGAGCAGGCCGTCAACGGTAGTTTTCACATCAATGGTATTTGGCGTGCAGTATTTCTCGGCTTCCTTGATGGCGCTGTGCGCCCAGTAGCCGCCATCGATATAGTCCGCAGTGGTTTTATCACCCAGCAGGTTCAGCGGCAATGCGGCAAACTGTGCACGGGCGCCGCCATGGCAGAACAGCACTTTGTAGTTGGAGGGGATCTTCAGCAGATCGCGCAGATCCTGTTCGGATTGCTGGGCAACTTCGATAAACTCTTTACTGCGATGGCTGATTTCCATCACCGAGGTGCCGAGACCGTGCCAGTTGCACAGTTCCTGTTCCGCACGACGCAACACTTCAACCGGCAGCATTGCCGGGCCAGAGCTAAAATTATAAACCTGAGTCATTTCCCCTCACCACATTCACTATTCGCCAAGAGACTGGCCAACCGAAATACGCCCAAAGTTAACTGTCGAGTTAACCAACGCATCGGTTTTATCACTCACGTAACGCTGCTGCAATGCTTATTCACCCGCAGGCAGCAAACTACCGCAGCACGGAATAACAGGCTCTGTCGCCACTGCGTTTTTTTGTGCGATAAAACGCTGTGCCATCGGGGAATTCAGTGGGTTAACACGGTGTTTTATGCTGTATTCAGCTAACCCGGCTCTTCGACCAGGCTGCAATCCACCGGCCATTGCAGCAACGCGGGCAAATTAGGTTGCCGTGAATCCGTCAGAGGCGCAATCAGGCTGCTGGCTTAATCCCCGCCGCTTCGGCCTGCGATTGCCTACCGCATCGCCCGGCTACAGAAAACGGGGAGCGATGCCCCCGTCGATCACGACTCAATACTGATTAAACATTTGCTGGATTCGTTTGGCGTCTTTGGTCTGAATCAGCACCAACCGCAGCAGGATCCGTGCTTTTTGCGGGTTCAGCGTACCGGCGGCGACAAAACCGAATTTGGCGTCATCCACCTCCGCGTCTTCCCTGGTGGAACCGGTCGGTACTCTTGACTGACGATGCCCCCCACTAAGTGGATTAATCGGAACGTTTAAATCAGGCGGAACTGCCTCTGGCATTGGCTATAGTGTCTACCGTATCTAAAAAATAAGAATACAGCCCCCGCTCTATTCTGAAATTTTAACCCGTGTATATTTAATGCTTTCCATATTTAATAGTTATCTGCTAAAAATTTAAAAATATGCTTTTATTCTATTGGATGCTTTTAAAAAAGGATTTATTTAATGTATGAACTAAGTGGTAAAAAATGGACATCTCGCTTTCAAGGCAGTAACTCAACAAAAACATTAAGCCCAACATTCGAGTCAAACGTTAACGCTTTTTTACAGAGTTTAAAAAATGCGGGTGCACGTATAACTATCTCGGCAACGCAGAGACCACCGGAAAGAGCCTACCTTATGCATTGGTCGTGGAAAATCGCTCGTGCACTTATTAATCCTGACGATGTGCCAAAAAAAGCAGGCGTTAATATAGAGTGGTGTCATAAAAACAGTGATGGAAAAGTTGATCGAAACAAAAGCATTCAGGCGGCAAAAGACATGGTAAAAGAGTATGGCATGACGAGTCTTAATGTTGCCCCAGCCCTAAAAAGTAGGCATACTGAGGGTAATGCTATAGATATGAACATCTCATGGATTGGGAATTTAGAGCTGAAAAACAAGAAGGGGGAAACAGTGCTTATCAATAGCCTTCCAACTGATGGTATGAATCTCCAGTTGCATGAGGTTGGAAAAAGTTTCGGCGTTATAAAATATCATGGTGGCTCTAAAGACAAACCACACTGGTCAACGGATGGACGATAACATGAAAATACCTGCACTCTTCATTTCAACTTTACTTTTATCCTCATGCATTCAGGCATCTCAAACATATCCAAAAGATGTAAGTGAGTATCTAAAAAACGCCGATGATTGCCAATATCTCTCCGGCGAGTGGGACTCAACATTACCGATAAAACGACAACGAGAAATAGAGAAGGAAATTAATTCCACTTGCAATAACGCCGAAAAACAGAAAGAAAAACTAAATACAAAATACCAAAAAGATAAAAACATACTGAAAGCGATTAACGCTTACGATTTCTGATCACAGTAACTGGTTTAAAAAAAATTATGGCTAATCAACTTAACATTATAGATTTGCCATAATTATTCTAAACATAATTGCTATCCCCTCTGAAAACACTTTCCAAATGGATATACCTGCTTGTTGCAAAGCTTTTCACCGTTTCAAAACGCAGGGGCTTACAGCACCGGTATCCTGCATCATTACCCCAGCGAAAACATAGCCCGGCTACAAAAAACGGGGAGCGGAGCCCCCCATAGATCGCTACTCAATACTGATTGAACATCTGTTGGATTTGTTTGGTGTCTTTGGTCTGAGTCAGCGCCAACTGCAGCAGGATCCGCGCTTTTTGCGGGTTCAGCGTACCGGCGGCGACAAAGCCGAATTTGGCGTCATCCACTTCCGCATCTTCCGTGGTGGAACCGGTCGGCACTCTGGAAGAACGCACTACCGCCACGCCGTTATGTGCGGCGGTCGCCAGCGTATCAAACACCGTTTTATACAGGTTGCCGTTACCGACCCCGGCGCTGACAATACCCTGATAACCTTCGGCAATCAGCGCCTTGGCCGGCGCATCAGAAGCGTTGGCATAGTTATAGACAATGCCGACTTTGGGCAGCTCGGTCAGGCTGGATACGTCAAAGGGGGTGTCGGTAGTATGCTTGCGCTGCGGTGAGCGCTGATAGTCTACCTTGCCGTTATGGATATAACCGAGCGGACCGAAATTGGGCGACTGGAAGGTCTGCACCGAGGTGGTATTGGTTTTGGTCACGTCGCGCGCATCCAGCACGCTGTCGTTCATCGCCACCAGCACCCCGCGTTTGGCCGATTGCGGATCCGCCGCCGTCACCACGGCGTTATACAGATTGAACGGGCCGTCGGCACTCATCGCCGTCGCCGGGCGCATCGCTCCGACGATCACTACCGGCTTGTCGCATTTGACGGTCAGATCGAGAAAATAAGCGGTTTCTTCCAGCGTGTCGGTGCCGTGGGTGATCACAAAACCGTCCGTTTTGCCGCAGTCAGCGTTGATTTTCTTCACCAGTTTCAGCCACACCTCATCGTTCATGTCTTGCGAACCGATGTTCACTACCTGCTCACCCTGCACATTGGCGACGTTTTTCAGCTCCGGCACCGCATTCACCAGCGCATCGACGCCCAGTTTGCCCGCCGTATAGTTGGATTTTGTCGCCGATTCGCCGCCGCCGGCAATGGTGCCGCCGGTCGCCAACAGAGTGATGGAAGGCAATGCCAGCGCAGAACCGCTTACGCCCGCCAGGAATAGTGCCACAACGCTGAGTTTCACTGATTTCATTAGGTTTCTCCTTGATAGATAACCCGCTGAATTATGGCCCTTATCCTTAAAAAAACTGTGACTTTGCCGTCGCTTTAGGAATACATGGAGCTTGGGCGTAAAACCCCGTATCATTGCGCGTTTTTAGTACGCTCAAAAAGTGAAGACAATGACGCAAACTTTTATCCCTGGCAAAGACGCCGCGTTGGAAGACTCCATCGCCCGTTTCCAACAGAAATTAAGCGATCTGGGTTTTAATATCGAAGAAGCCTCCTGGCTGAACCCGGTGCCGCACGTATGGTCGGTTCACATCCGCGATCGCGATTGCCCGCTGTGCTTCACCAACGGTAAAGGCGCCAGCCAAAAAGCCGCGCTGGCTTCCGCTTTGGGCGAATACTTCGAGCGCCTTTCCACCAACTATTTCTTTGCCGATTTCTATCTGGGTAAGCAAATTGCCGAAGGCGATTTCGTGCATTATCCGAATGAGAAATGGTTCCCGATCCCGGCCGACGATTCGCTGCCGGAAGGCATCCTCGACGAACGCCTGCATGCGTTCTACGATCCAGAGCAAGAACTGACCGCCGGCGATCTGATCGATCTGCAATCCGGCAACGGCGATCGCGGCATCTGCGCCCTGCCGTTCTCCCGTCAGTCAGACCAGCAGACGGTCTATATTCCGATGAACATCATCGGTAACCTGTACGTGTCCAACGGCATGTCCGCCGGTAACACCGCGAACGAAGCTCGCGTGCAGGGCCTTTCCGAAGTATTCGAGCGTTATGTGAAAAACCGCATTATCGCCGAATCCATCAGCCTGCCGGAGATCCCGAGCGAAGTGCTGAACCGTTATCCAGGCGTGGTGGAAGCCATTGCCCGCCTGGAACAGGAAGGCTTCCCGATCCTGTCCTATGACGCCTCATTGGGCGGTAACTACCCGGTAATCTGCGTAGTGCTGTTCAACCCGGCCAACGGCACCTGTTTCGCCTCGTTCGGCGCTCATCCCGACTTCGGCGTGGCGCTTGAGCGTACCGTGACTGAACTGCTGCAGGGCCGTAGTCTGAAGGATCTGGACGTGTTCACCGCGCCAACCTTCGATGACGAAGAAGTGGCCGAACACACCAATCTGGAAACCCACTTTATCGATTCCAGCGGTTTGATCTCCTGGGACATGTTCAAGCAGGATGCGGATTACCCGTTTGTCGACTGGAGTTTCAGCGGCAGCACGCAGGAAGAATTCGCCACGCTGATGAGCATTTTCGACAAAGAAAGCGCCGAAGTGTACATCGCCGACTACGAGCACCTGGACGTTTACGCCTGCCGTATCATCGTACCTGGCATGTCCGACATCTACCCGGCGGAAGATCTGTTGCTGGCCAATAACAGCATGGGCGCGCACCTGCGTGATACCCTGCTGGCACTGCCGGGCAGCGAATGGGAGCCACAAGAATATCTGGCGCTGATTGAGCGACTGGATGACGAAGGGCTGGACGATTTCACCCGCGTGCGCGAGTTGTTGGGCATTGCCTCCGGTAAAGACAATGCCTGGCACACCCTGCGCGTGGGCGAGCTGAAATCCATGCTGGCACTCGCGGGCGGCGATATGGAACAGGCTCTGATCTGGACGGAATGGACCCAGGACTTTAACGGATCGGTATTGAGCCCGGCACGCAGCAACTACTACCGCTGCCTGCAAACCCTGCTGCTGCTGACGCAGGAGCCGGATCGCGATCCGGCGCAGTACTACGGTGCCTTCGTGAAAATGTACGGTCAGGAAGCGGTCGACGCCGCTTCTGCGGCCATCAGCGGCGAAGAGCGCTTTAACGGCTTGTTCGCTGTCGACAGCGATCTGAAAGCGTTACCGGCGCATCAGGCGCTGCTGGCGGCCTACGAAAAACTGCAAAACGCCAAGCGCCGCCACTGGGCACAGGCATAACCGCAGTCTTAATGCGTCGGCAGCTTGCCTGCCGGCGCCACTCCTAAAGGGGGAGTTCGCTGTACATCGCATTCGTAAACGCAGCAAAGAAAATAGCCAGATCTTATTTTGACGGTTAAATCCCTCTTTTCTTCTTTTATTTTTTCCGGCTAATTACGCACTTATCAACAAACAAGACAAACAAAACGTTAATTGTTGCAGGTTGGTGAAATAATAATTAACCGATAAGTCAAATTTAGCCGTCAAAAATAGACAATACACATAAATATTTAACCTTTATTAAGGGTATTCATCCCGCCAATTCAAAATTATTTGCAAACATTAAAAAATAGTTTTCATTTTAAAATCAAACAATTAACTAAATTAACCCTGCTATTTATCTGGTTTTCGCCCCCTCTAGTTCCTCGCCTTATGATCCAAATCAATTTTTACCCTATACTGCTTTGCTAGTATCTCATTGCGTTGTTTTAACCCTTAAGAGAGAGAGTTAGTGTGAAAGCTGACAACCCCTTCGATCTGATATTACCTGCGGCAACGGCGAAAATCGCTGAAGATGCAGGTGTGTATAAAGCCACCAAGCACCCGCTGAAAACTTTTTATTTGGCGATCACTGCCGGCGTCTTTATTTCCATCGCGTTCGTATTTTATATCACTGCGACTACCGGCACTGCCGGTGTGCCCTTCGGCCTGGCAAAACTGGTCGGCGGCATCTGTTTCTCTCTGGGGTTAATGCTGGTCGTGGTCTCAGGTGCAGACCTGTTCACCTCAACCGTACTGATTGTGATTGCCAAGGCCAGCGGCCGCATCAGTTGGTCCCAACTGGCAGCCAACTGGTTGAACGTCTATATCGGTAACCTGATTGGCGCCCTGTTATTTGTGGCACTCATCTGGTTTTCCGGCGAACACATGGTGGCCAACGGCCAATGGGGCCTGAACGTCCTGCAAACCGCTGACCACAAGCTGCACCACACTTTTGTTGAGGCGGTCTGCCTCGGTATTCTGGCTAACCTGATGGTTTGCCTGGCAGTGTGGATGAGTTATTCCGGCCGCAGCCTGATGGACAAAATGTTCGCCATGATCCTGCCGGTCGGCATGTTCGTCGCCAGCGGTTTCGAACACAGCATCGCCAATATGTTTATGATCCCTATGGGTATCGTGGTTAAACACTTCGCCACGCCAGAGTTCTGGCAAGCCGTAGGGGCAACACCCGAGCAGTTTGCTCATCTGACCGTAAGCAACTTCATCATCGACAATCTGATCCCAGTCACCATTGGCAATATCATTGGCGGCGGCCTGCTGGTTGGGTTGACTTACTGGGTAATTTATCTGCGTGGTGGTGAACAACAGCATTAAGCTGTTAGTGACCGTGCGCCGAGTTAGAAATCCACAATTAAAGGTAGGTGTATAATGACCGAACTTAACGAGAAGTTAGCCAAAGCTTGGGAAGGTTTCAGCAAAGGTGACTGGCAGAATGAAGTCAACGTTCGTGACTTCATCCAGAAAAACTACACTCCTTACGAGGGTGATGAATCCTTCCTGGCTGGCGCAACTCAGGCCACCTCCACCCTGTGGGACAAGGTTATGGAAGGGATCAAACTGGAGAACCGCACCCATGCGCCAGTTGATTTCGACACTAACGTTGTCGCTACCATCACTTCCCATGACGCAGGCTACATTGCCAAAGAACTGGAAACCATCGTTGGCTTGCAGACCGACGAGCCACTGAAACGCGCGCTGATCCCATTCGGCGGCATCAAAATGGTTGAAGGTTCTTGCAAGGTTTATGGCCGCGAACTGGATCCACAGCTGAAAAAAGTCTTCACCGACTACCGCAAGACCCACAACCAGGGTGTATTCGACGTTTACACCAAAGACATCCTGAACTGCCGCAAATCCGGCGTGCTGACCGGTCTGCCGGATGCCTACGGCCGTGGCCGCATCATCGGTGACTACCGTCGCGTTGCGCTGTACGGTATCGACTTCCTGATGGCCGACAAGCTGAACCAGTTCAAGTCATTGCAGAGCAAGCTGGAAAACGGCGAAGATCTGGAAATGACCATTCAGCTGCGTGAAGAAATCGCTGAACAACACCGCGCACTGGCCCAGATCAAAGAAATGGCCGCCAAATACGGCTGCGACATCTCCAGCCCAGCGACTACCGCGCAAGAAGCCGTGCAGTGGACCTACTTCGGCTACCTGGCCGCGGTGAAATCGCAGAACGGCGCGGCAATGTCCTTCGGCCGCGTGTCCACCTTCCTTGACGTGTTCATCGAACGCGATATCAAAGCGGGCAAGCTGAGCGAAGAGCAAGCGCAGGAACTGATTGACCACCTGGTAATGAAACTGCGTATGGTGCGCTTCCTGCGTACCCCTGAGTATGATGAGCTGTTTTCCGGCGACCCAATCTGGGCAACTGAATCCCTGGCGGGTATGGGCGTTGACGGCCGTACGCTGGTCACCAAAAACAGCTTCCGTTTCCTGAACACCCTGTACACCATGGGGCCGTCTCCGGAGCCGAACATGACCATCCTGTGGTCTGAAAAGCTGCCGTTGAACTTCAAAAAATACGCGGCGAAAGTGTCTATCGACACCTCCTCCGTACAGTACGAAAACGACGACCTGATGCGCCCTGACTTCAACAACGATGACTACGCCATCGCCTGTTGCGTCAGCCCGATGATCGTCGGCAAACAAATGCAGTTCTTCGGTGCCCGCGCCAACCTGGCGAAAACCATGTTGTACGCCATCAACGGCGGCGTTGATGAAAAACTGAAAATCCAGGTAGGCCCGAAAGAAGCGCCAATGATGGACGACGTGCTGGACTATGACAAAGTCATGGAACGCATGGACCACTTTATGGACTGGCTGGCCAAACAGTACGTGACCGCGCTGAACATCATTCACTACATGCACGACAAGTACAGCTATGAAGCTGCGCTGATGGCCCTGCATGACCGTGACGTTTACCGCACCATGGCCTGCGGCATCGCCGGTCTGTCGGTAGCGGCCGACTCCCTGTCTGCCATCAAGTACGCCAAAGTCTCCACCATCCGTGACGAAGACGGCCTGGCGACAGACTTCAAAATCGAAGGTGAATACCCGCAGTTCGGTAACAACGATGCCCGCGTTGATGACATCGCTTGTGACCTGGTAGAACGTTTCATGAAGAAAATTCAGAAACTGCGTACCTACCGTAATGCGGTACCGACCCAGTCCGTACTGACCATCACTTCTAACGTGGTCTACGGCAAGAAAACCGGTAACACTCCAGATGGTCGCCGCGCAGGCGCTCCATTCGGTCCTGGTGCCAACCCAATGCACGGCCGCGACCAGAAAGGCGCTGTAGCCTCCCTGACCTCCGTAGCCAAACTGCCGTTTGCTTACGCGAAGGATGGGATCTCCTACACCTTCTCCATCGTGCCAAACGCTCTGGGTAAAGATGACGACGTGCGTAAAGCCAACCTGGCGGGCCTGATGGACGGTTACTTCCATCACGAAGCCTCCATCGAAGGCGGCCAGCACCTGAACGTCAACGTGATGAACCGTGAAATGCTGCTGGAAGCGATGGAAAACCCTGAGAAATACCCTCAGTTGACTATCCGCGTATCCGGTTATGCCGTACGTTTCAACTCGCTGACCAAAGAACAACAGCAAGACGTGATTACCCGTACTTTCACCCAGTCGATGTAATTGCCTCATCCGGGCGGGGTTTCCCGCCCGGTGGTTAAGCTGAATACCGGGGCCGGATCTTTCCGGCCCTTTTAACAAACGCAGTTTCCCTGACTCATCACGAGTCTGTTTTGCCAGATAGCTATACTGAATGAAATTGATGGATATCCGGCAAAACAGTTATCCGGCGCAATAACCGGCCAGCAGGAATCGTTCCACCCCAGCCGCCGGGCCTATCCGGTAGCTGCATCGCTGATCCCTGGCCGGCGGTTATAAGCCTACTTTTAGACTGCGTTTGACAGTCAATATTGGAGAACCCCCTGCAATGTCAGTGAAAGGCCGTATCCACTCCTTCGAATCCTGTGGCACCGTTGACGGTCCCGGGATCCGCTTTATCGTTTTCTTCCAGGGTTGCCTGATGCGCTGCCTGTATTGCCATAACCGCGACACCTGGGACACCCATGGCGGCAAAGAAGTGACCGTAGAAGAGCTGATGAAAGACACCGTCGCTTATCGGCACTTTATGAACGCTTCCGGCGGCGGCGTGACGGCCTCCGGCGGCGAAGCCATCTTGCAGGCCGAATTTGTCCGTGACTGGTTCCGTGCGTGCCAGCAGGAAGGTATCAATACCTGCCTGGATACCAACGGTTTTGTGCGTCGTTACGATCCGGTGATCGACGAGTTGCTGGACGCCACCGATCTGGTGATGCTGGATCTGAAACAGATGAACGACGACATTCATCAGAACCTGGTCGGCGTCTCCAACCACCGCACGCTGGACTTCGCCCGCTATCTGGCGAAACGCAACCAGCGCACCTGGATCCGTTATGTGGTGGTGCCCGGCTGGTCCGACGATGACAAGTCAACGCACATGCTGGGTGAGTTCACCAAGGACATGACCAACATCGAGAAAATCGAGCTGCTGCCCTATCACGAACTCGGCAAGCACAAATGGGTGGCGATGGGGGAAGAGTACAAGCTGGACGGCGTCCATCCACCAAAAGCGGACACGATGGACCGCGTCAAAGGCATTCTGGAAAGCTACGGCCATAAAGTGATTTATTGATCTTTTTGTCGAGATAAAAAAACCGGCGCAATGGCCGGTTTTTTTGATCTCAGGCAGCAGCCAGCGGAGTCTGGTGATGGTTTGGCTTTTTCAGCAACATCATCAGGTACACCAGCGCAACGGCAGCAATCATCACAAACAACAGGCGGTCGGAATAATTCTGCATCAACAACGCCGTCATTGACGGGCCAAGCAGGCTGCCGATTGTGTAGCTCATCAGCAACGCCTGATTCATCGCCACCAACTCATGCGGCAACGCTTTCTCGCAGGCCCAGGACATCGCCACCGGGTACAGCGTGAAACCGGCGCAGCCGAGAATAAACAGCGCCGGTGCCATGGCATAGTTGCCGAGCATCGCCACACTGGCGAGGATCACCACAAACACCTGAATGCGCAGCACCAACAGACGGCCATAGCGATCGGCCAGGCGCCCTACCGGCCACTGCCCGACAATACCGGAGCTGACCAGCAGCGCCATCCAGTAACCGACGTTGGCGTCGCTCATACCCTGATGGGATAAATACAGCGGCATCAAGCCATACAGTGAACCGAGTACAATACCCGAGATAATGCAACCATTGATGCCCAGCCGCGCGCTGCGGCGTTTCAGCATTGGCCATACCGCCGCCTGCTGCGGTTCGTCATGCTGGCTGTTAACCCGAGCAAACAGCATGGGCAGCATGGCGCAGATGATGATGGTGGCCACCCACGGCACCACGTTCAGCAATTCGGTCGATACCAGGCTCAACAGCAGTTGACCAATCACGGTGCCAAGATAGTAAACCATCATATAGGCCGCCAACAGTTGCCCGCGGTTGGACAGGTTACCGCTGCGCAGTAAGGCGCTTTCAACGATCACCCAAATCCAGGCGCAGCCAATGCCGGCAAAGAAACGCCAACCCATCCAGCTCCAAAAATCGAGCGACAGCGCCATACCGGCCGTCGCGACGGCAAACACCACGCAGGCAAGATGATAGCTGCGGGTAAAGCCGATGCGTTTGATCAATTTGCCCGCTATCAGCGTGCCTACCAGGTTGCCGGTAAAGTAAGAAGAGCTCACCATACCCACCTGACCGGTTGACAATTGAGCGTGAGTCAACCAAAGAGGGACTAACGTATTCAATACGGCAATAGAAACCGTGAGCAATAACAGGCCACAGAGCAGCAGGAGCACTGGGCGGGAATATGCGGACATAGTGAAATTAAAACCGAACGCGCGATGAGAGTGCGCGCATCATGCCACTGGCGATAAAAAAGTCAATCCGCTCTTATCTATGCACCGCACAATTTGTTTCACTGCCGGCAGAAGGGGCAACGCGCAGCAAAAAGGGCTATGCTGACGGCAGAAGAAATTCGCTCCCGCAGAGGCATAATGAAACAGACTATCGATAATGCCGTCGGCACATTGCTGGCGGATATAGGCAGCACCCATGGTGAACTTCTGGACGTAGTGCAACGTGTGCGCCAGGTGGTTACGGCAACCGGTGGCGGCGTCAGTGAATCGGTAAAATATGGCGGCATCATGTTTGCCCATACGGCGTTTTTCTGCGGCGTGTTCGCCTACAGCAGCCATGTGACGGTTGAGTTTGGCCGGGGCTATCTGCTCGAAGACCGCCACCGGATGCTGGAGGGCGGGGGTAAGTATCGCCGGCATATCAAGCTTTATTCGGTTGCCGATGTAGAGGCAAAACATCTGGCAGATTACGCCAGACTGGCCTATGAGCTTGAGCCTCCACGCTAAAACCGGCGTACATCCGCAGCGCACCCTAAGGATAAGACGATGAAAAAACGTGCTATTCAGATCGTTCCCAGCCGCCTCCATGGTATGGAAATGGTAACGGCGGACACGGATTTTTCCTTTGGCCGCCATACTCACGACCAGTTTGGCATTGGCCTGATGGATCGCGGCGCCCAGAAATCGCTAAGCGGCAGAGGCCGCGTTGAATCATCCGCAGGGGACATCATCACCGTGAACCCCGGAGAAGTGCATGACGGCTCTCCCCTCGCCGGTGCCAGAGCCTGGCGCATGATCTACTGCCACCCGGAACGGCTCAATCAATGTTTCGCGGATATCAGCGAGGGGAAATTTACCTCCGGGGAATTCAGCCACCCGGTTTTCAGCAATCATCATCTGGCCGCCTGCTTTAACCGGCTGTTCTGCGCCGTAACGCAAAGCGATGCGCTGGCCGCCGAAGAGGCTTTGCTGGTTATCGCCGCAGCCCTGGCTGAGATCCCGCATCCCCCTTTAGCTTCCCCTCAAGATGGCATTGTCCGCGCACGGGAAATGATTGACGACGAGCCAGGCAGCCCGCTGACGTTGGCCGAGTTGGCCACCGAAGCCGGCCTGAGTCAATACCAACTCTTACGCGGGTTCAAACGCCGCACCGGTCTGACGCCACATGCTTACCTGCTGCAACGCCGCCTGTTGCTGGCGCGCCGGCTTATTCTCGCCGGTGACGGGCTGGCGGAGGTGGCCGATGCCTGCGGCTTCGCCGATCAAAGCCACATGACACGCCTGTTCGTCAGGAGCTTTGGGTACACTCCCGGCTCTTTCTCCCGGCAATCCGCCTGAACGTTGCCGCTGCAAAGGCGGGCTGCAATTTCGTTCAAGACTGCATGGCTCCTTCACCTGAAACTGGGTGCCAATTATCGCCAAAAGGAGCTTTACCCGTGAATGCAGATTTCCTGTTCACCTCATTACTGATCGTTATCTCGCCGGGGACCGGCGCGCTGATTACCTTGTCCACCGGGCTGCAGCAGGGTACGCGCAGCGCCCTGGTGGCGGCTGCGGGCTGCACCCTGGGCGTATTGCCCCATATGCTGGCTGCGGTGACCGGATTGGCCGCACTGTTGCAAACCAGTGCTCTGGCCTTTGACCTGGTGAAGTACCTTGGCGTGGTTTATTTGTTGTTTATGGGGTGGGAAACGCTGCGCGAAAAAGGGCCGCTGGCCCTGTATCAGGCCAATTCGCCTTCCACAGACGGCGCTCTGGTGCGGTATGCCGTCGTAGCCAACGCGCTCAACCCCAAACTGTCCATTTTCTTTCTGGCGTTTCTTCCACAGTTTATCACCGTGGGAGATGCGCACCCTGCCCGTACCATGTTGATACTTTCTGCGGTATTCGCCGTAATGACGTTCGTGATTTTCTCTCTTTATGGCGCCTTTGCCGCACGCGTCCGGCATCGCATTCTGGGGAATGCTCGCGTGATGCACTGGATACGCTCGTCGGTTTCCCTGGCATTTATCGGTCTCGCCATCAAATTGGCGTTGACCAGCCACTGACCCTCTGATTTTCAGACATAAAAAAAGCGCCCGCAGGCGCTTTCTTGCCGACTAGCTTTTCTAGCCGATATATTCCAGACCATTCATGTAAGGGCGCAGAACTTCCGGCACCTGAATGCGGCCATCGGCCTGCTGGTAGTTTTCCAGCACGGCCACCAGCGTACGACCCACAGCCAGACCAGAACCGTTCAGCGTGTGCACCAAACGCGGCTTCTTCTCGGTTTTGCTACGGCAGCGTGCCTGCATGCGGCGCGCCTGGAAATCCCACATGTTCGAACATGAGGATATTTCACGGTAGGTATCCTGAGCCGGCAACCACACTTCCAGATCGTAGGTTTTGCAAGCGCCGAAGCCCATGTCACCGGTACACAGCAAGACTTTACGGTATGGCAGATTCAGCAGTTGCAATACTTTCTCCGCATGGCCGGTCAGTTCTTCAAGCGCCGCCATGGAATCTTCCGGGCGAACGATCTGTACCATCTCGACCTTGTCGAACTGGTGCATGCGGATCAAACCACGGGTGTCACGCCCATACGAACCGGCTTCCGCACGGAAACATGGCGTGTGCGCGGTCATCTTCAGCGGCAGGGACTCTTCTTCCAGGATCTCGTCGCGCACCAGGTTGGTCAAGGGCACTTCCGCCGTTGGGATCAGCGCATAGTTGCTGCTGTCTGACTCTTCTTCCAAGGGTTTGGTATGGAACAGATCATCGCCAAACTTCGGCAACTGACCGGTGCCATACAACGTGGCGTGGTTAACCAGGTACGGCACGTAGGCTTCCAGATAGCCGTGTTGTTCCGTATGCAGATCCAGCATGAATTGCGACAGCGCGCGGTGCATACGGGCGATCTGCCCTTTCATCACCACAAAGCGCGAACCCGTCAATTTTACCGCTGCGGCGAAATCCAGCCCACCGGCCATTTCGCCCAGATCAACGTGATCGCGTACCTGGAAATCGTACTGGCGCGGTTCGCCCCAGCGGCACACTTCCTGGTTCTCGCTGTCATCTTTGCCGTTCGGTACGGCATCGTCAGGCAGGTTCGGCAACGTCAGGGCGTAATCGCGGATTTCGGTCTGCAAGGAATCCAAGGCGGCCTTGGCAACATCCAGCTTATCACCCAGTTCGTTCACTTCACGACGCAGCGGCTCAATGTCTTCCCCGCGTGCTTTAGCCGCGCCGATGGATTTCGATCGGGAGTTACGTTCTGCCTGCAGCGTTTCGGATTCCACCTGCAGAACTTTGCGGCGCTCTTCTTGCGAACGCAGCAGATCCAGATCGAGTTTAAAGCCTCGGCGAGCCAGTTTGACGGCGACTGCGTCTAGCTCATTACGCAGCAGATTGGGATCGAGCATGCTAATCCTGTGCTTATTGTTATTGAAAGAAAATTTGTCGTTTTATACGGCTGAATATAAGCCGCATAAAGAAAGAGTGATACCCGGTAACCTTACCGCAACGGCAACGCTAGCGGTAGCGTTTTGTCGGGCTATTTTGATCCTGCTCAGCCAGCCATGCCAGCTTTTCACCGATTTTGCCTTCCAGTCCGCGAGCGGTCGGATGGTAGTAACGGGTCTTGGCCATTTCAGGTGGGAAATAGTCCTCACCGGCGGCATAAGCATTGGGCTCGTCGTGCGCGTAGCGATACTCCGCGCCCAAGCCCATTTCCTTCATCAGCTTGGTTGGCGCATTGCGCAGGTGCTCCGGTACATCGTAATCAGCCATCTCTCGGGCGTCGCGCATCGCCGCTTTGAAAGCGGTGTACACGGCGTTGCTTTTCGGCGCGCAGGCCAGATAGACGATGGCCTGGGCAATTGCCCGTTCGCCCTCCGCCGGGCCGACGCGGGTAAAGCAATCCCAGGCCGCAATCGCCACCTGCATGCCGCGCGGATCGGCATTGCCGACATCCTCGGACGCAATCGCCAACAGGCGACGCGCCACATACAGCGGATCGCCACCTGCGGTAATAATGCGCGCATACCAGTACAGCGCGGCATCCGGTGCCGAACCGCGCACCGATTTATGCAGCGCCGAGATCAAATCGTAATAACGATCGCCTTTATTGTCGAAGCGCGCACTGCGTTCACCGGAGACCTCTTTTAACAATGACGGCGTCAAAACGCGGATGCCTTTGGCGTCGATTTCCGCCATATCCGCCATCATCTCCAGGCTGTTCAGCGCCCGGCGCGCATCGCCGCCCACCAGCTCCGACAGCATGCGGCGCGTCTCTTCGGGCAGCTCGATATTCTGGCCGCCGAACCCCCGGCTATTGTCTTTCATCGCCTGATCCAGCACCTGGCTGATATCTTCGGCGGTCAGCGCTTTCAACAAATACACCCGGGCGCGCGAAAGCAGCGCCGAATTGAGCTCAAAAGACGGGTTTTCGGTCGTCGCACCGATAAAGGTGATGGTGCCATCTTCAATATGCGGCAGGAAAGCATCCTGCTGGCTTTTATTGAAGCGGTGCACCTCATCGACAAACAAAATAGTGCGGCGACCGGCGTCACGGTTCTGACGTGCGCGCTCGATCGCCTCGCGGATCTCTTTGATGCCGGACGTAACGGCGGAAATCCGTTCGACGTCCGCTTGGCCGTAACGGCCGATCAGCTCTGCCAGCGTCGTTTTCCCGGTGCCCGGCGGCCCCCACAGAATCATCGAATGCAGTTGCCCGGCCTCGATGGCACGCGGCAAAGGCTTGCCGGCAGCCAGCAGGTGTTGCTGGCCGATATACTGCGCCAGCGTAGTTGGCCGCATCCGCGCGGCCAACGGCTGGAACTCATTCTGGGAAAAATCGAGCGACATATTACTCACGCGGACCTCACTGGCGCTGGTCGTCCAGCGTCACCCCCTTCGGCGGGGTAAATTTGAATTTGGCAGCGTCAACCGTGGTGTTCTGCTGGCTTTTCAGTGCGTAAGAGCTGCGCTGGCCGTCCTGCTCAACTGCGGCAAAACTGCGGATAGTACCGCTGTTGGTCACAGTAATGGCGAACTGTTTCAGGTTACCGCTGCTGGATTTTGGCGTCAGCTCAAAATCGTCGCCTTTCTGCTTCACATTATACTGTTTCCAGTCATTGGCATCGTTGCGGGTGATCAGCATAAACGGCGTGTTGCCGGTGGCATTTTTCAGCCAGGTGGCAGTGACCTGCTCGACAAACGGGTTATAAAACCACAGGGTTTGGCCATCCGATACCAGCACGCTCTCGTCAGGTGAGGTCATGTGCCAGTTAAACAGATTCGGGCGTTTTACCCACAATTCGCCTTCGCCCTGCTGTACCGCAGCGCCGTCGCTGCTGGTCACGGTCTGGGAGAAACTGGCGTGGAAACTGTTCACTTTCGCCAGACGGCTTTGCAGATCCTGTGCGGCGTCGGCCAGCACAGAGGTGGAAGCGAATCCCGAAAGCAGACAGCAGGCAACCAACAGTTTTTTCATTATTCCAGATACCTTATGAAATGCGTTAACCGCAAGGCGGTGCCGTGCGGGTCAAATTAACCCTTAACCAACGTTACTTTACCCGAAGCCACAAGCCGGCAGATAGGCCAATGTTCCGAGAAGCAGACGGGTTTACGCTTCTTTGCACAAGGGCCGCTAAGCGGCCCTTTATTATTGAATAACAACGATTAAAGCTTCATCAGTCATGCCGTGGCGGTGCCAGCACCTCGCGGTTGCCGTTATGCCCCTGCTCGCTGACGATGCCCTGCGCTTCCATCTGTTCGATGATGCGCGCAGCGCGGTTATAACCGATGCGGAACTGACGCTGCACGCCGGAGATAGAAGCGCGGCGTTTATCCACCACAAACTCCACCGCCTGGTCAAACAACGGATCCAGCTCTTCGTCACCTTCCAGGCCGCCGCCAGCGCCACCCTCACCGTCGTCACCGGCGCTGAGGATCCCCTCTTTATATTGAGGCCGCTCACGCGCTTTCCAATCCTTGACCACCGCATGAACTTCCTGATCGCGCACAAATGCACCATGCACACGTACAGGAATGGAGGAGTTAGGCGCCAGATACAGCATGTCACCCATCCCCAGCAAAGATTCTGCACCGCCCTGATCGAGGATAGTGCGCGAGTCAATCTTGCTGGATACGGTAAAGGCGATACGGGTTGGGATGTTGGCCTTGATCAGGCCGGTGATCACATCCACCGACGGACGCTGGGTCGCCAGCACCAGGTGGATCCCCGCAGCACGCGCTTTCTGTGCCAAACGAGCGATCAGTTCCTCAACCTTCTTGCCCACCGTCATGATCAGGTCGGCGAATTCGTCCACCATCACCACGATGTAAGGCTCTTTCTCCAACACCGGCGGCGTAATGTCCATACTGTCAGTCGGCTTCCAGAAAGGATCCGGGATCGGGCGCCCCATAGCTTCAGCCTGATCAACGCGTTCGTTATAACCGGCCAGGTTACGCACGCCGAGTGCAGACATCAGCTTGTAGCGACGCTCCATCTCCGCAACACACCAGCGCAGGGCGTTAGCGGCGTCTTTCATATCGGTCACAACGTCCGTCAACAGGTGCGGAATGCCTTCATAAACCGACAGCTCCAGCATTTTCGGGTCAATCATGATAAAGCGCACTTCTTTCGGCGTGGCCTTATACAAGATACTCAGGATCATGGCATTGACCCCAACCGACTTACCGGAGCCCGTAGTACCGGCCACCAGCAGATGTGGCATTTTCGCCAAATCGGCCACCACCGGCTCACCGGAAATGTCTTTCCCCAGGACGATCGCCAGCGGCGACGGATTGTCGCGGAACGCTGGGCAATCCAGCACTTCGCGCAGATAAACCGTCTGACGTTTAACGTTAGGCAGCTCCAATCCGACATAAGGCTTGCCGGGAATGACCTCTACCACACGCACGGCGGAAGTTGACAGGGAACGCGCCAGATCGCGTGACAGGTTGGAAATACGCGCAGCCTTGACCCCCGGCGCCAAATCCAGCTCAAAGCGGGTAATAACCGGGCCAGGTAAAATATCCACTACGTCGGCTTTCACCCGATAGTCGGCCAAACTCGCTTCCACCAAACGCGCTTTCTGCTCCAACGCGAAAGAGTCCACCGGCTCCACCTCTTTCGGGGCTTCGGTCAGCAGATCCAGCGTCGGCAACGGCGTGGTCGGTTTTTGCAGCGGCATATCGTTGCGCATCAGGAACGGGTGAATCAGGCTGTCCATCGCCGGCTGCTGCGGTGCAGCCGGAGCCGGTTGCGCCACAGGTTGCTGATAAGCTGGCGGCTGCTGCTGTGGTGCCTGCTGGTAAGCAGGCTGCTGATAAGCAGGTTGAGCAGGCTGGTATGGCTGCGGTGCTGGAGTCTGAGACGAATAAGCCGGTGCAGCAGGCTCAAACTGGCCAAAGGGGACATCGTCTTCACGTTCGCTTTGCTGCTCGATACGTTCTTCAAGCTGCGGCGACAGAGTGAACAGGGGTTCGCTCGGGCTATCGTCGACCAAATCATCCATCGGCGAGAAGCTGAACGCGTTGCGGGTATCTACCGGATTGGCGATCGGCGCCGATTGCACAGGTTCCTGCTGGCCATAGCGTGCCTGCTGTTGCTCGGCAAACGCCTGACGCAACGCCGCTTCCTGCAGGGCTTGCTCATCATCTTGATTATCTTGCGGATATTCCTCACCGTAACGCTGGCTTTGCTGTTCGGCAAACGCCTGGCGCAGCGCCGCTTCCTGCAAGGCTTCTTCATCTTGCTGATGGCTTTCCGCAGCTTGCAGCGGTTGATCATCGCGGGGGCGCTGTTCCTGCTCGGCTACACGCTGCGAAGGCAGCTTGATACCGTAAGACGCCAGCTCGCGCCGGGTAGGAATACGCACCGGATTCGGCCGCGGCAACTCAGGGCCAATGCCCTGTTTCACCTGCGAGTTACCGTCGCTGGTGGCCGTAAAGGCCGGCATAAAGGTATTGGCGACAACGGCCGCCGCTGCGGCTTCCGCCTGCGGTTTCATGCTGCCAAATGGCGTAACCTCAGGCTCGCCGGCACTGAAGCCGGTGGAGCTGCCAACGTCAACGCTGTCGCGCTGAGCCGCAGAGAAATCAAACGGGGAGCGATCGTGCGGCTGAGATACGGCCGGTGCGTCCCAATTGCCCAAACGCGGTTCATCATCGTCCCGATAAGGATCGGCCGGGCGCGTCATTTTCGGCGCAGGCGTCTCTTCAGGGATTTCAAACGAATACAGCGGTGGCGCGGCGTTCTCCACTGCAGCACTCATCGGATGCTGGTTCACCGAGGCCGGAGCCGTTGGCGCTGCCGTTACCGCAGGCGCCGTCACCGGGGCCGCTATCGGCGCGGGATCAGGCGTTACCGGCGTGCTGACAGCCACCGGCGCGACAGGTGCCACATCGGCATCGTCGTTAGCCCGCAAGCCGTTGAGCAGCGGATCGTCAACCTCGTCTGCCGCGGCGTTGGCGGCATCCGTTACCGAAGGTGCAGAAAACAGTACGTCATCTTCCGCTTCCGCCGCATTGGCCGCAGCCGCAGAGGCGGCTACAGCAACTGCGGCCCCCTTCCCTGCCTGCTCCGGCTCGTCGTCGACGTAGCGATCGTCATCGTCGTGATAACGCTCCTCACGGCGTGAGCGGTTGGTCATGAAAGTGGCCGTACCCAGCACCACACCGCCGATTCTCTCGGCGATCACCAACCAGGACCAGCCGGTGAAAAGCGTGAGCCCTGCGGCCCACACGCACAATAATGCCAGCGTTGCGCCAATGCCGTTGAACCACGGCAGCATGGCGTTGCTCAGCAAGCTGCCGATAACGCCGCCGGAAGCGAAGTAATAGAGATCGTCGACATTCAGTGCCGCCAGGCCACACGAGGTGAGCACCAGCGCCAGCGTGCCGATAAGGCGCAGTGAGAGCGCAAAATAGTCGATGTAATCGCCGCTGTCGCGCTGACGGTAAGCCGCCCAGCACAAAACCAGCATGATCGGCGGTATTGCGTAAGCAAGTACCCCGAAGGTGAAGAACAGCGTGTCGGCCAACCAGGCTCCGACGCCACCGCCCAGGTTATGAATCGGCTCATGCCACGCGGTCTGCGACCAACTTGGGTCAGACGGATTGAAACTGACCAAGGCAGCCATGAGGTAAACGGCAAAAATGGCTACCACAATCAACACAGCTTCAAGCAAACGGCGGCCACTGCTGAGTTTTTTCAGGGTAACTTCTTTATCTTCTGTATATTCCTGGCTCAAGAAAGGCTCTCCAGGTTCCTGTTAGCTGACATAGCAACAGCGCCGAGAAGCTTCCCCGGCGCCGAAACTGTATGAATAAACAGGAGTGTAACCAATTTAATCAGGTTTTGCACCTGCACCTTACCGTGTTTTGATAACCAGACGGTTACTCTGTTTGACTTCTTCCATGACCACGTACGTACGGGTGTCGTTAACCCCCGGCAGACGCAGCAAGGTTTCACCGAGCAACTTACGGTAAGCCGACATATCCGGCACGCGGGTTTTCAACAGATAGTCGAAATCACCGGACACCAGATGACACTCCTGAATTTCTTCAAGCTTTTGAACTGCTGAGTTAAATTGCTCAAACACATCCGGCGCGCCGCGGTTCAGCGTGATTTCCACGAAAACCAGCAGAGATGCATCCAGATAATGCGGGTTGAGCAAAGCGGTATAGCCATGAATAAAACCCTGGCGCTCGAGGCGGCGCACACGTTCTAAACATGGGGTTGGGGATAACCCCACGCGCTTCGAAAGCTCAACGTTCGAGATACGCCCATCCTTCTGCAGCTCATTCAGGATATTGCGGTCGATACGGTCGAGATCTTTACCCGGGCGTTTCTTATTGTCTGCCATTATTATTGTCTCTCTTATTTTCTTCCCTGCACTTGCCACACCCTAGCCAACGTCAATGTGTAAGGGCTTGTTCCAAGCGAAGACCCGATGCCTGTCATATGCTTCACTACCATCATTCATCGTTGTGCAACCTGTCTGTCAACCCTGCACAACGGATTCAAATGACGTTCATCTCAAGAAGGAAATTGCCATTCGCTGACGCGATGTTCCCCTCACCTGCCGCTCTCCGCTTCGACAATGGCGCAAAATCCTGCACCGCCGCCGCAAATACGTACGATTTACTGTAGGTAGGGGGATAATTTCTTCTTCCTATGATGTTTTCGCAAATGCGCAGCGGATTGTCAAAGTAAAAGAAGCAAAATCAGAAGAACCTGTCGTCATGAAAAGTCAGCACCCCATTTTTAGTTATGAATCGCTGGCTTAAACCCCGCAGAGCAAAACGGCTGAAACCCGGTAAATGTGGTGTCTCAGGCAGAACGAGCGCATAACGTCGGCAAGTGGCTTCCATAAGTTAAATTGCTGCGTTTTACGCTCGTTTTGGTGGTAAAACAATAATTAATAGGTCACGGCTATCAAACAAATCGTTAACAACATCCGCTGACGCTTTTTTTAATGCTGCATTTTCCCTACAATCGGTTTCATTGTCCGCATTGTGGGAAAAGAGGGTATTCATGGGCACGGCTAAACATAGCAAATTACTGATCCTGGGTTCCGGCCCGGCCGGCTACACCGCCGCGGTTTACGCTGCGCGCGCAAACCTGAGCCCGGTACTGATTACCGGTATGGAACAAGGTGGCCAACTGACCACCACCACCGAAGTGGAAAACTGGCCTGGCGATGCCGAAGGCTTGACCGGCCCGGCGCTGATGGAGCGCATGCGCGAGCACGCAGAAAAATTCCAGACCGAGATCGTGTTCGATCACATCAACAGCGTCGATCTGCAGAACCGTCCGTTCCGCCTGTTCGGCGACAGTGGCGAATACACTTGCGATGCTTTGATCATCGCCACCGGCGCATCTGCCCGTTACCTGGGCATGCCTTCCGAAGACGCCTTCAAGGGCAAAGGCGTTTCCGCCTGCGCGACCTGTGACGGTTTCTTCTACCGCAATCAGAAAGTCGCGGTAGTCGGCGGCGGCAATACCGCCGTGGAAGAAGCGTTGTATTTGTCCAACATCGCCGCTGAAGTTCATCTGATCCACCGCCGCGACAGCTTCCGCTCAGAGAAGATCCTGATCGACCGGCTGATGGAGAAAGTGAAAAACGGCAATATCGTGCTGCATACCGACCATACGCTGGATGAAGTGCTGGGCGATCAGATGGGCGTTACCGGCGTGCGCATTCGCAGTACCAAAGCGGATAATGCAACGCAGGAACTGGCGCTGGCCGGCGTATTTATCGCCATCGGACACAGCCCGAACACCAGCATCTTCGGTGGCCAACTGGAGTTGGAAAACGGCTATATCAAGGTTCAGTCCGGTATTCACGGCAACGCCACCCAGACCACCATTCCTGGCGTATTCGCTGCGGGTGACGTGATGGACCATATCTACCGTCAGGCGATCACTTCCGCCGGCACCGGCTGTATGGCGGCGCTGGACGCTGAGCGTTACCTGGACGGCATCGCTGGCGCAGAAGTGCTGTAACGGCACGTTCTGTTATCCTGAAAAGCGGCTGCTTCAGCCGCTTTTTTTGTACCTTAACGATGAGCGGATGGGCATAGGATGCAGAACCTTCTCCACTGGCGCTTGCTGGTCGCCGTGGCCGACAGCGGCAAAATTACGCTGGCGGCAAACCAGTGCGGCATGACCCAGTCCGGCGCCAGCCAGGCTATCGCTCAATTGGAAAGCGCCCTAAGCACGCAGTTGTTTGTCCGCCTGCCACATTCAGTGACTCTGACACAAAGCGGGGAGCGAATTGTCCTCCACGCCCGCGCCATGCTCGCCGAACTCGATGCGATCCAAAACTACGCGCTGCAGGCGAAAAGTGCGCACTCGGGCAAAATTCGGCTGGCCAGCTTTCCCTCGGCATTTGCCCTCTTGCTTCCGCCGCTATTGCGTAAATTCCGCCGCCTCTACCCCGCCATTGAGCTGATTCAGTTGGAAGGCACCGATCAAGAAGTGGAGAACTGGCTGGCACTGGAAACCGTCGACGTCGGCGTGGTGCTGAACCCAAAGGAAGAAAGACAAGGCTATCCTCTGGGACAAGATCTGTGGCTTGCGGTTACCGCCAGCGGCCACCCGCTGGCCAGGGGCCGGCAACCGGTGGATTTTAAAGCGCTGGCCGGGCTGCCCTTTGTGCTGGCTACCGGCGGCTGCAGCCTCAACGCGCAACGGTTGGCACAGCAGGCCGGTATTGCGCTGGCTGACATACGTGTGACCGTCAGCGACTGGAGCACTGCACTGACGCTGGTGCGCGAAGGCGTCGGCGTTTCGTTGATGCCTGCATCGGTGATACCGACCGACGCCGCCGGCATTTGCGCTCTGCCGTTGAGCGTCCCGCTCTACCGTTATTTTGGCCTGGTCTGTTCGTTCGCTGGCGCGGGCTCTGCGCCGGTACAAACCCTGCTGGATTACCTGCGAGATCATCTGCCGCAGCCCGTCAGTAGCTGAACTGATGACGGGTTTCTGACATTCTAATTTTTCTGCAGGCCCCACCGGCGGCATGCTGTCGGTCAAGCGATATCGCTTTTTGCCTCAGGAATTCTCATGAAACTCTATTTTGCGCCCGACGCCTGTTCGCTATCCCCGCATATTGTCCTGCGAGAGCTGGAATTGCCGTTTGAACTTATCCGGGTGAATAACCGCAGCAAACGCAGCGCCGACGGCGGTGATTTTTATCAGATCAATCCCAAGGGTTACGTCGCCGCCCTGATGCTGGAAGACGGCCGGGTGATTACCGAAGGCGCCGCCATCGTGCAATATCTGGCGGATCTGCGCCCTGACGCCGCGCTGGTCCCTCCCAGCCATACCTTCGAACGGGTGCGCTTGCAGGAATGGCTGAATTTCATCACCGCCGAGATCCACGCCGGAGCCAGCCCGCTATTCAATGCAGCCCTGCAGGAAGAGGTCAAAACACTGTTCCGCGACAAGCTGCGCCGCCGTCTCGATTATGTCGCTCAGGCGCTGGATGGGCAGGATTTCCTGTTAGGGGACCGCTTTAGCGTGGCGGATGCCTATCTGTTTACCGTACTGCGTTGGATGGCCCCTTTTTCCATCGAGTTAAAAAACTGGCCTACGTTAACCCGGTATATGGCGCAGATCGGTCAGCGTAAATCGGTGCAAGCCGCCCTGGCGGCGGAAGCGGCCAGCCGGGAGGTGGAATAACCCTCGCGACCAGAGTCTGTTATAGGGATATTTGACCGCTTTATTATTTTCAGTCTGCCGGGTGAAGAGGTAACATTAGCCTTCGCTTGTTCGCTTCAGGTTGAGGCAAACACTTTTTTTAACAGTACGTTAACCTTGCTTGTAACAACAGGCACCGGCGACGCAGACTCATATCTGATGAAAAAAACCAGACAGCAACAGTTAACCCGTTGGCTCAAAACTCAGAGCACGTTGGCGCAGCGTTGGCTGCGCCTTTCCATGCTGTTGGGGCTGATAAGCGGCATTCTGATTGTCGTGCAGGCATGGCTGTTGGCCGCCCTGCTCCACGCCCTGATTATCGAACACGCCCCGCGCGAACAGTTGATCCCCTCGTTTATCTGGTTGGCCGCCACTTTCGCGCTGCGTGCGTTGTTGAGCTGGCTGCGTGAACGCGTTGGTTTTATCTGCGGCCAGGTGATCCGCCAGCGTATGCGTCGGCAGGTGCTGGACAAACTTCAGCAGCTCGGCCCCGCCTGGATCCAGGGGAAACCGGCGGGCAGTTGGGCCAGCATCATCGTTGAGCAGATCGAAGACATGCAGGATTATTACTCCCGCTATCTGCCGCAGATGTATCTGGCGGTGTTTATCCCGTTGCTGATCCTGATAACCGTATTTCCGATCAACTGGGCCGCCGGTCTGATTCTGTTGACGACCGCCCCGCTGATCCCGCTGTTTATGGCGCTGGTCGGCATGGGCGCCGCCGATGCCAACCGACGCAACTTTGTGGCGCTGGCGCGGCTGAGCGGCAATTTCCTCGATCGCCTGCGCGGGTTGGATACGCTGCGTCTGTTTAACCGGGCTGAGGCGGAAACCGCGCAGATCGCCAAGTCGTCCGAGGATTTCCGCAGCCGCACCATGGAAGTGCTGCGGCTGGCGTTCCTGTCATCGGCGGTGCTGGAGTTCTTTGCCTCCATCTCCATCGCCGTGGTGGCGGTCTATTTTGGCTTTTCCTTCCTTGGCGAGCTGAATTTCGGCAGCTACGGCACCGGCGTTACGCTGTTTGCTGGCTTCCTGGTGTTGATTCTGGCTCCGGAGTTCTTCCAGCCGCTGCGCGATCTGGGTGCTTTCTATCATGCCAAAGCGCAGGCCGTGGGCGCCGCAGAAGCGTTGGAAACTTTCCTCGGCGCCGAAGGCGAGCAAAGGGGCACTGGCACGCAGGAGCTGAATACCGATGCACCGCTGGAGTTAAAAGCGCAGGATCTGGAAATTCTGTCGCCAAACGGCGTGCTGCTGGCTGGCCCTCTGAGTTTCACCCTGTCCGCACACCAGCGTATTGCTCTGGTCGGGCTGAGCGGCGCCGGCAAAAGCTCCCTGCTGAATCTGCTGCTCGGCTTCCTGCCCTATCGCGGTTCACTGACGGTCAACGGCACCGAGTTGCGTGAGCTGGCGGCAGAAGGCTGGCGTCGGCAGCTCGGCTGGGTGGGACAAAACCCGCACCTGCCGGCGCAAACGCTACGGGCAAACATTCTGCTGGGCCACCCGCAAGCGAGTGAAGCTCAATTGCAACAGGCGGTGGAGCAGGCTTACGTCAGCGAGATCTTGCCGCATTTGCCGCTGGGTCTGGACACTGAGGTCGGCGATAGCGCCGCACGTCTGTCCGTCGGCCAGGCGCAACGCGTGGCGGTCGCCCGGGCACTCATCAGCCCACGCCGTTTGCTGTTGCTGGATGAGCCTGCAGCCAGCCTCGACGCTCACAGCGAGCGACGAGTCATGCAGGCACTCAACGCAGCCTCGCATCAGCAAACCACCCTGCTGGTCACACACCAGTTGGAAGATACCGAAGATTACGACCAGATCTGGGTTATGGAAGGCGGGCGGATCGTGCAGCAAGGCGATTACGCCACGCTGAGCGCCCAACCGGGGTTGTTCGCCAATCTGATCGCACACCGCAGCGGGGAGCTATAATCATGCGCGTTTTGCTGCCGTTCCTGGCACTATACCGTCGTCACAGCCTGCTGATCTGCCTGGGCATCCTGCTGGCCATCGTCACGCTGCTGGCCAGTATCGGCCTATTGGCGCTTTCCGGCTGGTTCCTCGCCGCATCGGCGCTCGCCGGCCTGGCGGGCCTGTTTACCTTCAACTACATGTTGCCGGCTGCCGGCGTGCGTGGCGCGGCGATCTTCCGCACCGCCGGGCGCTACGCAGAGCGCGTGGTCAGTCACGACGCCACCTTCCGCGTTCTTTCTCATCTGCGGGTATTTACCTTTAAAAAGATCCTGCCGCTGTCACCGGGCGGCATTGCCCGTTTCCGGCAGGCCGATCTGCTTAACCGGCTGGTGGCGGACGTCGACACGCTGGACCATCTGTATCTGCGGGTGATCTCGCCGTTAGTCAGCGCCGCGGTGGTGATCATCGTGGTCACCTACGGCCTCAGTTGGCTGGACAGCTCGCTGGCCCTGACGCTGGGCGGTATTTTGTTGCTGCTGCTGCTGTTGGTACCACCGGTATTCTACCGCGCCGGCAAACCGATTGGCGGCCAGCTGACCGCCCTGCGCAGCCAGTACCGCACCGATCTGACCGCCTGGCTGCAGGGCCAGGCCGAACTGGTGGTGTTCGGCGCAGTCAATGATTTCCGCGCCAGTCTGGATGCCACCGAACGGCACTGGCAGCGCCGCCAATGGCAACAGGCTTCGCTGGGGGGGATCGCGCAGGGGGTGATGATCCTGGCCAGCGGCCTGACGGTAACGCTGTTGCTCTGGCTCACCGCCGGCGGCATAGGTGGCGATCCCCAACCCGGCGCGCTGATTGCGCTGTTCGTGTTTGCCGCGCTGGCCTCGTTTGAAGCGCTGATGCCGGTCGCCGGCGCCTTCCAGCATCTCGGCCAGGTCATCGCTTCCGCCACAAGGGTAAAACAGGTTATCGATCGGCAGCCGGAAGTCACTTTCCCGGCCAGTGGCCCGGCGGCCGGGAACGGCGCTGCGTTAAGCCTGCAACAGCTCACCTTTAGCTATCCCGGCCAACCTCTGCCGGTGTTGCAAGACGTCACGCTGGAGATTGCCGCCGGGGAACACATTGCGCTGCTCGGGCGAACCGGCTGCGGCAAATCTACCCTGTTGCAGTTGTTAACCCGCGCCTGGAACGCCGATAGCGGCAGCATGCTGCTCAACGGCCAGCCGCTCAGCGCCTATGATGAAACTACGCTGCGCCAGATGACCACCGTCGTCAGCCAGCGGGTGCATATTTTCAGCAACACGCTGCGGGAAAACCTGCGCATCGCCGCCCCGACGGCGGCCGACGAACAGTTACGCGACGTGCTGTGCCAGGTCGGGCTGGAAAAGTTGTTGGATAACGAAGGGCTAAATGCCTGGCTTGGGGATGGCGGCCGCCAGCTTTCCGGCGGTGAACAACGTCGCCTGGGTATTGCCCGCGCGTTGTTGCATCAGGCGCCTCTGCTGTTGCTCGACGAACCGACCGAGGGCCTGGACGCCGAAACCGAACAGCAGATCCTGGCGCTGTTGCGCCGGCACTGCCAAGGTAAAACGCTGATCCTGGTGACTCACCGCCTGTATGGGCTCGAGCATCTTGACCGCATCTGCGTGATGGACGGCGGCCGGATTGTCGAACAGGGCGACCACCTTACCCTGATGCGCCGGCAAGGGCGTTATGCCCGTTTCCGCCAGCGCATCAGTGGGATACCGCTTGAAAATGGCCTGTAGAGGACGCTGAGACCTTTTATGCGTATTGTTAAGCTGTCACCGCAGTCACTCGCGTTTCCTTCGCCAGAGGGCGCACTGCGCGATCCTAACGGCCTGCTGGCCATTGGCGGCGACCTGACGGCGCCGCGTTTGCTGGCCGCCTATGAGCGCGGTATCTTCCCCTGGTTTTCGCCGGGGGAGCCCATTCTGTGGTGGTCGCCTGACCCGCGTGCCGTGTTGTTCCCGGCGCAATACCATATCAGCCGCAGCCTGAAACGCTTTCTGAGCGGCAATCCCTTTCGCATTACGCTGAACCACGACTTTGCCGCGGTAATAACCGCTTGCGCCGTTCGGCCGCATGAAGGCACCTGGATCGGCCCGGAGGTGCAGCGCGCCTACCTGCATCTGCACCGCCTCGGTTTCGCCCATTCAGTCGAGGTATGGCAGGATAAAGAGCTGGTAGGCGGCATGTACGGCGTGGCGCAGGGCGCACTGTTCTGCGGCGAATCGATGTTTAGTCGCACCACCAACGCCTCCAAGTGCGCGCTATTGGCTTTTTGTCGGCATTTTGCCGCTTATGGCGGAGAATTGATTGACTGTCAGGTGCTTAACGCTCACACTGCCACGCTGGGAGCGAGAGAAATCCCCCGCCGCCAATTTTTACAACAGCTCAGCAACCTCCAGCGCAAGCCGTTAGCACCGGAATGCTGGGCAGCGCAAGTGTTACCCCCACAGCAGGCTGAACCACCCTCCCCAACAAACTAATTTTGCGGAAACGGTGCAATGTTCACCGACACGTCTTTACATAATGTGGGTTTTTCGGCATTATCTTGCCGGTTAAAAACTAAGGTAGTTAGACCTAGAGGATTCGATGGCCAAAGAAGACAATATTGAAATGCAGGGCACCGTTCTTGATACGCTGCCGAACACTATGTTCCGCGTTGAATTGGAAAACGGGCACGTAGTAACCGCACATATCTCCGGTAAAATGCGTAAGAACTACATCCGCATCCTGACGGGCGACAAAGTCACTGTAGAGCTGACCCCGTACGACCTGAGCAAAGGCCGCATTGTCTTCCGTAGCCGTTAATCGGCTCACTCGTCGCCAGCCGATGGCGGCACCGAGGATGTAACCCCTCCGGAGCCCTTTCCGTTTACCCCCGTAGCAACGTTCAACATCGAGTTGCAAGAGCGCAGGTAAACCGAGAGGGCTCGCTCATTTTTGTAGCGGTGATGAAATACTTTCACCCATAAAAAAAGCGATGCCGAAGCATCGCTTTTTCATTATCTGGACTGGCCGGCCTTTAGTGCACCGCACCTTCATCCGCTTTGCGTTTCTGAGCGCTGAGGAAGTGGTAAGTCAGTTTCTGGTTGTCTTTGTCCAGTTCGACCTTCACCGAGCCGCCGTCCACCAGTGAACCGAACAGCAGTTCGTTGGCCAACGGTTTCTTCAGGTTTTCCTGCATCACACGCGCCATCGGACGAGCGCCCATCGCACGGTCGTAGCCTTTCACCGACAGCCAGTCACGCGCTTCGTCGCTCACTTCCAGCGACACACCCTTCGCATCCAACTGTGCCTGCAGTTCGACAATAAACTTATCGACAACCTGCTGGATCACCGTGGTCGACAGATGGTTGAACCAAAGAATGTTGTCCAGACGGTTACGGAACTCCGGCGTGAACACTTTTTTGATCTCTTCCATCGCATCGGTGCTGTTGTCCTGCTGCACCAGGCCGATCGATTTGCGTTCTGTTTCACGAACCCCGGCGTTGGTGGTCATCACCAGGATCACGTTGCGGAAGTCCGCCTTGCGACCGTTGTTATCGGTCAGGGTGCCGTTGTCCATAACCTGCAACAGCAGGTTGAACACATCCGGATGCGCCTTCTCGATTTCATCCAGCAACACCACCGAGTGCGGATGTTTGAGCACCGCATCGGTCAGCAGCCCGCCCTGATCGTAACCGACATAGCCCGGAGGCGCGCCAATCAAGCGGCTGACGGTATGACGTTCCATATACTCGGACATGTCAAAACGCAGCAGTTCGATATCCATCGCCTTCGCCAACTGCACCGTCACCTCGGTTTTCCCGACGCCGGTTGGCCCGGCAAACAGGAAGGAACCGACAGGTTTGCGATCGTGGCCCAGACCCGCACGGCTCATTTTGATCGCTTCTGTCAGCGCTTCGATCGCCTGATCCTGGCCAAACACCAGCATTTTCAAACGGTCGCCCAGGTTTCTCAGCACATCGCGATCGCTTGCCGACACGGTTTTTTCCGGGATACGCGCAATACGCGCAACCACAGACTCAATGTCCGCAACGTTGACGGTTTTCTTTCGCTTGCTGATCGGCATCAGCCGGCTGCGAGCGCCCGCCTCGTCGATCACGTCGATAGCCTTGTCCGGCAGGTGACGGTCATTGATGTACTTCACCGACAGCTCAACAGCCGCACGCACCGCCTTGGCGGTATAACGCACGTCATGGTGCGCTTCGTACTTGGTTTTCAGACCGTTGATGATCTGAATGGTCTCTTCCGGCGTCGGCTCGGTAATGTCGATTTTCTGGAAGCGACGGGCCAGCGCACGGTCTTTTTCGAAAATGTTGCTGAATTCCTGATAAGTGGTGGAGCCAATCACCCGGATCTTGCCGCTGGAGAGCAGCGGTTTAATCAGGTTGGCCGCATCCACCTGCCCACCGGAAGCCGCACCGGCACCGATGATGGTGTGGATCTCATCGATAAACAGGATGCTGCTCTTGTCCTGCTCCAGCTGTTTCAGCAACGCCTTGAAGCGTTTCTCGAAGTCGCCGCGGTATTTGGTACCGGCCAGCAGCGAACCGATGTCCAGGGAATACAGCGTGCAATCCGCCATCACTTCCGGGACGTCGCCCTGCACGATACGCCATGCCAGCCCTTCGGCAATGGCGGTTTTACCCACGCCGGACTCGCCGACCAACAGCGGGTTGTTTTTACGGCGGCGGCACAGCACCTGAATAGCGCGCTCCAGCTCTGGGTCGCGGCCAATCAGGGGATCGATACCGCCCACACGGGCCAACTGGTTGAGGTTGGTGGTGAAGTTTTCCATACGGTCTTCCCCTCCGGACTGCTCTTCGTTCACCGGGTTTTCCGCATTTGGCGCTTGGCCCGGCTCGTCTTTACGTGTGCCATGTGAAATGAAATTCACTACGTCAAGACGGCTGACGTCGTGTTTGCGCAGCAGATAAGCCGCCTGCGACTCCTGCTCGCTGAAAATCGCCACCAGCACGTTGGCGCCGCTGACTTCGCTGCGGCCGGAAGACTGCACATGGAATACGGCACGCTGCAGCACACGCTGGAAGCTTAGCGTCGGCTGAGTGTCGCGCTCTTCTTCGCTGGCAGGCAACGTCGGCGTGGTTTGTTCGATAAAGGCTTCCAGTTCCTGGCGCAGCGCGGCCAGGTCTACCGTACATGCCTCAAGCGCCTCTCGCGCGGCAGGGTTGCTGAGTAACGCCAGCAACAGGTGCTCCACGGTCATAAACTCGTGTCTGTGCTCACGCGCTCTGGCGAAAGCCATGTTGAGACTGAGTTCCAGTTCTTGATTGAGCATAAGCACCTCCCCAATAGTTGCCAAAATCTAGGCTTTTTCCAGCGTACAGAGCAACGGATGCTCGTTCTCCCTTGCATAACGGTTCACGTGTACGACCTTGGTTTCCGCCACCTCGGCGGTAAAAACACCGCAGATCGCCTTGCCTTGATAGTGGACCGTGAGCATCAGTTGCGTTGCACGTTCAATATCATAAGAAAAGAACTTTTGCAGAACGTCAATCACAAATTCCATCGGTGTGTAATCGTCGTTGTTAAGTATAACTTTATACATAGACGGCGGTTTTACCGCATCGATTTGTTTTTCTTCGGCCAAGTGTTCAAAATTCAGCCAATCGTTGTTATTGCCCATTGCTGCTCATCTTCTCTGCTCTGTCCTCTGATATGGGGACAGGTTCCGGTTATTCAAAGTGGGGTATCACTACTATTTTATCATCTTCGTCATCATCTCGCCGTACTGGAACGTGCGCAAAAATCTCTGACAAATTGTTACCAAACAATGTCAATAGCGTTAACTGCTTCAAACTTTGATGAACTGCCTCCTGCGGACAAAAGCCGATCCCTTGACGTGATGATCATTTGCTCTAGAGTGTAAATTCGTGAGCTGGTGGTCTTTTAACCGCCCCGTGCTCATCTGCTACCTGCCTTTGGCGGGTGCGAATTCAGTTATTCATCTCACCTAAAATAGCGTTGCGAGGGATGTAAAAGCATGGAGACGGGTACTGTTAAATGGTTCAACAACGCCAAGGGGTTTGGGTTTATCTGTCCTGAAGGCGGCGGCGAAGACATATTCGCCCATTATTCAACGATTAAAATGGATGGGTACAGGACACTAAAAGCCGGCCAACAGGTCAGTTTTGACGTGCACCAAGGGCCGAAAGGGAACCATGCGAGTCTTATTGTGCCGCTGGAAAGCGAGGCACTGGCCTAAACGCTGATGCAGAGCCAGCCTAAAGCAACCCGCTAAAAATGCCAGCCGCCGTGTGACTGGCATTTTTTATTATACGCTATAATGTCGAATTGCCGCTAATCACGCCGCAGCGCCAAATACCACGGAGATAGGCTATTACTCGCGCGCCAGTGCATCAATCGGGTTAAGCCGGGCAGCACTGCGTGCAGGCAGATAACCGAACACCACGCCGATACCGGTAGAGCACAAAAACGCGCTCAACAACGCCGCCGGCGGGAAGTTAATCTGCCAACCTGGCAGCACCAGTTGCACCAGCAACCCGATGGCGAAGGACAGCGTAATCCCCAGGGCACCGCCAACCAGGCACACCAGCACCGCTTCAATCAGGAACTGCTGCAATACGTCGCCGGAACGGGCGCCCACCGCCATACGGATGCCAATCTCGCGCGTACGCTCCGTCACCGACACCAGCATGATATTCATCACGCCGATCCCGCCGACCACCAATGAAATCACCGCCACCAGCGTCAGGAACAGCTGCAGCGTGCGCGTGGTTTTCTCTGCGGTCTGCACCAGGCTGTCCATGTTATAGGTGAAGAAGTCTTTCTTGCCATGACGCAGCGTCAGCAAACGCGTCAATTGCTGCTCCGCTTCCTGGCTATTGTAATCGTCACGGATACGCACGGTGATCGAATCAAAATAGGCGTTGCCCATCAGCCGGTTGGCCATGGTGCTGTAGGGAACCCAAACGTTCAGCGTCTTGCTGCTGCCGAACATCGACTGTTTCTCCTTCGCCACCCCGACCACCGTTGCCGGCATGTTACCCACCAACATCACCTCACCCACCACATTCTTCTGGTGCGGGAACAGCCGGCGCTGGGTGTTGGCGTCGATAACCACCGTTTGCGCCTGCGACTGTACCTGGAACGGATCAATACCGGCCCCTTGGGTGAAAGTCATGCCGTAGACGCGGAAAAACTGCTCGCTGACCCCGGTCACATTGGCCGCCACATCGACGTTGCCCAACCGCAATCGCATGCTGCTGGCGATGGTCGGAGACAGTGCGCTGATATAAGGCTGCTCGCGCAACGCATCAAGATCATCATATTTCAACGACTGACGAAAGGTGGGATCGTCGTCGCCAAAGTCCTTGCCGGGGTAAATATCCACCGTATTGGTGCCGATGGATTTGATATCCGCCAACACCATCTGCTTGGCGGCGTCGCCGATCACCAGGATCGAGACCACCGAAGCGATGCCGATAATAATGCCCAACATGGTGAGCGCAGTGCGCATTTTATTCGCCGCCATCGCCCGCCACGCCATCACCAGCGCCTCGCGGAAGCGGCCGGCCATCTGCTGCCACGACGGTGCCGGCGCGGCCAGTTCCAGCGGTTTGGCATTCGGATTGCCCTGCTGCGCCGGGCGTGAATCGGCAATGATCTCGCCGTCGCGGATTTCAATGATCCGCTCAGCCTGCCGAGCGACAGCCGGATCGTGAGTAACGATGATCACCGTATGCCCCTGCTCGCACAGTTGCTTGAGGATAGTCATCACCTCTTCACCGGAATGGCTGTCGAGGGCGCCGGTCGGCTCATCTGCCAGGATCACCTGGCCGCCGTTCATCAGCGCGCGGGCGATACTGACGCGCTGCTGCTGGCCGCCGGAAAGCTGGCTCGGCCGGTAGCTGACGCGTTCACTCAGCCCAAGGCGCTGCAGCAGCGCTACCGCACGTTCCCGCCGCGCTGCCTTGCCCAGCCCGGCGTAGACCGCCGGCACCTCGACGTTATGCGCCGCGCTCAGATGAGGCAGCAAATGGTAGCGCTGGAAGATAAAACCAAAATGCTCGCGCCGTAGCCGGGCCAAGGCATCGCCATCCAGCGTCGCCACATCTTGGCCTGCCACCCGGTATACGCCGGCGCTGGGCTTGTCCAGACAGCCGAGAATGTTCATCAGCGTAGACTTGCCAGAACCGGAGGCGCCCATGATTGCCACCATTTCACCGGCGTCGATGCTCAGGCTCACGCCTTTCAACACGTCCACCGTCTGATCGCCCGACTGATAGCTGCGGCGGATGCCGCTCAGTTGTAACAGCGCCGCCATCAGTTGGCCTCCGAGCCGCCGCGGCTGACAATAACTTCATCCCCGATGCTCAAGCCGCTCGTAATTTGTACGTCAATATTATTACGCAGACCTATGGTTACCTCGCGTTTCTCTTCCTTGCCCTGTTTCAATACCGCGACGTGGTAACGGTTATCGGCGATTTGGTCGCCCAGCGCCGCCAGAGGAATGACCTGCGCCTGGCTGACGCCCGCCAGTTGAATATGCACCTGCGCCGTCATCTGCAGACGCAGCAGGCCTTCGGGGTTCGGCACTTCGAAACGCGCATAGTAAAAGATGGCGTTGTTAACCTTTTCCGGCGTCGGCTGAATGTCTTTCAGCACGCCGTCAAAACGCCGGTTAGGATCGCCCAACACGGTAAACCAGGCCTTCTGACCCGGTTTGAGGCTGATAACGTCCGCTTCCGAGACCTGCGCTTTCACCAGCATGGTGCTGAGATCCGCCAACGTCAGAATGTTCGGTGCCTGCTGCGCGGCGATTACCGTCTGGCCTTGCAGCGTGGTGATCTGCACCACATCGCCGTCCATCGGCGCTTCAATACGGGTAAATGCCAGATTGATTTTAGCGGTGTCCAGGCTGGCCTGATTGCGGGCAATCTGCGCATTGATAGTGCCGACCTGCGCCTTCTTCACCGCCAGTTGCGTCGCCGCCTGATCCAGATCCTGGCGCGATACCGCTTGTAACTTCGCCAGTGCCTGATTGCGCTGCAGCGTCACCGCCGCCAGTTGTTGTTCGGCCTGGGCCTGTTGCAGTTGAGCGTGCAGTTCACGCAGCGTCGCCTCACCCTCGCGGATACTGTTTTGTGCCTGCTGCGGATCGATCACGCCAAGCAACTGGCCTTTTTTCACCTTATCGCCGATCTCAACATACAGACTTTCCAACTGCCCGCTGACCTGCGCACCAACGTCAACCTTGCGCACCGCGTCAAGCTGGCCGGTCGCCAGCACATTTTGCTGCAGGTCGCGCTTGGCCACCTTCACCGTTTTAAACTGGGTTGGCGCCGGGCGGCTGAAATGCCAGATCGCCAGCGCGGCGATCGCCGCCACGACGATCAGTGCGATGCCCCAGCGTCGCTTATGTCCTTTAAACATCATTGATGCCATCTTCCTTTTGTTTTTTATCACTTACTTCAAATAACCCAGACGGTTTACCCGGCATCTCATCCGGTGTAAATCCGTTATTCATCATGCCCATAGTAAGTTGAACGGGATTATAACCTTCACGGACTATGTGCGCATTAAGTCAGAATTAAGAGCAAACCATGAGGGAAACTGGCAGCAATAGATGAAATTATCCTCGGCATCTCCCGCTACTTAACGTCCGATAAACGTTGCAGCAGAGAATGGTTTGGGAAAAGCAATCTGGCCGCTCGTTTTGGCGCGAGGCTGCTTTTCGCAAGAAGGTAATTTCAGGCGGAAACGGAGCAAAAGTGCCCTGTACAGCAATAGGGTGTAACTAAACCTTAGCTCAACACAATGTGGAGACATCCTTGGTTACAGTTAAGCATTGAACTCCCGTTTAGCGAAAGCTTGCTGAAATAGCGCTATTCGACACTGCCAAGGATTTCATCATGTCTCAGCTCAGCTATCCACTCGTATCTGCACGCCCGCTTAACGGTTGGCAACTGATGACGGCACTGATTAATGGCGATATGGCGCCGAGTAATGCCTGGAAAAAAACCTCATTCCGCCTGAAGTTTATCGGCCGATCGCTGTTTTGCTGGCGCACTACCAGCGCCCTGCTGAACACGCTGGCGTCCAATCCTCTGCGGGATGAGATTCTGAGCGCGCAGCCCAATCTGCCCTGCAAGCTGCATCGCCCCTACCTGGCGGCGAACATGAACAAGATCGAGTGCCTGTTCGCCCTGCGCGATCATTACGCTCTCAGCGCGCAGCGCATGCCGCTGAAAATGCGTATCGGTCATCTGAAGAAACCCTTTGTGCTGGCCACCGCCAGCGGCAAAAGCGGCGAATCGGTTTCGCTGGAACTGTCGGCCATCGATAATTTGAACAAAGAAGGGGAAGCCACCCTGCTGCTGCGTAACGCCAACGGCATTATGCTGGCGGAAATCACCTTTGCGCTGATGCACTATCAGCAACAGCCGACGCTGTTCATCGGCGGCTTGCAGGGGGCCAACAACCAGGTGCCGCACGCGGAAATTCAGCACGCCACCAAGGAATGCCACGGGTTATTTCCGAAACGGCTGGTGCTGGAAGGCATCTGCACGCTGGCTCATCATCTGGGCATCCGGCAAATAGTGGCGGTTGGCAATACCACCCATATTTATCAGAATTGGCGTTATCACAGTAAAAAGAAAGCCCAACTGCACGCCGATTACGATCAGTTCTGGAGCTCAATGGGCGGCAAGATGCTCGACAGCGGCTACTTCCTGCTGCCGGAGCGCATCACGCGTAAACCGATCGATGAGGTGGTCAGCAAGAAACGGGCAGAATACCGCCGTCGTTATCAATTGCTAGATGAACTGGAACAGGGAATGGCCGAACATTTCAGTACCCGATAAGACTGCCGGGCGCCTAATCCGCCCGGCCGCGCGCCAGCCAGATCACACGCGAGAACATTTTCTTCAGCAATGGCGGCACGGAATCGGTGCCCCACTCGCCGGCCTGCATCGCCACTTCGATAGCCAAATCGGGTTTCGAAGAGTGATGCACCGCCTTCAGGATCACCTTGCGTATCGGCATCTGAGCATTGATCGGCACAGAAGCTACGCGGTGATAAACCGGGCTGAAGCCCTCGCGGAACATAAAGTGTTCCATATCCGGCGCCGGCAGCGCGGTCAGGCGATCACGTTCGCTGTCGCCGTGGTTATCCAGCAAACTGCGCACGGTGTTGGCGTATTTCTTCCCGGCCTCGTCGCCGTCCACCAGCGCATGCCATTCAATGCCCATGCGGCGAGCAAACCTCAGCAACGGCTTCAGGCCGCACTGGGCGAATTCAATCACCCGTACCCCTTCCGCTTCAAAGTGATAGCCGCACTGGCGCGCCAGTTCACTCAGCAGCCAAACCTCCGTCTCGCCTTCCACTAGCAGCCAACAGCGGGCAAACAACGATGACGGTCGGTTAAAGCGAATATGAAAAGCAATCCGCCGCCCATCCTCCGGCCCCAGCCCGCGTGGCCCAAGCCGATAAGTGGCAACCCGCCCCGACTCGCGCACCAGCCGGCAAACGTGTTCCACCGGAACCAGCGACACCAGTTCGCTGGAATTGGTGGTGGTGATGCGCTGCAGCGGCAACTGGTTGAGCAACCCCCAGGCCACCGACAGCATGATCGGGTGCAACCGGGTTTCCGGGTCCTCCACCAACAGCAACGGACGGGCGTGCGGATCCAACTTGACGTTGCCCTTGGCCTGCAACAGCGTAGAAAACATGCCCAGCAAAATCAGCCGCATGCTGCGGCTGTTCGGTTCAGCGACCATCCGGTTGATGCTGTCCAGCGAGCGCCACGCCTGCTGGTCCTGATCTTGATCCAACCGGTGGCTGCGCGGGCGCGCCACCTGCGATCCCTGCTCAGCGAAGTAGTGTTCCAGCAGTTGCTGCATCGCCGCCAGTCCCTGACGCAGTTCGCCATTAGTCAGCTTTTGCGGATTGCGCACCAGTTCGCGCGTCAATTGATCCAACTGCTGAGCCAGCGCCTGATTATCCGCAGGGTGCTCGTCATTGAGCGTGCTGGGCCGCAAGCGGCGAATAAAACGCGCATCGCGCAAACGCAATACCGGGTGAATACGGATAATGGCGTGCGCCAGCTGTTCGATATGATGCAGTTGCATCGCATTGCCCTCGGCGTCCAAAAAACTGCGCCAGGTGCACACCGTATCGTCATCGGCCAGTTCGCCTTCGCAACGGTAATAAATGCGGTTCAGATTATCATCGCCCTTGACCCACAGCGGCGACAGGTGGCGATAACGGGGGAGATGAGCGTGCCCGAGGTCTTTCTCGCAAAAGGTAAACACCACCTGCAAGTGCCGGTCTTTGGCCGCCTCTTCGCCGGGAGGAAAATGGAAGTCGTGCACTTCAAAACGGTATAGCTGTTGCTCCGGCGCCAGCAGCAGGGTCAGCGCGTCGAGCAGGCTGGATTTACCCCAGGCGTTTTCGCCGAGCAGCAGCGTGTTGTCGTCCAGCATCAGGGACAGCCGATTAATGCCGCGGAAACCTACAATCTCGATACGCTCTAAGAACATCTGCCGCCTCCCGTGCGTGCCGTCACCGTCCTCAATGAAGGTGACCTTTCCAGAGCATGGTCAAAAAACCCCTTGCAGGTCAAGCAGACTGCATCAAATCTGCCGCTTTACTCCGGTCACCGTTTTGGTTAGCGTGTGGGCCTCGCCGGTCATCCGCGCACCGCCCCCAGAACAAAGGACGCAAGCTTCACCATGTATTCAGGACTGTTGATTATTCTGTTACCGCTGATTGCCGGTTATCTCATCCCCTTACGCAGCCGGACGTTACTCCAGGCCATCAACCGCCTGCTGAGCGGGATGGTTTACGTGATCCTGTTTTTTATGGGCATCAGCCTGGCATTCCTGGAAGATTTGAGCAGCAACCTGTTGCTGATATTCCAGTACGCCGCGGTGTTTTTCCTGTGTATCTTGGCTGCCAGCTTGCTGATGCTGACGCTGCTGGAACGCAAAATGCCCTGGCGCAACAGCCATAAACAAGAACGGCTGCCTTCGCGCCTGCACATGGCGCTGGAATCGCTCAAACTGTGCGGCGTGGTGCTCGGCGGTTTCCTGCTCGGTCTGACGCAGTGGCAGTGGCTGCAGTTTGCCGGAAAGGGCAGTGAATACGCGTTGATTTTCCTGTTGCTGCTGGTGGGTATCCAACTGCGCAACAGCGGCATGACGCTGCGTCAAATCGTGATTAACCGGCGCGGCATGATAGTGGCGGTGGTGGTGACGATCAGCGCACTGGCCGGCGGCGCGCTGGCGGCACAACTGCTGGGGCTGCCGATCAAAGCCGGGCTGGCGATGGCTTCCGGTTTCGGCTGGTATTCGCTTTCCGGTATTCTGATCACCGACGCTTATGGCCCGGTACTGGGCAGCGCGGCCTTCTTTAACGATCTGGCGCGCGAGTTGGTGGCAATTATGCTGATCCCGACCCTGGTACGCCGCAGCCGTTCCTCGGCGCTGGGCCTGTGCGGGGCCACCTCGATGGACTTTACCCTGCCGGTGTTACAGCGCAGCGGCGGGTTGGAAATGGTACCGCCCGCAATCGTGCACGGTTTCCTGCTGAGCCTGCTGGCGCCGGTACTGATCGCCCTGTTCTCGTGATTTCTTCCGGGGGCTATGCCCCCGTAAAGCGTAATAATTCCCATCCGCAGGGTAAAATTGCGCTAAATCAAACTTGCCCACAGTAGTACCACAAAAGCCTTTTTAAGCCCCGGTTGCCGATCTATGCTCATAAACAAGCATTATAAATGCAACTTTAAAAAAGGAAGCGATTATGTTCTGTGTGCAATGTGAACAAACCATCCGTACCCCGGCAGGCAACGGCTGCTCTTATGCTCAGGGCATGTGCGGCAAAACGGCGGAAACCTCCGATCTGCAAGATCTGCTGGTAGCGGCGTTGCAAGGGTTGTCCGCCTGGGCTCTGCTGGCCCGCTCGCTCGGGATTATCGATCACGAGATCGACAGCTTTGCCCCGCGCGCCTTCTTCTCCACTCTGACCAACGTTAACTTCGACTCTGATCGCATTGTCGGCTACGCGCGGGAAACCCTCCTCCTGCGCGACGCGCTGGCCACACGCTGCCGGCTGCTGGACGCCGGCGCACACGTCGATCATCCACTGGCGAGTCTGCAACTCGACGGCGACGACATGCCGACGCTGTTGCAGCAGGCGGCGCAATTCGCCCTCAACACCGACAAGGCCGAGGTGGGCGATGACATTCACGGCCTGCGCATGCTGTGCCTGTACGGCCTCAAAGGGGCGGCGGCCTATATGGAACACGCCCACGTACTGGGCCAGTTCGACGACCAAATCTATGCCGATTACCATGCCTTTATGGCCTGGCTCGGCACCCAGCCGCGCGACGTGGATACCCTGCTGAACAACGCCATGGGTATCGGCAAAATGAACTTCAACGTGATGGCGATCCTCGATCACGGTGAAACCCAGGCCTATGGCGATCCGATCCCCAGCGGCGTGAATGTGCGCCCGGTAGCGGGCAAGGCGATTCTGATCTCCGGTCACGATCTGAAAGATCTGCGCATGCTGCTGGAGCAAACCGAGGGCCAGGGCGTTAACGTCTATACCCACGGTGAAATGCTGCCGGCGCACGGCTATCCCGAGCTGAAAAAATTCAAACATCTGGTCGGCAATTACGGCAGCGGCTGGCAGAACCAGCAAATCGAGTTCGCCAAATTCCCCGGCCCCATCCTGATGACCTCCAACTGCATTATCGATCCTGACGTCGGCAACTACGGCGATCGCATCTGGACACGCAGCATCGTCGGCTGGCCGGGCGTTAACCACCTGGAAGGGGATGACTTCACCCGCGTGATCGCCCAGGCGCAAGGCATGAGCGGTTTCCCTTATACCGAGATCGAACATATGATCACCGTCGGCTTTGGCCGCCAGACGCTGCTCAACGCCGCCGATACGGTGATCGATCTGGTGGCTCAGAAGAAACTGCGCCACGTGTTCCTGGTCGGCGGTTGTGACGGCAGCCGCGATGAGCGCAGTTATTTCACCGACTTCGCCCGCAGCGTGCCGCAAGATTGCCTGATCATGACGCTGGCCTGCGGCAAATACCGCTTCAACAAGCTGGACTTCGGCACGCTGGAAGGCCTGCCACGCCTGCTGGATGTCGGCCAGTGCAACGACGCCTATTCCGCCATCATGCTGGCGGTCAAACTTTCCGAAACGCTTGGCTGCACGGTCAACGAACTGCCTCTCAGCCTGGTGCTGTCGTGGTTTGAGCAAAAGGCGATCGTCATCTTGCTGACGCTGTTGTCGCTGGGGGTAAAAAACATCGTCACCGGCCCGACCGCACCGGGCTTCCTGACCGACAACCTGATGGCGATCCTCTACGACAAGTTCGGCATGCGCCCGATCACCACCGTTGAGCAGGACCTGCAAGCCTTGCTCGGTTGATGCCGTTGTTTTTCGGGGCCGCGCCTATGCCGGCCCCTTTGCCTTTGAGGTGCTCTATGACCCAACCCACCCCACTTTGCCCCAATCGCATGCAGGTACACTCGATCCGGCAAGAAACTGCCGACGTTTGGACGCTGAACCTGATCTGCGACGTTTTTTACCCTTATCAGGCCGGCCAGTTTGCGCTGGTCAGCATCCGCAATACCGAAGAAACGCTGCGCGCCTATACGCTGTCTTCCTCACCCGGGCAAAGCCGTTTTCTCAGCATCAGCGTGCGCTGCCTGCCGGACGGCGCGGGCTCGCGCTGGCTGACGCAGGAGGTCAAACCCGGCAATACCTTGTGGCTGTCCGATGCGCAGGGAGAGTTCAGTTGCGAACGGCACCCGGCCGATCGTTACCTGATGCTGGCGGCCGGCTGTGGCGTTACGCCGATTATCTCAATGTGCCGCTGGTTGGTAGCCAATCGTCCGGCCTGCGATATTGCCGTGATCTTTAACGTACGCACCCCTGCCGATACGATTTTTGCCGAACAATGGCGCGAGTTGTGCGCCGCGCATCCTCAACTGCAACTGACGCTGATGGCCGAACAGGATGCTCAGCCGGGCTACCTCAACGGGCGGATAACGTTAGAAGCCTTGCGACAGGCCGCGCCGGATATTGTCGAACGTACGGTGATGACCTGCGGTCCCGCGCCTTACATGACGCAGGCGGAGCAGCTTTGCCGCCAGCTTGGCGTGCCGGCAGCCCACTTCCACAAAGAACAGTTCCATACGCCGGCGGAAACGGACTCCGGGCAAGGCGAAGGGCTAACGCTGCGCGCCGCCCGGCCGCTGCGCGAGTTCCGCGTACCGGTCGGCAGCACGCTGCTGGCAGCGATGGAAGCCCATGCGCTGCCGGTTAACGCCGCCTGTCGCGCCGGGGTCTGCGGTTCGTGCAAAACCCGCATCCTCGACGGTGACTACACCACCACCAGCAGCATGACGCTCACCCCGGCCGAGATCGCCCAAGGGTATGTGCTGGCGTGCAGTTGCCAATTGCAGGGTGACGTTACCCTCGCCTGACGGCCATAGCCCCATCTCGCCGATGGGGCATTTATCGGCAAGCAGGCTTTGAAGCCCCCTTCTACACTTTCCCCTGTTCCGTGCGTTTTATTACATTCATCTGACGCTAAAAAAGCCTTAATGATTCATGCCCACTGGATTTCAAGTTGCAGCCCATAACGCTGTGGCGTGAAAGATAAAGGGTCCTTTACAACGCTTGGGGGAATTATGAAGCAAACCGTAGCCACGCTGGTCGCCAAAACGCTTGAGCAGGCCGGCGTGAAACGCATTTGGGGCGTCACCGGCGATTCGCTCAATGGCCTTAGCGACAGCCTGCACCGCATGGGCACCATCGAATGGCTGGGCACGCGCCACGAAGAGGTGGCCGCGTTTGCCGCCGGCGCAGAAGCCCAGCTCACCGGCCAGTTGGCGGTTTGCGCCGGCTCCTGCGGCCCGGGCAACCTGCACCTGATCAACGGCCTGTTCGACTGCCACCGCAACCACGTGCCGGTATTGGCGATTGCCGCCCATATTCCTTCCAGCGAAATCGGCAGCGGTTATTTCCAGGAAACCCACCCGCAAGAACTGTTTCGTGAATGCAGCCACTACTGTGAACTGGTCTCCAATCCGGAACAGCTGCCCCGGGTGCTGGAAATCGCCATGCGTAAGGCGATCCTCAATCGTGGCGTGTCGGTGATCGTGCTGCCGGGCGACGTGGCGCTGCGCATGGCGCCGGAAGACGCCAGCATGGTATGGCATACCCCGGCGCTGCCGCTGGTTCAACCGCCGATGAGCGAGCTGAACAAGCTGGCGGCCATACTGAATCAGGCGAAGAACATCACGCTGATGTGCGGCAGCGGCTGCGCCGGTTCGCATGACGAAGTGGTCAAGCTGGCCGAACTGCTGCAAGCGCCGGTGGTCCACGCACTGCGCGGCAAAGAGCATATCGAATGGGACAACCCGTACAGCGTCGGCATGACCGGGTTGATCGGCTTTTCGTCCGGCTACCACGCGATGATGAACGCCGATACCCTGGTGCTGCTCGGCACCCAGTTCCCGTACCGCGCGTTCTACCCGACCAACGCCAACATCATTCAGATCGACATCAACCCCGGCAGCATCGGCGCACATTGCCCGGTCAACATGGCGCTGGTGGGCGATATCCACACCACCCTCACCGCCCTGCTGCCGCAACTGGAACCGAAGAGCGACCGCACGTTTCTTGACAAGGCGCTGGAGCACTACCGCACTGCGCGCAAAGATCTCGATGGGCTGGCGAGCGCCAATGACGATCAGCCTATCCACCCGCAGTATCTGGCGCAGCAGATCAGCCAATACGCCAACGACGACGCCATCTTCACTTGCGACGTCGGCACACCGACAGTGTGGGCGGCACGCTACCTGAAAATGAACGGCAAACGCCGCCTGCTGGGTTCGTTCAACCACGGTTCGATGGCCAACGCCATGCCGCAGGCCATCGGCGCACAAGCCACCGAGCCGGGCAAGCAGGTGATCGCCCTGTGCGGCGACGGCGGTTTTACCATGCTGATGGGGGATTTCCTGTCGCTGACCCAGTTGAAATTGCCGGTCAAGATTGTGATCTTCAACAACAGCGTGCTGGGTTTTGTGGCCATGGAAATGAAGGCCGGCGGCTACCTGACCGACGGTACCGATCTGCACAACCCGGATTTTGCGGCGATTGCCAACGCCGCCGGCATCAAGGGCATTCGCGTCGAGAAGGCTTCGGATCTGGACGCTGCGCTGCAAGAAATGCTGGCGCACCCCGGCCCGGCCCTGTTGGATGTGGTGACCGCCAAACAGGAACTGGCGATGCCGCCGCAGATCAAATTCGAACAGGCCAAAGGCTTCAGCCTGTATATGCTGCGCGCCATTATCAACGGCCGTGGCGACGAAGTGGTCGAACTGGCGAAAACCAACTGGCTGCGCTGATCCTCTGCGGGCGCGGCAACCGCTGCGCCTGCCATTTTCCGCTTTTGCCACGCGATAATCCGGCTATGATGGAAGCCATTTTCCGGATTGATGCTGAGGAGTTGTATGCTTATCGATTTACGCAGTGACACCGTGACCCGCCCCTGCGCCGCCATGCGCCAAGCCATGGCGCAGGCCGAAGTGGGCGATGACGTTTATGGCGATGATCCCACGGTAAACGCGCTGGAGGCGGAAGCGGTTCGTCTGTCCGGCAAGGAAGCGGCGCTGTTTCTGCCGAGCGGCACCCAGGCCAACCTGGTGGCGCTGTTGAGCCATTGTCAGCGCGGCGATGAGTATATTGTCGGCCAGCAGGCGCATAACTATAAATACGAGGCCGGCGGCGCGGCGGTGCTCGGCAGCATCCAGCCGCAGCCGATTGAGGCGAACCCGGACGGCACCCTACCGCTGGACAAGGTCGCGGCGGCCATCAAACCCGATGACATTCACTTCGCCAGAACCCGTTTGCTGAGCCTGGAAAACACCATCAGCGGCCGCGTGCTGCCGCAGGAGTACCTGCAACAGGCCTGGCGATTCACCCGTGAGCATCAGTTGGCGCTGCACATCGACGGCGCGCGCATCTTCAATGCCGCCGTCGCGCTGAACCTGCCGCTGAAAGAGATTGTGCAATACTGCGACACCTTCACCATCTGCCTGTCGAAAGGGCTGGGTGCGCCGGTAGGTTCGCTGCTGTGCGGCAGTGAAGCCTTTATTCAGCGCGCCGTGCGCTGGCGCAAAATGACCGGCGGCGGCCTGCGCCAGGCCGGTATTCTGGCGGCGGCGGGTTTGTATGCGCTGGAGCATAACGTCGAACGGCTGCGCGATGACCACGACAACGCCAAATGGCTGGAACAGCAATTGCAGGGGATGGGCGTGGAAATTGCTGAACCGGGCGCCCAAACCAACGTGCTGTACCTGCGCCAATCGCCAGATCTGGCCGCAAAGCTGGGGCCGTGGATGCGAGAGCGTGGCGTGCTGATCAGCAGCGGGCCGCTGACGCGCATTCTGACCCATCTCGACGTCAGCCGTCAGGATCTGCAGCAAGTCGTCGATTTATGGCGGGAGTTCCTTCGCCAGCATGCCTGAATCCTGACCCGAACGGGGCGCCACTGCGCCCCGCCTTCAGAGGATCCAGCGGCCGTAAACCCAGTACCAGATCCCCAGCGTCGCCACCAGGTTCAGCACCACGCTGAGGATAAACCAGGTTTTGAACGGCTGTTTCTGGGTTTTATGGCGAAACAGCTGCTGTGCGACTATCGCGCCAATCCATCCCCCCACCAGCCCAAACACCAACAAGGTGCTTTCCGGCACCCGTTGCCAACCCTTGCGCGCAGCAAACTTATCCGCGCCGTACACCAGCAACGTCAGCAGGTTGGCCAACAGCCACCACATCCCAATCGGATGCAGGAAAAACAGGCTGGCGACTAAAGCCAGGCCCAACAGGGCATAACAAACAGCATTCAGTTTCATATCATCCGGCTTATCACAGGCAAACGGCCCGTAGTGTGACCCCGCCTCATGGCAGATGCAACTCCCTCATAACCACACAAAAAGTGCATTTAAACGCCAGGTTTGGCATTCTGTCACCGACTTTCACTGCATAAGGCAGCGCTGATGACACCCCAACGCGTATTGGTTCTCGGAGCCAGCGGCTACATTGGCCAGAACCTGATCCCTCACCTGATCGAGCAGGGACATACCATTACCGCCGCCGCGCGCCGTCTGGAATGGTTGCAGGACCAGAACTGGCCGCAGGTTAATTGCCACTATGTCGACGTTTATCGCCCGGAAACCCTGGGCGCCGCGCTATGGGATATAGATACTCTTTATTATCTGATCCACGGTATGGGCGACGGTGATGACTTTATTGAAAAGGAACGCCAGGCTGCGGAAAACCTGCGCGATGCGCTGCGCAGCTCCGGCGTCAAACAGGTCATTTTTCTCGGCGCCCTGCAGCCGACCGGCGACAGTTCGCCGCACCTGGTGGCACGCAAGCTAACCGGTGAGATACTGCGCCAAAGCGGCATCCCGATCACCGAATTGCGCGCCAGTATTATCGTCGGCCCAGGTTCGGCGGCGTTCGAAGTGATGCGCGACATGGTCTACAACCTGCCGGTGCTGACGCCGCCGCGCTGGGTGCGCTCTAAATCTTCGCCGGTGGCGCTGGAAAACCTGCTGGTGTATCTGGCCGACCTGCTGGCGCATCCGGCGGAAGAAAATCGCATTTTTGACGTCGCCGGACCGGAATATATCAGCTACCAGACGATGTTTGAGCGTTTCATCAGGATCAGCGGCAAGAAGCGCTGGCTGATCCCCATTCCCCTGCCCACGCGCTTTATTTCAGTCTGGTTTATCAGCCTGATCACCTCCGTGCCCACGTCCATCGCCAGCGCGCTGATTCAAGGCCTGAACCACGATCTGCCCGCCGACGGCAAACCGTTGCAAGCACTGATCCCGCAAACGCTGCAAACCTTCGATGAGGCGGTACGCGAAACCCTGCGTCGCGAGAAGGAGGTGGTCGACTCCGCCGACTGGGGCTACGATCCGGAGGCGCGGGCGCGCTGGCGTCCGGGTTACGGTTTCTATCCCAAACAGGCAGGTTGCACGCTGGAAACCCACGCGTCCAACCAGGCTTTGTGGCACCTGGTGCAGCAATTGGGCGGCAAAGAGGGGTATTTCTATGCCAACCTCCTGTGGCAGATCCGCGCCCGCATGGACGATATGATCGGCAATCGGGTGGTGTATGGCCGCCCGCCGCGCGATACGCTGGCTGTGGGCGATCTGGTCGACGGCTGGAAAGTGATCACCCTCAAGCCGCTACGTCAGCTGGCGCTCTTGTTCGGCATGAAAGCACCCGGCCTGGGGCGTTTAACCTTCACTATCAAAGATCACGGCGATCGCCGCAGTCTTGATGTCCGCGCCTGGTGGCATCCCGCCGGTTTCAGCGGGTTGCTCTACTGGTTCGCCATGATGCCCGCCCACCTGTTCATTTTTCGCGGCATGGCACGGCGTATTGCGAAGCTGGCCGAAGAGCACGAAGACAATCTGCCGTGACCCGCGGCACGGCCTGATGTTCATTTGTCGATCAACCGCACAGTTTGCTGCTGCGGTTAGGTCCTTTCCGATTGCATAGCGCACGAAATCACGGAAGAATGGCATCTTATTTGCTGGGGTGCCGCTGACGGCCTTCAGCATTCTGATTTTTGGCGAGAATAGAGTTCGTTATGAAGGTATTGGTCACCGGTGCAACCAGTGGGTTAGGCCGTAACGCCGTTGAATATCTCCGCCGCCAGGGCATAAAAGTACGCGCCACCGGCCGTAACCAGGCCATGGGCAGTTTGCTGGAAAAAATGGGCGCGGAATTCATTCATGCCGATCTCACCAACCTGATCTCGTCGCAGGCCAAAGCGATGCTGGCCGAGGTGGACGTGCTGTGGCATTGCTCCAGTTTTACCTCCCCCTGGGGCACCGAAGAGGCGTTTGAGCTGGCCAACGTGCGCGCCACCCGTCGCCTGGGCGAATGGGCGGCGGCCTACGGCGTTTCGCAGTTTATCCATATCTCTTCGCCGGCGATTTATTTCGATTATCATCACCATCGCAACATTACCGAAGACTTCCGGCCGGCGCGCTACGCCAACGAGTTTGCACGCAGCAAGGCCGCCGGCGAACAGGTGATCCAGCAACTGGCGCTGTCCAACCCGCAGACCCACTTCACCATCCTGCGCCCTCAGGGGCTGTTTGGCCCTCACGACAAAGTGATGTTGCCGCGCCTGCTGCAGATGATTAAGCATTACGGCAACCTGCTGCTGCCGCGCGGCGGTGAAGCGCTGGTGGACATGACCTATCTGGAGAACGCGGTACACGCCATGTGGCTGGCGACCCAAAAAGAGGATACGCCGTCCGGGCGCGCCTACAACATCACCAACCAGCAGGCACGCCCGCTGCGCAGCGTGGTACAGCAGTTGATCGACGAACTGGGCATGAAATGCCGGATCCGCTCGGTGCCCTACCCGATGCTGGATATGATGGCGCGCGGCATGGAGAAGCTCGGCAGTAAAAGCGAGAAAGAACCGGTGCTCACCCATTATGGCGTCGCCAAGCTCAATTTTGATCTGACGCTGGATACCACCCGCGCGCAACAGGAACTGAGTTATCAGCCGATTGTTTCGCTGGATGAAGGCATTACCCGCACCGCCCGCTGGCTGAAAGAACACGGCAAGCTGTACGGCCTGTAATCAACGCGCCGCACCGTACTTTTGCAGTAACGCATCGACAATCGCCTCGCTTTCAGCATCCGGCTCACCGCGAAAATCGCTGGGCCGGAAATGCATCTGGAACGCCGCCAACACGTTTCTCTGTTGCCGCGCATCCCACTGCGCATCGACGCCATACCCGTAGCGCGCCAGCTTTTCCAGCAGCGGCGCCAACGGCACCGCCGCATGGCGGTCGCGCCCTGCCAATCGCCTTTGCACCTCTGCCGCGTCCGGCCAGGCGCCGATCCCCGCCTCTGCCAGTTGCTGCCAGGGAAAGAGCGGCCCGGGATCCTGCTTACGTTGCGGCGCAATATCGCTGTGCCCCACCACGTCGGTCGGCTGAATGCCATAGCGCTGAATGATATCCCGGCTTAGCGGGATCAACAGCGCGATTTGCTCCGGCGTATACGGCTGCCAGTGGGTAAACAGCATGCGGCGGCTGAACCCGCGATTGACGATTTCAATGCCTATAGAGGTGTCATTCAGGCTGGTACGACCGCGCCAATAGCTGGCTCCGGCATGCCATGCGCGCAACGCTTCCGGCACCAGTTGAAAGGCAACCGGTTTGCCCTGTTCGCGCAGCGGATGCGCCGGCAGCAGGTAATGTGCGCTGACGTGTTCATCCGTCAGGGTTTTCAACGAAGAATGAAAATCTTCCGCTGTGTAGTGCATCACCAGAAAACGGATGCGCTGGTCGGCGCCTTGCGCCTGATGCAGAGTTTCAAGCTGGTAGCCGCCGCGATCGACGGTGGTACCCTGCGGTGCAGTTTGGCAGCCGGCAAGCAGCGTGGCGGCAATAATCCCTGGCCAAATTTTCACGTCGCCCTCCCCTGGTTCAGGTTCCCAAATTTGTAACTCAGGTTGATTAACTTGTATCCAATAATCAAGTTAATCAATAAATGATGACAGACCCGCCAGATGTGCAAGCGAGTATTGCTCGGCACTGGCTACTCGCCTGACAGGTGATAGCCTCATCATATTACCTGTGCTGAAATAAGCGAATAAACCATGCGCAAATCGAAGTGTTTAACCGGGTTGATCTGTCTCGCTCTGCTGCCACTCAGCGGTTGCGATCAGAAAAGTGTCGCCGGCGTAATGGGTGTAACTCAGCCCGCCGCTGCACCTGCCTATACGCCGCTAAGCGCCGATCAACTCTATCAGTTGGTGAGCCCGGTAGCGCTGTTCCCTGACAAGCTACTGGCCCAGGTGTTGGCCGGTGCGGGTTATCCCGATCAAATCAGCGCCGCAGATAATTGGCTGGCGCAGAACCGCAGCCTGCAACCGGCGGCGCTCGCCACGGCCGCAGACGCCCAACCCTGGGATCCCAGCGTTCGCAGTCTGGTGCAATTCCCTGACGTGCTGGACCAGATGGCGAAAAACCTTCCCTGGACCCGTGCGCTGGGCAATGCTTATGCCAACGATCCCACCGACGTAATGAACGCAATCCAGGTGATGCGCCAACGTGCGGCGAACAAAGGCACGCTGAAAAACTCCCCTCAACAACGGGTGGTGCTTGCGCCGGCTACCCACGCTCTCCAGCAGCAACCCTATCAACAAACCGTGGTCGCCGCGCCCGATCGGGTGATTGTGATTGAACCCAGCCAGCCGGATGTGGTTTATGTGCCGCGTTACGATCCCTGGGTGGCCTACGGAGAAACGGTGCCGAGCTACCCCGGCTATCGCTATCAACCGGCCTCTGGCTACAGCGGTGGGGATATGCTGGCGGCCGGCGTTATCAGCTTTGGCGTCGGCATCGCGGTCGGCGCCTTGATCAATCAGCACGACAACAGTTGGCATAACTGGGATGTGCACTGGGGCGATCGGCGTCAACCGGTGATTTACAACAATGCGCCTTATATATCGCACTCCACCACTGTGATTAATCGCGTTACCAATATCAATCAATACAATAATGTGAACCGCACCAATACAGTGAATAACTACAATACGCAGGTGAATCAGGCGCCGCATTTCGCTCCGACCATGCCAACGGCAGAGCACCCGGCACCGAATGTTGCCACCATGGCAAAACCGCACTTTGCCCCCCTGCAGGCAGGCAACGCTCATCCAACGGTAGGCATACCGGCCTTCACCCATTCTGCGCCTCCGGCACCCCGCCCGGTAACGCAGCCCTCCGTCGTCCATCAGCCGATGAGCATGCCAAACTTTAACCATTCCGCCCCTGCGGCAATGCCACAACATCCGCGGACGGAAACGCCACCACCGCGTCAGGCGGATAACCGGGCAACGCATCAGCCTGCGTCATTGGCAGCGGCTCCTCATCCGGTCTACGCGCCGTCACCGGCACTCAGGCCGGTGAGTCATGCTATTGCGCCGCCGGTGATGAATCGTCCGACACCGATGCAACAGCATCAACCCCCGTTGCGTCAACCGCAGGAGCAACACCCAATAGCCACGGCAAAACCACAGGAACAGCATTTGATACCCGCGGCAAAACCACAGGAACAGCATTTGATACCTGCGGCAAAACCGCAGGAACATCATTTGATACCTGCGGCAAAACCGCAGGAACATCGCCCGCTGAAGCCTGAAGAACACAAGGTGGGATAAATAAACTGCGCCCCGACGGTTGCCGGGGCGTTTCATAAAATGGGGGTTAGCGGCTGACTTTCACTGCGGTGCCGCTGACGGTCACCATCAGCATGCTGCTGTCTTTGCCCACGGTTTCATAGTCGATATCAATGCCGACCACCGCGTTGGCGCCCAGCTCTTTCGCCTGCTCTTCCAGTTCCTGGAAAGCGATCAAGCGGGCTTTACGCAGTTCTTTCTCGTAAGCACCGGAACGGCCGCCGACGATATCGCGCACGCCGGCGAAGAAGTCACGAAAAATATTGGCGCCGAGGATCGCCTCGCCGGTGACGACACCGCAGTATTCGGTAATGGTAAACCCTTCCAGGGTCGGGGTGGTTGAAAGCTGCATCAGAACTCCTTGTTTGATTCGCTGATTACGCTTCTAAGACCACAAGTTTACTCATATGTTCTTAATATAATATGCAATAAAAACATTAATCATGCGCATACCCAAGCGCCTCTATTTAAACAAGGGCAAATTGCCGGTCAGCCTGGTGATTTTTTTCTTCGGCCCGACCAGCCCAATCGCAACCAGCTCAATATGTTCGCTGTTAACGGCTGAGATCCGCTCGCCATATTCGTCATAGGTCCGGCACGATTGAGCCAAGGCGCTGAATGGCATGCTGTAAATGTCTTCATCGTCGCCCGCGCTGTTCAACAATGCCTGAATCGTAGCATTGGACGCACGCAAGACCGGCAGCGGCGCATAAATGACACCGGGATAGCGCACGCCATCGCCGCTGGATAAATCCGGTCCGACCAAGTTCTCGAACGTCTTGCCAAAACTGATGCCAATCACACTGGCGGCGTTCATCGCCAATCCTACCGCCAACGCTTCATCGATCACGATGGTGCATTTATGTCTGGACACGTCAAACTGCATACTCTCCCCCATAAAATCAACTCGCCTGAATGGCCGCCCTGCCTGAAATAGCTCACTTCTCGGCAAATATTATGCCACTTCAGGGGAGGAAATAATGACCTGCTTGCGTTGAAGAAAGGCACGATTACGGTAAAATTTACCTATTTAGCATCGTTTAAAGAAATAAAATGAACAAAAATCCGCTATCTCAGACAGACATTAAAATTCTCGCGGCCCTGCAACAGGACGCACGCATCACTAACCAAACCCTGGCCGATGAGCTGGGTATGTCCGCGTCGCCCTGCTGGCGAAAAGTACGGAAACTGGAAGACGACGACGTTATCCAGGGGTATCGGGCCGTGCTGGACCGACGCAAAATCGGGCTGGGGGTGATGGTGTTTATCCGCGTAAGCATCGACAGCCACAGCGAGGCAGAGGCGAGAAAATTTGAACGAGAAGTCATCGAATTAGAAGACGTGGTGGCCTGCTACAGTATTGGGGGAGATGCCGACTTTCTCCTGCAGGTCGTCGCCGCCGATTTGGATACCTATGCCGATTTTTCCATGTCGGTGATCCGCCGTCTTCCTGGCATCAAAGAGATGCAGAGCATGTTTGTGCTCAAGGAAATCAAACCCTTTGTGGCGTTCCCGATCAAGAAATAAAGCGGCGCGACGGCAGGAAAGTGCAGCATCTGATAAACCGCCAACCTATTTTGGTGATAAAGTTTTCTGCGTATAAACTGTAAGTTATCGTTCTTCATGGTAGAGACTTTCACATAAGGTAATGAGATGAAAACAAAAACGATTGCGGCTGTTTTTCCCTTAGCGCTGTTATTGAGTGCCTGTACCACCGTCGATCCGGCATTCAAGGATATCGGCACCCGTACCGGCGGTTGTGTGGAAGGCGGCCCGGATACGGTCGCACAGAAATTTTACGATCTGCGCCTGCAACAAGGCCCTGCGGCTTCCCTGCCGGACAGCAACCGTCTGGCACAGTTGCAGCCCTACCTGAGTAAGGTGCTGTACCAGGATCTGGTCGCCGCCAACCAAAACCCGGGCAAGCATCGGGTAACCGGCGATCTGTTCTCCGGCAATGCCCAGGGGGCGACCAGCGCCACCGTCGCCAGCGCGTCTAGCATTCCTAATACCGATGCGAAAAATATCCCGCTGCGCGTTCAATTGAGCCACCAGAAGGACGGCGGCAGTGCGATCAACTGGCAAGATGAGGTGCTGATGGTGCGTGAAGGCACCTGTTGGGTCGTGGATGATATCCGCTACCTGAACGTACCGCCGCACGCCGCCAGCGGCACATTGCGCCAGGTGCTGGAAAACCAGTAAGCCCCCCTGCCACCGGCGCTCTTCGGCGTCGGTGGCCAAATGCCTTGATTGCGCTCAAAGTTCGCTCAACTTAAGAAATTTCGCTACATACCTCACAGCATGCACGACAAATCCCCCCTTCGAACCTGAGTCGCGGTATCTTGTGCTATTCTTTTACTATTCTGCCGCGCAGTAATAAATTTTAACGCACAAAGATTGCATAAGTATTCTGTGGAAGTTAACATTCGCGGCATCAATATCTATTCAATTCTGGCGCATGAGCATTCAACTTAACGGTATCAACTGCTATTACGGCGCACATCAGGCGCTGTTTGACATCACGCTGGATTGCCCAGCAGGGGAAACTTTGGTGCTGCTTGGTCCAAGCGGCGCCGGGAAAAGCTCATTGCTGCGGGTGTTGAACCTGCTGGAAATGCCGCGTTCGGGCCAATTGCAGATCGCCGGCAACCAATTCGATTTCAAACAGGCTCCGGGCGAAAAAGCCATTCGCGAGCTGCGTCAGAACGTTGGCATGGTGTTCCAGCAATACAACCTCTGGCCACACCTCACCGTGGTGCAGAACCTGATCGAGGCTCCATGTCGCGTGTTGTGCCTGTCCAAGGCGCAGGCGATGGAGCGCGCGGACAAACTGCTGAAGCGTTTGCGCCTGACCGACTTTGCCGATCGTTTCCCGTTGCACCTTTCCGGCGGCCAGCAACAGCGCGTGGCGATTGCCCGAGCGTTGATGATGGAGCCACAGGTACTACTGTTCGATGAACCGACCGCCGCGCTGGATCCTGAAATTACCGCCCAGATCGTCAGCATCATTCGCGAATTGGCCGGCACCGGGATCACTCAGGTGATTGTGACCCACGAAGTGGAAGTGGCGCGCAAGACCGCCAGCCGCGTGGTGTACATGGAAAACGGTCGCGTGGTGGAACAGGGCGACGCCAGTCATTTTGCACAGCCGCAGACCACCGAGTTTGCTAATTACTTATCACACTAATAATTTTACTTGCTGTAATTTGGGGAGTTTGCGATGAAAAAACTAATAATCGCCGCCGTTCTGGCCGGCATCAGCGTTTCCGCCTCTGCAGCCGAAACGATCCGTTTCGCTACCGAAGCCTCATATCCTCCATTTGAATTTATTGACGCCGGCAACAAGATCCAGGGTTTTGACGTCGATCTGGCCAATGCGCTGTGTAAAGAGATCCAGGCCGACTGCACCTTCACCAATCAGGCCTTCGACAGCCTGATCCCAAGCCTGAAGTTCAAGCGCTTCGACGCGGTCATGGCCGGTATGGACATCACGCCTGAGCGTGAAAAACAGGTGCTGTTCACCAAGCCGTATTACGACAACTCCGCCCTGTTTGTCGCGCAGAAAGGCAAAGTGGCCGACGTTGCTGCGCTGAAAGGCAAAAAAGTGGGCGTGCAAAATGGCACCACCCATCAAAAATACCTGACCGACAAACACCCGGAAATCACGACCGTACCTTATGACAGCTATCAGAATGCCATTCTGGACCTGAAAAATGGCCGCGTTGACGCGGTATTCGGTGACACAGCGGTGGTCAACGAATGGCTGAAACAAAACGCTGCACTGGCGGCGGTAGGCAATAAAGTGACGGACAAAGATTACTTCGGCACCGGTCTGGGCATTGCCGTGCGTCAGAAAAATACCGAGTTGCAGGGCAAGTTCAATGCGGCTCTGGACAAAATCAAACAGGATGGGACTTACGAAACCATCTACAAAAAATGGTTCCAGCAGTAATCAACCCCGATGAATGAAATTCAACCTCTAGCAAGCGCCGCCGGGATGACCGTCGGCCTTGCCGTTTGCGCCCTTATCCTCGGGCTGATCCTGGCGATGCTGTTTGCCGTCTGGGAATCGTCACGCTGGAAAGTGGTCAGCTGGCTCGGCACTGCCTGGGTCACGCTGCTGCGCGGCCTGCCGGAAATTCTGGTGGTGCTGTTTATCTATTTCGGTTCGTCGCAGCTGCTGTTGATGCTGTCCGACGGCTTCACCCTGAATTTCGGCCTGTTCCAACTGCCCATTCAACTGGCGATCGATAACTTCGAAGTCAGCCCGTTCCTGTGCGGCGTGATCGCGCTCGCCCTGCTCTATTCGGCTTATGCATCGCAGACGCTGCGCGGGGCATTGAAGGCCGTACCGCAGGGCCAATGGGAATCCGGACAGGCGCTCGGGATGAGTACGGCAGCCATTTTCTTTCGCCTGATCATGCCGCAGATGTGGCGCCATGCGTTGCCCGGCCTCGGCAACCAGTGGCTGGTATTGCTGAAAGATACCGCGCTGGTGTCATTGATCAGCGTTAACGATCTGATGTTGCAAACCAAGAGCATCGCCACCCGCACCCAGGAGCCTTTTACCTGGTACGTCATTGCGGCGGCTATCTATCTGGTCGTCACCCTGTTCAGCCAGTACGCTATCAAACGCATCGAACTGCGTACCACGCGTTTTGAGCGGGGGCCTGTCTGATGCTTGAGTTCTTGCCGGAAATTATCAAAGGGCTGCACACCAGCCTGACGCTGACCATCACCGCGTTGATTGTGGCGCTGGTGTTGTCGCTGCTGCTGACGGTGATCCTGACGCTGAAAACGCCGATCCTGACGCCGCTCGTGAAGATCTATATCACGCTGTTCACCGGCACCCCGCTGCTGGTGCAGATATTCCTGATCTACTATGGCCCCGGCCAGTTCCCGGCGATCCGTGAGTATCCGTGGTTATGGAACCTGCTGTCGCAGCCGTGGCTGTGCGCGATGATCGCGCTGGCGCTGAACAGCGCGGCCTACACCACCCAGCTGTTTTACGGTGCGGTGCGGGCGATCCCGGCCGGCCAATGGCAATCCTGCGAAGCGCTGGGCATGTCACGCTCACAGTCGCTGCGCATTCTGCTGCCTTTCGCCTTCAAGCGCGCGCTGTCGTCCTACTCCAACGAAGTGGTTCTGGTGTTCAAAAGCACCTCGCTGGCTTATACCATTACCTTGATGGAAGTGATGGGCTACAGCCAACTGATGTATGGCCGCACCTATGACGTGATGGTATTTGGCGCCGCCGGTCTGGTGTATCTGTGCGTCAACGGCCTGCTGACGTTGCTGATGCGCATCGTCGAGCGGCGTGCGCTGGCGTTCGAACGCCGCAACTGAGTGATCGGCCAGTCAGTCTAAAAGCCCTGCCTTCGCGCAGGGCTTTTTATTTCCGCTGTACTTTTTTAATCATTTATATTGCATATCAATTCATTAAATGGCAGGGTAAACGCCAGCGACCACCGCGAGAACCTTTGGGTTATTGTCAGTAAAATCAAGCGGTGGCGAGATAAAAACACGCAGACTTGCAGACAGGAGCTTTACGCATGAAAAAACTATTACTTGCCGCGACGGTACTGGCCGGGATCGCCTTCAACGCCGGCGCTGCCGACACCATTCGCTTCGCCGCTTCCGCCACCTATCCACCGTTCGAATCACTGGATGCCAGCAATAAAATCGTTGGTTTTGATATCGATCTGGCTAATGCGCTCTGCAAACAAATGAAAACGGAATGCACCTTCACCAACCAGGCGTTCGACAGCCTGATCGCCGCGCTGAAATTCAAAAAATACGATGCGGTGATCTCAGGTATGGATATCACGCCGGAGCGCAGCAAGCAGGTCGCCTTCACCCAGCCGTACTACGCCAACTCGGCGATTGTGATCGCCGAGAAAGGGAAATTCAGCTCGCTGGCCGATCTGAAAGGCAAAAAGGTGGGTATGGAGAACGGCACCACTCACCAGAAATACATGCAAGACAAGCACCCGGAGATTAACACCGTCTCTTACGACAGCTACCAAAATGCCATTCTCGAGCTGAAAAATGGCCGTATCGACGGCGTATTCGGCGATACCGCCGTGGTGAACGAATGGCTGAAAAACAACCCTCAACTGGCGCCGGTAGGCGAGCACGTCACCGACGCGCAGTACTTCGGCACCGGTCTGGGCATTGCGGTGCGTCCAGACAACAAGGCGCTGCTGGCCAAGCTGAACGCCGCGCTGGACGCCATCAAAGCCGACGGGACTTACAAGGCCATCAACGACAAGTGGTTCCCGCAGTAAGACCTAAAACGACATTAATCTGTAAACAAGACCCGGCTATCCGGGTCTTTGCAGTTACGCACCAGCAACGTCAGCACTTCGTAATGGGCGGTATGCGGGAACATATCGAACAGCTGCACACGCTCGATGCGATAATCCGGCAGCCCTTCAATGTCTTTCGCCATGCTCTCGGCATTACAGCTTGAATACAGAATGTAGCCTGGCGCCATCTGGTTCAGGTAGTCGCACAGCGCCTGGCCGATACCGCGCCGTGGCGGATTGACCAGCACCAGCTGCGGCACGCTGCCTTCAGCGGTGGCAAAACGCGTGGAGTCCAGCGCCTGGAAACTGACGTGCTGCAACCCCAACGTTTCCGCCGACTGGCGTGCGCAAGCGATGGCTTCGGCGCTGATTTCAATGCCGGTGAGCCGGGTTTCCGGCTGCGCGCAGTGCAGGCCAAACCCACCCACGCCGCAGAACAGATCCCACATGCTGTCGATACCCAGCGCCCTAACCCAGTCGCGCGCGGTAGCGTACAATTTGGCCGCCACCTGAGGATTGGTCTGGAAGAAGCTTTGCGGGCGGATATACAGCGGCACCTGATTAAACTGCTCCTCCAGCGCCTGCTGCTCGGTCAGCGGGATCTCGCGCTCCCCTTCCATAATCGCCATATGTACCGGCTGAATATTGGCAGAAATCACCCTGAGCTGCGGTAATTGTTGCTGCAGCCACGGCAACGCGGCGCGAAGTTGCGCCAGTTTGCTATCCGAACGCAGTACAAAGCGCAACATTACGCCGCCGCTGTGGGTGCTTTCGGTCAACAACAGGTACTTCAATTCGCCACGTTTGCGCGCCACGTTATACGGCGTCAGGCCGGCGCGGGCGATAAAGCTTTTCAACACCACGAACATGGGTTCAAAGCTGGCGGGATACAACGGGCAAGCACTCAGATCGACCGGCGTGCCGTCGCGATGCAGCATGCCGAGCAGCGGGCGCTCTACGCTGCCGCTGACCACCATTTTGGCTTTATTGCGAAAAGCGCTCTGCTCGCCGGCAAGCGGTTCCAGCCACTGGGCGACATCACGCCCGGCCAGCAGCGATTGCAGGTGATGCTGTTTGTCCGTCAGTTGCTGCGGGTAAGGTTTTTCCAGCCACTGACAGGAACGGCAGGTTCCTGCCGTATACAAAGCGCAATGCATAAAGATGACCCTGTAAGTTCGGGGTGAATAATTAAGGGCGCAGAGTTTAGCACTCTGCGCCCTTAAAGTCTTAATCGCGGGCGGCAAAATACCGGCGGCTGGTGACGGGAACAAACAGTAACGCCAGGATAACCGCGTCGGGAATTTTTTGCAGGATCAGGACATGCAGGATCTGGCTGCTGGTTTCCCCTTCAACGGTAAAAACCTCCGGCAGAAAGCTGCCGATGGTCGCCAACAGCAAATAGCCGACCACCAGACACTGGCAAATCACGTAGCCCCAGCGCCCCCAATTGCGGCCGCGCATCACCGCAAAACCGCAGCTGATTTGCAGGCACAGCAACAGCAGGCCGGCCAGAAAGATAAACGTGGAATCCCAGGCCTGGGCGCTGGTACTGACAAACTCCTGAGTGCCGTCGACACCCAGTTCCCCCAACAGCAACAGCACGCTGATGCATTTGATAGCCACCATTGCCGTCCCGGCCACCATCACCGGTACTGGCGCATCTGAAGTCGATCTCATTCCCTGCCTGCTGTTCAGCATGTCTGACATATCCGTGTATACAACCAAACGCCGCCTATTCAGGCGGCATATATAAAGTCAGGTAATCAATTGCAATACCAATAATTTCAAAAATAGCAGGTTTGAACCGAATCAGCTACGGGCGGCCTTTTGTAATTCGCGCGATCGCTGTTTTTCCGAGCGCGCCATAAACCACCAGGCAATCAAACCGATAATCCCCACCACCAGCAGAATCAAACTCGCCAGGGCATTGATTTCCGGATTTACCCCCATGCGCACGCTGGAGAACACCAGCATCGGCAAGGTAGTCGCGCCCGGCCCGGCAACGAAGCTGGCGATAACCAAATCATCCAACGACAGAGTGAACGCCAGCATCCAGCCGGCAACCAGCGCCGGAGCAATCATCGGCAGCGTGATCACGAAGAACACTTTTAGCGGCGTCGCGCCCAGATCCATCGCCGCCTCTTCGATTGAGCGGTCCAGCTCACGCAGGCGCGAACTGATCACCACCGAAACATAGGCGGTACAGAAGGTGACGTGCGCCAACCAGATGGTGAACATCCCGCGCTCCGACGGCCAGCCAAACGCGTGCCCCATCGCCACAAACAGCAGCAGCAGCGACAGGCCGGTGATCACGTCCGGCATGACCAGCGGCGCGGTCAGCATAAAGGCAAACCCCGTTGACCCGCGGAAACGGCCGAAACGCACCATCACCACGGCGGCAATCGCCCCCAGCACCACTGCGGCGGTCGCCGCAGCGGCCGCTATCGTCAGGCTCAGCCCAACGGCGCTGATCATCGCCGAATCATGGAACAGCTCTGAATACCAGCGCGTCGACCAACCGGCCCATACCGTCACCAGCTTGGAGCTGTTGAACGAGTAAATGACCAGCATCAGCATCGGCGCATACAGGAAGGTGAAACCTATCACCAGAATGGCGATACGCCACGGTGAACGCACTACCGGCAAGTTGTTCATCCCTGCCCCCCCATTTCCTTGTTCTGGTGCTTGTGGAACCAGAGAATCGGTACGATCAACAACAGCAGCATGACGGTGGCAACCGCCGAGGCCACCGGCCAGTCGCGGTTATTGAAGAACTCCTGCCACAGCACGCGGCCGATCATGATACTGTCCGGCCCGCCCAGCAGTTCCGGGATCACAAACTCGCCCACCGCCGGGATAAACACCAGCATCGAACCGGCGATGATACCGCCGCGCGTCAGCGGCACTATCACGCTAAAGAAGGTTTTCAACGGTTTGGCGCCCAGATCCAGCGAAGCCTCAACCAGCGAGTAATCCAGCCGGGTCAGTGCGGTATAAATGGGCAATACCATAAACGGCAGGTAGGAATACACCACGCCGATATACACCGCCAGATTGGTGTGCAGGATCACCAACGGATGATCGATAACCCCCAACCACAGCAGAAAGTTGTTGAGGATACCGTTGTTTTTCAGGATCCCCATCCAGGCGTAAACGCGGATCAGGAACGAGGTCCACGACGGCAGGATCACCAGCAGCAGCAAAATGTTGCGGGTTGAAGATTTGCTGTGCGCCACCGCCCAGGCCAACGGGTAACCGATGATCAGGCAGCAAATCGTCGATACCGCCGCCACCTGCAACGATTGCAGATAGGCATCCAGATACAGCGGATCGTCGGTCAATTGCAGGTAGTTGGCAAAGTTGAGCGCGATATCCAGCTTGCCTTCCGCCCAGCTCATCAGATCGGTGTATGGCGGAACGGCCAACGCCAGCTCCGACAGGCTGATCTTGAACACAATCAAGAACGGCAGCAGGAACAGCAGCATCAGCCACAGCAGCGGCACCGCAATCACCAGCTTGCGGCCATGGGCCATTTGCAGGCGCTGGAAAAACGCTTTGAGCGGGCCGGGGCCGCTAGCCGGCGGTTCCGACGGCGTGCGTTCAGAAAGCATTGTCATAACAATTACTCCTCACCTTCTCAACTACACCGTCAACACTACGCAGCTGTCGGCTTCCCAACACAGGCGCACTTCATCGCCCCAGGTCGGCATCCCTTTGCGGAAACGGTGGCCGTTCTGCAACTGGGCGCTGAGCATCTGGCCGCTGAGCAGCTTCACGTGGTAGATCGACAAATCGCCGAGGTAAGCGATATGCACCACTTCCCCCACCGCAAAGTTGCAGCCGTCTTGCGGCACCTCTTCGCACAGCATGATTTTTTCCGGCCGTAGCGCAACCTGGATCGGCACGCCGTCCACCACCGACGAATCCGGATCCACTTTTATCGCATGACGCAAGCCGGGGCTTTGCAGGATCAGCGCATCCTCATGACGTTCCTGCAGCACGCAGTCAAAGACGTTGACCGAGCCGATAAATTCGGCGCTGAAGCGGCTGTTCGGATGCTCGTAGATCTCTTCCGGCTCACCGATTTGCACAAACTTGCCGCGGTTCATGATGGCGATGCGCCCCGCCATGGTCATCGCTTCTTCCTGATCGTGGGTGACCATTACGCAGGTCACGCCTACGCGCTCAAGAATATCCGTCACTTCAAGCTGCATGCGGTCACGCAGTTTTTTATCCAGCGCGCCCATAGGTTCATCCAGCAGCAACAGCTTCGGCCGCTTGGCCAGGCTACGCGCCAGCGCCACACGCTGACGCTGGCCACCGGACAACTGATGCGGCTTGCGTTTGGCGAACTCTTGCATGTGCACCAGCGACAGCATTTCCGCCACCCGTTCGGCGATTTCCGCACGCGGCATCTTGTCCTGCTTCAGGCCGAAAGCGATATTCTGCTCAACCGTCATGTGCGGGAACAACGCATAAGACTGGAACATCATATTGATTGGCCGTTGGTAAGGCGGCACATGCGACATGTCCTGCCCGTCGAGCACAATCTGCCCTTCCGTTGGCTGTTCAAAGCCAGCCAGCATGCGCAACAACGTAGACTTGCCGCAGCCGGACGGCCCCAGCAGCGCAAAGATTTCGCCCTTGTAGATGGTCAGACTGACGTCTTCGACCGCGTTTTGGCCGTCAAAGGTTTTAGTGAGGTTACGGATTTCCAGCAGAGGGGTGAAAACCTTCTGCGACTTGGCTTGAGGACGAGGAATGACGTCGTTCAATCGGGGTGCTCTCCGGTGTAAAGCAGTGCAAAAAACCACGGCGATTGCCATGGCCCAAAATGGCAACGCAGGCGGGGAGCCCCCGCCTGCTGGTCAGAACACGACTGAAAACCGGGCTCAGGAAACTGAGCCCTTCCGTATTACTTCCCGCTTTTAACTTTAGTCCAGGCACGGGTAATGACACGGTCCAGCTTCGGCGATTGCACGTTCAGCGTGAACAGCTTGGCGCTCAGATCGGCCGGTGGATACACGTTCGGGTTGTTGCGAATGTCAGCGTTCACCAGCGGCGTGGAATCCTTCACCGCGTTGGCGTAATACACGAAGTTGCTGATGCCCGCCATCACGTCCGGCTTGAGCAGGAAGTTCAGGAACTGGTAGGCAGCATCCTTGTTTTTGGCGTCCGCCGGCATGGCGAACATGTCAAAATAGGTCAGCGCCCCTTCTTTCGGAATGGTGTAAGCCACGTTCACGCCATTCTTCGCTTCTTTGGCGCGGTTAGCCGCCTGCATCACGTCGCCGGACCAGCCGATCGCCACGCAGATATCGCCGTTCGCCAGATCGTTGATGTACTGGGAAGAGTGGAAGTAACGGATGTTCGGCCGCAGTTTGAGCAGCAGATCGTTCGCAGCGCCGGTGTAATCCGCCGCGTTGGTGCTGTTGGGATCTTTGCCCAGGTAATGCAACACGGTCGCATAGACTTCGCTAGGCGCATCCAGGAAGGAAACGCCACAGCTCTTCAGCTTTTCAAGGTTTTCCGGTTTGAGGATCAGATCCCAACTGTCGACCGGCGCGTCTTTGCCCAGAACCGCTTTCACCTTGTCGACGTTGTAGCCGATGCCGGTGGTCACCATCAGGTAAGGAATGCCGTACTTGTTGTCCTTGTCGTTATGCGCCACCAGTTTCAGCATATCGGGATCAAGGTTTTTGTAATTCGGCATTTTGCTCTTGTCGAGCGGCTCAAAGATACCGGCCTTCGACTGGCGCTCAAGGAAGTTGGACGAAGGCACCACCAGGTCATAACCGGTGCTGCCCGCCATCAATTTGCCTTCCAGCACTTCGTTGGAGTCAAAGACGTCGTACACCACTTTGATGCCGGTTTCTTTCTGGAATTTAGCTAAGGTGTCCGGCGCAATATAGTCGGACCAGTTATAGACGTGCAGCGTTTTTTCATCGGCTGACGCGGTGACGGACGCGGCCATCAGCAAGCCGGCAACAACACCCGATAACCACTTTTTACGTTGGGTGACCATCCGTAACTTCCTCCAAAACAGGGGTGAATCATAGAATTGAACTTGTATCCCGAAATGATACAAAACCTTTCCTGATCGAGCGCAATCGTTGCAACCGCGAATTGAATGGCTATGCATTTGATTGCATACGCCTTTTTCAGCTGTCCAGCTCGCGTGGTTACAAGGGGAATCGCAAGCCCTTAGCAGAATCAGCAGCATAACCGGTGTTGCCGGAACGCACCAGCCTTCAGGGCCAAAAACGCCTTTTATCGATTTTTTATGCAGTTTCTCTCTATGTGATACGCCATTAATGGCATAAACGACGAGAAATATCTGGCAACAGAGGGTAAAACGCAGAATATATTATTGCGGAAGGAAATAAGGGCAGCATGCCGCCGGAGGTGCGGCATGCATCATCTACAGCGGCGATCAATGCAGCATTGGCTGGCGGTCAGCGGCAGCCGGGTTCTCTTCTTCGTCACCCATAAACAGCAGATCGTTCGCCCGCGCCTCGAGGATCACCATCGAGATCTGTTCTTCGCCCTGCTGCATAAAGTGGGTGAACTGCTCCAGCGTCACGCCCACGGCGATACTCAGCGACTGACAGACGATCAGTTTCGGCAGATTATCGTCTTGGATATCGACAAACGCCTTGATGGTCAGCGAACTGGCGTTGATCTGGCTGAGATCGGCCACCAGCGGGATCAGCGCGGTCGGCTTCACCTCGGCCAACGCGGAGAACAAGATCACGTTGTCTACCAGATCGATCTTGGCGTCGAACACGCCGTCGAAGTTTTGCATGTGCGGCAGGTGCAGCGCCTGGCAGGAATCGCACTCAAAGAATGAAATGCCCGATTGATCCAGCCAACGTCGCAACAACGCCAAATCAGGGACTATGAGTGAATCCATATTACCAGCCTCACAATATTCAAAACGCGAAAAAGGCGCATAGCTTACGGAATATTGCCCCAATACGCCACGATCAAAGCCGCTTAATTCGCTGATAGGATAAATATGGGCGAGAAAAGGCCGCAGTACCAGCCGCAAAGCCGCGAATCTTTACCGCCGGGCATTCAGCCGCCCGATTTCAGGCGAAACCCCGGCCGGGCGCGCTGTTCAATGTATTCGATCATCATGCCGGCGATATCCAGCCCGGTGGTTTTCTCCACCCCTTCCAGCCCCGGAGAGGCGTTGACTTCCATCACCAGCGGGCCACGGGCCGCACGCAGGATATCCACCCCGGCGACGTCCAACCCCAGCGTAGTCGCGGCCTTCACCGCAATCGCCCGCTCTTTGGCGGTAATGCTCACTTTGCGGGCGGTACCGCCGCGGTGCAGATTGGAACGGAACTCCCCGGCCTTGGCCTGCCGCTCGATAGCGGCCACGACCTTGCCACCCACCACCAGACAGCGCACGTCCCTGCCCTGCGCCTCGCGAATGAACTCCTGCACCAGAATATGGGCATTGAGACCGCGGAAGGCGTCAATCACGCTCTCCGCCGCCTGGCGCGTTTCCGCCAATACCACGCCGATGCCCTGAGTGCCTTCGACCAGTTTGACCACCAGCGGCGCACCGCCGACCAGTTCGATCAGATCGCCGGTATCGTCAGGAGAATGGGCGAAACCGGTGATCGGCAGGTCTATTCCCTGCCTCGCCAGCAATTGCAGCGAACGCAGCTTGTCGCGCGCCCGGGTGATCGCCACCGACTCATTCAGGGGATAGCTGCCCAGCAGCTCAAACTGCCGCAGCACTGCAGTGCCGTAAAAAGTGATGGCGGAGCCGATACGCGGGATCACCGCATCATAACGGTCCAACTGACGGCCGCGATAATGGATAGTCGGCGCGGCGGGGTTGATGTTCATATAACAGGAGAGCGGATCGATAATATCAATACTGTGCCCGCGCTGCTCTGCCGCTCCCAACAGACGTTTGCACGAATACAGCGTTCCATCGCGCGAAAGAATGGCAATTTTCACTCGTCACCCCAAAAAGCAATTACCTGCCAGGCAGGCGTCTTATCGGCGGCCGGCGCTCAGGCGCGCGGCTCACGGTCATTTTTATCGTCCGACGCATTTTTCGGAGCGGGCTTATGCCGATCGTTTTCCGGTGGCAGACCGCCACGCATCAATGGGCCAAAACCCTGTGCCACACGCCAGACCAAAAACGCCGCCGCCGGCACCATCAACGCCACACCGAGAAAGATCATCGCCACCGCCGCCTGCTGTGAAGCCAGCCAACCCGGCAGGTGGACATGATCGTGAATACTCAGATAGGCCAGCACCAACAGCACCATACCCAAGCCTTCCAATACCAGCACCGGGCGCGGTAAGTCACCGAACGAACGCATATTTTTTTCTCCAGAGGCACTGCCCCCAGTGTAGTGAATTCCCCACGACGGCGACAGCCCCGGCGGCTTAATCGGTTACATGAATCAGATTAACAGGTAATTCCTGCTTTTTTTTCACCGGGCCAACGGGCATAGTAACCGACATTAACGCAGGTAATGCGCAGACCAAGGCTTTTTCGGCTGACAGAATGTCGTTGCAGTAGCGATTAACTAATTGAATATCAACTAAGGAGTGATGCATGTTTGCAGTAATCTTCGGGCGCCCAGGCTGTCCTTATTGTGTCCGTGCGAAAGAGTTGGCGGAAAAACTGACTGAAGACCGTGACGATTTCAACTTCCGTTACATTGATATTCACGCTGAAGGCATCACCAAGGCCGATCTGGAAAAAACCGTCGGCAAACCGGTAGAAACCGTACCGCAGATCTTCCTTGATGAAAAACACATTGGCGGCTTCACCGATTTCGAAGCCTACGCCAAAGAAAACCTGAATCTGTTCCAGTAATCCTCAGGTTATTCAGCAAAAAGGCGCTTAGAGCGCCTTTTTTATTGCCGTTCGCGACGGTGACCTGGCTGAAACGCCTGCAACAGGCTGCGCACAAACAGCGCCAGCAGGGCGCCGAATACGCACCAAAACACCGCGCTGGTGGCATAGGCCAGTTCCTGCCAGAACGAATAAAACGGCGTCAGCCAAAAATGGCGGATCGTCAGGCACAGCGGCAGCGCATACAGCGCGCCCAACAACGGGCAGAGGATCCGCTTTTTGCTCGACAAATAGCTGGCGATCATGCCGGGTATCACAAACAGCAGCAGGCCGGTTTCACCGTGATGCTCGTGATCCGTGCTGCCGAACGCCCCGCTCTGCTGGCCGAGAAACACCAGGCTGAACAGCAGAGAACAGCTTAAAATGCCCACCCAATACCGATAATTCGCCATGCGGAGACTCCCCTTTAGCGTCGTCACTACCCCGTAGAAATCAGCCGTGTCACGAAACAGGTGACGCCTTGCCATACACGGCAACGCTGAGCTGAACTTTTTCCTTGGTCTAAAGAGAGTTAAATGCGTTCGGCAGCGCAGGAACTCAGCTTAATGCTGGCTGTCGCGCGCCATAGCGACTAGAATATACGCCGCCGATCGATGGTTCGGATCGCCTTCCGCTGGTTAGTTATTTATGACGTCATTTTCCGACTGAATTTATATCTTATAGTCATCTACATCAAGCACTTACTGGTAAACAATAAGTTATCCTCCGTGAACATAAACGTCGCTAGTTTGTTAAACGGTAACTACATCCTGTTACTGTTTGTGGTACTCGCACTGGGGCTGTGCCTCGGTAAAGTTCGTCTGGGCTCCGTTCAACTCGGTAATTCCATTGGCGTTTTGGTGGTTTCGCTGCTGCTGGGCCAACAACATTTCGCCATTAACACCGAAGCGCTGAATCTCGGCTTTATGCTGTTTATTTTCTGCGTCGGCGTGGAAGCCGGGCCAAACTTTTTCTCAATTTTTTTCCGCGACGGCAAAAATTACCTGATGCTGGCGTTGGTGATGGTCGGCTCCGCGATGGTGATCGCTATCGGTCTTGGCAAGTTGTTCCATTGGGACATCGGGCTAACCGCCGGCATGCTGGCCGGATCGATGACCTCGACCCCGGTGCTGGTGGGTGCTGGCGATACGCTGCGCAACACCATCGTCAACGGCCCAGCGCTGCTGGCGGCGCAGGACCATCTGAGCCTCGGCTATGCCCTGACCTACCTGATTGGCCTGGTGAGCCTGATCTTCGGCGCGCGCTACCTGCCCAAGCTGCAACATCAGGATCTCTCCACCTCTGCCCAGCAGATCGCCCGCGAGCGCGGTCTGGATACCGACAGCCAGCGCAAGGTTTACCTGCCGGTCATTCGCGCCTACCGCGTTGGCCAGGAGCTGGTGGCCTGGGCCGATGGCAAAAACCTGCGTGAGCTGGGCATCTATCGCCAGACTGGTTGCTATATAGAACGCATCCGCCGCAACGGCATTCTGGCGAACCCGGACGGCGATGCGGTGCTGCAGGTGGGCGACGAGATTTCCCTGGTCGGTTACCCGGACGCCCATGCGCGGCTGGACCCCAGCTTCCGCAACGGTAAAGAAGTGTTCGACCGGGATCTGCTGGACATGCGCATCGTCACCGAAGAGATCGTGGTCAAGAACAGCAATGCGGTAAACAAGCGCCTGAGCCAGTTAAAGCTGACCGATCACGGCTGCTTCCTCAACCGGGTGATCCGCAGCCAGATTGAAATGCCCATTGACGACAGCATAGTGCTCAACAAAGGCGACGTGCTGCAGGTCAGCGGCGACGCGCGCCGGGTGAAAAGCGTGGCGGAGAAGATCGGCTTTATCTCTATCCACAGCCAGGTGACCGATCTGTTGGCCTTCTGCTCCTTCTTCATCATCGGGTTGATGATTGGCCAGATCACCATCCAGTTCAGCAATTTCTCGTTCGGCATCGGCAACGCCGCCGGTCTGTTGATGTCCGGCATCATGCTGGGCTTCCTGCGCGCCAACCACCCGACCTTCGGCTACATTCCGCAGGGCGCGTTGAACATGGTGAAAGAATTTGGCCTGATGGTGTTTATGGCCGGCGTGGGCCTGAGCGCCGGTGCGGGCATCGGCCACAGCCTCGGCGCCGTCGGTGGCCAGATGCTGATCGCCGGGTTGATCGTCAGCCTGGTGCCGGTGGTGATCTGCTTCCTGTTTGGCGCCTATGTGCTGCGCATGAACCGCGCCCTGCTGTTCGGCGCGATTATGGGGGCACGAACCTGTGCGCCAGCAATGGAAATCATCAGCGATACTGCACGCAGTAACATCCCTGCACTGGGCTACGCCGGAACCTACGCCATAGCTAACGTGTTGTTAACCCTGGCAGGTTCGTTGATTGTGGTGTTGTGGCCGGGGATACTCGGCTAACCGATAAGCAACAAAGATGTATCAGTGGCAAATATATTTTGAAATTTTTATCGCCGGCGAGAACTTTCCTTTCCGGGGGTAGTCTGAATTAGTGCCACTGCTTTTCTTTGATGTCCCCATTTTGTGGAGCCCGTTAGTCCCGCCTTTTTAGGTTCAAGACTATCGGGTTTTTTGTTGCCTGTAGAAAATATCGTTATAAAACAATACATTGAGAGAGGGAAATTCGTCCAGTGGCGACAAAATGGCGACAGCCATTTTGCGGGGCACAAAAAAACCTGCTTTCGCAGGCTTCTTGTTAAATCCAAAGTGATCCCTGATTGCTCCTTGTTGGATGCGGTGGAGCAATATCAATTTTACCCGGTGATACAATCTGCCGTTGGATAGATTCCAGCGTCACGAAAGTACAGCTGCAATTGATATTTTGGCACTGGTGATAGCGTTCCTTGGTGTTCTCACTCAAGTAGCGGCTTGTGCGGGCATGGGCGGCAGTTCGGCAAAGCGGGCAATGCATCATATTGATATCCCCTTCTTAATCTCTCAATTGCCGCGATAATACCCTCCCCGATCGAGAACAAAACAACCTTTAAGTGAATTTACAAAAAATAATTCACATTACGAGACTTCATAAGTCACATCAGAAAGCAAAACCTCGAACTCCAGCACCGTGGTAAAACCGCTGTTGCTGAGGCTGTGCGTGGCTTTGCTTACTATCCAGTGCTGCGCGTCGATCACCTCTTTAAAACCGCTTACGCGTACCGGCGTTTCCGGCGTGATGTTAGCCCGGCCCATCGCCAGCGACAGTGAGAACTCAGCCGCTCCGCGCTGAAGCTTTTCCCATTTAGCCTGCGCGGCCCGCATAGCAGCGGCCTTGGTGGCGTAAATCTTGGTGATAGCAAACACGTTATCTTCAGCCCCCGCCAGATAGTCGCCGCTTTTCTCCTCCGCCGGTTTCCCCGTTTTTTTGGTGGCAGCCGGCTTGGCTTTGGGATGCTGCAATGCCCGTAAATACTGCTCTTTCGGCTTACGCTGCAGCTTCACTTTCTTTGGCTTCGGCTGCTTAGTGTTAAGCCAACTCGCCATCACGCCGGTGTAGGCGTCCCTGTCGGCAATACTGAAGCTGTGCTGATCGCCATCCTGTCGCGTGATGGTGAACACCGGTAACGGTTTACCGCTCACGCTGGTGCCGTTACCCGGCCGCATAAATAACAGAACACCATTTTTCACTGCCGCCACCGCGCCGTTAAGCGTCGCAAGCCGGGTTAGAAATGCCGCGTCCGTCTCCTGCGTCTGGTCGATATGGCTGATTTTGATGGTTCCCAGACCGGCGGCCAGCGTGGCTTTTAACTTATTACGCGCCGCCACCTTCTGCACGATATCGCTCAGGCAGGTATCATGATAAGACTCGTCCCGGCGGGTATTCAACGAGCCGCGAAAATCGGCACTCCGGGCGCGGATGGTCAGCGTATCCGGCGCGCCTCTGTGCTCCACCTCATCCACAGTAAACAACCCCTTCGGCGTCAGTGGCGCACCTTTCCAGCCGAGTGACAACGCCAGCACCGCATTGCGTTGGGGCATCACCATCCGCCCGTCGCTGTCGTCCAGCTCGATGTCGAGCTGGTCAGCCTCAAAGCCCCGGCTATCGGTCAGCGACAGGGAAATAAGGCGCTTGCGGATGTTTTGCGTGATGTCTTTTTCCTGCAATGACAATGAGAAGTCCGGGGCAATCAATGCCCCGGCAGGCATGGCAACGCCAGTGATCATGATAAAAACCCTCCCATTGCCCCGGCGGCCTGTCCGGCCATCGCGCCCGCTTTATCGTATAGCTCTCCAGCTTGCTGCCGCAGATCGCCAAACATAGCAGACAAGGACTCATCCACCCGCTTTAAATTGAGTGTGAACTCGGTACGGCGCGGGCTGCCGTCGGCGAAAAAGTCCGAATGGCTTTCCGATATCGACTCAATCACAAACATGCCGTAAATCGTACCGCTGCCCTCAATCAGCGGCCACGCCCGCCCCTGCTCCGCCATCAGTTGCAACGTTAACAGCGAAAAGCGGCCGCCGGTGATCTCCGGCAGTAATACGCCGGACAGGGTAATGGTTTCATCATCCAGCCCCAAAAACTGCGCCGCCGGGCGCTGGCCCACACGCGCATTGCTCGGCCAGCGGTAATCGGCCGTGCGGTTCAGGGACTGATACGGCAGGGTTTGCAGCATAAAAACAAACAGCCCCAGCGTTAACATCATGTCGTTACCCTCCGTAATTCATGCGGCTACGTGCAGCAGCCGCTTGTTTGCGCTGCTCGGCAGCAAGCTGGCGAGACACTTCGCGGGCAATGGCCTGCGCGTCCTGTCCCGGCACTGCATGCACCTCAATGGTGATCGGCGCCGGGGTTATCTGCACGGGCGCCGCAGGGGGCGTCGCCGCCATCACCGGGGTAGACAGTGACAGCATGGCCGCTGACAATGCCGCTGTTTTACGCCGCCCGGTGATATTGGCCGGGCCGTTGACGATCTCCGGGCCACGCTCGCCCACAATGCCAAACTGCCCGGACGGGATATCACCGCCTTTGTCGAATGCCCCCGCATAACCCGGCCCCGGCGTCAGCTCAGGCGCGGGACGGCTGTAGGAAATCGCCGGGTTCACTTCGGTTTTACCACCAAATTTCATCCAGTCCGGCAGCATGTCGGTTAAGCCGCTAATCTTGTCTTTCAGGGCCTGCCAACGCTCGCTAATGCCATCCATGATGCCGTTGATCATGTTCATCCCGGCTTCTTTAAACTTGCTGGGTAAGGCTTTAGCCGACCCTACAAGGTCATCCCACTGCCCGCCGAGCCACGTTTTCAGGTTTTGCCATGCCGCTTGTGTCGATTTCTTGACGTTTTCCCATGCCTCCGACGTCGCGGTGGAAATGCTGTTCCATGCGCTCAAAGTGGCGTTTTTGATCGTTTCCCATGCGGCCTGAAATTTAGGCCCTAACGTCTCCCAGTTCTGCCAGATGTACACAGCCGCCATGGCAATCAGGCTGATCACGGCCAAAATCGGGTTAGCCATCATGACGCGGCCCAACCACATCACCGCCGTACCGACAAAACGCAGCCCTTTAACCAGCCCGGCAAACGACACACGCCCGACGATTGACATCAATTTCAGCATGCCACCGCCCATCCTCAGCAGGGAGCGCCCCACCGCACCACCGGTAAACTTCATCACGCTGCCAAGCCCGCGTGCAGCGGTGGTTATGCCCTTAAACGAAAACGTGGCGGCAACCCGGCTCAGCTTAAACAGCCCTTTGGTCAGCCCCTGCGTCGGCCCCATCAACAGGCTAAACCCGGTGATCACCGGCCCGGCCAGAAAGCCCAAAATAGCCATGCCGCCGATCACTGCTGTCAGACCCAGTGCCAGCTTAAACAGCGTGCCGGACAGCTCCGGGTTTTCCTTCGCCCATTGCCCGGCCACGCCGAGCCATTTGGTGGCGCTTTGCGTGAGCTTACGCAACCCGGAATCCTGTTTATCAAAGACCTCAATTTGAATATCTTCAAAGGCCGAGGAGAGGTTTTTTAAATCACCGTCGAGGTTATCCGTTTTCGTCTTGGCAATGTGTTCTGTCGCCCCCTTGGAATCTGTCACCGTCTGCTTTTTCGCGGCCAGCTTGCCGTTGCCTGCCGCAGCAATCAGCTTGATAGCGCCTTTCATCGCCTCTTCGCCGAAAATCACCTTCAGGTATTCCGCCTGCTGCGCGGTGCCGAGCTTGTTCTTTTTAAACGAGCTGTCGATTTTCTTCAGGATGCCTTCAATCGGCAGCATGTTGCCTTTGCTGTCTTTGGTTTTCACCCCCAGCTCTGACAACGCATCCTGCGCCTGCCCGACCGGCGCTTGCAGCCGGGTAAACATGGCGCTCGTCGCCGTCCCGGCCATACTGCCTTTGATGCCGTTATCGGCCAGCACGCCCAGTAACGCGGTGGTGTCTTCGATACTGGCCCCGGCCGCCTCGGCAATCGGAGCGACGTACTTCATCGCCTCGCCAAAATCCATCAGGTTGCTGTTTGAGCTGGTGAATCCCTTGGTCATCACATCCGCAACACGCTGGATCTCGTCTATCGGCATGTTAAACGCCGATTGCATGTTGGTAATGATGTCCGCCGCGTCGGCAATGTCCAAATCAGAAGCCAGCGCCAGATTAACGGTGGATTCCGTCGACTTCAGGATGGCATCACTGTTAAAGCCGGATTTCGCCAACACGGACTGCGTGCGGGCGACGTCCGTCGGAGAAAAGGCGGTGGTAGCCCCGATGTCCCGCGCCTGCTGACGGATAGCCGCCAGTTGCTTGTCGTTTTTCGCCAGCCCTAATGTGGCCTGTGTGTCTGACATCTGCTTATCGAACTGCACACCCGGAGCCATAAACCGGCTTTCGGCATACAGTCCGGCGGTGGCGACCCCCAGCCCGACGGCGCTTTGGTTGCGGACGGTTGCGCCCAGCGCTTTACCGGCCTGCGCCCGCTGCTGAATACGGCTCAGTGATTCCTGCTTTTTACTCAGTCGTTCCAGCTCTACACGCTGGCGGTTTAGTGCTGCGGTTGCCTCACCGGCGCTGGATTTTAACCGGCGTTGCTCGGCGCTCAGGTTCTTGGTGGCGATACCGTCAGCGTTGAGCGCATTACGCTGGCGTTGCACGGACTGGCGCAAGCCATTGTATTTCGTCTGCAACTCAGCAGCGGCACGCTTTGACGCTGCCAGCAGCCGCGCCTGCTGCGCCGTGGGTTTTTCCGTCGCCTTAAACTGAACGGCCAGCGCGGCCGCTTCTTCTTTGGCTTTTTTCAGCGCCTGCCCGGTGACGGCAAGCTGGCCCTGAGCCTTGCGAAACCCCTCAATCCGGGCGGCCTGTGCGCCCAGCGTTTTGAGGGTGTGTTGGGTAGTCTTGATGTCACCGGCCAGCCGTTGACTGGCCTGTTGGATACTTTTAAGCGGGCGTGTGGCTTGGTCTACGGCCTTCAGCAAGACCTGAAGCTGCAGGCTTTTACTCATCGTGATTCACTCCGCTGCGTTGCAGGGCTTTATGACGCCAGTTCAACAGCTCGGTGAGCGTCATTCCGGCCATTTCCGACGGCGGCCAGTGGAATATCACTGCGATATCCGCCATCAGGTCATCAACGCCCAGCCGGGCGTCAATCGCTACTCCGCCAACTTCGGCGACAAAAAACCGACAACCTGCCCGGCCAGCGCCACCAAGTCCGGCAGCTCTAAACGGGCGCATTCTTCTTTGGTCAGGTTCGGTACGGTCACGCGCGGCAGGATCACCAGCAGCGCGTCAACATCGGCATTGGCGACCGCAGCAAGACCGACGCCGCGCAGTGCGCCTGCATTCGGTTTAATCACCTGCACGTCGGTGATAGTGGTTTCACCACGCTTAATCGGGGTGTCGAGGGTAACGGTGTTTTCTTTGGCTTCGTTCATGGTGGTTTTCTCTCTCAGTCAGGGAAACGGCCAGCCCGACGGGCTGGCACGCAATTACAGGCCGATGGCCTTACGGTGCTCGGCCAGCCGGTCAACGCCGTCGACCTTTTCGACCATGTTCACGGTATCGACCTCGAGCAGCTCTTTGCCGTCAACGGTCAGCTTGAAATAAGTGCAGTCGGTGGATACCTTGGTTTCGGTGTCCTCGCCTTGTTTGTACTCGCCGAAGTCGATTTCTTTGTGGCGGCCACGCATCACCACCTCCACGGCGGACACCTCCCCGGTGTCGTCACGTTGGAAAGAACCGGCAAAGCGCAGCGGCACAGCATCGACTGCGCCCCATTGCTTAAGCACCAGCTCATCAATGCCGCCCATGCTCCATTCCAGCGCCAGCGCGTCATCGTCCAGCCCCATATCAATGGAGGCTGCACCGTTCATGCCGCCACCCCGGTATTTCTCCAGCTTGCGGGTGAGTTTTGGCAGCGTCAGCGAGGACACCACGCCCATATAATTGAAACCGTCGTTGAACAGGTTCAGGTATTTCAGTTTCTTAGGCAGAGCCATAAATCATCGTCTCCTTTAGCGATTCACGGATGCGGCGAACGTCGCCAGATAGCGGTCAGTGATGCGCTGGCGCAGGGTTAAATCTTCCAGCGGCGGCACCGGCGTGTAGTCGTAATCAATAAACAGCTTGCCTGCCTTCAGGGTGTCCTTGTCGTTGGCGGTTTCGTCATACCAGCAATCACCGTCGATAATCAGCCCGGCGGATTTCAGCTCGCGGAACTTGGCTTTGATGCCGTCGATCATGTCGCGGACAAGTGTCGGGGTGACCGGCCGGTCAATCGCCCACATGTGCGCCTCGGCCATGGTGTCGGCCAGCACCTGCGCGGTGCGGGTGTAGTTTTCGAACAGGAACAGCGGATCGTCTGAACAGGTACGCGAACCCCAGAATTTAAAGCCGTCCTTGCGGATAAGCGTCGTGACACACGCTTGGTTCAACAGATCGGCATCGGTGCCGGGAGCCTGTAGGTCCCAGAACACGCTCGCGCTGATGCCGGTCACGCCATTGACGCCGACGTTAGAAAGGGTTTTGTGCCAGCCGGTTTCCGTGTCGATTTTGGCGCGCAGGCCCAGCGCCCGTGCAGTGGCATAGGCAATGTCGCTCTTGTTGGTGGCGGTGTTCCAGCTGACAAAATCCGGCCAAATCAGCATCAGCTCACGCTGGCTGAAATTGGCGCGGTACTTGATTGCCTCCGCCATCGTTTTGCAGCCGTAAGCGCTGATATAGCCGAATGCGCGCAGCTTTTGGCAGATTCCGGCCAATGCGGTAGCCACTTCCAGATTGTCATAGCCCGGTACGCCAAGAATACGCGGCTTAACGCCTAACTCGGCCTGCGCTGAGAGCAGCGCTTTCATGCCGGTATAGCGACCTTCTGCGTTAGCGCCGCCGATAATATTTGAAGTGGTTTCTTTGGCGTCTTTGCCTTCGGCAACACGCACAACCACCGTGACCGGTTTTGACTGGTCAGCGATAGCCAGCAGTGCCGCTGCCAGCGTGCCTTTTTTACCGGCCTTGCCGGAGGCAGCCAGCACGTCGGTGATCAACACTGGGGTGTTCAGCGGGAAGGTGGCCGCGTCGGCGTCCTCCGCCGTGCAGACCATGCCGACGATAGCCGTCGAGACAGTGGAAATAACGCGGGTGCCGTCGTTGATTTCGACAACACGCACGCCGTGATGATAGTCAGCCATGTATAGCTTGCTCCGTTATTGGTTGATGTAGACAGGATGCAACCAAATAACAGAGCTTTCATCTTAATGAGGATTGTTGTTCAGCCAAACAACTCATTTATATTAAATCAGCATTTATAAAACATCCCCTGAAATTTCACGTTCTGAGGTGTGCATTTTGCATGGCGATTTCTTATGAGTTTTAATTATTTCTTTCACATTGCTTAACGAAAAAAGCGTACTCATAGACACCATAATAGAAACCCCAGAGAAGATACCTGCCAAAACTGTCAAAAAAAACGAAGCCGCCACGGAAAACAACCTGTCAAAACCATCAGAAAAATTAACACCCCCCTTGTAAAAGTCATTAATCACTTGAGCCAAAATACTAAACAGTTCACTCCCAAAATATATTACAAGTGAATACATTAGAATAAACACCACTAAAGCAAGGGCACACTTCCAACCCCTTTTAAATCTTGTATCAAATCCCGAGCACAGCTCGTACCCTATATTTCCATTTACATATACCAATCTAAAAACACGAGACCATCGACGCGATACAGCAAATCTCCGGATTGCCTCCCTAGGTTCGGTGTGATTGATAAGGATAATTATCTCATCGTAACTAACATTGGAGCATCGATATAAATAAAAAAACAGTCGTTCAACAAGATACCTACTTGGCTCTTTTTTCCTAAGTTCTTCAAGTAAAGCTATATCAATTTGATGTTTATCCTTTCGTGCCCCATGAAGATAGACCAAAATAGAAATAATTATTGTAGCAGCGGCCCCCAAAAAACTTCCGAATCCTGACACCCAAGACATAAAAACTCCGTTCATATAAGGTCTGATTTAGAAAAATAGCACATATTATGAAACTAGCTAAATCATACGATCGTTTTCGCCGATCAATAGCAGCGTATTGATCTACACAATCAATTGGACGGTATTTGAGCTGACGGGTTAAGGTCAACAGACAAGACGCGGCAACATCAGGGAAAGCCGCAAACACAAAGCCCGCATCGTTGAGTTGCGGGCTTTTTTCTTATGCGTCGGGGGCTGACGGCCAGTTAATCGCCGGGGCGGCTGAAACATCCAGACGGTTAAGCATAACCCGATACCTTTTCCAGCCTTCCAGCCGGGCTTTTTCGGCATCACTCACCATATCCAAATCAACCGCATCCTGCAGCGGCGCGATCATCTTGGCGGCTGCAGCAATACGGGCGCGCTGCTCTACCCGGGCTTGTTCTTGATGTTCTTCCGGTGTGTAAATCCGCTTGTCGATTTTCTTCCCATCAAACACCCAATCACCCGAAATATTCACCCGGCGATTTGCGGTAGTGTCTGCCACTTCGGCAACATTCAACCCTGCAGGCCACAACGTAGAAACATCCTTATTGGCCGCGATACTGCGAATAATGCCTTTTTCGTCATAAGCGATCTTTATTGTGTCAGCCGAAAAACTCTGCTGACTGCTATACCATTCCACGCCATCTTCGGAAAAAAGAAATAACGCATTATGCTGATTACTTAATTTAAGTTGTTCCGGTGTTTTTGGTGAGCCGATTTTAAAGCCTTTAATATTCATCATGATTTATCGACCTATAGTGACCCATTGTCCATTTTTATAAATCTGGATGTAACTCCAGAACAATTCTTCGGGAGAGTAGTCGCCATCCCAGTTATTGAATCCCGTCAATACGGTATTTTCGTGATAGGTATAGATGCCTGTAGCACCGTGCTGTGTTTCTGCGCTGTACCTGACGTTTTGAATAAAGTTTTGGTTAACCCAATCGACAGTTGCACGCGCCCCAACCTCACGGTTAAAGGTTCCCCAATCAACGCGGCTATTAACCTGTTCAATAACCGCATCCCATAACCATTTGTTACCCCAACGGCTGCCCAGAATATTGCCATCGCCGGCATGAGTTGCCGCACCTACATTGAAGGTACCTTGAATCGTTACGTCATGGCCCAACGTCATTGCGCCCGTTTTCACATTGACGGCCATCGGGCGTAGGTTGTTAAACGTACCGTACTGGTTTTTTGCATTGGTCAACATTAAATACAGGCTGCTGCCGTCGTTACGCCAGAACGTCCCGTGATCGCCGCCGACAATGCGATAGTTATCAATGGATGTTGATTGAATTTCCGCGCTGGTTTTGACTATGCCAGTCAATTGCCCGCCAGCTTTTGCCAAGTAGCGCCCGTCAGCCTCGGTTTTATTCCATGCGTTGACATCACCGGCCAACAAATTAATATCACCACTCAGTGGCTTGCCGTTGATTTTGAGCGAACGTACCGCGTATTTTTTCATTGCTTCAGCGTCAGTCAGCGCACCGGTTTCTTGCGCCGTGGGTGGCTTCGCCGTCGTATAAATACGGGGGTTTGCAGCCTGATTGGCCTCGGTTCCCCAATGCAACTCATTATCCAGAGCAACACCAAGACGCATTAATGGCATAGCGCCAATCTGAAAACCTAACGATAAATTACTCTGTGCAGTAGGTCTGCTCATCACAAATGGGGTATGCGCACCGCTCTCTATCCGCAGGAGTTCTCCCTCAGTGGAAGCACTATCGGATTTTATCGCCAACTTCTTCACCGTGCCGCCTGTCAGCATCAGATAACGCCCGTCGGCCTCCGTTTTATTCCACGCATTTACATCACTTGCCAACAGGTTAACGTCACCGCTTAACGGCTTGCCGTTAATCTTGAGGGCGCGTAAAGCATACTTTGCATCAGCCTCTTTTGCGGTGTAGCTGTTGCCGGAGTGCAAGAATTCAAACCAGCCGTCGATCCCTTTCCCAGCCTCTTTGGTGCGGAATGACATCCGCCCCTGACGCCAGCCAATCTGCAACCCGAAATACTCGCCCCCGGCGCTGGCCTGCCACGTCTGATTGATAATCCCGACGGAACTCCCCGCCTGAGCAAACGGCGGTTTATCCGGGTCGTTGACTTCTGCCCATGTAAATCCGGTAAACGCCCCTTGCCCCCAGATATCCGCCAGCGCGTGACGCCGTGCGGGCGGCGTCAGCCCCAGCCCGAAAGCCTGATCGGCCGTCAACACTTGCCCTGCGGCTTCACCGATATCACGTTGGGCGGCAGATTTTAACGCCAGCGCTTGGCGCGCCTTGGCTTTGTCCGGCAGATCTGAAAGGTTGTTAACGCGTTGAGCATAGCGGCCGTCAGCTTCTGCTTTACTCCATGCACCAACATCGGCCGCCGTGGGCTTGTAATCCGTGGTGTAAATCCGCGACCACTTCACCCCGTTTTCAGGTCGGTTAGACGCACCAATAAAGGCTGCGCCTAAGCCCGATACACTGACATATCCCGTTGACGGCGCGGCATCGCACGGCAGGCTAAGCACCCCGGCGGCGATATTGCCACTGATCGGCGGTTTGTTTTCGGAAGCCATATTCACGCGGTAAATTTGCGCAGTGTTGCAATAGGCGTTATCAAACGCTCGCGCACCGCCACCCAGCCCAAACGCACCGACGGCCATCAATTGCCCACCTTCAACACCGACGTTTTTTGTCGCGGCGCTGCCCAGTGCGAGATTGCCGCGTGCAGCGGCCTTATCGGTCAAATCGGAAAGATTAGCGCCCTTTTTGGCGCTGGCATCACTGACCGCTTTCAGCGCCTTTGGCGTGGCGGCCTTGGTTTCGTCGGTGCTGGTTGTGGCGCTGCTCAGTTGTACCAAGCCTTTCGCCGTGGTGCTGGCGTCCGGGTGATTGCGCGTTTTCTCATGGGCGCTAATAGCATCGGCAACAAAATCTTTGGTGGCCAATACCGTATCGCCCCCGGCGATCACCTGAATCGCCTCAGTGCTGCTGACAATCAGGATCATGCGCAGCGTCTGCGTACGCCCACTGCCTTCCGCCAGTTTTGGCTTGTAGCTCTCCGCCATATTGGCGACGGCGATCAGCGTTCCGGCTTCGTCATACAGGCCCATTTCCCGCAGCCAGAACCCGCCGACGTCGGCCGGGATAATCAGCTCCGCCACAATGTTGTTCTTCACAGCGCCGATTGTCAGCCCATTGAGCGCGGCACGGTATTTCTCATTGACCAGCTTGATCTGTGCAGGATTCGGTGTCGGCAATGTACCGTTACCGTCACCGACAGCCATACGGGTGATTTTCAACTGGGTACCGCCAGCGGTGGCGGCGGCAATTTTAGCCGCCCCGGCGGTGGTAATAATCGCTTTGTATTTGCTCATGCTTTTCTCTTTATCCGGGGTAAACGGTAATGACATCGCCATCCACGACGGCCGCGCCGGTGTAAATCCGACCGGGGATGTCCTGCAAGATGTTGAGGCCGATCAGGTGGCGGCTCAGCGGCTTGGCATCGGCGATCAGGCGTTCCATTTCCCGATACATCTCCTCGGTGATACCGGTTTCCAGCACGCCAATATCAAGCCTGAAGGTGCCGGGCGGATCGTCACCGTGGAACCATTCGATAACGTTAATCAGGTAGCCGAGCGGCTCCACCACGCGGCGCACGGCCCCAATGGTGCCTTTATGCCGGTGAATGTAGAACGCGGCGGACACCACGCCCCGCTTGATATCCTCGGGCCAAGCCTCATCCCACCTGTCGACGGAAAACGCCCACGCCAGATAGGGCAGCAGCGCTAAAGGGCAGGTTTTTGGGTTCCACAGGTCACGCAGTGCAACTGGCACGCGCTCCAGCTCCGCGCACGCAGCGGCGGCGGCCACTTCCAGCGGCGAGGAGCCAACGGGTAACAAGCGGTTATTCATCGTCATCGGCGCGCCCTGGGGTAATGGTGTAACCGGTGCAATAACCGGCCTGCGTCTTATCAAGCACAATGTCAGCGGGCGGCTTGATGATTTGCACGTCTTCCACGCCTTCGACTTTCAGCGCGGCATTGATGCCGGAGCGGCGGATATTTCGGCCAAGTCGTCGCATGTTTTGCACATAAGCGCGCAGCCGTTTATCCGCCGTGTCGAGGATAGGCGCGACCTCCGGGCCGGGGTACAGAGACAAAACGGCCTCGATGGCGTAACGGGTAATTCTTGCAGACTGCACGGTAAGCCGATCGCCGACCGGGCGCACATCTTCATCATTCAGCGCTACGCTGACGGCCTGCAACAGATCGGGGCTGGCAGTGCCGTCGCCGTCACGCGATAACACCGTGACGGTCACGCTGGCCGGGGTTGGGCTGATCGCCGTCACATCGGCCACACGGCCATCCGCCGAGCGGGCGTGAAAACGGTATGAACCGGCCGATCCCGCCGTGCTCATCCCTTCAAAGGCGTCTTGCAGACGCAGGCGATAATCCTCGTCTGACTCCATGACCGCCGGTGTCGGCGGGATAGTGGTTTCATCTGCCGGGGTGATCACCAGTCGCGGGGTACTGAAATTCGCGCCGACATGGTCAAGATCGCTACCGGTGGCATAAGCCAGCATCAGCGCTTTAGCGGCATCGTTGACGCGCTGGCGCAAAATCACCTCACGGTAGGCGTTTTCCTGCAGCAGCTTCACGATCGGCTCAGACTCCAGCGCCAGTGTGCGACTGAGGGCTTCCCGCTGTTCCTCCGGGTAGAGCGAAATCAACGTGGCCTTACGCTCAGCCAAAATGTCTTCATAATCCACTGTCTCCACGATGAGCGGTGCGGGCAGTTGGGACAGGTCAATGGTTGCCATGGTTTCAGCTCACAGGAACAGACAGCGACAGCGCGCCGGGGGCATCGGTGCGGGTGCCGGTGATGTCGATCACCATCTTGCCGTCGTAGGTGGTGTTAAAGGTGATGCCGGTCAGTTTTACGCGTGGCTCCCATGCCAGAATCGCGCTGTAACAGGCGGCCATGATCTGCAGGCGCAGCGTGTCATTCTGCGGCTGGTCGAGCAGTGCCGACAGCAGCGAACCATAGGCCCGGCGCATAGGGCGTGAACCCTGCGGCGTGATCAGGATGTCTGCCACGGACTGGCGAATATGCTCGATGTCCGTCAGTGCGCGGCCGGTGTCGCGGTTCATGCCAAGGTATTTCGCGTTGTTCATGCCGGTTTATCCGTGTTACCGCCGCCGTTCTGGACGCCGCCGTGCGTGTGTTTATCAACAACAATGCCGTTGGATGTGAACGATCCACCGCTGTGCTCAATGCTGCCGGTCATCTTCCCGCCCTTCAGCACTTCCAGCGTGCCGGTAATAAGTTTGTTCGTGCAAACCACCTCCGGCGCATCAAGGGTAATTTTGTCAGCCTTGACCATCACCACTTTGGTACTGGCGGTGATCGACTCGGACGCCTGTACGTTGGCAGTTTTAATGCCGGTCACACTCAGCGCGCCGGTTGCCGGTTCGTACTCAATCACGGCATCGTCCGGGAAGGTGATATGTATCGCATCCGCCGAGGCCGATGGGGCCGGGAAGTCATCGGAAAAAACACCCGGCAGCACAAAGGCGGTATCCAGCTCGCCGCCCAGCGCCAGCACTAACACTTGCTCACCTTCAGACGGTGCCCACCACACGCGGGTACGCCCGGCACGGCAGGTTAGCCAATTCAGCCAGTCGGTAAGGTTACCGCCGGTATCGACACGGCAAATACCACGTTCGAGGTCGACGGCGTTCACGGTGCCAATGCGGATCAGGTTGCGCAGCAGACGCAGAATGTCGTGTTGATTGTTCATGCGGATAGAATGCCGATCACTGTGGGCGACGGCAACGCGAGGCAGTTGGACGAACGATGATACAACTAAGGAGTGAATTGCATATTTCATTATTGGACTGGAATTATTTGAAATTTTATGGCACAAATGAACGATACAAAGCTGACTAAATACCTTTTCAAAAAACAGGCGGTAATAGAGTGATAATTGAATTTTTCCAGTTCGAAAAAAACAAAAGAACCCTAAACTACTTAAAAAAATCAATCGACAACCTAGAAATAAATGACTCATTTAGCAAAGAAAGAAATGAATACATATCTCTATTGCTACAGTCTTTTACTGAAGAGTCTGAATCATGGGACGAAAGCACTCAATTCAATATTGAAAATATAAGTGAAAGTTTTATCGGGACAGATATAAAAGTAAATTCATTAAAAGAAGAAATTGATGATCTCTTCTCTGATTGTTTCAGATTTTTCCTTGAAAGATACCTTTCCCAAGGGGAAAAACCCAATAAAGGATATTTAAAAATAAAAGATTTTGCCATAAAAAACATAGAGGCATTTTCATCCACCGCTTCAATGCAAATATCTTACGCCTTGCAATCAATGCCTTTGGAGGTATTTAGGAAAAACCTAAAAGGTACAAATATAGATCTAATTAAGGACTTCATAAAAACACATGAAGACTGCAAGATATTGAAAAGCGGATGGGATAGCGATTACGCACAAAGAATTAATGAGATAAGGCAATTAAAAGATGCTTTGGACGAGCAAAAGAATGCATATAATTTCGTAGGTTTATACAAAGGATTTGATGATTTAAGTATAGAAAAGAAAAAAGAAGAAAAAAGCGCATCAAATATATTACTAATTTTAGGGGGGATAATATTCGTCCCAATAATATTAGAAATACTTTTCATTATGTACAAGGGTGACTCTCTAACTTTATCACATGCGTTAATAACACTTATCCCATCAACCTCCCTGCTTTTAGTTTTAGTTTATTATTTCAGAGTTGCTTTGCATGATTATAAATCCATAAAAAGTCAATCCAATCAAATAGAATTAAGAAAAAGTTTATGTCAGTTCATTCAAAACTACGCACAATACTCATCTAAAATTAAAAAAGACGATGCTTCGGCTCTTGAAAAATTTGAGGCCATAATATTTTCAAACATTGTCATGACGGATGATAAAATCCCATCAACCTTTGATGGGATAGAATCCGTCGCAAACTTAATCAAATCAGTAAAAGGATAATAACAGCCTCCAATTAGGAGGCCATGTGCTCAATAATCGCACTTTCAATCATTTTGACGTCTGCCGGGCTGAATCCCAGTAACGGACGTTCCTCATATTTCACAGGATCACTGTGCGGCGATGGCCGGTCACGCAAGCCATAATGGTGCACGTTAGCCATTCGCCGCACACGTCCAACAAACTCCACCACGGCTTCATCGCAACTGCCCTTGGCTTTCATGTAACGCGCAGTGCGCAGCTTGGAGAACATCGCCCGATCGCGCAGGCGCTTTTTGCTGCGCAGCGATGTTTTGCGCGGCGCATAGGGTGTGCCATCCGGTGCCTGCTGGCGCTTGATGTTCTGTTGCTGGCTGGCGCGCAGACGCTTGGACACGGCGACAGCCAGCGACTTGCGCGATTGCGGCGACAGCTTGGCAATCAACCCGGCCAGCCGGGCGTCAAAGGGGCTAAGCTCGTTCATGCCATTCACTCGCTAACTCACCGTGGACATAGAGCTGCATCGGCCACGTGACGTTTTCCGGCAATGGCGGTTCAGGCAGGTGTTTAACGTGCAGTGCGCCGCCGTCTTGCTCGTTGACTACCACTCGCTCAGTTAACTGCAGCGACACGCTGAAATCATAAGAGCCGTCGTTATTAAAATCCGTCTCGAAAGTGCAGCCGGTGCGGCGTTTTTCCTCGGTCGCCATGATGTCCGGCTGGTTCTCCCGCAGCCATGCCTGAATCGGCACCATGATTAAATCCAGATCGCCGGTGTAGTCCAAGAACAGCAGATTCAGCGTATAGCGGTATTCATGCGACAGCGAGGTGGCAAGCGTGGCGGCCACGCTGCCCCGCTCTACCCGCACCTGTAAATTTCCGGGGTTACGCTGTAGCCATTGCAGGCAGTTTGTCAGCTCAGCGCGGAGCTGTTGCGGCTTTAACATTGTGTTGCTCCTGACAGGTTTTAATGGCGTCGACCTGCACAGCGCAGGTCGCTAACGCATCTTCAAGCTGACGAATGTCGGCGCTCAGGTCGCCGTTAGTCGCCGGACGGCTGGACGGTATCCGGCATGGGTTCACCGTCGGACAACCAACGTAGATAATCTGCGGCGCCGATGAAGCCGGGACGCTGGTGCAGCCTTGCAACATCAGCAGGCAAAGCAGTGTTGAACCAATCGCGTAATGTTTGGTTTTCATTGAGTAATCTCTGTATTTTTTGCTCGCGATTCAGCGCCAGCCGGTGTGCGTTGTCGAGGTCAGCTCTCAGGTTTTTCTCTTCCTGCGCCAGTTGGCCGGCCGCTGTTTGCAACCTGCTGATCGCCGTGCGGGTGTCGGTCAGCGCCGCCGTTATCTTGCCGTTTTCCCGCTGCGCTTCGCCCAACCGATCACCCAGAACGATAACCTGCCATTTAAGCCAACCGGCGACAGCCAGCGCCAACAGCAGAAACAGCGCGCCGGTACGGTTCATAACGTGGTTCCTGTCAGACAGCGGGCCATCTCCACCGCCCGTCGGCGCTCCAGCCCCTTGGATTTAACCCCGTTGACATACACCCAACGCGGCAACTGCTGGCAGGCGCTGCGCCAGTCCTGCCGCTGGATGAAACCGGCCAATGTGGAGTCACACGCGGCTATCACACCGACGTTGAAGGCAAAGGAAACCACCGCGTCATACACCGGCTGCGGCATCGTGACGAGCATACAGCGGCCGATGGCACGTTCCACACGATACACGTCGGCCACCAGATTGACGGCGGCTTGGCGCTCGCTGATCACCACGCCCGGCGATACATCAGCAGTGTGCCCGATGCCGCTGGTCCAGACGCCCGCTTGGCACTGGTAGGGCGACAACTGGCAGCCCTCAAAATCAGCCAGCAGTCGCAATCCGCCCTCAGAGGTATGCAGCGCGCTGTATTGCGGCAGCAGCGCGGCCAATGCCAGCACGGCAGCCACCGTGCAACGTTTAGCGATTGAGTTCATCGAATGCCCTCCGGCTGACGCCGAGCTTGTTCAGCAACTGGTAGCTTTTGCGGCGGTAGTACCAGTTAACGAGAAAGGTGCCGACGCCGACGGCGGCCCCGACCATAAAAGCGATGTCCTGCGGTGAATACTTGCCGATCCACGCAAGGAACACCGCCACCGCGTAGGCTAAAAATGAGGTGATGCGCTCCATTGTTAATCCCATAAATTGACGGTTTCACGCTGCGGCGCGGCGGTCACGTCCGGCAGCTCGATCGGCTGGCCGTGGGGCAAAATTACCCCGGCATCGGCCAGCCCTGCATTGAGTGAATAAACCTGCTCAACCACACCCTGCGTGCGCCCGTAGTAGCGCCAGCAAATCGCGTCAACTGTGTCGCCCTGTAGGGCGTAGACTTTCATCAGAGCAGCCCGATGATGCAGTGAGAACGCTCGGCCACATTGCTGATCGCATTACGGGCGTTGCGCCACAGCTCGCCGATTGAGGCTTCAATCACATCGGCCTTGCGGCTGCCGGTGGCGGTGGTGTCTACACTTCGGTATTGCTCCGAGAGCGTCGCCATGGTCATGGCGCTAACGGCGTTGCGGTACTCGCTCACCCGCACGCTTTCGCCGTCAATCTGGTCGCCCGGCACATCCTCCAGTCGCTGGTAGCCTTCGGCCATCTGGTCGCGGCGGAAGATGAACAGCTCGGCGTTGACCTCCGCCATCGCGCTTTTAATCGCCAGCCGCAACCGCGGGGCGGTGATCGTACCTTCAATGCGCATCACGTCGCGCACCTCTGCCGGGCGGATATCCGGGAAGAAAAAGACGTTTTTAACGATCGGCTCATCCTCCGGGCGCGGTGCAGGCGCGTCCGGGCGTGGCGTATGAATTACGATGCTCATGTGACCTCAAAAAATAGGGGGCGGTGGACGACGGCGTTGACGAGGTGAAACCTGTCGCGGCCGTCGTGCCGCCCGGCGCGGGGCGCGTTCTGTCAGCGGCTGGCGGCGGTGCGTATCGCCCGCTCCAGCCGTTCAATGTCCTTTTTCACGCCGCAGCCGTTATGCAACTGCAACGCACGCTTCAGGTGGTTTAATGCCAGTTCAGCCCTGCCCGTTTCGCGTAGGACGTACCCGGTGATCTTGTGCAGCTTGGCGCGCACTTGGTCGGGCATGTCTTCTGCGTCGGTGAGTTCCATGGTCTGCATGAGGTGGTCAATATTGACCGGCTCCCCGGACTCATGGGCGCGGGTGGCAGACTCGGCGACGTCTTCTGCGATGAGGTACGGCGTGGAGCGGGCGAAGTTGCCCGGCGGAGCCAGCTTGTGGCGCAACGCATAGCGGGCAATATCCAGCGCGCCGGGGATGTCCCCAGCATCCAGTCGCCAGATCATGACCGTCATCAGAATGGCATCCTGCGCGCCGTTACCTTCGGCCAGCACTCCGGCAACCCATGGGGCATAGTCCGGCAGCAGTTGGCGCTTGAGTTCGGCCTTGCGCTCTTGTGAGCGTATCTGCTTGAGCTTTCGCTTATCTTCATAGAGTTTAAGCATCATCAGTTCGTAGCCGTTGGCATGGCGCAGCGGGTCATTTTTCCGCTGCGCAGCCTCGACCGCTGACTGGCGCAAAAGGTGACGGCGGGCAGGGCTGGTCATGGTTATTTACCGCCTTTCGTTTTGTCGTCTACCGGAGCTTCCTCAGGGCCTTTCACCTCAACATCAGCGACAGGCTCCGCCGGGGCTGCAGCAGCTTTCACCGCTTCAACGATGGCACCGGCCAGCGTCTTGATGTCCTCACCGGAAGATGTCAGCGCCGCCTTGTTTTGTGGATCGGTTGGCTTAGCAGGCAACAGCTCGATGTTTTCCACCAATGCGCCGCAGGCGTAATCCTCCACCACGTAATCCTCGTTGATGGATTCGTAGTTTTCGATACGGTCACGCTTAGAGTTTTCCACCATATGACGACGGTGCGTGTCTTCCTGCCAATAAATCGACAGGTTATCCATGCGGGTGATCAGCAGCGCATCCGCCGGGAAGTAAGGCACGCGCACTGCGGGCAGATTGCCGATGCGCTTCTGGCTGATAATCAGATCGGCGGCCATCGCCTCAGTGTTCGGCTGTTCCTGATTGACCAGCGGGAAGTATTTATCCGCCAGCAACTGACGACCGCAGATCACCACCAATTCCGGGTCTTCCTGATACCACGGCGCGATCAGGTTGTTGGTGGCATCCATCACCAGCGCATCGAGATTAGCGTAATCGCCACCGGCACCCACGCGGAGCTTTTCAGACACCACGCTGCCATCTTCGGCAACCACTTTATTCATCACTCGGCTCGGCGCATTCTCGCGGTATTTCTGCAGCCAGCCCGGCGCAATGTCCTGCAACAGCGGGAACTTGATGCGGTTGGAGGTTTTCGCACGGTGCGTGCCGTTAAAGCCGATCATGATGCGGTCTAACGCCTGGCGTTTCACAATCGCATCGCGTAAGCGGGTCTGGAAATCCTGATAACGTGCCCACAGGTCAAGGGTGTTATAGCGAATGTGGAAATCGTAGTTCACCTGCTGGCAGAAATAGCCCTCGGCATCCAGCGTGGCAAAGTCAGCAGTTTCGCGCTCATCGCCGCCTGCGGTGTCGGTGTTGCTGGCAATCGTGCCGCTGACATTCAGCCCAATTTTTTCCGCTTTCATCTCCGGCACCGGCACAATGTTGATGCGGGTCAGAAATGAGGAGGAATCCTGTACACGGGTCATGATGGTCTGCGTGACAGACGGCTCTACGCTGAATTTCTTATCCAGATCACCGGTGTCGACGCCGTTCAGCTCGGCCAAGCGAGACATAAAAGCATTAAATTTAAAGCGAGTTTGCTTGCGCATTTTTATTCCTGTTTTTATTCGGTTTTATCGGGTGTGGCTGCCTTAGCAGTCGGTCAGCACGTCCTGCGCACCGTTGCCGCCGGTGGCTTCCGGGCGCGTCGGCTGGCTAAAGTCTTCGGTGGTCGACAACTGCGTTTTCAGCGCAGTGAAAGCAGCGCGGCTGGTGTCTACCTGTTGCTTGAGGTTGGTGACTTCCTCATTAAGCTCGGCCGTGGTCTGGGTAAAACGCGCCTCCGCTTCCTGCAGTTGTTCGGCCACGGTCAACACCGCGCTTTCCATCTCACCAAAGCGCACATCGTCGGTAGCTTGCTTGCGGGTAAACATCGCCTTAACGCGGGCAGAGAATGAGGGTTCAGATTCAGCGGCAGGCTCAAAATCAAATTGGACTTCCAGCGGCGCGGAGAACTCAACGGCTTCATGGCGGCGGCTGAACTCCAGCATGTCAGTGCCGAGGCTGGCCGGATCATCGGTCACGGCCAGCCCGACCAGATAGGCTTTGCCGGTCTTGGCGAAATCGCGGCGGATCTCCATCGAGGTGAAAACCTTTTGGCCTGCGCCGACCATCGACACCAGATCGGCGGTCGGGGCCAGACTGGCATACAGCGCCCACTTGCCATGCAACAGCGGTTCGCCCGGCTCGTCGATTTTCTCGGCCTTCAGCTCAACCACACCGCCGTAACGGCGGAAATAGCCATCCGGCAAAATACCCTTGATGTGTTCCATGTTGATACGTGCGCCATACACCTTCGTGCTGTAGGTCGCAGCCATCTGCTGAATATCCGCACCGCCGATCTCGCGGCCGTCAATGGTGTCGCCTTCAACGCCAATGCGGAAAAACTTAGAAACTTTCTTTGCCATATAAACGGCTCCGGTTGTGGTGGTTGGGTTCGGAGCTAGTTTCAGGGGAATGGCGTCGCGTCTCAACGCGTTGCGGTTGGAAGATCTGAGGCACAACAAGGGCTTAATGCAGGGTGTCCGGCGCTTCCGTAGCCTTGACATCATGAAAACGACACCGACGACAACCATCATCAGCGATCCGCGCCGCCAAGCTGCCTTGCTCTACTGGCAGGGCTTCTCTGTGCGCCAAATTGCGGAGACGTTGAACGCCAAAGCACCCACCGTGCAGAGCTGGAAGCTGCGCGACAAATGGGACGATATCGCGCCCATTTCCCGCGTGGAGCAAAGCATGGAAGCGCGGTTAATTCAGCTCATCATGAAAACGCAAAAGGAGGGTATCGACTTCAAAGAAATTGACCTGCTCGGCCGCCAGATTGAACGGCTGGCGCGGGTCAATCGCTACTCAATGAGTGGTAACGAGGCAGACTTAAACCCGAATGTCGCCAACCGCAACAAAGGCGAGCGTAAGCCCGTCGAGCGCAACCTGTTCAGCGAGGCCGCCGTGGAGAAGCTGCAAAGCATCTTCATGGAAAATGCCTTCGAATATCAAATGAGGTGGTATCGCGCAGGGCTGCAGCATCGTATTCGCAACATCCTGAAATCGCGCCAGATCGGCGCAACATTTTTCTTTGCCCGCGAAGCACTTCTCGATGCACTGACCACCGGCCGCAATCAGATTTTCCTGTCGGCTTCAAAGGCGCAGGCGCATGTATTCCGCAACTACATCATTGATTTTGCCCGGCTGGTCGATGTTGACCTGAAAGGCGATCCCATGGTGTTACCGAACGGCGCCCGCCTGATTTTTCTCGGCACCAATGTGCGCACCGCGCAGAGCTACACCGGCAACCTTTATCTGGATGAATATTTCTGGATACCGAAGTTTCAGGAACTGCGCAAAGTCGCCAGCGGGATGTCACTGCACGCCAAATGGCGCACTACCTACTTTTCCACGCCGTCCAGTCTTGCACACTCCGCTTATCCGTTCTGGTCAGGGGAGCTGTTCAACAAGGGCCGCCGCAGCAAAAACGACCATATTCAGCTCGACCTCAGTCACAGCCACCTTGCAAAAGGCGTGCTGTGCGGGGATGGGCAGTGGCGGCAGATTGTCACGGTAGAGGATGCGCTGACCGGCGGCTGTAACCTGTTCGACCTCAATCAGCTCTCCCTTGAATACGCGCCATCAGAGTATCAAAACCTCTTGATGTGCGAATTCGTGGACGATACCGCGTCTGTGTTCCCGTTCGCGGAGCTGCAAAGCTGCATGGTCGATACGCTGGAAGAATGGGAGGACGTCAATCCGTACGCCGTGCGGCCGTTCGGCTATCGCCCGGTATGGATTGGTTACGATCCGTCAGAAGCCAACGGCGGTGACAGCGCCGGTTGTGCTGTGATAGCGCCGCCTATGGTGGCCGGTGGCAAATTCCGCGTGCTGGAGCGCCACCAATGGCAGGGCATGAACTTTGCCGATCAAGCGCAGAAAATCGCAGACCTCACCGAAAAATATTGCGTGGAATACATCGGCATCGATGCGACCACCGTCGGGCAAGGGGTTTTCCAACTAGTGCGCGAATTCTTCCCGGCAGCGCGAGAAATCAAATACACCCCTGAAATCAAAACCGCCATGGTGCTGAAGGCCAAAGACACCATCGGGCGCGGCTGTCTGGAATACGACACCAGCCACACCGATATCACCGCCGCCTTTATGGCGATCCGCAAAACCATGACCGCCAGCGGCGCACGCTCCACCTACACCGCCAGCCGCAGCGAAGAAGCCAGCCACGCCGATGTCGCGTGGGCAATCATGCACGCCTTGCTTAACGAACCGCTGACCGCAGGCAGCGGCCACAGCAGCCCGAACATTTTGGAGTTTTATTAATGAGTAAGCGCAAAGGCCGCAAGGCACTCACCTCCCCTGTCCCTTCCACTCAGGGGCAAGACTTTGAGGCGTTCTCCTTTGGAGAGCCTTCTCCGGTGTTGGATAAGAGGGAAATTCTTGATTACATCGAATGCACCGGTAACGGCAAATGGTACGAGCCGCCGATCTCGTTCGACGGGCTGGCGCGCAGCGTGCGGGCCGCCGTTCACCACAGTTCGCCAATGTTCGTGAAGCGCAACATTTTGGCGTCTACCTTCATCCCCCACCCCATGCTGAGTCAGCAGGAATTTAGCCGTTATGCGCTGGATTATCTGGTGTTTGGTAATGCCTTTTTAGAGGTAAGGAAAAACCAACTTGGCGAACCGCTTCGCCTGCAATGCTCACCGGCAAAATATACCCGCCGGGGTGTTAAACCAGATACATATTGGTTTGTACAAGACTGGAAAGAGCCTCACCAATTTGCGCCGGGAAGCGTGTTTCATCTGATTGAGCCGGATATCAATCAAGAGCTGTACGGCCTGCCGGAGTACCTGAGCGCCTTGAATTCTGCGTGGCTGAATGAAGCGGCGACACTGTTCCGCCGCAAGTATTACCAGAACGGTGCACACGCCGGTTACATCTTGTATATGACCGACGCGGCGCAGAGCACCAGTGACGTCGACAAGATGCGCCAAGTGATGCGAGACACTAAAGGGCTGGGTAACTTCCGCAATCTATTTATGTACGCGCCGAACGGTAAGCCCGATGGCATTAAAATCTTGCCACTGAGTGAGGTCGCTACCAAAGATGATTTTTTCAATATCAAGAATGCTACTAGAGACGATTTGCTAAGTGCTCACCGCGTTCCACCTCAGATGATGGGGATTATACCGAACAATACTGGCGGGTTTGGGGACGTAAAAAAGGCCGCTCAGGTGTTTGTACGCAACGAGCTAACGCCGCTACAGGAACGCATGAAAGAGGTCAATGAGTGGATAGGTGAAGAAGTGATTAGATTCGCGTTGTATGAGTTGCCGAGCGAATAAGAAAAAGCCGCCCATGATTGGCGGCACTATTCTAAAATTTATAGTAATGCATTCGCAATAAACTAAGTATATCTTCTGCATCTTTTACTTCTGATGATGGAGAGAGAAAATTGGTAACATGTCGAGGCCCTTTATGAGCTACAGAACCACGTCTTTTTCCATATGTGGTAATATTAGCTAATAGCATCGGGTCTATTAATGCTTTATCGTACCCTGAGAACAAAGCGAGCTTCGAGAATGAATGACTCTTGATACCATTATTGTCAGAAACTTCTTTTTGTGCTTTTTTTATAAGACTATTAACCACCGCTTTGAATTCACCCTCATCATATGGAGCAGTTATAGAGATAGGCACACCTAGTTCGTTAGCTATTGCTAGCAAGTTTTTAAAATATGCAGTGCCATAACCATTTTGCACAACATCATTTTTTATTAAAACCAACATTTCGAGAGCTTTTGTTTCTATATATTCTTCAATTTCAGCATGTACCAATAGTTGATATGCCGCTGCATTTAAAATATCAAACTTATAGTTTATTGGATCTGTAATCTCATTTTTTATTTGACGAGCCATATACTTACTTTTTAATCTTTTGACTCGCTTAGTCATATCATTAAATAGAGGGCTGGCTTGAGACATTTAAACAATCCTTCGCGCTACGATGTCATACTGCTTGCCAATAACACCTGCTAATACACGACCCCACATATCTATACGAGTATGGGTCGCTCCCGTTGTTTTAGGGGTTTTTTCCACAGAGTCTCTAAACTCTTGAGATAGGCAAAGTTGTCGAAACGCATTTTCTATATTTACTTTATCTCTCAAGACAAGCGCAGTTAATGCTGGCTCACTGAAAAATCGCGCAATGCAGTCAAAAATAGCTCTATTGATAACGCGCTCATATTTTGTACCAAGCCACTTTTTGAAAGAATTTTCCCCAAAAACCTTTAAAGTAGTATCTAAAGCGAGATCTAAAGAGTTTAGTGAATCAATTGTCTCTTGCTTAAGGTTGTCCCAGTCATTTTCATAATACTCTACTGTTTTATCAAGAAACTCTTTAAAGTTCCCCTTATAATTCTCAATACCCCTATTATAAGCTATAAACCTAAGAACTAACTCAGAATCACGCATCCTTTTATCAAGCAACTTGCCAAATAATGCTTGGAATGGATTACTACTTGAGAGATAACTTTCAATTTCATCAAGCAAGTTCCCACCAATTAATGCTTTTCTCAATTCTTGAGGGGATAATTGCAAGCTTCCACTATTCAATCGATAGAATATCGCATATAAGAAGCTTTCATCTTTCCAGCTTCTAATCACTGTAGAGCGCAATGTACTATTATCTAGATATTCGCCATCTTCACTTGGAAGGCCACTATAATCCAAACCATTTAGCTCAGGCCTAATGTCAAGTCCTTTAAGACGAAATTTACCTGACAAAAAATCATTGATGGTAATCAATCTTTGCTTTCCATCGATAACAATAAAACGGCCTCGATGTTCTTTTTGCTCGGCTAATACTATATTAGGAACTGGCATTCCTACAATAATTGACTCAATCAACCTGCTTTTACGTGTGTCATCCCAAGCGCCACGACGCTGAAAGCTAGGCTGCAAATTAATATTACCCTTATTAATCTGACTATCAATAGTTTCTATCGTCCAATCAGCATTCATTACGACAGACTCTTTAAACGAGATTGCTTTGTTTAAATCATCTTCATCTTCTTGCTGGTCATCTGGAATCTCTAATTCGTACTGAGACATTTAACACCTCTATGCTCTACTGGTATTGAATTTTCACTCAATTTGACATTATAAACAATACTTACCCTTTCATCAGCAGTAGATTTCCATCACATAAACGTTCTACGCAATGTTAAGTAGCGTTTTTAACAGTTTTGGATTTATACCCGTGTAATATTCAGATGAACATGTTTTTCGACGGCTGCGCGCAATGCTATCCCCGCCTCGCCTGCCCGCTTCGTGTGTCACTTTTCATGCAGGTGCATGATCCGGCGCGATCCGCGCCAGTGCTGACGCTGTGGGGATAAAAATCACACCGGATCATCATGCAATTTCATGCATCTAATGCATGCAATGCAGCGGGTAATGGCATTTGCTAATTTCTGTCTGACAATTTAACTGGCTGCCCATCTCTTAGATCAATCAAATGCTCAGGTTCTGAAGCAAACCATGCATACGATCCCCAAGCTAGTTCAGAGATTGATTTTTTAAATGGTCCATTGCCACGATCCATGAACGCAGTGAGAAAAGCCAAGTGGTTCTCGCTAAAACCCGCTTCCAAAGCTAATTTGGTTAATGTAACTTTCCTTTCCCTGTTTATTGGGCCATCAGTCGCGACGACTTCTGTGAAAACGACCAACATGTCTGCGCCACTGCTATCATCTCCTAAATCAACGAGAATTATGTCAGGCAATGCCTTTGATGCATCAATTTTTAGACCTAATGCATGCGCTAAATCTTCATCCCTAGCAACTACTTTATTACCGGATTCTGACAACCAGAGAATTGCTGGGGCTTTAAGGAATTTTGGCGCAAAAACTTCAATTACAGCTTTCGCAATTACACTTGAAGGACCAGGTGCTAATGTTCTTTTTTCCCCATTGGGAAAAGTTATAATCACCGCATCCTCTGCAATAGCTGCTCCTGATTTCATCAATCGCAATCTAGATAAGGCAGCTTTATTTAAACGTGTGTCTTGCCACTTAGTGATAGCTACCTCTAAATCGCTATCGACTAACTCTTCATCAAACAATGTAGCAAAGGATAACTCAAGGCTATATTTAGGCTTAGATGATGTTGTTGGAATACCACTACGTTCAATTACAGCACCACATGGTATAAAACCAGAACGTATAGTTTCATCTCTGATCGGTTCTCGTGAGTTCGGAGCATACCAAGCGTCTATTGGGCGTTCTTTTTTACTAGACAGTGTCCGCTTTACCCACTCCTCACGGCTTACATCATCGATAAGTTCAGATTGTCCGACACCCATATCCGTAACCTGACTAGGTCTTATCCACCGCTCACTGCCTGAGACAGCACCAGCATAAAACATAACATACAACGTCTTAGCTGCCATTTCACGGATGACATAATTCCGATTTTCTGTGCCCTCAGGAAAAATGAGCGGAAGCCTCTCTATTATAATTTCTAATTTTGGAACTTTCGGCAAGCTCATTTAAAATTCACTCCATAGAATTTAGACAATGTCTTTTCAATTTTTTCGCTAGAAGAACCAGATAAAACCACCTTCTCAAATTTTAAGATCTCATCAACACTTGGAAGTGGTATTGAATTCAATTCATATGCTGAAACGGCTACGCTTCCACTAATACAGCGAAAAGCTCGGTCAACGATTTTTGAGTTTAGTATTGCAGCAATAGTTTCTGGTTTTATTTGAGAAAATAGCTCACTGGGATAAATCATATTGATATGATTCTCAACCACAACAGCTCGATTTTTGTCAAGAAATGCCTGCGGTAAAACCGCAGCTAAAAGCCGCCGACTCTGTTCTTTTGAAGTTGTTCTTTGAACAAGAACACACTCGGTAGATGTAAGCAAATGAGATTGCTCTGGATAAACATCAATATAGGGAACGTGATTCCGGCGGTCTGAACTAAAATTGAACCCAGAGTTTGTAATAGACTCAGCCCAAATAAGAGGGTAGCTTTTCTTAGTTGGGACGGTACGTAATTGCGACTTGAACCTATTCCATACCAACTGCCCTGTGGATACATTGTAACCAAGGTCGGATAGTCGATTAGGCATGAGTTTTATTGCATTCAAAAAAGCAGCATCTTTTGCATTTCTTGGAAGTAACCACGCACTCCCACCATGTTCTATTTTCACATCGCCAATCTTTTCAACTTTAGCATCATTTAACCCTTTAGGTATCAATGATGAAATTTTAGATGGTTCCTGATGCTTACCTAATCTAAATGTCGTGAGTAGTGTTTCTTGGAGCACATCATCAAATACGCCTTCGCGATCAGAAATAAAATCAAACGCGAATGGAGTAGCTTCATCAGTTAATAGTTTCCTTAGTGCCATAAAATACTGCCCACCTAGAAATGATGTAGGTGTCAGATATGCAACAATACCACTTTCTGGCTTTGCTAACCGAATAGCCAAATCAGTAAAAAGACCATAGAGATTAGCATGCCCATAGAGTGAACGAGAATACTTTTCTCTCAGCTCAGAATTAAGAGTAACTCTACCATATGGAGGATTACCTATAACAAGATCAAAGTGACCTAAATTACTTTGCTGTAGTGCATCTCCAACAATGATAACATCATCAGGTAATCTTCTTTTTGCTGCAATACAAAGGGGCATTAATGCCGCCTCAAGGAGGACTAGAGTCATCCAAGCAGCAAAAGGATCTATTTCAATACCTTTAAGTCTCTTAACTAAACGCCTTAGTATCCACTCTGGTGAAGAGCCTTTTTCCTTCTGTAACATTCTTAATGCGACTGGTGCTAAAAATGCCCCACCACCGCATGCTGGATCAATAGCTGTACCTTTAGAAAAATCAACCCCTGTACTCTCAGCCAGATCTAATAACCGTGAAACTAAAGGCGGGGGGGTATAATATGCACCAATTTCTGAACGGTAAGATGAAGGCAACATCACTGTGTATATAGAGCCAATCAAGTATCCCGCATCTTCAACAGGAAAAGTAGCTATTAAATCGCCAGTCATTTTAGCTAGCTCAATAGCATCACAGGATATGTCAGCCAAAAAAACAGTGTGGGATACTGATTTAATTTTTATTGTACTTTCTTGGGCTTTAGCAAGTGAATCCCAATATGCACTTATAACATAAGCACAGTACGAACGAGCGTGAGCAAGTCGGTCTTTATCCGCTTTATAGCTTCCAGCATAACCACGAGCCATAGCCTTACAGGTTTGATACCGTTCTAATAATGTCAACTCACTATCAGTGAGGAAATCAAATTGTTGGGCATTCATCACACTATCCTACTGTTTATAACTATATGTATTTTAACAACATTACCAAGTTAGGCCGGGCTTGCTTCGCAAGAATGTCATGTCCCAATAGCCCCTAAGCTTAACATCTCATCCAACTAAGGGGCAGCATACAAAAAAAGTATGAATTTATAAATTTAATTATACGAACGAGTGAGTTGTATTTGCATGCTCAGTTGCGTCATCTTTAACCTGACTCACTAATTCCGAAATCCATACAAGAGCTATGTCTTTATCCTTCGGTTGACTCTCATAGCAAACCCCCAAACGGGCAATGAGTTCAATACGTTCCAAAACAACCATTTCTTCCACTGCTGGTAAATGCACCTTGTTCCTCCGATGCTCAATAACTGTATGCATATACAGTATTAACCATAAATTTCGCTTCTGCAACCAATTATTAAAAACCTGCCCAATCATTAACCGGCGCATACTGCATTGAAATATCACCAAATTTGATTTTAGCACCACGCGCTAGCGCTTCCAGTTCCCAGCGCTTAGCGGCAATGTCGTGCAGTGCCAAATCGGCCCGAATTACTCCCAGCCGGTCACGTTCTACCGAGGTCAATCTTGCTGAAGGGGCAACATCTGGAACGCTATAAGGGTCAAAACTGCGCTGGGGTTTCTTTATCTGTGAAGGAATAGCCCGTATACGGCTCATGACAGACCGTGTAACGGTCATATCATCCCAGTCAATTGGGATTTCCGACGGGTACTCCAGCACCGCCACGGCCCCTACAGGCTCACTATCCTGCGTATCTGTCACGCCTTTGCTATCGGCCAACCCACAGTTATTGACAGGACTCCGAGGCGCGCCGGAGGCGCTTTTCAAAGTCAAAGGCTCAACGGCAACAGCTTTAGCGACGATGCGCCATTGCGTTATGCGGGTTTCATAGATGCGATCTGCTCCAATATGCGGGGCATAAATCCCCGCGATTTTCTGGACTTCTTCGTCATAGGCGTTGAGTTCGTCGGCAACCCTGCGGGCAACACGCACGGTCTGATCGTCGCGGGAAACATTGGTGCCGCCCTGAGCCAGAATGTAGGCGGCAAAATCACCGGCATCAGCGGCAGCGCGTACCGCTTCCACGCTGTCGTCAAACTCATCGGCCAGACTGATAGAACGAATTTTTCGGCATTCACGCCACGCTCCACGCGACGGCAGGCCAATGAATTGAAATTGGGGAATGCGCCACGTGGAAGCCCACGCAGTGACAGCGGCGGCCGTCTCGGTCAACAGCTCGCCGGTTTCATGATCACGCTCGCCATCCAGCGCGTAACCGTCGATATTTTTGGCGATGTATTTGGCGATATAGCCCGCCGCGCCACCTTTGTTCAGGTGCTTGCAGTCAAAACGATTCTTAGTAGCGCCGCGCTCGTCGCCATCCTCGGCCATGGCATAGCGCCGCATGATATCGATCACCGGCTGGCGCTGCTCTTTGGAGGTAAACAGCATCATATGCCAGTGCGGCGTTGCATCGTGATGCGGCTCGACAACTCGCACGCCGTAAACTTGCAGCCCGTTGTCTTTAAACGCCGTCCGAATATTGCTAAACAAGTTCACAAGATAACGCTGGCCGTCTTTTGGCGTATACGCTTCTTCATCCCAATTGTGGTTAAACTGCACCTTCGGGCTGTTTTTGCCGACGGTACGTGTCGGATGGTATTTGGATGGCGTGGTGATAGTGATAAACATCCCCTTATCGCCTTTAATCTCGGCAGCCTGTTGAACCCCGGCAACTATCGTCATTAACTCCATGCGGCGGATCTCCGGGTTAGAGATACTCGCCATTACCTTATCGATTAGGCTGAATCGCTCGCCGGTTTCGACGTTCTCCAGCTCGCGGCTGTTGAGGTAATCAAAGTTAGACTGGCGACGAGCTTTCACTTCACGGATCGCCTGCTTGCTGGCATAGGACGACGCCCCACGGTTCACATTGCCGACGGCAATCAGCAACGCCTCGCGCCAGCGCGTGCGCTGGGCTTTTAACTGGCGTTCCCACCATTCCGCATCTACCAACCTAGACAGACTTGCGATCGCTGCCCGGGCATCAAGTTTGCCCTTGCGGTATTTGCTCCAGTGCATCGGTGTGATGTTGAAAGCTCGAGCCATCGGCGCGGTATGACCATAAAAACAGGCTTGAGTGCTGTCTTCAAACAGCCCTGTATTGTCTCCGCCGTTGCATTTAATGAATTCTTCAACGCGGCTCTCATAGATAGACAGCAGTTGACCGGCCACGCGATCCGCAAGGCGTTTCAGCTCTTTGTCATCCATGCCCGGTAAGCCAGCATAATTATCAATCTCAGCCATCCAGCGAGGTGAAGCCGCTAAGTTCATTCCATTCTTGGCATTAACGGCTTCCATACGGGGCCAGATGCGGCGCTCGAACTGAAACACCAACCATTTATTGGCGTCATGCAGCCCTTTGGATTTAAGCAGATAGTCATGGCGTGACAGGAAAATGGCGCTGAGAAAACGCGGTAGAGAGTGGATATTGCGTAAAACAGCTTGCCCCTGAGCGTGTTCCTCACGGGTAAGCGGTCTTACTGGCCCGGCAACTGCCGGGCGTGGTGCATTCCATGGGTAAGCCCATAGATTTCGTTCAGTCATACTGCTGTACTTCAGGTCTGCGAACATATTCAGCATCGCTCAAATCGGCGGCCCAAAAAAAGCCCACTGCAATAAGCAGCAGGCTGAGCACGATAAAAAAGCTTGTCATGACTGCACCACATAAGAACGACACTTGGCCTCACGCAGCTGTTGGCAGGAAACACAGGTGTCTACCCCAGAAAGGGCAATGCGGCGCGCTTCGGGGATCGGTTCGTCGCAGTCTTCACATTTGAAAGCAGAAGGCATAACCGAGAACTTACGGGCGTTAGCAATCTGTGCATCCAATAGCAGAGCCTGACGCTCTTGTGACAAATCCATGAGGTCGGCCATCAGTGCAACTCCTGCGCTTGACTCTCGATGGCTTCAGCTTCTTGGCGCAGCAGTTCTACAGCTTCAGTTACACTTAGGCCGTCGCACGTGATGTGTGCTGCTAAACGCACCAAGCGAGCCGCAGCAACCTCAGCCTGATTCCTGCGCTCATCCAAGCGAGCATCGTTAAGTAAAACAGTCACGGCACTAACATCTTTGCCGCTGGCAGGATCAAACCCGATAATGCATTTATTCATTTTGTTAATTCCTTATTTTAGGTAAAACGATGCCCGGCGGGTTAACGCCAGAATTACGCAATGCCGTTAATTAGTGTTTAATTCGCAATCATCATTACTGATAAAACGCGGTAAGGTTTTTGATAAATCAATAAGGTCATTAAATGCCCATATTAATTTCTGACGTTCGGTATAACTCATTTCTGCAAATTTCATATTTACATGCCGCTCTTTCAGCCCAGCATGAAAACAAAGCGTTCTGCGGATATGCCCCGGTGACTTATCAAAAGCCTCTTGCGCCACGTTCTTTCTATGCGCAAACAAATCCCGCTTAATCTGGGAAATGCGCTTTATGCCAATAGCTTTTTGGTCATCAGTAGCCAGTAACATATCAACCCCAATTAGCGGCAGAACAAACGGCGCAGCAGTTGCGCAGGTTTTGCAGTAGACAGACCGCGCAGCAATGCAGCCTGATCGTGACGTGGACGCCAGCGTTTACCGCCCGGCAGTTCAATAAAGCCGTTTTCAAAATGGCGCGATGGGCTTTGCTGTTTCAGCAGTGGAGCGATTGAGATAGGCACAGTGATCACCTCAACTTAAACCAGCAACTGCACTCAACCCGCTGATCACGTCAACGGTAGAGGCTAGCGCCGGGGTGGATTGGATACGGTTTTGAACGGTAAGGCCGATTAGCGACAAATGACGGATCGCCGTGTTAACGCTATCGAGTAGAGCGGATTTACGAGATGCCGTTTTGTGATCGCCTTCTACCGCCGCCGCCGCAACTGAACCTACTGCCGCTGTTGCTTTCAACGCGTACGTAGATATGTTGCCAGCACATGCCTCATTAACTGGCACTGAAGGTAAACAGTTCAACTGTGCCAGCAAGGCATCTACCAAGCTGGAATCTTCTGTTGCATCAGTGATTGCCAACAGTTCGGTGCAACTCAGCTGATGCGGTTGTTCTGGGTTCAGCTTGTTGCGCAGCATCTGCGGCTTCATTTCAATCTGTTCAGCAACGCGCACAAGGTTTTGCCGAACCGCAAACTGGCGACACGCCATCTCAAAATGTGGATGTTTCGAAACTTCAAAATCAAACATTCCTCTCCCCTTTTGCGTCTGGCAACATCTCAGACCGTTACCGAAAATTCACATTCCGAGAGTGCATTAAGCGTAAGCTTCACCATATTGATCAGGACTTTCTCTCGTTTTGCACCAGTACCTAAGCGATGACGGTATGAAGACAGACGCCCATCAGCGAGCATGTCATCAACGGTATTTTTAGATAACCCTGTGAGTTCACAGTACTTTTCTATAGTGACGTGCGGTGTAGGAACCGTGATTGAAATGTTTTGACGCATAGTGCAAGATCCTCCGATGACCTGTGGCGGGTCGCGTTAAGTGGTGGTTAATGGTGTTTAACGCCAAAAACTCCGTTTCGAGGTAAATTTAATACTCCGAATCGGATTAGTCAACGAGATTTACTTTGTTTTGGTGGTGTATGGAATTTAATCAGGGTGCTAAAGCAGCTATCGAAAGGATGGTTGAGGCCTACGGGGTCAAGACAAAACTTGCCTTATGTGATGCATTAGGTGTTACTGCCAGCGCTCTTTCTAACCGACAAGTCCGTGATTCGTTCCCAGCGGAGTATGTTCTGAAATGCGCCCTTGATACCGGAGCATCATTGCGGTGGTTAACTTATGGTCAAGGTGAGATGCATGAGAAAAACGTTGTTACGGCACCATCGGCACTTGCTGTACCAAGCAAAAAACTACTAAGTCGCCAGCTTCATGACGGCGAAACCCTATTACTAGATAAAAGATTTCTCCCTGAAGAAATCAAGAACCCACTTGTTGTCATCGATGGTGAGATTAAATATATCGCAACTCAAGCTTATGATGAGATTTATGATGGCGTCTGGATTATAAATATAGATAACAATATCAGTATTAGAGAGTTGACCCGCATTCCTAACAATAGAGTTCACGTTTCTGACAAAAAAAACACTTTTGACTGCCCTATTCCAGATTTAAACGTAGTTGCAAGAATAGTAATGATCTGCGAGAAAGTATAAAAAGGATTAAAACATGAATAATAATGATACTGAAACCCCTCAAAAAAAATTATTCGAGAAAGCAAAGTACCTTTGGAAAAAAAACGCATTAACAACGGATGAATTCGACAGCGTTATGCAAAAAATAAATAGGGGCGATTTTGATTATGCTCATAATTTATTAGAACTTATTGAACATGAACATATAAGAAATGTAAGCAATAATAATAGTGACCTAAGTCTAGATGATCTTTACAAAACAAAAGAGAATCAAAAAAGATACATTGATGGTGTATCAAAGAGAATAAACAACCTTGAAAAAACAAATACAAAATTAATAATTACAAATGAAAACCTTAAAAAAACAATTGAAATATTGGCCGCAGAAAATGAAACAATAAAAGAAAATTCAAATGAAATACAAAAGGAAAATTTAGAACTAAAAAACAAACACCAACAAAATAGAATTGACGAAAAAATACCAGATTATGTAAAGGATGTGAGCCAAAAGTTAGACGTGGCAGATAAATTTTTTTCTGACATGTCTCGCTACTGGTCTATTGCAGGTTTAATATTGGCTTTATGTGCAGTAGCATCTGCATTTTGTACTTTCTTTTATGGTTTAGATACTATATTAGACAACCAAAAACTGACTCCTACCGTTATTCTCTACACATTTGTCAGAGGAGGGCTAGGCATAGCCCTTCTATCATGGGTTTCTTATATAAGCTTTTCTAACGCCAGAAACTACACCCATGAATCTATCCTTAGAAAAGATAGACAACATGCATTAACATTCGGACGACTATTCCTGCAGATATATGGCTCAACAGCAAGTAAAGAAGATGCCATTCATGTATTTAAAGATTGGAATATGTCCGGTGATACCGCATTCTCAAGTAAAAGTAGCGCTCCCCCCAGCCCATTGAGCTATATAGACACCATAAAAAATGCTTTATCAAAAGCATCAGCAACAACTAAAAGCGCTGATAAAACGAATGAATAAAGTATGACTTAGTAAAAATCAAACATTGACCACTGTTATTATATACAGTTAAATACCCCTCAATTTCAAGAGGGGTCACAATGGCAGTTCGGAAACAATCATCCGGTAAGTGGTTATGTGAGTTTTACCCTGCAGGTCGCGATGGCCGCAGGGTACGTAAGCAGTTTGCGACAAAAGGTGAGGCAGTCGCATTTGAGCGCTTCACTACAGAGCAGGTAGATACCAAGCCGTGGCTAGGAGAAGCAATTGATCGCCGTAAACTGAGCGAAGTCGCCAAGCTTTGGTATAACCTCCACGGCCAATCGCTTACTGCTGGCGAACGCACCTACAAGAAATTAGGCATGATAATCGAAGCCCTAGGCGATCCCACTGCGACCACCTTCACAGCTAAAGACTTCGCGCATTACCGTGATAAACGTTTGTCTGGCGAGATCTACTTTTCCGAAAAGTGGAAGAACGGTGCTGAACCTGTAACCGTCAATCTTGAACAAAGTTATCTAAGTGGCATGTTCAGCGAACTGGCCCGGTTAGGCGAATGGAACCAGCCCAATCCGTTGGAGAACATGCGCAAGTTCACTGTTGCCGAGAAGGAAATGGCGTGGCTGACCCATACACAAATCACAGAGCTGTTAGCAGCCTGCAGCAGAAGCGACTCTGATTTACCTCTTATAGTCGAGGTGTGTCTCAGTACTGGCGCTCGCTGGCGAGAAGCAGAAAACCTCACCCGGTCACAGATAACACCGCATAAAATCACATTCATTCGCACCAAGGGCAAAAAGAACCGCAGCGTTCCGATCAGCAAGGCACTGTACAAGAAGTTGAAAGCACGGGGTGATGGTCGACTGTTCAGCGAATGCTATTTCCGCTTTATGGCCGCACTTGAGAGCACCAACATTCTGTTGCCCAAAGGTCAGCTTACCCATGTGTTACGCCATACCTTTGCGGCACACTTTATGATGTCTGGCGGTAACATTCTGGTGCTGCAACGCATCCTTGGCCACCATGATATCAAGATGACAATGCGCTATGCTCATCTTGCTCCAGAGCACCTCGAAACAGCCCTGCAATTCAACCCATTGGCGACGATGCCAAGTGGCGACAAAGTGGCGGCATAGGTTGGCAATCACCGTATTTCCTCACCCTTTATCAATATAAAAACTCCTTATAAATCAACTAACCTATTGATTTTATTATTGTAGTAAGGAAATCGGGTTTTTTGTTGTCTGTAACCTTCCGCCCTTACAAAACGGGCCCTCCCGCACGGCCCTGTTTCGCTGATGGCGACAAAGTGGCGACAGCCATTTTGCGGGACACAAAAAACCTGCTTTCGCAGGCTTCTTGTTAAATCCAAAGTGATCCCTGATTGCTCCTTGTTGGGTGCGGTATCGAGCGAGGCAAGCTGGGTAATAAACGTCGTAGCAGTTTCTTGCGTCTGGTCAATATGGCTCACCTTAATGGTACTTAAACCTGCGGCCAGCGTGGCGTTGAGCTTATTACGCGCCGCCACCTTCTGCACAATATCGCTCAGGGAGGTGTCATGATAAGGCTCATCCCGGCGGGTATTGAGTGAGCCGCGAAAATCAATACTCCTGCGCGAAGGGCCAGCAATGGATAGTTTGCCCCGTAGTGAGTTGATGCAGGCATGATGCCGCCCGGCACGACAGACAACACGCGTTGGGTGATGGAAGACAGGCCAGACAACAGGGATACCTACCGGGGCGGTTTTGAGGAAATGCGGCAACATCAGAGAAAGCCGCAAACACAAAACCCGCATTGCTGCGGGCTTTTTCTTATTAACGTTCTACACTTCCAGTCTCATGCGTTGTGCATGCGCCCGTACGGTTCAAATGCAACCAGAGACACGCATTCATTGAGCAGTTTCTCTTTACCTAACGTAAAGGCTCTTCATCTTAAAATAGAAAGTCTCACACTGAATCTTCGTGAAAAAACTCATCTTGACAGTAAATTAATATGTCGCCGGGCTGACATTCAAGATAGTGGCAAATTGCATTTAACGTGGAGAAACGCAATCCCTTTATTTTACCCTGTTTAAATAATGAAAGATTTTGCTCGGTAATACCAATGGCCGAAGCCAAATCTTTTGATTTAATTTTACGACTAGCTAAAACCACATCTAGCTTTACGATAATCGACATATCAAAATGACCTTAAATAAACTGCTGATTTTCTTCATGTAGATCGCTGGCCTGCTTCAGTATGTGTGCAATTACCATGACACAAGCTGCGATAAATAAAGACATAACATCTTGCGGTGTGAAACTGAAAGTGACCATTCTATGTTCATAAGGCTCTCGCATCGTTCCCCAGATACTGAGTAATGGGCCACATATCAGATTTAGCAAAGTCCAAATAGCAATTGAGCGGCCAGTTTTCCCGAGATGTATACTGGCCGTGGCAGAGAAGTAAGCTCGTTTAGCATAGGTTTGAAAGAGCAAACGTAAATGGTAAAGGCCAAAAGCGAGAGCCAGGAGCGGGATACTGGTCAGAATAATCGCCCCAGCAATTTGCCACCAAGGGAATAAACTCAAGTCAGCTGCACTTTCTTTAACAAATTGTGCCGTAAGCGAGAAGCTGAAACCATACCCCCCTTCGCGTGAAATCATAACGGGGAAAAGCCACCCAGCGACATTCAGTAATATGATTATGATTAGAAACATAAGTGTGATTGTGGCCATGCGCTGGCTCAGGATTGAAATCCGTTCGGTAGACATAGTGACCTCGATTCTTAAGAGTAGAAAACGAAAGAATCCTACCGCGCAAAACATCACTAAACAACAATTTTTTATCGTTTTACGATAATTTATTGCCGCATAACGATGACCACTGACTCGACAGCGATTGAATTTCGAGCCGTAAGGATAGTGACTTATTGGTGCTGCCTTTCATGGTATTCACCTTTTTAGCTACTGGGCGCTGACGGCCAGTCAATGCCAGGCGCGTCTGAAATATCCAGGCGATTTAGCATCACAGGGTATCTTTTCCATTCGTCCAACCTAACTTGCCCCGTCTTGCTCGCTATATCCAAATCCATTGCATCCTGTAGCGGCGCGATCATCCTGGCGGCTGATGCAATGCGGATGCACTGCTCAGAGCGCCGTCGAACATAAAATAGATGGGGCGAAGCCGCACGGCCCACCAATGAAGACGGTCGTGAGGCCCCGAATACCGATGATGAAAACGGGAAGGCTGCGGATTTTATCAGGCACCGTTACCGTAACCGCGGACCTAAATCACTGCTCTTGCGAGTAAGCCACCCATTTGGCCATGTCGTGATGCGAGATATTCCCGCCGCACACCACTATCCCGATGACGGCATCAGAGGGCAACCTGGGTGCGGTCGCAATGACTGCGGGTATAAGCGCCCCGGAGGCGAGTTCAACCCATAATTTTGCCTGTTCGCCAAAGGCGAGCATGCCGTCAATCGCCTCCTTATCCGAGACAACAACTATATCCTCGGCATAGGCTTGAGCATGGGCCAGCATCATTTCATCAATAATCGGTACCCCAAGGGTAGAGATGATCGAGGTGACATCAATATTTACCGGCTTTCCGGCACGCAACGCCTGATGCATTGAACTGGCACCTCCGGTCTCAACGCCCCAGATTCGGATATCCGGCTTAATGGCCTTCAGCGCCGTAGCCGCACCTGCCAACATTCCACCGCCACCCACGGCAATGAAAACGTCGGTTAACTCCGGGCAATCGGCAATAAACTCAAGCGCCAGGGTTCCATGCCCTTCAGCTATCAGCGAATCGTTGCAGTCGTCGATGACGACATATCCCTCGTCAGCCATAACTTTGGCGCGCTCAAATGCCGCGTGGACATCGGATTCGATGATGACGGAACTGCCGAGGTCACGGACCCGATCGACAGAGGTCGCCGGCGCGTTGGGGGGCATGATAATAGTGACGTTGGCGCCAAAGATCTTCGCAGCCTCGGCAATGGCGATACCAAAATTGCCGCCGCTCACCGCGACAAATCGGGTCTCGTTGAAATCGCCGTTCAGGCTCAGGAACTTGTTGAGCACTCCGCGCGCTTTAAAGGAACCGCCAAGCTGGGTATTTTCAAGCTTCAGGAAAACCGGTCTCTGAATCTTTTCGGCCAATCTCGTTCCGGCAATGGTTGGCGTACGTATGACCTTCCCTGCTAACCGTTCCGCCGCCGCGACGACCGCGTTAAATTCAATTAATGTTGTCATTTTTGCCCAGTCAGGTAGAAGTTGTTGAATCAAGTGTTTGGCAAACTATCCCGACTGAGAATAGAGTTCTGCGGGCAGGGTTGCAACAGGCGTCCATATTCGGTCTTAGCCACAAAAAACCCGCCTGCGGGCGATTGCCAACTGCGCAATCCACTCTCCAGACGGGTTCGTTTCGTGTAATGGCCTAGCCGTGCTGCATTACTTTTGTTCGGCGCTGCTCAGGGTGTCTTCGGCTTTCCACACGCGGTATTTCACTTCCACGTCCTTCGGCACGTAAACCACGATCGGCAGGCGGCTGTTGTAGCGCTGCATGGCGGCATCGCCCAGGTTGGCGGCAATAAACTTCTGCTGCTTGGCACCGTCCGGGCAGGCCATCATGGTGGAGGCCGGTGCAGACAATTTATCCAGCACCAGGTAGTCGTAGCCCCAACCGGAAAGGGTTTTGCTCTCCAGCGTGCCGCCCATCATGTGGCGGTTACAGTCCACTTCCAGCGTTTTCCCGATCAGCAGCTCAACCTTGAAGTTTTCTTCCTGCTCCTGCTTCGGCAGGTAAATCACCTGGCGGCTCATGCCTTTTTCCGCTTTCGGGTACGGCGCGATCTTTTCCAGTGGCTGTTTGCTGATATCGGCGTCAGCGGCCGGGGTGGCAGCAATAGCGCTGGCGGAAACGGCCATCAGCAGGCCGGAAAATACAACGGATGCCTTGTTCATGTTTTATCCCTACAATTTATAAGATGCTTCGGCCATAAACTAATACACTGCCGCCAGCCTGGCTATAGGTTTAATCTTCTTTACAATAGCCAGTGTCCAGGTACAAAAACCTATCTTCAGCCATTGGTCGGGATAAAACCTCAGTGGATTGCGGTTTTGGCGATATAGGCCTTCACCACCTGATAAACATAGTCCTGGCATGCCAGCCCGGTTTGCGGGTCGTATTTGCCCTGATTGGTAATATTGTTGGACAGCACCCGGATGCCGATAAACGGAATAGAGAAAGAAGCGGCGATCTGCGCCGCAGAAGCCGTTTCCATCTCTTCAACCGAGGTGTGATAGCTTGCCCGGAAATGGCTAATACGGTCCAGTTCGCTGTTCCACACGTCGGCGGAGCCAATCACGCCCTCAACCACCTTGCCCCGGGTGTAGCTTGCTTTAACGCCCTCCGCTATCGCCAGCAGTTTGGCGTCTGCCGGGAACTGGCGAATGCTGTGGACATTTTTATCCTCACCCGCACTGCCCTTCGAAGCCAGCAGGTCCATGGGTTGCCATTGCCGTGAGTCGCTGCCTTCCCCTGCCGCCTTCTTCGGTGTTTTAAAGGCCCCCAGGCTCACCGAATATTTGCCCAACACGATATCGTAGACCTTGAGCGCCGGATCGTGGCCGCCTGCGGTTCCCTGGTTGATGATCGCTACCGGCTGGAAGCGGGTGGCGGCAATCGCCGTGGCCGCCGCTGCATTGGACATGCCTTTCAGGGTTTCAGATACCACCACCGGATAACCGTCCACGGTGCCATGCCAGAAACGCCAGCCGCCAATCTGTTCCTCACGCGGGTTATCCAGGCGTTGGGCGAAGCGTTCCGCCTCCACCGGCATTGCGCCTTGCACCACAATCGGCCCGGCTGCATGGCCTTGCTGCGCCAGTGCTAACGGGGAAAATGCCACGCCACAGGCGGCCAACAGCATAAAGCTCAGTTTTTTCGTCATCACCACAGCGTCCCGATAAAAAGCAAAGGGTTACCTTAGCCGAAAGGCGAAATCCCGCCTATCGCTTTCTCGCGGGCCTGCCGAAGGGTTAAGGTTTTCTTAAGACAGAATTATTACAGTGACATAATTCCTCACTGCCACCGAGCCTGCGCGTGAACCCAAAACCTTCATTAAATCAATCCTCAACGACACCACAAATTCAGACTAACGCCCTTTACTCCCTACCGGCATCCTTTTACCTTTGGCAGGTTTTTGGGTTGATAGTCAGCGGGTTATTGTTCCTTTGGCTGTCGCGCAACGAACAGCTGGATTGGGCAATCAGCAATTACTGGTTCGACGCCGCCAGCGGCCATTTCCCCTGGCAAAACGATCGCTGGCTGGACCTGATCAACCATCGTTTGCTGAAAATCAGCGTGATTAGCGGTGCGGTGCTGGCGCTGTTTTATGGCATTTACCGCCGTAACCCGCGCATGATCGTCGCCATGCTGCTGATCGGCATCGGGCCGTTGGTGGTCGGGATCCTCAAAGCCACCAGCGCGCATTCGTGCCCGTGGGATCTGATCGAATACGGCGGTAAAGCGATGTCCTACCCGCTGTTCGGCGCGGTGCCGGCCGAACCCGGGCCGGGCCGTTGCTTCCCCGGCGGCCATGCTTCCAGCGGTTTTTCGGTGATGGCGCTGTTTTTCCTGTTTTATCCGCAACGCCCGTGCCTGGCTTACTGGTGCTGGTTCGGCGGCATTATGCTCGGCATGCTGATGGGGTTTGGTCAGGTCATGCGCGGCGCACATTTTCTTACCCATAACCTGTGGGCAGGTTGGTGGGTTTGGCTCAGCCAACTGGCTGTTTATTGGATGGTGAGCGGGTATTTCCGCCGCAAGACAAGGTAAATATTATGGAGCAGTTGAATTATCTTCTTTTCGCCTGGATCAACGCGACCCCGGCGTCCCCCGAGTGGTTAATCGATGTCGCGACCTTCCTGGCGCGCGATCTGATCGCCATCGTGCCTGTGCTGATCGTTGGGCTATGGCTGTGGGGGCCGCAGAGCCAACTGATATCGCAACGTGAAGTGGTGACCAAGACGACGATTGCTCTGCTATTCGCCATGCTTTCTGCCGCCACCATCGGCATGTTGTTGCCGCACGAGCGGCCGTTTGTCGCCAGCATCGGCTTCACCTTCCTGGCCCATGCGCCGGACAGCTCATTCCCCAGCGATCACGGCACCGCCATCTTTACCTTTGCCCTGTCCTTCCTGTTCTGGCATCGGGTTTGGTCCGGCATTTTATTGCTGATCGTCGCGGCCGGCATCGCCTGGTCACGCGTGTACCTTGGCGTGCACTGGCCGCTGGATATGGTCGGCGGTTTCCTGCTCGGCCTGGTCGGCTGCTTGTTCGCGCAACTGGTGTGGAACCTGTTTGGCGATGCTATCGCCGCTAAACTGACGCGCCTGTACCATTTCCTGTTCGCCTTCGCGATCCGCAGGGGCTGGGTAAAAGAATAATCGCGCATAACGGCAGGGGCGGCACCGTCCCTGCCATTACACCACCCCGGTGGTGACACGAAACTCCCGCATTTTTCCTCCCCCCAACATCTTCACCGCCGCCCCGCCGGGCGTATATGGGCTGCAGGTAGCCGGCTGAACAAACCTGACCAAGCGTTGGCTGCCTTGTTGCGTAATGGGGCGCAGGCCGTAATTGAACTGGGCGGTAGAAAACCGTGTTACGTACCGCCTGCCCTTTGACGCCAGCATAAAGAACTCGGCCTGATCGACATACAGCGACAGATCGTCCGAGCACAGCATCTCTTGTTCGGCCACGTTCCCGTGCGGTGCCAACGCCGGAGCCGGCAGATTCTGACGGAAGACCGCATCCGGAATGCAGCCATAGTTAAGGTGGCAAACGTAGTTCAACGGCAGCGGCTCATCGGCAAGGTTGGTGATTTGCATCTCGATGGCAAATTGCGCGCTGTTCGCCGTTAAACGCAATGCCGGGCGTACCCGGCAACGCGGGTGAGAAAGTTCTCCGCTACCGTAAAGCGCCAATGTATCGCCTTCCACCTGCAACCCTATCCGTTGCATGCCTGCCAACAAACTGTCTTGCTGCGGCCAGGGTGAATGAAACGCAACGCCGCCAACCGGTTTGCCCTTGCCCGCTCGGGTGCTGCGACGCCCCGATTTCAGCGAGTAGCCGTCAAACTCGGCATCCCAAATCGTCAGGCCGCGGTAAGGCAATACCGTCAGAGTGCCACGGCGATTCGCCAGCGTCAGCACCTGGCCGCCCTCTTCACAGGTAAAAGCCGTGACCACAAAATCCGCATTGCGGAAAACTTCATCCGGTTGCATCCCAAACTGCTCAGGCGCCAGATTTATCATCATGTTCCTCCTTTTCCCCTGGGTGTTTCGCTCGTAAACGCGCAGCTTGCACTCTAAATGTTACTTAAATAACATAACATCATTCATTATGTTATACACCTAACAGCCCAAAAAACGATGATCTCCGCGTCATTTTTAAAATCGCGCTATGTTTACCGTCAGTGAAATGTTATTATTCTAACATTGTTCACATTCTGCTTTGTTTAAACCTCAATAAGGAATAGAGATGACTACCGAAAACATTGATTACGCCCGTTATGTCGATCACACCCTGCTGGCCATGGACGCGACCGAAGCGCAAATCGCCAAGCTCTGTGAAGAAGCGCAGCAGCACAATTTTTACGCCGTGTGCGTAAACTCCGGGTACGTACCGCTGGCGGCGCACCTGCTGCAAGAAAGCGAAGTAAAAATTTGTTCCGTGATCGGTTTCCCTCTGGGTGCCGGCCTGACCGTAACGAAAGCCTTCGAAGCTAAAGCGGCGATTGCGGCCGGCGCGCAGGAAATTGATATGGTGATCAACGTAGGTTGGCTGAAAAGCGGCCTGCTGGATGAAGTCAAAGCCGACATCGCCGCAGTGCGCGAGGTTTGCGCGGCGATCCCGTTGAAGGTAATATTGGAAACCTGCCTGCTCAGCGATGCGCAGATCGTTCAGGTTTGTGAAATGTGTCGCGAACTCGATGTGGCCTTCGTCAAAACCTCAACCGGCTTCAGCACCGGCGGCGCTCGTGAAGAGCACGTTAAACTGATGCGAGCCACTGTAGGCAGTGAAATGGGTGTGAAAGCATCCGGCGCCGTGCGCGATCGCGCAACCGCCGAGAAGATGATCAAAGCAGGTGCCACTCGTATCGGTACCAGCTCTGGCGTAGCAATCGTTTCCGGTGATCAGGCTGCCGCCGGCAGTTACTGATAACCTGAGGCGCCCCGATACCGGGCGCACGCCGTGATAATCTGATGCGGGGCAATGCGTCCAGCCAATAGGCTGAGTGCGTATTGCCCCGCATTTGTGTGTTCGGCCCTAGAGATTGGCTATTAACCCTGTGGGAAGACAGACTGATGGAAACGCGGCGCGAAGAACGTATCAACCGGTTAGTGCAGGCGTTAAAGCGCTCTGACAAGATCCACTTAAAAGAAGCCGCCGTGTTGTTAGGCGTTTCAGAAATGACCATTCGCCGCGATCTCAGCGCGGAGCCGGCCGCCGTGGTGTTGCTCGGCGGCTATGTGGTGGCCGATCCACGCAGTAACGGCGTGACTCACTATTTTGTTTCCGATCAAAAAGCCAAGCAGGTAACGGAGAAGCGCCGTATCGGCCTGCTCGCCGCTGCGCTGATCGGTGAAAACGACACGGTATTTTTCGATTGCGGCACCACCACCCCGGCGATTATCGACGCTATTTCCGATGAATTGCCCTTCACGGCGGTGTGCCACTCGCTGAATACCTTCCTGGCGTTGCAGGACAAACCGAACTGCAAAGTGATCCTGTGCGGCGGCGAATTCAAACCGAACAACTATATTTTCACCGCCGTCGGCCGGCACAACGAGCTGGATCATATCTGCCCGAATATCGCCTTTATCTCCGCAGCCGGCCTGAGCCTCCAACATGGCGCCACCTGTTTTAACTTCGACGAACTGGAGATGAAGCACCGGGCGATGGCGATGGCGCAGCAAAAGATCCTGGTCGCCGACCACAGCAAGTTCGGTAAAACCAAGCCTGCGTGCATCGGCCCGTTGACCCAGTTCGATCGGGTGATTACCGACCGTCAGCCCGACCCGCTATTTGTCGATTTTTTCAACGAAAACGCCATCGCCATTCGTTTTTAAACCGCCTCTTACCGTCGGCCGCGACCGGCGGTGCTCTTCATCGCTCGGTTCAGCCCCGCCGCAAACAGGACAAATAATGCGCAGTTGATGCATTTATTTTTTTAACCGTACGCTAGATTCAGGTTAATAAAGCGCAACAACCTATCAGGTATATTCCCCCACTTCAGCAAAATCCGACGAAATATCGACGATTCATTCGGCTTGATGGCGCTTTTATATGATAAATAGCGGCAACGTCGATGCGATAAATATCAACAAACATGCAACCATAACGCGCTAAATATGCCCAAATTAGTTTATTTATATGATGAATGGTTAAGCATTTTTATTCGCTATCCGGTTAACTAGTTTACCTGCGTTATTAGCGGGATATTCCCAACAAAACAAATAAAAATCATTAAGTTAATAGATATTTTACTTAAAAATACAATGTGATCTGCGTCACTAAAACTGCTTAATCCGGGTTTTTAGCTAGATCCAAACCTGCGCTTAAAATATATTGCTCGGCTTGCTGACAACAACAGCGTTTTATCTGGTTAAATATTGTTCGCACCGAATAAACATTGAAAGACTCTTGAGAGCGTTCTCAGTGCGAAATCTTACACAACTGCGCAACACATGCGTGAAAAACCAATAAAAAAGCAGTTACACGCACACATTACGCATTTGAGAGCATGATCACGGTTGTTTCCACTGTAAATCGTTATCTTGCCGCCAACAAAATCGGCAGGCACGGACCTTCCGGCAGCAGTACCGATGTAATGCCCTGATTCGGCGGAACGTCATTTGGTTAGTTATCCGACGCCTGCGCAAAAAGATAATTAGCATAATAAACAACCAGGGGGACGCCAGTTATCCCCGCAAGCAACACCTGATTCTTACCGATGTCGTATCTGAATTACGCCATTCGGTTTTAACCTTAAGTTTTGCCTTTAATTTTAAATTATCGTGTTCACTTCGGAGATATTTATGGACACTACACAGACCGGCACTATTGCCTCTGCGGCTTCTGGCTCCACCAGTACCTGGCGTAAAACGGACACCATGTGGATGTTGGGCCTGTATGGCACCGCCATCGGCGCGGGCGTTTTGTTCCTGCCAATTAACGCCGGCATCGGCGGTTTGATTCCTTTGATCATCATGGCCATCATTGCTTTCCCGATGACCTTCTTCGCCCACCGTGGCCTGTGCCGTTTCGTCCTCTCCGGCAAAAATGCCGGTGAAGACATCACCGAAGTCGTTGAAGAACACTTCGGCATCAGCGCCGGTAAGCTGATCACCCTGCTCTACTTCTTCGCTATCTACCCAATCTTGCTGGTTTACAGCGTGGCGATCACCAATACCGTCGACAGCTTCATTACCCACCAATTGGGCATGACCTCGCCACCGCGCGCCATTCTGTCGCTGATTCTGATCGTCGGCTTGATGACCATCGTGCGTTTCGGTGAGCAAGCCATCGTGAAAACCATGAGCATCCTGGTGTTCCCGTTTGTCGCCGTGCTGATGCTGCTGGCCGTGTATTTGATCCCGAACTGGACCGGCGCCATCTTCGAGAACGTCTCTCTTTCCGGTGCAGGCACCGGCATGGGCCACGGTCTGGTGATTACCCTGTGGCTGGCGATCCCGGTCATGGTGTTCTCCTTTAACCATTCGCCGATCATCTCCGCCTTTGCCGTAGCCAAGCGTGAAGAGTATGGCCAGGAAGTTGCCGAGAAAAAGTGTTCTCGCATTCTGGGTTACGCTCACATCATGATGGTGCTGACCGTCATGTTCTTCGTGTTCAGCTGCGTACTGAGCCTGTCTCCGGAGAATCTGGCGGAAGCCAAGGCGCAGAACATCTCGATTCTGTCTTACCTGGCCAACCACTTTAACAACCCGATGATCGCTTACATCGCACCGGTTATCGCCTTTATCGCCATCACCAAGTCGTTCCTCGGCCACTACCTGGGCGCACGTGAAGGTTTTAACGGCCTGATTGCCAAATCGATGAAGAGCCGTGGCAAAACCATCAGCACCAACAAGCTGAACCGCATCACTGCCATCTTCATGCTGGTCACCACCTGGATTGTTGCGACCCTGAACCCAAGCATCCTGGGTATGATCGAAAACATGGGTGGCCCAATCATCGCCATGCTGCTGTTCCTGATGCCGATGTACGCTATCCGCAAAGTGCCTGCAATGCGCAAATACAGCGGCCACATCAGCAACGTATTCGTCGTAGTGATGGGCCTGATTGCCATCTCCGCTATCTTGTACAGCCTCTAATCAAGCTCCGCCGGCGCCCCGTGCGCCGGCTTCTCTCAGCACGGCCCCCTTTACTGCACTAACGCCTAACACCTGAAGAAGGAGGCGAGACCATGGTCAGCGTTTTCGATATTTTCAAAATTGGTATCGGTCCATCGAGCTCCCACACCGTCGGCCCGATGAAAGCCGGCAAGCTGTTCACCGATGATTTGATTGCCCATCAACAGTTGATGGATACCACCCGCGTGGTAGTGGATGTGTACGGTTCGCTGTCGCTGACCGGCAAGGGTCACCACACCGACATCGCGATTATCATGGGGCTGGCGGGCAACCTGCCGCATGACGTGGACATTGACGGCATCGCCGGTTTTATTCGCGACGTTGAACACCGTGGCCGCCTGCTGCTGGCTAACGGCCGCCATGAGGTGGATTTCCCGTTGCAAGGCGGCATGAACTTCCACAGCGATAATCTGCCGCTGCACGAAAATGGCATGCGCATTCGCGCCTTTGGCGGCGAGCAACTGCTGCACAGTAAAACCTATTACTCGACCGGCGGCGGCTTTATCGTCGATGAAGAACATTTCGGCCAACCCGCGACAAATCAGGTTCAGGTGCCCTACCCGTTCCGATCGGCGCGTGACCTGCAGCAACACTGCAAGGATTCAGGCCTGTCGCTATCCGGCATGGTGATGCAAAACGAGCTGGCGCTGCACAGCAAGGCCGAGATCGACGCCCATTTCGCCGACGTCTGGCAGGTGATGCGCGCCGGCATCGAACGCGGCATGAACAGCGAAGGCCTGTTGCCCGGCCCGATGAAAGTCCAGCGCCGCGCCGCCGCCCTGCGCCGCATGTTGGTCACCGGCGACAAGAACAATATCGACCCGATGAACGTGGTTGACTGGATCAACATGTTCGCCTTCGCCGTGAACGAAGAGAACGCCGCTGGCGGCCGCGTGGTGACTGCGCCGACCAACGGTGCCTGCGGCATTATCCCGGCGGTGCTGGCCTATTACGACCAGTTTATTCGCCCGGTGAATCCGAATTCCTATACCCGTTATTTCCTGGCTTCCGGCGTGATTGGCGCGCTGTACAAGATGAACGCGTCGATTTCCGGTGCAGAAGTGGGTTGCCAGGGGGAAGTGGGCGTCGCCTGCTCAATGGCGGCGGCGGGATTGGCGGAGCTGATGGGCGGTAGCCCGGCACAGGTTTGCATCGCGGCGGAGATCGCCATGGAGCACCATCTGGGGTTGACCTGCGATCCGCTGGCCGGCCAGGTTCAGGTGCCTTGTATCGAACGTAACGCGATTTCTGCGGTGAAGGCGGTCAACGCCGCACGCATGGCGCTGCGCCGCACCAGCGAGCCGCGCGTGTGCCTGGATAAGGTGATTGAAACCATGTATGAGACGGGCAAAGACATGAACGCCAAGTACCGCGAAACCTCGCAAGGTGGCCTGGCGATCAAGGTTGTGGCCTGTAACTGATAAAAGCGAGGGCGCAATGTTATCCATTGCGCCCTCTTTCATTATTATTGCCGTTAACCGAAAACGCTGCCGAACCACTGGCTCAGCTTCATCATCACCATGTCCCAAATGCGGCTGAAGAAGTTGCCTTCTTTCACTTCCTGCATCACCACCAGCGGGTATTGTTCAATGGTTTTACCGTCAAGCTGGAAATCAATGGTGCCCACCACCTGGTTTTTCGCCAGCGGCGCTTCCAGCGTTGGCTGATTCAGTTTGTAACTGGCTTTCAGATTTTTCATCTGCCCTTTCGGGATAGTGACCGCCGCATCTTTGGCGACGCCCAGCGGCACGTCGTTGATTTCACCGAACCACACGCGCTGAGTCACAAACGGCTTGTCGGTTTTAATCGGCGTGGCGGTTTCGTAGAAGCGGAAACCCCAGGTCAGCAGTTTTTCACTTTCGCTGAAACGAATACGGTCGCTCGGCGCACCCAGCACCACCGAGATCAGGCGCATCGGGCCGTCGGTCGCGGATGCCACCAGGTTATGGCCGGCGCCGCCGGTGTAGCCGGTTTTGATGCCGTCGACATTCAGGTTGGAACTCCACAGCAGGCGGTTGCGGTTAACCTGGCGGATCTTGTTGAAGGTGAACTCTTTTTCTTTATGCAGCGCGTACTCAACAGGCACGTCGCGGATTAGCGCCTGGCTCAGCAATGCCATATCGCGCGCGGTGCTGTACTGCCCTTCCGCATCCAGGCCATGCACCGTCAGGAAATGGGTATTCTGCAGGCCCAGTGATTTGGCGTAGTTGTTCATCAGACCGACGAACGAATCCTGGCTGCCCGCCACATAATCGGCCAATGCGATGCTGGCATCATTGCCCGACTGAATGACGATGCCTTTGTTCAGTTCCATTACCGGCACCTGATCGCCCGGTTTGATAAACATCAGCGAAGAGCCGCGCAGCGCCGGGTTGCCGGTTGCCCAGGCGTCCTTACCGACGGTCACCATATCCTCCGGTTTGATCTTGCCGGCCTTGATGGCCTGGCCGATCACATAGCTGGACATGATCTTGGTCAGGCTGGCGGGATCGAGACGCGTATCGGCATTGCCCTCCGTCAGGATTTTGCCGCTGTTGTAATCCATCAGCACAAACGCCTTGGCGTCAACCTGCGGGGCCGCCGGCGCTTCGGCTGCCTGGATTGCAGGCGTAGCCAGCAACAAAATGCTGACGCTAAAGGTCAATTTCTTCAGGGAGGTGGATAAGTTTTTTTTCATCATGACGTCGCCAGAGTGTCCATTCAAATCATTGAAATAGCGTTAACTTTCAAACATGTTCACGTTTTCAGCCAACCAGCGAGAGTGGCTCGGCGCGCGTTTGCCAACCGCAGACTCCCTGCGGCCCCCCAACGGGTGAGCGGCGCACCAAAAATGCCCTTGCTGTGAGTTTATTAGATTTATCTTATTTTTGCAGGGTTTAGCATGAATTTTCATCATTTTTACATAACTGTACGCTCTGTCGCGCAATTTGGATGAAAAGCCAGCCATACGATGTTTTCTTATACCACTAACGGCTATACGGCTGCACATCTGAACCGCTGAACATCTGCGCATCCATACGTCCAAATCAGACTAATATATTCCAAAAATGCATATTGAACGGTTATTTGTTCTTTTTAATGCGCTTATTCACAGCGCTATCATCCAGATAACGGTTTTTAAACCGAATTATCCTGGAGATTACCCATGGCAATACCGCACTCCGTCATCGACATGATCGGCAATACCCCGATGCTGGAACTGACCCAGTTCGATACCGGCCCCTGCCGGCTGTTCGTCAAACTGGAAAACCAAAACCCCGGCGGCTCGATCAAGGATCGCGTGGCGCTGTCGATGATCGAGCAGGCCGAGCGCGACGGCAGCCTGCAACCCGGTGGCACCATCATTGAAGCCACCGCCGGCAATACCGGCCTGGGGCTGGCGCTGGTGGCGGCCCTGAAGGGCTATAAACTGCTGCTGGTGGTGCCGGACAAAATGAGCCGCGAGAAGATTTTCCATCTGCGTGCGCTGGGGGTTGAGGTGGTGCTGACGCGTTCGGACGTGGGCAAAGGCCACCCGGCTTACTATCAGGATTACGCCAAACGGCTGGCGAATGAGATCCCCGGCGCTTTCTATATCGATCAGTTCAACAATCCGGCCAACCCTGCGGCCCATACCCGCACCACTGCGCCTGAACTGTGGCAGCAGATGGAGAATCGGGTGGATGCCATCGTGGTCGGGGTCGGTTCAGGCGGTACCCTGGGCGGCCTGAGCCAGTATTTTGCCGACGTATCGCCGCAAACCGAGTTTGTGTTGGCCGACCCTGCCGGCTCGATCCTGGCGGACTATCTCGATAACGGCCAGATCGGCGAAGCCGGCAGTTGGCTGGTGGAAGGCATCGGCGAAGATTTCATTCCGCCGCTGAGCAACTTCAATCAGGTGCGTAACGCTTACCGCATCGGTGATGCCGAAGCCTTCACCACCGCGCGCGATCTGCTGCGCAAAGAAGGCGTGCTGGCCGGTTCATCCACCGGCACCCTTTTAGCCGCCGCGCTGCGCTATTGCCGGGCGCAGACCGAACCAAAACGCGTGGTCACCTTCGTTTGCGACAGCGGCAACAAATACCTGTCCAAAATGTATAACGATCACTGGATGCTGGAACAGGGCCTGTTGAGCAAACCGCAGCACGACGATCTGCGCGATCTGATCGCCTACCGTCACGACGAGGGCGCAGCGGTGTCGGTCGCGCCGGAAGATACTCTGGCGATCGTTCATGCCCGCATGCGGCTGTATGACATTTCGCAACTGCCGGTATTGGAGGGCGATCGCGTGGTCGGCCTGATCGATGAGTGGGACCTGCTCAATGCGGTTCAGGCGGACGCCAGCCACTTTAGTCTGCCGGCCACCCGCGCCATGACCCAGTCGGTCAACACCTTGCAAAAAGAGGCCAGCTATCAGGATTTGCTCGCCACCTTCAATCACGGCCACGTTGCGGTGGTGCTCGACGGCGAGCGCTTCCTCGGCCTGATTACCCGGACAGACGTGCTTAACGCCTGGCGCCAAAAATTACGTTAATAAGGATTATTGTATGGCCAAGTTCGATACGTTGACCGTTCATGCCGGATACACCCCGGACGCCACCGGCGCAGTGATGCCGGCTATCTACGCCACCTCGACCTACGCCCAACCGGCGCCGGGCGAGCACACCGGCTATGAATATTCACGCAGCGCCAACCCGACGCGCACCGCGCTCGAAAGCGCCATCGCCGAGCTGGAAGGCGGCAGCCGCGGCTACGCCTTTGCCTCCGGCCTTGCGGCCTGCTCAACGGTACTGGAGCTGCTCGATCAGGGCAGCCATCTGGTGGCGGTCGACGATCTGTACGGCGGCACCTACCGCCTGCTGGAAAAGGTGCGCAGCCGTACCGCCGGTTTACGCGTCACCTATGTTTCCCCGGCGGACATTGCCGCGCTGGAACAGGCGATCGAGCCGGAAACCAAAATGATCTGGGTAGAAACGCCCACCAACCCGCTGTTGAAGCTGGCCGATCTGAGCGCCATTGCCGCTATCGCCAAAAAACACGGGTTGATCAGCGTGGCGGACAACACTTTCGCCTCGCCGTATATTCAGCGGCCGCTGGAGCTGGGGTTCGATGTGGTGGTGCATTCCGCCACCAAATACCTTAATGGGCATTCCGACGTGGTGGCCGGAGTCGCTGCCGTGGGTGATAACGCGGCGCTGGTGGAACAACTGGGCTTCCTGCAAAACGCGGTGGGCGGCATCCTCGATCCGTTCAGCAGCTTCCTGACGCTGCGCGGTATCCGTACGCTGGCGTTGCGCATGGAGCGCCACAGCAACAGCGCCTTGCGTATCGCCCAGTGGCTGGAAACCCAGCCGCAGGTGGAGGATGTTTATTACCCAGGCCTGCCGAGCCACCCGCAGCACGCGCTGGCGGCAAAGCAAATGAGCAGCTTCGGGGGCATGATTTCGGTCCGGCTGAAAGGTGATGACGCCTTTGCGCGCAGGGTTATCAAGCGTTCGCAACTGTTCACCCTGGCGGAAAGCCTGGGCGGCGTTGAAAGCCTGATCAGCCAGCCATTCAGCATGACCCATGCGTCGATCCCGCTGGAGCAGCGGCTAAAAACCGGCATCACGCCGCAGTTGCTGCGCCTGTCGGTGGGGATTGAGGATGTGGAAGATTTGATCGCCGATCTGCAACAGGCGCTGGCGGAATAATCCCCCGTCATGAACATGAGATAAAAAGGCCTGGCTTACCGCCAGGCCTTTTTGTTATCCGCAGTCAAACGCCGACGACATCCTGATAGTGGCGCTGCGCCACATCGGGGTGGGAGCGGATCCGCCCCTTCAGATAGTTAAAGCCCACGTCGCGGAACAGCGGGTTATGCGGATCGCTGGCCGGGCCGCGCGCCTCTGCCGCCAGTTGCGCAGGCAGTTGATACAACGGCACCACGGCGTCTAACCGCGCCCCCAGGAAGAAAGCGATCGACAGCCTGTCGCTTCCCGCCGGCGGCGTCTCCACCCGATGCACCGTAGCGCGCAAATAACCGTTGGTCGCCAGTTCCAGCAGCTCGCCGATGTTGACCACGAAGGTCTCCTCGCGCGGCTCGGCGTCGACCCAGTTCCCTTCGCTGACTTCGACCTGCAAACCTTTTTGCCGGTCTTGCAGCAGGAAGCTGAGGAAACCGGAATCCTTATGGGCACCCACCCCCTGCCCACTGGCGGTCGCTTCGCGCCCCGGGTAACGGATCAGCTTGATGTGTTCATTCGGCTTCTCGCCGTAGAGCGGGTCAAACGCCTGCTCCGGCAACGAAAGCGCCAGCGCAAAAGCGCGCAGTAACCGCAACGACATGCCGGTCATCGCTTGCTGCCATTGCAACAGCAGCGGTTTCAGCTCGGGCAGCGCCTCTGGCCATTGATTCGGCCCCTGCAATCGTGCCCAGCGCGGCGTTTCTTCGGCCAGTTGCAACGCCGGGCGTTCCGCGCCGATATCAAACTGCTCGCGCCAGTCCGGCTGGCCACGCGTCAACTCCGCTGCCGCACGGTTATAGCCGCGAAAGTGCGGCGAATGAACCATCTGCACAGCCAGCTTGTCCGCTTCCGGTAACGCGAAAAATTGCCTTGCCCGCTGCTGCAATTGCGCATTCAACCGGGTATCGACGCCGTGTCCGCGCAGATAAAAGAAACCTACGTCACGCGCCGCCGCACGCAAGCCGTCGAGAAACGCCTGCCGCTGCTGCGCATCACCGTCAAGCTGCGAAAGATCCAACAGCGGCAGCGTCTTCAGCGTCAGTGGTGGTGTCATTGTCCTGTTCCTCGTCATCCCCAACAAAAACCGGGCCGGTATAAAGGCGAATTATCAACATTTTCAGCTCCTGAATGGCCTGCGTATGCCCCTATAGTTACCACCCAGTCTGACGGGCGAGCCAATATTGTTGCGTTCTAAGATATGCAAAGGTTCAACAAAATGACGTAAAACCGTCATCAATGTTTCTTATGCTCTGCGCAATTTCGTCGCCGCCACTGGCTGGCGGCATAGGGTATCCGCTATTGTTGTATTCAACCCCCCGTTTCCCTCCCTGCCTGCCGGAGAAATACTGATGGATTTAGCCTTGTTCGACCTGGATGAGACCCTGATTGATGATGACAGCGCCAGCCTGTGGATCCGTTGGCTGGTGGCGGAAGGGTTCGCGCCGGCGGAACTGGAACAGCAGGAACAACAGCTGATGCAGCTCTATTACCAGGGCAAGCTGTCAATGGAGGACTACATGCAGGCCACCCTGACGCCGCTGACCGGCTTAAGCACCCAGACGGTGGCCGGTTGGGTACAGCGCTATATCCGACGTGATATCCTGCCGCGGGTTTATCCCGCTGCACGTGAGCGATTGCTGTGGCACCGCGAGCGCGGCGACTGCATTCTGGTCATTTCCGCCACCGGCGAACATCTGGTCGCGCCGATAGCCGAACAGCTCGGTGCCGACGGTGCGCTGGCGATTGGCGTCTCCATTGAAGACGGACGCTTCACCGGTGACACCTACGGCACCATGACCTACCAAAAAGGCAAGGTGATCCGCCTGAAGCAGTGGCTGGCGGAACACCCGGAGCTGAGCTTCGAACACAGCCACGGTTACAGCGACTCGCTGAACGACAAGGCGATGCTGGAATATGTCGACAGCGCTACGGTGATTAACCCAGACAGCGATCTGCATGCGTTGGCTGTCGAACACGGCTGGGAAGTGTGCCGCTGGGAACGCTGAAAGCGGGCAAAAAATGCCATCCGGATGTGACAAAACCCAAATTGTGGCGTAAGAATAATCACTTAGGTTTGTTAATCCGCTGAAGCTTAAAGAGGGGCTCTATGCTGACCATCTGGGGTCGTGAGAATTCAAATAATGTCAGAAAAGTGCTGTGGTGCGCCGCAGAGCTGGAGTTAAGCTACACCCATATCAATGCCGGCGGCGCATTCGGTAAGGTGAACGAAGAGCTCTATCGTTCGTTAAACCCGAATGGCCTGGTGCCGTTGCTGCAAGACGATGACTTCGTGCTCTGGGAATCGAATACCATCGTGCGTTATCTGGCGGCGAAGTTTGGCAGCGAGCCGTTCTACCCGCAGGATCTGCAGGCGCGAGCCAGCGCAGAGAAGTGGATGGACTGGACAACCTCCACTATCGTCGCGTCCTTCTCCATCGTGTTCTGGGGACTGGTGCGCACTAAACCAGAACTGCGCGACATGGCGAAAATCGAAGCGGCGATCGCCACGCTGGAAAAACACTTCGACGTGGTGGAAGCCACTCTGGGCAGCCAGCCTTATCTGTCCGGCGAAGCCTTCGGTTTCGGCGACATTCCGCTCGGCAGCTTTGCTTACGCCTGGTTCTCCATGCCGATTGAGCGCCGTCCGCGCCCGAACATGGAGCGCTGGTACCAACGGTTGACCGAACGCCCGGCCTATCAACGCGCCGTGATGAGCGAGTTAACCTGAGTGTTGCGCGCCCCGTTGGGGCGCTATGATTTCTCCGTCAGCCCGACACGCAACAGCTTGCCGTTATCCGCATCGGTTAACAGATAAATATAGCCATCCGGCCCTGTCCGTACCTCGCGGATCCTTTCCCCTCGATCCTCCAGCAACCGCTGTTCGGCGATCACCTTGTCGCCCTGCAACGTCAAACGAATCAATGCCTCCTGCGCCAGCGCACCGATAAACAGCGAGCCCTGCCATTCCGGGAAACGGCTGCCGTTGTAAAACGCCATGCCGCTGATGCCCGGCGAGACTTGCCAATAATGCAACGGCTGTTCGGTGCCGGCCACTTTCTGCCCTTTCGCCTCCGGGATCGCCAAACCGGAGTAATTGATGCCGTAGGTGGCGATAGGCCAGCCGTAGTTTTTGCCCGCCCGAGGAAGATTGATCTCATCGCCGCCGCGCGGGCCGTGCTCGTGCTCCCAGAGCGCTCCGCTCCACGGGTTCAGCGCCAGTCCTTGCGGGTTACGGTGACCATAAGACCAGATTTCCGGCCGCTTGCCGGCCTGGCCGACAAACGGATTATCCGGCGGTACCGCGCCGTCGGCAGTTAAGCGCACCACCTTACCTTGCAGCTTGTCCAAATCCTGCGCCGTCGGCCGTTGGTTATTTTCACCCAACGCGATAAACAGATAGCCCCGACGATCGAACGCCAACTTGCCGCCAAAATGGTTGCCGACCGACAGCTTCGGCTGCTGGCGGAAAATCACCTTGAAACCGTCCAGCCGCCGGTTGTCGGCGCTCAGCCGCCCATAGCCCACTGCGGTGCCCGCCTTGCCGTCATCACCCGCTTCGGCAAAGCTGAGATAAACCCGACGGCTGTCGGCAAAATCTGGCGCCAACAGCACTTCCAACAGGCCACCCTGCCCTTCGGCATACACCTGCGGCACGCCGGTAATCGGCGCTGACAGCCCTTTGCCCTGCTGCCATAACCGCAAACGCCCCGGTCGTTCGGTAATTAACATCCCTTGTTCACCGGGCAAAAACGCCAGCGACCACGGGTGTTCCAGCTTGTCTTGCAACTGCGTTACCGCCGGTGCGGCCTGCAGCAGGCCACTGAATAACAGCAAACCGGCCATCATGGTCAATCGGGGCATGGCATCCTCCTGGACAAAAACCGACCCATTCAGTGTAGCCCAGCAGGCCGATTCCGACGTTTGTTTTAAATTTCAATATGTTGAATTTTAGCCAAACTGAGCTTAAGTTAACGAATTACTCAGGAGAAAACATGGATATCACCGTAACCGATACACTCAGTGAAGACACCCTTGACGCCATCCGACAAGGTCTGAGGGCCCATAACAGCCCGTACATTGATGCCAGCCAGCGTAAACCGCTTGGCGTCTATACCCGGGATGCTTCCGGTCAGGTTGTCGCCGGGCTGACCGCAGAGACCTGGGGCTACTGGCTCAGCGTCGACTGGCTATGGGTGGCGGATTCGCAGCGTGGCACCGGGCTGGGCCGTAAAGTGCTGCTGGCCGCCGAACAGGAAGCTATCGCCCGTGGCTGTCGTTACGTTCGTTTAGATACCTTCAGTTTCCAGGCTCGGCCGTTCTACGAGAAACTTGGCTACCAACTCCAAATGACGCTAAAGAATTACCCGGTGGAGCATGAATGTTACTTGCTCACTAAAACCCTAATTGAATAAAACAGGTGGCCTGATGGAAACCGCAACCATGGTTGTGAACAGCGTGGCGTACAAAGCCGGTAAACGGCTGGGTGAAGTGACCATTGATGACATCAGCGACGTGGTCAAGCAGCCGGATACCTTCGTCTGGCTCGGGCTTTGGCAGCCGGAGGACGCCTTTATGCGCAAGGTGCAGGAAGAGTTCGGCCTGCACGATCTGGCGATTGAGGATGCGCTGTGCGCCCACCAACGGCCCAAGCTCGAAGCCTACGGCGATTCGCTGTTTATCGTGGTCAAAACCGCGCAGTGGGGCGACAACGAAGTCGAGTACGGTGAAACCCACTTCTTCGTGGGCAAAAACTTTTTGGTCACGGTGCGCCACGGCGCGTCACCCAGCTATGCACCGATCAGAGCCAAAGCGGAGGAAAACCAGAAGCAGCTGTGCCACGGACCCGGCTTTGCACTGTATTCGGTGCTGGACTTTGTGGTGGATAACTACCGCACCGTAGTGGCCAAATTCGAGGCGAGCATCGAAGGCATCGAAGCCAACATGTTCAAATCGGAGTTTGATCAAGCCGCCATCGAGAACGTCTATACCCTGCGGCGGCACCTGCTGGCGCTGCGCAATGCCGCGTGGCCGATGGACGAAATCTGTAATCAACTCATTCGCCTGCATGAAGAGGTGATTCCGAAGGAACTGCGTGCCTACGTGCGGGACGTTCAGGATCATGCACGCCAGGTGGTCAGCAACATCGACGACATGCGCGAAATGCTGACCAATGCGATGCACGTGAACCTGGCGCTGGTCACCGTTAAACAGAACGAAGTGGTGAAACGGCTGGCGGGCTGGGGGGCGATCCTGGCGATCCCGACCGTGGTTTTCAGCCTGTACGGCATGAACTTTGCCGACATGCCCGAGCTGAAATTCCCCTGGGCCTACCACGCCACCCTCGGGGTGACCGTCGCCGGTTGTTTCTTCCTGTATCAGAAACTGAAGAAGTCCGGCTGGTTGTAAACGGCAACCCCGTTTTGCCAAATTACTCAGACAGTACCTGCGGTTGCGGGTTTTGCCGGGTCAACAGGCTGCCAAGCACAAAGGCTACACCGCCCGCCAGCAGCCCACCGTAGATCGGGCTGTTGGCCTCGATGCCGTGATAATACATCAGCCCCAACACACACAGGCTACCGGCCAACATGCTCGCGATAGCGCCGGTGCTGGTGGCTCGCTGCCAGAAAATCGCCCCGACCAGCGGGATCAGCATGCCGCCCACCAGCAAATTATAAGCCAGCGTCAGTGCCGCCATGACATCCCTTACCAGAAACGCCAGCCCCAGCATAATCACGCCCATGATCAGGGTGGTCAATCGTCCGGCCGCCAGCCCGCCCGAAGGCCGCTTGCGGATCGCCGGCAACACGTCTTCCAGCGCGATGGTGGAAGAAGCCAGCAGGCATGCGCTGGCGGTTGACATCAGCGCAGCCAGGGCGGCGGCGGCCACCAGCCCGCTAACGCCTGCCGGTAATACCGCCTGAGCGATGGCGGCAAAGGCGCCGTCGGTGTTGGCCAACTGCGGCAGGACAATTTTGCCCGCCATGCCGATCAGCGCACCTGTGACGCCATACAGCACACAGTAGACCCCGGCTCCCAGGCCGGCATAGCGCGCGACATTGGCACTGCGGGCGGTAAATACCCGCTGCCAGATATCCTGACCAATCAGGATGCCAAAGAAGTAGATCAGGAAAAACACCAATATGGTGTCCAGTCCGATGGACGACAACTGATAATAACCGGCCGGCAACAGGTTGCCGAAGGCTTCCCAGCCGCCGGCCTTGACGATACTCATCGGCATCAGCACCAGCATCATGCCGACGGTCATGATGATAAACTGGATGATATCGGTGAGCGTCAGTGACCACATGCCGCCCAGTGTAGAATAGAGCACCACCAAACCGCCCCCCAGCAGAATTGACGCGGCAAAAGGCAGATCAAACATCACCTGCATCACGCTGCCGATGGCGATAATCGAGGTCACCGCCACCATCAGGTCATACGCCAACATGATGGCACCGCTGGTGACCCTGGCTGCCGGATGATAGCGGCGCGCCAGCACCTGGCTGACGGTATACAGCTTTAACTGGAGCAGCGGTTTGGCCAACACCGTGCTCAATACCACAATGCCCGCCCCCAGCGCGCCGCACAGCCACACGCCGGAGATGCCATAGGTGTAACCCAGTTTGACGCTGCCGATGGTTGACGCGCCGCCGAGCACCACGGCGGACAACGTACCAAGATACAGCCCCGGCCCCAGATTGCGGCCGGCAACCAGGTAATCCTCTTTGGTGGCGGCTCGCCGTACGCCCAACCAGCCCACCGCCCCTATCATCAAAAAATAAAACACCACTACCAGCAGATCGAGATTCATCGGCCACTCCGTATGCTTGTTGTTATGTGAACTCAGGCGCAACGGCTCCGCCGGTCCGGGTTCGCCGCGTCTTATCTTTCAGGCAGGACGCACAGCATTTCAAACAGCAGGTTTGCCGCCAGCAGAGCCGTGTTGCCGGAACGATCATAAGCCGGCGAGACCTCCACCACGTCCGCGCCGATCAGATTCAATCCCCGGCATCCCCTGACGATCTCCAGCCCCTGCCAAACCGACAGCCCACCCACCTCCGGTGTCCCGGTGCCCGGCGCAAACGCCGGATCCAGCCCGTCGATATCAAAGCTGAGGTAAACCGGAGCACCGCCCATTTGCTGACGCACCTCCGCCATCAACGGCGCCAGCGAGCGATACCAGCAGGCTTCCGCAGGCACCACACGGAACCCCTGCCGCCGCGACCAATCAAAATCGTCCGCCGCATAACCGCTGCCGCGCAGGCCAATCTGCACCACCCGTTGCGGCTCCAGCAGCCCTTCTTCATAGGCGCGGCGAAAAGTGGTGCCGTGGGCCAGCTTTTCGCCGAACATCTCTTCGTTGGTGTCAGAATGGGCGTCAACATGGATTAACCCAACCGGGCCATGATGGCGGGCGACGGCGCGCAGGATCGGCAGCGTCAGCGTGTGATCGCCCCCCAGCGTCAGCGGAACGCACCCATGGGACAAAATGCCGTTATAGGCCAGCTCAATGCGACGAACGCTGTCCTCCAGGCTGTAAGGATTAATGGCGATATCACCTAAATCGGCGACTTGCAGCCGCTCAAAAGGCGCGGCGCCGGTGCCCATGTTGTAGGGACGGAGCATCACCGACTCCTGGCGAATTTGCCGTGGCCCGTAGCGCGTTCCACTGCGATTCGAGGTGCCTATATCGAGAGGAATGCCGACAAAGGCCGCAGCCAGCCCCTGGGCATCATCGGCTACGGGCAGGCGCATCATGGTGGGGATGCCGGCAAAACGCGGCATCTCATTACCGCTCTGGGGTTGATTCAACATGTTTTTTCCTTTTCTCAGACGTCGAAAATGCCAACATTCAGATAACAAACACAGGCTACCCGCCGCCAGAAAGGGCTACCATTCCATCTTTGGAATGTAAGCATCGAAAACGCCGATGCCAGTAACACATTGAACTATTGATTTTTATTTCAAATCCATGACATATGAACGCAGGCTTCCAACCTTGGATGCCCATTGCGATGATGTTATCAGAAGGTTAACTGCCGGCTATTCTTGCGGAGGGAAAGGTGCTCACCAACCTAAGCGATATCGATCTCAGACTGCTGCGGGTTTTTGTCGCCGTAGCCGAAGCCCAGGGCGTCAGCGCCGCCCAGGAGGCGCTGTTGATGAATCAGTCGACCATCAGCACCCACCTCGCCACGTTGGAGACCCGGCTGGGTTTTCGCCTGTGCCAACGTGGCCGATCCGGTTTTATGCTGACCCCGAAAGGGGAACGCATACTGATCGCCTGCCGCAGTCTGTTCAACGCGGCACGCGACTTTACCCGGGTGAGCCAATCGCTAAATGGGTTGCTGACCGGCGATCTGCAGATCGGTCTGGTGGATAACCTGGTGTCGCTGCCGGGCAATCCGTTCAGCCGCGCCATCAAACATTTTCAGCACCGGCATCAGGATGTTCAGTTGCAGTGCCGGATTTGCGCCCCCGCCGAACTCGAACAGGGGCTGCTGAATCAACAGCTCGATCTGGGGATCGGGTACTTTGGCCAGCAGTTGAATGAATTGCAGTATCAGCCGTGGCTCCAGGAAACGCAGGCGATTTATTGCAGCAACGATCATCCGCTGTTTACCGTCGAGCAACCGAGCCGCGAACAGATCGAAAATGCGCGCTGGGTTAAACGTGGCTATCTGCTGGCGCAACGGCTGTGCCCTGTCGCACCGTTAAACCTCGGCGCGGTTGCCCATCATATGGAAAGCGTTGCCCATTTGGTGCTTAGCGGGGAATATCTCGGCTACCTGCCGACCCATTACGCCGCGCGCTGGGTGGAACAAGGGGTATTGAAACAATTGGGTGGGCAAGCGCTCTCATATCAGGCGGCGTTAAACCTGGTGACACGGCCCGGCCAGCCTAAGGAGGCGTTGAGCGCGTTGCTGGAGGATTTAAATCAATTGGCGCGGGAAGCGCAAAAAACAAACCCCGCGACAGCGGGGTTTGAGAGGCGAATTAGTTGACCGGCATACGTGCCGGATCCGGGTACTGGTACTCAAACCCCAGTTCGTTGCAGATGCGGCTGCCGTCCACCAGCCGACCGCCCTGCTCGCTCTCGGCGGCAAACTGTGGCGGGGCCAGATGCAACTGCTCCGCCAGCGCAGGGTAGAACTCGCGCTTGGTCGGATGGGCCGGCGCGCACAGATTATAAACGTGGCCGCCTTTCGGCAGCTTCAGCAGCAGTTGAATGGCCGCAATCACATCATCCTGATGTACCAAATTAACCCCTTGCGAGCCGCCCTTGACGTCTACTTTGCCGGCCAGGAAACGGCCAGGGTGACGATCCGCGCCAACCAGCCCCGCCAGACGCAAAATATCCACCGAGGTGTTAGGCAGTTCATGCAGCCAGCGCTCAAGCTCCGCCAGCACACACCCGGAGGGCGTCACCGGCCTCAGCGGCGAATCTTCGCGCACCGTGCCGGCCGTTTCGCCATACACCGAGGTTGAACTGGTAAAAATGATGCGCGACACGCCAAAGGCCATCGCGCTGTCCACCAGCATGCGAACCGCATTGAAGTAGTTTTCGCTGCCTTCTACGGTACGGCGAGCGGGCAACGTCACCACCAGCGCATCGACACTCAGCAACGGCTCCAGATCGTCCGGATCGCAAATCAGATCAGGCGTCATTTCCAGCCGATAACATTCAATCCCGCTCATGCGCGCGGCCTCGACGCCATCCGGCGTAGTTTTACTGCCGACCACGTCAAACCCACGGCTCATCAGCGACAGGGCCAGCGGCATCCCCAACCAGCCCAGACCAATAATGGCTACCTTTTTCATTATCTTCCTCTCTTGAAGATCGCAGCGCTCTGCCCATTAAGGCTACGCCACTCCGTGAGGTGATACAATCCACCCTGCTTAAGCTTAGGTAAAACCGTGTCTAGCTAATAACCCACCCTGTTTCAATAAATTAAATTTATGACTGTAAAAAAGGGTTGCGCGACAGACAGCGGATAGTTTAGGTTAATTAGCAATTCGGTTTGTACCGACATTTTACAGAGAAAACACCATGACACGCATTCAGTTCAACCACCATCATCACCATCATCCTGACTAGTCTTTCAGGCGATGTGTGCTGGGAGACGGTTTTTTAATCTTCCAGTGGCGCGCAGAATGCAAGAGAGAGCCCTCGGAAGATTTCTTCCGAGGGTTTTTTTTTGGCTCCGGACAGACAGAAAAATAATTTTTACAATAAATTCATAAAATTACAGATTAAAACAGAGGTTACCATGCTGGACAAAACACGTTTACGGATAGCAATGCAGAAATCAGGCCGCCTGAGTGATGAATCCCAGGAACTGCTGGCGCGTTGCGGGATCAAAATCAACCTGCAACAACAACGCCTGATTGCCTTCGCCGAGAATATGCCGATTGATATCCTGCGCGTGCGTGATGACGATATCCCAGGGCTGGTCATGGATGGCGTGGTTGATCTGGGCATCATCGGTGAGAACGTGCTGGAAGAAGAGCTGCTCACCCGCCGCGCCCAGGGCGAAGACCCGCGTTACTTCACCCTGCGCCGCCTGGACTTCGGCGGCTGTCGCCTGTCGCTGGCCGCACCGCTCGACAGCGAATACAACGGCCCGCAAAGCCTGCAAGACTCCCGCATCGCCACCTCTTACCCGCACCTGCTGAAGCAATACCTCGACAAACAGGGCGTGCGCTTCAAATCTTGCCTGCTGAACGGTTCCGTCGAAGTGGCACCGCGCGCCGGTCTGGCCGACGCCATCTGTGACCTGGTCTCTACCGGCGCAACTCTGGAAGCCAACGGCCTGCGTGAAGTCGAAGTGATTTATCGCTCCAAAGCCTGCCTGATCCAGCGCGACGGCGAAATGCCGGAGGCGAAACAACAGTTGATCGATCGCCTGATGACCCGTATTCAGGGCGTGATCCAGGCACGTGAATCCAAATACATCATGCTGCACGCGCCGAGCGAGCGCCTGGACGAAATCGTCGCGCTGCTGCCGGGTGCCGAGCGCCCTACCATTCTGCCGCTGGCCGGCGCGCAAAACCGCGTGGCGATGCACATGGTCAGCAGTGAAACCCTGTTCTGGGAAACCATGGAGAAGCTGAAAGCGCTCGGTGCCAGCTCCATTCTGGTGCTGCCAATTGAGAAGATGATGGAGTAACGCCATGTCGACCTTCAATACCCTCGTCAATTGGGCGGACTGCAGCGAGCAACAGCGGGCAGAACTGCTGATGCGCCCGGCGATCGCAGCCGAAGACAGCATCACCCGCACGGTGCGCGAAATCCTCGACAACGTGAAGGCCAAGGGTGATCAGGCACTGCGTGATTACAGCGCCAAATTTGATAAAACCGAGGTTGGCGCGCTGCGCGTCACCGCAGAACAAATCGCCGCAGCCGGCCCTCGCCTGAGTGACGAGGTCAAGCAGGCGATGGCGGTGGCGGTGGCCAATGTGGAAACCTTCCACAATGCGCAACAACTGCCGCCGGTCGATGTGGAAACCCAACCTGGCGTACGCTGCCAGCAGGTAACCCGCCCGATCGACTCCGTCGGCCTGTATATTCCCGGCGGTTCCGCACCGCTGTTTTCTACCGTGCTGATGCTGGCAACCCCGGCGCGCATCGCCGGCTGCCGCCGCGTGGTGCTCTGTTCGCCGCCGCCGATTGCCGACGAAATTCTCTATGCCGCGCAGTTGTGCGGCGTGCGGGAAGTCTTTCAGGTGGGTGGCGCGCAGGCCATTGCCGCCATGGCGTTCGGCACCGATTCCGTGCCGCGTGTGGCGAAAATCTTCGGACCGGGCAATGCCTTTGTCACCGAAGCCAAACGCCAGATCAGCCAACGGCTGGACGGTGCGGCTATCGATATGCCGGCCGGCCCTTCAGAAGTGCTGGTGATCGCCGACAGCGGCGCCACTCCGGCGTTTGTCGCCTCTGACCTGCTGTCGCAGGCGGAACACGGCCCAGACTCCCAGGTGATCCTGCTGACCCCGGACGCGGCCATGGCGCAGGCGGTGGCCGTTGCGGTAGAGCAGCAGTTGGCTCAGTTGCCGCGCGCCGAAACCGCCCGTCAGGCGCTGGCCAGCAGCCGACTGATCGTCGCCAAAGATTTGGCCGAGTGCATTGCCATCAGCAACCAATATGGCCCGGAACACCTGATCATTCAGACCCGTAACGCCCGAGAGCTGGTCGACAGCATCACCAGCGCCGGTTCGGTGTTCCTTGGCGACTGGTCGCCGGAGTCCGCCGGTGACTACGCTTCCGGCACCAACCACGTATTGCCGACCTATGGCTATACCGCCACCTGTTCCAGCCTGGGCCTGGCGGATTTCCAGAAACGCATGACGGTGCAGGAACTGACGCCGCAGGGCTTTATGAATCTGGCGGCCACCATTGAAACGCTGGCCACCGCCGAGCAATTGATTGCCCACAAAAACGCCGTCACCCTGCGCGTTGCCGCCCTGAAGGAGCAAGCATGAGCATAGAAAATCTGGCACGCGCCAACGTTCGCGAGCTGACCCCTTATCAATCGGCACGCCGCCTGGGCGGCAACGGCGACGTGTGGCTGAATGCCAACGAATACCCGACCGCGCCGGAATTCCAACTGACCGCCCAGACCTTTAACCGTTACCCGGAGTGCCAGCCCGCGCTGGTGATCGAGCGCTACGCCGATTACGCCGGGGTTAACAAAGAGCAGGTGCTGGTCAGCCGTGGCGCGGATGAAGGCATTGAGCTGCTGATCCGTGCGTTCTGCGAGCCGGGCAAAGACGCTATTTTGTTCTGCCCGCCGACCTACGGCATGTACGCCGTCAGCGCCGAAACCTTCGGCGTGGAGCGCCGCACCGTAGCGGCCAGGCAAGACTGGCAGTTGGATTTGCCGGCTATCGCCGACAGCCTGGACAACGTGAAACTGATTTATGTCTGCAGCCCGAACAACCCGACCGGCAATCTGATCGATCCCGACGACCTGCGCACGCTGCTGGAGATGGCCAAAGGCAAGGCGATCGTCGCAATTGACGAGGCCTATATCGAATTCTGCCCACAGGCAAGCTGCGCCGGTTGGTTAAAAGACTACCCGCACCTGGCGATCCTGCGCACTCTGTCGAAGGCCTTCGCGCTGGCCGGCCTGCGCTGTGGTTTTACGTTGGCTAATGAAGATCTCATTACCCTGCTGCTTAAGGTGATTGCACCCTACCCACTGTCGACGCCGGTGGCCGACATCGCCGCTCAGGCGCTCAGCACCGAAGGGATCCGCACCATGCGTCAGCGCGTTACCGAGATCTCGGCCAACCGCAGTTGGCTGCAACGCGAACTGGAAAACTGCGCCTGCGTTGAACAGGTTTTCACCAGCGACAGCAATTACCTGCTGGCACGATTCACTGCCTCAAGTAATGTGTTTAAAACCTTATGGGATCAGGGCATTATCTTAAGAGACCAAAATAAACAGCCTGGGTTGTCCGGTTGCCTGCGCATCACCATAGGCACCCGCGACGAATGTCGGCGTGTCGTCGATGCGCTGTCAGCCCTGCCCGGAGCAACCAAGACTCGCCAGGAGCCAATGTGAGCCAGAAATTCCTCTTTATTGACCGTGACGGCACGCTGATTGCTGAACCGCCGGAAGACTTCCAGGTCGATCGCCTGGACAAGCTGGCGCTGGAGCCGGACGTGATCCCTTCGCTGCTGAGTTTGCAGCAGGCCGGTTATCATCTGGTGATGATCACCAATCAGGATGGCCTCGGCACCGCCAGTTTCCCGCAGGAAACCTTCGATGCGCCACATGGCCTGATGATGCAGATCCTCAGCTCACAGGGCGTTCACTTTGAAGATATCCTGATCTGCCCGCATCTGCCGGCAGACAACTGCGACTGCCGCAAGCCGAAGACCGCGCTGGTGAAAGGCTATCTGGAACCAGGCGTGATGGATACCGCCCACAGCTATGTGATCGGCGATCGCCCGACCGACGTTCAGTTGGCGGAAAACATGGGTATTCAAGGGCTGCGCTATCAGCGCGACACGCTGGGCTGGAAAGAGATCACTCGCCAATTGACCCAACGTGACCGCCACGCGCGGGTTAATCGCGTCACCAAAGAAACGCAGATCGACGTCAACGTTTGGCTGGATCGCGAAGGCGGCAGCAAGATCAAGACCGGCGTCGGCTTCTTCGACCACATGCTGGATCAGATCGCCACCCACGGCGGCTTCCGCATGGACATCGACGTGAAAGGCGACCTGTATATCGACGATCACCACACGGTAGAAGACACCGGTCTGGCGCTCGGCGAAGCCTTGAACAAAGCGCTGGGCGACAAGCGCGGCATCGCCCGTTTCGGCTTCGTGTTGCCAATGGACGAGTGCCTGGCGCGCTGCGCGCTGGATATCTCCGGCCGCCCGCACCTGGAATATAAGGCCGAGTTCAACTATCAGCGCGTCGGCGATCTCAGCACCGAAATGGTCGAACACTTCTTCCGTTCGCTGTCATACACCATGGGCTGCACACTGCACCTGAAAACCAAAGGCAAAAACGACCACCACCGGGTCGAAAGCCTGTTCAAAGTGTTTGGCCGCACGCTGCGCCAGGCGATCCGCGTTGAGGGCAACACCCTCCCGAGTTCGAAAGGAGTGCTGTGATGAACGTGGTGATTCTGGACACCGGCTGCGCCAACCTTTCGTCTGTCACCTATGCGGTGCAGCGGTTGGGTTACCAGCCGGAGGTGAGCCGTGATCCGGAGATCGTGCTGCGCGCCGACAAGCTGTTCCTGCCGGGCGTCGGCACCGCGCAGGCGGCGATGGATCAATTGAAAGAGCGCGAGCTGATTGATCTGATCAAAGCCTGCACCCAGCCGGTGCTGGGTATTTGCCTCGGCATGCAGTTGCTGGCGAAAAGCAGCGAAGAAAGCGGCGGCATCAACACGCTGGGCATTATCGACACGCCGGTAGTGCAGATGACCGACTTCGGTCTGCCGTTGCCGCACATGGGCTGGAATCAGGTTTCCGCGCAGGCAGGTCACCATCTGTTCCGCGGTATCGAAGACGGTGCCTACTTTTACTTCGTTCACAGCTATGCGATGCCGATATGCTCAAGCACCATCGCCCAGGCGAACTACGGCGAGCCCTTCACCGCCGCCGTGCAAAAAGACAATTTCTTCGGCGTGCAGTTTCATCCAGAGCGATCTGGAGCGGCCGGCGCGCAACTGTTGAAAAACTTTCTGGAGATGTAGGCAGCATGATTATTCCGGCTTTGGATTTGATCGACGGTAACGTGGTGCGTTTGCATCAGGGCGATTATGGTCAGCAGCGCGACTACGGCAACGATCCGCGCTCACGTCTGCAGGACTATCAACAACAGGGCGCGCAAGTCTTGCATCTGGTCGACTTGACTGGCGCCAAGGATCCGGCGGCGCGCCAGATCCCGCTGCTGCGCAAACTGCTGGCAGGGGTTGACGTACCGGTACAGGTCGGCGGCGGTATTCGCACCGAGCAGGACGTCTCGGCCCTGCTCGAGGCGGGCGCGACCCGGGTCGTCATCGGTTCCACGGCGGTCAAACAGCCGCAGCTGGTGCAGGGTTGGTTCGAACGCTACGGCGCGGAAGCCCTGGTGCTGGCGCTGGATGTACGCATCGACGCCGAAGGGACCAAGCACGTGGCGATCAGCGGCTGGCAGGAGAACTCCGACACCACGCTGGAACAGGTGGTCGAGCAGTTCCTGCCTTACGGCCTGAAGCACGTGCTGTGCACCGACATTTCGCGTGACGGCACATTGGCCGGCTCTAACGTGGCGCTGTATCAGGAAATCAGCCGCCGCTATCCGCAGATCGCCTTCCAGGCATCGGGCGGTATCGGCAACCTGGATGATATCGCCCAGTTACGCGGCAGCGGCGTTGAGGGCGTCATCGTAGGCCGCGCCCTGCTGGAAGGTAAATTTAGCGTTGAGGAGGCTATCGCATGCTGGCAAAACGGATAATTCCCTGTCTGGATGTGAAAGACGGGCAGGTAGTGAAAGGCGTGCAGTTCCGCAACCATGAGATCATCGGCGATATCGTGCCGTTGGCGCAACGCTATGCGCAAGAAGGCGCAGACGAGTTGGTGTTCTACGATATTACCGCCTCCAGCGATGGCCGGGTGGTAGACAAGAGCTGGGTGTCGCGCGTGGCGGAGGTGATCGATATTCCCTTCTGCGTCGCCGGCGGGATTAAAAGCCTGGAAGATGCCAGCCAGATCCTCTCTTTCGGCGCCGACAAGATTTCCATTAACTCACCGGCGCTGGCCGACCCGACGTTGATTAGCCGGCTGGCGGATCGCTTTGGCGTGCAGTGCATCGTGGTAGGGATCGATACCTGGTTCGAAGCCGACACCGGCAAGTATCACGTTAATCAATACACCGGCGACGAAAGCCGCACCCGCGTCACAGAGTGGGAAACCCTGGACTGGGTTAAGGAAGTGCAAAAACGTGGCGCCGGCGAGATTGTGCTGAACATGATGAATCAGGACGGTGTGCGCAACGGTTACGATCTGGAACAGCTTCGGCGGGTGCGAGACGTGTGCAAAGTGCCGCTGATTGCCTCCGGCGGTGCGGGCACCATGGAACACTTTCTGGAAGCGTTCCGCGATGCGGACGTCGACGGCGCATTGGCCGCTTCGGTGTTCCACAAGCAAATCATTAATATCGGCGAACTGAAAAAGTTCCTGGCAGACCTTGGCGTGGAGATTCGCGTGTGTTAACAGAACAACAAAGAAACCAGCTGGACTGGGAAAAAACCGGTAGCCTGCTGCCGGTTATCGTCCAGCACGCCGTGTCCGGCGAAGTGCTGATGCTCGGTTATATGAACCAGGAAGCGCTGGCCACCACCGAACAGAGCGGCAAGGTCACCTTTTTCTCTCGCACCAAACAGCGACTGTGGACCAAGGGCGAAAGCTCCGGCCATTTCCTGAACGTGGTCAGTATCACCCCCGATTGCGACAACGATACGCTGTTGATTTTGGCCAACCCGATTGGCCCAACCTGCCACCTGGGCAACAGCAGTTGCTTCCACCCGGCCGCCAGCGATTGGGGTTTTCTGTATCAGTTGGAGCAACTGTTGGCGGAACGCAAGACCGCCAGCCCGGACAGCTCTTACACCGCCAGCCTGTACGCCAGCGGCACCAAGCGCATTGCGCAGAAAGTTGGCGAAGAAGGTGTGGAGACCGCGCTGGCCGCCACGGTGAACGATCGTGAAGAGTTGACCAACGAGGCTTCAGATCTGATTTATCACCTGCTGGTGCTGCTGCAGGATCAGGATCTGGATTTGAGCAAGGTGATTGGCCGGCTGCGCGAGCGGCACCAGAAATAACCTGATTTTCCAAGTAATAAAAAAACACGGCTTAGTCCGTGTTTTTTTATATCTAATTGAAATTAAACAACATTAACCCAACATAAATCAACATAAAATCCATATGTAAAAACAAGAATTTAACTTAAAATCAACACAGGAGAATCATATGGGCAATATCTAGTAGGGTTAAAAAATGAACAATTATGATCTGGAACGCTTTGAAAGCCTGGGTGACAACTGTGAATTTGGTTTCTACCTGAGAAGTAAAGGTCTCGAAAATGGTAGTCTTTTTCGCTGGTCATTGATCAAAGATCATCAAGACCTGCTCAACCTGGTCACAGGTGATTTTGTAAATTTCTATCAGTTCGACAATTTGCAGCCCACCTGGAGCAATATGCTCGTTGATAAAGATAACGGTATTATCTTCCATACCGATCTCTATAGCAGCCAAATTGATAACAATTGGGTTTTTGATGATGCCGAAAATGAGCGAAAAGAAAAATACCTGATCGAAAAAAATAAAATAAATTATCTTGTTAAAAAATTTCTTGATGGTCTAAAAAGTAATAAAAAGATTTTCGTCATTAAGAAGAATAATAACCAAATTGATATGAACGTAATAGCGCTACTAGCTAATGAACTGAATCGTAGAGGAAAGGCTAAGATTTTGGTGGTTTTCCAAAGTGATGACAGTAGTCAACATGGCGTCATTGAGCATGCAGGCGAAAATGTTCTTATTTCTTACATCGAACGTTTTGCAGAATATAATAAAGCGGATGACATCTCTGTTGCGGGATGGGATAAAATCGTAAATAACATATTGCATGCACTGCCCTCGGAGATATGATAATTAAATATCTCGGCAACTGGAATGCAGACATAAAAAAAGCGCCGTAAAAACGGCGCTTTTTTATCATGCGTTAAATCAACGGCCTTTAAGGATACGATAACATTTTCTCAAAGCACGGTAAAATATGTTTTTTCTATTGACTGCGTCAATTAACACGTTGAAGCGATCATGTGCCCAACCATCTCGTTGCTGAGAAATAAGAAACTCCAGCTTTTCATTGATGGTGCCGAGGGTACCAGCATCCCCCATATTCCCATTATTCCGGTAAAAGGCAAGATCGCGTTCCAATTTATTAATCTTGTCCATAAAAGAGGGTAGCAATCCCATCGTATACTGGACTTGATTACCTGGAGTCATGAATGGACGATAGCTGCGGAAATTATTCTTTGATTTATTACCACTGATCAGCATGCCCGTATTAGCAACGCGATACCAGAATAACGGTTCAGGAATAACCTGCATTTTATAGCCTGCCAACGCTACACGGCAGAAAAACTCCCAGTCTTCATGACCAATACCATAATCTTCCGTAAATCCGTGCAGACTATCAAAAACGTTCTTTTTTACCATAGCATTAGCATCGCCAAAGCAATTGGCAAAACTGGCTACGTTGATGTCAGCACCCAACGGCAGCCAGCAATCCTTCATTTTTCTAAATGGCGACGGGAATTCATCACCGTAGATCAGATCGCTTGGCGTTGTTAAGACATCGCTACCGGAGTGGATTGCCGCCTTAACAAACATCTCAATTTCGTCAGGTTTGGCGACGTTATCGTCATCCATGAAAATCAGGTACTCACCTGCTGCGTGTTTTGCAGCCAAATTCCTTGCTGCGCCCAAATAGTTATTTGAGCTTTTAATGATCTTCCAGCCTCTATCCGTGAACTCTTTATTAATCAGGTTCAGGTAACGATGAGAATCTTCTTTTACGCTGCCATCGTCGACAAGGATAACCTCAAAATTCGAATAGGTTTGTGTCTTGAGGGAAGCTATCGCCTGCTGCAGTAAATGGCACCGATCGTGATGAACCAAGCAAACAGTAACTAATGGCTCAGGATTAACGCCTGGGGCAATTTCACGCGTCTTAAAATCTTCTTTAAGTTTAGCCACCCATTTTTCTTTAATCTCTTCGACAGATTCTGAAAGCTGCGAAGCAATGCTCAAGTTATCAAGTCGAGAGGCTATTTTTAGATAAAGTTCACCAGGTGTTGGGTTAAAGATAATATCAGGATGGTTTTCCTCGGGGATTAGCTCTTTGATGCCACCAACGGAAGAAGCTATGAAGTTGACACCACCAATAAGACTTTCATAAACCGTATAAGGTGAGTTCTCCACCAACGAGGGAATGACTACCAGAACATTTTCTTTCTTTATATATGCATCAGCCTGGGTGCGATCGTAGTCGGTAATAATATTAACTTTTACTTTGATCTTATCCGTTTTTTCACGAATATGCTCAATCGAATTAAAGTTATCCGACGTCACACTTTTTCCTAGAAACGTAACGGCCGATACCTTTTCTAGTTCATTATCTTTTAAACTCTGTAAAGCGCGCAGAAAAATGTCCAGGCCCTTACGCGTTTCAAGACGACCGAAGAAAACCAACTCCACCCCAGAGGCATTATTTTTCTTACTACGGGGACGAATAAGCTGATCATCTTCTTCTTGTATAGAAAAGGGTTCGCAGTTAAAGATAACCTGGCTGCGCTCCGGCAGAACCCATTTCTTATCTTTCATCCAGTCTAAAAGGTATTGGGATGGGCTAATAACCTGATCCGCCATCTCAACGACCTTCTGCTCCATGAAATACAATTCCATGTGATTCTGATCGTAAGGCAATTGATAATTGCCCTCATCAGCCCAAAGCGTCGAACTATGGGTATTAACGATAAAGGTTGTTTTTTCAAAGAACAACCCCTGCTCCTTACTCAGGAGCGAATAATACAAATCAGCCTGCCATTCACAGCTAATGACGACATCATACTTATCATTATTTTTTAACCAGTCATATACAGTATAGCTTTTCCTTCTAAAATATGGAGCGTCAATATTAACTTCGCTCAATGAAGGAAGAACCCTAAGATTAACGTTATGCTCACTGTATACATCAATCCAATAATCAATATTTTTATCACCTGATTCAGAGTAATCTCCGCAGGTATAAAGAACATCGATATCGAATCCCTCCTTGGCCATATTTACTGCCAGAGAGGTAAATGCTGTGCCTATTCCCCCATTACGAATTGGACCTTCAATGTCGGGAGTAACAATAAGAACTTTCTTCATTCTAAAATAATCCTTTTAAATCATTTATTGTCTAATTTAATTATTCTTATTATAATTTAGTAACAAATATATAGTTGTTGATATGAGAACAAAAATTCAGTACGGTACATACTATCTATCTATGCGAAGGAGCGTGTTCACAGTACTTTCAACTATTATGTTATTGCGAAACGCGGAGTTACAAGATGTTACACAAAAACGAAAATCCACTGACCCTATTGTTAAAATCATATTGCGAAAATTATCGTTTTATTTACAAAGCCAATCCAGGAAATGCAGGTGATGGTGTCATAGCTGCTGCGACGTATGACTTCCTTGAAGGAAATAATTTTAACTTTTCCCCTTATGACGCCACAGAAAATTACACACCCGAAAGAGATATTTTACTCTTTGGGGGTGGCGGAAATCTTATTGAAGGTTATTATGCCGAAGGTCGTGATTTCATACGAGACAACATTCATAAATTTGCAAAAACAATTATATTTCCATCAACAATAAATGGGTATGAAGATTTTTTTGAAAATAATAAAAACTCATTATTTATTTGCTGTAGGGAAAAAATATCTTATTCGAAATTATTGAAGTTAGGTTATCTCCCTAATGAATCAATTATATTGACTCATGATATGGCATTTTATCTTAATAAAGAAAATTACGTAACTTCAATCGTTGCGAAAAAAAAGGCAGTTTCCTGTTATAGAACAGACTCCGAGTCATTAACAAAAGAACATCGGGAAAATAATTACGATATATCGCTCACTTGGAATGGTGACTTTTGGGATAACGTGCATCTTGCCAGAAACTCAACGCGTTCTCTGATCAGCTTCTTACAAGAGTATAAAACTGTGAATACCGACAGGTTGCATATTGCCATCTTAGGTTCACTACTTGGTATGGAGGTTAACTTCCATCCTAACTCTTATTATAAAAACGAGGCTGTTTATGACAACTCATTGTTGAATTATTATCCCAAGACTTACTTTATGAAGAATTCGTAATTTTTATAAAATTTTATATGAAACCGCCGGGTTTCCCCGGCGGCTTTACTAGATTCGGTTAATTATTCCATCCATTCGGTATGGAATACACCTTCTTTGTCGATACGCTTATAAGTGTGGGCACCGAAGTAGTCGCGCTGCGCCTGGATCAGGTTGGCAGGCAGTACTGCTGAACGGTAGCTGTCGTAGTACGCGATAGCTGCGGAGAAAGTCGGCGTTGGGATACCGTTCTGTACCGCGTAGGACACCACATCACGCAGCGCTTGCTGATATTCGTCAGCGATCTGCTTGAAGTATGGCGCCAGCAGCAGGTTGGCGATGTCGGCATTGTCTGCGTAAGCATCGGTGATTTTCTGCAGGAACTGAGCGCGTATGATGCAGCCTGCGCGGAAGATCTTGGCAATATCGCCATAGTGCAGATCCCAGTTATTTTCCTGAGAAGCCGCTTTCAACTGAGAGAAGCCCTGCGCGTAAGAAACGATTTTGCCCAGGTACAGCGCACGGCGCACTTTCTCGATGAATTCAGCTTTGTCGCCGCTGACTGGCGCAGCTTTAGGACCGGTCAGCACTTTAGACGCGGCAACGCGTTGGTCTTTCAGTGAGGACAGGTAACGTGCGAAAACGGATTCGGTGATCAGAGACAGCGGTTCACCCAGATCCAGAGAGCTCTGGCTGGTCCATTTGCCGGTGCCTTTGTTGGCCGCTTCATCCAGGATCACATCAACCAGGTATTTACCTTCTTCGTCTTTCTTGGTGAAGATGTCTTTGGTGATGTCGATCAGGTAGCTGTTCAGTTCGCCTTTGTTCCACTCGGAGAAGGTCTCAGCCAGCTCTTCGTTGTTCAGGTTCAGCGCCTGTTTCAACAGGGAATAGGCTTCTGCGATCAGTTGCATGTCGCCGTATTCGATGCCGTTGTGCACCATCTTCACGTAGTGGCCGGCACCGTCAGCTCCGATGTAGGTCACGCAAGGCTCGCCTTCGGCAACCGCAGCGATTTTCTTCAGGATTGGCGCCACCAGCTCATAAGCTTCTTTCTGGCCGCCAGGCATGATTGAAGGCCCTTTCAACGCGCCCTCTTCACCGCCGGAAACGCCGGTACCGATGAAGTTGAAGCCTTGATCAGACAGTTCGCGGTTACGACGGATGGTGTCCTGATAATAGGTGTTACCACCGTCGATCAGAATGTCACCTTTATCCAGGTGTGGAGTCAGGGAAGCAATGGTTTTGTCTGTCGCTTCACCCGCTTTTACCATCAGCAAAATGCGGCGTGGTTTTTCCAGCGATTCGACAAACTCTTCGACGGTGTAGAACGGCGCCAGGTTTTTACCCGGGTTCTCAGCGATAACCTCGTCAGTCTTGTCGCCTGAACGGTTAAAGATAGAAACGGTGTAACCACGGCTTTCGATGTTCAATGCCAGATTGCGGCCCATTACCGCCATGCCGACAACGCCGATTTGTTGCTTGGACATTTAGGAACTCCTGTCTGAGGATGACCCTGTTAACAACTTTGGCCAACAGGTTTTGTGATGTGGCACACATGTTAACTCAGGATTGAGCAGCGTGGGTAGTGATTGGTGCGATAGGCTTTGCAACAGTCTATAACCACTCAAAAATCATACAGCCTGGCTAACAATTTCCGCTTCGCCAGGTAAATTTTCTCACATCCTTCAGAGCGATCAGCGCGTCTTTCAACCAGCAACTGCGCTATTGAATCCGCAGAAACTTCAGGGCTGGCCATCGGCCAGTCAGACATCGGCTGCAGACTGGCAAATTTGTTATCATAGTAATCTGACCAAGACAGAGAGATGCCTGCGACGCCCAAACTGGCGGCAATGACTTGAAAGTGAAAACGCGAACTAATGCAGAAATCATTAACGGCAAATTGAAGACCATCGCGCCAAATATCTTCGAAACGAATGAACTCAGCCTGCGGAAAACACTGCCTTATCTGTTGGAAGAACACGCCGTCGGAACCTGGTCTGAATTCATAAAATCTGATCGCGGTATCCGGATACTGCTTACTGAATAAGGAAACCGCCTGCTGAAGTATCGCCAACAAATTCTGCGTCAAAAGGCCATTTTCAGAAAGCTCAGTATGAATGCATAAGTGCAACGTAGGCTGTTCGCGCTCGATCAGGCGCCCTATCGGATGATCGGGGAAGGCGAAGTAATCATCGCCGGTGAAACTCAAAGCAGGAATATCGAACGGCTCCAGCACTTCGAAACTGGCTCGGTCACGCACGTCAAAGTAATCGAACTGACGAATAAAGGGCGAAAGTTTATTAGCATTGTCGGCAGACAATGGCTGCAATCCTAAGCCGGTAGCGTAACAAACCAAATCGTGTTTCTTTGCGAAATAGGCCGTAAGCTCCATAAGGCGAACGTTCGCACCCCACAGCTCATTAATATACCCGCCGCCCAAAAGATGGATGCTGTGCGCGCCACCAAATATCTTTCCCATAAGACGTTCACGCAAAGGAAGTTTGTAAAAATCGGCAAACTTTTCTTCAACCGAGCCTTCATCACCCAGAGCTTGTGCCAGACGCCAGACATAATCCACGCATCTGGCAGCTGGAAATAATTCCGAGGCGACTACGGAATCAACCGCATCAAGATAAATAGTACAACCAGGAAACCTTTCTTGGAGATAATCCACCCAATAACGCGTCAGCATATCATCGCCAAAATTTGGCATGCCGGCAGCAGATATTAGATAAAAGACTTTCGTTTCAATGAGCTGAACGGGAATGTCCTTATTGTGCCTTTTCGTCCATCGCTTTGCGAAAAAAGCCAAAATGAGACTCCTGTATTTCAGTCAAAAATTAGTAACCTTCAGCAGAAATAGCCCTTTGATAGAGTTTTAGAGTGTCGTCAATGACTAAAGACGAGGCGAACTTGTTTTCAATGCGCTTTCTCCCGCGCACCCCCATCTCGACTCTTTTACTGGGGCTGGTAAGCAAATGCTCCAGTTTTTCCGCCAACAGAGCGATATTGCGTTTCTCAACCAAGCTGCCGGTGTATTCGTCGATAATCAAACTTTGGCAACCACCAACGTCATACGCGATGCAGGCACGCCCGACTGACGAAGCCTCCAAGAGGATGCGTGGGATACCTTCGGAATAGGTCGATGGAAGCGCAACCACATTAGAAGCTTTAATCAAGCTGTACACATCGCTGCAACGGCCAAGCCAGTTAATCAAACCCTGCTGATGCCATTCTTCGATCTGCGACAGAGGTATAGCATCCTGATCGTCGCCGATGGAAATACCCGCCACGTTGAGCACAAAATCAACGCCTTTAAGTGCCAAGCGTTTTTTCACCTCGACCAGATCGCCCAGTCCTTTACTCCAGAGCAAACGGCTGGCGAACAGAACAATCGGCTTTTCGCGATTTATTTCCAATGAATAGTGGTAGATTTCCGGGTTGATGCCCGCCCCGTCAATCACTACGGTCTGATTCTTATTTACCTGGGTCAGCTCGATCAAACGATCTCTATCGTGCTCGTGTTCAAAGGCAAGCAACGATTTTTTATTTTGAAAAATATGCTTGTAGGAATGCAAGGTGAGCAAACGAATGATGTTCATAGATAATTTATCTTCCATAAACACCCGTCCCAGCCCGACAAAGCCCAAGATAATGGGTTTGTTATAGAAGCGGGCAAAGAACCCCCCCATCAGACAAGGTTTGATGGTGATGCAATGAAGCACATCAGGGTTGATCTTCTTGAGCAAACGCCACACTTTGAAAAGTGAACCGACAAAGTGGAACGGGTTAATGGATTGCTCAGAAACTGAAGAATTGTGACATACAAAGCCTTTCTCTGTCAGTTTTTGCAGGATATCATCGCCTACAAAGTGACTGACAACATGTATTTCATAGCCTGCCGCTTTAGCAGCAAAAGCGCGTTCAACCCAGTGCAGATCAAAGTACCAGTCTGAGTTGATAAAATAACAAATCTTTTTCATTTAACTCTTACCGGCTAATGTTGTTTACCATTTTTACCTGATATACCGTCAACAATACCGCGAACTACGTATCTAATATATTCCGCTTTCCGCTCTTGGGATGTAAAAGAAAGTAAATATTTTGTAATACGCAGTGCGATAGCACCTACTGAGTATGGTCTTTCATTTTTTCTGAACAATGCCCTTGAAAGGAGCAGATTTCTTACCAGATAGTAGACCTTCCAGGGTGGGTTGACTCCCACACTCGCAGTCGGTACATCGTGTAAGAACGTCAGCTCGGGTGAGTATCGGATACGATACCCTCGTTGACTTAACCTGTAAGAGAAGTAAAGATCATCATAATAAATAAAAAGCTCAGGCCAAATTGATTCGCGATTAGCGCTTAAAACGTCTTTGCGAATTATTGCGCCAACAAACGAAAGTGTCGCCACCTCAGACGCATGTTGCTCATCAGGGAGGTAACTTTTGGGCCTGAGAATATACTCTAAGGTCTGCACCATCGAGGTAGGCATGGTTCTATAGGGTACGTTCATTTTACACAACGCCCCCTGCATATCTACCACGCGGCAACAATAAGCATCGTAGCCTGATTGAACCACGGCAGAAAATTTCTCGATCAGCCCCGCCGTTGGGTAAGCATCATCATCAAACATAAACACCCAGTCGGTGTTTATGTTCTCTGCAATAAACTCGCTTCCCAGTTTAAAACCGCCAGCCCCTCCGCCGTTGCTTTTGGCACGTATCACATGAAGGCGCGTATCATCAATTGCATTCAACCATTCAAAAGTATTGTCGGTAGAGGCGTTATCAACGATGACAATGTGCTGAAAGGGCAACGCTACCGTCGCTGCCCAGCAGAGCTTTAGTTTTTCCAATCGGTTGAAAGTAACAATTAACGCCGTTGCATTCATCTGACGCTGACCGTAAACACTGGCATTGAGTGTGCTGTTTCAAGACTTTCCAGATAGGTCTCAGCCGTTTTCAAAGCCTCGGCAATAGTCACATCCATATCCAGGTAGCGATAAGTCCCCAAACGACCGATAAAAGTGATGTTTTTTTCTTGCTCAGCCAAATCAACATACTTCGCCAACAGGCTCATCTCACCGACCTGACGGATAGGATAATAAGGGATATCATCCGCCTCACAGGCCCGACTGAACTCTTTGTAGCATACTGAACCGTCATGTTGTTCCCATGGTGAGAAGTATTTATGCTCTGTAATACGAGTATAAGGCACTTCTTGCTCGCAATAGTTCATTACGGCACACCCCTGGTAGTCCCCTTCCACGGTAAAACGCTCAAAATCGAGGGTCCGATAGCCCAGACGACCGAACTGGAAGTCGTAGAAAGCATCCAATGGCCCACTGTAGAACACGTGATCATATTGCGCACGTGTTTCCGTCTGGTATGCGATCCCCAGAGACACTGAGATATTAGGATGATTAAGAATACCCGCAATCATGCTGGTATATCCGTCTTTCGGCATGCCCTGGAATTTATGATTGAAGTAATTATCATCATAATTAAAGCGAATCGGTAAACGTTTCAGGATTGAAGCCGGCAATTGGGCGGGTGACATTCCCCACTGTTTGATGGTGTAACCTTTGAAGAAGGCCTCATACAGTTCTTTACCGACAAAACGCAATGCTTGCTCTTCAAAGGACTGAGGGTCCGTTATGCTACTGTCGCCTTTTTCAGCAATTAATGCTTTCGCCTCTGTAGGCGAACAGGTCTTTTTAAAGAACTGGTTAATGGTATGCAAATTAATAGGCAGAGAGAAAACCTGACCATTCACTGTAGCCTTTACACGATTTACATAGGGCATCATGGTGGCGTATTGGTTCACAAAATTCCACACTTGCTCATTGTCAGTATGGAAAATATGTGGGCCGTAGGTATGTACCATCACATCAGTTTTTTCATCACGGGCATCATAGCAATTACCTGCAATATGCTCGCGACTATCGATGATTTGGACTTTATGCCCTTGCTCAGCCAATTGACGACCGATAACCGCGCCAGAGAAACCAGCGCCAACGATTAAAACATTTTTGCTATTCATCAGTATGTTACCCAAGTATTACGCGTCTAACTTTATAATAGTACTTCGTCAATGTGTTGCGGCGTACAGTTCCTTTTGGTGCCAACTTGTTCAAGGCAGGCATTAGTAACCTTTTGACCTTTGTCAGATTTAGTACGGGTACATGATGATCTTTCTGCGTGCTACCCGAGAGCGCCACTGAAGTCACTAATCGTTCATAGCTCTCAAATGCCCAGGGCGTATTTACGACATTCTTGTGATAATTATCAAAGAAATCAACATGCCTATTGTTCCAGGGTTTATTTTCCCCGGCAAAGTGAATCATTTTAGGGTTTTTACGTGCCTTGAGGAAACTCATATACGTGGCAAAACGTAAGTTCGGGAAGAAATCATCAGTATTACCGTTGCCATGGTATACGTTCCATTCTAATGGCAGATAATGTACGCGCCCATGGAATACCTGATTCATAATATCCTGATCCAGGAACCAATAGGTCTTGCTTTTCAAGGCATCCATCAGGCTGGAAAAAGTATTTTCTCTATTCATCTGAACGATATTGAATACTAAAATTCCGGCCTGGAAATAACCATCCGGATTAGCCATACCCAGTGAGGTTGACAAATATTGTTCCGCGGGCATCACACCATCGCTGGATTGCGACATGGCACCAAACATGACGAAACCTTCCATTACAATATCTTTTACTGCAGCAACCAGATTATCTTCCAACGGCACCGTCATCAACTCCGCCAGATCGCTTTCCACGACGGTATCGGAATCGATAAAGATAACTTTTTCAAAATCAGAAAAAAGTTTCGGAATAAATAAACGGGCATAGGTTGCAGCACTAAAGTGCGCCCGCGTAAATACGCTTTTTATTTCGCTGAAAGCATTAACATCAAAGAAACGCAGATTAATATTTTCATGTTTGGAAACTAATGTAAAAAAGCGTTCTTTATTGGCTAAAGCAACACCATTTTCCAACACCACCAGATCGTAATTCAGTTCCGGATTGGCATTGGCAATAATGGAGTGAATCAGCGCCCCACCGCTAATCGCATAATTATCATCAAAACAGATTACTACCGGCACATTTTTGACTGGAAATGCAGGTTTTAACTTTGCATTAAAAGTTTCCTGCTGAATGAATGTACGCTGTAACTCTTTGATTTTTAATTCATGCTTATCAATTTTATAATTGATATAAATATTTAGCAATCTTTCTGAAATATGACCTACAACCCGTTTTTCTTGATTATTGTAATTTTTAAACCGGATTTTTTCTTCTAACTTATCAAGAATGGCGAACAACCATTTTGAATAGTCATCAAATATGTCTTTCCTCATGACAAACATATTTGTGTAATAACCGTCTGATGCGTTATTAAATTTATCTGCCGCGCTCTTATACTCTGGATAAAGCGCATCCAGAACTTCCAATGCAGCATCATAGTCTTCAATATGAAGATAATTGGATATCTTATAATGCTGGTAGTTATTTTTACTACCCGCAGCGTTAACATCCCACTTTTTTGGCAAAATAACATCAACGTCTGCTAAACATTTGATAATGTCGGGGTCGTTTAATCCGTATTGGTGTTGGTACTGTTCGTCGATTTTCTCATAATTGACCACACCCCAATTATCCTCCGGGGCATGTTGATCTTCAGAAAAATTGAAATGACGACGATAATGCATAAAGCCGATATAATCAGCTGGAGCGGCATTTTTCCACACCCAATAATGGGCAGTCAATTCACAGTAGAACGGATTTTTGAATGAAATATTATCGCCAGTATCATCACCTGGGCAACCAATCTCATTTAAACTATTTGCCTTTCCCACATGAATTGGTTGGATTAATGTAGATTCAAGAAAAGCACTTGGCTTATGGTGACAAGTGTAAATTTTAATATTACTCATTTGTATTACCTAAAGATTACCTTGTTCATAAACATCAAGCCATTGCCTCTTTATAATGAGAGATAACTGTTTTAGCATCTCCAATTTCTCTCATTTTATGGTTCTCTATCCAAATGACCTTGTCACAAATTTTCTCAACATCGGCAAGATTATGACTTACAAAAAGAATAGTGACACCTTTTGCCTTAAACTCACTGATAGTATTTAAGCATTTGCGTTGGAATGAAATATCCCCCACAGCCAAAACCTCATCGATAATGAGAATATCAGGATCAACTTGGGTGATCACAGAAAAACCTAACTTTGCCAACATACCGCTGGAATAAACACGAATAGGTTCATCAATGAAATCCCCCAATTCGGAGAACTCAATAATCTTATCGAGTCTTTCCTTCAACTCCTTACGGCGCAGCCCTAATAAAGTTGCATTGAGGCGGATATTTTCACGGCCGGTCAATTCAGGATGGAAACCGCCGCCCAATTCTAACATGGAAGCCACGCGCCCCTGTACGCTAACCGTACCCGAGGTAGGCCGCATCACACCGGCTACAAGCCCTAAAGAAGTACTTTTTCCTGCACCGTTTCGGCCTATCAGCGCAACTGATTCGCCCTTTTGAACCTGAAAACTAATGTCGCCAATAGCCAAATAGCTACGTCCCCGTAGCAGGTTGAACGCGCGGCGCGGATTAAAAATCAACTCTTTAATGCCAGATCCAATATGATGATATAATGGATAGCGCTTAGTCACATTTTTAAATTCGATAGCTATGCTCATTATAGAATCTCTGCAAACCTGTACTTCAGCTTATTGAATATACTAACGCCAATGATAATAAACAACAGTGCATATCCGTATAGCATGCCAACCTGTTGATAATCTATGACACCATTCATGAACAGATCACGCCAGCTCAATATCATATTGGCTAGGGGGTTATAATCAATCAGGAATTTGTATTCTTTTGGAATCATATCTCCGGAATAGAGAATTGGGGTGCAATAAAACATCAGCATAATACCCAACGTGACAAATCGCTCCAAATCGCGGAAAAAAAGATTCAATGTTGATAACATCATGGCAATACCGAAAGTCATCATCATTTGTGCCAAGCCTATTAATGGAACACCCCAAATCCAATCAATAGATGGTCGCATGTCATAGACATAAAGAAATACGATAATAACTGGGATCGTGCATAAAAAATGCAAACACTCCATTAACACATTACTGAATGGAATCACCGAACGTGGAAAAACGGTTTTTTTAATAATTTGAGCATTCGCTAGAAAAGAGTGTAACGAGTTTGACGTTGAGCTGGCGAACCATTGCCAAGGGAAAAGACCGGTAATAATAAAAATAGTATAGTTAGGGATTTGAACCCGCATGACTAACTTAAATATAAAATAGTAGATCATGGCAAACAGCAATGGGTTAGCGATTGACCATAAATAGCCAAAGAAACTACTTTTATATCTTACTTTTAATTCTTTCTCTGTAATGACCGCGGCCAAATCCCAGAGGTAACCTAGACTATACTTCATATAAAAACTCGATTTAAGATTAAAATTCCCTAACATCTGAAACGTAATAGCATTTCAACCGGTGCAGATCTTGATGAGAAACACTTACCTACGACTGGCTCGAAGGAATCAAGTACTGCTCAATTTTAAACGATATTTTCAACCACGCTACCGCCCCTGGCGTTGCTGCAACCAGAGTACACTTGAGATAACTCACTGATTTTTATTAAAACAGCAAACTGCTCACGCCCCTACTCGCTTTCGCTATCGTGGCCCCAACAGCCTCTCTATTGCGGGTCTGGGTGCTCGCTAAGGTACATCCAACCGCACCCTATTGCTCTAGGAATAGGCTGGATTCACCGTCATCAAATCACTTGTAAGGCTTAGTCCTGCAGCATCCCCTTCAGCCACTCGGCGAATGCAGTTCCCTGAACAGGATGACGAACGCCGTACTCTACGAACGCTTTCATATAACCCAATTTATCGCCACAGTCATGAGAACGCCCCACCAAAGCAAAAGCATCAACCGGCTTTTGCTCCATCAGCATAGCGATAGCATCGGTAAGTTGAATCTCACCGCCAGCCCCGTAAGGCGTTTTTTCAAGCAACGGCCAAATGTCTGCAGCTAAAACATAGCGCCCTACCACTGCCAGGTTGGACGGTGCTTCATCAAGCGCTGGTTTTTCTACAATCGCGTGCATTGGCACACTTTCACCCGGCGCGACCACAGCACCTCGGCAATCCACCACCCCGTACTTGGAAACATCCTTTTCTGGCACCGGCTCAACCATCACCTGACTGCGACCCTGCTGTTCAAAACGGGCTATCATACTGGCCAGGTTATCTCTTTTCAGGTCGCTGGCAACATCGTCCATTAAAACATCAGGCAGCAGCACAGCAAAGGGTTCATCGCCAATTAAAGGCCGAGCGCACAAAATCGCATGACCCAAACCTTTGGATTGCCCCTGACGGACATGCATCAGCGTGACGCCTTTAGGGCAAATCGATTGAACTTCCTCCAGCAGTTGCCGCTTGACACGCGACTCCAGCATGCTTTCCAGTTCAAAGGAAGTATCGAAATGATTCTCGATGGCATTTTTAGATGAATGAGTTACCAGAATAATTTCTTTAATGCCGGCAGCGACACATTCATTCACGATGTATTGGATGAGGGGTTTGTCAACGACTGGCAACATTTCTTTAGGAATAGCCTTTGTTGCCGGCAACATGCGGGTGCCAAGACCTGCAACTGGAATAACAGCTTTAAGCATTTCTGTGGAGACTCCCAACTACTTTAGTTTCATTAACACAACACACCAAATGTTTACCACTGTGGCCCATCGTTCCGTCCGCCAATTTTGGGTGTATTGCCAAAATGATGTCAATTTTCTTCGGGCTGAAGTATACACCTATGTTGAGGGTTAATACATTAACACCACATAGACGACCACCTAGTTGCCTATCAGTTAGCCTGAACACAACTAAAAAATCAAAGTAAGATAATGAAAAAAATGAAAAAAACTAAATACGCGCCTATTTTGGCGCTAACATTGAGTCAAGTATATAGATATAGAAAGCATCGGCTTTTGAACAAATATCAATCACAATAAATAGCAAAAATATAGTAACTTACGTTATAAATAACTCCATTTATTGAGAATGATTATTGATCAACCCATTCAGCCCATAGGCTATAAATATCAACGTACTATTAATAAAAAAAAGCCCACAAAATAGGGGCTTTTGAAGATTTTTTGTACGTTAGCGCAGCCTTAGAGTTTATTGCCGTACCCTTGCGGGTTGTTCTTTTGCCAATTCCACGTATCACGCATCATATCATCAATCCCGCGACGTACTTCCCAACCCAACTCCTGGCGCGCCAGATTGGCATCAGCCCAAAATGCTGGCAGATCGCCATCACGGCGCGGCAAAATCTGGTAAGGAATGTTCACTCCTGAAGCCTTTTCAAAAGCCTGGACCATAGCTAAAACAGAGTAACCAACTCCAGCTCCCAAGTTATAGGCTTTGAACCCATCGATCTTATCCAAGTGGTCCATCGCCATCAGGTGGCCCTCGGCCAAATCCATAACATGAATATAATCGCGCACACCGGTACCATCTTCAGTCGGATAATCGCCACCGAATACACCCAGTTTCTCAAGTTTACCAATGGCAACTTGAGAAATGTAAGGCAACAGGTTATTTGGGATACCGTTTGGATCTTCACCAATCATCCCCGACTCATGGGCCCCGACTGGGTTGAAGTATCGCAGGGCAATAATGGAGAATTGAGGCTCGGCCTTGGCGAAGTCCTGTAGAATTTGCTCCACCATCAGTTTCGATGTGCCGTAAGGGCTGGTGGTACCGCCGATCGGCGTGGTTTCAACATAAGGAACAGGGGAATTGGCACCATAGACCGTTGCGGAAGAGCTGAAGATGAACTTGCTCACCCCTGCGCGACGCATTTCTTCCAGTAATACCAGAGTACCAGAAACATTATTTTGATAATATTCAAGTGGTTTGCGAGTTGACTCACCGACTGCTTTCAGGCCGGCAAAGTGGATCACGGCTGAAATCTTATTCTCGTCGAAGATGTTGCGCAAACATTCACCATCCTGAATATCGCCTTGGTAGAACGTTGCCGCTTTACCAGCCAACTGTTCGACGCGGTGCAACGACTCCTCTGATGAATTCGACAGATTATCCAGCACAACAACATCTTCGCCACGCCCCAACAAGGCCAGCACGGTATGAGAACCAATATAACCGGCACCGCCAGTGACTAAAATCGCCATAACAACTCCTTATACGCGCCTATGGCGCTAAAGATATAAATTTTGATTATCGCCCATGACGTTCATTCAAACAAACAGGGCTGCAATAGCAGCCCTGTTCTGATGCAACATCGTGGTAATGACATTAGCGAGACAGCATCGCCAGAATTTCGTTTGTTTTTTCTTGCATCAACGCTACATTCGCACGTGACTCAACGTTGAGACGCACTACCGGTTCGGTATTGGATGAACGCAAGTTAAAGCGCCAATCTGCAAATTCCATGCTGATCCCATCGGTGTAATCTACCTCACCGGCCTGGGCCAGATAGTGTTGCTTCACGCTTTCAATTGAAGCTGCTGGCTGCGACAGTTTGATATTGATTTCTCCTGAGGACGGATAAGCTGCAATCCGGTCCTGCACCAGTTGCCCCAGCGTCTGGCCCTTAACACAGACCAATTCAGCCACCAGCAGCCACGGAATCATGCCGCTATCGCAATAAGCAAAATCGCGGAAATAGTGGTGGGCGCTCATTTCACCACCATAAATGGCATCTTCTGAGCGCATACGCTCTTTAATGAAGGCATGACCCGTTTTTGACATCACCGGCACGCCGCCAGCTTTGTTCACAACATCGATAGTGTTCCAGCTCAGGCGTGGATCATGAATGATTTTTGCCCCTGGTTGTTTTTGCAGGAAAGCTTCCGCCAGCAGGCCAACAATATAGTAACCCTCAATGAAATCACCTTTTTCATCAAACAGGAAGCAACGGTCGAAGTCGCCATCAAACGCGATCCCCATATCCGCACCCTGTTCACGCACAGCATTGGCAGTATCTGCGCGACACTCGGGCAATAACGGGTTAGGAATACCATTCGGGAATGTGCCGTCCGGCTGATGATGGACCTTAATAAACTCCAACGGGACGTTCAGGGCCTTAAGAGAGGCTTCGATCGCATCGATTGCATGCCCGGCCGCACCATTGCCTGAGTTGATAACCAGTTTCAACGGTTTGAAGTTTTCGGTATTCACATAAGACAGCACATGCTGAACGTAATCACTCAACACGTCCTGACGCACATAGCTACCACGCGTAGCGACCGGTGCAGGGAACTGATTGGTTTCCGCCAGTTCCTGGATTGCCCGTAATCCAGTATCTCCGCTAATCGGGCGTGAACCTTCACGAACCAACTTCATTCCGTTATAGTCGATGGGATTATGACTGGCTGTCACTTCCACGCCGCCGTCAGCTTTCAAATGAGAAGTGGCAAAATAAACCTCTTCAGTCCCGGTCATACCGATGTCGATAACGTCGGTGCCAGCATCCTGTAAACCTTTTGCCAGAGACAGCTTCAAACTTTCGCTGGTCAACCGCACATCACAGCCCAAAACAATGGTCTTCGGTTTCAAAAACTCGCCATAAGCGCGCCCTATGCGGTAGGCGATATCATCATTCAGCTCTTCACCTAATTTACCGCGCACATCGTAAGCTTTAAAACACGTTAACTTTTCCATCGCCAAACCCTTTAATTAAACTCTGCCATACCGATCGTGTAAACGCTCAATGTCATCTTCTTCAAGGTAAAACCCTGATCGAACTTCAATGATTTCAAGATCGATTTTTCCAGGATTCTCCAGCGTGTGAACGCTGCCGGCCGGGATGAAGGTGGATTGATTTTCCGATAAGAAGAATTCTTTGTCTTCAACATTCACTTTTGCCGTACCACTGACGACCACCCAGTGTTCTGCGCGGTGAAGATGGCGCTGTACTGACAATCCTTCGCCAGGACGGACAATGATTTTTTTGACCTGGAAATGTTCGCCGCTGTCGATATCGCAGATCTTGCCCCATGGACGATAAGAAGAGGAGTGTTGGCGGAAGTGATGAAGATTACGTTTCTTCAACTCATCAACCACCTTTTTGACATCCTGAACACGGTCTTTAGTCGAGATCAACAACGCATCATTGGTATTGATCACGATAAGATCGTCCAAACCAATGGTCGCCACCAGAGCAGAGTCCGAAGAGATGTAGTTATTGTTGGAGTCGATAGAGATAACCTCACCAACGTTGACATTCCCTAAGCCATCTTTTTCGGAAACCTCCCATAAGGACGACCAAGAGCCAACGTCGCTCCAACCGGCATCAATAGGAATGACTACCGCATCCTGCGTTTTCTCCATGACCGCATAGTCTATGGAGTCACTTGGGCAGTGCTTAAATATTTCCTGATCAACACGGATAAAATTCATATCACGCTGACTGGCAGCCACAGACTGTTGCGTAGTGCTGAAAATTTCTGGGCTGAACTGCTGCAGCTCTTGCAGGAACTTGGCCGTTTTAAACATAAACATACCGCTGTTCCAGCTATACTCGCCACTGGCAAGATACTCAATCGCCATTTCCAGGCAAGGTTTCTCCACAAAAGCATCAACTTTGAAGCATTGATTGGAGAGCGCAGTACCACGTTTGATATAACCGTAGCCGGTTTCCGGATGCCCAGGAATAATACCGAAAGTCACCAAATTATCTTCGGTGGCATGCATAATTGCCGTTTTTATTGCCGCATGAAAATTTTCAACCTTTTTAATCAAATGGTCGGCAGCCAACACCAATAATATGCTGTCTTCGTCTTCTTCGGCAGCCAAATGCGCTGCCAACGCAACAGCTGGCGCAGTGTTACGCCCAACAGGCTCTAAAATGATATTGGTCGCAAGTTGATCGATTTCACGCAGTTGTTCAGCGACTAAAAAACGATGCCCCTCATTGCAAATAACCAATGGGGCGGCGACTTCCACACCATCGAGCCCGGCTAAACGTTGCAAAGTCTGCTGCAACAGGCTAAATCCACTGTCATCAATGGATAAAAACTGCTTAGGAAACGATTCGCGCGACAGCGGCCACAGCCGGCTGCCAGTACCGCCAGCCATAACCACAGGAATTATTTTTGACATTATTAATCCTTTACTCAATCGTCTGGCTTATAAACAAGAATGCGGCTTAAAACCTACCTACCCACCATTCTAAAGTCATACAATTACACATAAACAGTGGTATACATGTTAAAAAACAGTCACTCCAAAGCCAATCACCGCCTATGAAACAACATACGAGAAAGATGAATTACTTTCGGGTAAGGGCAGGAGCACCACTTGCAGCTAACATAACGTATTGTGACAAAAAAGAGCAGCTCAAGGCTGCTCTTTCAGACTAATACTCATAACCAAAGTTAAACTCTGTCTCAACGGCTTAGAGCAAAGTACTGAGCCACACGCTTTACATCATGCTCATCCAGGGTACCTGAATCACTTAGCAGGGTGATCCAAGCCTTGATATAGGTATATTTCGCCGACGCCAAGTCCTTTTGCGCGCTGTATAACTGTTGCTCAGCGTTAAGCACATCTACGTTGACGCGTTGCCCCGCCAGCACGCTTTGCCGGGTAGCCGTGACCTGAGTGGTCGCCGACTTGACCGCCAACTCGTAGGCAGCCAGCTTGGCACGGCTGCTGATGCACAGATTGAACTGCTTGCGTAAATCATTCAGCGTGGTGCCCGTCTGAGCATCCATTTCATACATTGCCTGCCCATAGCGTGCGGCAGCCTGGCGGGTTGACGCCGAAACGCCGCCACCGGCATAGATGGGTACGCTGACCTGTACGCCAATGCTGTCGGTGCGATACTTTTGATTAACCGTGTTATCGCTGCTGGAGTCATTTTCCGAATGTGAGGCGTAAAGCTGCACCTGAGGCATAAAACCTGCGCGATTTCTCTCCACTTCATATTTAGCAGCATCAACACCGTGACGTGACGCCGCCAACGTCGGGTTATTTTCCAGAGCGATCTTTTGCCATTCCTCAAACCTGGAAGGGATGAGCGGCGCCACCTGGAATTTGCCTGGGCGCAACGTTTGCAACTCATCCAGTTGGTTGAGCGGGACACCAATAATCACCTCCAGCTCGCGCTGAGCGGCATCCAACGCATCACGCGCTTCAATCTCCTGTGCCTCGGCCAGGCTATAACGGGCCTGGGTCTCAGAAACGTCGGTAATGGTGCCTTCACCGGCCCCCATTAAACGATCGTTCAGCGCCAACTGCTCTTTATAAGCCGCTTTCTGCGCGGAGGCCAACGCGATCTGGTCTTTCGAGTAAGCCACCTCCACGTAAGCGGAAATCACCCGCACCGCCAAATCCAGAAACTTGCTGCGATAGCGCTCATCCGACATCAGCGTTTGCGCCACGCCGGCTTTATAACGCGCATAAGCCTCGTAATCGAATAACGGTTGCGTCAGCGTAATCGAGCTGGAATAGCTGCGATACTGCCTGCGCTGGGTGACTTCGCTGACATTGCCAAAAATGTCACTCGATGGAAATTTTTGCGTCTGCCAGTTTCTCGGCGAATTCTGGTAATTGCCCGATACCTTCGGCAACAGCCCCGCCCTGCCGATATTTTCGTTTTCGTCTCCTGCCTCTTTCTCTTTTATTGCCGCCCGGAAGGTCGGATCTTTTTCAAGTGCCAGCGAATATGCGTCTAGAATCCCTATCGAATGAACCGGCGCAGATATCGCAAACAAGAGGGTACTGATAGCAAGGCCAGCAACCTGTCGTTTAAATTGAATCAAAATTATTCCTCGGTTAAAGAAGTATGAGCGCGATCCAAAATGGGTTTAAACAGATAGCTCAACAGCGAACGCGACCCCGTCTTCACGAACACCTCAACAGGCATACCCGGTTTGATGTCTTCCCCACTCAGCATCTTCATGCCTTCTGGCGTTACCGTAACCTGCATCTGGTAGTAGGGTTCACCGTTGGCCTTGTCCACCAGCCGATCGGCGGAAACCAACGTCACCGTTCCCGGAATTTTCGGGGTCTTGTTTTGGTTGAAGGCGGTAAACATCAAATCCACCGGCAACCCGTTGTACACTTTATCGACCAGTTCCACCTTGAGGCGAGAGTCCACCACCAGCGTAGCCTGACTGGGTACAACGTCCATCAGGTGGTCACCCGCTCCCACGACGCCCCCCTGAGTAAAGATACTTAATCCGACCACGGTGCCATCCACCGACGAAGTGATGGCCGTGTTGCCGAGCTCAAAATTCGCCATTTCAAGTTTATTTCTGAATTCGCTGGCATCCATTTGGGTCTGCGCCAACTGGGTTCGGACCTCACGCTGATAATCGGCAAAACGTTGGTCGATCCGCTGCTGAGACTCCTGCAACTGCTTTTGCAGTTGGCCAATTCGCCCAACGGTTTCATCGATGCTGCTGTTCACCTCGGCAAACTGGCGCTGAACTTCCAGATAGCGGTTACGCGGCAAATAGCCGTCCGCAGCCAGCTGTTTCATGCTGTTCATCTGCTCGCGCAGACTCGAAAGCTGAATCTGTTTGTTAACCCGTGAGTCCTGCAGGCCTTTCAATTGGAAACGCATGCCATCCATTGACTGCTTATAGCCGTCGATTTCGCTTTGCAGCCCCAGGCGCCGGGAAGAAAACAACTGTGTTTGCAATGCAATAATTTCGGCCACACGTGGCTGATCTTGGATTTGCTCAAAAACGGGGGAGAAAGTGACTTTGGTTAACCCATCTCGCTCGGCGAGCAACCGCCCTTCCGAAGCCAGCGTGGTGTAGTACTGGTCCCGCAGCGAAGCGACCTGAGCCAGTGCTTGCACCTGGCTCAATTGCACCAGCACCTCACCGGCTTTAACCTTGTCACCTTCTTTAACGGCGATATTTGTGATAATGCCACTGGCTGGCGCCTGCACCGTTTTACGGTTGCCGGAGACGGTAACGGACCCCGGCGTCGCAACCCCTTTGTCCAAAGGCGCAAATGCTGCCCAGGCAAAAAAACCAAACAGTCCAAACCCAACCACTAACCATCCCATGCGGGTGAAACGCCGCTCATCCTGGGGGATCTGCTCTGAATACGAGTCTTGCGGCTCACCAATGTGCGTAGACATACCAACTCCTTTGACTGCAGACGACGCATTTCAGCGCCGCCCGGCAAGTTCACAGCTTAATTAATTTGAGTTTTTGGGATATTGCCTTCGTCCGGCTCGGAATTGACTGCGCGAACCGCCTGCTGTGGAGTCTGCGCTTTCTGAGCATTCGCCAGCGCCTGCAACACCTGCTGAGTTGGGCCAAATGCATTGACGGTGCCGTTCACCAGCAACAACAATTTGCTGGTCATCGACAGCAGATTGGTTCGATGGGTAATCAGAATCACCGTTTTATTGCGTTGTTTAAGGAACAGAATCGCCTGATTCAGCGCCTTTTCACCGGCATCATCCAGGTTGGAGTTAGGTTCATCCAACACGATCAGGGAAGGATCGCCATACAACGCACGCGCTAGCCCAATACGCTGCTTCTGCCCACCAGAGAGCCCTGCACCACCGTTGCCTATGACCGAATCATAACCATTAGGGAAACGCAGAATCAGTTCATGCACACCAGCCAGTTTGGCGGCCTCAATCACTTTCTCTGAATCGATAGCGTTAAAACGCGCGATATTCTCTGCAATGGTGCCGGCGAACAATTCAATGTCCTGCGGCAGGTAACCGATATAGGGTCCCAACTCGTCTTTGTTCCATTGATAAATATCGGCGTTATCAAGCCGTACAATGCCTTCGCTTACCGGCCAAATACCGACCAGCAAGCGCGCCAACGTGGATTTACCGGAAGCGCTTGGCCCAATAATCCCCAGCACGTCTCCCGGTTGAATGGCAAAGCTGACGTTATGCAATACCGCGTCGGCTTTGGAACCCGGTGGCGTGGCGGTTACGCCTTCTACCGAGATGACACCTACAGGTCGAGGCAACGACATGCCCAACCCGCGCGGCGGGTGCTTATCAAGCAATTTTACCAGGCGTTGATAGGAGAGCTTGGCTGAACTCCAGCTTTTCCAGACGTTGATCACCTGTTCGATAGGTGCCAGCGTGCGCCCCATGAGAATCGAACCGGCAATCATCATTCCGGGGGTAATGTGGCCATCAATCGCCAGCCAGCCGCCCAGCCCCAGCACCAATGATTGCAGCGAGAGACGAACAAACTTGGTGATTGAAGTAACGGTGGTGGCGCGTTCGCTGGCCACACGTTGGCTATTGAGGAAGCGTTGGTGCAATGTAAACCAACGTTGTTTAAGATTAGGCAACATGCCCAATGCCTCGATCACCTCGGCATTACGCAAGTTGGTGCTCGCCAGGCTGCTGGACATGATTGACAGCTTGCTCGCTTCGCCCAAAGGCTTCTTGGAAACCATTTCGTTGACAACCGCCAGAGCGATCAACAACAGCGATCCCACCAGCGCAAACAAGCCAAGCCAAGGGTTGAACAGGAAAATCACCAGCAGATAGATCGGGAACCAGGGCGCATCGAAGAAAGCGAATAAAGCGCTACCGGTAAGGAATTGGCGAACGGTAGTTAAATCACCCAGCATCTGTCCTGCATCCGAAGAGCCATTTTTAAGATTTGCCTCATACGCCGCAGTATAAATACGGGTATTCAAGCGCATATCCAACTGGCTGCCAATACGGATAACCACCATGCTGCGGACATACTCTAATAACGCCATCATGCCGAACATACCCAGCATAATCAGCGTTAACATCAGCAATGTGATCTCATTACGCGATGGAAGCACCCGGTCATAAACCTGGAGCATATAGATCGAGGGGACGAGCATTAACAAATTAATAAATGCGGTAAATATGCCAACGGTCCAGAAAATTTTGCTGCGTGTCCGTATAACATCCGCAATTTCATTGCGCGGTATAAATTGATTCACTTTCTGCCCTTACATCATGTGCACTGTCAGTCCAATCCGCATTGATTTCCTCTAAGGAAATTCCTAAAAAGAAAAAATAGAAAAAATCCTAAAGAAGGCTCACCCCAAACATGCTCGAGACTGCAGATACTTTTTTTAACTATAGGTAGAGAAAGTGGATATCGGCAAGGTGGAACACGAAAAAAACCTCTCGCAACTAATCAAGCTAAAATCAGTTAAAACAACAAGATGAAAGGGAACATAAATAAAGTGGGATTATTCAGTAGAGAGATAAGTCAGAGATGATGACACTGCTCACAAATAAAAAACGGGGAGATTTAACCTCCCCGTATTATTTAATAACTAACAGTTTCAATGGAAACTATTACTCTGCAGAGTTTACACTCATGCGTAATGCAGAGTATCAATCAGTTGTTGGTGGTTTTGACCAGTCAGGTAAACAACGCTGTCGTTGGTATCCAGAGTGTGGTTATCGTTATTATCGATAATCACATAGGAGCTGGCGTTATTGCCTGTTCCGCCGAACACCACAGATGCCACACCGACTTTAGCGGTCAGTGAGTTACTGCTATCCAGGCCGAGGATACCGCCCAGCAGCCCGATAACGCCGTTGGTCAGACCGCCAACCAGCGTACCCAGCAGAGCATCCAGAGTATCGGAAGCACGGGTGCCGTAATCCGCCACCGCAGTGCCGCTGGTATCGCCGGAAATGGTCAACGCGGAAGCAACGTCGACAATTTTGTCTTTGGTGCTGTCAAAGTCGGTGATGGTAATACCAGCCTGAGTATTACTGGCCTTAGCTTCGAAGGTATTTACACCAGTGCCGCCGGTCAACGTGGTATTGCCGATCGCCGCCAGGTTGTCGGCAGCTGTAGAGCCTTCCACCGTCAATTGGTAGCCATTCAGACCCAGGGCAGTCAGAACCGGCGCCAGCAGCGCGGTAGTGACAGCACTCAGTGGCAGAATGTTCAGCAACTGAACGATGATACCGTCACCGGTACCGCCGTGGCTTGAATCAAGATTCAGGCCGCCAGTGTTGGCCGATGCATCGATATCACGGACGTTGCTGTAACCGCTACCCAGAGTCAGGTCAAGCAAGTGATCGCCGGTAACGGTGATGTTTTGTACCTGAGCATTGGTCCCGGTCAGCGACAAAATATTGTCAAAGTTACCGGTACCACCGGAAGCGATGTTCACGTCGGTTAATGCCGTTGGGAACAACAGGCTACTGCTGCTGTTCAACGCCAGAGAGCCTGCGTTCACATCCGAAGAACTTGTAGCGGTAAAGTTAACATCAAAGTGATTGGTCGCATTCTGCAGGAAAGTAATTTCCACGCTGCTTGCCGCAGTCGCATTACCCGTAACTTCCAGTTGCGCCGAACTGCCCCCGGCGGCATTAATCACTTTCACCGCTTCGGCCAGGCCAGAGAGTACGAAGCCTTGTGAACCGATATTAGAGGTAGCAGCCTGATTGATAGTGGTGCTAAGAGTCCCTGTCAGGCTTGATTCTGAGATGGCATTACCGGTTAATACGCCAAAATCAAAGGTATGGTTTGCCGCAGTGGATCCGCTGCTTACCGTTGCCTTGCCGATATAACCCGCCAGATCCAACTTCTCGAAATTGCTGAACTGTGAAGAATTGCTGGTAATAGTCGCAGTACGAGTAAGGGTGTTGCCTGACATCACGACGTTTTTGGTAATAAAGTTGGCGGAGATAGTATCAATACCAGCGCCACCGTTGCCGGAAACGCCTGCACCTACGGTATTAGCACCGCCAACCGCAGCATTGCCCAACCATTTCAGCGAGTCATTCCCTGCGCCCAGATTAAAATCACCGGTAGCGGTAGCGACAGCCGCCGTAGCGGTAACCAGCACATCATCCGCGCCGGAGCTGGCGTTAAGGATTACGTTGCCGTTATTCACGGTGATATCAACACCCGGGTTAACCCCGTTGTCTGACAGGTTAACCGTTGCTGCGCTGGTGCCGTTAATGGTGAGATTCGCCAGATGATCGGCGAACTTCAGGTTAACGACGCTGGCGGCATTGGCGGCAAGCAGGACATCGGTCAATACCGCAGTTTCTGCATTACTGATCTGATGTGAAGCCCCGGTATTAACCGTTCCGGTAGCGTTGCCACCAGCCGCTGTTGTGCTCAGGGAGGCTGCAGTTTTGTACAACAAGCTGGTGCCGATATCAAATTCAAACCCGTGTTGCTGGGTTACCGTAGTCGCATCGGTCGCCGTCGAAGTGCGCAAATCGTTGATAATCGCCTGAGTAATGGCCGATTTATCAGAACCTAACGCGCTGTAGACTGCTAATTGACCTGCATTGGCAGCAACACCATGCACCGCAGTATAAACATGTTGAATAAAATCATCACCTGTCAGCTGCGCGCCTTTGCGTTGGAATTCAGCAGACGTCAACAGTGTAGCAATGAACCCTTTATAGGTGGTGGTACTAAGAGCTAAATACTTACTCCAGTTATCTAATGCACCAGCATCGATCCCGCGATCAGGTACGGCTAAATACAAAGCAGCAGCTTGTTCCTGGAAACTCAGCCCAGGTAGCTGTCCGGGAGCGTAAGTCACTGTTGCATCATTGAAATGCTGCTGTGCGACCAGATCACCAGACGCGACAGTGCCTTTCAACGAGTTAATAATTTCAACCATCACCTGACCACGAGTAGAACCTGCTCCAAGTTCATTCACATAGGTAGAGAGTTCACTGGAGGAAGGGGCTCGTTCAAAACCAAATTTAAACAGACGAGTGACAAAATCAGCACTGCTCAGCGTAGAAAGATAAGATCTTTCATTCACAAACTGTTGAGCAACCTGCGCTAAAGATTTTGTCCCGGCGTTTAAAATAGTACCCCAAGTATTGATACCTGCTGCTGATTGCACTGAACCAATAATGTGATAAAGAGCCTGAACGTCGGAAGCACCTTGACCCGATGCAGTTACGCTGGCCGAAGGGTACAAAATCTTGTTAATTTGAGTATCGAAAGCGCTTTGCGAATTAAGGCTTGCGGAATCAAAACCATGATAGCTATTAAGATTTTCAATACTCTTATCAATGGCTAAGGACAACGAACCACTCGACGAGAGCAGATCTTGTAAAACTGACGTTGAAGCAGCTACACCATACACTTTGGTATAGATAGTTTGTAGGATATTAAGATCTGTTTGACCACTATACAACGCCTGACCACTTGCAGATGAAATCAAGTCCGCAATGTATGCACCACTGGTTAAGGTTCCAGATTCGAGTTGCGCACCTACGCTGTCATATACTGCACTACTTGCACTTTTTCCTAAGACAGCATACAGAATAGCAGCTGCCTCTTTTTGAAATGCCAGAGAAGCCATAACAACCCCCTTCGAGGTACATTAAAAAGTAATAAATGTCCACCTTGACAAAGCCTTAATCGGAAATGCAAAAGTGGATGAATTATTAAAAAACCTTAAAAAACAACCATCTTTAAACTACAGTTCACGTAATCGGAATCCTCCCAAAATATTAATATTTCTATTTAAAGAAAGGACAGGAATGGAAAGTTGTCAAGAAATGCGGAAAAAATAAAAATCAGCAATAACAAAACGATGGCACTTAAACAAAAAACACATGTATTACATGCACATAGAAAAGAGCTTCATATTAATTTAAGAACTAGTTAGCCAGCATTGGAGCAACAATAAGAAAAATAGGGTATGGGCATAACAAAAATTCGGAGCAGAATGGCTCACTCAAATCATGTTATGTCATAAGAGAAAAACCATTAAATTAGCATGGTTATTGATGAGCGGAAAATGCAAGGAGTAAAATAGGAGAGGGGATAAAGGAGGTGAGAATAAGAACAACAGCTGAAAAGTCTTCACTGGAGATTGCCCATAATTCGCTATAACTGCCAGCGTATTAAAGGTGATTGCTCGGACGGTCACCGAATTCGATAATAAAACGGCTCACCACCAGTCGCCAGTTTTGATCGGCATACTCCATGTCTTTGAAGCATCCTTGATTGCTAGATAAATAATCTTTCATACCGAGCCGCCCATCGCGAACACTTTACGTTTTTTATCGCGCGTTGGACCAAAGCGTTTAGCGACTCGATCGCATTGTTGCTATAGATGGGGTTACGGATATTAGATAGATAGCCGAAGAACGTATTGAGTTTTCTCAGTGTGTACGCCAGCTTTTACTAATTTACGGATACTTATCATCCCAGAGACCCGCGAACACATCCAATGCCATCAGTACAACTTCTTCGGTGCCTGGTACTCGGTGAGCTCTATAGCCCTTTCAATCAGGCAATCAGGCAATCAGGCAATCAGGCAATCAGGCAATCAGGCAATCAGGCAATCAGGCAATCAGGCAATCAGGCAATCAGGCAATCAGGCAATCAGGCAATCAGGCAATCAGGATATCCTGAACACCCCCAGTTTTTAAGCTCCACTGCACTCTAAGGCAGACTTTACGCCTTCATTTTCTGCAAACTACATGCCCAGAAGCCCTTTCCAACCTTCGGTGTTAATGCCCAGAGCAAAAAATACTGCTTTATTAATTACACTACTGCCGTGGCAGACTTTTACAAAAAAATAGCCAAGAAAAACTACAAGATACAGATAATCAAGAGGTCGATTTTGGCATTCAGCAACTTACTCTTTTACTGTATCTGTGACTTTAGATATCAGTATTGGTAACATGCGGGTATCGGGCATTTCCTTGAACATGGTGATGATGTCTCGTCTTGTCATCCGTTTGACGTACAGGGATAAAATTTGGTCGCCCATTTGAGTAATTCCCATCCGGTTTTTCTTTATCAGTTGGGGTTCAAAGGTGATTTCACGGTCACGTGGTATACTCAGTTAAATCCCGCCACATTGTAAAGCAACGTTGTAGACGAGTATCCATTGCAGGTGTTAGAGCTGGATTTAGGGGGGGATCTCATGCCCGGTATGGTTCAATCAGTTCAACTTTCAGTGCTGTTTCGACAGTAAGTTTCGTCAGCATGCGGGTAAATTGATTGAGATCGGCTTCGGTTTTAAGGCCCTAAGCCGGTTCAAGAGCCAGTGCTTGAAGCTGCTTTTCGTCCATATTTTCCAGCCTTCGTTACTGGAATGAACATATCAAAAACTGGCAATTACACAATTTAATTACAGTCTCCACCATCTATGTAGAAATCTCTAAATATATTTCTACATAGATGTTATTAGAGCATCAGCCAGACTAAAACTTCCTGGTGACATACCCTTAGCATTAACGACTAACATATAATGCGTTGCCCATTCTGGTGCCTGTAACCTTAAAGGAGACTGAACAACACGCTGCCAATTGCTGCCAATCGAGCCTATTTCAATCTCACGCACAGGGCCATGTTGAAGCTTACGTTTCAGGTTTGCGTTTCCATTTTCATTAAAATATGAAACACTTACAAAATAAGCAGCCACAAATATTTTCCCGCTCGACTTACCATCCCCTTTAATTTTAAAACTATAAGTATAGTTCTGCAGTCTACGTGCAGGTGCCATTGCGACCAAACTTAGTGGAATACCACTACCTACAAGTTTAGTCAATAATAAAGTTTTGTCTTTGGACTGTTGCTGCAATTTATATTTAGCCGCAGGAGATTCGGTATTGGCAGCTAATTTCCCTACCTTTTCGTTTTGATCGAAAAATATTGCCCAATCCCCGCCCTGATCAGAAGAAAACTCACCATCCGCTAATTGATTCTCCGACTGACTTAGCAGTAGTGAAACGGCAAAATTTCCATTGCCATTCAGTAACCGAGAATCAACCGCACTGAAAATTCCATCCCCAATTTTGAAAGTATCTTGTTGAGTTAGAAGGTTCAAAAGTCGGCAGCAATAAAAATAAACTCCGCCTCCGCCCTTAACTGATTCAACCACTGCATCAACAGGGAGTTTTCCTTTTTCAAACCCCATGATAGTCGCATCTCGAATAACAATACTCGCAGATTGATCCTCGCTACAAAAATAAGGTATCATTTTAATTGGGCTTGATTTATTATTAAACTCGTGATGACCACCATGTATAACAATTGAGCCAGCATTGGCCTCTAAAATTCGTCCAACATAGTCGATAGAAACACCTGCGAGATAAAATTCACCATTTGGGTTACTGTTACGAACGCCTATTCCTGCTGATGTCGCAATAACACCACCAAAGTAAGCAATATTTTCGCCACAATTAGGAAAACCAGAAGGCATATCGATGTGAATGCCCGTTCGAAAGATCTGAGCACCATAGTGACATATATTATATGAATTGCTTTGGTAAACGTCCCCACGACCAAACTCAGTAAGGGTGACAGCTCCCATCACAACATTTCCAAGTAATCCTTCAGGGCTATGAAATAACCGCCCTATCACCTTGCTCTTTCTACCAGGCCCTTGAACTAAGGTTCCAATCATTCTCGCACCTCCCAGATTAGGGAGTTGGCCAAGGTCAAGAGCACCAGAATTATAAAACCGTATAAAATAATTGCCTTCAACATCTGGAATGCCTGAGGCATCGATCACGGTACCATCGGCATGACCGACCAATGTAACAAAAGCCAAGTCAATATCAGTTTTTTCAGCAACCCAAGGCTGAAAATCTTTAGCTAGGTGGATTTCGGTTCTTTTTTTAATATTTTTCTTAATAAACTCTTGCGCCGCGAGCAACTCATCACGAGATGAGACGATAATTGAATCAGAGACCAAAGCGCCGGAGAATGAGCGTTTTTCATCCATAAAACGTGCTTTATCAGACAGGTCTCCACTCGTAGGAGTATCTACTTTACTACTGCGGTTATCTGCTGCTAGCGTATTTGCCGTAAATGCGGCAGCCAAAGAATAACCAGCCCCCCTTAAAATAGCACGTCGATCCATATAACCTCCTGCAGATGAGAAAAAATTAAGAACACTAGAGCTCCCAAGAGATATTTCTTTTAACAACCTTTGCAGGATTACCGGCAATAAGACAATTCTCTTCTAAAAAATCACCACTGACAACAGAGTTAGCTGCAACGACACAGCCAGAGGCAATATTTGTACCTTTCAAAACAGAGACATTGCAACCAATCCAAACATAATCGCCAATATTAATTTTTTTACTTCTTTCTTTTTTATTCTCGTAAGTTAGCTGATGGAAGTCATCATCAAGAAATTGACAACCCCAGGATATATTACATCCCTTTCCAATATAGATACCATTGTAAATAATAAAGGTATTATCAGGGCCGATATACCCACCTTGACAAATAAAGGTAGCATCTTTGTTTATATCAACTCGACATCCTCGACCAAAGGATAATGAACCGCGACAAGTTAATTTACCGCGAACGTTAAAGTAACTCGGTGTTTTATTACTAACGTGCCCCACATTTCTCAGACCAAGGAACAGCAAACCGTCATCTAAAATAAAGTTATCTCGCCCTTTGATATACACTTTATTTGCTGAAAATAAATTTCGTAGACCTAGCAATCGATAAAAAAGAGATCTAGCCAAGACATATAAAAAATTGCATTCTGATTTTTTACATAGCACTCTTAGTTTGTTCAACTCGGATATCATTTTTATCGGTCCCAGAAATTAATGAAGAAACTGATGCAACGTAGATTAAGAACATCCATAAAGAAGGAGATGATATATCAGGAACAGAGAAAAATGCGCCTAAGATGAAGCCTAAAAAGAGCGTCAAAAAGAAAAGAGCGTTAGGTTCACTTCTATTTTTGAACAAAGGTTTTGTTAGGAAATAAACAACAACTGCAAACAAAATAAAACCAACAACACCCAAATTAGTCAATATTGTAAGTAAAAGCGAAGAGGCACGATTACTACCTAAACCTAATCCCATGAAATAGCTATCATATAGGGCAGACAATGACAAATAGTTACTCCAACTGCGGATCATTCCTGAGTCCGAAGTCATTTTCTGGTCATATAAGGAAATCAACGTATCACCGAAGAGAATAAATACTATTGACGATATAATTACTAATAAACATAAAGAAATTAAAACACGTTGAGAGTTAGTGCCGCGCAAAACAAAGAATAACAAGAACGAAGTAGTAGCAGTTAAAATCGCAGTTGATGACCTATTAAGTGTCAACAAGAAAAGCATGCCTACCCCAAGGACAAGTATACCGAACTTTCTTCGTGCGAAAAGCAGAGGAGCTAAGGATGATGCAATAAAAGCCCCAGCAGATGAAGGTTCTGAGTAAGTACTTGCCAAACGATTTTCAGCCAGGGCTGTAATAGAATATCCACCATTAGAATACAGGAAATCAACAGGAAGAGTTTCCTTACTTACTAACCACCAAAGAGAGAAGAAAGCGAAAATAAAAATACTTAAATAATACGATATATATAACTGATTAAAGTTTATTATTTTGGGTGCAAACCGATAAGTTACAAGCAGCGTGGTCACATTTATAATAAAAAGACAAATCTGTGATATATTTGACATCGAGAAACGAAGTGGCTTTCCATTTGTCGCATAATTTATCTCAAAGCTAAATGCAGATGAGACGACACGGGTTCCAGAGAAAAGAGAAGGAGCAGACATTGTAATTAAAATTGAAAACATGACAAGCACGATGAATAGAAAAGTTACTTTGCTTATATTTATGCTTAGCCCATTAGCGAGTACATAGGGACTCAATTTTATCAAGAATAAGATCTGAGTAAAAAAGAACGGTGTAATCCAGAGGCTACCGAATGAGAAAACAGAGGCAGCCTGAAAGACACAGGATGTCAGCATCAACACATAGAGATACTTAGGTGGAAAAAATATAAAAAGCAGTGCCAAAGAACACCAAACAATTCCAAAAAGAGTTAAAGTCATATTTGTCACTCATCACTGTCATATGTACAAAAACCAAAAATTAAACAACTACTATTCAGCTAATCAACTTTAATAATTTTATACAGAGGATGTTACTCCTCTGTACCGACTACAGTATCAATATGCGCCATCACGTTTAAGGACAACACCGATTGTTTTGAAAAGAATAGCGATATCATTCCATAATGCCCAGTTTTTAACATACCAAGCATCAAAATAAACGCGAGTATCATAGTCTATATCGTTTCTTCCTGATACTTGCCAGAGGCCTGTCATACCTGGTTTAGCCATTAAATAGTAGTCTACATCTCCCGCATAACGCTCAAGTTCATCTTCAATCACGGGACGTGGTCCAACCAGGCTCATTTCACCGATAAAAACGTTCCATAGTTGAGGTAATTCATCGAGGCTGGTTTTACGAATAAATGCTCCAATCTTTGTTATCCGCGGATCATTTTTCAACTTAAAGTCTTTATTCCATTCCTCACGAGCAACAGGGTCACGTGCAAGGACTTCTTTCAATACTTCTTGTGAATTCAATACCATTGAACGGAACTTTAAACATTTGAATTTTTTACCTTCATGTCCAATACGTTCATGGCCATAAATAGGCTTTCCGCCATCACGAGAAACTTTATAGGCCAGAAGAGCCAACACTGGTGAGAGGGCAATCATAATAAACAAAGAACCGACAATATCAAAAGTGCGTTTAATAATTCTCGATGATCTTTTAGCCAAATTATTGCTAACACGAAGTATCATTACTTCGTGGCTAAAAATGAATGACATATCGGTCCCATAAAGCGGGACTCCGCGCAATGTTGGAATAACAGATACTGATCGACAATTATGCTTCGCAAGATTTTTTAACCACCAATCTCTCAATGTATGTTGCTCAAATTCTAATGCAACGATAAACTGTGTATTCTCAGTATCAACAAAACCCCATAATTTTTCTTCGCTATTAATCACTGGAATGTTGAAGTAACTGTCTTCACACGGTTTATCTGTACATACAAATGCTGACACAGCAAAACCTAATACCTCCTCGCTTTGTAAAGCAGCATAGGCCTCAAAAGCATTTTTCCCCGAGCCAATAATAACAGTTTGTTTTTTCCACAGATTAAAATTATTTAGTATCCTTTTTGTGAGCGCGCGCCCCATAGGAATAAGGAAGATAATCAGTCCCCATGAAAACATCCAAACATAGCGTGAGAAATTCCATTTAGAGAAAGCAACTAGTGCGAGATCCAATACTGCAAAAATCACCAATGTACGGATGACTTCTTTCAGTTCAAACCAGAATGGCTTTCTGTAAGTATAGTGCCTCAGCCTTGTCCAGAACCATATAACACAGACGGCTGATAATACCAGTTGGGCTATAGCCCTCGTAAATATTTGATCTTCTGGGATGAAATCACCTAAATCGCCAAAAATTTTATATATAATAAAATATGCCAGATAAATTGACAAATTAAAAAATATCAAATCTGAAAGGGCAAGTGACAATTTACTTATTATGCCTTGGAATAGGCCACTATTTCTTTTCATCGATTTTTCCATGCCATTATTTAATATGACAATAAAATAAATATCAAATCGTAGAGTTAGAACAATCAAGCGATTTCAATATCATTTGACTATCTATTAACCCTTCGGACTGTTAAAGCTTAGCTCGCAATATGTCGAATTAACATAAAAATTGAAGTTCAAGTATTGTCATCTAACAATTCTTTATAGATGCGAGATGTGTTAGAAATCATTTTATCAGCTGTGAAATTCTGTAAGAATATTACTTTGGCTTCCATTCCCATAGTTTTCCATTTCTCCCTAGGCGTATTAATTAAACGCTCCACAATTTCTGATGAGTTCCCCATCTCAAACAAATAACCATTTCTATTATCTTTCACGACCTCTGGTAAGGAAGTGCAATTAGTAGCCATAACAGGTAACCCATAACTCATAGCCTCTAAAGGCACCATTCCAAACCCTTCCCAACGACTTGGCATGACCAAAACATCTGCATGCGTAAAATAGGGAGCAAGAGCATCAGAATCTAACCAACCAGTGAATGTAGTTTGTGGTAGGCTTCCAACTTCAAAACTCTCATTATGTACTGCCCCTCCCACCGCGGTAAGATGAAACGGTTGATTCTCTAGCGATCGCATAACTTCAGCAAGTACATCAAACCCTTTCTGAAAATCAAACCGCCCAACAAACAGCACGTTGAAAACGTCATGACGATAAGGATTTAATGGGACAATTTTCGAATCTTGTTTTGCGACACCATTATGAACGACCCTCAGTTTTTCTGAAGGAAGCCCAGCCTCTATGGCTTTTTCCTTTTCATATTCGCTAACACAGATAATAGCATCTGTATATCTTGACAAGATTTTTTCTATCCACGAATAGATTATCTGTTTTTTACGTGATGATTGCATGAGGAATGCAAATGCATGTGGGCAATACACTACTTTTGGGCGCCGTATTGGCCTCAATAAAATTAAAGCGACCCGTCCCATAAATCCTGCAAAAGTGCTGTGCAAATGCACTATTTCTGGGTTTTCTTTAAGAACGACTCTTAAGAAAAGGAAGAAAAAACTCAGAAAAGAAGACAATCCACGCCCTTTCCTGCTATAAGGAATTAAATATTCGTTCCCAATATTTTTTAACTCTTGGCGCTGATCCTGAGGAATAATGCAAAGTACATTATTTCTCTTATTAGGTACTAATTGATCTTCGACAAGCTGCCTCATTACCGTTGCAACGCCACCCTTTATCGTCTCTGCAGCATGGAGAATCTTCATTTGCATACCTGTCATTTTTTATGGGCCAATATTTCGTCTACGATTTGGCTAATTTTCAAGGCTGAGTCGCTCCAAGAAAATCGTTTGATATTAGCATCCCCCCTACTAATCAATTCTGATCGTAATTTTTCATCTAGGATTATTTTTTCCATTGCCGATGCAATATCTTGTTCATTATACGGATCAAAATAAAGGGCACTATCTCGCAGAACTTCGGGCATAGAAGCCATATTAGAGGATATTACAGGGCAACCACAAGATTGGGCCTCTAAAGGTGGGATGCCAAAGCCTTCGTAGAAAGAGGGAAAGACAAAAGCCAGTGCATTTTGATATAACTTGATCATATCTTTGTCATCAACTCTTCCCATAAATTCTATTTTTTCAGTTTTATTTATTAATGAAGAAAAATCTTGTTTGGAAAAGCTAGTGGCTGTTTTACCAATAATTTTTAGAGAAATATTATATTTATCACCTAGCAATTCAAATGCTTTCAACATACCATGAAAATTTTTATGGAAATTGGGTGATGACACAGCCAGAAAGTAAGGTTTATTTTCATCTGAACGCACTGTTCTTTTAAACTCATCACTTACAGCATTATAAATTATTTCTATTTTATCTATAGGGTAACCATATACATTATTGATTTCTTTTTTCGAAAACTCGCTAACAGTAAGCAGCTTTTTACTATGCTTCAGCATCATTGGGATAAGAAATCCATAAAACAACCTGAATTTTTTTGAGAAACTTTCTGGGTAGCGTTTATAGGTAACATCATGATGAGTAACTATTTGATTATTATAAAATACAGGTGCAGTACTACCTAAATTGAGTAATAATCCAGAATCATTATTTTTTAAAAATCTAGGTAATTCAATCTGTTCCCATTGATGTCCACTTTTACTACCAATCTCTTTGACTTGAAGTTGCTCGGCGACATCTTTTCTTAAAATCCCTGGTGGGGACAAAAAAATAATATCGTCGCGAATATCATTCAATGACAGGGATATTTGTTCTGCAAACCGCTGAACACCCGTAAGTTCTTGAGTCAAATATCGTGCATTAACAAATAACATCCGTCATCCTTTAAAGTTTAATTCTAAAAAGTACTAAAAGAAATTTAGTAATGATTACGCTCTATATATTTCAATATACTTATTCGTAACTTCATCACAGTTGAACATTTCGCTATTCCTTACTTCGACATTTTTTTCAGAGAGATTTACTGTATCCAAATTCTCCATGAAATATATTGTTGGAAATAATGTCTCAAGTTCTGATATCCCACCAACTGCATTAGTCAAAACAATTTTTTTTGCCAAAACAGACTCTAAAACAACACGCCCGAAAGGCTCTCGCCATTTTATCGGGAGAACAACCACATCAATCTGAGAAAGAAACTGACTTGACGGTATAAAACCAAGCAGTTTTATTCCTTTTTGATTTGCAAGAGATTCTAACTCTTTACCTTCTTCAGACATAACAAAACGACCCGCCGCATAAAAACTCGCGTTAGGGTATTTTTCTTTAAACTTGTCGACAAGTTGGCAATAGGTATCGAAACCTTTGTCTTTTGTCAATCTTCCAATAAAACCAAACCGTAGAACTTCTGATTCAATTTCGTTGATTTCTGGTTTTTCAACAGCATTATAAATATAATCAAGAGTAGCATTAGAAAAAAATCCATTTTCAGAATGAAACTTCCGAATGAAATCACTGATACCAATATATATATCAACATTCTTACTGGCTAATTTCTTTCCAAACGACCAAACTTTAACACTTTTCTCAGAAGGATCCATATTTCTATCACTTGAGAACATTATGGAGTTCGGGTGAAAAAGGTAATAATCTCGAGTCGTGTGAACCAGTTTCTTTTTTTTCTTTTTAATAACTGACCAAATAGCAACTGAAAAACCAGCAATGTTGTTTGTATGAACCACATCAGGGTTAAAATCATCAATTTCTTTCGAAATTAATTTAGCCATTAGGATATTGTAGCTATCTATAATATGCCACATCAGACGCTGTATTTTACTCTTGCGACTATCATCAAATGGCCAATAAATATTTTTTAGAGGAAGATAAACTACTTCTACATCATTTATATTAGCAATCTTCTTATTATTTTCTTTATGTATGCAAACCACTCTTACCTGATGCCCTTTACGTACCAGCTCTTCCGCTAATAATTGAACAGAAACCTCTGCCCCTCCAATTTGATAAGGATAGTAAAGCGTGTTTACGATCATAATTCTCATAATATAATCACATACCTTATAAAATTACTTTGTATAACCACTCGCTAAAATTAAAGTAATTTATGCAGAGTACAATAATCAAAGAAAGTAGCGCCGAACCACCCCAGGAAGTCATATACTCCTTAAACGTCACGCCGACAACAGGACGAACAAAAAGAGGATAAACTGCGATACTCATCACTACTTGTGCAATTGATAACGACATAGCGACTAAACTAAGGCTTGAGCCAAGCAGGGAGGCGAAAACAATAATAATAACGATGATACCAGCCCAAATATTCCACATGAACTCTTTTTTTGTCGTACCATTCGCTTGTGAAATAGCTCCAGTAAGCCCCCCCATTGGACGTAAAATACCGAGTAACAACATATATGGTATAAGCTCAGCAACATTTTCATGTCCAGAGCCATACAATACTCGCACACCTATATAGGCACAGAGACCAATAAGTATATAAATCACGGCACTGTAATTAACAATAATAGTTACAGATTTAAGGAACAATTCTTTTAATTCTTGTCCGGAATGTTGTTTCTCAGCAAAGCGTGGTAGTGTCAACCGGTTGATAACAGGAGTAATTAATTTTAATGGTTGTAATATCAATTCTTTGGCTAAAGAATATATACCCAAAAATTCTGCGCCTAAAAATTTACCAATAATAAAAGTATCAGCTTGGGTTCTCAGTTGGTTGATAGTTTGTGAGCCGAGTTGATAACTACCATAGTGCAAAGCACTTTTGAACGTAGTTTTACAGAAAGCAAATGTCGGGTGCCAAGAGCGCTCTCCTATAATCAGCATTAATAAAAGCCTTAAAAAAGCATTTAAAAACTGACCAATTATTACGGCAGAAACAGTAAGTTTAGCAAAGTAGATCAACGCGACGGTGACAAGGAAAGAGATAAACTTGGCAAACATCTCTATTCGAGCCAAAAAAATCAATAACTTATTTTTTACAAAATGGGCCTGATATTGTGACATGGCGCCAAGAATAAAGAAGTTTAGGCTGATCAGCCCAAAAAGATATACCAACTCTGGCATATTATAAAATACAGAGAGTGGATATGCTAATAGCAATATAAAAACGCCTGTAGCCAGTCCAAAAAATACGTTTACCCAAAAAATAGTGCTTTGTTCACGTTTCGTTATCGCTTGTCGATGAACAAGGTAACTACTCATCCCCATATCCTGGAGAACCATCGCAACCATTAAAACTGCATTAATGATGGCCAGTATTCCCAGTTCTCTAGTGTCAAACGAACGCGCGATTACCCCTAGCTGAGCCAGCTGTACCACCGCGGCAAATATGGTCCCAGCAAACAACCATACCGCTTGTTTTTTTACACTATTGTCAGACTTCATTTTTTATTAACTCTAACAGCTCAGTATTAAGTTTATCTTGGTTAAATTTTTCGACGATCGTTATTCTTGCGGCCTGTGTTACTGCCGTAATTTCATTCTTTGCCATTAATTCTAATACTAAATGTAGTAACTCAGCCAATTGCTCAGCACTTCTTTCATCTGCCAACCAGCCAGATAGATCATTTTTAATCAACTCTGGAATGCCGCTATGCTTAGTGGAGATTACCGGTAGACCAACTGACATGGCCTCCATCAACGCAACCGGTATTCCCTCCATATCTCCATCTGCCGCAGTAACTGAAGGTAGCAGGAAAACATCGGACTCTGAAAGCATAACTTTTATGTTTTCTTGCGACACAAAACCCAAAAGTTTGACTTTGCTTTCTAATCCGAGTTGTACAATAAGCTCTTTTAAATTATCGTGTAGTGGACCAGTACCTACAATACAATATTCGAAGTCGACTTTACCGGTATTGAAAATCGAACATGCCTTGATTGCATATTCAAGCCCTTTTTTCTCAGTTAACCTAGCGACACTGATAATTTTTATTTTCCCAGTGTGTTTTGTTTTTTCTTTATAAGAAAATCTCGAAATGTCTATCCCCATCCTCGACACATAGATTTTATCTTTATCGCAGCCCATGCTTTCTATTTTATCTGCCCACAAATTACTAATAGGCAAAATTAAATCCCCCTCATCAAAAAGCACTTCATAATCACTTTTAAAATCAGAGAGTGTTTTTTTATGGGAAACATCTAGTCCGTGAAAAATTGTTGCAATCTTTCCTTGCAAAAAACCCAACCCCCTCAATTTATTCGCAATCACTCCAACCGTACCAAAGTGTGCAACAAACATATCAGATTTAATTACACCAGGATTTTTTGCAATAATTGCAGGCAACAATAAATTGGCAGAGTGCTTACCATATTTTCGCTGATTAAATGAATTAAATAACGCACGACTTTTATTTCCACTAACGACCTTTAACAAACGCGCCGATATCTTCTTCCAACTACTTTTAGACTCTGAGGGCAAAAGATAACGTACTTTTTCTTGCAAATTATACTTCTCTACAATTTCGTGTTTTTTTTCTGTATCGCCTGGCCATATGGAAATTATGCTTACATCAACACCTTTATCTATAAAGGCCACTATTTGCTGTATAACAAATGTTTCTGAATAATTTGGGAAGTGACTCAAGAAAAATGTAACTTTCAATTTTTTCTCTCCACTTCTTTTATTATATCTTTCATTATTACCATACCTTTTACGCGCTCATTATTTATTGCGGCATGTACTTTCTCATTTACTGCTGCAATGTTTTCGAGTATCGCATTCACTTTCGAAATGAGCGAACCATCGATTAACGTAGCGACATCTGATGAAAGTTCAGGTAGGCCTAATTGTTTCATAATACCGGCCGATTTATGCTCATAATTAATAGCTACGGCTGGTGTTCCAAAGTTCATCGAGATAATTGCAGAGTGTAAACGAGTACCAATTGTTAGTTGGCATTGGCTTAAAATGCTACCTAATTCAACATCATTAAATTCATCCATGACAACATGATAGTTATCTTTATTAGTCAGACGATTTCCAACCTGAATCGCAATCATTCTGTCGTCTTTATGATAGCTATCTATACCTGTGCATGTGGACACTGCCAACACATTAAAACCTTGTGAGATCAAATTATCGATCAAAGACCCTATTGCTATTTCATATTCAACTTGGGTCACCCCGAGGCGCTGGTCAAAGGGTGCCAACTCTCGCATTGTAATCGCAACACTCGCACGCTCATTAATAACACGGCTCCAATGCTCCAGAGCATAATTAGAGGGCCTCACACAATTATTAACCAACCACGCCGTATCAACACCACTGATCACTTTTTCCGTAGTGATACCGCTTTTAAGCATTAGATCTTTACTGATTTCTTCCCTAAGAGCCAACATTTTTACTTTTGAAAATACCAAATTGGCAATTTCATTAAAATTTTTTCTTTCAAACGGCCCAACACTGTGCCCGATCATATAGATTGGTTTCTTTGCAAGAATTGCACAAAGTGAATGTTCAAATTGATTTTTACCGTAGAGATCAACGAAAAATGATCCACCGACTTGTATAACAGCATCATATGTTTCTAATTTTTGTATATAGTCGTCAAATTCAACTGGGATTTTGAGTATTTTAGCTAGCAAGCCATTATTAATTCGTGATACTAATAGGGCAGGTAAATAGCGATTTATTAATGCCTTAATAACTCTACCTTTAAATCCACCATTTTTCTTAAAATGATAACGATAAAGCACATCATCTTCGACTTTTCTTCCTAACAGATAGGACGAGCTCACAGAGTAACGACTTATGGCAGTAACTTCGATCGCTGGATCAATTACTTCTATCGACTCGATCAACCCCCTCAATATAGCACCATCTCCACGATTTCCGCACGTATGGTTTCCCACAAGTAAAAGCTTCATATTACCCTCTGGATATTTCGAAAAAATAGCAACACCGTAACCGGTGCTGCTTAATTAGATGTTAAATTATATATTATGACTTCTCATTCGAGCGGTAATCGTACTGATAGTATCCATAATCACCGTAATAACTACTCGCGCGTTTCTCGACAGCGTTGAGTATTACACCTTTAATATCAATTCCGTTCTGGTTAAAACGACGAATACTAATCTCCATTTCTTTGACCGTATTAACCGAAAATCTAGCTATCATTAAGCTAGTACCTGCATTGTGCCCGATGATCGCGGCGTCGGTAACAGCCAGAATTGGTGGTGTATCAATCATTACAATATCGTAATTTTTCTCTGCCCACTCAATAAGTTCATTAAAGCGAGAACCCATCAACAACTCTGAGGGATTAGGTGGAATAGTACCACGTGGTATAAAATCTAAATTCTCAATTTCTGTTTTTCTTACTGCTGCTTCTTTCGATACCTGTTGCGACAATATATCAGAGAGTCCATTTTGCCAGTTAGTATTGAGAAGCGTATGGGAATAGCCTTTCCTCATATCAGCATCGATAACCAAAACACGTTGTCCTGCCTGGGCAATCACTGCTGCTAAGTTAATACTAACAAATGTTTTACCAATATTAGGGCTAGCGCCGCAAATCATCAGAACATTATTCTTCGATTCCAACATGGCAAAATGCAGACTCGTACGAAGGCTTCTAACTGCCTCAATCGCAAGATCTGCCGGATTACCTACAGCAAGAAGAGTTTTAGAGCGAGTATTACTTTTCTTGTTGTTACGAAGAATAGTTTCTATATCCTTCTTCTGCTGCCATTCAGAAAGCGGAATACTTGCATACACATTGATCCCCTGTTCCTCCAATTGGTCAGGACTTTCAATACCGCGATGCAACATGTTCTTAACAAGAACGATAACGACTGCAATTGCTCCTCCCAGTAAAGTAACAATGACTACGATTAAACTTTTCTTAGGTTTCACCGGGTTCGGTTGTGTTACTGCTGGATCGATAATCCGTACGTTTCCTACGGTGCTTGCTTTTGTGATCGACAGCTCTTGTTGCTTATTCAGCAACTGCATGTAAATCTCTTTACCAGCATCAACATCGCGGGTCAGGCGTAAAATTTCCTGCTGCGTTTGGGGCATTTTGCTTACGCGCTTGTCTAACTTATCTTTTTCTTGTTGAAGCGTTATTCTTTTCTCAAGCAATGCACGGTAAGCAGGATGCTCTTTGGTATACAACTTCGATATTTCTGCTTCTTTGAACGTCAATTCGTTGAGTTGAGCCTCAACACCAACAATAGTGTCCAATACCGATTTGGCTTCAAGAGAAAGGTCTACAGAATCATTAGCTTGACGGAAACTATTAAGTTTATCTTCCGCCGTATTCAACGAATCTCTTACCAACGGCAATTGATCTTTCAAGAACGCCAGGCTTTTAGCGGCTTCTTCCGATTTACGCTCTACGTTTTGTACGAGATAATTGTTGCTGATGCTATCAATTATTTTTTTAATTCGTACAGGATCATCTCCCATAAGGCTAAGAGATAGTACTCCAGTATCTTTACCTTTATCTTCAACTGTCAGTTCATCAAGTAACTGCAGTGTAGCTGCAAGTTTAGATAATTTGCTAACCTCAAATACTGTTCCTGGCTTGGCGACGACTTCGCTAACAAGAAGAGAAACTCCATTTCCTGTTGCATAAACGCCAGCCTTCCCTTTAATTATTTCTACTCCATCAAATTCAACAGAATAATTGTTTTTATCAATGACGGTAAGTTCTAATGGCTTTTCCGCCATGCTCTCAGGAATATTCACACGAGATACTGCAATTTGACCTGGGACCTCGCCAGTTAAACGGGCCCAACCACGGCCAAACATAGGGAAATATTTTTGATTTACTACAGTATCAAGATTCAGATCTTGCACCGTTTTCCCAGCAATCATTCTTGAAGTGATCAACTCAATTTCAGTTGATGATGCGGGTTGCGAATTGGGTAGCATTTGTGAAATATTATTTACAAGCGAGTTACCTTCATTTTGCTCAACTTGTACGGTTGCATCAGCCTGGTAAATTGGCGTTGCGAACAGACTGTAAATAATACCCATTACGGCAAATAAGGCAGTAATTCCTATAATTAACCAGCGATGGTCAATTAACGTTCCTACCAGCCGCCCCAAGTCAATCTCTTCATTTTCCTTGCTGGCAGTAGAGACAGCTCTAGTTTTTTCAGTCATTGTCATCTCTGTTTAGCGATTTAATGCTTGTGCCCACTTCTGAGCTGAATCAGCAAGCAAGCGATATACAAATTCAAATGCCTCAGCACTTTTTCGGTATGGGTCAGGAATCTCTCTTTGATCAAGCCAGTGACCAAACAGCATCGTTTTCCCTCTCACTTCCGGGGCTAATCGACAAACTGCATCAATGTGCCCCTTTTCCATAACCAAGATAAGTGAGTAATCTCGGCACATCTCTTTGGTTAATTGCTTGCCTACATGCCCTTCTAAAGACAAGTTATGTTCATTCGCTACAACGATTGCAGTCTCATCCGCCGATCTTCCGACAAGGGCACTAATGCCCGCTGAATCGATCCGCTTGTTGGGCACAGACCGTTGTAGCAAACGTTCCCCCGTAGGAGAGCGACAAATATTCCCTACGCAAACAACCAATATTGAATCAAACATCGTTCATTCCTATGGCCAGTTACGAATACGCAGTGTGCCTTCGGTGAGGTCATTGAAGCTGGAAATTGTCGGCGCCAACTGGCTGATCAAACGGTTCCAACGCACGATAGGTGCCGCTGTTACGTAAACAACGTCATAGGGTTGCAGTTGGAATTCTGCTCCCATAACCATGGCAGTAGCATCTGCCATATTAAGTTGGTATATGTCAGCTAACTTATTCCCCTGCGTGCCGTGTAGAGGGCGAATAACGAACACCCCTGTAGCATCTGCCGCAGTTTGGCTAATCCCTTCAGTATTTCCCAGCGCTTCGGTCAGCGTCATGCCGCTTCTGTCCATCTTCAGCGTGGCCGGCGCTTTTACTTCACCCATAACGAAAACTTTCAGATCGTCGTTACGCGGTACATAAAGAATGTCACCAGGATATAACAGCTGGTTTTGTGTAAGATCGCCATTTTGCATCAGCTTTTGCAACGATAAACGCTGCTCTTTGCCATTATGCGTTAAGACGATATTTCGCCAGTCTGCATTATCACTCAGACCACCAGCTGCGTTGATCGCGTCAAGTACCGTGAGAGGAACGTTAGTGATAGGTTGCTGACCTGACGTTTTAACTTCGCCGGTAATGTATGTTTTTTGAGAGCGAAAAGCGGCAATATTGACGTCAACTTGTGGGCTTTCAATATACTGTGCCAATCGATTCGATATTTCGGTACGAACCTGACTTGCCGTCTTCCCGGTAACCTTTACCTTGCCAATGTAAGGATAGAAAATCGTGCCATCCGATTGCACCCAGTTGCCCGTGTCGCTGGCGCTACGGTATTGCCCGGCAGGTGTGGTCAACTCAGGGTGATCCCAGACAGTAACGTTTAAGACATCACCTACGCCAATCCGATACTCATAACTACGCAGAGAAGCTTCCAACAGAGTATTGGGCTGTGCAACTACCTTGGCAGGGCGCAGTTTTTGGATTAATTTTGGGGTAACAGGATAGACGTTCACAAGATCGTCAATGTCGAAATTGCTATCCTCCTGTTTTACTGTATTTTTTCCCGAGGTACTTAAATGTTGACCTGGGAGAACCGTACAGCCACTGATTATACTGATTGATACCAATACCGATATCATTTTCAATTGTCGTTTTGCCATCGAGTTATCATCACTTTCAAAGTAAATGTATCCGCAAAGCTACCAAGCCAGCCCACCTTGGCTGCGTATTTGTAACCTTACCAAACTGCATTGTTACTTACCTGGAGTTAGGTATCTTCACCAAGACGGGCACCCTTCACAGATAGCTGAAATGTCGAACTGTTAAGCCACTGTTGAAGTTAAAAGAGTTAGTATGGCTTATTGTAAAAGTATGACTCTGTTGTCGATAAAGCCACATTATAAATGACTATTATAATCAATTGAGTCACAGTGGTGGATGTTCACAGAAATGTTGCCCTCTTGTGCAGTTACTACAACCAGTAACCTGATTGCCGCATTATTCCACAAGCCACCCGATACTAATATAAAAACATTTTTCCAGAATGGAGGCTGCCAGCGTAATGAAATATAGCCTTTTTACGCCTGCAGCCCAAGAGAATTGAGATCGTTCAAAACGCCAGCTTTTCTGCCCATTCGCGGAAAGCCTTGCCTTGAGTTGGGTGACGCAGGCCGTAGGTCACAAATGCCCGCAGATAACCCATTTTTTCTCCGCAGTTGAAGGATTCACCTACCAGTTCCATCGCTTCTACAGGTTTACTTTTCAGTAACTCTGCAATGGCATCTGTCAATTGAATGCGGCCCCAGGCACCGGGTTCGGTCTTTTCCAATAACGGCCAGATATCGGCAGACAAGACATAGCGCCCTACCGCCGAATAATTGGATTTAAACTGAACGTCACGACCCGGTTTTTCTATAATCGAGGTCATGCGGGAACTTTCACCGGGTTGCAAACTGTTGGTCTCGCATTCAACGACCGAGTAATCGTGCAGCACATGCTCATCAGCCGCCTGCACCAGCACCTGGCTCAGCCCAGACTGTTCGAAGCGAGCAATCATGTGCGGCAGGTTATCTTTCTTAAGATCAGCCTTTGCGTCGTCAAGCAGTACATCCGGCAACAGCACGACAAACGGTGAGTCACCAACCAAAGGTTTGGCGCACAGCACCGCATGGCCCAGGCCCTTAGGTTGCCCCTGACGGATGTGCATCAACGTCACGCCTTTAGGCGTAATCGACTGAACCTCATCCAGCAGTTGGCGTTTTACACGCGCCTCAAGCATCGCTTCCAACTCAAAAGAGGTATCAAAATGGTTTTCGATCGCATTCTTGGAGGAATGAGTCACCAGAATGATTTCTTTAATCCCGGCAGCCACGCACTCATTGACAATGTATTGAATCAACGGCTTATCAACGATCGGTAACATCTCTTTGGGAATAGCCTTGGTTGCAGGCAACATGCGCATACCCAGGCCGGCAACAGGAATGACAGCTTTCAACTTGGTCATGGTAATCCTCTTTCTTGTGATCGCGTTTAAGCCGCAAAACTTATTTACTGTTCAATGTCTGCTTCAGCCATTGGGTAAAACCTTCACCTTCCGAAGCATGACGCAGGCCATATTGTACGAACGCTTTCATATAGCCCAACTTATCGCCGCAGTCGTGCGATTTGCCGCTCATATGGAAAGCTTCTACGGTTTCCTGCCCCATAAGGGCGGCAATCGCATCAGTGAGCTGAATTTCATCACCGGCCCCCGGCAAGGTTTTTTCCAGCAAAGGCCAGATATCCGCAGACAACACATAACGGCCAACTACCGCCAGATTGGAAGGGGCTTCCTCTCTTGTCGGTTTTTCAACCACAGCAGTCATTGGTGTGCTTTCACCTGCTGCCAGCGCAGCACCGCCGCAATCTACAACACCGTATTTCGACACGTCTTGTTCCGGTACCGGTTCCACCATGATCTGGCTGAAGCCGGTATCAGCAAAACGCTGAATCATTTTGGCCAGGTTCTCTTTACGCAGATCGGCGGTAGAGTCATCCAGCAATACGTCCGGCAATAACACGATAAAAGGCTCATCGCCAACCATTGGCTTGGCGCAAAGTACCGCATGCCCCAGCCCTTTCGCCTGGCCCTGACGGACTTGCATGACTGTCACATCTGCCGGGCAGATAGTCTGTATTTCTTCCAGCAGTTGGCGTTTGACACGCGATTCCAATACAGCCTCAAGTTCAAAAGAGGTGTCGAAGTGGTTTTCAATTGCATTTTTGGACGAATGAGTGACCAGCACGATATCTTTGATCCCGGCAGCTACGCATTCATTCACAATGTACTGAATCAGTGGTTTATCGACCACAGGCAGCATTTCTTTAGGAATTGCTTTTGTTGCCGGCAACATACGGGTTCCCAGGCCCGCCACGGGAATCACAGCCTTCAATCTCTTTTGCATGTTTTTTATCCACAATCAAATAACTATAACGTAGCCGAACCACCTTGCCTAAGAGAGTTACGAAGCACGGAGCGGAGATGGTTTAGACACGCTACCGCCCTTGGCTTTCAGCTACCAATACACTGTTATTAATTTTCCTGTCTGCCAGTCACTGTTTGCAGCAAGACCAACATCTGTACCCATCATTAAGTGATAATCAGGTCACATAAGAACAAAAAAATTACACCCTTATAACTAAACAATGATACTTGTAAATGTTTATGCGCCTAAGATTCTTATACTATTACTTTGTTGATACAAGCCTAAGATGCCTGTTGGCTATCCTTTTCAGAATAAGACTACTAAGGGCACATAATTGAACTGAGTGTAGCAGCCAAAAACCAATGCAACGATTTGATTTTAAAAAAATTATAATTATGATGTTTTTATGTCTACAACTTAGTCACAAGAATCTCTCCAACGTTTTGGCCCCCTTCTTCCTAATCACCACTATCAACCTCCTCCCTGGCTATCCGACCGATGATTTTTTATGCATTGTTCCGGCTTAAACTCGGCATGCAACAATTCCATCGCAGAACCAGCACAGTTTTAAAGTTGAATTTTCCCCGCCCAACACCCATCATTCCCTTACGGCATAAGCCGTCGAACTTACAGGTGAAATTGGGCGTATGGAATGGATCGCAGATCCAACAATTTGGGCCGGCCTGGCCACTTTGGTCGTGCTGGAAATCGTTCTGGGTATAGACAACCTTATCTTTATCGCCATTCTGGCGGAAAAACTACCAAAACAACAAAGAGATAAAGCTCGCGTCGTGGGTCTGTTGCTGGCCTTGCTGATGCGTCTGGCACTGCTCGCCTCTATTTCCTGGCTGGCGACGCTGACCAAACCGCTGTTTGTGGTCGCGGAGCACCCCTTCAGCGGCCGCGATCTCATTATGCTGGTCGGTGGTATATTCTTGCTGTTCAAGGCCACCATGGAGCTGAACGAGCGGCTGGAAGGCAAGGATGATGAGCAGCAAGGGCCGCGCAAAGGCGCCCGCTTCTGGCCCGTGGTGGCGCAAATCGTGGTATTGGACGCCGTCTTCTCTCTCGATTCGGTGATCACCGCCGTCGGCATGGTTGATCATCTGGCAGTAATGATGATTGCGGTCTGTATCGCTATCGGGCTGATGCTGCTGGCCAGCAAGCCGCTGACGCGATTCGTCAACGCCCATCCGACTATCGTCATTCTGTGTCTGAGTTTCCTGCTGATGATCGGCTTCAGCCTGGTTGCGGAAGGGTTCGGCTACCATATTCCCAAGGGCTATCTGTACGCAGCGATAGGCTTCTCCGTAATGATTGAAGCCTTAAACCAGCTGTCTCAGTTTAACCGTCGTCGTTTTCTGTCAAAGGTACGGCCACTGCGTGAACGAACCGCAGAAGCGGTGCTCCGTATGCTGAGCGGCAAACATGAAGAAGCGGAGGTGGACAGCCACTCTGCCAACCTGCTGGCCGACAGCGCGAGCGAAAGCGGGGAGATATTCAACCAACAGGAACGGCACATGATAGAACGTGTGCTGGGCATGGCACAGCGTACCGTAAGCAGCATCATGACCTCTCGCCATGACGTGGAATACCTCGAGCTGAATGATCCGCAGGAAAAGCTGACCCAGTTGCTGGAAAAAAACCAGCATACGCGCATTGTGGTGGTCGAAAACAGCGCCAGCGATGAACCGCTTGGCGTCATTCATACCATTGATGTCCTGAAACAGCAGTTGACTCAGGTACCGCTCGATTTACGTGCGCTGGTGCGTCAACCGTTGATTTTCCCGGAGCAATTAACGCTGCTAAGCGCACTGGAACAGTTCAGACAGGCGCAGACGCATTTCGCTTTTGTCGTCGATGAATTCGGTTCGGTCGAGGGGGTCGTTACCCTGACAGACGTGATGGAAACCATCGCCGGTAACCTACCGGAAGCGGGCGAGGACGTTGATGCACGGCACGACATTCAGCAAAACGAAGATGGCAGTTGGACCGCCAATGGCCATATGCCGCTGGAAGACCTGGTGCTTTATCTGCCTCTGCAGCTGGAGGATAAGCGCGAATACCACACGATAGCCGGCTTGCTGATGGAACACAGCCAGCGCATCCCCCAGGAAGGTGAGCAATTGCAGATCGGTGACTACCTGTTTGAACCGCTGGAAGTCAGTAGCCACCGTATTTTGAAAGTGAGGATCACCCCGCTGTCGGTACCGGAGCCAGACTACGAGGTATAAATCGGTGCCGGGCGATGCCCGGCTACCTTTATAGATGCTGAGGCACCAGCAGTTCGGTTGCCACAATCACCACGATCAACCCGACAATCACCGGCACCGAAGTCCGTTTCACCACGTCGAACGGCGAGATTTTCGCCATGCCTGATACCGCCACCACCACACCGGAAACCGGCGACAAAGTGCGCCCCAGGTTTGAAGCCTGCAACATCGGGATCACCAGATAGGCCGGATTGACGCCCATCTGCGCAGCCAATTTGGGGATCAGCTCCACAAAAGCATAGAACGGCGCATTCCCCGAGCCGGTGGTCATTGCCGCCAGCATGGTAATCACCACCAGTACCAACATCATGATAATGCCGCCGGTACCGAAAGACTGCGCCAGACTGATTAACCCACTGATAAAGCCGAGGGTGCTCAACCCCTGAGCGAATACGCCGGCGGCCACCAACAGCATCACCACGCTGGCAAAAGCGTCCGCCATACCGCGATACGCGACTTCCAGGCCGGTAAACACCTGTTTGGCGCTGAAACTACGCAGGAATTCAATCACCGCCGCCAGCAACATACAGCCAACCAGCACCGTGATGATATGCAACTCCGGCCCCCATTTACCGTCAAAAACCAGCACGCCCAGGATCGGCGTGAACGGCAAAACCGCGTAGAAACCCGGAGCATGCGTGGTAATTTCACTCACATCCATAATGTGGTGCTGTTCGTTATTTTTCTTGTCGAGATAGCGTTGCCAAAAGAAATGCGCAATCGCCATACAAACAATTGCCGCAATCGAAATAGGTAAGGTGGTTTTAAAAGCGAAGTCCACCAAAGGCATTTCCGCCGCCTTGGCGGCCAGCACCACGTCACCGGACGTCGGCGCCAGAATAATCGCCGCGGGCGAAGCGCAAATCGCTGCCGCAGCACCACGACTAATACCGACGTTAACCATCAATGGGAACAGTGTAGCCATCAGCAATACGCCCAGGCCGGTGGCGGAAGAGACCGCCAGAGACATCAGGCAGGCGACGAAATAGGCCGCGACCATCAAAAGATACGGGGAATTGATCATCTGGAGCGGACGGGAAGCCAGCTTTACCACCACATCGTTGGCGCCAATGTGTGTCATATAAGCCGCAAATCCGCACAACATCATGATCATCATGCCAAGATCGCCACCGCGGCTCATCAGCAGAATTTTAACGTATTCGATGATGTCGGTGGTGCGCCATCCCGTAGACGCGGCGCCGGCAGGCAGCAGGTTTTTCCCCATTACGGCGCTTATAGCCAGCAACAGCAGGCCGCCAACCATCAACACCCCGGTAGCGGAGTAGCCCTTGATAATATAGCGACCAACGGCAGCCGCAACGGCTGCACCAATAAGAAGTTCTATCATATTCCCTCAATTTGTTGTTTTTAACCGTGCTGAAGCCCAGAAGTCGCATAACTGCCCAATACTCTGCACAAACACAGCAGAAGTTGTCATGATTTCTATCAAAGTTACGGGAGGAAATTATTGGGAACGGCAAATGCTCTGCGGGGATCAAAGAAGGCGCGGGCCGCTGACCGGCCCGCATCTTACCAGGGGCTAAAGCTTATCGAGCAGCTTTTTAAGATCCTGGCCTTCACGCGAATCTTTGTTTTTTTCGGCCCATTTGTTCAGCGCATCCTTGGCCCGTTTTTGCAGCGTTTTACGTAATATCTGATCAACCTGCAATTGGTAGTTAAGCTGTTGCCAAGGGCCATAAACCCGCAGTGGAATTGGCGTTTTTTGCAGTTGCTCGATCAGTTCGCCGCGCCCTTGCCAGCCGCCAGTCACCCGCACGTTAAGCACCATATCGCACTGTTTACCCGGCATATTCACCGTACCGCCACCGCTCAGATTCAACAGCGGGGAGTCCGCACTCAGTTCACTGATGTTTACCGTACCGCCGCTCAGGTTGGCTTTCGCCGAAAGCTGTTTCACTTCGGTAAAGCGCTGGTAATTATCCTGCCCGCGCACGCTGCTGTCGTTACGCGCCACCGCCTGCTGGATCAACTGCTGAATATTCAGTCCATGCAGTTGCGCGTCCTGCATCGCTAACTGGGCGGATCCCTTCCACCGGTGTTCAAACGACTGCGAAGTCAGGCGATCACCCGTTAAATCCCCTTGCATGCTGAATTTGCCGGTCAACACCTGCGGCATGTCGAACGCCTTAAGAACGGCACCCAGCTCAACCTGCTTCAACACCGGTTGCACGGCGATCACCGGCCTGCCGCCACGCGCATCCAGCGAACCCGGTAACGCAAAGTCCCCCCCAGCCAATTGACCGGAGAGCGTATGCACCGTCAGCAAGCCCTGTTGGTTATCCGCTTGCAGCGCCAAATGGGCAATGTTCATGCCACGATAGGTCAGTTGGTCAACGTTCAAATTAAGCTGCGCAGTAAAGTCTCGCAACACTTCCAGATTTTGTTGCGGATCTTCCGCTTGGTTAGCTATCACCGGCGCCGCAGTCACACTCACGGCTTGTTGCGTGCCCGAGCTGGATTGCCAGCCGGAAAGCGCATCCAAATTCAGGGCCGTCGATGTCAGATTCATTGCATAAACCGGCACCTCGCCGAATCTCACGCTGCCACTGCCAGAGAACTGACTGTCATTGGCGCTCAGAATCAATTGGCTTAGGGCAATTTGCTGCGGTGTTTGTTGATACGCCACCTGGGCGCTGCCATCACCTTTAATGCCGCCACCCAGAATGTCAGCACCTTCCAGTTGATAATTGAACTGAGTGACCGTGGCCGCGATACGGCGCGGGTATTGCTGCAGATCGATATCTGCCGCCATGCTGAAAGTCAGATCGCGCTGGTCGCGGTTAACCCGGCTGGAAAGCTCCATTTGCGCATGACGATTGGCATTTTGCTGCAGGACGAGGTTAATATCGCGAACGTTAATCTGCTCGTTATTGGCGCGCTGCCAAATCAGCAGGCTGTCCACAATCCGCAGATTATCGATATCAAATTTCCACGGGGTATCCAGGGTCTCTTCGGTATCGCCCGCAGGTGCGATAGGTGCGTTCGGTTGATTTTGCTCTTCACTCTCGGGTGTCAGGCGAATGACGGCATTTTTCAGCATCACCTGTTTCACAAACAACTGATGCGACAACAACGGCAAGAGTTTGACATCAAGGCGCATGTTATCCGCGCTCACCACCGGCGCTTTGGCTCCGGGTGCAGTCAACGTCATGCGCCCGGCCAGAATGCTGAGCTGCGGCCAGATATGCCAGCGAAGCTCGCCGTCCAGCGTCAGATGATAACCGCTCTTTTGTTCGACCTTCGTGACCATATAGGCGCGAAAATCATTCGGATTAACCAACAGCACCAGCGCGGACATTCCCGCCACCAGCACAACCAGTAAAATCACCAAAGTCGTCAGTAATCTTCTCATGCCATCCTCTTGTCAACGCCACACCGACAGTGCTTCAAGCGCTGTTAGTCCTTGTCGATTCGACTGGCCACTGCACCCTGCTGATCGCGGTATTTTGCATCCTGCCGGCTGTTGTAAGGACGCGCCGCCGGCCCGGAAAGCGGTTCAAAGCTTAGAGCGCCAATCAACATGCCCGGACGCAACGCCAGCGGCAACTTACCTGAATTATAGAACTCCAGAACAATCCGCCCCTGCCAGCCGGGATCGATACGGTGCGCGGTCACGTGAACCATCAGCCCCAGACGCGCCAATGAGGAACGGCCATCAAGCCAGCCCACAAGATCGCTGGGCAACGTGACCGACTCAAGCGTGACCGCCAGCGCCAGTTCGCCCGGGTGCAGGAAGAAGGCTTCGCCTTCCGGCAGCACTATCTCGTCACTCATCACGCGGTCCAGCGCCGCGCTGACTTCGTCTTTTGGTCCGCTGAGATCGATAAACGCGGCAGTATGGCCGCGAAACACGCGAAACTGATTGCCTAAACGGACATCCACTGTAGCCCCGTTAATACGCTCAATCGGCGGACGCGGTGAAATCACCAGTTTTTCACTATCCAGCCAGGCTTCTATATCACGGTCGCACAGTCTCATTTCTTTATCTCCATCAAGGCGTGTCACTAAAACAAAAATTGCCACACAACGGACAAAAGGTCTACGCCACGGCGTAAATACTTGCCCGACGGCCGGAAACACAGGTTTCCCGGCCATGAACGGCATTATTCAAAGAATTGGCTGATTTTAGCTTTTAGAATGTCGATCGCAATGCGGTTTTTGCCGCCGCGCGGAACGATAATGTCGGCATATTGCTTGGAAGGTTCAATAAACTGCAGGAACATCGGACGAACGGTTTTCTGATATTGCGCCATGACCGAATCCATAGAACGTCCACGCTCATTGACGTCACGCTTCATGCGGCGCATCAGGCAAATATCCAGCGGCGTATCGACAAAGATCGAAAAGTTCATTTCCTGGCGCAGGCGGATATCCGTCAGCAACAGGATCCCCTCCAGAATAATCACCTTTTTCGGCTCGAGGTGGATAGTCTCTTTCTTGCGCGTATGTTCGGTGTAACTGTACAGCGGCAACTCTATCGCCTTGCCTGATTTCAGCATTTGCAGATGCTGGAACAGCAGGTTGTGATCCATGGCGCTCGGGTGATCGTAGTTAGTCTTGACCCGTTCTTCCATGGTCAGGTGCGTCTGGTCTTTGTAGTAACTGTCTTCAGGAATAACGCCGATATGTTCATCGCCAACCTGATCGCGAAGTTCACGATATAACGTGCTGGCAATAAGGCTTTTTCCGGAGGCAGATGCGCCAGCTATACCAATAATGACGCACTGATGCGGCTTGTCAGTCATAAAATTTAAAGACCTGATTTCGAAGTGTGAGGGAGGGAACTAAAACGCGACAATTATAGGGAGTTAGCCGGCATTGCGCCACCCTATATTGTCGCAGCGGGGCCGCTATCTCGGGTTATTTCGCCAAAATCGGCCTTAAGGTTTTAAGATTATTGCGCCTAGGGTAATCCGATGTGGCAGGGTAAACTCCGTAGCTTGTTCATTATCCTGCTGATGGGATGATGTATTTCACCGGAGACTGACGTGCTGGACTGGTATTTTCTGACATTTTTTGGCGACAGCATGCTGCTGCTGCCCTGCGCGTTGATTCTTTTTGTCGCATTAATCGCTCCGCGCGCCACCCGAACAGCAGGCTGGCAATGGGCACTGATCTTCGGCTGTGCCGGCGGCTTGGTATGCGCATCCAAACTGGCCTTTATGGGCTGGGGTATCGGTATAGAACGTTATGATTTTACAGGGTTTAGTGGCCACTCGGCGCTGGCTGCCAGTATCTGGCCGGTATTTCTCTGGACGCTGAGCGGTCGTTTCTCGCATGCGGTGCGCAGTCTGGCATTGGTCGTTGGCTACGTATTGCCTCTGACGATTGGCTTGTCGCGGTTAGCCATTCAGGTACATTCGCCTTCGGAAGTCATCAGCGGCCTGGCGTTAGGCTATCTGGCCAGCAGCCTGTTTCTGTGGTTACAGAGCAGCAAGGCACGCCCGCAGCTTTCCTGGTGGCAAATCGCCGGTGCGCTGGCTTTACCGATCGTTCTGATGGGACATCGACAACCGGCGCCCACCCAGGGTCTGCTGGAACACATAGCCACTGCCTTGGCGCATATCGACCATCCTTACACCCGAGCCGATCTACACCGGCTGCGAGTCACGCCATAAACAAAAACCCCGGACCTGCGCCGGGGTTTTGCTTTTTAATCTGCGAGGATTACAACGCGCGGAAAGAGATTTCCGTCGGAATGGCTTCGCCCTGCCAGTACATCTGCGCCGCGACACGGCCGGCAAGCTGGCGATACAGTTCCGCAAATTCGCTGTCAGGACGACTGATTACCGTCGGCGCGCCGCGATCCAAATCTTCGCGCAGCGAGATGTGCAACGGCAGTTGCCCCAACAAGCGGCTGTTGTACTTTTTCACCAACTTTTCTGCCCCGCCAGTGCCGAAAATCGGCTCATGATGACCGCAGTTGCTGCAAATATGCACGCTCATGTTTTCCACAATACCGAGCACAGGCACATGGACTTTTTCGAACATCACAATGCCTTTGGCCGCGTCCAGCAGGGCGATATCCTGCGGTGTGGTCACCACCAGCGCACCGGTAACCGGAATGTTCTGCGACAGCGTCAGTTGGATATCCCCGGTGCCCGGCGGCATATCCAGCACCAGATAATCCAGATCCGGCCACAGCGTGTCCTGCAGCAGTTGCATCAGCGCCTTGCTGGCCATCGGGCCGCGCCACACCATGGCGTTGTCGTCGGTCACCAGGTAACCAATGGAATTGGTCGCCAGACCGTGCGCCAGGATCGGCGCCATATGCTGGCCGTCCGGCGAGGTTGGCCGTTCATGCTCGGTGCCCAACATATTGGGGATCGACGGGCCGTAGATGTCGGCGTCCAGAATGCCGACCTTCGCGCCTTCGGCAGCCAGCGCCAGTGCCAGGTTGACGGCGGTAGTGGATTTCCCCACCCCGCCCTTGCCGGAACTGATGGCGATGATATTGCGCACGCCCTTGATGCCGGCCTGATCGTTGGCGCGTTTCAGCGTGGCGATGTCATGCTTCAACTTCCAGTCGATCGCCTCTGCCCCGGTGACGCGCAGCAGTTCTGCACTCACTCGGTCTTTCAGCGTTTCAAAGGCACTCTGCCAGGCAAACGGCATGATCAATTCAATATGCAGTACGTGATCCAACAGCGTGCAGTGGTGAATAGCCTTCAACGCGGTCAGGTTGTTTTTTAACGTCGGGTGTTCAAAGGCGGCCAGTACACCGGTCACCAGGGCACGCAGAACTTCGGGGTTGGTCTGCTCGGGGGATTTTGCGCTCATCCCGGCTCCTTGATTTTGAATGGATAGCTTCCCGCTAAGCATATCAGAACTGCAGGTCCGCTGGCGTGTGTCTGTAGAAAGAAACCGCCCTAGCCGTAGAGAGCGCGATCGGGTAACATCGAAGACCCTTTTTATTCATTACAGAAAGCAAGTTCTCACTATGGCTCAAGTCGCGAAAAAATTATTGGTGACGTGCGCGCTACCGTACGCAAATGGTTCCATCCATCTCGGCCACATGCTCGAGCACATCCAGGCGGATATCTGGGTTCGTTACCAACGAATGCGCGGCCACGAGGTTCATTTCATCTGTGCGGACGACGCGCACGGCACGCCGATCATGCTGAAAGCTCAGCAGTTGGGCATCAAGCCGGAAGAAATGATTGCGGAAATGAGCCAGGAGCACCAACAGGATTTCGCCGGTTTTGGCATCAGCTATGATAACTATCACTCCACCCATAGCGATGAAAACCGTGAACTCTCGAGCCTGATATACGGCCGTCTGAAAGAGAACGGCTTTATCAAGAACCGGACTATTTCCCAGTTGTACGATCCGGAAAAAGGCATGTTCCTGCCTGACAGATTCGTGAAAGGCACCTGTCCGAAATGCAAATCGCCGGACCAATACGGCGACAACTGCGAAGTGTGCGGCGCGACCTACAGCCCGACCGAGCTTATCGATCCGAAATCCGTTGTTTCCGGCGCCACACCGATCCTGCGTGATTCGGAGCACTTCTTCTTTGATCTGCCTTCGTTCAGCGAAATGCTGCAGGCCTGGACCCGTTCCGGCGCGCTGCAAGAGCAGGTAGCGAACAAGATGCAGGAGTGGTTTGAGTCGGGTCTGCAACAGTGGGATATTTCCCGCGACGCGCCCTATTTCGGCTTTGAGATCCCGGACGCACCAGGCAAATACTTCTACGTCTGGCTGGATGCGCCAATCGGCTATATGGGCTCATTCAAGAACCTGTGCGACAAACGCGGCGATCTGGACTTCGACGAGTTCTGGCGCAAAGACTCCAGCACCGAGCTGTATCACTTCATCGGCAAAGACATCGTTTATTTCCACAGCCTGTTCTGGCCGGCGATGCTGGAAGGCAGTAACTTCCGCAAACCGACCAACCTGTTCGTACACGGCTATGTGACGGTTAACGGCGCCAAGATGTCCAAGTCCCGCGGCACCTTTATCAAGGCCGGCACCTACCTGCAACATCTGGATGCCGACTGCCTGCGTTACTACTACGCCGCCAAGCTGTCCTCGCGCATCGACGACATCGACCTGAATCTGGAAGATTTCGTGCAACGCGTGAACGCCGATATCGTGAACAAGGTGGTTAACCTGGCATCGCGCAACGCCGGCTTTATCAGCAAGCGTTTTGGCGGCCAACTGGCCGATAACCTGGCCGATCCTGCGCTGTACCAAACCTTCGTTGACGCGGCAGGAAGCATCGCCGAGGCCTACGCCAGCCGTGAGTCCGGCCGAGCAATCCGCGAAATCATGGCGCTGGCCGATCTGGCCAACCGCTATGTGGATGAGCAGGCACCTTGGGTCGTCGCGAAGCAAGAAGGCCGCGATGCCGATTTGCAAGCCATCTGCTCGATGGGCATCAATCTGTTCCGCGTACTGATGACCTACCTCAAGCCGGTGCTGCCATCGCTGACGGAACGTACCGAAGCCTTCCTCAACTGCGAACTGACCTGGGATGCGATCCAGCAGCCGCTGCTGGGCCATCAGGTCAATGCGTTCAAAGCCCTGTTCAACCGTATCGACCTGGACAAGGTGAATGAAATGGTCAGCGCTTCAAAAGAAGACATGGCAGCGGCTAAAGTGGTCAGCGGCCCGCTGGCTGAAGATCCGATTCAGGAAACCATCACCTTTGACGATTTCGCCAAGGTTGATATGCGCATCGCCTTGATCAAGAGCGCCGACTTTGTCGAAGGCTCTGACAAACTGCTGAAACTGCAGTTGGATCTGGGCGGCGAGTCTCGTCAGATCTTCTCCGGCATCCGTTCCGCCTACCCGGATCCGAAAGCGCTCGAAGGCCGCCTGACCATCATGGTCGCCAACCTTGCGCCGCGCAAAATGCGTTTCGGCATCTCTGAAGGCATGGTGATGGCTGCCGGCCCTGGCGGCAAAGAGATCTTCCTGCTCAGCCCGGACAGCGGTGCTCAGCCAGGAATGCAGGTGAAGTAACTTCCGCTTTACTGCCATAAGGGCCAAGCAACAGCTTGGCCCTTTTTTATTTGTGCCCCCCTCAAAAGACGCCATCGCAGGCAAATTTTGCATGCCGCCCAAAAGCGATATATTTCAGCACTACATATAGACGTCCAGATGTAAGGACTGCTATAAATAACGCCTTACCGGGATAGCCATCACCTGCTTTTGGAGCCAATAATAATGAAAACGATAAAAACACCGCTACTGGCCATTGGCCTGCTGGCCGCCCTGCCACTGTTCGCCGCAGAATCGTCCACGCCGGCTCCGGTGCCAACCGCCATCGCCCAGCATCAGGGGCCGATCCGCATTGCAGTGATCCGCAATCTGGGTTCAGACGACAACACCACTCAGTTTCTGGCCGGCGCCATTCAGGAAGGGCGTAAGCTGGGTTTCAAAGTAGATACCTTCCTCAGCAACGGTGACGATGCGCGTTTTCAAGATTTCGTGAACCAGGCTGTCAGCCAAAAATATGACGGCATTATTCTCTCGCAGGGCCGTGCGCCCTATTCCACCGATTTGGTCAAACGCATTGCGGCGGCGGGCATTGCCGTCTCCGTATTTGATACCGACGTCAGCGGCAGCATTCCCGGCGTAACGGTTTCGCAACAGGATGACGCTTCGCTGGCAAATGAGTCGTTCGGCCAACTGATTAAAGACTTCAACGGGAAAGCCAATATCATCAAGCTTTGGGTCGCCGGTTTCCCGCCGATGGAGCGCCGTCAGGCTGCCTACCAGCAGTTGCTGAAGCAAAATCCGGGCATTCATGAGTTGGAATCGATCGGCGCAGTGTCATCGGACGTGCAGGGCGATACCGCCAACAAGGTTGGCGCGGTGCTGGCCAAATATCCGAAAGGCAAGATTGACGCGATCTGGGGCACCTGGGATGCCTTTAGCCAAGGCGCCTACAAGGCTCTGAAAGAAAATGGCCGTACCGAAATCAAACTGTACAGCATCGATATCTCCAATCAGGATCTGCAACTGATGCGCGAAGCCAATAGCCCGTGGAAAGTCAGCGTAGCGGTGGATACCAAGCTGATTGGTGCGGTAAACCTGCGTCTGGTGGCGAACAAAATTGCCGGTGAACCTACGCCTGCAACCTATGAGTTCAAGGCCGCGTCTATTCCGCAGGCGTTGTTGGCCAGCCAGCCGGGGCCGGTCAACGTGGCCGGGCTGGCAAAAATTATCCCGGGCTGGGGCAGCAGCAACGATTTTATCCAGCCCTGGTTCGCCACGCTGCAGGCTAAATCGGGCAAATAATCTCTTCCGCTGATCCCCAGATAAAGAGGGGCGCTGCATGCGGCGCCCCTATTGTTCGGGGCAGCGGCAGCGTGAAAAGCGGCGGCGTAACCTCTTTTTTTCACACAGCATCTTCCCAGTCGGCCAAAATGAGCTATGTTATCAACATCGCTCAATAGCTGTATGCATAAACAGGTCCGACATGAAGGGATTCCCACCGCTGATCATCGCACTGCTGGCCAGTTCGCTGGTGTTGACCATTGGCCGCGGCGTCACGCTGCCGTTCATTACTATTTACCTCACCGGGCATTTCCACCTGTTGCCGAAAAGCGTCGGCATTATTCTGGGCATCAGCCTGGCGATCGGCATTTTCGCCAGCCTGTATGGTGGCTATCTGGTGGACAAGTTCAACAAAAACACATTGATCCTGCTTTCCATTTTACTGTTCGCCCTGAGCTTTTTCGCCATCCCGTGGATCCCGCGCCCGGGAGGCATCGTTCTGGTGCTGGCGATCCTGCATACTGCCTATTCGGTGCTGGGCATCACCATTAAAGCGTGCTTTGCCGACTGGCTGCCGGTCACGCAGCGTATAAAAGCCTTTTCGCTCAATTACACGCTGGTAAATGTCGGCTGGGCGGTGGGGTCATCTCTGGGCGTTATGGTGGCCGGGCTGAACCCGCTGCTGCCGTTCTACCTCTCCGGTGGGCTGGCCTTATTGACGGTGGCGACACTGAGCTTTCGTCTGCGTGGGCAGTTGCATTCAGGGCAACCCGCGGCCGCCGAATCTGCGCCGACCACATTGCCTGATTTTCGTCAGACGCTGGCCATCCTGCGCAGCGATCGTCGGCTGATTTACTTTACGCTCGGCAGTACGCTGGGGGCTGTCGTTTTCGGCCAGTTCACCGGCTATCTGTCGCAATACCTGATTATCGTATCGAACGCCGAATTCGCGTACAAAATCATTGGCATGGTGATGATCGTCAATGCCTGTATCGTCATCGCGTTGCAGTATTTGCTGAGCCGGGGCATGCGTCAGGAAAACATGCTGCGCTGGCTGGCGCTGGGCACACTCTTTTTCATTGTCGGGCTGATCGGTTTCATGCTGGCGGGGCAATCCGTCTGGCTGTGGGCCGTGGCCATGGCGATATTCACGCTGGGGGAGATTATCGTTATCCCGGTGGAATATATGTTTATCGACTTTATCGCACCTGCGCATCTGAAGGGCAGCTACTACGGCGTGCAAAACCTCAGTGCGTTGGGGGGCGCCATCAACCCGGTGCTCTGCGGTTTTATCCTCAGCTACGCCGCACCGCCATTGATGTTCCTGATGTTGATTGCCGCCGCGTTATTGAGCCTGCTATTCTTTTTCCTCGGCCACCGGCTGGCGCAGAAACAGCAACCGAACTCTATCGCCACCTACGTGGAATAAGACTGCGCGCGACCTTTCGCCGGTGCTGCCAACCTGCCCAACGGGCATGGATGTCATAGAGAGAATTCATGGTGTGATTTGTGGCGCAGGTCACAGTTTAATTGTATGATGAATACATCAGTTAAACGGGAAAAGGTGATGGCCAACGTGCTTACACTGTGCTGGAAATACCTGAGGGCAATCGTCCTTATCTACCTCTGCTTGTTTGCCGGCAATGCCATCGCGGCGCTACTGCCGATCGCCATTCCCGGTAGCATTATCGGCATGCTAATCCTGTTTGCCCTGCTCTCCAGCCAAATTTTGCCGGCGAAGTGGGTCAAGCCCGGCTGTCATCTGCTGATCCGTTATATGGTGCTGCTGTTCGTGCCGATTGGCGTCGGCGTGATGAACTATTACGACCAAATCATCGAACATCTCAGCCCGCTGGTGGTTTCCTGCGTTATCAGCACCCTGATGGTGCTGATCGTCGTCGCCTGCACCTCTCATTATTTTCACCGTGAACGTAAAATCATCGGCAGTGACGATCCTGCGGAGGGTAAAAAATGATCCATGAAATCTGGTGGTCATTGCCGTTGACGCTGTTGGTCTACTTTGCGGCTCGCTGGCTGGCTCAGCGGTTGAAGATGCCGCTGCTGAACCCGCTGCTGGTTTCCATGGCGGTGATCATTCCCCTGCTGCTGCTGACCGGCGTTCCCTATGAACGCTATTTTCAGGGCAGCAAAATTCTCAACGATTTGCTGCAACCGGCAGTAGTGGCGCTGGCCTTCCCGCTGTATGAGCAGTTGCACCAGATCCGCGCTCGCTGGAAGTCGATTATCGCAGTGTGCTTTATCGGCAGCATGACGGCGATGATCAGCGGCGGCGCCATCGCGTTGTGGATGGGCGCAACGCCGGAAATTGCCGCATCAATCATGCCGAAATCCGTCACTACGCCAATCGCCATGGCGGTAGCGGGATCCCTTGGCGGCATCCCCGCAATCAGCGCCGTCTGCGTTATTTTCGCCGGCATCTTCGGTTCAGTATTTGGCCATTCGCTGTTCAGGATGCTGAAAATCACCACCCGTTCGGCACGCGGCCTGGCGATGGGCACCGCTTCGCATGCCATAGGCACGGCACGTTGTGCGGAAATGGACTATCAGGAAGGCGCTTTCAGCTCTCTGGCGCTGGTGATCTGCGGGATTATTACTTCTCTGCTGGCGCCCTTTGTCTTCCCGGTGCTGCTGCATCTGTTCGGTTAACGGGTTGGAAACTTGCGATACATCTCGCATTTATCGTTTTCATTGCAGTGATTTCATCAATAAAGAGATATAAATCACACTTTATTGCTTCAAGGCTGCCTAAAATGTTATCCCGTTAACCTGTAGAGAGATTTTCTATGCACCCGCGTTTTCACACCGCTTTCGGCGAACTGTCCGCGACATTGCAATCCGTCCTGCTGCCTTATTTTGATGCGCCTGATTTCCCGGCCATGTTCAGAGCGGAGCAGGTAGACGCGATCAAGCAGCGCTGCGGGCTGGATGATGATGCTCTGGCATTTGCCCTGCTGCCTTTGGCGGCGGCCTGCTCGTTGACGCCGATCTCCCATTTCCACGTCGGTGCCATTGCCCGCGGCCAGAGGGGCAACCTCTATTTTGGCGCCAATATGGAATTCAGCGGTGCGCCGATGCAACAAACCATTCATGCAGAACAGTGTGCCGTGACCCACGCCTGGTTGCGCGGTGAGCCTGGCCTGGTCTCCATCACCGTTAACTACACGCCTTGCGGCCACTGCCGCCAGTTTATGAACGAACTGAACAGCGGCAGCGGCCTGCAAATTCGCCTGCCCGGTCGTGAGCCGGCCACGCTTGGCGACTATCTGCCGGACTCGTTCGGCCCGAAAGACCTGGATATCGCCACGCTGCTGATGGATCGGGTCGATCAGGGCTACCAGTTGACGCTGTCTGACGAACTGGAGAAAGCCGCGCTGGCGGCCGCTAACCAAAGCCATGCCCCCTACAGCAACGCCCACAGCGGTGTCGCGCTGGAGGCCGAAGACGGTACGATTTATGCCGGGCGCTATGCGGAGAACGCCGCCTTTAACCCGAGCCTGCCGCCGCTGCAGGCCGCGTTGATTCTGCTGAACGTCTCCGGAAGCGACTGCCAGAAAATCCGCCGCGCGGTACTGGCCGAGCCGCAAACCGCTATCCTCACCCAGTGGGATGCTACCCGCGCCACGCTGGAAGCGCTGGGTTGCCAAAACGTCAGCCGCATCACTTTCTAATCCCGATCACGGCGGTGCCGCCCGGCGCCGCTGTTAACAGCCCCGTAAGCCGATTACAATGGCATTCACGTCTTAAAACACTTTCTTTAGTTAAATTAGGACGTGATCGTCGATAATTACGCCAATTTACCTCATGATCCGATAACAATTGCTGTACATATTTTCCCGATCTTTTAGGATCGGCATCATAAAAGCTATCCGATACGTTGAAGAGCAAAACAATGGAACTTGAATACGAAAGCAAACGCCCCCTCTACATCCCTTACGCCGGCCCGATTCTGCTGGAATTTCCGCTGCTGAACAAAGGCAGCGCCTTCACTGAAGATGAACGCAGCCATTTCAACCTGCACGGTTTACTGCCTGAAGCGGTGGAAACCATCGAAGAGCAGGTTGAGCGCGCCTATCGTCAGTATCAGGATTTCAAGAACGATAACGACAAACACATCTATCTGCGCAACATCCAGGATACCAACGAAACCCTGTTTTACCGCCTGCTGGACGCGCATCTGAGCGAGATGATGCCCATCATCTACACCCCGACGGTCGGCGAAGCCTGTGAGCATTTCTCCGACATCTACCGCCGCGCGCGCGGGCTGTTTATCTCTTACCCAAACCGCGATCGCATCGACGACATGCTGCAAAACGCCACCAAGCAAAACGTCAAAGTGATCGTGGTCACCGACGGTGAGCGTATTCTCGGCCTGGGCGATCAGGGCATCGGCGGCATGGGCATTCCTATCGGCAAGCTGTCGCTGTATACCGCCTGTGGCGGCATCAGCCCGGCCTATACCCTGCCGGTAGTGCTGGACGTTGGCACCAACAACCCGCAGCGCCTTAACGATCCGCTGTACATGGGCTGGCGCCACCCGCGCATCTCCGGCGATGAATACCACGCCTTTGTCGAAGAGTTCATTCAGGCCGTAAAACGCCGCTGGCCAAATGTGCTGCTGCAGTTCGAAGACTTCGCGCAGAACAACGCCACTCCGCTGCTGAACCGCTATCGCGATGAGATTTGCTGCTTCAACGACGATATTCAGGGCACCGCAGCGGTCACCCTTGGCAGCCTGATCGCCGCCAGCCGCGCCGCCGGCAGCCAGTTGCGCGACCAAACCGTGACCTTCCTTGGTGCCGGTTCAGCCGGTTGCGGCATCGCCGAGCAGATTATCGCGCAGATGAAATCTGAAGGGTTGAGCGAAGCCGAAGCGCGCGCCCGGGTCTTCATGGTGGACCGTTTCGGCCTGCTGACCGACAAACTGCCCAACCTGCTCGATTTCCAGAGCAAACTGGTGCAAAAGAGCGAGAACCTGGCTTCATGGCAGACCTCCAGCGACGCTATCTCGCTGCTGGACGTAGTGCGTAACGCCAAACCGAGCATTTTGATCGGCGTTTCCGGCCAGCCGGGCCTGTTTACCGAAGAGCTGATCCGCGAAATGCACAAGCATTGTCCGCGTCCGATCGTCATGCCGCTGTCCAACCCGACCTCGCGCGTGGAAGCCCGCCCGGAAGACATCATCAACTGGACCGACGGTGCCGCGCTGGTCGCGACCGGCAGCCCGTTCGCGCCGGTGAGCTATAAAGACCAGTTGTTCCCTATCGCCCAATGCAACAACTCCTATATCTTCCCGGGGATTGGTTTGGGCGTGTTGGCTTCCGGCGCCACTCGCGTGACCGACGCCATGCTGATGGCGGCCAGCCGTGCGCTGGCAGATTGTTCGCCGCTGGCGACCGACGGACATGGCGCACTGTTGCCGAATATCGACGATATTCAGGGCGTCTCCAAGTGCATCGCGATGGAAGTGGGTAAAGCGGCGCAGCTGCAGGGAATGGCGGTGGTCACCTCTGAAGAAGCGCTGTCGAAAGCCATTGAACACAACTTCTGGCGACCGCAGTACCGCAGCTACAAACGCACCTCGTTCTGATTTACGCAGGTGAAGCGCAAGGTCCGGCACGCCGGACCTTTTTTATTGTCAAAACCGCCTAAAAATGCGGCGCAATACGTGCTTCAGGCGGCGGACAGCTTGCGTCAGCCAGTCAGGTAAAGTAGCCTTGAGCCATCTTTTTTGGCCCCTGTGCGCGTAAGGCAATAACATGTGGAAACGCCTGATAATCAGCCTGTTCATCATCATTGCGGTGTTGATGCTCTCGGCGCTCGCGCTCGATCGCTGGATCAGTTGGAAAACCGCACCTTACGTCTACGACGAACTCCAGGGTCTGCCCCATCGCCAGGTTGGCGTGGTGCTAGGCACCGCCAAATATTACCGTACCGGCGTCATCAACCAGTATTACCGTTACCGTATTCAGGGCGCGATTAACGCCTATAACAGCGGCAAGGTGAAATACCTGCTGCTGAGCGGAGACAATGCCCAGCAAAGCTATAACGAGCCCATGACCATGCGCCGCGATCTGATCGCCGCAGGCGTGGCGCCCAGCGATATCGTGCTGGATTACGCCGGGTTCCGCACCCTGGACTCCATAGTGCGCACCCGCAAGGTGTTCGACACCAATGACTTCATCATTATCACCCAGCGCTTCCACTGCGAGCGCGCGCTGTTTATTGCCCTGCATATGGGGATCCAGGCTCAATGCTACGCAGTGCCGTCGCCGAAAGACATGATGACGGTGCGCGCTCGCGAGATCTTCGCCCGCCTTGGCGCGCTGACCGATCTGTACATACTCAAACGCGAACCGCGCTTCCTCGGCCCGCTAATCCCCATCTCCTCCATGCATGCGGTGCCGGAAGACGCCCAGGGTTATCCGGCGGTGTCGCCAGAGCAACTGGTAGAGCTGGAGCACAAGCTGAAAGAAGAAAAGCAAAAGGCCAAACAGCCTTAGCTGCAACGGTGAAAATAAAAACGGTCGGCATCTGCCGACCGTTTTTATTGCTGCGGAACGCTTATTTCTTCTTGGCGTATTTCAGCGAGTCCAGCGCCACGGCGAAGATAATGATGCCGCCCTTGATGATGTACTGCCAATAAGGGTTAACGCCAATGTAGGTCAGCCCGTAGTTGATGACGGTAAAGATGATCACCCCGGTCACTACGCCCAATACCGTCCCCACCCCACCGGCAAAGGACACGCCGCCCACCACGCAGGCGGCGATGGCATCCAGCTCATACATAAAGCCAAGGTTGTTGGTGGCGCTGCCGATACGGCCGGCTTCCAACAGGCCGCCGAAGGCATAGAACACGCCGGACAGCGCATAGATCATGATCAGGTTCAACGACACGTTCACGCCGGAAACCTTTGCCGCTTCCGGGTTACCGCCGATGGCGAAGATATTTTTGCCGAAGCGGGTTTTATTCCACAGGATCCAGACAAAAATAATCGCGATAATGGCGTAGAAGGTAATGTACGACAGCTTAAAGTCGCCAAAGCGCAGGAATCCCTGGGCAAAGCTGGAGAACTTCGGATCGAACCCCGCCACCGGCGAAGCGCCGACAGAATCGTAATACAGCGAGTTGATGCCGTAGACGATGATCATGGTACCCAGGGTGGTAATAAACGGCGTCACATTCAAGTAGGCGATGATCAGACCGTTCACCAGGCCGATCACAGCACCCACGGCGCACACCAGCAGGATCACCAGCGGAATAGACCAGGTTTCCATATGCGGAAACACTTTATTGACGTTGTCCATCGACTGCAGCAGCGTTGCCGCCACCACCGCCGCCAGCCCAACCTGGCGCCCGGCGGACAGGTCTGTGCCCTGAGTCACGATCAGCCCGGCCACGCCCAGTGCAATAATGATACGCACCGATGACTGGGTCAGGATGTTGCTCAGGTTCATTAAACTGAGGAAAGTCGGGTCCTGGATAATAATAATTGCCAGCAGTACCAGCAATACCACGTAAATGCCACCTTCTTTAAAATAGGTGAACAAAGTTTTTTTATTCAGCGCGTTCATAATTCTGATCCTTAAAGGTGCAGGGATGCGAGACGTAAAATTTCATTTTGCGAGGTCTGTTTGGTGTTGACGATGCCCGCAACCTGACCATTACTCATCACCAGTATTCTGTCGGTAATTCCCAAAAGCTCCGGCATTTCGGACGATACAATAATGATCCCCTTGCCCTTCTTCGCCAATTCGGTCATCAGCTGATAAATTTCGAATTTGGCGCCGACGTCAATGCCGCGCGTCGGTTCATCCAGCATTAATATTTCCGGTTGGGTTAGCAGCCAGCGGCCGATAATCACCTTCTGCTGGTTACCGCCGGACAGCGAACCGATATGGGTGTGGTGGCCCGGCGTTTTGACCCGCATGGCGTCGATCACCCATTGGGTGTCGCTTTTCATCCGGGCGTTGTCCAGCAGACCGATTTTATTTTTATAGTTGCGGATATTGGATATCAGCGAGTTAAAGCCCACGTCCAGATAGGCGTAAATCCCGGTAGAGCGTCGCTCTTCCGTTACCAGTGCAAAACCGTGGTTAATCGCTTCATTGGCGCTGTGATTGTTGATGGCCTTGCCGTGCAGCTTGATGGTGCCTGCCACTTTTTCACGGATACCGAACAGGGTTTCCACAATGTCCGTGCGCTTGGCGCCCACCAACCCGGCAATGCCAAGAATTTCACCCTGGTGCAGATCGAAGGAAACATCGCGAATGGAAGGCTGGCGCAATGACGTCAGGTTCTTCACCTCCAGAATTACCTCTCCCGGCGTATTCTGTCTGTCGGGGAAACGCTGACTGAGCGAACGGCCCACCATCATCGAGATGATCTTGTCCATATCCAGCCCTTCCAGCGGCTGAGTGGCGATCCACTGGCCGTCGCGCAGGATGGTGATTTCATCGCACAGCTGGAAGATCTCTTCCATTTTGTGCGAGATATAAACAATGCCGCAGCCGCGCTCTTTCAGCTTGCGAATAATGGTGAACAAATGGTTCACCTCTTTTTCCGTCAGCGACGAGGTCGGCTCATCCATAATGACAATCTTGGCGTCATAGGAAAACGCCTTGGCGATTTCGATCATCTGCATTTGCGATACCGATAGCGTGCCCACTTTATCCCGTGGGTTGATATCGATATCCAGCTCGTCGAATATCGCCTGGGTGTCCTTCAACATCTTTTCCTGATCGACAAACATGCCTTTGGTCGGATAACGCCCCAGCCACATGTTGTCCATCACGGTGCGCTGCAGGACCAGGTTTAACTCCTGATGCACCATTGAAACGCCGTGTTCCAGCGCCTCTTTTGAGCTTTTGAAATCAATTTCCCGGCCCTGAAAAACAATACTGCCGGCATCTTTTTTATAAATGCCAAACAGGCATTTTAATAATGTCGATTTCCCGGCGCCGTTCTCTCCCATTAACGCATGAATGGAGTGCGGACGAACGCGCAGGTTAACATTATCCAATGCCTTGACGCCGGGGAATGACTTACTGATATCGGTCATTTCCAGGAGGAATTCGCGTGGGCTGTCGGCCATAAATACACCTGGCTATTATTGTACCCCTCGTCTTTCAAACCGCAGCGTTGTCCGCTGCACCGTGAAATCCGTCGGGTATAGGCTGTCATTTTAATAAAAAATTCCCCCGCCTGCGGCTTTCCTGGTGTTGGCGCTGAGCGCACCCCAGGCGGGGTCATTACGGCTTATCTCAGAACTTACTTAACAAACTGAGACAGATTGTCTTTATCTACGCCAACGTAAGGAATGCGCACCACTTTATTTTCGATTTTATATTGGGTGCCGTCGGCGGCCGGTTTGCCCGCAGCCAGGTTTTTCGCCAATTCGAAGGTGGCTTTAGCCTGGTTGTCGGCATCGTTCAGCACCGTCCCCGCCATCGCGCCGGATTTGACCATCGCCAGAGCTTCCGGCAACGCATCCACGCCGAATACCGGAATGCTGGATTTGTTGTGTGCCTTCAGCGCTTCTACCGCGCCCATTGCCATTGCATCGTTGTTGGCGATAACCACTTCAATTTTGTTGGCGTTCGGGCCGGACAACCAGGCGTCCATTTTGTCTTTCGCCTGAGCGGTGTCCCACATGGCGGTGTCCATCTGCAGTTGCTGAGTTTTAAGACCGCCTTCGTTCAACGTCTTCACCACATAGGTGGTGCGCGCTTCGGCATCCGGGTGGCCCGGTTCGCCTTTCAGCAATACATACTGAATCTGACCGTCTTTGTTCAGATCCCAGTTCGGGTTGGCTTTCCAGTGCTTGGCGATCAGCTGGCCCTGGATCACGCCGGACTCCTTGGAGTCGGTCCCGACGTAAAACGCTTTGTCGTAGCTGTCCAGCGCTTTGCGGGAAGGCTCTTTGTTGTAAAACACGACAGGGATATCGTTTGCGCGTGCCTTATCGATAACCACCGGAGCGGCGGCAGGGTCAACCAGGTTAATCGCCAGCGCTTTCACGCCTTTGGCGATCAGCACATCAATCTGGTCGTTTTGCTTGGACTGATCGTTCTGCGAGTCATTCATCAGCAGAGTGATATCCGGAGAGGCCTTGGCGTCTTTCTCGATCGCCTTGCGCACTACCGACATAAAGTTGTCGTCGTATTTATAAATGGTGACGCCAATACGGGTATCTGCATGAGCTGCAGCACCAAACATCATGGCTGCGGCCGTCGCGGCCAGGGTGAAAACCTTCTTATTCATTGTCTGTCTCCGGTTTATGTAGGTCGTACTCGGTATTGAGCCAAAGGTAACCGGCGGTGGGTGCACGACCGGGTCTGGCAGGTTCCCTGTCATCCGTGAATCATGTTATTCCTGAAAAGTGCTGTGTCAGCGCGAGATCAAAACGGCAGCGGCAAGTGCCTTTGCGCCGGAAAACGCCTAGAGCATAGACGGGGCGATGTTAATAATCTGTGAATTTTCTCACAGATTGAAAACGGTTACACAAGATTAAATCTTCAGAGAGTGACCGCCGCCTCACTTTGCCAGGGGGCATCGGAATGGCGACGTACCAGAGTGGGCATAAACAGGTGGCGCGCCTGTGGCTCCAGCCCGCCAGCCGCGCCCCGCAGGGCCAATTCGGTGGCAAGAGTCGCCATGGTAACAATGGGATAGCGTACCGTGGTCAGTTTAGGGCTGGTATAGCGTGCAATGGGGATATCATCGAACCCCACTATCGAGAAATTTTGCGGCACAATGATACCGTTTTCTTTCAGCACCGCCATGGCACCGGCGGCCATAGCATCGTTGTAAGCGAACACGGCGCTCAGATGCAGATTACGGCCAAGCAGCTCGACCATCGCGGCCTCCCCGCCCTGCAGATCCGGCGAGCCGTAAGCGCGCCAGCTGTCCGGCGTCGCCAGCCTCGCCACGCTCATCGCCTGTTCATAGCCCTGCTGACGCAGCGGCCCGTCTTCGATCGGGTGATTGGAGCCCAGATAGCCAATACGTTGATGGCCCTGCGACAGCAGCAGGCGCATCGCCATCTCCGCGCCGCTGACGTTATCCAGGCCAACGCAGCGGTGTTCGTAGCCGGCGATGATTCGGTTAATCAGCACCATACCCGGCACTTGTTCGAGAAAGGCGATCAACTCGGCGTCACACAAGGCCTTTGCATGAACAATCAAGGCATTGCATCGCTGCCGAATCAATACTTCGATGGCATGACGCTCTTTTTCCGCCTGATGGTAACTGTTGCCTATCAGCAGGTATTTGTGGTTTTTCTGCGCCACAGTGTCTACCGCTTTCACCAAAGCGCCAAAGAAGGGGTCGGAAACGTCCATCACCACCACGCCGAGGGTATCGCTGCTTTGGGTGGCCAACGCCTGCGCATTGGCATTGGGCCGATAGCCCAGCTCCGCTACCGCCTGCAGCACCCCTTCACGCGTCTGTTTGCTGGTCAGGGCGCTATTGTTCAGCACGCGGGAGACGGTCGCCACGGACACGCCCGCGCGTTTCGCCACGTCGCGAATGGTGATTGGGTGAACAGAGGCCATGAAAGATCCTGAGGTCGGGGTAGTTGACAGTGGCGCTATCCTACCCCGTTTGTCATCCTCCTCTGCGTGAATTACGTCACAGGAAAGAAAACGTTTACATACATTTTTTTAACCTGCCTGCGCCAGATCTCAGTTCAGCGCCTTGGTTTCCGCTTGGCCGGCGGCCAGATGAGTCAATTTGCGCCACAGCCACTCTACCGGCCCCTGCGGGAAGTGCCTCAACCACAGGTTGGAAAACAACAGGTTAGCCAGCCAGACCAACGGCACAAACGCCAACAGTTGCAGGCGGTCAAACTGCTGATACAGGCCAAAGCGATAGAACAGCGTGGTGCAAATCAGCGTTTGCAGCAGATAGTTGCTCAGCGCCATACGCCCGACCTGCGTCAGCCAATGGCCGATGCGCAAGCGCGACAGCGTAGGCCAGAAACCGTAACACAGCGCCAGATAGCCCATCGCCTGCAGCGGCGAGCCCAACTCACGCGGCACCTGCAATAAAAACCCGCTCCAGCGGTAGTCCCAGTGCAGATGCCATTGCAACGCCACCGCCGGCACTTGGATCAGCAATGAAAGCGGTATCAGCCAGGCCGCCTGCCGGCGATAGTAGCCCGGCGAATAGGTACCGCGCAGCCAACCGCTGCGCATCAACCCCGCGCCGAACAACATCAGGCCCGCCAGTTCCCAGCCGTATTGAGCGCCAATCGCCAGCAGGCTGGAAGACAGCAGGTCAACACGGCTGCGCCATGCCTCCATGCCCCCCTGCAATTTCCAGAACTTCTCATACTGCAGCTCAGCTACGCCGGGTTGCCAGAAACCGCCCGGCTCACCGTGCGAAACGAACCCCAGCAGCAGCAACACCCCAACGCCAATCAGGTACAGCACCACGCCGGTTTTCAGCAGTTGATACGTTTCTTTCGCGTCGCGGATCATCCGCCAGCACACCAGGCCGATTAAGCCGTAAGCCAGCAAAATATCACCGTCCCAGAGGAAAATGGCATGCCCCAGACCAAACAGCACCAACCACGACAGCCGGGCGCGTATCCAACCTTTGCCGCGGCGCAGCAGCATTTGCAGACCTGCGCCGAATAACAGGGCAAACATGGCCAGGAACTTGGCCTGCGCGAAAATATCCAGCAGCGCCCAGGTCCAGGCATCGCGAGAAGTCGGCAGCCCCAGATAGGCGGGGTTAAGGTAGGCCGCCTTTGGCAAGCCAAAGGCGCTGATATTCAGCAGAAGAATGCCAAGAATGGCGATACCTCGCACGCAGTCCAGCGTGGCGATGCGTGGCAAGGGGGCCGTGGAGCTAGTGTTCATTATTTTACCGCTGTATGCCGCTCATTAAAAAGGCGCCCGCAGGCGCCTGTTATACTTGAAGCTGCCTCTGTGTTGACTGCGTGCACTTACCCGAATCACTTACCTGAGTAAGCTCATCGGGATAAGCGCCCTTGCCGCCTTGATGCAACTCAATTATCTAGGGTAGAAATGGCCCGCCATCACCCCTGGTGATGACGCACCGCGCGCAAAAACTCCTGGCGCGTGTTCTGGCTGGACTTGAACAGCCCGCCCAGAGAAGTGGTGGTGGTGGCGCTGGTCGCGTCACGGATGCCGCGTGCCTTGACACAATAATGGACCGCATCGATCGATACCGCCACGTTATTGGTACCGAGCAAGGTTTGCAATGCCACCAGGATCTGCTGAGTCAAACGCTCCTGCACCTGGGGGCGCTGGGAGAAGAACTGCACGATACGGTTGATTTTCGACAGGCCAATGACCGCATCTTTCGGAATGTAGGCCACGGTCGCTTTGCCGTCGATGGTCACGAAGTGATGCTCGCAGGTGCTGGTCAGCGTGATATCGCGCACCGTCACCATTTCATCTACCTTCATCTTGTTTTCGATGACGGTGATTTTTGGGAAGTTGGCGTAGTCCAGACCGGAGAAAATCTCATCGACATACATTTTGGCAATGCGGTGCGGGGTTTCCGCCAGGCTGTCGTCGGACAGATCGAGATTAAGCAGCTGCATGATTTCCGTCATGTGCTCTTTAATACGACGTTTGCGCGTTTCGCGATCCAGCACTTCACCGCGCAACGGGGTTTCCAGACCACGCTCTTCGAGCGCTGCGTGAACCAGGGCAGCTTCTTTACTTAATGATGTCATTTATTCTCTCCAACGGACTTGAACTCACCCATCCGGCGGCTTTACCGGGCAGACAGGTGAATTGCATACTCTCCTGACGGCAGAAGTTTCCGTAGTTGATAACGTGAACTCGGTCAAGATTTTGACCCCACTCTAGAGGAGAGTGAAGGGATTATCCAGTGATTGTACTTCAACCGCAGGTGAAATATTCGCATTTAGCACAATCAGGCCTGCTGCGGGTATCCCGCGTTTTTTGTACGGAATTTAATCACGGCGGCGTCGGTTTTCGCGCCAATTCACGCGCCGGCGTATTCACCACCAGCAGACCGGCCACGATCAGACCCACAACCGCCACATACAGCGCCGGTTCCAGCCTGTGGGTCAATGCCGTCGACAGCGCCGACAACGTAGGGCCAACCAGTTGCCCCAGCGCATAACCGGTGGTCAACAATCCCGCCATATAGCGCGCATGGTTGGGCGCCAACTCCCGGCCATGCTGGATGGAAAGCTGCACCACGCTGAGGAAACCGCCGCCGGTAAGCAGCGCTCCCAGCGCCAACCCGGCCACACCCGGTACCACTTCCGCACACAATACCCCCAGCGCCTGCACCCACAGGGTAATAGCCAGACGTGACTGAGTGGTCAGCCGGTGGCGGGTCAGAATGCCGAGGACGATCCCCAACACCGCCGCACCACCGAAGATCGGCCAAACGAATTGAGCGAACACGCTGTTAGGGAAACGCGCCGCCGCCATCTGCGACAGAAAGGTCGCCGGCAGAATATAGCCAAACCCCGCCAGACTGTAGCTCCATACCAGGCGTTTCAACGCCGGGGTCAGTTGCAGCGGCTCCGCTGCCACGTTGGGGCGATGCAACTCGCCGGCACGCGGCAGGTTGATGCTGATGGCGCCAATCAGTACCAGCGCCAATACGCCGTACACCATCCAGGCCTGCGACGCCGTCAGGGCCAGGCTATGAATGCCCACCGCCAACATGCCGCTGATAAAAATTCCGGCACCCGGGCCGGCGAATACCGCCGCGCTCAGCGCCGGCCGGCCATAATGCGCCAACCGCTCGTTGGTCCAGGCCGCCACCAATACCATCGACCAGCCGCTGGCCCAGCCGATGATAAATCGCACCGCACCATGCCACCACTCGCCCTGCACCACGGCGGAAAGCAGCGTCAAGGCCACCGCACCCCACACGCCCAGCCACAGCCGGCGCTCAACGTGGCGGCTGGCGCGCATGGCGTCGTAAGCGCCGCACAGATACCCAAGGTAGTTGATTGCCGCCACCAGCCCGGCCCCGGTCAGGGTAAACTGGTGCTCGGCAATCATCAGCGGCACCTGCGGGGTAAAGGCGAAGCGCCCAATCCCCATCGCGACGATCAACGCAATAAAACCGCTCAGGGCAATTCTTAAGGCCATGTAGAGTTATCCAGACTGTTAAAAGAGAGTTGCCAGCATCATGCCGCAGTATTAAACTCACAAAAAATGAATAATACTCATCAAGTTCATCACGAAAAGAGAAGACCATGGATCTGACCCAGCTTCGCATGTTCTGCAGCGTCGCCGAAACCGGCTCCGTCGCCCGTGCCGCCGAGCAACTGCACCGCGTGCCGTCGAACCTGACCACGCGCCTGCGTCAGCTTGAGCATGAACTGGGCACCGATCTTTTCATCCGCGAAAAACAGCGCCTGCGTCTTTCGCCGATGGGTCACAACTTTCTCTGCTACGCCAACCGCATTCTGGCGCTCAGCGAAGAGGCCATGAGCATCACCCATGCCGGTGAGCCGGCGGGTAACTTCGCTATCGGCTCGATGGAAAGCACGGCCGCTACCCGCCTGCCTACTCTGCTGGCCGCCTATCACCAGCGTTTTTCGCAGGTGTCGCTGTCGTTGATCACCGGCACCTCGGGCGAAATCACCGAACGGGTACGCGCCGGTACGTTGGCGGCGGCGCTGGTCGATAGGCCGGTTCAGTATGACGAACTCAACGGTTGTATCGCCTTCCCCGAACACATGGTGGTGATCTCCTGCCTTGACCACCTGCCGATTCATAACGCTAAAGACGCCAAAGGCGAAACGCTGTTTGCCTTTCGGGCAAGCTGTTCTTACCGCCTGCGGCTGGAGTCCTGGTTCAAGCGCGAAGGCGTATTGCCAGGCCAGATTATGGAAATCCAGTCCTATCACGCGATGCTGGCCTGCGTTGCCAGCGGCGCCGGGCTGGCGATGATCCCGCATTCGGTGCTCAGCCTGTTGCCAGGCCATGAACGGGTGAAAGTGCATGCCCTGCCGGATGATATCGCCCAAACCGCCACCTGGTTGCTGTGGCGGCGCGATGCGTTCAGCCCGAACGTGCGGGCGCTGAAAGAACTGATTATTGAACAGGCGGAAACCGCCGCTGTTGACAACACCAACCTCGTTTCATCAGACGCTATCGACATAGCCTGATTTAAAAAATAGACCACTGGAGACTATGATGGAAATGATCAAAACCCGTGCCGCCGTTGCCTGGGGCCCGAACCAGCCGCTGAAAATCGAAGAAGTCGACCTGATGCCACCGCAAAAAGGCGAAGTGCTGGTGCGGATCGTCGCCACCGGCGTCTGCCACACCGACGCTTACACCCTGTCAGGGGCCGATCCGGAAGGCGTGTTCCCGGCGATCCTCGGCCATGAAGGCGGCGGCGTGGTAGAAGCGGTGGGCGAAGGCGTCACCAGCGTGGCGGTCGGCGATCACGTGATCCCGCTGTACACCCCGGAATGCGGCGAGTGCAAATTCTGTAAATCCGGCAAAACCAACCTGTGTCAGGCGATCCGCGCCACCCAGGGTAAAGGTCTGATGCCGGATGGCACGACTCGCTTCTATAAAGACGGCCAGCCAATCTTCCACTACATGGGCACCTCGACCTTCTCCGAATACACCGTAGTACCGGAAATCTCTCTGGCGAAAATCAGCAAAGAAGCGCCGCTGGAAGAAGTCTGCCTGCTGGGTTGCGGCGTCACCACCGGCATGGGCGCGGTGATCAACACCGCCAAAGTGCAAAAAGGCGACACCGTGGCCATCTTCGGCCTCGGCGGCATTGGCCTGTCGGCGATTATCGGCGCGCAGATGGCCGGCGCAGGCCGCATCATCGGCATCGATATCAACACCAGCAAGTTCGATCTGGCGCGCAAACTGGGTGCTACCGATCTGATCAACCCGAAAGACTACGATAAACCCATTCAGGACGTGATCGTTGAGCTGACCGACGGCGGCGTCGATTTCTCCTTCGAGTGCATTGGCAACGTCAACGTGATGCGCTCCGCGCTGGAATGTTGTCATAAAGGCTGGGGCGAATCGGTGATTATCGGCGTAGCCGGCGCCGGCCAGGAGATCTCTACCCGCCCGTTCCAGTTGGTCACCGGCCGCGTCTGGCGCGGTTCTGCCTTCGGTGGCGTCAAGGGCCGTTCGCAGTTGCCGGGCATCGTCCAGCGTTATCTGGACGGCGAGTTCGCGCTGAATGACTTTATCACCCACACCATGGGGCTCGATCAGATTAACGAAGCGTTCGATTTGATGCACGAAGGCAAATCAATCCGCTCGGTTATTCACTTCGACAAAAAATAAGCCAGGAGGCAGAGATGAACTCGTCATTAGAACTTCTCGAAGAGCACCGCATGTTCGGTGGCTGGCAACAGCGTTACCGCCATGCAGCGCAGAGCCTGAATTGCAACATGACTTTCAGCATCTATCTGCCGCCGCCGCGTGATGATAACCCGCCGCCGGTGTTGTACTGGCTGTCGGGGCTGACCTGCAATGATGAAAACTTCACGTTGAAGGCCGGTGCGCAACGCATCGCCGCCGAACTGGGTCTGGTGCTGGTGATGGCCGATACCAGCCCGCGCGGCGACGATGTGCCGAACGATGAAGGCTACGATCTGGGCCAGGGCGCCGGGTTCTATTTGAACGCCACGCAGGCGCCGTGGGACAAGCATTTTCGCATGTACGATTACCTCAGCGATGAGCTGCCGGCGTTGATCAATCAGCATTTCAGCGTCAGCGATCGCCAGTCGATCTTTGGCCACTCCATGGGCGGCCATGGTGCGCTGATGCTGGCGTTTCGCAATCCGCAGCGCTTTCGTTCGGTATCGGCGTTCGCGCCGATCGTCAACCCTTGCCAGGTGCCCTGGGGGCGAAAAGCCTTCACCGCCTATCTGGGGAACGACGAAAGCCAGTGGCTGCAATACGACAGCTGCCACCTGCTGGCTAACGGGGCGGAAAAAATGCCGGTGCTGGTGGATCAGGGCGACGGCGATCAGTTCCTGGCGGATCAACTGCAACCGGCGAAACTGGCCGAGCTGGCTCGCCAGCGCGACTGGCCGCTGACGCTGCGTATTCAGCCAGGCTACGATCACAGCTACTTCACCATCGCCACCTTTATCGAAGACCACCTGCGTTTCCACGCCGAACACCTGTTCCGCGGATAAAAAAATCCGGGCGGTTTAACCGCCCGGATTTCATCAGATACCGTCGAAAAGAAAATCTATTGCGGCTTTCACCTTGGTTCGGTATTGGGAAGCATCGCAAAATTCAGCGCCCAGGATACGAACGGGAATACTTGCCATCTCATGAGTCATAACGGCGTACTCGTTGTCATCCACCAGCCTGACCAAAGGGTTCAAGCGTTCCGGGCGAGTACTGGCCGGATACTTTTCAATGGGTAATAACGGGATCACAACTCGGCGATTTAATTGCCCAATGATATCGCTCGTCACATCAAGCAGCAGAGGATAGACTGCGCTTTTCCCTGTATTCGCGTATACCGTAAATTGCATCGCTAAAACGTCCTGTATTCGTCACTGAAACAGCCATGTTCATCATGAAAACGATTTAAAGCATCGATCGCTTCTCGGTTTTCTTCCTTCCATTTTCTCATCTCATGCTGACGCAATTCTGCATCCAAAGCAGCATTCAGCGTAGCACTGAGGTTAATGCCCGCCTCACGTGCACGGCTCAGTAAACTGCGTTCCACCGCCATGGTAACGCTTTGGGTCGTTCGTTGTTTTACTGGCATTATCACCTCCCGCAATAACCTTCGTGCAAGCAACACGGCTTATTGAACGAATAATAACACCGAGAAGTGGTGTTAGCCCATTCAAATGTGCGCCACGCATCATGGCGAAACCGGCCCGGACGCGCAAAGGCAACAGACCCAAAGTCACCCCTTCAGTTTCGGATCCAGCGCATCGCGCAGCCCGTCGCCCAACAGGTTGAACGCCAGCACGGTGAGGAAAATCGCCAAACTGGGGAAAATCGCCACGTGCGGCGCAATCACCATATCGGCTCGCGCCTCGTTGAGCATCGCGCCCCACTCCGGCGTCGGCGGCTGCGCGCCCAGGCCAAGGAACGACAGGCTGGCGGCGGTAATGATGGAAGTGCCGATACGCATGGTGAAATACACCACAATCGACGAAAGAGTGCCCGGCAAAATATGCCGCACGATGATGGTCCAATCCGAAGCGCCGATGCTGCGTGCCGACTCGATATAGGTCAGGTGCTTCAGCACCAGGGTATTACCCCGCACCAACCGGGCAAACGCCGGAATGCTGAAAATGGCCACCGCGATAATCACATTGGCCATGCCACTGCCCATGATCGCCACCACGCCAATCGCCAGCAGGATGCCGGGAAACGCGAACAACACGTCGCAAATGCGCATGGTGATACGATCCCACCAGCCCTCATAATAGCCCGCCAACAGGCCCAGCAACGTGCCAATCAATCCGCCGGCCAGCACCGAGAACACCCCGGCGGCCAGCGAAATGCGCGTGCCCATCAGAATACGGCTAAAAATATCCCGCCCCAGCGAATCCACGCCCAGCCAATGCACCAGCGAAGGGCCTTCGTTCAGGCGGTCATAATCAAAATAGTTTTCCGCATCAAAGGGGGTCAGGTACGGCGCAAACAGCGCTGCCGCCACCAACAGCAACACAAACAGTCCCGCGACCAGCGCCACATGCTGTCGGCGGAAACGCCGCCAAAACTCATGCCACGGCGTACGCACCGCGTTAGGGTTGATCGTCGGCATCGCCTTCAATGCAGCGTTACGTCGCCAATGCTTAATCATGCAGCGCCCTCATTTGTAGCGTATCGCCGGGTTAATTGCCGCATACAGCATGTCCACCAACAGGTTAATCAGAATGAACTCCAGAGAAAACAACAGCACCTCGGCCTGGATCACCGGGTAATCGCGCATCTCGACGGAATCGACCAGCAGCCTGCCCAGCCCCGGCCAGTTAAAGACTTTCTCCACCACGATAGAACCGCCAAGTAGAAAGCCGAACTGCAATCCCATCATGGTCACCACCGGGATCATCGCGTTACGCAGCCCGTGTTTCACCACCACCATGGTTTCTCGCACGCCCTTGGCGCGCGCGGTGCGCATATAGTCTTCTTGCATCACCTCAACGAATGAAGCGCGGGTAAAGCGCGCCATCACCGCCGCCACCGCCGCGCCCAACGTAATCGAGGGCAAAATATAGTGCCGCCAGCTGTCGGCGCCCACCGTCGGCAACCAGCCGAGGTTGACGGAAAATACCTGCATCAGCAACATGCCCAGCGCAAAGGCGGGGAATGAAATGCCCGAGACCGCCAGCGTCATGCCCAGGCGATCCGGCCAGCGGTTTCGCCACACGGCGGACACCATGCCGATGGCCATGCCGAAGATCACGGCCCACAGCATGCTGGTGAGGGTCAGCCACAGCGTTGGCAAAAAGCGCGAGCCGATCTCCTCGCTCACCGGGCGCTTGGACACCATCGAGGTGCCGAAATCGCCCTGTAACGCATTGACAAAAAAATGGACGAACTGCTGAGGCAACGGCTTATCCAGCCCCAGGTCCTTGCGCACCAGTTGCACCACCGCTTCGTCGGCATCCGGCCCCGCAGCCAGCCGCGCCGGATCGCCGGGCAGCAGGTGAACGAACAGAAACACCAGCACCGCGACAATCAGCAGCGTCGGGATCAGACCCAGCAGTCGTTTCAGAAAATAATTAAGCATGTCGGGTTAATCCCCTCACCCCGCCCCCGAATAGAGGGCGGGGATTGGCGCCTTATTTGAGATCGGCATTATCAAAGTTGAACGAGGTATCCGGCATCACATAGAAACCGCTCAGCTGTTTGTTGTTGGCCGACAGCAGGCGCTCGGTCGCCAGGAAGATCCACGGCGCGTCGGCCCAGATCCGGTCCTGCGCATCCTTGTAGAGTTTTTGCTTCTCGGCGCGATCGGTGGTCGCCAGCGCGCCGGTCAGATCCTTGTCCACCTGCGGGTTGCTGTAAAACGCGGTGTTGAACTGTTTGGGTGGCGCAGCCTGGGTGGAGAACAGCGGCGACAGCGCCCAATCCGCCTCGCCGGTCGACGCCGACCAGCCGGTATAGAACATGCGCACGCCGGTGTCTTTCACCCCGACGCTTTCCACCTGCGCGGCACGCTGGCCGGCATCCATCGCGGTCACCGTCACTTTCACCCCAACCTGCGCCAGCTGCTGCTGGGCAAACTGCAGCACTTTCTGCGCGGTGCTGTGATTATGCGAAGACCACAACGTGGTGGTGAAACCGTTCGGGTAACCGGCCTCTTTCAGCAGTTCGCGCGCCTTGACCGGATCGTACGGCCACGGCTTGTAGCGGGTAGCGAAGTCGATCGCCGGCGGTACTGGGCCTTCCGCCGGTACCGCGTAGCCGGAGAACGCCACTTTGATCAGCGCATCCTTGTTGATGGCGTAGTTCAACGCCTGGCGCACTTTCGGATTGTCAAACGGCTTCTGGGTGACGTTCAGACTGATATAACGTTGCAGGATCGACGGAGCCGCCACCACGTCGAGCTTGGCATTGCCTTCCAGCACCTTGGCCTGCTCGTAAGGGATCGGGAAGGCAAAGGTCGCTTCGCCGGTTTGCAGCATCGCCGCACGGGTGTTGTTGTCCACCACCGGGCGCCAGGTGATGCTGTCGAGTTTCGGCAACCCCGGCTTCCAATAGCCGTCGAACTTCTTCACCTTGACGAAGTCGGTCTGGTTCCAGGTCACGAACTGATACGGCCCGGTGCCCACCGGATGGAAACCAATGTCTTTGCCATACTGCTTCAGCGCCGCCGGGGAAATGATCGCCGCCGCCGGGTGCGCCAGATTGTTGATAAAGGCCGAGAACGGTGCCTTCAACACAATTTTCACCGTGTTGGCGTCCACCACTTCGGTTTTGTCGATCATCTTGAACAGGTTGTAGCGCTTGAGATGGCTGTCCGGGTTGCTGGCGCGATCCAGGTTCACCTTCACCGCCTCGGCGTTGAACTCGGTGCCGTCGTGGAATTTCACCCCAGGATGCAGCTTGAGGGTATAAGTCAGGCCGTCTTTACTCACCTCGTAGCCGTCCGCCAGCACGTTAACCAGCTTCATGTCTTTATCGAAGCCGAACAGCCCCTGATAGAAAGACTTGGCCACCGCCTGAGACAGCGTGTCGTTGGCGTCGTACGGGTCCAACGTGGTGAAGTTGGAAGCCACGGCAATCACCGCATCCTTCGCCGCCCAGGCCGGGCCGGCGCCCACCGCCGCCAGCAGCACGGCGGCCACCAACGCATTACGTTTGAATGTGTGCTTCATGTCGCTTGTCTCTCCTGAGGTCTTTAATAAGCACCGGCGATAGGGTGGCGGGCAACAAAGTGCCCCGGCCCAACCTGTACCAGCGGTGCGGTAACGGGTTCATCGCCCAACGCGCGGATCGGGCTGGGAATTTCATCCACCAACAACGGTTGGCGTTTATGGACATGTGCCGGATCGGCCACCGGCACCGCCGCCATCAGTTTGCGGGTGTATGCGTGCTGCGGGTTGTCGAACACCGCCCGGCGCGGGCCAATTTCGACGATCTGGCCGAGGTACATGACCGCCACGCGATGGCTAATGCGTTCCACCACCGCCATATCGTGCGAGATAAACAAGAATGCGATGCCGAGCTCACGCTGCAGATCGAGCAGCAGATTGACGATTTGCGCCTGAATCGACACGTCAAGCGCCGACACCGATTCGTCGGCAATCACCACCTTCGGGTTCAATGCCAGCGCACGCGCAATACAGATACGCTGCCGCTGGCCACCGGAAAACTCATGCGGGTAACGCCGCGCATGCTCAGGTTTCAGCCCCACGCGCTCCAGCAACCAGGCCACACGCGCCTCCGCCGCCTTGCCACGCGCCACGTTATGCACCAGCAGCGGCTCCATAATAGAAAAGCCGACGGTCAGCCGCGGGTCCAGCGAAGCGTAAGGATCCTGGAAGATAAACTGGATATCGCGCCGCAGGTGCTGCAACGCCGAGCCTTTCAGTTGGTTTATCTGACGGCCGTCAAAGGTGATGGTGCCGTGCTGGCTGTCCACCAGCTTTAGCAGCGAACGGCCGGTAGTGGATTTGCCGCAGCCGGACTCCCCCACCAGCCCCAGCGTTTCGCCGGGATAGAGATCAAAACTGACGTTTTCCACCGCGTGTACCCGACGGGTGACCCGGTTGAAAAGACCGCTGCGCAGGTCAAAGCGCGTGACCAGGTTTTCCACGCGCAGGATCGGCGCTGCGCCCGGCGGCACGGTATCCTGCGGCAGCCCATTGTCTTCGCCGTTGGGCAGAGGAAATTTGGCCGGGAAGTCTTTATCCGCCATCGAACCCAGCTTCGGCACTGCCGCCAGCAACGCCTGGGTGTAAGGCTGTTGCGGCGCGGCGAACAACTCGCGCACCGGCCCTTGCTCCACTTGTTCGCCCTGATGCATCACCAGCACCCGGTCGGCAATCTCCGCCACTACGCCCATATCGTGGGTGATAAAAATAACCCCCATCTGCATTTCCTGCTGCAACACGCGAATCAGTTGCAGGATCTGCGCCTGAATGGTGACGTCCAGCGCGGTGGTCGGCTCGTCGGCAATCAGCAGCGCGGGTTTGCAAGATAACGCCATGGCGATCATCACCCGCTGGCGCATGCCGCCGGAAAGCTGGTGCGGATAACGGTTAAGTACCTCTTTGGCTTCGGGAATGCGCACCAGGTCGAGCATGCGCAAGGCTTCTTGTTTCGCGGCGCGACCGCCCATCGCCTGATGCAGCCGCAAAGACTCGGCGATCTGCTCGCCTACCGAAAACACCGGATTCAGCGACGTCATCGGTTCCTGAAAAATCATCGCCATATCGGCGCCGCGCAGGGTTCGCAAGGTGCTCTGACGCGCTCGCGCCAGATCCAGCACCTCGCCGTTGCGCCGGCGAAACGGCATAGCGCCGCTGACGATAGCGCCGCCACCCTGCTCAACCAACCGCATCAACGCCAGAGAGGTCACCGATTTGCCCGAGCCGGACTCGCCGACGATCGCCAGCGTTTCGCCGCGATCGATGTCAAATGACAGGTGGCGCACCGCCTCGACGGTGTCGCCCTGTTGGTTAAAACGGATGCCAAGATCGCGTACCGACAGTACGCGCTGCGGCGGCAGAAATAACCCGGAGTCCGCCGCAGGCGGCATTGAAGTATCGGTCATGCACCCTCCTGGTGATCGGTTAGCGATAAATCCCTATGGACGGCGCATCGCCGACATAACCGAAGCCGCGGTACATCCCTTCGCTGTTGAAAGGCAGGGCCACGTTGCCGTGGCGGTCGATGGCGATCAGCCCGCCGCTGCCGCCCATGGCCGGCAGTTTTTCCATCACCACCCGGTCGCTGGCCTGCTGCAGGCTCAGGCCGGCGTACTCGATCAAGGCAGAAACGTCGTAAGCCGCGACGCCGCGCATGAAGATTTCGCCGGTGCCGGTACTGGAGACCGCCACCGTGGCGTTGTTGGCATAGCAGCCGGCGCCGATGATCGGCGTGTCGCCAATCCGGCCGGCCTGTTTATTGGTCATACCGCCGGTTGAGGTGGCGGCCGCCAGATTGCCTAATGCGTCCAGCGCTACCGCACCGACGGTGCCGAATTTACGATCGGGGTCTATCGGATCGCCGGCCTGCGCCGCGCCGTCGTGATCGAGCAGCACCCGGCCCTGCTCCGCCTGAGCGCGGTGCAGTTGATCAAAACGTTCCTGGGTAAAGAAGAAATCGGGGGCGACCATTTCCAGGCCGTGGGCCGCGGCGAATTTTTCTGCGCCTTCACCGGCGAACAGCACATGTTGGCTGTTTTCCAGCACCGCACGCGCGGCCAGCACCGGATTGCGTATCCGGTTAACGCCCGTCACGGCGCCGGCATCGCAGGTGCGGCCGTCCATCACGCAGGCATCCAGTTCGTGGGTGCCCTGATGAGTGAACACCGAGCCCAAGCCCGCGTTGAACAGCGGGCACTCTTCCAGCAACCTCACCGCCTCGGTGACCGCATCCAGCGCGCTACCGCCCTGGGCCAAAATATTCTGGCCTGCGGCGACAATGGCCGACAGCACCTGAATATATTCCTGTTCCTTTTCTGCACTCAACGCCGCACGGGTAATTGCGCCCGCACCGCCATGAATGGCAATCACTGGTTTGCTCATTTGCCTGACACCCTGTGTTAATTCCAGCCCTTTTCCAAGACGCCTATCCCCTATGGATTTCAAGTTGCAACCAGGCGGCCAGTTCGGGAGCCGCCAGGTATGCTTGAAATACGACGGGTGTAATTATTATTCAGACTTTTTTCGACTATATTTAGCCCGGCAATCGAAGTAAAGCATAAAGTCGCCGTTCAGCATTTAGCGTAGCCCTCTTAGACCATTTTGCACCTTGAAATAACTTAGCGGAATAAAAACAGGGTGTTAGATCAAAGCATTCACGCAAAAAGTCATGTCTGATATTTTTGGCAAGCGCCCTACTTGATGGACAGTCATTTTCCTAAAAAATAACCGATAGCTCTGGATAAATAGCCGTGAATCGCTCAACCTGCGGTTTTTTCGCAGGTTGAAAGCAGATAATCGATATTCAGAAACCCGATCCTGGCAACAGCAGAAATGCCTCTTCTTCCGGCGTGCTGATCCGGCCTAATATCGCATTACGGTGCGGGTAACGGCCAAAACGATCAATGATCGCCTTATGCCGTAATTCAAATTCCAACTGATCGCCATTATTCAGTTCGGTATACAGCGCCAGTGCCTGCTGATGAATCACCGCCGATTCCGAATGCATAAAGGGTAAATAGAGAAAACCGCGCTGTTCGCGGCTGAGCTGTTCGCATTGCCCGGAGCGGATCGCCTCTTGCGCCAGCACCAGCGCCATGCAGTCGCTGGAAAATGCGCGGGGCGTGCCGCGAAACAAATTACGGCTGAACTGATCGAGCACGATCACCTCCGCCAGCCGCCCTTCGATAGTTTCGCGCCAATGCGCCAATTCACCCGCCGCCGCCGCGTGCCACAGCTCGCCAAAACGCACCTGCAACCGGCTGTCGAAATCCTCGTCTTTCTTGAACCACATCACCGGATCGATCTCCTCGAACCAGAAGTCTATGACCTGTTTATGCATAACGTCTCTCCCTTGTTTAACTCAGTGTAACCCGTTCTCCCCTTCGGCGTTATCTGCCATAATACTCCCACTTTGCCGCTATTTTTCGCGCACCCTGATTACGGAGTTCCCTTTATGGATCATTGCCATACTTCCGATCTCATTTCCCTTGAGCAGGCGCTGGAGAAGATGCTCAGCCAACTCTCTCCCCTGCAGCAGACCGAATCCATCCCCCTGAACGCCGCCGCCGGCCGCATTACCGCCGCGCCGGTGATTTCACCGATCGACGTGCCGCCGTTCGCCAATTCGGCCATGGACGGTTATGCGGTGCGTATCGCGGACCTGCATGCCAACGCCCCGCTACCGGTCGCAGGCAAAGCCTTTGCCGGTGCGCCGTTCGACGGTGACTGGCCGGCCGGCACCTGCGTGCGCATCATGACCGGCGCGCCGATCCCAACCGGCGCCGAAGCGGTGATCATGCAAGAGCAGGCCGAGGTGAGCGATGCAGGCGTTCGCTTCAATGCCGCCGTGCGCGCCGGACAAAACATCCGTTTGGCGGGAGAAGATATCCGACAGGGCGCCGGCGTGTTGCCTGCCGGCGTCAAACTGGGCGCTGCGCAGTTGCCGTTGCTGGCCTCGCTCGGCGTCGCCGAGGTACTGGTGATCCGCAAGTTGAAGGTCGCGGTATTCTCCACCGGCGACGAGTTGCAGCCGGTAGGCCAGCCGCTAGAGGCCGGGCAAATTTATGACACCAACCGCTTTGCGGTACGTCTGATGCTCGAACAATTGGGCTGCGAGACGCTCGATCTGGGTATTATCCGTGATGACCAGAACGCGCTGCGCGCCGCCTTCGAGCAGGCGGACAGCCAGGCTGACGTAGTGATCAGCAGCGGCGGCGTGTCGGTGGGTGAAGCCGACTACACCAAACAAATGCTCGATGAGTTGGGCGAAGTCAGTTTCTGGAAATTGGCGATCAAACCCGGCAAGCCCTTTGCGTTTGGCAAGCTGAAGCACGCCTGGTTCTGCGGCCTGCCGGGCAACCCGGTTTCCGCCGCCCTGACCTTCTACCAGTTGGTGCAGCCGTTGCTGGCAAAACTGGCCGGCCACAGCGAGTGGCACCTGCCACCGCGCCTGCGCGCACGCGCATTGACGCCGTTGAAGAAGGCGCCGGGTCGTCTTGATTTCCAGCGCGGCGTGTTTGCCAGCAATGCCCAGGGCGAGTTGGAAGTGAGCACCACCGGCCATCAGGGCTCGCACGTATTCAGTTCATTCAGCCAGGGTAACTGTTTCATCGTGCTGGAGCGCGAACGCGGTTCAGTGGCGGTTGGCGAAACGGTGGAGATCGAGCCATTCAACACCTTGTTGAGGAGCTGAACATGCTGCCGGAATTAACCGACGCCGAAACGCTGCGCTATAACCGTCAGATTATCCTGCGCGGCTTTGACTTCGACGGCCAGGAAAAACTGAAGGCCGCTCGAGTGCTGATTATCGGCCTGGGCGGGCTGGGTTGCGCTGCTGCGCCATACCTGGCCGCGGCGGGCGTCGGCCACTTGACGCTGGTTGATTTCGACACCGTCGCCCTCTCCAATCTGCAACGCCAGATCCTGCATCGCGATGCACGCCTTGGCATGACGAAGGTCGAATCGGCTCGCCTCGAGTTGAGCGCTATCAATCCGCATATCCGTATTGATGCCGTGGACGGGCAGTTGAACGACGAACAGATGGCGGCGCACATTGCCGCCTGCGATCTGGTGCTGGACTGCACCGACAACGTAGCGACACGCGATCAGCTCAACCGCCAGTGCCATGCGCAACGCAAACCGCTGGTTTCCGGCGCGGCGATCCGCATGGAGGGGCAGCTCAGCGTATTCACCTACCAGCCGGACGAGCCCTGCTACCGCTGCCTGAGCCGGTTATTCGGCGAAAACGCCCTGACCTGCGTCGAGGCTGGGGTTATGGCGCCGCTGGTGGGCACTATCGGCACGCTACAAGCTCTGGAAGCGATTAAGCTGTTGACGCATTACGGCCAGCCCCTCACCGGAAAACTGTTGATGTTCGACGCCATGACGATGCAGTTCCGCGAGATGAAATTGCCGAAAAACCCGCAGTGCGAAGTGTGCGGCGGGGAATAGTAAGCATTGGCCAAACGGGTAACCATGCAGGGCCGCAGAGCCCCATTCTGATGAATAATATATAGGGCGAACCATCGCCCTATATTATGCCTGACCCAATCATTTTCTGAACCTGATCGATGCTATCCACCCCAAACATCTTTTTGAAACCTTGCCCAGCCAATTGCCTGGATTTCCGCGAGAGAAAAACTATTCCCAGAAGGTTGCCATGGCCCGATCAAACCAGGATTATAATTAGGGTTGTAGGACCCTAATCCTTGTCCAATGCCGGGGGCGGTTTGGTGACCATGTTGTATCCCACTGTATAATTCACCAGCCACATACCCTCCCAATGCTCCGGCGTAAGGATTACCACCAGAGGCCCAAGTCCCTACTAAAGTGCCGCCCAGTTGAGCCAGTTGTTCACCACCAGCACCCGATATCTGAGCAATTTCGCGCAAACCAAGCTCTTTCATTTTTCGTCATCCTTTACATTGATAATGTTGAAAAAAACAAAGGCAAAGCCGCCCAAAAGACATAAAAAAACAATCAATAAAAAGAAATATAAATCTCCACCATGAATACTGTTACCAATATAATTCACAGCGGTGAATATCATAAAAAGGTATGTAGCGCAGCGCATCCATTTCCGAAAAAATATGCCATTAGTTCTAAAAGACTGCATTAATCACCCCTAAAATACTGAAAAAGCCTCTCATCATGTGTGATAACGATTATTACTAACGTTTGCGCGAGAAAATATCAAGATATTTTCATCCTTATTAAAATCAAGGTAAACAGACTAAAACCAGCAACTACTTCAATATATAAGTCATTCGCATAACCGATTTTTAACTAATTTTATGGCAAGGTTAATTAATGGCATTAACGAACCAGGTAAATATACGGGCAGCTTAAAATAATAAAATTAAGCTTCTACACTCGCTTTACGATAAATAAAAGACATGCATTCCAGATTTTATGCTTACGGGGAAAAATGCAGATAGTGAACGATATTTGAGGAGTGTATGTCAGAATTTCAACAGAACATTTTACTCTGCACTATAACGGAGACAAAAAAGGCGGGAATGCTCCCGCCTTTTGACTGCCTAAGCAGAGTTAAACGATACCCTGGCTACGCAGATAGTCTTCGTAGTTGCCGGTAAAGTCGATAACCTTGGTCGGCGTCATTTCCAGCACGCGCGTCGCCAGCGAACTGACGAACTCACGGTCGTGGGAGACGAAGATCAACGTACCTTCGTACATTTCCAGCGCCATGTTCAGCGATTCGATGGATTCCATATCCAGGTGGTTGGTTGGTTCATCCATAACCAGGATATTAGGGCGCTGCATCATCAGCTTGCCGAACAGCATACGGCCCTTTTCACCACCAGACAGCACCTTAACTTTCTTCTTGATGTCATCCTGGCTGAACAGCAAACGGCCCAGCACGCTGCGCACCGCTTGCTCGTCGTCTTTTTCCTGCTTCCACTGGCTCATCCAGTCGAATACCGTCAGGGTGTCATCGAACTCGTATTCGTGATCCTGAGCGTAGTAGCCGATCTTGGCGTTTTCGGACCACTTCACGCTGCCGCTGTCCGGCAGAGCGTCGCCCACCAGCGTTTTCAGCAGCGTGGATTTACCGATACCGTTCGGGCCCAGTACCGCCACTTTCTCGCCCACTTCAACCATCAGATTGAACTTGCTGAACAGCGGGCCGTTATCGAAGCCTTTGGTCAGCGCTTCCACTTCCAGCGCGTTACGGAACAGTTTCTTGTCCTGATCAAAACGGATGAACGGGTTCTGACGGCTTGAGGCCTTCACTTCTTCCAGTTGGATCTTGTCGATCTGGCGGGCGCGAGAGGTCGCCTGCTTGGATTTGGAGGCGTTGGCGCTGAAGCGGCTCACGAACGATTGCAGTTCGTTAATCTGTGCCTTCTTCTTGGCGTTGTCCGCAACCAGACGCTCGCGCGCCTGAGTGGCCGCAGTCATGTATTCGTCGTAGTTGCCCGGATAAACGCGCAGCTCGCCGTAGTCCAGATCCGCCATGTGAGTACAGACCATGTTCAGGAAGTGACGGTCGTGCGAAATGATGACCATGGTGCTGTTACGATCGTTCAGCACCTGCTCCAGCCAGCGAATGGTATCGATGTCCAGGTTGTTCGTCGGTTCGTCGAGCAGCAGGATTTCCGGATCGGAGAACAGCGCCTGCGCCAGCAATACGCGCAGTTTGAAGCCCGGCGCGATCTCGCTCATCGGGCCGTAATGCTGTTCAACCGGGATGCCTACGCCAAGCAGCAGTTCGCCGGCGCGCGCTTCGGCGGTGTAACCGTCCATCTCACCGTAAGCCACTTCCAGATCGGCCACTTTATAGCCGTCTTCTTCGCTCATTTCGGCCAGACCGTAAATGCGGTCACGCTCTTCCTTCACCGCCCACAGCTCGTGATGGCCCATGATGACGGTGTCCAGCACGCTGTATTGTTCGAAAGCGAACTGATCCTGACGCAGTTTGCCCAGGCGTTCGTTCGGATCGAGGAACACGTTGCCGCCGCTCGGCACCAGATCGCCACCCAGAATTTTCATAAAGGTGGATTTGCCGCAGCCGTTGGCCCCGATCAAACCGTAGCGGTTACCGCCGCCAAACTTGACGGAGATGTTTTCAAACAACGGCTTACTGCCAAACTGCATAGTGATGTTGTTAGTGCTTAACACAGCGCTCGCTCTTCATATCATTGGGAATGTGATTTGGCGCGCATTATGCCATAACGAGGATAAGAGATCGCGGGAAGTTTCGGTGACAATTTGAGCAAAGGTGCGGCGGCAGAGGATCATGCGCTTAACCCGACATGCCGGCCCATGGTTCGGCGTAATGCAAGCCCGCCCGTTGACGGAGGGATACCGGTGAAGCTATTACCGCTTGAAGGTTGCCATGGGCCGCTTCCCCAAGAAATAGAGTAATTCAGTAAATTTACTCACATGCATCCATGATTCAAAATACCAAAATATAAATGTTTAAATTTTTCTTTTCTTAGAATGTCTGCTTTCAATACAGAAACATCATCATTCCACTCTTTTTCAGAAATGGATTTGACGTCATTATTATTTAGTTTACCTAGTTGTTTCAATCCACAAGCTGCATAGAGTTTACTTTCTGGCGTTGCCTTGGGATTATTGGCTGTTCTCAGGAAAATATCAGTTGCGTTCTTGCTTTTAAGAATATCTATTACAGCAACTTCCCCTTCACTAATCTTGCCAGCAAAGCCATTCATTCCTAAAGAAAAATAACCAACCTGGGATAAGTTGGCTTCTATAGTTTCATAATGATTTTCATTTGCGTAGCCATAGAGAGGACATAACGCAGTAAAAAATAAAGTAGCAACTATAAAAATCCTTTTCATAAAGCCCACCCGCATTCACAAATCATTTACCTTATGCCAACCTAACCACATAAATAAAATCATTGCAAATAGAAAACTTATAGCCGCATTAATAACATGAATCATTAAAATCCATAAAATAGCTTGATTCATATACTCTTATTATACGAGCATCAACCATAACCTTACTTTTCTTCAACCATTTTTTTGAAACCGCCCCGCCCCCCCGAACATGCCGAATGCGGTAATCCCCCATCCGGCATCCTGACTCGTTAATCGGGGAAACAACCGTTGATATGCGAGTAAGGCGCTGCATCACCGAACAGCGGTTCGGAACTGCCATCGGCCAGAAAACCTGCCGCCAATCTGGCAGTGTGCGTCCACAGGCTTTGCGGGATCCATGAGCCGACGCTCACCCGGCGTACGCCAAGCGCGGCGAGTTGCTCCGCCGGCAAAAGACCAGGCCAGGCGATCACATTAAGCAGCAGATCGGTTTGGCCGGCAATTTCACGGATCTGTTCCGGGTCCGTCACGCCCAAAACAAACAACCCATCAGCCCCCGCCTCGTGGTAGCTCTTGGCTCGACTCAGCGTTTCACTGACTCGCATGGCGGCAGGGACCAGGCTGCGCGCATAAACGTCCGTGCGCGCATTGATATAAAGTTTAATCCCCATGCGCTCCGCGACATTACGCACCTGGGTGATTTTCTCGCACAAGATCTGCGGCGAATCCGCCCCATCCTGAATATTGATGCCCACCGCACCGGCGTCAATAAAGCGCGCCACCCGGCTTTCCAGGCTGCCTTCTTCATCCGGGTAACCACTTTCGATATCCACGCTGAGCGGCACTTTAATGACGCGCGCAATCGCCGCAATGCTCGCCAGATGCGGGGCTAACGGCAACCTGTCGCCATCGCGATAGCCCAACGACCATGCGACACCGGCGCTGGTAGTGGCGATCGCGGCGGCACCGAGGCTTTCAATCAACAATGCGCTGCCGGCGTCCCAGGCATTGGGCAGGCGTAATGGGTGTGGCTGACGGTGCAGATTGGCAAAAACGGCGGCATTATTGTGAGTGTCCATAAGGTTCTCCCGGTAAAAAACGCATTCTAACCATCATCAATTTGGATGATAATAGCCGTAAATTTCAGATATTCATTCCCTGGGAGAACGAATGGAAGAACCTTCCCTGCAACTGGTAAAAGCCTTTGTCGCCGTGGCTGAACATCAGAGCTTCGCCAGAGCGGCGCAAGCGCTGAATATGACGCCTTCTGCCGTCAGTCGCCTGGTCAAAAAGCTTGAGCAACAGGTTGATATGCTGCTTATCAACCGCACAACCCGGGCGATGTCGCTGACCGAAGCCGGCCAGCGCTACTTCACAGACTGCAGCGCCGCGCTGGAACAATTGAGAATGGCCTATGAGCGAATGCGCGATGAGCAAAGCCAGCCGCAGGGAACGTTGCGTGTCAGCACTTCGCTGTCGTTTGGCCGCCTGCACGTCGCGCCGCATCTGGCGGCTTTTATGGCGCAGTATCCCCAACTGCGAATAGACCTGCTGATGACCGATCGTTATGTCGACATTGTCGCGGAACGCGTGGCGGTCGCTATCCGCATTGGCCGGCTACCGGATTCAAGCCTGGTGGCGCGCAAGCTGCTCAACAACCGGCGGATCCTGGTCGCCTCACCGCATTATCTGCAACAGCACGGCACACCGACAACGCTTGAGGAACTGCGGCAGCACCAGTGCCTGGTTTCGACGGCGAGCCACGATGGCGATAACTGGCGCCTGTTCGGGCCCGCGGGGGAGACGGTGTTTCAGCCCAAGGGCCGAATGCGAGCGGATAATGGCGATGCGGTCAAACAATTTTGTATAGACGGCCAAGGCATCGCATTTCATTCCGCCGTGACGATGGCCGAATCGATACGTTTGGGGGAATTGGTGCAACTGCTGCCGCAATGGACAGGGAGAGAAACCGGAGTTTATTCCGTTTACCCGCCGGGGCCGGTGGGGCCGGCAGCGCGGGCGTTAATCGATTTCCTGACACTGAGATGGCAACAGGAACCTTGCCTGCAAATGCAAAAAACAGAAGTTTAAGAAAAAATCAGCGGGGCTTGGCCACGACATTCAATCGCCCCGCATTTTGCACTACTGGCGCATCAGGGCATAGGGAGCCTTGTTCGAGAGGTCTCAATATCCTGGATTACTCGTCTTCCTGCCTGCGTTCGAGAAAACACATTTGCATTCACAAAAACAATTATTCCAATAAATTAAATTCACTAAAAATATTAATCACTCCCAGGCAGGCCTAAAAAAACCATCAGACTTATCGCCTGAGCGATAGAGAGTGCCAATGTTTACGTTAAACACCCCAACAAAAAAACAACCTTAGCCTGCAGGTGATAAACCATTATCCCCTTGGATTAAGTAAATGCTTTTCCTTTACCCTCGCCTTCAGGACGAATAGCAATTTTTATTGCTACGGCAGAACCACACCACCGCATATTCCTCTCTACGATTAAAATTGTGATTCACCTCTTAAAACCCACAAGGAATCGGATTCTTTGTGTGTGTCAGGTCACTAAATCGTCAGCCAGGCATGCTTTCCACACCACCCAGATACCCATTAACATTTTGATAAAATTAAAATTAAAACCATTAATTTCATTTTCATGCCGCGAACAAACCCGTATTGCATATAGTTGTACATACAAGTATATGTAAACAAGAGATTGCAAAAATGTGATCACGGCAAACAGCATCCTTCAGGTATCACTGGTGAAACATTAACAATAAAAACATGCCACCCATCGCGAGAGATAGAGATAATGACGAACACAGTTGAAAATGAGTTATCCGAGAATCGGACGATCGACAAGAAAACGATAAATTATAAAATCATATTTGGCGCCAGCCTCGGTAACGGGCTGGAGATCTTCGATTTCACCGTTTACAGCTTCTTTGCCGCCATTATCGGAAAGCTGTATTTCCCCAGCGACACGGCCTACGGTTCTTTATTAATGTCGGTGGCCGTTTTTGGCGTCGGCTTTATTATGCGGCCGCTGGGCAGCATGGTGTTGGGGGCCTACGCCGATCGGGTCGGGCGTAAGGCCGCCATGTTAATGACTATTGTTCTGATGGGCGTCGGCACGGCGCTGATCGCCTTCGCCCCCACTCATGCGCAGATTGGCATCTTCGCACCGATGCTGATCGTGGTCGGGCGATTGATTCAGGGCTTTGCCGCCGGCGGTGAAGTGGGGTCTGCGACCACCCTGCTGCTGGAGTCGGCCGGGGCCAACCAGCGGGGATTCTTTGTCAGTTGGCAGGCGATCAGCCAAGGCATCAGCGCCTTGCTCGGTGCCTCTTTCGGGCTGCTGTTGACCTATTTTCTGCCGGAAGAAGCCCTCTATTCCTGGGGCTGGCGCGTGCCTTTCATCGTCGGCCTGCTGATTATTCCCGTCGGCGTATATATCCGTAAACACCTGGAAGAAACCTATAGCGGCGAGGTTGCGGATCAAGAACGCCCACCGGTTAACCCGGTCTGGGATGTGCTGCGCAATCACTTTAAAGACCTACTGCTGGGAATGCTGATCATTATGTCCGGCACCGTGATGGTTTATATTGTGCTGCTGTATATGCCGACCTATATGATGCAGACCTATCACATTGCCGCACCAACCGCCTATCTCTTCAGCTGCATTGCCTCAGTGGTGCAAATCGTCGCCGTTTATTTCGCCGGCCGCTATGTCGATCGGGTACAAAACTACAAAAGACCGCTGCTTTTCTCTATCTTTGCCGCCCTGATACTGATTTATCCCACGTTCTGGTTCCTGGGCTCCACACACTATCTGTGGCTGGCAATCCTCTTTCGCATCTTGCTGATCGGCGCTTTAGGGATCAATATGCTGTCGAGCACCATGCTGATCGTCTCTGCGCTACCGCGCCATGTCCGCGCTACCGGCACCTCAATGATTTATGCCTTCGGCGTTACGCTGTTTGGTGGGTCGGCGCAGCTCATCGTCACCTGGTTACTGGATGTCAGCGGCAATCCTATGGCGCCGGCCTGGTATGTCACCGGCATGCTGACTATCAGCCTGATTGCCACTACAGTGTTCAAGGAGCGGCACAAAAACTGACGCAATGGTTTTGTCCCAGGAGCGAAGAGAAGTATGGATACCCCTTATAATTTGGCATTACTGACAGGCGCAGGGCTGAGCGCCATGGCGGCCCTGGTGCATGTTTGGGTGATCAAGGCGGGGCCGCGCGGATATCGCCTGTGCGGCGCCGGCGATCGCTTTATCCGCGCCGCCGAAGCCGGCAAGACATTTCCGGCCATCGCGACCGCAGGTATCGCCCTGGTGCTGTTTATCTGGGCGCTGTACGCTTTGGCCGGCGCCGGCATTATTGCGCCGCTGCCATTGCTGCGCCCCGCGCTGTGCTTCATCACGTTTATCTATTTGTTGCGTGGTATTGCCGGCCCCGTTGCGCTGCGCAATACCGGCCGCAGCCACAGATTTATCGTCATAAGCTCATTGATATGTCTCTGCATAGGTCTGGTTCATCTGCTGGGGCTTATACAGCGTTGGAATGTGCTGGTATAGCTTTCCGTTAACGCAAGAGATAACACCCGCTCTGCACCGCAGAGCGAGGTCGCTGTCGATACCGCGTTTGAAACCACGCCCCTCAAACGGGCTGACTCAGGCCTGATCGCCGTATCTAACCACAGTCAGCCGCTCTTCCTCTGAAGGGGAAACAAAGTAGTGGGTAAGCAGATCGAAGGTTTCTTCGCTGAGCACAAAAGGATGATCGCCCTGTTCATTTCTCAGTTTGATCCGGCTTTTGCATTGCGTATCGCTGACGTCCAGAAAATGCAGACAATGGCTAACGCCGGCGGCGTCCGCCAGTTGTCTGGCCCAAAGACGACGATCCGGCGTGTTCATCGGAAAATCGAGCACCACCGACAGCCCATGACGCAGCAGCTCTACAACATGTTCGCTCAATGCCTGCCGTAGCCGGGCCGAATAGCGGACGTAATCCTGCAACCCGGTCATCTGTTGTTCATACAGCGTCGCCAGCCAGCTGTCCTCAACAATCAACAGCGTTTGTGGCTGCTGCGACAAGCGGTTTGCCAACGTCGACTTGCCTGAACCGGCTTTGCCGCACATCAGATGTAAAACAACCTGGGGGTGATTTCCCATGACGTCCTCCTGGGTGATGGCCAGCAGGAGGATAGATTGCCCCGCCTTACTGGCGGGTTTTGGCTTGAAAGAGACGCGCTATCCCACCACTCTGAGAATGGTGATAATAATCTGCGCGAATACAAGTCGGTTTTTATTCATCCACTATCAATAGAATAAAGCCGGGAGGGCTGTCAACGATAAAACCAACTTTGCATTAACCTGCGTGATAGCCGCAGCTGTCCTGCGGCGCTTGATCCCGCTGATCCAAACCATAGTCGCGCACCACCTCCGCCACCCGCAGGCGATACTGCGCCAGCACATCATGGCGGCCACGCGCCTGCGCAGCCCGGTGCTGCTCGAGATTGCGCCACTGTTTTACCGCCTCTTCATCCCGCCAGAAGGACAGCGACAGCAACCGCTGCGGATCGGCCAGGCTTTGAAAGCGCTCGATGGAGATAAATCCGTCAATCTCCGCCAGCAGCGGCTTTAGCTCTGCCGCCAATTTAAGGTAGGTTTCACGCTGCCCGTCGGCGGCCTGCAATTCAAAAATAACGGCAATCATAGAGAGTTCCTGTCAGGACGATTAACCCTATCCTAAGGCTAGACCTACAGCCATACTTCGCCTAATCTCGAAGTATGAATGACATCAATATCGAAGATCGCCTGGCGGCACTGACTGCCGCTATTGCCGACCGTACCCGTGCGCGCATGTTGTGCCTGCTGATGGACGGCCGCGCCTATACCGCCACCGAGCTCAGCGCCGCCGTGGACGTCGCCGCCTCTACCGCCAGCGGGCATTTGGCGCGCTTGCAGGAACAACGGTTGATCGCCTGCGTCAAACAGGGGCGCTACCGCTATTTCCGCCTGGCGGGCCAGCCGGTGGCCGATGTGCTGGAAACGCTGATGGCGCTGGCCGGCGTCGAACGGCCGACGGTGAAAAGCACAACCCCCACCTCGCTGCAATTCGCCCGCACCTGCTACGATCATATGGCCGGTGAAGTGGCGGTAAAACTGCATGACCGTTTGCATCAGTTGGCCTGGCTGGTGGGCGAGGAAGACTACCGGCTGAGCGACGCGGGGCGGGCTGCCCTGACGCGGTTGGGCATCGACTGCACGCCTGCGCCTTCACGGCGGCGCTTCGCCTGCGGCTGTCTGGACTGGAGCGAACGCAAGGCTCACCTCGGTGGCGCACTTGGCGCAGCGATGCTTAACGCTTTTATCGAACGCGGCTGGATAAGGCGCCGGCTCGATAGCCGCGAGCTGCAACTCACCGCCACCGGCAAGAATGCTCTGAAAGCACATTTTGACCTCACGCTTTAGCCCCACAGCGCGTTAGCTTTGGTGCAATACTCAATAGGCACACCGTCAACCCGAGGACTCCTCATGCTCGATCAAACCCAATTCCCCATCACCAAACTGTGGCCGGCGCAACATCCGGAACGGCTGCAGCTTTACTCGCTGCCAACGCCTAACGGCGTAAAAGTCTCCATCATGCTCGAAGAGATCGGCCTGCCTTATGAAGCGCATCTGATCGATATCGGCAAGAATGAAACCTGGACGCCGGAGTTTTTGTCGCTGAACCCGAACGGTAAAATCCCCTCGATTATCGATCCCGATGGTCCGGGCGGTAAGCCGCTGCCGCTGTTTGAATCCGGTGCCATCCTTTTGTATCTGGCAGAGAAAAGCGGTCAATTCCTGCCACAGGATCCCGCGCAGCGCTACGAAACCATCCAATGGGTATTTTTCCAGATGGCCGCGGTCGGCCCGATGTTCGGCCAGCTCGGCTTCTTCCACCGCTTTGCCGGGCGTGAATACGAAGATAAACGCCCGCTGGAGCGTTATAAAAATGAATCCAAACGCCTGCTCGGCGTGCTGGAAAGCCGCCTTGAAGGCCGCGACTGGATCATGGGCGCAGATTACACCATCGCCGATATTTCACTGCTGGGCTGGGTGCGTAACCTGATCGGTTTCTACGAAGCGCGCGAACTGGTGGAGTTCGACAGTTTCCCACGGGTGGGGCAATGGCTGGAGCGCGGTTTGGCGCGCCCGGCAGTGCAACGCGGCCTGACTATTCCCGCCCGCAACGAATAATTTATTGCCTGGGATAGCCGCCGGCTATCCCATTTTCGCCCCCCGCATCGTCATAAAAGTGTCACACCTCTGCACTACTCTCCCTGCGTAACAAACTGATGCTATTTGTGTTTTATTATTACGACAAGGAGTTTTCCCATGCTGCAGCCCGTTTCTTTGATCGCCGGCGCCGTGTTATCCGCCCTGCTTTGTTCCACCGCCCTCGCCGATGAAACGCCGGCCAATACCGCTGGTCTTTCCGAGCGAGCGGCACGCGGTAACATCGTGGAACCGGGCGGCGCACGCCGTCTGAGCGGCGATCAAACCGCCGCGCTGAAAGCCTCGCTGTCTGACAAAACGGTCAAAAACGTGATTTTATTGATCGGCGACGGCATGGGCGATTCTGAAATCACCTCGGCGCGCAACTACGCAGAAGGCGCGGGCGGCTATTTTAAAGGCATTGATGCCCTGCCGCTGACCGGCCAGTACACCCATTACTCGCTGGATAAGAAAACCCACAAACCGGATTACGTGACGGATTCCGCCGCTTCGGCGACCGCATGGTCCACCGGCGTAAAAACCTATAACGGCGCGCTGGGAGTTGACGTCAACGGCAAGGACCAGCCGACGCTGCTGGAGATCGCCAAAGCGGCGGGCAAAGCCACCGGCAACGTCTCCACCGCCGAGCTGCAGGACGCCACACCGGCAGCGCAGGTCTCGCATGTTACCTCGCGCAAATGTTACGGCCCGGAAGAAACCAGCGAAAAATGCGCCACCAACGCGCTGGAGAATGGCGGCCGCGGCTCGATCACCGAGCAATTGCTCAAAACCCGTGCCGACGTCTCGCTGGGCGGTGGAGCGAAATCCTTTAATCAGCTGGCGAAAAGCGGCGAATGGCAGGGAAAATCATTGAAAGACCAGGCAACTGCGCTGGGTTATCAGTGGGTGGAAAACCTCGACGGCCTGAATGCCATCAGCGTAGCCAATCAGCAAAAACCGCTGCTGGGATTGTTTGCCGCCGGCAATATGCCGGTGCGCTGGCAGGGCCCGAAAGCTTCGCATCACGGTAATATCGACCAACCGGCGGTCACCTGCGAGAACAACCCGGCACGTACTGCCGACATCCCAACGCTGGCGGCGATGACCGAAAAAGCGATAGATCTGTTGAAAAACCAGCAGAACGGTTTCTTCTTGCAGGTGGAAGGCGCATCGATCGACAAGCAGGACCATGAAGCCAACCCTTGCGGCCAGTTCGGCGAGACGGTCGATCTGGATGAAGCGGTACAGAAAGCGCTGGCCTTCGCCCGCGCCGACGGCAACACCCTGGTGATCGTCACCGCCGACCACGCCCACTCCAGCCAGATTATTGCCGTCGATGCCAAGGCTCCAGGCCTGACGCAAACGCTGACCACCAAAGATGGCGCGCCAATGACCATCAGCTACGGTAACTCGGAGGAAGGCTCTCAGGGACACACCGGCACCCAGTTGCGCGTTGCCGCCTACGGCCCGCATGCGGCTAACGTCGTGGGCCTGACCGATCAGACCGACCTGTTCTACACCATGCGTGACGCTATGGCGATCAAGTAAGTTGGTTGCCGGGTAGCTTGCTCTATCCCTTCTCCTCCTGAATATCAGGGGGAGAAGCGGCTTTAACAGGTTAAAAATGATCGATTAACGGCTATATTCCCCCTTGAGTCTTCACTTCGCGCCAAAGCGCCCAGATGAAAGGATGAACCCTTGCAGTTGATTAGCCTGCCATTGACCACCGAACGCCTGCGGCTACGCCGCTTTACCCCTGCCGATCTCAACGCCTACGCGGCTTATCACCGTCTGCCGGCGGTTTATCGTTATCTGTACGCCCCCACGCCGAACGACACGCAGTTGGAAGAACAGCTTTCCCAGGCGGTGGCTTCGCGTTTCAGCGAGGATGGCGATATCTTTTATTGTGCGGTCACCCTGCAAGACAGCGGGGAATTGATCGGTGAAGTGCTGCTGAAACTGGCCAACCGCGCGGCATTGCAAGCAGAGATCGGCTATATCTTCAACCCGGCCTACGCCGGTAAAGGCTACGCCGCAGAAGCGGTGCGCGCGGTGCTGGAGCGTGGCTTCAGCGAAGTGGGCTGCCACCGCATCTTTGCCCGGCTCGACGCCGCCAACCGGGGCTCGATCGGCGTGGTCGAGCGGTTGGGCATGCGCAAAGAGGCGCACCTGCGGCAAAACGATCGTTTCAACGGCGAATGGGGCGACGAGTTTATTTACGCCTTGTTGAATGAAGAATGGCAGCACGGGCTGCCGTAGCGCGTTCTAGGCATCTGCCAGCACCTTCGCCGCCATTTGCTTATAGCTCTCCACCAGTTCTCGGCCCTCATCGGGGCCGGTACTGACCGCCAGGCGCATCGTCGCCTCTCCCAGATGCATCAGCAGAAAAGCGGCATTTTCAACCGCAACGGGAGCCGCCTGTGGCCGTAAACGCCGTATCGCCGCCGCCAGCAATGCACCGTTCAATCGGCTTTCCGCCACCTCTTCTTCGCGCAGCGTTTTGTTGGCCTGCGTCGCCGCCCAGATATCCCGCATGACGGGCTCGGCCATAAACAAGGCATAATATTCGTCAATCAGGCAGCTAAAAGCCTCGATCAGTTGCGGAAAATCCTGCACCCGAGATAAACACTGCTCGATGCATTCGCGCGCTTCCTGGTTATAACGCTGTGCCAACACGCGCACGATAGCGGTCTTATCCGGGAAGTACTGGTACAGCGCCCCAATGGAAATACCGGCATTGAGCGCCACTTCGCTCATGCGCATCGCATCGCTGCCCTGCCGGGCTATCAGCGCGGTGGCGCAATCGAGGATCAGCTCCACCTTCTCGCGGCTCCGCGTCTGGCTGGGTTTACGCCGCAACGCGGGCGGATTTTTTTGCTTGTCATTCATCAGCATCGTCCTTTGAACCAAAAACTGCCTTGACAATAATACGAGGGTTTATCATATTTACAAAACATGAGTGACACTCACATTTTGGAGATGAACGATGGATAACAGCGATAAGACCGCACCGATACTGGTTTTAGGCGCCACCGGAAAAACCGGCAGCCGTGTAGCAGCGCGTTTGCAACAACATGGCGTGGCCGTACGCCCCGGCCACCGTGGCGCCGCCATTCCTTTTGACTGGGAGGACAGCGGCAGTTGGCAACCGGCCTTACAAGATGTGAAAAAGGTGTATCTCAGCTTTCAGCCCGATCTGGCGGTGCCGGGCGCCATCGACACCATTGAACGTTTTTGCCGTCAGGCGGTAACGGGCGGCGTGCAAAAGATCGTGTTGCTCAGCGGGCGCGGAGAAGACGAAGCCCGGCAGGCGGAGGAAGTGGTCGAGCGCAGCGGCGCGGACTGGACGATATTGCGCGCCAGCTGGTTTATGCAAAACTTCAGCGAAAGCTTTATTCTCGATGAGCTGCTGAACGGCACGGTTTATTTGCCGCCGGGCGAAATTCCAGAACCCTTTATTGATGCCGACGATATCGCCGACGCCGCGGTCGCCGCTCTCACTCAGCCCGGCCACAGCAATAGGGTATATGAGCTGACCGGCCCGCGACTGATGACGTTTGAACAAGCCATTAGCGAGATTGCCGCCGCCAGCGGACGTGAGATCCTCTATCGGCAGGTGCCGATAGCCGATTATGTCGGTTATCTGCGCGAAGCGCAGTTGCCGGAGGAGATGGTCAGTTTGCTGGAATATTTATTCAGTACGGTACTGGATGGACGCAATGCGTCACTGACCGACGGCGTTCAACGCAGCCTTGGGCGCCCGGCGCGTGATTTCACCACCTATGCCGCCGACACGGCAACCCGCGGTATTTGGCAACCGCGCTAATCGGATGCCGGCCGCCCTACGGCGGCCATTTTCTTTTTGTTACCGGTTAGCCTTTGCAATTCATCGCTAAATATTGTGTGATAATGAAATATCGTTTAAATCAACGGCAATTAAACCCTGCTAATTTAACGGTTATATTTAGCCCGCAATAATAAATGAATTATTCCTGCCTATATTTCTCTTTTTTTAGTTACAAAAGTAGTTTTTAACATTCTTGCAAACAATAATATCCCCTCAGTAACCTGAGTTGAACACTCCGCCTCCAGGTAGCCTGTAATAATCCACTTTTCGTTAAAGAAAACTATTAACAAAAAGACATTATCACTGCAATTCGGCTCATGCCGGGCGGTCTGTTTTGGCTTATTTCCAGGGTAACTCCCGATAAATTCTTTCACCTGCAATGAGTAGAATTTACACATAAGAGATTTGATTTAATGAGAAAATTACTCGTCCTGATCTTCTGTCTGAATCTGTTCGGCGTCACGCAACAGGCTGCCGCAGAAGAGAATAAGACCGTCGATGTGGTACTGATTGGCGGCGGCATCATGAGCGCCACCCTGGGGACTTACCTGCATGAGCTGGAGCCGAACTGGTCCATCGACATGTATGAGCGCATGAACGGCGTTGCGGAAGAAAGCTCCAACGGCTGGAATAATGCCGGTACCGGCCACTCCGCTTTCGCCGAAATGAACTACACCCCGGAGAAAGAAGACGGCACCATCGATATCAGCAAAGCCGTGGTGGTTAACGAGTCTTTTGAAATTTCTCGTCAGTTCTGGTCTTATCAGGTAAAAAATAACGTCCTGAAAGATCCAAAATCCTTTATTAACAGCGTACCGCACATGAGCTTTGTCTGGGGTGACGATAACGTCAACTTCCTGCGCAAACGCTATGCGGCGCTGCAGCACAGCACCCTGTTCCGTGGGATGGAATACTCCGAAGACCCCAACCAGATTAAACAGTGGGCGCCACTGGTAATGAACGGCCGCGATCCGGCGCAGAAAATTGCCGCGACCCGCATGCCGCTGGGTACCGACGTCAACTTTGGCGTGATCACCCATCAACTGGTGGATACACTGACCAAAAATCCTAACTTCAAGCTGAACCTGAGCCATGAAGTGCGCGATATCAAACGCAACGCCGACAACACCTGGCGCGTCACCGTGGCCGATCTTAACCGTGACGGTAAAGAAACCACCGTTAACGCCAAGTTCGTGTTTATCGGGGCAGGCGGCGCCTCTCTGACACTGTTGCAGAAATCCGGCATTCCTGAAGCCGACGGCTACGGCGGTTTCCCGGTCGGCGGCCAGTTCCTGGTCACCACCAATCCGGAAGTGGCGAATCAGCATCTGGCCAAGGTTTACGGCCTGGCCAGCGTAGGTTCGCCGCCAATGTCGGTTCCGCACCTGGATACCCGCATGCTGGATGGCAAGCGCGTGGTACTGTTCGGGCCGTTCGCCACCTTCTCCAGCAAGTTCCTGAAAAACGGTTCGCTGTTCGATCTGCTGCACTCGCTGAGCACGTCTAACCTGATGCCGATGACCCACGTCGGGCTGGATAACTTCGACCTGGTGAAATACCTGGTTGGCCAGCTGATGATGAACGACGATGACCGTTTCGCTGCGCTGAAAGAGTACTTCCCTGAAGCCAAACAGGCCGACTGGAAGCTGTGGACCGCCGGCCAACGCGTGCAGATCATCAAGAAAGATGATGAGAAAGGCGGCGTGTTGCAGTTCGGCACCGAAGTGGTCAGCTCCGAGGACGGCAGCATCGCCGCCCTGCTCGGCGCATCACCGGGCGCCTCTACCGCTGCGCCAATCATGCTGCATCTGATGGAAAAAGTGTTCAAAGATAAAGTGGCGACGCCGGAATGGCAGAGCAAGCTGAAAGAGATCATTCCATCCTATGGCCACAAGCTGAACGGCGATATTGAAATGACCAACAAGATCCGCGGCTACACCAGCAGCGTCTTGCAGTTGGACTATATCGAAGTGAAGCCGGAAACTAACTGATTTTCCATAAAAAAGCAGGCCGCAAAGCGGCCTGCTTTTTTAAATGGCCTAAGGTCTGAATCTAGCTAAATAGCTCATCATAATGAGTATCTTGTATCCTGCCTGTTATATTAACATCTGTTTTAAAGAACAAACTGTTTATCAAATCATTATGAACTTGATCCTTAAGCAGTACCACGCCGTCATTATTATCCAATTGCTGATTGTTATTTCTGTCGATAATCAAGAAACTGTCCGATTTGCCATTACCATGTTCAATAGATGCGATCCCCACTTTGCTGCTTAACCCTGTATCCAGATGCAATAGCGCCTTCAACAAACCCAGTGCGTCCCCTGGAACATTCCCCGCCATCTCCGTAAGTTGGCTGACCACACTGGTATCATTGCCAACACCGTAATCTGCCACCTGAGTATTACTGTTGTTGTTGGAGATTAGCGTTACCTTGCTGGAGGTGTAACCGTCGAGGGTAGTATCAAGGATAACATCCTGCTGCGCCTGGAAATCCTTGAGTGTAATGCCTGCAGTTGCGACACTGGATTGGATCTGGAAGGTATCTCGCCCGCCCCCGCCCGTTACGGTAGTATTATTGGTCAACAGGAACAAATCGTCTGCCTGGCTGCCTTTGATATTAAGTTGCTCACCGTTCAATCCCAGGCCACCCAATACGCCATCCCACAAGGCCAAATCACTACCGGTTAGCGATAGTGAATGAAGCAAATTCACCACCGCTCCGTTACCGGTGCCTCCTGTCGCACTACTGTCGATTTTGACCCCGGCGCTATTATTGGTCGCATCAATAGTATGTACTGTCTTATAGCCTTCTTTCAAGGTTAACAACATCTTATGGTCACCGGTGATATTCACCGTTTCTACCTGTAATTTTCCTGGAAAATACCTATCGGTTATGTCTATTCTTGAACTCGTATCATGCAATCCCAATTTGTTGGCAAATTCACCATACCCTGACGATTCGATATTAATCGTTTTCAAGCCCACTCCGCTTGGGCCATCACTTTGTTGACTCTTTACACCAATATAACCCGCGTCAACTAATCCTGAAGAAGATGCATTAAACTTAATATCAAATTTTTCAGTTACATCAGGCATAAATGAGAATGTGGTGGTATCTCTGTACCCATTCCCTTGCACCTCCAGATGAGCCATTTTCGAACTTTGTATATTAATAATACGAACACCTATATCATTCACGTATGCATCCACAGGTATTTCCTTCGGTAGCACCCCCGTTTTCAATGTGTAATAAGCAGCTCTACTGCCAAAAACAAAACCTTTCTCACCAAGTGTAGTATTTTTAGCTGCCTGTGTGACTACACCTGGAGCATCGATAAAATCCAATGTTGCATTTCCCGTCAGAAGCCCCATATCCAACACCCCGCCAAAGATCTCCGTGAGCTGACTTTCATTATATATTTGGCCCCCTGGCTCATATTGAGAACGGTATAAAACCCCGCCGATATAACCATCCAACTCTATCTGTTGAAAGTTTTTATAAAACTCAGCGTGAGATGAAATTTCGGTGTGTCGGCTGATACCGTTGTAATAGATGGTAATGACTTTTTCAATATAGTTTGCCGAAATTATATTATTACCAGCCCCTCCATCGAAATAAACAGAACCCTTTATGCTATTAAAAGTAGCGCGCATGCTGTGGGCATTTCCATCCCAGTACAGGACATCATCTCCCGCACCGAATCTATAGTTCGCGACACCAAAATAATGTAAAGCATGGTCGTTGAAGTAGTCACCACCATTACTTCCATAGAAATTAAGCGCAGACATACCGCTATCGATAGTTACCCCCTCGCTCACGCCATTGGTCGAAAGTTTAACCGTGCCTGCTGTAATATCATAAGGCCCGACATCGTTAATGGTTAAATATTTTAGGTGGTCGGCAAACGAAAGGTCATTAGTACTACCATCAAACTCATTAGGATCTATGGTGACACTTGTAAGCACAGCAATTTCCGCATTGCTTAGAGTATGTTTTACGCCAGAATTAGCCGTGCCTGTATTATTCTTCCCTAATTTGAGAGCGGTTTCATACATCAAGCTGGTGCCAATATCTCGTTCAAAAGCGTGCTGAGCTATACTACTCTCATTATCAGTCGCTGTGTTATTTCTTAAGTCAAAAATGATCGCAACTGCAATATCACTTTTAGCCCCTAATCCTGCATAATGGCTTAATTCACTGGCAGTAGCATTGCGTCCATGTAACTCTTTAAAAACATGTTGTATAAATTCATTGCCATTCAGCTGCGCGCCTTTGCGCATAAACTCAGCAGACCCTAGTAACAACTCGGCCAGCTCTTTATAGCTTCGACCTTTTTCAAGGTATTTACTCCAGTTATCCAAGCCACCGGAGTCAATATTTCTGTGAGGTATAGCCAAATATAAAGCCGATACCTGCTCCTGATAATTTAGTGCCGGCAGCTCACCCTGTTTGTGAAAAACTGTGGTATTTGCGATGAATTTGTCTTTGGCCGCCTGATCTGCAGGTGTAACGGGATCCCGTAAAGATTTAATTATTTCGACAAGAACATCACCTCTTCGGCTGCCATGTTCTAGCTCATGTAAATATTTATTCATTTCACTTTGATTGGCCTCTCGTTTAAACCCTTGCAAAAAGAGTCGCTCAATAAACTGAGTATTATCCAGTGCGGTGAGGTAGGCTCTATCATAGATGAATTTTTGAGCGACCTGTTCCAATGTCATCTTTCCACTATTGAGCATATTCCCCCAATAGCCGATCCCATCAGCAACGGCCACAGAACCAATAACATAATAAAGTGAAAAAACATCCTGAGCGCCATGCGCATCAGTTGCCTGATTCACCGTTGGATAAAGTATTTCATTAACCACCTTATCAATCTTGGCTTTTGCTGGATAATAGATACCTGTTTTGTCTCCACCTGTCTTATACTTATTAATATAAGAAATTAGAGTCGCAAGAGCCTCATCCAATGGTAGTGAGTATAACTCATTGAAGGATGGCATATTATCTGGAGAACGGCCAAAAATAGAATAACCAATTGCGGTGATCACCGCGCTGTTAGAATACCCACCGTACATTTCCTGCCCAGTTTCCGAGTCGAGTAATTTTCTCGCAAGCCCAGTGGCGCTGAGTTCCCCCCTCTCCATTTGGGCACCTACACGATCAATCTCATAAATATTTGATTTAACACCAAGTATGCCATAATAAAAAGTAGCGACCATCTTTTGATATGCTAGTGAAGCCATAATTCCCCCCAGATTATTTTCTAAAAAATATCGTTATCACAACGTTTTTACCTTACAAAACTAGCGCAGCAGTAGTTTCTCAAATTCGGTAATTTTCAGCGTACCCTTTTCAATACACGGTTCAACACAGTCAGACTCTATAATTCTCACTTTGGCACCAAGAATGACATACAAAAACATCTACCTTCAGATAGAACACTCATCCAGAAAAATAAAAAACCTTACAAAACAAATAATTAAAATAAATTAATAAAAATTGGTTAGAGAAACCCTAATTAATAACAGACTAAACTCTTATGAATGTCAAGCCGATAAAAATAAATTAATGTTATTATTAAAATTGAAATGATTACTAATTAAAATTTTTCACACGGGCATATATGCTAATGAATCAGCGGGTAGCTAAAGTGAATATGCATATCTTATCGCTCAGAGGATTTATGCCCCCTCAATGTTATGCATCAAAAAGTATGACTCCAGAATTAACAAGATATCACTTGCAAAAACCGATGCATCATCTATTATCAAAGAACTAGCTTGGATAATTACTCTTACCTACTATGACCTGAATGCCGTACCGCGGGAGAACTTAAACAATGGATCGCGTCAATATCATTCACGATTTGCTGAACTGGATTGAAACTCATCTGGATCAACCGCTGCTGTTAGATAACGTGGCGGCGAAATCGGGCTACTCCAAGTGGCACCTGCAAAGGATGTTCCGCAGCACCACCGGCCATGCGCTGGGCAGCTATATCCGCGAGCGCCGCCTGTCACAGGCCGCGCAGGCGCTGCGTTCGACCCCACGCCCTATTCTCGACATCGCCCTGCAGTTCCATTTTGATTCCCAACCGTCATTTTCACGCGCATTTAAAAAACAGTTCGGCAAAACGCCGGCAGTGTATCGCCGCACCACGCGCTGGGACGTGGTAGAGATGCATCCGCAACCGATCACGCCGCAGAACGGGCATCGGCACGAGCCGTCGGGTGCGCACTTGTGGTATGCGGGGAAATGCGTCGAAGGCGCCTGCACTCATTGGATGGGCCTGCGCTGAGGCGGATAAAAAGCAAAAAGCCAATGGGCAATCCCATTGGCTTTTTTAATGCCCGCGACACTCAGTTGTATTCGATGGTAAAGGTTGCGGTCGACTGGATATTGCCGCCTTTGATCGTAGTACCGGTACGGTAGTAACGGGCTTTCAACGGCAGGGTCAGGGTGTTGGCCTGGTTCGGCACGGTGCGGCCTGCATTGACCGCGTCACCGTTCTTGATAGGCTGCGTGGTGCTGCCCGTCAACAACTGCACGGCAACGCCGGAAGCCGTATTGGCGCCAGGTTGCGATTTGATCACGCCTGGCGCATTAGAACTGTCCGGAGTGTAGTCAAAACGCACATTCACAATCCCCTGCCCGGCATTGCCTGGCAGCAGATTTTCTCCGACGCCGCCAACGCAATTAATGTTGAGATCAAACGCCTTCTCACCCTGGGTTGAGCCGACGGCGCCAAAAGAGGTTGCCGTGACGGTATCCAGATTAACCACCTTGTTTTTGGAACCGCTGTCCACATTGCAGGTGGAAGTGACAATCGTCAGGCTGTTGGCATCGACAATCGATTGCAGCAGCGGCAACCCAGGACCGGTACCGTCCATGTAATAGTTGGTATATAGCCCGGTAGTCAACTGGCCGGTGCCTGTCTGAGCCGCAGTTTTAACGACGTCGATCTTGAAGTAACCGCCGTTAAGGGTCACGTTGGAATTACCAGAGAACCTCAAGGTATGAGGGTAGAAGTTACTCACCGAGCCGGCCTCACGGTACAAACGAATGCCGATACCCGGAATATTGGTGCTCCACACATTGGCGAAGCTGGTAGAGCTCCCCTGCATGATCGAACCAATCGCGCTGCCGCCTCTTGAGCAAGTGGCGATATTACTGACTTCATTGATTGGAAACTGTCCGGTAACCAAGGTATCGCCCACCTGGCTGCCTGGGGTCACCAGCACACGCCCAAGCTTCATATTGATCACCTGCGCCTTGTAACCACTTCTGACAGAACAGGCGGCATAAGCACTTTGACTGCCTACCATCATCAAACCGAACAGCATCAAGCATTTCGCCGACGTTTTATTCAGTGACAGAACACGCGTTAATTTTATCATTTGCAACTCGCTTCAATAATTTCGTAGTCAGTATTGCCCTGCGCTTTCGCCTTGTAGCTATAGCTGACAGAACACTGCTGCGTAGGCTGCGTGCCCCATTTCACCTGTAACAACCCTTTTTGCGCTTCAGTACGCAAGTAGATGCGGCTGCCCTGGCCGACGATGCCCACCACCTGATTGCGGGTATCCAGCACTTCAGAACCAAATGGCAACGCGTTGCCGTCCGGGCCGAGGGCATGAATGATCAACGCCTGGCCTTTGGTGGTTTTGAACTCCAGCCGTGCGATGGCACCGGCGTAAGGCGCAATCTGCTGACTGCTGCTTTCCAACTCCACATCGCGCGACATGCCGCTCGGATCGAGCGTTACGTTGGTCATACGGTATGGCGCCACATAAGGCACTACCGCATAGCCGTTATCATCGATACGCACGCCCGGCGAGTTGGTCACGATAGCTCCGGCGGCGTCCGGCGCCTCTACCAGCACCATGGTCTGGCCGCGCTGCGGCGTCATGGTCACCCCACCGCTGTGAGCCACTACGCTGCCCGATGCCCCGATCGACGACTGACGATAATCTTTGCCGTAGCTGTAAGAACCGTTCAGCGTCGAGAACCGGCTACGGTATTCGCCGCTTACGCTGCTGTTGGTGCCGCCGGATTGATCGTTAGCCAGCGCCGCGCTGTAGCTGATGTTGTTGTCTTCACCGGTAGAACCGTTAATGCCCACGCGGCTGCTGTCGTAGCCGTTATCGGTATAGCCCAATGAACTGTTCAGGCTCAGCGTCTGCGAACCGACGCTGAACGGAACCGACAGCGTCAGGTAATAACGGGTTTCATCACGGTTATACATGTCCGAGGTGCGCATGGCGGACAGGCCGTAGGTGACGCGACCATAATAGTTGTTATAACCCACCTGATACTGCTTGGTGCTGCCGCCCCGGTTCCAGTAATCGCGAACCGAACCGGTGATATACAACGCGCCATAGTCATCGCCCAGCCCCTGATTGAGGGTCAGTTGGTATTCGCTGCGCTGACGGTTAACGGCGTCGGCACTCAGGTTTTTGCGTTCGTTGTCTCGCGAGTAAACGGCGTCGCGCAACGAAAGGTAACCGGAGGTGGAGTAGCGATAAGCGGCGATGGTGAAGTTGGTGTTGGTTTCAGTCATCAACTTGCTGTAGCTGAGCTTATAGCTCTGGCCGGATTGGTCGCCCTGCTTCAGGCGGGTATTGGCCTGAGTCACATCCAGAGCAAAGGCGCCGATCGGCGTCGCCACCGCACTGCCCAACAACACGGCACCATAGCCGTCACTGGCGATAGCGCCGGTGTAGCCGGTGATGATATTGGTAAACCCGCGCTGATAAGTCGCCTGGAACATATCGGGTTCCTTGCTCAAATTATCATCGCGCACTCGGCCTGCAGTCAGGGCATAACGCTGGATCCCCGGACGCAACATCTGCGCTACCGAAGCGTAAGGCACGCTGAACTGGCGCTTGCTGCCGTCGGCCTCGTTGATGGTGACGTTCAAGTCGCCGCCGTAACCGGTTGGGTAAAGATCGTTAATCACGAATTCGCCGGGAGCAACGGTGGTCTGGTAGATCAACTGGTTATTCTGACGAATCTCTACCAGCGCGTTACTTTGCGCCACGCCACGCACCACGGGCGCATAACCGTTGAGAGAGTCAGGCAACATGCGGTCATCGGTCGCGACCTGTACACCGCGAAAACCGATAGAATCAAAGAAGTCGCCGCTGGTATAGGTATCACCCAACGTCAGCATGCCACGCACGGCCGGGATGGCGCGCTGCGCGTAAGTGGCGGTGTTTTGCCAATGGGTGCTTTCGTTGGAGCGCCAGTTGACGTTAGAGTCGTGGCGCAACTGCCAACCGGCCACGTTTAACCCGGCGTTCAGGGTCAAATAAGCGTTGGTTGAATCCGCGTTGCTGCCGTTGGCGGAACTGTGGGTATTAAAGGCATTGAAATTATACGAAAGGCTGCCGGCGGTAATGCCGCGATCCCAGAATTTCGGATCGACATAACCGCGCGCACTGCGGCGCAGCGACGACTGCGGGATACTGATATCCATTCGCAGCGAGCTGGTATCCAGGCGATAATAGGCTTCCGGCACCCACTGCGGCAGGCTTTTACAGGTATCGGTAGTCACCGAAGGATCGCTGCTCAATGCCGCAGTATCCACACCGAATTCATCCAACGACAGCAGAGAAAAACAGGTATCGGCACTGTTTTTACCCGGCACGTTTTTGAAATCGATACTCTTCTTGCCTTTCCACTCGCCGTTAACGTAAACGTCGAGTGAGTATTTGCCGGCAAGAATAGGGTTGCCGTCGCGGAAGCGCGAAAGATCGACGCCTTGCGCCTCTCCAACCAGGAAACTGCTGTTGAAGGAAGCTTCAACCGGGGCGGTGGGCTTTTTGCTGTCGGTAACGATTTCCGCCAAGGCAAATCCAGGCGCCGCCAGGCAAAGCGCGCCGCCGGTCAACAACAGAATCGATTTATAGTTAAATAGCGCCAGTTTAATGGCCGCAGAGATAGGCAACTCTTTCATATAAAAGCATTCCTTTACCAAATTAAGCTCACCCCACCGACAGCTTGCGCTCTGGGGTATGAGTCTCTCTTCCAAGAGTTACTTTTGCTTATTCTTAGTGCGGGACACGCGTCCGCCAAAATCGTTAATGGTGGTAAATGCAACGTCGGCGATGCGCGAGCTGTCACCGGAAAACGACAGCGTTTTTTCCTGGCCTGGAGCCAGCATGTCGCCGTGTGGTGCCAACGGCACTTTCTTCTGGTTGACGACGGCATTGATTTCGGTAAACGACACGTAATACGGCGTTGGGTTTTTCACGCTGACGCCGGCGCCGCTAAAGCGCCACTGCAGTTTTTCAGGTGCATCGTTCGCTTCGCCAGTCAGGCCGGCCGGACGATACAGCAGTTTGACGCGGGTGCGGAAAGCCACCTGTAAAAAGTTTTCAGGCGTACTGCTGCTTGCCCCGGTCGGCGCAGGAGGGATCTCCAGTACGTTCAACCAGAACAGGGATTCTTTGTCTTGTGCCAATGCTGACGTGGTCAGTGAAACACGCAGCGCCTGGCCGGTAGCCGGTTCAACACGGCTGATTGGCGGGGAAACGATAAACGGCGCCTTGCTGTTTTCAGGCGTGGTTTTCGCATCGCCTTCGTCAATCCAGGATTGGATCAATGCCGGTGAAGTTCCATTATTTGATAATTGGACAGTAACTTCCCGTTGTTTTCCCGGATAAATAATACGCGTACCGTTAATGATGACACTGGAAAAAACGCTGCTGCTGAATAGCGCGGCAATCAGCAATACACTGTATTTTTTAAATGAATTTTTCATTATTTTATCACTACGGTAGGGAAAAACGGCGGGGGTAATTCCCCCGCCCGAATAAGAATATTACTTATTGATAAATGATGGTGTACTGAACGCTTGAAGTCACATCACCAGCGCCGGCAGCGTTGGTCGCGTAATATTCAGCGTAGTAGTTCAGGTCGGCAGAATCGCCTTCGTTAGCAACGGTAACCCACTGAGAGTTATTCTGCGCACCGTTGGTGCCGGCTGCCAGAATTGGCAGGAACTGGTTGTTGCTGCCCAGCAGCTGAATTTGCACGTTGGTCGCTGCATCAGTCTGTGCCTGGTTGTTCAGACGGCCAGTATTGAAATCAACAGTTGCGCCTGGCTCGAAATAAGTGGCTACCTGGCCTTTAGAACATTTGGTCAGGTTGATTGCGAATGGAGTACGGCCGGCAGTCGCGCTCTGAGTTGCCAGAGTTGAAGCAGAAACAGTTGGCAGAGTAACGGTGAAATCTTTACCGCCTGGGGTGCTGATAGTACAAGTCTGGTCAGTCACTTTACCGTTGAAAGTAATAGTACCGTCAGTCGCTTGTGCAGAAAAAGAAGAAATAGTAGCGGCGCTTACAGCCAATGCCAATACGGCAGACAGTTTAGAAATTTTCATATTTAGACTCTCGATGAATTAATACAACTATTAAGTACATTCAGCGATGCTACTCCTTGTCAGGAATGAAGCCCCGATGAATCCATTGCCCGGCGAAATATAGACCAGGCGTATTCTTATTGTTAAATCGTTTATAACATTCATATCACCCCTCTTGATAGGAAAAAACTATCAACAAATACCTATCGATCGATGTTGACGATTCAACTGAATAGGAATAATCTGTGTTTTGAAAAGCCAGGTAGTGCAACATATTGCTTTAAGTGATAATTATCAGGATATTATCCTGTATTTTTACATTTTGTTACCTTTGAAATCATTTGGACTTCACGACAAATTGCGCGTTTAATGGTCTGGAGGCGGCATGGCACGTCCTGGTTAAATTAAATAAGATAATTACCAATAAAAAGCATTTTTTTACTTTTATTACCGTTAAAAAACAATAAGTTACATATCAGTCAAGGGATTGAGAAATGAGCGGTTCTTTTAGAGCGAAAAATAACGGGATTAATTATGTTTTCCAGCCTATGTTCGGAAAATCCGGACAATTGCTGGCCGTTGAATGCTTGTCCCGATTCACTTTCAATAGCGAAAATGCTCATTTTTCCCCTGAACAATTTTTTCGTTCTGCCGATAGCGCAACCCGGATTGAGATTCTGTTAGAACAAGTCAGCCTGATAGAAAAATATAATCACTGGTTTCGTGACAATCAGGTTATAGCCACATTGAATGTGGACGACCATTCGTTACGTTCGCTGGCCAGCGACCATTTTGCAGAAAGAATTCGCGCCACTCGTTGTATTCACTTTGAAATCAGCGAAAACTCAACCCGACTGGTAAAAGATCGCGTTCATGGCGATCCCTTACTGAAAAGTTATTCATTTTGGCTAGATGATTTTGGTTCTGGCTACGCCGGTTTCTCCGCGTTGTATAACAGCCAGTTCCGCTTCGTTAAGCTCGACCGATTTTTGTTATGGGATTTCATGGGAAAATCTGGCGGTGACGGCTTAATGCGCGCTTTATTGCGATTTTTTTACCTTAACCATTACAAGGTAATTATCGAAGGAGTTGAAACTCCCGACCATAAAAAATGGCTGGACGAAATGCCATATTACGCACTGCAGGGAAAGCTGTGGAAGGAATCCGACATCAAGGATTTGAACTCGCTTCTTACAGCTGAATACTTTTAACTCATTATTGGTGTCTGCCATTATGTCTAAAAACAATGTCCTTGTTATTAGTGAGTGTAAGTACAGCTATGTCGGCCTTTCGGTATTAGTGAAAAAACATTACGGCAAGTACGATATCAGACTGTTTTCGGATTTTATGCAGGGTGGCTCCAAGGCGGAAAAGATAATTAAGCACGATATCGCGCTGATCTTTACCTCGCAAAATCTGGAGCAAAGTGTCAACGTCATTGAAAGCCTGGTGTCAATGCATCAGCAATACAACACCAAAACGCGGATCCTGGTGTTTTATGATGACGAACGCGTAGTGAAACTGCTGTCGATACTGGGTATTTCCGTTGAATTGGTCTCTACCCGCATCCCACTTTATTCGCTGCAGGAAAAAATACAAAATCTGTTGGAAAGCAAAGAATCAGGCGGGATAAAAATGCAGAAAACCCGCGAACTCAGCCCGGCGGAAAGCGATGTCATCTTCAACCTGCTGCGTGGCGATAGCCTGCTGCATATTGCCCAGAAGCGCGGCACGCACCCCAAAACCATCTTCTCGCAAAAATACAGCGCGATGAAAAAGCTGCGTTTGCGCAGCATGAGCACCATCTTCGTCGCCAGTAAATAACCCTTCAGGCTGCTACCCGGCGGCCTGCTTTTGTCACGCTAGGTTAAATTAATGTAACAATGAGCGACAAAGCAGCAACAGCCACATAACACTCCTGTCCATTGGTTACGATTTGCCCGCGGGAAAGTCCCGCGAGCCCTGTCGTCTGGATTAAATAAAAAACATCAGGAGATGTTATGAAATCATCCTTATTCAGCCGTTATACCTGCTTTGTTTTGAGCATCTTGCTTGCGTTGGCGTCATTGACGCTGTTGCCGCAGCGGCCCTGGTTTTGGCTGCCTACCCTCCTTTTCGGGGGGCTGAGCGCTCTGGGCATTTACGATCTGACTCAGCAACGCCACGCCATCTGCCGCAACTATCCGATCATCGGCCGCCTGCGCTTTTTCTTCGAATTTATCCGCCCGGAAATACGCCAATATTTACTGGAAGAAGATAACGCCCAGATCCCGTTCTCACGTACTCAACGCACGCTGGTCTATCGCCGCGCCAAAAATGAGATGGGCGACAAGCCATTCGGTACCCAACTGGACGTTTATCAAACGGGTTATGAATGCATCGGCCATTCCATGCGTCCGGTAGCGGCATCCGATCCCACCAGTTTTCGCGTGGCGATCGGCGGCCCGGACTGTAGCCAACCCTATTCCGCCTCAATCTTTAATATCTCCGCCATGAGCTTCGGCGCGTTGTCGGCCAACGCCATCCGCGCCCTCAATCTTGGCGCAGCGAAAGGCAATTTCTATCATGACACCGGCGAGGGCAGCATCAGCCGCTATCACCGCGAGCACGGCGGCGATCTGGTGTGGGAACTGGGCAGCGGCTATTTCGGCTGCCGCACCGCCGACGGCCATTTCGATCCGCAGCGTTTTGCCGAGCAGGCAAAAAGCCCGCAGGTAAAAATGATTGAAATCAAACTCAGCCAGGGCGCCAAACCGGGCCATGGCGGCATTTTGCCGGCAAAAAAAGTGGATGCGGAAATTGCCGCCACGCGCGGCGTGCCCGAGGGGGAAGACTGCATTTCTCCGGCTTCGCACAGCGCCTTCACCACCCCGGTGGAAATGATGCATTTTATCCAGCAACTGCGCGAACTGTCCGGCGGTAAACCTGTGGGTTTTAAGCTGTGCATCGGCCACCCGTGGGAGTTTGTCGCTATCGCCAAGGCGATGCTGCATACCCATATTTTGCCGGACTTTATCGTAGTAGACGGTAAGGAAGGCGGCACCGGCGCCGCACCGCTTGAGTTATCCAACTATATGGGTATGCCGTTGCGCGAAGGGCTATTGTTCGTCCACAACACTCTGGTGGGCTGCGGACTGCGCGACAAGATCAAAGTCGGTGCCAGCGGCAAAATCATCAGCGCCTTCGACATCGCCAGCGTGCTGGTGTTGGGGGCCGACTGGGTGAACTCGGCGCGCGGCTTTATGTTTGCCGTCGGCTGCATCCAGTCGCAAAGCTGCCACACCAACCACTGCCCGACCGGCGTCGCCACGCAGGACCCGCTGCGCCAGAAGGCATTAGTGGTACCGAACAAGGCGGAACGCGTTTACCACTTCCACCAAAATACGGTCAAAGCGCTGGCGGAAATGCTGGCAGCGGCCGGCGTCAGCCGCCCGGAGCAACTGACGTCTCACCATATGCTACGCCGCATCACCTCAACCGAAATCAAGGTCTACGCGGACATCTATTACTACCTGGAGCCAGGCGCATTGCTGGAAAAAGAGATCCAAAGTGATTTTTATGCGCGGATGTGGCGCATGGCGACACCCAACAGTTTCGATCAGGCGATCTCGCTGCCGGTTTAACAGAAGAGGGAAAGTATTGCCCCCTCGCCTCGGGGAAGAGCATTGGAGAGGGGGTGCTTGCTACGGCGGCCCTCCCCCTCAGCGGCGAGAGGGCATATAGGTTACGGCTTGCGCGCCGGGGCGTCGCCGGCCACGTAATACTCTGCGGTACTGCGCGGCAGCGGCGCACGCTGGCGAATGTTGTCGGCAATCTTCTCGGCAATCATTATGGTGGTGGCGTTCAGGTTACCGGTAATGATCAGCGGCATGATGGAGGCATCCACCACCCGCAGCCCTTCCATGCCGTGCACCCGCCCCTGGCCGTCGACCACGGCCATCTCGTCTTCGCCCATTTTGCATGAGCAGGAAGGGTGAAAGGCGGTTTCAGCATGCTCACGCACAAAGGCGTCCAGCTGCTCGTCGGTCTGCACCTCCGGCCCCGGGCTGATTTCGCGACCGCGGTACTCGTCCAGCGCCGGTTGCGCCATGATTTCACGCGTAATGCGGATCGCGTCGCGGAACTCCTGCCAGTCTTGCTCCGTCGCCATATAGTTGAACAGGATGCTCGGATGCTGACGCGGATCTTTCGATTTCACCTGCACCCGGCCACGGCTCGGGGAACGCATCGACCCGACATGAGCCTGGAACCCGTGTTCTTTGACCGCGTTGCTGCCGTTGTAATTAATCGCCACCGGCAGGAAATGATATTGGATATTCGGCCAGGCGAACTCCTCGCGGCTACGGATAAAACCGCCGGCCTCAAACTGGTTACTGGCGCCAATGCCGGTGCCGTTGAACAGCCACTCTGCGCCAATCTTCGGCTGGTTGAACCATTGCAGTGCCGGATACAACGACACCGGTTTTTTACAGGCGTACTGCAGATACATTTCCAGGTGATCCTGCAGGTTCTCACCGACGCCCGGCAGATCGTGCACTACCTTGATATCCAGGCTTTTCAGCAGCGACGCTGGGCCGACGCCGCTGCGTTGCAGGATCTGCGGCGAGGCAATCGCCCCGGCGCACAGCAGCACTTCGCGCCGCGCGCTTGCGCTGGCGATCTGATTGCCGTCGCCCTGCAAGTAATCAACGCCCACCGCACGTTTGCCATCGAAGCGAATACGATCGGTCAATGCATGAGTAACGATTTTCAGATTAGGGCGTGAACGCGCCTGATCCAGATAACCGCGAGCGGTGCTGGCGCGGCGGCCTTTCGGCGTCACGGTACGATCCATCGGGCCGAACCCTTCCTGCTGATAGCCGTTTAGATCTTCGGTACGCGGATAGCCCGCCTGCACGCCGGCTTCCACCATCGCGTGGAACAGTTCGTTGTTGCCGGCTTTCGGGGTAGTGACGCTGACCGGGCCGTCGCCGCCGTGATAATCGTTCGGGCCGATATCGCGGGTTTCCGCCTTGCGGAAATACGGCAGACAGTCCAGGTAGCTCCAGTTTTCCAGACCCGGCGCTTTTGCCCAGTTGTCGAAATCCATCGCGTTGCCGCGGATGTAGCACATGCCGTTGATCAGCGAAGAACCGCCCAGACCTTTGCCACGGCCGCATTCCATACGGCGGTTGTTCATGTGCGGCTCAGGATCGGTTTCGTAGGCCCAGTTGTAGCGGCGCCCCTGCAACGGGAAGGCCAGCGCGGCCGGCATCTGCGTACGGAAATCCATCCGGTAATCCGGGCCGCCGGCTTCCAGCAGCAACACGCTGACATCGGCGTCTTCGGTTAAACGGGTCGCCAATACGTTGCCGGCGGAGCCGGCACCGATAATGATATAATCGTATTCCATCGATTATCTCCTAAATATTCGTATGCCTGAATGATGCGAATGGCTTGAATTCCGCATGCTGAATATATCAAGGCAGCTTTGGATGCAAAAAAGGATATATCCCCTATGGATTTCGAGTTACAGCTAGGCGGCAAGGGCGCAGAGCCCCAGGAGCTTACTCAAGTAAGTGACTGGGGTCTGCGCTCGCAGCCAACCACGCTGTAGCTTGAAAGACGACGGGGATAGTTAAAATACCGAGGCGTAATCGCCCAACTCGACCTGCACCGATTTTATCTGCGTGTAGTGCTCCAGCGTGCTCAGGCCATTCTCGCGGCCGACGCCGGATTGCTTGTAGCCGCCAACCGGCATTTCCGCCGCCGACTCGCCCCAGGTGTTGATCCAGCAAATGCCGGCTTCAAGCTGGTGAATCACGCGGTGAGCTCGGGTCAGATCCTTGGTCACCAGTCCGGCTGCCAGGCCGAAAGTGGTGTCGTTGGCACGGCGCACCACTTCTTCTTCGCTGTGATAAGTGAGGATGCTCATTACCGGCCCGAAGATTTCTTCACGCACAATTTCCATGTCGTCACGGCAATCGGTAAACACCGTCGGCGCCACATAAGCCCCTTTGGCGTATTCGCCTTCGGTCACGCGCTCACCGCCGCACAGCAAACGTGCGCCGCTGTTCTTGCCGCTCTCGATAAAGCGCAGCACGGACTCCATATGCGCAAAGCTGACCAGCGGCCCAAAGTTGGTTTGCGGATCGGCAGGATCACCCAGACGAATGCGCTTCACGCGTTCGAGGATTTTCGCTTCGAACTCTGCCTGCAACGCCGCCGGGACAAACACGCGCGTACCGTTGGTACACACCTGGCCGGAGCTGTAGAAATTGGCCATCATCGCGATGTCGGCAGCGCGATCCAGATCGGCGTCGTCAAAAATAATCAGCGGTGACTTGCCGCCCAGTTCCATAGCGACTTCTTTCAGCGTTGAACCCGAGGCATTGGCCATCACTTTCTTGCCGGTTTTTACCCCGCCGGTGAAGGACACCTTGGCAATGCCTGGGTGATCGGTCAGATACTGGCCGACTTCCGCGCCGCTGCCGGTGAGCACGTTGAACACGCCGTCCGGCACGCCGGCTTCGGTGTAGATCTCGGCCAGTTTCAGCGCAGTCAGGGAGGTCACTTCGCTCGGTTTGAAGATCATTGCGTTGCCCGCCGCCAAGGCCGGCGCGGATTTCCATAATGCGATCTGAATCGGGTAATTCCAGGCGCCGATACCGGCCACCACGCCCAGCGGCTCGCGGCGGGTATAAACGAAAGAGGTGTCGCGCAGTGGAATCTGCTGGCCTTCGATAGCCGGGATCAGCCCTGCGTAGTATTCCAGTACGTCGGCGCCGGTGACGATATCGACCGCGGTGGTTTCCGACATTGCCTTGCCGGTATCCAGCGTTTCCAGTGCCGCGAGTTCGTCATTACGCTCGCGCAGAATATCCACCGCACGGCGCAGAATGCGCGAACGCGCCATCGCCGTCATCGCCGCCCACACCTTCTGCCCGCTGGCTGCGCTGGCAACCGCACGGTTGACGTCTTCAGCGCTGGCGGACTGGATCTCGGCAAGCACTTCGCCATTCGCCGGGTTCACTGCGTTGAAGGTTTTCCCCTCGGTACTGTCTACATAGGCACCATGAATATAGAGCTTCTGCAAGCCAAAACGGGACATAGGTTCTCCTTGGATTGTCCTCAGGGTGGCGTTTGCCCCCGGAGTTGAAACGTAATGTAATCGGTAGTGAGTGCGATCGCCTGCGCCTGATTAAACGCCGCCCCGCGCAGTGCGCTGCGCAACCACAAACCGTCGATCAACGCCGCCAGCCCTTTGGCCGCCAAACGCGCCTGCGCCTGCGGCAATGCGCGGCTGAACTCGGCGCACAGGTTGGAATACAGACGGCGGCCGTTCACCTGTTGCAACCGGTTAAGCTGCGGCTGATGCAGGCTGCTGGCCCAAAAGGCCAACCAGGTTTTCATCGCTGCGCTGTTGATCTGGCTGTCGTCGAAGTTGCCGGCAACGATCGCCTGCAGCCTTGCGGCCGGGCTCTGGTTGTTCAGCGCCTGTAGCCGCAGCTTCACCGCTTCCCCCAAATGGCTGATCAAATAGCGCATCGTGGCTTCCAGCAACCCGTTCTTATCCTTGAAATAGTGGCTGATGATGCCGTTGGAAACGCCCGCCCTGCGCGCTATCTGCGCAATGGTGGCGTCATGCATTCCGACTTCGTTTACCGCGGCCAGCGTGGCATCAATCAACTGCTGCCTTCTGATTGGCTGCATTCCTACCTTTGGCATAATTCGACTCTCACAAAACCGACTTCGGCCTCATCTCAGCGGCGAATTTCATCGACTTTCCGCCTGCTGAACTTGGTCTTCATGCGGACTATTAAACTTTTTTTTGATTGAACGTTCAATAAAAATTGCATATATTTTATTGCCGCCTGGTTACAAAAATGTACTTTTCGGTTGTGGAACTGGCTGATTTTTGTGAGGTATTTAACGAATCTGACCAAAATCAGTGTCTGTAAGCGGTTCCCACCACGAAACGATTTTCCGTTTCGTTAACAGGCTAAACGGCAAGCAGTGCCGCTTTTTATCCGCACTTTTCCGGACGACGCCTGCGCGTCGTTCAGAGCAGAAAGGTGGGCACGATTTTATTCAGTTGTTAAAAAACAGAGGACGACGATGACAACCAGCGAAACCTCCTCAAAACCGCAAAAGGATCGCCTTAATCCTGTGGTTTTCTTTACCTCGGCAGGGCTGATTCTGGCCTTCTCGCTGATGACAATCTTTTTTACCGATTTCTCCGGGCGATGGATCACCCGCACCCTGAATTGGGTTTCAACCACCTTCGGCTGGTATTACCTGCTGGCCGCCACCCTGTACATCGTATTCGTGGTGTTTATCGCCGCCTCGCGCTTCGGTTCGATCAAGCTCGGGCCGGAACAGTCGAAACCCGAGTTCAGCCTGATGAGCTGGGCGGCGATGCTGTTCGCCGCCGGCATCGGCATCGATTTGATGTTCTTCTCGGTCGCCGAACCCGTGACGCAATATATGATGCCGCCGGAAGGCGATGCCCAAACGCTGGAAGCGGCACGCCAAGCCATGGTGTGGACGCTGTTCCACTATGGGCTAACCGGCTGGTCGATGTATGCGCTGATGGGCATTGCCCTCGGTTATTTCAGCTACCGCTATAACCTGCCGCTGACCATCCGTTCGGCGCTGTACCCGATCTTCGGTAAACGCATTAACGGCCCGATCGGCCACAGCGTGGATATCGCAGCGGTGCTGGGCACCATTTTCGGCATCGCCACCACGCTCGGCATTGGCGTGGTGCAGCTCAACTACGGATTGAAGGTGCTGTTCCAGGTACCGGAAAACCTGACGGTTCAAAGCGCACTGATCCTGCTTTCGGTGATTATGGCCACCATTTCGGTGACCTCCGGCGTCAACAAGGGCATTCGTATTTTGTCGGAGCTCAACGTGTTGCTGGCGCTGGGGCTGATCCTGTTCGTGCTGTTCTGCGGCGATACCGAGTTCCTGCTCAATGCGCTGGTGCTCAACGTCGGCGATTACGTCAATCGCTTTATGGGCATGACGCTCAACAGCTTCGCCTTCGATCGTCCGGTGGAATGGATGAACAACTGGACCCTGTTCTTCTGGGCCTGGTGGGTGGCGTGGTCGCCGTTTGTCGGCCTGTTCCTGGCGCGTATTTCGCGCGGGCGTACCATCCGTCAGTTTGTGGTCGGCACGCTGATCATTCCTTTCGTGTTCACCCTGCTGTGGCTGTCGATCTTCGGTAACAGCGCGCTGTACCAGATTATCCACGGCAATGCCGCCTTTGCGCAGGAAGTGATGCAATACCCGGAACGCGGCTTCTACAGCCTGCTGGCGCAATACCCGGGCTTCACCTTCAGCGCCTCGGTGGCCACCATCACCGGCCTGCTGTTCTACGTGACCTCGGCGGATTCAGGTTCACTGGTGCTGGGCAACTTTACCTCGCGCCTGGCCGACATCAATAATGATGCGCCCAACTGGCTGCGGATTTTCTGGTCGGTGGCCATCGGCCTGCTGACCATCGGCATGCTGATGACCGACGGCGTGCCTGCGTTGCAGAAAACGACGGTGATCATGGGTCTGCCGTTCAGCTTCGTGATCTTCTTCGTGATGGCCGGGTTGTATAAATCACTGCGGGTGGAGGACTATCGCAAGGCCAGCGCCCTGAATACCAACGCCCCCATGCCGATTTCGAGCAATGACGTGCTGAACTGGAAGCAGCGCCTGTCGCGGGTGATGAACTACCCTGGCACCCAGTACACGCAAAAAATGCTGGATACCCGTTGCAGACCGGCAATGCAGGAAGTGGCGCGCGAGCTGGAACTGCGCGGCGCCAAAGTGGAATTTACCGAAGTGCCGCCGACGGAAGATGAGCGTTTGAACCACCTGGAACTGCTGGTGCATTTGGGTGAGGAGCAAAACTTTATCTATCAAATTTGGCCACAGCGTTATTCGGTGCCGGGCTTCACCTACCGCGCCCGCTCAGGCAAATCGCACTATTACCGGCTGGAAACCTTCCTGATGGAAGGCACCCAGGGCAATGATCTGATGGATTACAGCAAGGAGCAGGTGATCGGCGACATCCTCGATCAGTACGAGAAGCACCTGAACTTCCTGCACATTCACCGCGAAGCGCCGGGCAATACCCTGACCTTCCCGGATATGTGATCCGTTCGACACGGCCAAAAGGCGCAGTTTTTTAAACTGCGCCTTTTTTGTTACTGCCCCATCGCATCCTTTTTCATGGCGTCTTTCTTCATACCGTCTTTCGCCATGTGGTCCTTTTTCATCGCGTCATGCTTCATGGCGTCTTTCTTCATGCAATCCTTGCCCATGCAATCTTTCTTCATGCCGTCTTTAGCCATGCCGTCATGCGACATCTGGCTCATGGCGTCCTTCTTCATCGCATCCTTACTCATACTGTCGGCGGCATTGGCACCTGCCACACCCAACATCAACGCGCTGCACATCATCATTGCGAATAACTTTTTCATGCTATGTCCTTCTTTCATGTCAAAGACGCCTGAGGCGCCGGGGAGATTCGCGGCCGCCGTCAGCTGCCGCCAAACCAGTTATAACCTTGGTCTTCCCAGTAGCCGCCGGGGAAGCGATTGGTGATCTCAATCACCTGAATGTGTTTCGGGTTCTTGTAGCCGAGCTTGGTCGGCATGCGCAGCTTCATCGGATAACCGTATTTGCGCGGCAAAATCTGGCCGTCATAGGTCAGCGCCATAATAGTCTGAGGATGCAGCGCGGTGGCCATATCGATGCTGGTGTAGTAATCATCGGCGCATTTAAAGCTGACATAGCGCGCGTTCAAATCCGCGCCAATTGCCTTGAGAAAGGTCGCAAAGGGCACCCCGCCCCACTTGCCGATGGCGCTCCAGCCTTCGACGCAAATATGGCGCGTCACCTGGCTGATTTGCGCCATCCGGTGCAATTGCGGCAATGTCCAGGCGCTTTTGTCCAGCACCAGCCCGCTCACTTCCAACCGGTAGTCGTCGCCGTTGATGTCCGGCGCCTCCTCTTCGCCGTAAAAGGCGTTGAACGGAAACGGCCGGGTGATCATGGATTCGGGATAGACCGGTGCCAGATGGTCAGCGCTGAACAACCAACCCTGCACCCGATCGTTAAAACGCGAAATGCGGCTCAGCGCTTGCTCGACGTTGGCATTGCTGCTGAGATCACAGCCGGTGAGCATCGCGATGCCGCCCAGCGTCAAACCGTTGCGCAGAAAGCGGCGGCGCGACGAAGATGCCAACAGTCTCTGCGCCTCTTTGACGATCGCCTGTCCTTCACTCACAGTGATAGAGGGCTTATCCGTTTTCATTGTCATCTCCTTAACGCCCGCGCAGCATGGCCAGCAAGGTGCGGGGCACCAGTGCTACCATCACCAGATGAATCACGACAAACCCCACCAGCGCCGACATGGCGAAAAAGTGGATATAACGCGCCGCCTCGTAACCGCCAAGCAGCTCGCGCAGCAGCGGAAACTGCACCGATTTCCACAGCACCAGCCCGGAGAGCGCCATCAGGATGCTGTCGGCCATCACGAACAGATAAGCCGCACGCTGCACCATGTTGTAGTGGCGCAAATCGGCATGCTGCAGCCGGCCACGCAACGCGGCGCTCAGATCGGTGAAAAACTGTCTGGGGCTGAGCGGCCAAAATTTGCGTTTGAAACGGCCACTGACCAGGTTGATCAACAGGTAACACAACCCGTTAAGCCCAAACAGCCACATGCCGGCAAAGTGCCACTGCAACGCGCCCCCCAGCCAACCGCCGAGCGTCAGCTCGTTGATAAAGCTGAAATTGAACAGTGGCGATGCGTTATAAATGCGCCAGCCGCTGGTGACCATAATCAGCATCGCCAGCGCATTCAGCCAGTGGGTCAACCGCAACCACAGCGGATGCACAAGCGATGGTTTTTCCGGTGTGAGAGTCATGCTCATGCTTATCTCCTGGCGGCCAAGGTGGCGATGAGCGAAGTATTCCCCAAATTTGTTCCCCGAGACCTCACGCAAAGTTAAATAAAATGTGATAACTCCATGCACGGCGGTTGTGTAGACTTTCAGCTAGGATCGGGCAATCAGCGGTGGGTACAGATGGAAAAACCAAAGAGAATTTTAATCGTTGAGGATGACGGCGACATCGCCGAGCTGTTGCAGTTGCACCTGCGCGATGAAGGCTACGACATTAGCCACGCCGCCGACGGCAATCTGGGCATGGCGATGCTGGAACAGGGCGGCTGGGACGCGCTGATCCTCGATCTGATGCTGCCGGGCGTCGACGGGCTGGAGATCTGCCGCCGGGCGCGCAACATGACGCGCTACACGCCGATCATCATCATCAGCGCGCGCTCCAGCGAGGTACACCGCGTGCTGGGGCTGGAGCTGGGTGCCGACGATTACCTGGCCAAACCCTTTTCGATGCTGGAACTGGTGGCGCGGGTCAAAGCGCTGTTCCGCCGCCAGGAGGCGATGAGCCGCAACCTGCGTATGGACGCCGGCACGCTGAGCTTTGACGGCTTGACCATAGACCCCATAGCCCGCGAAGTGCAGCTGAATCGGCAACCGATCGATCTGACGCCGCGCGAGTTTGACCTGCTGTATTTCTTCGCTCGCCATCCGGGCAAGGTGTTCTCCCGCCTTAGCCTGTTGAACCAGGTGTGGGGCTATCAGCACGAGGGGTATGAACACACGGTGAATACCCATATCAACCGGCTGCGCATCAAGATAGAAAGCAACCCGGCGGAACCCCTGCGCATCCTCACGGTGTGGGGGATGGGCTATAAATTCGCGGCGCCGCCGCAAGAGTAAAACATGAAAAATCTTACCTTAACGCAACGCCTGACGCTGATCTTCGCCCTGCTGCTGCTGCTCTGCTGTGCCTTCTCCGGCTGGTTGCAGGTGCGTAGCAACACCCAGTACAGCCAGGCGACCATTCAACGGCTGTCCGGTAATCTGGCGCAACACATCGCCGCCAGCAACCCGCTGCTGGGCCAGGACGGTTTGAACCCGCAATCAGTACATACCCTGTTCGATCAACTGATGGCGGTGAACCCCAGCGTCGAGGTTTATCTGCTCGACATACAGGGCAATATTATCGGCAATGCCGCGCCGGCCGGCCGCCTGAAACGACAAAAGGTCGATCTGTCGCCGCTGCAGGCGCTGCTCGACGGCGCGAGGATGCCGGTGTACGGCGACGATCCGCGCAGCCCCGACGGGAAGAAGGTATTCAGCGTCGCGCCGCTGAAGGTCAACGGCCAGATTGAAGGCTATCTGTATGTGGTGTTGCTCGGCGAAGATTATACCGCGCTGGCCAGCAACGCTCAGTTCAGCTCGGCGGTTAAAATGGCGCTGTGGTCGATGGGACTGGTGGTAGTGTTCGGCCTGCTGGCCGGCGGCTTCGCCTTCCGCTGGGTGACGCGACCTATCCGCCAGTTGACCCGGCAAGTGAGCGTGCTGGATAACGGCGGCATCGCCGCGGTGCAGGCCTATGCGGCGCAACCGGTTCCCAGCCTCGGGCGCGATGAGGTTAGTCAGTTGCAGTTGGCGTTTCACAGCATGGCGCAGCGCGTTGCCGAACAGTGGCAATCGCTGTCGCAGCAGGACCAGCAGCGGCGCGAGTTTATCGCCAATATTTCGCACGATCTGCGCACCCCGCTCACCTCGCTGCACGGCTACCTGGAAACGCTGTCGGTAAAATCGGCCAGCCTGAGCGAAAACGATCGCAGACGCTACCTGGAGACCGCGCTGGCGCAAAGCCGCAAGGTGGGCAAACTGGCGCAAGAACTGTTCGAACTGGCGCGGCTGGAGTACGGCGTGGTGAAGCCGCAAAAAGAGCCGTTCTCGCTCGGCGAGCTGGTGCAGGACGTATTCCAGAAGTTCGAGCTGGCGGCCGAGGCGCGGCATCAGCGGTTACGCGCCGATATCGCCCCGGGCATGCCGCTGGTGTTTGCCGATCTGAGCATGATCGAGCGGGTGCTGACCAACCTGCTGGACAACGCCATTCGCCATACGCCGCAGGGCGGTGAAATCGGCGTACGGCTGTGGCAGCAGGAAGACAAGATACTGGTGCAGGTCAACGACAGCGGCCCCGGCATTCCGCAGGCGCTGCGCGCCGACCTGTTTGTGCGGCCGTCTATCCTGCACGGCGCGCGCCGCCATGCCGGCGGGCTGGGCCTGATGATCGTACGGCGCATTTTGCAACTGCACGGCAGCGACATTCAACTGGTCGAGCAAGCGCAAAAAGGGGCCTGCTTCCGCTTCGCCATTCCGCCGCGCTGATCGATGCAGCCGGGATCCAATGCGCCGCATTCAGCGCAGTATTAATCGGCCTGAGGAAATATCAGGCTAAAGGTGATGCGCGCCGAGGGTTCACCGGCGATGCACTCGGCACGAACCTCGCCGCCGTGCAGCGTCATGATGGCGCGCACGATCGATAACCCCAGGCCGCTGGCATGGCTGCCGGCGCTGCGGGCTGCATCGGCACGGTAAAAACGGTCGAACAGCTTGTCCAGGTGCGCCGGTGAAATGGGCCGCCCTTGATTGACCACCTGGATCACTACCCTTCCCTTCGGCTGACTGAGCGCCTGCAACCGTATCTGGCTGTTTTCGTCGGCATAACGCACCGCATTGGCGACCAGATTACTCAACGCACGCTGAAACAGCATCGCATCCGCCATCAGTTGCCCCTCGCCCCGGCAAACTAAAGTGATGCCCCGCTCTTCCGCCAGGCCTTCGAAATAGTCCGCCACCCGCTGAAGCTCCTGCGCTATATCCATTCGGCTACAGTTCAGCACCGCCTGCGCTTCCCCGGCGCGCGCCAGGAACAGAATATTTTCCACCATGCGCGAAATGCGCTCCAGTTCGTCCATATTGTTCGACAACAGGGTTTCATACTCTTCCACGCTGCGCGGCTGATACAACGCCACCTGGCAATGGCCCATCAACGCGCCCACCGGGGTGCGGATTTCATGCGCCAGATCGGCGGAGAACTGCGTCAGGCGTTGATAGCCTTCATTCAGCCGATCGAGCATGGCGTTAAACGAACGGGTCAGTTGTCGCAGCTCCTTCGGTGCCCCCTGCTCACTCAGCCGAGTCGACAGCGTATTCGGCGTGATCACCGCCGCCTGTGCCGCCATGCGCCACAGCGGCTGTAACCCACGGCGCATCACCCAATAGCCCAGCAGCGCGATCAGTAAAAACGCCACAGCCACCGCAGCGACGATCCGCCACAGATAGCGCGCCAGCATCTTCTGTTCATTGACCATCACGTGAGCCGCAGAGATCTGCAGCAGGTTGCCGTCATCCAGTCTCACCAGCGCCGATGCGACACGCAGCGGCACGCCCTGCGCCGTTTCCCCACTGCTCACCGCACTCAGAAGCTGAGGCGCGTCGACCGGCGTTGGCGTTATGGGCGGCAGCGTCAACCTGGCCGGATTAACGTTGATTAAGGGTTTTTGCCCCGGTTGCTGAAAAATCAAAACGTCCTGTTCATTGCCCAGCATGTTTTCAAACAGGCCGGTGTTGGCCACCAACCGGTCGAGCGGAAAGCGCTGGCTCAGCAAATGGCGAAAATACTCCACCCGGCCGGTAACCTGAAAATCGCTGCGGGTGGTCATCTCCTGACGCATCGCGCCATACAGATACCAGCCTGCGCCGCTGACCACCAGCGCCGCCACCAGCGCAAACAGCATGGCGCTGCGTAACGTCAGCGACAGGCTGTGCCAGCGTTGGGCCAGCACGTTCATGAGCGCGGCTCGCAGACATAACCGATGCCGCGCACGGTATGAATCAGCTTGATAGCGAACGGCCGGTCAATCTTGGCGCGCAGGCGTTTGATCGCCACATCCACCACGTTGGTGTCGCTGTCAAAATTCATGTCCCAAACCTGCGAGGCGATCAAGGTGCGCGACAGCACCTCTCCTTCGCGCCGCACCAACAGGTGCAACAGCATAAACTCCTTATTGGTCAGCGGGATCACCACATCCTGCCGTACCGCCTTGCGGCGCAATACGTCGAGTTGCAGATCGGCAAGGCTGTAGTGATCGGCTTCACGCACCGTACCGCGCCGCAGCAGCGTGCGGATACGCAACACCAGTTCAGTGAAGGAAAAGGGTTTGATCAAATAATCTTCGGCCCCCAGCTCCAGGCCATGAATGCGATCCTGCACCCCGTCACGCGCAGTCAGAAACAGGATCGGCACATCGCTTTTCTTGCGCAGCACTTCCACTATCTGCCAGCCGTCCAGCCCCGGCAGCATCACGTCGAGCACGATGGCGTCGTAACCGTGCTCCAGCGCCCGGAACAGCCCGTCAGTGCCGTTACGCGCCAGATCGACGCTGTATCCCGCCTCTCCCAGCCCTTTTTTCAGGTAATCACCCGTGCTGATGTCGTCTTCAATCACCAATATCCGCATTGTCGCCACCTCGTTGCATCTGCGGAAATACTAGCAGTTTCGGCTGACATTCTTGATGACATTAATGTCATCAAACGGACATGGTGCTGTCCCTGTTGTTCGACCATGCTTAACCGGCAACCCATACAAAGGAGAAGATTATGATTACCCGTCATCGTTTTGCCGGTTTACTGCTGTCCACCCTGATGCTGTGCAGCGGCATTGCCGCCGCCGCCCCGGCACCGGGAAAAGTCATTGCTCCACTGCGTGGCACCATCGATCAAGTCAGCGACAGCAGCCTGCAGCTCACCGACCGTAAAGGGGAAAAGGTCAGCGTAAAAATCAACGATCAAACCAAGGTACTGAGCGTATCCAAGGGCACGCTGGACGATATCAAGCCGGACAGCTTTATCGGCACCGCCGCCGTACCGCAAGCGGATGGCACCTTGAAAGCGCTGGAAGTGCACGTGTTCGCCGCCAGCCTGCGCGGCACCGGCGAGGGCCACTCGGCCTGGGAATCTGCCGACGGTAAGGTAGACACCATGACCAACGGTACCGTCGGCAAGCTGGTGAAATCCAACGGCCGCACTCTGACCGTGACCTACGGTAACCAGCAGAAAACCGTCACCGTGCCGGAAGACGTGCCGATCGTCACCCTGGATCCCGGCGATCGCAGCCTGTTGAAACCGGGCGCGCACATTGTGCTGTTCTCCGCCACTGACGAGAAAGGCGAACGCGTCGCCACCCGCATCTCCGCCGGCAAAGACGGCACCGTTCCGCCAATGTGACCCAGGAAAAAACGATGAAAACCAACGCGCCGCGGCCGGTGCATCGCTGGCCGGTCCGGATCACCCATTGGGTTAACCTGTTCGCCATGGTTTGCATGTTCATGAGCGGCTGGGAAATCTACAACGCCTCACCGCTGTTCGGCTTCCGCTTTCCGCCACAGATGACGCTCGGCGGCTGGCTGGGCGGCGCGATTGGCTGGCATCTGGCGGTAATGTGGCTGCTGGCGCTTAACGCGTTGTGCTACCTGTTGTGGAGCCTGTTCAGCGGCCATTTCCGGCGCGATCTGCTGCCGCTCAGCGCCAAGGCGCTGCGGCGCGAAATCGGGCAGGCGCTAACGCTGCGGCTGCAACATCACCATGGCCGCTATAACGCCATTCAGAAACTGATGTACCTGGGCGTGCTGGCGCTGGGGCTGCTGCTGGTGCTCTCCGGACTGGCCATCTGGAAACCCGTGCAGTTGCAAGGCTTGGTGAGCCTGTTTGGCGGGTTTGACACCGCGCGCTACGTGCATTTTTTCGCCATGTCCGCCATTGGGTTATTTGTGGTGATTCACCTGCTAATGGTGATTATCGTGCCGCGCACGCTATGGGCAATGATTACGGGTGGCAAACATGAATGATAAACGACGGCGCCCTTCGACACCGGCGTTGGAACCGGACCAGAAAAAACAGCTGGTCAATCTGCAACGCCGCCTGATGCTGCGCTCCGGCCTGACGCTGGGCGGCATCGCCATGCTGACCGGCTGCAACATGCAAGACGGCGATCAGGTGGATAAAGTGCTGTGGGCCATGTCGCGCTGGAACGATCGGGTACAGGCCTGGCTGTTCAGCGGCCAGCGGCTGGCGCAAACCTATCGGCCGGATCAGATTACCCACCCCTTCCCGTTCAACGCGTTTTACCCCGAGTACAACGTACCGGAGGTGGATCTCGCCAGCTATCGGCTGGAAATTTCCGGCAAGGTGGAGAAAACCGCCCCCTGGACGCTGGAACAGCTGCAACGCCTGCCGCAGCAAAGCCAGATAACCCGGCTGATCTGCATCGAGGGCTGGAGCGCCATCGGGCAATGGGGCGGCGTACCGCTGCGCAGCTTCCTGCAGCATGTCGGGGCGGATCTGAATGCCCGCTACGTCGGTTTTAAATGCGCGGATCGTTATTACTCCAGCATAGATATGGCCACCGCACTGCACCCGCAGACCCTCCTGGCGCTGGATTTCGGCGGTAAGGCATTGCCGGCGGACTACGGCTATCCGCTGCGGCTGCGAGTGCCAACCAAACTGGGCTTCAAGAACGCCAAGCATATCGCCGCCATTTTTGTCAGCGATACCAATCCCGGCGGCTACTGGGAAGATCAAGGCTATAACTGGTTTAGCGGAATCTAGTTTTCTGCGCAGTACTGCGCAGAACCCACGCTACCGGCTGGAAAAGAGCGTTAACCTCCGTCAGGGGGTTTTTCTGTTTAAACCTCATTTTCTGATATCCACCTGTAAAATCATTTCTGCCCCCCGCTGCTGCCCTGTACCATGAAGAAATTGCCGGATTACGGAGCTGGAACATGCCTAAATTTGCTGCCAATTTATCGACGATGTTTAACGAGCTGCCGTTTCTGGAGCGGTTCGAGGCCGCCGCCGCCGCAGGGTTCAAGGCGGTGGAGTTTCTGTTCCCCTATGAATATCCAGCCGAACTGCTGGCGGAACAGCTGCGGCGTCATGATCTGCAACAGGTGCTGTTCAATACCCCTCCGGGCAATGTTGTAGCCGGTGAATGGGGGTTGGCCGCCGTCCCCGGCCGCGAACAGGATGCGCGCGCCGATATCGAATGCGCGTTGGCCTACGCCATCGCCCTGAATTGCCCCTGCGTGCACGTGATGGCCGGTTTGGTCCCGCAGGGAGCCGACTGGCAGCGCTATCGCGAGAGCTTTATCGGCAATATCCGCTATGCCGCAGAGGCCTTCGCCGCACACGGCATCAAGGTTTTGATCGAAGCCCTCAGCCCACAGGTGAAACCCCACTATCTGTTCTCCAGCCAACACCAGGCCGCGCAATTGGTCGAGGCTATCGATCGCCCGAACGTTTTCATGCAGTTTGATTTTTTCCATGCTCAGTTGGTTGATGGCAATATCAGCGGCCTGATGACCTCGCTGGCCGGGCGCTACGCCCATATTCAGATCGCATCAGTGCCAGATCGTCATGAGCCGGACGACGGAGAACTTAATTATCCGTGGCTGTTCGCACAGTTGGACAACATGGGCTATCAGGGTTGGATCGGCTGTGAATACAAACCTCGCGGCGAAACCGCTGCCGGGCTTGGCTGGATAAAGCCTTACCTCTAATGGCTGGCGACGTCACTTCTCTGGCATACTCGCTACACCGTTTTTCGCTCTGTGCAGGAAAAAAATAATGCCGCTTATCACCACCGCACCGCCGTTGCTGACCGAGCGTTTACGCCTGGATGCGCATACGCTTGACGACTTTGAATCGCTGGCCGCCATGTGGGCCGATCCCGAAATTGTCCGCTATATCGGCGGTACGCCGAGGGATCGCGAAGATTCCTGGGGCCGGCTGATGCGGTACGTTGGTCACTGGACGCTATTAGGGTACGGCTACTGGGCGGTACGCGATAAAATCAGCGGCGCTTACCTCGGCGGCATCGGTTTTTCCGATTTCCAGCGCGCTATTATCCCGGCACTCGACGCCCCCGAGATGGGCTGGACATTGATAACGGCGGCGCAGGGCAAAGGGTATGCCACCGAAGCCTTGCAGGCAGCGCTGGCCTGGGGGAAGGAACACTTACCCAGCGATAAGGCGGTGTGTATTATCTCGCCGGAGAACCAGCCTTCGCTGGCATTGGCGAAAAAAGTCGGCTTTAGCGAAAGCCACCGCAGCGAATACCACCAGAATCCGATTGTGGTGATGCACTGCCCCTTATGAACGCAGGCTTTAAGGCGCCTGCACCGTCGCCAGCGCAACCTGAATAAAATTATCCCGCAACGCGTCGGGCTGCTGCGGATTCCAGGCAATTCCGACCTGCCATTCGGTCGCGTCACCGCTTAACGGCAAGATATCGATGCCCGTAGGCACAATATGGGTGACGCTGTGCGGCAACAGAGCCACGCCAATACCTGCGGCGACCAGCGCCAGCAGCGTCTGGATGTCGCCGGCCTGCTGCACGACATTCGGCGTCAATTGATGCGCGGCAATAAAGCGCAGCGATTGATCGCTCAGACCGCGCCCGCGTTTGGGCGTCAGTTGCAACAGCGGCAAGGTGTTAAATCGCGCCATCAGGGTTTCCGCCCGCAGCGCCAGCGCCGATGGCGCCGCCAACACCAGCCGATCGCTCAGCAACGCCGTGGCCCGCAGCGGCGCACTGACCGGCAACCGCACAAATCCCACCTGCAATTCTCCCTGCAATAACAACTGATATTGCCGCTCCGAAGGCAGATCCTCCAACCCCACGGCCACCGCCGGAAAACGTTGGCGGAAGGCGGCGACCAACTGCGGCGCCAAATGGAAACTGGACAGGCCAAACCCGAGCGCCAGCCGCCCTGCAGCCCCTTGCACCACCCGCAGAGCGTGCTGCTGAAACTGCAAATGCCGGTCGACCAACGTCTGGGCTTCGGGATACAACCGCTGCCCGCTGGCAGTAAGCTGAGCGCCCTGACGGCCACGGTTAAACAGCCGGGTCCCCAGCAGTGTTTCCAGCGCCTGTATCTGTTTGCTCAACGCCGGCTGAGTAATGCACAGCCGCTCCGCGGCCAGACGATAATTGCCCTGCTCGGCCAGCACCACGAAAGCGCGCAGTTGTTTTATATCCATTCCACCAGGTTATCGATATAGGAATTTAATTGATTATACAGTAATCAATACGCCTGCTGTAATCAACGCCAGATAACAGCCAAAGGTAACCTTATGACAACGCCTCTGCGCGCCGCGACGGTGCAATTTCAGCATCGCGCCAATGATAAAAACTACAACCTGTCGGTAATGGAGGGCTTTATCGCCCGCGCCGCCGCCGAACAGATCCAGGTATTAACCTTTCCGGAGATGTGCATTACCGGCTACTGGCACGTGCGGCACCTCAGCGCCGGCGAGATTGGCGCCCTGGCGGAACCGATCGCCGACAGCCCTTCTCTGGCGCGCATTCGTCCACTGGCGGAACGCTATAACATGGCAATAGGTGTCGGGCTGATTGAGCTGGGCGAGGATGGCAACTATTACAACGCCTACGCCGTATGCCTGCCCGACGGCAACCTTCACGTTCACCGTAAACTGCACGCCTTTGAACATGAGGCGATAGCCAGCGGCGACAGCTTTACCGTGTTCGATACTCCCTGGGGAGTGCGGATGGGCGTTCTGATTTGCTGGGACAATAATCTGGTGGAAAACGTGCGTGCAACCACTCTGCTGGGAGCGGACGTGCTGTTGGCACCGCACCAGACAGGTGGCACCCACTCGCGCAGCCCGCACGGCATGAAACCAATCCCGCTGGCGCTGTGGCAGCAGCGTGCGGAAAATCCGCAGGCGATAGAGGCGGCATTCCGCGGCGAGCACGGGCGCGGCTGGCTGATGCGCTGGCTACCGGCACGTGCCCATGACAATGGCCTGTTTATTCTGTTCAGCAACGGCGTGGGGCGTGATGACGACGAAGTGCGTACCGGCAACGCGATGATCCTCGATCCCTATGGTCGTATCCTGTCGGAAACCTGGGCTGCGGAAGATCAAATGGTAATCGCCGACCTCGATCTGTCGCTGATCCCGCTCAGCACCGGGCGTCGCTGGATCCACGGTCGTCGGCCGGCGTTATATGGCATCCTCACGGAACCGCAGGGTTACGAGCGCGATGCCCGCAGCGCCCGCTTCTCATCGCAACCGGCGCAAAAACTGGGTAAATAACGCTGAATTTCAGGCAAAAAAAATCCGCCCGAAGGCGGATTTTTATCCGGTACGGCCAACTGCGCCGTACGCTCACGCCCGTAGGCATGGAGAAATCTTAGAAACGGTAGCCTACGCCAACCATCCAGGTGCCAACGTCAACACTGCGGATGCGGCTCTGCTCGTAACCTACGTCCAGAGCAACTTCCTGGATTGGGTTGAATTGCAGACCAGCGCCGTAAGTGAAGCCGTAGTCGCTGCTGCCGTTACGGTCGTTGCCGTTCTGTGCATTATCAATGTTTTTGCCGTAGCCAACACCGATCACACCGTAGATGCTTGCCCAGTCATTGAAGCGGTAAGCTGGACCGGCAGTGATAGAGTTGTACTGCGCTTTGTTGTAGTAACCGCCCTGAGAGCCGTCCTTTTCCAGATGGGTAAAGGAACCGATCACGCCCAGTGGGTTGTTGTCGAACTCGTAACGGTACTTCAGGTTGAAACCGTCGGCTTTGTTGGCAACGCCTTGGAAGTCACCCTGCGCATAGCCAGCGGATACGGTGCTCTGACCAGCGAATGCGGTACCTGCGGTTACTGCTAATACACAGGCTGCTACTGCGGAAAGACATGCAATTTTTTTCATAACCACCTCAAACGCGTTATATTTTTAAGTAAATCCATTTGTTCATGCATTGAAAATATAGCAAAAATTAGCGTGAAACTCTGCCTTAAAATGAGTGTCTAACGCTTTATATCGTGTAACATAAGATTTCAAGAACAGTGTATCTACTTCTTTTCGCTCTATTTTCGAGCCGCATTCTACTCGTTTGTGTGACAAGAATCACCTATTTAATATCCAGACAATTCCGAAATAAATGCGCATTTTTTGACCATATACGCTTGTTTTGCGTCTGAAGCCGGTGGCTTTTACCGTTTCGTACGCTTTTCGCAGACACATTTACCCCATTTCATTTACACTGCCTTCATCCAAATTTCGACTGTCTTCCCAAGGCTGTGGAAGGCGAACAAAAGGCTCATAAGGATGTCTGCGTCTACACCCGCTAAAGCGCCTTCCGCGCTGCTGCCCATCTGTTTGTTAATCATCGCCATGGTATCGATCCAGGGCGGCGCCTCGCTGGCCAAAAGCCTGTTTCCGCTGGTCGGCGCGGAAGGGATCACCACGCTGCGTCTGAGCATCGGCACGCTGATTCTGTTTATTATCTTCCGCCCGTGGCGCATGCGCTTCGCCGCCGGCAGCCGCTTGCCGCTGCTGGTCTACGGCCTGGCGTTGGGCGCCATGAATTACCTGTTCTACCTTTCGCTGCGCACCCTGCCGCTCGGCATCGCCGTGGCGCTGGAGTTTACCGGCCCGCTGGCGGTCGCCATGTTTTCCTCACGCCGTGCGATAGACTTTTTATGGGTGGTGCTGGCACTGGTCGGGTTGTGGTTCCTGTTGCCACTGGGTCATGACATGGGCAGTATCGATCCTTTCGGTGCAGCCTGCGCACTGGGCGCGGGCGCCTGCTGGGCGGTCTATATTATTTTTGGCCAGAAGGCCGGCGGCGATCACGGGCCGGGAACGGTGGCAGTCGGTTCCCTGATAGCCGCTTTGGTGTTCTGCCCGATTGGCGCCTGGCAAGCCGGCAGCGTATTGCTTAATGTCGATATTCTGCCCACCGCGCTGGCGGTAGCAATCCTGTCGACCGCGCTCCCTTATTCGCTGGAGATCATCGCGCTGCCGAAAATCCCGGCGCGCACCTTCGGCACTCTGATGAGCCTGGAGCCGGCAATGGCTGCGCTTTCGGGCATGCTGTTCCTTAATGAGCACCTGACCCTGGTGCAATGGCTGGCTCTGGCAGCGATTATCGCGGCATCGATGGGCTCGACTCTGACCATCAAATCCAAACCGCAAATCGAAAAACTGTCTTGATAATCTGATACGCCCGCATGGCGCTAAAGCGGAATGCTGGCGGGTTAACTGTTTTCGTACCGACAAACGGGCATACTTTTTCCCGAAACAACCAACGCTTTTATGGAACCCAACCCGGCAGGGTTGATCACATGGAGAACCAAAGTGATTTATAACACTCTGTTTAACCCACGCTACGGCCGTGGAATGTCGTCAGTACTGATTAAGGCCCTCACTGCTCTGCGTCAATACGATCTGCCCGAGCTGGCGCTGGGGCGGCATGAAATCGACGGCGAGAAGCTCTTTATGGAAGTAATGACGCTGACAACCGGGCCGGCGCAGGCCAATCGCGCCGAACTGCATCGGGAATATGCCGCCATTCATCTGTTAATCAGCGGCGAAGAACGCATTGATTACGGGTTGCCGGGCGATTGGCAAAGCGAACGGCCCTACGACGAAGCGCAGGATCTGCAACTGTCGGATATCATCCGCCATCGCCAGACGCTGCAAATGTTTCCTGGCATGTACGCCATCTTCTTGCCCTATGAACCGCATCAACCCGGGTGTCAGTTGAATGCCCCAACGGTTATCAAGAAAGCCGTGGTGAAGGTGCATTACAGCCTGCTGTTGCCACCGATCACTCCTGAGGTAAAGAACGAATAAACGTCAGGGTCTGCCCGGGTGAACGCAGCCGAATAAAGCGGATATGTGCATACCGGGCGTTATTCATATCATCAAGGTAGTTGGCCCGGTTTTTACGGTAGGTTTTGAGGGTCCACAGAATTATCGAATCGCTGCTGAAAAAAGAACGGCGAAAGCTCTCGCGGTTGCCGGTGCCGGGCCACAATTCAGTGCGGGCCCAGGCTCGCGTGGCTGCACGGCGCACAGCCTGAAACAGCGTGCGGCAGAACCCGTAGTCCACCCACACGACCCAATCGACCTCACGCCACTTGATCGATTTGGTTCGTGTATAATTGCCGTCCAGCACCCAGCCGCCGTCCGTCTCGCCCAGCACCTGTGCGAGACGGGCCAAAAACTCATCATCCGGCGTGCCTTGCCAATCCTGCCGCCAAAATAGCTTGTCCAGCTCGATATAAGGCACTGAAAATTTTTCCGCCAACTGGCGCGCCACCGTGCTTTTGCCACTGCCGCTGGTTCCAACTACGTTAATTTTCATAGGTTCGCAGGCGATAAAAATAAGGGGTAGATATTCTATACGCTCCATTATCGGGCTATCAACCTGAATTAACAGCCAATTAACATAACGACACAGTCAGGGCCGCCCTAAAAATATATCACTCTGGAGAATGAAATTATTACGAAAAGTATCTCCGCGTTTTTATTATTATCTTCAACAGTTACAAACCCATGAACACCAAATTTTAAAATCATTAAAATTCATAATCTTAAAAAACAATAAAGCCAGGTTATCGCACTGCAATTTTCAAGGGAAAATTCCCATTCGTTATTGCCTATTTATCCAATAGCCATTTTCACGCTGCAAGAATGAATATGGCTGCTATAATTATCCCCGTGACAAAAATAGGACAACGACCCACAAAGAGGATATCTGATATGAGTACCGCTAAACTGGTGAAAACGAAATCTTCTGATCTGCTTTACACCCGTAATGACATGGACGAAAAAACGAAGCTGGCCGCGATCAAAGCCCTGAACCATCAGGTGGTGCAGTTTATTGACCTGTCGTTGATCACCAAACAGGCGCACTGGAACATGCGTGGCGCCAATTTTATTGCCGTTCATGAAATGCTGGACGGGTTCCGCACCGCGATCACCGATCATCAGGATACTTTTGCCGAGCGCGTAGTGCAGCTGGGCGGCGTGGCACTGGGTACCGTGCAGGTGGTGAACGATAAAACCCCGCTGAAAAGCTATCCAACCAACATCCACAGCGTGCAGGAACATCTGAAAGCGCTGGCGGATCGCTATGGCGCAGTGGCGAACGACATTCGCAAGGCCATCTCCGAAGTGGAAGATGAAGATACTGCCGATATGTTCACTGCAGCATCACGCGATCTGGACAAGTTCCTGTGGTTTATCGAATCCAATATTGAATAAACCCGGGTAAAGGCTATCCCCCCACCCCGCATCGCGGGAATTAAACAGGCTGCGGACTTTATCCCGGCCTGTTTTTCTTTTTACGCCGCTTGAATTGCTCAAAAAAACGCCCATAGTAGACTTAATCAGGCAGCGATTGGCCGCGTTACGTACAGAAGAATACGGCGAAGACACCAAAGTGAGGTCACCATGGCAAACGGCTGGGCGGCGGATGGCGCCGTACAGGATCAGATCGACTCCACCGTTGATGACGCTGTACAGCGTGCACGGCATGCGCTGGGTCAAGGTGAGAGCGAGCATTATTGCCAGGAGTGCGGCGAAGAAATTCCGCCGGCACGCCGGCAAGCGTTAAAAGGCGTGCGTTATTGCCTGGTCTGCCAAACCGAACTGGACAAAAAACAAACTGACAGCGGCTTATATAACCGACGCGGAAGCAAAGACAGCCAATTGCGTTAAGAGGGTGAATGGTTAAGGGCACCAGGTCCCGCGACCATTTCCCGTACTTATCGAACATTCCTGCACCATATGCAACAACGATGCATCATAAAAGTTAGAGTTAGTTATCAATATTGAAGCGAAACTGTTAACTATCGGTTGTTTCACCCCCATTATTTGGTTAATGATAGGCCAGTGCACCAATGCGAGACCAAAAGCACCATTTTGGGGCCTCAATTTGGTGCATGACAATAATAATATGCCTTCAAAGCACAACATTGCATCACAACTCTTTGTTTTTATAGTAGTTGAAAACATGGCACGATTTTTTCATGGCACCAACTGCAATATAAAAAATGGGTAATCCGCAACCTGTACAGGAAATTCCTCACATGAAGTCAATTTTCAAAGTCTCCCTGGCCGCACTTTCGCTGGCTTTTGCCGTAAGCTCCCACGCAGCAGACAAACTGGTCGTCGCAACCGATACCGCATTCGTTCCCTTTGAATTCAAGCAAGGCGACAAATACGTTGGCTTCGATATCGACCTGTGGGCCGCGATCGCTAAAGAGCTGAAACTGGATTACACCCTGAAACCTATGGATTTCAGCGGCATCATCCCGGCGTTGCAAACTAAAAACATCGATTTGGCGCTGGCGGGTATCACCATCACCGAAGAACGTAAAAAAGCCATCGAGTTTTCCGACGGTTACTACAAAAGCGGTCTGTTGGTAATGGTGAATGCCAACGACGACAGCGTAAAAAGCGTGAAGGATCTGGACGGTAAAGTGGTGGCGGTGAAGAGCGGCACCGGCTCGGTGGATTACGCCAAGCAAAACATCAAAACCAAAGATCTGCGTCAGTTCCCGAACATCGATAACGCCTATATGGAACTGGGCACCAAGCGCGCTGACGCGGTACTGCACGACACGCCAAATATCCTGTACTTCATTAAAACTGCAGGCGCTGGCAAGTTCAAAACTGTCGGTGAATCACTGGAAGCCCAGCAATACGGCATCGCCTTCCCGAAAGGCAGTGACGAGCTGCGCGTGAAGGTGAACGGCGCGCTGAAAACGCTGCGCGACAACGGCACCTACAACGAAATCTACAAAAAATGGTTCGGTACTGAGCCTAAATAACGGGTGACGTCAGCCACTGTTTAACTTGAGCACGGGGGCTGTGCCTTAGCCCCTGCGCTTTGTTGTATCTGATTCCCAGCATTGGGATCATCGGGAGAAAATACCATGCAGTTCGACTGGAGCGCCATCTGGCCCGCCATCCCCATTTTGTTAGAAGGCGCCAAAATGACCCTGTGGATTTCGGTCCTCGGTCTGATTGGCGGCCTGATCATCGGCCTTGTCGCCGGCTTTGCCCGTACCTACGGCGGTTGGCTTGCCAACCATGTCGCCCTGGTGTTCATAGAAGTGATCCGCGGTACGCCGATCGTGGTACAGGTGATGTTTATCTACTTCGCCCTGCCAATGGCGTTCAGCGATTTACGCATAGACCCGTTCAGCGCGGCGGTGGTCACCATCATGATCAACTCCGGCGCCTACATTGCGGAAATTACTCGTGGCGCGGTGTTGTCGATCCACAACGGATTCCGCGAGGCGGGCCTGGCGTTGGGGCTGTCACGCCGCGAAACCATCCGCTACGTCATTATGCCGCTGGCGCTGCGCCGCATGCTGCCACCGCTGGGTAACCAGTGGATCATCAGCATTAAAGACACTTCGCTGTTCATCGTGATCGGCGTGGCGGAACTGACCCGTCAGGGCCAGGAAATTATTGCCGGTAACTTCCGTGCGCTGGAAATCTGGAGCGCCGTAGCGGTTATCTATCTGATCATCACCCTGGTGCTGAGCTTCGTTCTGCGTCGTCTGGAAAGAAGGATGAAAATCCTGTGATTGAATTTAAAAACGTCTCCAAGCATTTTGGCCAAACCCAAGTGCTGCACAATATCGACCTGCAAATTAACCAGGGTGAAGTGGTGGTGATTATCGGGCCTTCCGGCTCCGGCAAGTCCACGCTGCTGCGCTGCATCAACAAACTGGAAGAGATCACCAGCGGCGATCTGTTCGTCGATGGTCTGAAAGCCAACGATCCCAAGGTCGACGATCGCCTGATCCGTCAGGAAGCCGGCATGGTGTTCCAACAGTTTTACCTGTTCCCGCACCTGACGGCGCTGGAAAACGTCGCCTTTGGTCCGATCCGTGTACGCGGTCTGAAAAAGTCGGAAGCGGAAAAACTGGCACGTGAGCTGTTGGCCAAAGTGGGCCTGGCGGAACGCGCGCATCACTACCCTTCCGAACTGTCCGGCGGCCAGCAGCAGCGCGTGGCCATCGCCCGTGCGCTGGCGGTAAAACCGAAAATGATGCTGTTCGACGAACCTACATCGGCGCTTGACCCGGAACTTCGTCACGAAGTGCTGAAGGTTATGCAAGATCTGGCTGAAGAAGGCATGACCATGGTGATCGTGACTCACGAAGTCGGCTTTGCCGAAAAAGTGGCGTCGCGTCTGATCTTCATCGACAAGGGCCGTATAGCCGAAGACGGCAACCCGCACGATCTGATCAACTCGCCGCCAAGCCCGCGTCTGCAAGAGTTCCTGCAGCACGTCTCCTGATTTACCCTGCTCAACGGCGGGCCGCTTTCTGCGCCCGCCGTTTCCAACGATTCTTTCTTGAAAAGCGATCAATGCCTCGCCGCTTGGCGTAATCGATCCCTCGTGGGCACACGAGCTGCGGCAGTAGAATTGAAAGGAAAATGCGAAGTTTTATTGGCGCCGGTTAGCTGACCAGCGCCTGAGGAATTAACGCCAGCGTTCTGCCGCCCAGGCAGCCTGCTGCTCGGCGTCATGGAAGGTCCAGGCCACGAAACGGCTGATCTTTTGCCCCTGTGCCATCTCGATGGTGCGGACTTCCACCGCACCCGCCAGCTTCAGCGCGTGGTAAATGCTTGGCAGAGTCGTATTTTTGGAGATAAGCGAGGTAAACCACAGGCAGTTTTGCGCCTTGCCGACGCTCTCCTCCACCATCTTGCGCACGAAGGCTTCTTCACCGCCTTCACACCACAGTTCGTTATTCTTGCCGCCGAAGTTCTGTATCGGCTTGTCGGCCACTTCGCCTTTGCCCAGCTTGTGCAGTTTAAGGCGGGTGCTGGCGCGCGCTTCCTGTTCTGAACCGTGGAACGGCGGATTGCACAGCGTGGCGTCAAACTTCTCCGCCACGCCGATAATGCCGTTAAGGATAAACTCCGGCTGTTTTTGCAAACGCAGACGCACGCTGTTTCTCAGCGTCGAGTTCATCTCTACGATCATCTTGGCCGAATTGAGCGATACCGGGTCGATCTCCGAACCGGTAAACCGCCAACCGTACTCGCGCAGGCCGACGATCGGATAAATGCAGTTGGCGCCAATGCCCACGTCGAGGATCGCCACGCCTTTACCGCGCGGGATCTCGCCACCGTTGCTGGTGGCCAGCAGATCCGCCAGATGGTGCAGGTAATCGGCTCGCCCAGGGATCGGCGGGCAAAGGTAGTCGGCGGGAATATCCCAGTGTTCGATACCATAAAAATGTTGCAGCAAGGCACGGTTGAGCATTTTAACCGCCGCCGGATCGGCGAAATCTACCGAGATATCGCCCCAGGCATTCGGTTTGACGAACGGCTCCAACGCCGGGCAACTGGCGATCAGCGCCGGAAAATCATAGCGTGAGCGATGACGGTTACGCGGGTGCAGGCCGCTTTTCTGCTGCGGGAAGGTTTTCTTTTTTTCCACCGTGACGGGCTCTCTTTAAAGGCATTTCTGGCGCGTAAGATACCATAAAGCGACGCCAAACTTGCAGCCGACGAGAAACCCGTCAAAATAAAAGCTCGGTTAATCCACACCAGGTCGTTTATGAGCAGTGAGTCCCGTTATTACTATGAGCCCGCCGCAGGCCACGGTCTGCCGCACGATCCCCTGAACGCCATCGTCGGTCCGCGCCCCATCGGTTGGATCTCCTCGGTCGGCGCCAACGGCCAACGCAATTTGGCGCCTTACAGCTTCTTTAACTGTTTCAACTACCGCCCGCCCATCATCGGCTTTGCCAGCACCGGCTGGAAAGACAGCGTGGCGAACATCGTGGAAACCGGAGAGTTTGTCTGGAACCTGGCGACACGCCCGCTCGCCGAGGCCATGAACAACAGTTCCGCCAGCCTGGCGCGCGGCGAAGATGAATTTGCCTTTGCCGGCGTAACGCCGCTGCCCGGTCGGCGCGTGAAGGCCGAGCGCGTAGCGGAAAGCCCGGTAAACTTTGAATGCCGCCTGACGCAGTGCATTCAGTTGCAAAGCGCCGCCGGCGAGAAGGTGGAAACCTGGCTGGTGCTGGGCGAAGTGGTCGCGGTGCATATCGACCCCGCGTTGCTGGACGAGCATGGCGTTTATCAAACCGCCGCAGCCGAACCTATCCTGCGCGCCGGCGGCCCGAGCGCCTACTATGGCATTTCGGAACAACACCGTTTCGATCTGCTGCGCCCGGATGCCCTGAAGCGCTGAACAAGCCCCCTCGTTCTCCCTCGGGAGAATGAGGGGGGAATTAACAATCAAAAAATCTGAAAAAGATTATCAATACTCTCCGATTTCATCCTGCCTGTCACTGCGTAATAATCACTCCATCGAAAGGCAACTCCCTTTCTCCCTTACAAACTTGACAGGAATGACTCTCATGAAAAACATCAAAACTTTTGCTGCTGCTATCGCTCTGGCTACCGTATCTTTCACTTCTTTTGCCGCTGAACACGTCAGCGCACAAGACGCCGCCCAATTCGAAAAAGCCGGCGTGATCACCGCCAGCGGCGCTACCGACCTGAGCAGCCTGAAAGCTCAGTTGGCAGCCAAAGCCGATGCGGCCGGCGCCAAAGCCTTTACCATTACCTCTACCAGCGGTAATAACCTGATGCATGCCACTGCGGTCATCTACAACTAATCATTTGTTGCAGATAAAAAAAAGCCCGCCGATACGCGCTATCGGCGGGCTTTTTTCAATGGGTTGTCAGCCCAGGCGAGCGTTAATCGCCGCAGCGAAATCACGGCACATCTGCTCGTCGCCCCCGGCGTTATCCGCCAGCACCTTATCGCCATCCACCACCCGGATATGCGCCGCCAGGTCGAAATCAGCCGCCGGCTGCGGCCGGGCGGCAGCATCGGCAATGGTCTGCCGCGCCTCCTGCCATGCCTGCGCTACCGTCTGGTTACAAGCCTGCGCCAGGTAGTCCGGGTTAAAACCTTCGCCGGTCAGGCTGCGCAGCGTATCGTCGTGGCTGACGCCGTTGCCCGGTAACCAGTAGTGGCGTGCCAGATCCGGGCCAATCGCCGGGTTGTCGGTGAGATAACCGTCGCGCTGCAGGAAGAATTGGCGCGTCTGCTCGACCGCCATCAACGCCAGCAGATAGCCCTGATAGGAACAAGCCGACTCCAATGACAACAGATGCGGGATCGCCAGCGTCGGGCGCGGGCTGCCGCTGATACCCAATATTTTGCTTTCTACCTCGCGCGCCAGCGCGGTAATCGCCTCCGGCGTACGTTGTTCATCCTCCCACTGGTACAGCGCCCATTCAAAGTAAGGCACCAGCAAGATATGACGCTCGTTGAAGGCCCGCATCGGTTGGCGTGCTGCGATACTGGCCTCAATCAGCGCATCCGGCACCGGTTCGCCGGCGGCGTTCTTCGCATAACGTTTCAGCCAATCGGCGTCGTCCAGCAGGCTGTCGCAAAACATCGACTGGGTTTCGGCATAGGCCATTGACGTCGGCGGAAACTCCTGAGAGAAGCAGGGTGCGTTCTGACAAATATTGGCAAAGTGCGCGGCGTGGCCGCCCTCGTGGAACAGGGTGTTCAGGCCATGAGCGCCGCTGCCTACCTGATCCGGCTGCGCCAGGCTGGTAAAGTTAATCCGCGCCGGCAGCCATTTGCCCTGCTGGATAAACGGCGGTACCGGCCCGTGCATAAAGCCGTTTTCATACTTGCCTGGGCGCACCAGCAGATCGAGATCCATCTGCGCGCCGCGAAAACCGATGTGCAGCCGTTTGAAACTGTTGATCCAACGTTCCAGCGACTGAGCAAACGGGAAATAGGGATCCAGTTGGCGGGTCACGTCACCGGCGCTGGCATAACGCAGGTTCCAGGGTTCCAGCGCCTGCGCGCCCTTCTCCGCCGCCAGCTGTTGCAAGCTGCGTGAATTGGCCTCCCGGGTCTGCTGCTCGAAACGATCGAGGATGGCGAACAGCTGTTCCGGCGTCATGCGCTCGGTTTTGTTCACCTTGTAGTCGAAATAGTTGCGAAAACCCATCTGGCGCGCAAAACGGTTTCGCAGGCTAATCAGCTCCGGCAGGCCGTTGTGCAGCAGCCACTGTTCCAGCTCGCGCAGCGCGTCTTGCGAGCTGCGGCGGCAGTCTTCGTTTTCATTGGTAGCCTGATTGGTCAACAGCTCGCCGAGCGAAGCATTCACCCGTTGCCCTGCGGCATTCAGGTGGCTGACCGGGTTGGCCTTGCGCCGGGTATAAAGGTCCGCCTCGGCGCTGATGATCTGATCCAGCAGCGTTTGCGCCTGCGCATCTTCAATCGCGTTGCAGTCGAAGAAACGCAGCCAACCGTTCAACCCATGTTGCAGCGCATCACGCTGCGCATCCTGCGGCAAGATCTCCAGCCCGGCCAGCAGCCGGCGAATTTCAGCCAGCCGACGCGGTTCGCCGATAAAGCGCTTGTAGGCGCTTTCCGCCGCCGAGAAGCGCGCCGAAACCTCATCGCCGCCGGTGCCCATATAGTTCTGCCAGAACAGATCTTCTTTGGCGCGGTGAACGTCGAGGTAGTCCTGATTCAATTGATTGAAGTAATCGAGTGCCTGTTGCATAACCATCCTTTCGGCCAATATGCGTGATGTTCCAGTATAGCCAAGGGATTTACGCGCTGCGTAAACGCGCCAACCCTTGTTCCAGGCTGTCAACTTCACCGGCGGCCAGCAGACAGCAGGCAATCTGGCGCTGGATCGCCAGCGGAATAGCCACCTCCCCCGCCAGGCAGCGTTCGGTCCAGCGCGCGGTGGTTTCGGCATCCTTCGCCGCCGGCAGCTCCGGCGTCTCGTCCTGTGCCGGCCGCTCCAGCAGCACCTGCTGTTCGCCGTCGACGATGTAATGGATCTGCGGGCAGCGCTGCGGGTTGGCGTAGGCTTCCCCTTCGGTACCGTGCATCAGCAGCCCGCGGGCGCCAATCTGGCGAAAGAAGGATGCCACGCGGCCGACATATTCCGGATGCGACACGCTGGCGATGCGCAGCACATCCTGCTCGCCGAAGGGCGTCGCCAGTTTGGCCAGCGTATGGGCGCTGTTACGCACCCCCATGCGCCAGCGCAGGCCAAGCTGCCTGTCCAGCGGGGCGGATAAGGCGCCGACCGGGATAAATACCGTTTCGCCGTTGTCCAGACGTTGCTGAGCATGCGCGGCATCTTGCGACCAGGGCAGGCCCAGCGCACGGAAGGTTTCCGCGCTGGTAACGCGGGTGCTGTCATCCAGCACGCCGTGTACCACCACCGGCAGGCCGACACGCGTCAGCAACAACGCCAGCAGCGGCGTCAGATTAGCCTGTTTGCGCGCGCCGTTGTAACTGGGCAACACCACCGGCATCGGTCGCCCCCGCGGCGCCTGCAGGCGCATCACCTGCTGTTGCATCGCCTGGTAAAAGCCCAGCATTTCCTCTTCGGCTTCCCCTTTAATGCGCATGGCGATCAGAATGCCGCCCAACGCCAGTTCACCCACCTCGTCGGCCAGCATCTTTTGATAAAGCTGAAAGGCGGTTTCCCGGTCCAGATCGCGCGCGTGGTTCTTCCCACGGCCTATTTCTTTGATAATTTTGGTGTAATCCATCGCCTGCGTCCCCTGATTCAGTCTGGGATTAGCATACCCTATCCACGCCGCCGCTCAACCTCATCCGCCAACCGCTGCTGGTCGGCGTTACCGGCGCGCAGGCCGGCGATCACGCCGTCGACGTCATCAGGGCTACGGTTCTGGCTCATCTTCCATTTGCCCTCGCGCCGGGTCACGGCGATTTCGATACCGACAATCCCCTTGATCTGCGCGGCGATATAATTCGCCGGGGCATCGTCAACCCGCCAGGGTTCAGGCTGCCGGCCTTCCTGCAACGCCGTTAACCCTTCCAGTTGCCGGCGCAACCAGTCTGCATCTTCGGTTACCCTGGGTACGCCATATAGCTGCACCAGACTGTAATCCCAGGTCGGCACCACCTTGCCGGTCCGGCGTTTGGTTTCGTACCAGCCCGGCGAGATATAGCCATCAACGCCCTGAAACACCACCAGACATTCCTGCACCGCCTGTAACCCTTGCCAGTGGCGATTGGCGCGTGACAGGTGCGCCCGCAAGCAGAGGTTTCCCTGCTCGTCGGCATCAATCAAAAACGGCAGCGGATCCGCCACCAGCCCTTGCTCACCCTGGCTGATCAGCATGCCCAGCGGGTTGGCGCGCACCAGCGCAATTTGGGCTTCCAGGTCATCTTCACGGAATGCGGCAGGTTGATACATGCGTTTGGCTCCTTTGACGTCAAGCAGAAGCCACCAGCAATAACACCCGCCGGCGGTTTGCTAAAGAGCCAGTTTACGCTGTTGTTGGATGATCCACCTCAGCAACACAAAGGCCACCCCCATCGCCGACAGGTTGTAGATCATGGCGCCGGCAAATGCCTGCCCATAACGATCCGCTCCGCCGCCCGCAGCCAACAGCGGGACAAAAAATGCGCCGCTGGCGGCGATGCCCAGTGCGCCGCCCACCTGCTGCACGGTGGAAATCACCCCGGCGGCCATGCCCGCCTGCTGTTCCTTTACCAGCCCGAGCACCAGATTAAGCAACGGCGTCATGCTCAGTGCCTGTCCAAACCCCAGTATCACCAACCCCGGCAGCAGCCAGAGTGGAGCCGCCAGCGCCGTTCCCCACAGCACCTGCACCACCAACAACGCCATCCCGGCGGCGTAAACTGCCACGCCACCGGCCAAGACGCCGTTGCCCCAGCGCTGCGCCAGCGTTGGCGCCAGAAACGAGGCCAGCATAAAGGCCACGCTGGCGGGCGCGAACAGGCTGCCTGCCTGAAACGGCGTCAGGCCAATCCCCGCCTGCAACAACAGCGCAAAACACAGGAAGAACGAGGAAGCGGTAGAGTAAATCGCCAGCACCACCGCGACCCCAGGGCCAAAGCTTCCCTGCCGGAACAGCGCAGGATCGAGTACCGCATCTCCGGTATGCAGCGCCAACCGGCGCTCCCAACGCACAAAAAACCAGAGTACCGACACCGCCAACGCCAGTGCCGGCCACACCCACCAGGGCCAGCCGCGCGACGGCCCTTCCAGCAATGGCACTAGCAGCAACAACAAGCCCGCTGCGGCCAGCAGCAGGCCGACGCCATCCAGCCGCTGCGCCTGCTCGAGGCGCGATTCGGGAATGCGCCGCGCCGCCAGCAAAGCCAGCACGCCAATCGGCAGGTTGATCAGGAAAATCATGCGCCAGCCACTGCCGAAAATATCAGCCTCGATAATGAACCCACCGAGGATCTGACCGAAAATCGCCGCCAGCCCCAGCGTCATACCCAGCCAGGCAAAGGCGCGCCGCCGCTGTTGCGGGCCGTACAGCACGCGCAGCAGCGCATAAATCTGCGGGAACAGCAGCGCCGCCGCCGCCCCTTGCAGAAAACGCGCCGCGATCAGCATGCCGAGCGACGTAGCCATGCCGCACAGCGCCGAAGTCAGGGTAAAGCCCAGCATGCCCAGGCTGAACATCCGGCGACGGCCAAAACGATCGCCCAAACGCCCGCCGGCTATCAACAACACGCCGAAAGCCAGCTCATAGCCGGCAATAATCAGCCCCACGCCGGCAAAATCGGCGGCGAACTGCTGCTGGACAACCGGTGCCGCCACGTTCACGACAAACAGGTCAAACACCGTCACGAATCCGCCCAACAACAACACCGGCAACCCAGGCAAGCCCCGATCGCCGCAAGATAATGACTGTTCCATAACACCTCCGAGATTAGGATGGCGGCAGTATGGAACATGTCTTAAACTGTTACTATATAGCCATTTATACTATTACTGAAAACAACAGGACAGCCGTATGCCGCCACGTACCCTCAATAGAACCCGTCAGGATCTGGCGGACTTTCTGCGTCAGAAGCGCGAGAAACTGTCGCCGCAGGCTGTAGGCTTGCCGAGCGGTAACCGACGCCGTACGCCGGGGCTGCGGCGCGAAGAGGTTGCGGCGTTGGCGGGCGTGGGCCTCACCTGGTACACCTGGCTGGAACAAGGGCGGGAAATCAACGCTTCGGTGGATTTTCTGGAAAATCTGGCGCGGGTGTTAAAGCTGGATGCGACCGCACGATACCATCTGTTTTTGCTGGCGCATCAGCGCCCGCCGGTACCGGTCGGCCATCAGTGGTGCCAGGTTTCACCGCTGGTGCGCCGCCTGCTGGACGACCTGCAGTTGCGCCCGGCTTACGTGATGAACCTGAGTTGGGACATCATCGCCTGGAATCCGGCGGCGGAAAAGCTGTTCGCCATCGGCGATCGTCCGGCGGAGCAGCGCAACATGCTGTGGATGCTGTTCGCCGATCCGCAGCTCAACCAACGGCTGGTGGAGTGGCAGGCGCAGGCGCCGCAAATCCTCGCCAGCTTTCGCCGCGACTATGCCCGCGCGCCCGATGACGCCACCATGCAGCAACGGATACAGGCGCTGGAGCAGGTATCGCCGCAGTTCCGCCAGCTGTGGCAGCAGCATGACATTCACGGCCGTTGCCAGGGGCAACGCACCTTCAACGTGCCGGGTGCCGGTCAGGTGACCTTTGAGCACGCGTCGTTTATCGTCGATGAGGAAAATCATTTGCGGCTGGTGATGTACAGCGCGCTGGCGCAATGCCCGGCCAGCGCGGCGTTTGAGGCGTTGTTGCAGGCGTGAAGCTATTTGCGGCTGTCAAAGATCAGCTTGCAGGCCAACCCGGCGAACACGCCGCTCAGCAGGTAGTTCGGCCAGCGTGCGCTGAAGCGGCGGCCGACAAAGCGGCTTTTCATGCCGCTGACCGCCAGGATCACCCCGCCGTTAATCAGCAGGCCCACCAGATTCAGTACCGTCGCCAGCAGCAGCATCTGCACCACCACTGAACCGGCATGCGGATCGAGAAACTGCGGGAACAGCGCCAGAACGAACAGCGCCATTTTCGGATTGAGCAGGTTGGTGAACAGCCCCTGGCGGAAAATTCGCGCTGTCGGCACAGCCGCTAATCCGGCAGATGCCTGTAAACTGCTGCCCAATCGCAGCGTTTTCCACGCCAGATACAGCAAATAAGCCGCACCCAACAATCTCACCGCATCATAGGCCAGCGGCACCGCGACAAACAGCTGCGACAGGCCCAACGCCGCCGCCAATGCGTGGCAGTAAGTGCCGAGCTGGATCCCCGCCAGTGACGCGAAACCGGCGCGACGCCCCTGGCTGACGCTGCGCGAAGCGATTAGCAGCATATCCGGGCCTGGAGTTAGCGTTAACGCCAGACAGGCGCCGGAAAACAATAAAAGCGTGGAAGCATCAACCATAAATCACCTGAGCGGAACGTGGCGGGAGCGAAGCTTTATCATAGCCACGCCATCGGCTTTTACCAGCGCCAAATCATTGCCATGGCGCCTTGGGCAGGAAGTCCGCCAACAGAGCGTCGATCGCCACCCGCACCCTCAGCGGCATCGCGGTGCCCTTCAACCAGACGACGTTAATCGCCAGCCCCGGCCCACAGCTGCCTGGCAGGATTTCCCGCAGCGTCCCCGCCGTCAGCGCGTCGTGCGCCAGCCAGCGCGGCAACATGGCAATGCCGTGCCCGGCGCAGGCGGCACTCAGCACCGCCTCCATATTCCCCAACCGCAGGCGGGCCGGCGGTTGCAGCCGCTGAGTTTTCCCCTGCGGGTCCAGCAATTCCCAGGGCTGGCTATGCCCGTCACGCAGCATGGCAATCGCCTGATGCTGCAACAGCTCCGCCACCGCGCCAGGCTCGCGCTGCCGCGCCAGATAGATAGGTGCGGCGCAAAGTATCTGCTTCTGTTCCCCCAACTGGCGCGCGGTGATGGCCGCCGCATCGCCGGGCGAACCGATGCGCACGGCCAGATCGATGCCCTCTTCCGCCAGATCTGACGCCCGATTGGAAAACAGCGCTTCGAGATGCAACTGCGGGTAGCGGTCCGTCAGCGCCAACAGCGGCGGCAACACCCATTTTTGGCCGAACAGCACCGGCAGCGATACCCGCAACCGTCCTTCCGGCGTGCGGGCGCGGGCTGCCAGTTGGCTTTCCGCCGCTTCCAGCGCCGCCAGCGCTTTAAGGCAATCGTCATAAAACAGCTGCCCTTCGTCAGTCAGCGACAAACTGCGCGTGGTGCGCTGAAACAATCGCACCTGCAACCGCTGCTCCAACCGGGCCACCGCTTTACCCACGGTTGAACGGGAAAGCCCGAGCTGTTCCGCCGCGCGGCTAAAACCGCCGGCCTGAACAGCCTGCACAAAGGCGCGGATCGCATGTAATCGTTCGCTGGAGATCATGATGGCTGCCCTATTGGCGATATTAATTCGCTTATTAAACGATGAAACGCCGCCACTGGCTACTCTCTGCGCTGAGTAAACTGAACGCATTATTTTCAGCCGAGGAAAGCCCATGAGCGAACGCAGCGAAGTCCTGACCGAAGCCGGCACACCCCGCCTGTGGCGATTGCTGATCGGCATCAGCATCGCCAGCTTTTTGGGCTGTATCGATTTCACTATCGTCAATACCACAATCCCGGCCATTCAGCGCGAGCTGGCGGCCAGCCTGAGCCGCGTGCAGTGGGTAATGGCGCTGTTCGTGATGGCACTGTGCGCCTTTATGGTCAGCGCAGGGCGGCTGGCAGATTTGTACGGGCGCCGTCGGGTGCTGTACAGCGGGATGCTGGTGTTCGCCGGCGCGTCGCTGGGCGCCGGGCTGGCGGGCAGCATTGAGCTGCTCAATGTCTGGCGCTTCGTACAGGGTGCGGCCTGCGCCGTGTTGTACACCGCCACCACCTCGATCGTCGCCGATGCCTGGCCGCCGCAGCAGCGCGGTCGCGCCATCGGTATTTTACTGGCGGTGAACGGACTGGGCCTGGCGATCGGCCCGGTTGCCGGTGGCCTGTTGGTCGGCTCGCTGGGCTGGCGCTGGGTGTTTCTGTTGAACGTGCCGTTGATCGCGCTGAGTTTCGCGTTCTGTCTGGGAACGGTGCGGGAGTCTCGCGCACAGCAAGGCGCACGGCTGGATATTCCCGGTCTGTTGCTGTTGATCGTCTGATCGTCGGCGTCGCCGGGCTGTTGCTGGCCATCAGCCAGGGCGGCCAGTGGGATTGGCTGGATACCAAGACCCTGCTGACAACCGCGTTGGCGGTGGCCGCGCTGGGCCTGTTGTTGCCGGTCGAGCGCCGGGCGCATTCACCCTTGGTGCCGCTGGAATTGCTGCGAAGCCCAGCCTTACTGCGCGTCTGCCTGCTGAGCGCGCTGCTGGCCTTCTTCTACTGCGCCGCTTTTTTCCTGATGCCGGTCTATCTGGAAAGCACCCGCCACTACGGGGGCGTAATGCTGGGTTTATTGCTGTTGCCCACCACGGCAGTGATGGCGTTCATCTCGCCCTGGGTGGGTCGATGGGTGGATAAATCCGGCCCACGACCGGCGTTGATCCTCGGCTTTGCGGCGCTGGCCTCCTCCGCCGCGCTGCAAAGCCTGTTTACCGCCGCCAGCCCGTTGTCGCTGCTCCTCAGCGCCTTCGCTCTGATGGGGCTGGGTTGGGGTTGCATTCTCGGCCCGCTGGTGATGGCTACGCTCGGCAGCGTCAACGAAGCGCAAAGCGGCGGCGCGCTGGGCATCACCTGGACGCTGCACAACCTGGGCGGCGCGGTAGGTCTGGCACTGGCTGCGTTGATTTACCCGGCCTACGGCTACCGGGCGGTGATGTTGTTACTACTGACGTTGTCACTGTTCGGATGCCTGCTTGCCGCCTGGCGTAGCCGTTAATTTCACCTTGCGTTCTCCCAGCAGGTTCATGCCCGCAGCCGCCAACAGGATAATCGCGGCGCCGGCAACCTGCAGCGCGACCAGCCGATGACCGAACGCCAGCCGGTCCACCAGCATGGCGGCGATCGGATAAATGAACGACAGCGATCCGATCAGGTTGGTCGGCAGTTTTTGGATCGCGCCGTACAGCAGCACATACATCAACCCGGTATGCAGCACCCCAAGCGTGGCCAACATGCCCCATTGCCCGGCCGTCGCCGGCGCGTGGAAATCCACCAACGGCAACAGCATCACCACGCCGACCGTCACCTGAATCAGTGCAATCAGATGCGGCGGCGTGCCTTTCAGCCGTTTAGCCGCTAACGCCATCAGCGCATAGAAAAATGCCGCTCCAAGCGACAACAAAATGCCCATCAGGTAGTTGCTCTGCTCGCCCGCCTGTTTGGGCTGTGCCAGCACCACCAGCATCATGCCGACAAACGCCAAGGTCAGCCACAGCAGCTTGCGGGCGGTGAGTTTCTCGCCGAGAAACAGCGCGCCCAACGCGACCAACATAAACGGCTGAGTGTTGTACACCGCAGTGGCAATGGAAATAGACGCATAAGAATAGGCGGCAAACAGCAGCAGCCAGTTGATCACCAGCGCCACGCCACCGGCTACCGCCAGCAACAAAGTCACGCGCGTCAGGCAATCGCGCCGCAGTTGGCCCAGCGCTCCGCAGATAGCCAGCAACACCGGCGCGCCCACCGCACAGCGCCAGAACACCACATTGATCACCGGCTGGCCGGACATCAGTACGAACCAGCTAATAGTGCCGGAAATCAGCATTGCGGCGATCATCTCCAGCGAACCGCGCTTTATCTCTGCATTCATGGTTATTTCCTCAAGGTTAAGCCTATGCCCTTAGCTTGAGGTTTTTCCACACAGGTTTCCATCGCATAAAAAAGGCAAATATGCTTAAATGCCTTTTTATCGCAGGCGTAATAAACAAAATACCTAATGGAGAGCTTATGGATGATATAGATCGCCAGATCCTGACCATTCTGGCGGAGGACGCGCGAGCATCGCTGAAAACCCTGAGCGCCAGGGCCGGGCTGTCGTCGCCCAGCACCTCAGAGCGGCTGCGGCGGCTGGAGGAAAGCGGCGTGATCCAGGGCTACACCCTGAACGTCAATCTGCAGGCGTTGGGTTACGCTTTTCAGTCGCTGGTGCGCATCAAGCCGCTGCCGGGCATGCTGAAGAAGGTCGAGCAGATGATTCAGGAGATCCCCGAAGTGATCGAGTGCGACAAGGTGACCGGCGAGGACTGTTTTATCGTGCGCCTGGTGGCGCATTCGATGGAGCAGCTCGACCAGATCCTCGACCGACTGGCCGAGCGGGCGCAAAGCAACACCTCGATCGTCAAAACCACGCCGGTGAAGCGTCGCCTGCCGCCGCTGCTGTGATTAACGCGTGCGTCGGCGGGTAAACGGGTTCTTGCGCTTTTTGTCTTTTTTCTCCGCTTCGGCGGCAGACTTGAGCGCAGCCTTGTGGGCCTTGTCCGCTTCCGGCACCTCACGCTGCTCAATCGGAAACACCGGCAACGCCGCCAGCAGCCGCGACCCGTAGCTTTTGGTCAGCAGACGGCGATCGTAAATCACGATCTCGCCGTGGCACTCATTGCTGCGAATCAACCGGCCAACCTGTTGGATCAGGTTGAACGAAGCGCTGGGCAGGCTCTGCACTTCAAACGGATAACGTTTGAGCGATTTTAGCCACTCGCCCTCGGTGAGGATCACCGGGCTGTCGATCGGCGGGAACGCGATTTTGTGAATATGCACCTGGGTCAGCAGTTCACCTTTCAGATCCAGCCCTTCGGCAAACGACTGCAGGCCAATCAACACGCTGGCCGTGCCCTTTTCAACCCGTTTGCGGTGTTCCTCAACCAGCCGGTAGCGCGGCTGATCCCCCTGCACCAGCAGCATCAGGCGCAGATCGGTAACGTAGCTGAGGAAGGTTTGCATCGCCCGGTGGCTGCTGAACAGGATCAGCATGCCCTTGTGTTTACCGCCGGCCTGCTCGGCGCGGAAGAAGCGCGCCATTTCTTCCAGGTGCTCCGCTTCGTTGGCCATCGCCGGTTCAAAGCGCATGTTCGGAATGACAATTTTGCCCTGTTCAACGTGATTGAACGGCGAGGACAGGGTTTCGAAGCGGTCACCGGCCTTTTCGCTCAGCCCGCTCATTTCTTGCAGGCGCGCAAAGCTGTTGAGCGAACGCAGCGTCGCCGAGGTGATCACCACGTGCGGCACTTTGCGCCACAGCAACTTTTCCAGCTGATCGCTGACGCGAATGCCGACGCAGTGCAGATACAGGTGCGTCACGTTATCGCGCAGGTCGCGCGTGACCCATTTGGAGATCGGCGCGTTGGAGGATTTGTCCAGCGCCGCCAACCGCCACAGTTTGCTCATCGCCTCCAGATAGCCCAGCGTGCGGCTCATCTGAATGATCGAACGGTGCAAGCGCACGATGTCGTGCTTGCCGGTCTGTTCAGTGAGATCGTTCAAGATGAACTCCGCCACCCCACGCAAGGCGTCGGTCAGCTTAAACAACCTTGCACTGGTCTCCACCATTTCAGCCGGCAGCTCGCCCATTTCAAACCGGTGTTCGGCGATGACGCTGTCGGTGGGCAGATAGGCACTGACCTGATGCTCGAAGATCTGGATCAGCTCACGCAACTCTTCGCAGTGATTTTTCAGCCGCTCGTCATTTGCCAGCCCCGGCGGGTTTTTCGGCCGGTATTGCGTCATGCACTGTTCGACGTGGCGCACGATCATGTCCAACTGCAGGTTGGTCGACAGCGCGGTGATTTCGCCGTCAATCTCCAGCGCGTCGCGCGCCACCTCCGGCAAATGATGGCCTTCGTCCAGCACCAGCAGCAGCTCTTTCGGGTTCGGCAGCACCGATTCGGTTTCCAGCGCCGCCATCACCAACGCATGGTTGGCTACCACCACGTCGGCGGTTTCAATCTCTTTGCGGGCGATATAAAACGGGCATTCGCGGATGTAATGGCAGTTGCGCCCCAGGCAGTTGGCTTTGTCGGTGCTCAGTTTGCCCCACAGCGGATCGTCGATCGACAGCTGATAATGGTCGCGCAGCCCATCCCACTCATGGCGGTTGAGCGCCTTGGTCAACTTTTGGCACAGCGCCTGCTCTTCACCGCTGGACGGCGCCAGTTCGTCATCGAGGAACAGCGTAAGGTCACCCTGCTCGCTGACGTCGGTGCTCAGCGCCGCCAGATTGCGCGGGCAAACGTAGCGCCCACGGCCAAAGGCACCGGTGAATTTCAGATCGGGGATGATCTTTTTCAGCAGCGGCAAGTCTTTGCTGTAGATCTGATCCTGCAACGCCACGTTGGCGGTGCTGACCACCAGCGGTTTGCTCTCCGCACGGCCCACGGCGATCCCCGGGATCAAATACGACAGCGTTTTGCCGACGCCGGTCGGCGCCTCAATCGCCAGGTGGCGCGGGTAATCGCCGGCCAGCGTCTTGGCGACTTCGGCGATCATCTGCCGTTGCGGCGCACGGGAAATAAAATCCGGTATTTGTTGCTGCAGGGCTTTGTACCACTGGCCAATCTGATCTTTTACTGCGGGGGAGAGCGCCATTCAACTCTATATCTAAACGAAATGATGGCGCTATTGTCCCACAGACCGCCGGCCGAGTCAGCCCGAGTTATGGCTGGGTTTCAATCATTGAGGCGCGGCCAGCACTGAACGACCACTCATCCAGTTGAGTGGTGGTGATGACGATCATCACATCTTCCGGACGCAGTTGCAGGTTCTCCTCCAGCAGCGCCGCCAGCCGTTGATAAAAACGCTGTTTGGTGGCGGTATCGCGCGGGCGGCCGATGGTGATGTAAAACAGCACATAATCCGCCGAACGCGGCCCGCCAAGGTAATCGCGGTCGTATATCAACTCGCCGGGGCGGTATTGATCGATGGCCTGAAATTTGTCGGCCGGCGGCACGTTGAAGGTGTCGACCAGCGCCTGATGCAGGCTGTCGGACAGGGTTTGCAGATATTCCGCTGATTTTCCCTGATGCAAGGCAATACGGCTGAAAGGCATAAGGTTACTCCTGTTCCAATTTACGCAGGCGCGCCACGGCGCTAGCCGCCGCCGGCCAACCGGCATAGAACGCCAGATGGGTGATCAATTCGGCAAGCTGCTCACGGCTCACGCCGTTGCGTTGCGCCAGTTGCAAGTGAAACGGCAGTTGCTCTACGCGATTGAGCGCCACCAGCGCGGCGACGGTAATCAGGCTGCGTTCGCGCGGGCCCAGCTCCGGCCGCTGCCACACGTCGTCGAATAATACGCTGTCGCTGAGCTGCGCCAGCTTGGGGGCTATATCGCCGAACGCCTGTTGGCCGGCCTGTTGGGAAGGTTGCATCATTTTCTCCTGCTGTTTAACGGATAGCCTTAAGCTACTCGCCGTCATGGCAGGTGAAAATCGGGATTTTTGATATCAAAGGTTCATAAAAACAGGACGGTATTCACCCTAGGATCAACGCCAGCCTAACGGCAATTCTTGAGGATAGGCTGCGTGTGCGTCCTGCAACGCATAAGTCTCACGCATGTCTCCGGCAGAAATCAGGAACGGTATCGCTGTCTGTAGATCCGTCACGACACTTGTCCGGGGAAGAAATTCACACTTTTCGCAACTTTTTTAATCGTTCGATATGGAAATGAATATTTTGTCATAAATAGATCACATAACTGAGGTAAAAAATCCTCGCCGCAAACAAAGAGGCGGCACAGTGAAACTGCAGTACAACTGATGATAAGCGTCTTTCAATCGAATAAAGCAGGGTAAATCATGAAACGTAATCTTCTGGCCGTTATTATTCCGGCACTTTTAATTGCGCAGACAGCACAGGCAGCAGAAATCTACAATAAAGACGGCAACAAGCTCGATTTTTACGGCCGCGTAAAAGCACTGCACTATTTCTCTGACGATACCGGCAATGATGGCGACAAAACCTACGTGCGTATCGGTTTTAAAGGCGCGACTCAAATTAACGATATGCTGACCGGCTACGGCCAGTGGGAATATCAGATTTCGGCTAACCATGCCGAATCCGACAGTGCGAAAGACACCAAGACCCGTCTGGGCTTCGCCGGTCTGAAATACAAAGATCTCGGCTCATTCGACTACGGCCGCAACTACGGCGTTATTTATGACGTGGGCGCCTGGACCGATATGCTGCCTGAGTTCGGCGATGACGCTTACGTCAAAACCGACAACTTCATGAACGGTCGCGCCAACGGCGTGGCAACCTACCGTAACAACGATTTCTTCGGCCTGGTCGACGGCCTGAAATTCGCGGTACAGTACCAGGGCAAAAACGAAAACGATGGCCGCGCCGGCAGCAAGGCGAACGGCGACGGTTGGGGCCTGTCTTCCAGCTACGAAATCATCGACGGTCTGAGCCTGGGCGGTGCCTATGCCTCTTCCAACCGTACTGCAGGCCAAAAAGCAGGCACCTTTGGTAAAGGCGATAAAGCCGATATCTGGGCCGGCGGTCTGAAATACGACAACAACAGTGTTTACCTGGCCGCGACCTATTCGCAGAGCCATAACATCGTGCCTATTTCCGGCACCGCAACCATAAATAACAACTCCACCTCCGTTAGCGGCTTTGCCAATAAGGCGGAAGGCGTGGAATTGGTTGCGCAATATCTGTTCGACTTCGGCCTGCGCCCATCGCTGGGTTATGTTCAGTCTAAAGGGAAAAATATCGAAGGCGTCGGCGATGCCGATCTGGTGAAATATTTTGACGTTGGCGCTTACTATTATTTCAACAAGAACATGTCGACCTATATCGATTATAAAATCAACCAACTCGACGACAACAATAAGCTGGGCCTGAAAACCGACGACGTTGTCGCCGTCGCCCTGACTTACCAGTTCTGATGTGAAGAATAACCACCACTGCAATCTTTAGCTTCGGCTACTTGAAAAGATTTACTTCGCCGGGCGGCTGCGCCCGGTTTTTTTCATTTGCGCTTTCTGCCCCCAGGCCCCTGCCCGATTTCCACTCTGCATCCCGTAACCGCACGCAGAAACTTGCCTTGTAAAACAATCGGGTCTAGATGTAATACCCTACGACTTTCACGTTGCAGACCACAAGGTTGCAGCCTGAAAGATGACGGGTATCGCCTCTCTTTCCCACAGGAATAAGCCATGCACAACGATGGACGGTTCGAGTATCAAAGTGCCTTGCGCTACAGCAGCGACCAATTGGCGCAGATCCTCTGCCACTGTTTTGAAAACTACATTGTGCGTTTTGTCATTGATGGCGCCACCTTCGCCAGCCGCTTTGGCGCCGAAGACCTCAGCCTGAACGACAGCCTTATCGTCACCCACCAACAACAGCCGGTGGCACTGGCGCTGATAAGCCGCCGTGGCCTGCACAGCCGGGTAGCGGCGCTGTCCATCCGCCCGGAAATGCGCGGCAAAGGGCTGGGGAAAGCGCTGATGCGGCGTATCGTCGCCGACGCGCACAAGCGTGGCGATCGTCGGTTGTCGCTGGAGGTGATCGAAGGCAATGACGCCGCACTGGCGCTCTACCACCAGGCTGGCCTGCGCATCGTCCGCACCCTGACCGGCCACCAGGCCGATGAGCCGACAACCGCCGACGTGGCGGTGCTGCAAGAGATTGATCCATTAACCGTCTCGCACCGCCTGACGGCCGAAGGCGCCACCGACCAACCCTGGCTGATCGCGCCGGAATCGCTTTACAAGCTGCCCGGCCAACCGCACGCCTTTACCCTTGACCGCCAGGCCTATGCGGTGGTGCAGGCCGGGGCCGAGAAGTGTTTCCTGCGCATGATCTACGTGCCGCCGCAGCACCGCGGCAAAGGGCATGCCCGGGCGCTGCTGGCTGCGTTGCAGGCACACTTTTCGCCGCTGCCGCTGGCGGCCAACGTTTACGTTCCCGACGTGGCTGCGCCCTTCTTTGACCGGCTCGGCTGGCGGCAAGACGCGTTACGCCAGTTCGAGATGGCGATGACGTTGAATACCGCACACTAACAACCCGAAAGTTATCCCTCGATGTAGGGCAGGAGAAAACATGCAGAAAATGACCCTTGGCGCGGCGATCGGCATTGCGCTATTGACGCTGACCGGCTGCGCGCAGCCGCCGAAAACCGATCTGCAGGCCCAGCAGCGGCTGGCGGACCAGTCGGTGCTGGCGCTGAACTGGTTCCAACAGTCCGGTGAATATCAGGCGTTGGCGCACCAGGCATTCAACAGCGGAAAACGCGCCTTCGATCAGGCCAGGGCCGCGCCGGGCAAGAAGAAGGCCGTGGTGGTCGATCTGGACGAAACCCTGCTGGACAATAGCCCGTATTCCGGCTGGCAGGCGCAGCAAGGCAAGCCGTTCGCCGCCGCTACCTGGGCGAAATGGTCACAGGCCGAACAGGCAGGGGCCGTGCCGGGCGCGGTGCAGTTTGCCCGTTACGTCAACAGCCACCAGGGCACGATGTTCTACGTCTCCAACCGCAAAGTGTCCGAATACGCCGCTACGGTCGCCAATATGCAGAAACTGGGCTTTACCGGCATGTCGGAAAAAACCGTGCTGCTCAGCAGCGACACGTCCAACAAGCAGGCGCGCTTTGACGCCATCAAACAGGCAGGCTATGACATCGTGGTGTACGCCGGCGACAACCTGAACGACTTCGGCGCGGCAACCTATCACCAGGATAATGCGCAACGCCGGGCCTTCGTCAGCGATAATCAAAGCAAGTTCGGCACCGAGTTTATCGTGCTGCCTAACCCGCTGTACGGCGACTGGGAAAGCGGTATGGCCCGCGATTACAACAAGCTGACGCCGGAGCAGAAGCTGCAAATCCGCCAACGGGCCATCAAGGCCTGGAACGGGCAGTAATCGCGGTTGTGGCATTGCCGCAGGGACGTTGCGCCTGCGGCATAGTCACAATGTTTTTTCGAAACACACAGCCAGCGGATTGCCGCGATAACGGCCATAATTTTCACGCAGCTGATAACCCTGTGCCAGATAAAACCTCACGGCACGCTGGTTAACCCGACGAGTCTCCAGCCACAGTTGCCGATAACCCCGTTGCCGCGCCTGCCGTTCAAGCTCTCGAAGCAAACGGCCGCCGGTGCCGGCACCGGCCTCACGTATGTACATGCGCTTCACCTCGGCAATTCCCGGCACCAACCAACGGAAGGCGCCGCAGCCCACAGCCACACCGGCCGCATTGCGTGCCAGTAAAAAACAGGCGTTTGCCGCCCGCATTTCGCTCACGTCGAACGACGCCGAACCGCTATCACCGGTAATTTCCGCCAGCCTCGCCGACAACTCGGCCATCAGCGCCAGCGCCTCCGGGCTGTCGGCCTCGGCGGGTACAATGCTAAGCGTCACAATAATTTGTACATATAACTGGTGGCATCCAGCGCGCTGCCGTTGCTGGCGCGAGCGTACTGCGGAATGCTTCCCGCCAGCTGAAACCCCAGTTGACGATACATGCCCTCGGCCGTGTCGCCGGTCAGGGTATCCAGCACCAATAAATGCCGCTGATACTGAATCGCCCTTTGCTGAATTTGCAGCATCAGCTCACGGGCGATGCCCTGACGGCGAGCCTGCGGATGCACCATCAATTTCACTACCTCGGCGCGGTGGCGGCCGTTGTCAGGCATGTCCAGCAGCAGTTGCACCGTGCCGACCACTCGCCCCGCTTGCCGGGCGACCAACAGGATCCTGTCTTCACGATCAATCGCCGGCAGCAGACGGCGCCAGAACGCCTGCGCCTGTTCCAGGGTGAAAGGCATCACAAAACCAATACTCGCGCCTTGCGATACGCTGGCTTGCAGCATCTCGGCCAGCTCGGGAAGAGCGTTTTGTACCTCGTCGGCGTTCAGTTGCTGTATCTCAATCATGATTAGGGCCTGCAGATAACAAGGGTGTAATGGGCCGGCAGGGTGCCGGGCACAGCAAACCGGGAAGCGCCGAACAGCCGGTAACGCAGACAGTCGCCCGGCTCAAGCTGGAAGGTGCGGTCCTCAAGCGTCAGCTCAAGCCGGCCTTCCAACAGCCAAAGATGGTGCTCGAGCGCATGTACCGAAGGCGCGTCATAGGCGATTTCCGCCCCGGCTTCGAGCCGGCCTTCGATAAACTCCGCCTTGAACAGCGCGGCGGGCGGCGATACCGAACGGCGGTGAAAGCCGCTGGCGCGGTCGACCCACACCGGTTGCTGCTCACGGCGCAACAGTTCCGGCGGTTCATCCTCGACCTCGCTCAGCAGGCGTGACATGGTCAGCCCATACGCCGAGCACAGCTTGTTCAACAGCGAAGCGGTCGGGCTGGTTTCCGCGCGCTCCACCCGCGACAACGTCGCCCGGCTGATGCCGGTTTGCTGCGCCAACTCCTCCAGCGACCAGCTTTGCCGCTGACGCAAGTCAGACAGCCGCTGCGCCAAACGGAGATCGGCGCTTTCCATTCCGTTATCCATTCTCGTGCTCCTGATGATAAATCCCATATAAGAGAAATAATCTCAAATAAGGGATTCGTCAACCGGATTTTAAAACAGGCCGCACAGGGCGATAAAAATCAGCATGCTCAGCAGCACCACCGCCAACATATTGCGCAAGAAAAACGCCAGTATCACCGCAAACAGCGCGCCCCACAGATAAGGATTATCCGGTACCGCGCGCAAGGTATCGCCGCTGAAAGCCAGGATCGGCCCGCAGATCGCCGTCAGCACCGCCGGCACGGAAAAACTCAGCAGGTGCCTGAAGCGTGGGGACAGCCGCACCGGCAGGCCCGGCGCCAGAAAACAGTAACGGTTGAAAAACACCACCAGGCCCATCAGCACTATCGTCAACCAAATCATGCGCCCCCCTTGCTGCACAGCATGCCGGCGCCCATCGCCGCGACGGTGGTGATAATCAACGCGCCCGGCACCTGAAAATAATGCAGCGCCACCGACAGCGGCAACGCAGTCAATACGCACGCCAGCACCGGCAGGTTGCGGATCATCGGTACTACGATGGCGATAAACGTGGCGGCAATGGAGAAATCCAGGCCATAACGGTCCAGATCCTCGGCGCTGCCGGCGGCCAGCACGCCTAACAGCGTGAAAAAAATCCAGCTCAGGTAAAAGGTCAGCCCGGCACCCAGCGCGTACCAACGGTTAAAGCGCGCCGGCGCCTGGTTGCAGGTGAGGGCAAACAGCTCATCGGTCAACAGGAACCCCAACAGCAAACGCCAGCGCAAGGGGAGCGGCGCTACGCTTTCCCGCAGCCGCAGGCCATACAGAAAATGTTGGGCGGTGACAAAAAAGGTCGAGACCAAAATGGCCAGCAACCCCGCTCCGCCTTTGATCATGCCCATCGCCACCAGTTGCGAGGCGCCGGCAAAGACAATGGCCGACATGCCCAGCCCCTGCGCCGCCGTCAGGCCGCTCTGGATGGCCATCGACCCCGCCAGGATGCCCCAGGGCAATACCGCCAGACACAGCGGCAGGATCGCCGCCGCCCCTTGCAGCGCCGGGCGCAGCCGGGACACCGGCGGCTCGGTGAGGATTGATAAGTGCGTCATGCTGTTCTCCTTCGTTTGAAGGCACAGCCTAGGGCAGGATGCTTCCGGGGTATTGCACAGGATTGCGCGGCTATTTCAGCGATTTAACATAGTCGCCGGGCGTGATGCCCATCGATTTGCGGAAATGGCGGTGGAAATGGCTTTGATCGTGAAAACCGCTGCTCAGCGCACTGTCCAGCACGCCATGGCCGGCCTTCAGCATTTGGCGCGCCTTGCGCAGTCGGGCCTGGATTTGGTAAGCATGCGGCGGCAAACCGGTGGCCAATTGAAACTGACGCAGCAGATAGTAAGGGCTGAGCGCCACCCGTTCCGCCAGCTCCAGCAACGAAACGTCTGCCTCGGGGAAATCATCCAGAAAAGCCTTTACCTGCGTGACCTGACGCTGCGCCTTACTCTGCGGCGCGGGTTCGATACGGCTTTTACCGTGCCGCAGCATCAGCCAGGTGAGCGCAGAAAACACCATGGTTTCTTTCAGCAGGCGGTTTTCATCGCTGCGCAGCAGGCTGAACGCCAGCCGCAGTTGGCCGGCAAGGCCGACATCGTGAATCACCGGACGGGGGAAATAAGGCGTTGCCCCGGCGCCGGTTTTCAAATCTCGCGAGAGAAACGCCAGCAGTTCCGGGGTGGGATACATCGCCTGATAGGACCAGCCGTCTTCGCTGGCGGCGCTGCCGGTATGGATATCGTCGGCGTTGACCAGAATGATGCTGCCCAGCGGCGCCACGTGCTCGCCGCCGGTCCGGTAAAAACGCTGGGCGCCGTCGTCGATCACCCCTACGCAGAAGCCTTCGTGGCTGTGGCGCGAGAAAGTTTGTCGGCGATAGGTAGCCTGCAGCACCCCCAACCCGCCGAGTTCGTCGACGTGCATGAAGCTGGCCTGCTCCCGACGAGCGTTACGCCCTGCGCTTTCCACCATAATATCCGCCTCCGCTGAATGAAGTTTATTCTATCATTCAGTGGACGGATGGTTTTGTACAAAATTGCCCGTTTCGTCGGCCGGCGGCGCGATGGCCGCACAGCGCCAGGCGCTGAACATCGCCAGCAATGGCGCCAGGGCAAACAACAGGAACAGCCAGCGTGCGGCATTGGCCGCCCCCACCGCCCCGCCCGGCTCATTGAGCCCGGCCAGATTCGCGATCATCCCGGCCAGCGCCGCGCCAAAGGCGGTGGCAAACAGTTGCACCGTGGTGATGGATGCGCCGGCGATATCCTTATCCGCTTCAGGGGCGACCTGCAGGATACGCGTCAACAGATGCGGCCAGCCGAAACCTATGCCGAATCCCACCAGCGTCAGCGCGATAACGATCGGCGTCAGCGCCAGCCAGTGGCCGCCGGAAGGGGTCGGCATCAAAATACCCAGCGCCAGCAGCCCCACCAGCACGAACAGCGGCCCGCTGATGATCGCCCGGCGGATGCCCGCGCTGCGCCAGCCGGAACTGAGGATCTCCGACAGCGTCCACCCCGCCGCCATGGTGGCCGCAATGTAGCCGGAGATCAGCGGCGATTGACCATGCAGGGTTTGCAGGAAGTAAGGCACGAAGATTTCGCTGGTCATGCCTACCACCAGCAGGGAGACGGTGATATACAACGAGGCCAGTTGGGAGCCGCGACGCAGAGCGCCATGCGGCAACAGCCGTGCGCGAGAGTGCGCTTCGCGCTGTATCAGCCAGGCCATCAACAGCAGCGCCAAAGCAATGCCGCCCAGATTGATCCACGCGCTGTCCGCCAGGCTACCGGCAGATACCACCAGCACCGCCGTCGCCAACAGCAGCAACTGAGCCACCGGCAACGGCGCCGCCTGTTGCTGCGGTTTACCCTTGGGCAGGATCAGGAAAGTGAAACCGGCGTACAGCACCATGATCGGCAACAGGATGCCGAATGCCCAGCGCCAGGCGTTCAGTTCGGCAAAAATCCCGCCCACCGCCGGCCCCACCAGCGTCGCAATGCCCCACATCGCCGACACCAATGCCATCGCGCGCGGCCACAGCTTTTGCTCAAAGACCAGATTGATCATGGCGTAGGACAGCGCAAAGATCAGACCGCCGCCAAACCCCTGCACCGTTCGGCCGATCAGCATCACCGGCATCGACGGCGCCAGCGCGCACAACATGGCTCCGGCGATAAAAAACAGCGACGCCACCAGATAGGCGCTGCGTGCGCCATAGCCGCTGAGCAACCGCGCGGATAACGCAGAACCGAGAATGGACGCCACCACAAACAGCGTGGTGTTCCAGGCATAGAGATTCAGGCCGCCGATATCCTGCACCACCGAGGGCAAAATGGTAGTGGCGACCAGAATATTGATGGCGTGCAACGCTACGCCGAGTGAGAGCGCAATCGCGCTGGCGCCATTTTTGCCGGAGAAAAGATCGCTCCAGCGACTATCATCGTTAGTTATCACGGTTGTCGTCCTGTTTTCAGAGTAATGGCATTGAGTTGCGGATGATATTGCGTTAAATTTAACAAGTATTAACTTGGAATAATGGTAGGGCGAGGCGGAGAAATATGTCAAGAATAAACTTGGAAAATAGCGGTAACACCGCACAGTCGGTCAGTGACCGTTTGCTGACGCTATTGAAAACCCGCGGCCCACAGCAAGCGTCTGATGCAGGAAAAGTCCTTGGCACCACCGGTGAAGCCGCACGCCAGCAGTTCGTCAAGCTGGCGAAAGAGGGCTTGGTTGAAGCGGTGGCGGAAACGCGCGGCGTCGGCCGCCCGGTGCAGCTGTGGCACCTGACCGTCGCCGGCAACGCGCGTTTTCCGGATACCCATTCCGAATTGACGGTGCAACTGCTGCGCACCGTGCGCGACAAACTGGGCGAACAGGCGATTGACTTGCTGATCGACACCCGTGAACAGGAAACGCGCATTAACTACAAACAGGCGATGATCGGCGCGACCGATTTGCAAGAGCGCGTCGCGCGCCTGACGGCCATCCGCACCCGTGAAGGCTACATGGCCGAATGGCGCACCCAGGAAGACGGCTCCTTTCTGTTGGTGGAAAATCACTGCCCGATTTGCGCTGCCGCCACCGTCTGCCAGGGATTCTGCCGTGCTGAACTGAGCATTTTCACCGAGGTGTTGCAGGCGCAGGTTGAGCGATCCGAGCATATCCTGGCCGGCGCGCGCCGTTGCGCTTATCGCATCTCTCGGCAGTAAGCAGGCACTCACCTATGCAATGGGCAAACCTGCAATGAAACCGCACGCCGGATTCTGGCTGGCGACGCTGGGGATCAACGCCGCTTGGCTGTTGGCGATCCTGGGCCGCGATCGGGTCAATGCCGTACTGCTGGCCGGCGCGGTGCTGGCGCTCATCTTTACCTCGGCGCACCGGCGGCGATGGGCGCTGTTGACCGCCCTGACCGGTATCCTGATGGACAGCCTGTGGAACTACGCCGGCGTGCTGCATTTCAGCGGCCACAACCTGTTGCCGTTATGGATGGTTGCCCTGTGGCTGGCCTTTGGCTGCTGGTGGTTTTGGCTGCTGGATCTGATCAAAGCCGCCCCTTTGCCGCTGGCGGTCCTGGGTTCCATCGCCGGGCCGCTGGCGGGCATCATCGGCTGGAAGTTGGGTGCAATACAGCCGGGCACCGCGCCGGAAATCATGTTGTTGCTGCTCTCTGTCGGCTGGGCCGTCTTTCTGCCCGTCGTAAGTTGGCCGCGTCTGAACAAGCCGGCCCCGTAACCGCGCGGGTTGCCTGCCATTCGGCGGAATATCGCTTTTTCACTGGCCCTTTCTCCATCAAAAAACTGCTGAAAAGCGTTGCTTATCCTCCACCCGATCGGGTTTACTGAGTCCTCTAATAATAACCTTCCCTGCAGAATAAAAACCCATGCTTAGCCAAAATAGCCGTAACGTCCTGCCGTTAATCGGGGCGCTGTTCACGTTATATATTGTTTGGGGGTCGACCTACTTCGTGATTCGTCTGGGCGTAGAGAGCTGGCCGCCGTTGATGATGGCCGGTATCCGCTTTCTGGTCGCCGGGATCGTGCTGTTCAGTTTTCTGGCGCTGCGCGGCCATGCCCTGCCAACGCCAAAGCAGTGGCTGGCCGCCGGCACCATCGGCATTTTGCTGTTGGCGGTGGGCAACGGCTTGGTAACCGTGGCGGAGCATCAGAACGTGCCTTCCGGCATTGCCGCGGTGATGGTGGCGACGGTACCGCTGTTTACCCTGTGCTTTAGCCTGCTGTGGGGCATGCGCAATACCAAACTGGAATGGGCGGGCATTGCGCTGGGCCTGGTGGGGATCGTGCTGCTGAATACCGGCAATAACCTGGTCGGCAACCCGACCGGCGCGTTGCTCATCTTACTGGCCTCCGCCAGTTGGGCGTTTGGATCGGTGCTGGGGTCACGCATCTCGCTCCCCGCCGGGCCGATGGCCGGTGCGGCGGAAATGCTGGTCGCCGGCGTAGTGTTGCTGGCGGTCAGCCAATTGAGCGGCGAACGCCTCACGCAGCTACCCAGCGCCAAAGGCTTCTTCGCACTGGGTTACCTGATCGTCTTCGGTTCCATGCTGGCGATCAGCGCCTACATGTTTTTGCTGAAAAACGTGCGCCCGGCGGTGGCGACCAGCTATGCCTACGTTAACCCGGTGGTGGCCGTGTTGCTCGGTATCGGTTTCGCCGGCGAGACGCTGGCACCGCGTGAATGGGCCGCGCTGGTGATTATTGTTGCGGCGGTGGTGCTGGTGACGCTGGGAAAATATCTGTTCACCCGCCCGGCAAGCCGTATAAACAGAAAATAGCCTGGCTCGGGGCGAAGATATTCGCCCCTATGCCGCCGTCAACAATGCGGCGGCTGGGAAGCCCACGGGTATAAAAATGCGTCTTGTTTCACCCGACAAAGGGTCTATAATTCCCGCTGTTCCAAACAACCTGCGAAACTATTCCTATGCTGAAAAAAGCCTTTATCATCGTTATCGCCCTGGCCGCCTTTGGCTCGTTGGGTGGCGTATTCCTGGCCGGGCTGAATATGTACACCCGTTCCACCACGCCGCTCGAAGAGAGCACCACCACCAGCGATGCCGCCGTCAGCACGGCTCCGGCAGACAGCATTCAGGCCAAGTGATGGTCCATCCAGCCCTGGCAACGTTGCTGTAAAAAGCGTTGCAACAGCCTGACGCGCTCCGACACCTGCGAACGGTGCGGACACACCAGGCTGATGGGCACCGCGTCGCTTTGCCATTCCGGCAATAGCTGCACCAAACGCCCCGCGTGAATATCCGCCACCACATCGATAGCCGATTTACGGACAATACCGTGCCCGGCCAGCGCCCAACGCCGCGCCACCTCGCCGTCGTCGGTAAAATAATGGCCGTTCAACGGCACTTCAATGCACTCATCCCCACGCCACAAGCGCCATTCGGCCTGCCTGCGCCCGCTGGGCTGATAAATCAAAATGCCGTGTTGCGCCAGTTCCGCCGGCGTCTGCGGCGCGCCATACCGTTGCAGGTAAGCCGGGCTGGCGCAGATTAAGCGCCGGTGCTGCGGCAGAATGGGCAGCGCCACCAGCGAAGAATCCGCCAGTTGGCCAAAGCGCAGCGCAATGTCTACCGGCTCGCGAAACAGATCGGCCTGGCGGTCGTTAATCAGCAATTGCAGTTGAATATGCGGGTGCTGCAGCTTGAATTCGTCCAGCCAACCCAACAACAGGTTACGGCCAAAATCCGACGGCGCAGAAATTTGCAGCACGCCGGAAAGCCCCTGGTGTTTCTCGCGTATCGCCTGCTCCCCTTCCGCCAACGCGCCTAACGCCAGCCGGGCGCTATCAAGATAACGCCGCCCCTCCTCCGTCAAGCGCAGGCTGCGGGTGGAGCGCACCAACAGCCGTACCCCCAGCCGCTGCTCCAGCCTTTTAACCGCAATGCTGGCCGCCGCCGGGGTGATATCCAGCGCGCGCGCCGCCTCTGAAAAACTGCCGCCGTCCACCGTACGAACGAACACGTCGAGATCGATAAAGGATGTCATGAGGATCCTGGCGCCACGCCTATTATTAAAAGTAATTTATAAGTGTTTGCCATTTAGGCTGATTGTTCGCGGATTTTCAATGCCTGATGATAGATAACATCAACATTCATGGCAATCGAGGCACTATCATGACCCTCTCTTCTTCTTCCCTGAACCGGCAAAAGCTGGTGATTATCGGCGGTAACAGCGGTATCGGCGCGGCGGTGGCTTACGCCGCCGTGGCAAACGGCGCCAGCGTAGTGCTGGCCTCACGCCGCTCCGGGTGCATGCAACACTATCAGCCCGCCGACGGCGGCAACCTGCGGGTAATGCAGGCGGACGTCACCGACGAAAATTCGCTGCGCGCGCTGTTCGCCGAGGTCGGCGAGTTCGATCATCTGGTGTTCACCGCCGGGCCGGCAGTTCAGGCCAAACTGCTGGCGGATACGGATTTTGACAAGGCGCAGGCCAATTTCGACGTCAAACTGTGGGGCGCATTGCGTGCCATTCAAGCCGCGCTGCCTACCTTGTCACCGAAAGGCTCCATCACCCTGACCTCCGGCCAGCTGTCGCGCAAATACCTCAGCGGGCAGTTGATTAAAACCGGCATCAATGCGGCGCTGGAGGCGATTGGCAAACAGTTGGCGAAAGAGCTGGCGCCGCGTCGGGTCAACGTGGTCAGCCCCGGCGTTACCGTCACCGAAGCCTACGATGCCCTTGGCGCCGAACAGCGTCAGGCGATGTTCGCCAAAATCAGCGCCGGGCTGCCGGTCGGGCGCGTCGGCCAGGCGGCGGACGTGGCGGCAGGGTATCTGCTGGCAATGGAAAACGGCTTTATCACCGGCAGCGTGATTGACATCGACGGCGGCGGCCTGTTGTAAGTTTGGCAAGCGCCGCCTGGGGGAAGCTTACAGCGCCGTCACCCCCAGCGCGGCGGCCTGTTGTTCCAGTGCGGTGATCTTTTGGTACGCCGAACGGGGGACCAGCGTGAAATCGCCGATCAGCAGGCTGTCGCTCACAGCCTCCCCCACCATCGCCTTTGCTCCGGCGCGCAATATTTCCAGCTGTTCCGGCGGCGTATGCGCTGAGGTAATCAGCGGCAACCCTGGAACGACGGCCGTCCGACCAATAATTTTCACCCCCGCCAGCGCCTGCGGTTGCGCCCGTTTGAGCAATTCCAGGCTGACGCAGTCAATGGCCGCAATGTCCGCTTCGCGGTTTTGGATTAGCCTGAGCGATTGATAATGCGCACCGGAGGCAATGGCGGCGCGGAAGAATTTTCCGTCTTGCGCCAAAGGCGCGATCAGGGCGCGCAGGCTGTTATGACCAGACTGCGAATCGGTGCTGTTATAGGCCGCTACCCGGCCGCGAAAATCCGCCAGGCTTTCGCCCGGCTCATCATCGCGGACCACCAACCAGCTGCTGTACTCCGGCCCCTCGCAGCCCTCGACGCGATAGTGATAAGTGCCGACCAGTTGTACCTGCGGCAGGCTGCTGACCAGCGGATAACCGCAGGTCTGGCTGAGCAAGACATCGTCCTGCTGCCAGTGCCGCGCCAAATCCTGCGGCCAACTCAGTTGCGGCGGCAGATCCGCCAGCCCCAAATCTTGAAGTTTTTCGCGCAGCACCTGCCAAAAGGCCTCGGCCGGTTGATGCGTAACGCCGTACATCGGCAAAGATACCTGCTTCATGTCCCTTACCCCACAGAAGGATCCGCCGGCGTCTGCTGACGCCAGGCGGTGAGATAGCGCACCCAGCGCTCAAACAGCATATCGGTGATGATCGCCAGCAAGGCCACCACCGCTGCGCCCTGGATCACATAGGCGGTATTGAAACCGCTCAGGCCGATGATGATCGGCGAACCTAGCGTTTTGGTGCCGACGGTGGAGGCGATCGCCGCCGTGCCGATGTTAATGATGACCGACGTGCGGATACCGGCGACAATCACCGGCGCCGCCAGCGGCAGTTCGACCCGCCACAGGATCTGCCTGGCGTTCATCCCCACCCCCTGCGCAATCTCGCGTGTGGCGCTGGGCACCGACTCAATCCCCGCCAGCGTCCCCTGCAAGATGGGCAGCAGGCCGTACAGCACCAGGGCAATAATCGCCGGCTGCTCGCTAAAGCCCATCACCGGCACGGCAACCGCCAGCACCGCCACCGGCGGGAAGGTCTGACCGACCGCCACCAGGGTTTCCACCAGCGAGCGAAACTCCTTGCCGGCCCGGCGGGTCACGCCGATCCCGGCCGCCACGCCAATCGCCACGGCGATCAGGCTGGAAACCGCCACCAGCAGCAGGTGCGCCCACACCAGCGAAATAAAGCTGTCTTGCTGATAGACCGGCCGATCCAAGTCGGGGAACCAGGCGGCGAACAGCCCGTGCAAATGATTCATGCCAAACACCAGCGCCAGCAGCAAAGCAAAGGTCCAGGGCAGCGGATCGCGCAGCCAGCGCGTGGAACGCTGCGCACTCATGACAGCGCCTTTTGGTTAATCAGATCGTTGAAATGCAGCACGCCGAGCGCTTCGCCCTGTTCGCCCACCACCGGTAAACGTTCACTGCCGCGCGCCACAAACACCGACAGGGCTTCGCGCAGGCTCATGGCGGCAGCGATCGGCTCGCCGTCGGCACTGCCGGGGCGCACGCGCTCCGCCACCGTTCCCAGCGACAGCAGCTTGATGCCACGATCGCTGCGACCAAAGAAATCGCGGACAAAATCGTTGGCCGGCGCGGTCAGCATCTCCAGTGGCGTGCCCTGCTGCACAATGCGCCCTTGATCGAGCAATACGATGCGATCCGCCAGCGCCAGCGCTTCGTCGATGTCGTGCGTCACCAGCACTATGGTACGTCCGGAAAGATGATGAATGCGCGCAATCTCCGTTTGCAGCGCCGCACGAGTGACGGGATCCAGCGCGCCGAATGGCTCATCCATCAGCAACACCTCAGGATCGGCGGCCAGCGCGCGCGCCACCCCAACCCGCTGCTGCTGCCCGCCGGAAAGCTGGTGCGGGTAGCGGCGGCGGAACAGATCCGGCTCCAGGTGCAGCAGTTCCAGCAGTTCGGTCACCCGGTCGCGGATGCGCGCTCGCGGCCATTTCAGCAGTTGCGGCACGGTGGCGATGTTCTCCTCCACCGTCCAGTGCGGGAACAGGCCAATCGACTGAATGGCATAGCCCATCCGGCGGCGTAGATCCTGCGGTTTGAATTTCTGGATCTCCTCGCCGGCAAAATAAATCTTGCCCTCATCGTGCTCGATCAGCCGGTTGATCATTTTTAACGTCGTGGATTTACCGGATCCCGAGGTGCCGATCAGTACGGCAAACTCGCCCTCGGCAATCTGCAGCGTAAGGTCGTCCACCGCCGGCTTGCCCTGAAAAATCTTGCTGACCTGGTTAAAGTGAATCATCGGCGTGACACTTCCAATAATGAAACCATAAATTTAAACAGCGAATCGACGATTACCGCCATCACGATCACCGGGATCACCCCCAGCAGCACCAAATCCAGCGCGCTACTGAGCAAGCCCTGGAAAACAATGGCGCCAAAACCCCCGGCACCGATCAACGCCGCCACCACCGCCATGCCGACGGTTTGCACCGCCAGAATGCGCACGCCGGTCAGAAACAGCGGTAACGCCAGCGGCAACTGCACGCGCAAGAAAATCTGCCCGCGCGTCAGGCCCATGCCACGCGCAGAGTCGATCACACTGGCCGGCACGCTTTGCAGCCCGGCTACCACGCTGCGCACCAGCGGCAACAGGGCATACAGCACCAGCGCAACGATCGCAGGCGCCATGCCGATACCGCTCACGCCGTGCTCCGCCAGCCAAGGTACCGCCGTCGCCAACCCGGCCAATGGCGCTATCAGCAGACCAAACAGCGCAATCGAGGGCACGGTCTGGATAATGTTCAGGGTCGAGAAGATCGGCGTTTGCCAGCGACGGGAACGGAAACACAACACGCCGAGCGGCACGCCAATCAGCAGTGCCGGCACCAGCGTCGCCAGCAGAATGGTCAGGTGCTGCAACAGCGCGGCGTCGAATACGTCCTGCCGGTTGTAGTACTCCTTCAGCAACGAAAGCTGATCCAACTGATGCCCAAACAGCAGCGCTAACGCAGGCAGAACTACCAGCAGATTGCCGAGGATACGCCACAGGTGCGAGGCAGCAAGACGGGTCATGGCGTCCGCGGCCATCAACAGGCTCAGCGCCAATATCAACCAGCAACCGCTGCCCCAGGAAGTACGCGCCAGTTTGGAGCCTTCCTGCGCCAGTTGTTGCGCGGCATGGCCGCTCAGCCAGAAGGCCAGCGTCAGCAATGCCGAAGCGGCCAGCGCGGTGAGCAACGCGTTGCGCCTGCTCGGCGCCAACAGGCTAAGCGCCGCCAGCACCAGCATCGGCGCCAACAACCACAATGCCGGGCCATGCAGCAGGGAGATCAGGGAAATGGGCTTGCCCGACAGCAGGCGATTGGGGGCATAGCTGAGAAACGGCAGGCCAAATGCGGCCAGCAGCAACAGGATAAGCAATGTCAGTAAAACGCGGTTTTTTACGGCAATAATCAAAGAAACTCTCCGGCTCCATGTCTGGTGGGCCGTATCCCGCCCCTCTCCCAAGGGGAGAGGGGGAATATCGGCATTATCCCTTAACAAATCCTTTCTCTTTCAGATAAGCGGCCGCAACCTGTTTGGCATCCTGGCCTTCTACCGCGATCTGCGCGTTGAGTTTCTGCAGCGTCGGGCCATCCAGCGAGGCAAATACCGGCTGCAGCAGTTCGGCGATATTGGCATGCTGTTTCAGCGCCGCCTCGCGAATAATCGGCGCCGGCGCGTAAATCGGCTGCACCCCTTTTGGATCTTCCAGCGTTTGCAGCCCCAACGCCGCCACCGGGCCGTCGGTGCCGTAGGCCATCGCCGCATTCACGCCGGAGGTTTGCTCCGCCGCCGCCTTGATGGTCACGGCGGTATCGCCGCCGGCCAGCGACAACAGTTGATCCTGATTCAGTTTAAAGCCGTAGGCATTTTGGAACGCCGGCAAAGCATCCGGGCGCTCGATAAATTCCGCCGAAGCCGCCAGCTTGAACTTGCCGCCGCCGTTGATCCACTTGCTCAGGTCGGCCAGGGTCTTCAGGTGGTTGGCGTCCGCCACATCCTGACGGATGGCGATGGTCCAGGTGTTGTTGGCCGGCGATGCCGCCAGCCAAACGATTTTGTTCTTGTCATAATCGAGCTTCTTCACCTTCTCGAAACCGGCCTGAGCGTTTTTCCACGCCGGATCTTTTTCATCGGAGAAGAAAAATGCGCCGTTGCCGGTGTATTCCGGGTAGACGTCAATCTCGCCGGAGGTGATCGCCCCACGCAGCACCTTGGTGGTGCCGAGCTGCAATTTGTTGGTGGTTTTGATGCCGTTGGATTCCAGCACCTGCACGATGATGTTGCCGAGCAACGAACCTTCGGTGTCGATTTTAGACCCGACGCGCACCGTATCGGCAGCCTGCGCCACGCCGACGCTCGCGGCGAGCAAGGTCAACGCCAGAGCAAAGAAACGTCCACGTGATGGAGTGATAGCCATACTTTTTCCTCTTGTAATGTGTTTTCCGGCTATTTGGCCAGATCGATTGGAAAATCCTGAGAAACGCGCTTCCATCGCGCAATCAATGTCTCTGCCGGCCAGGCATCATATTCGCGCTGGTGCGCCGCCGGCGTTTCACCGCCGCTGAAAGGGTGAACCTCAACGGCAACCGGGGTAAACGCGTAGTCACTCACCCATTGGCCATAGCCCTGCACCACAAATCCCTGGCTGCGCTGCCGGTACGCGCCGCGCTCCGCCAGATACACTTCCCGTAAACCGTACCACGGCAAGCCGGGCAGATCATGGTGAACTAAATGATAGTTCAGATTGAGAAACAGCAGCCGCCACGGCCACGCCGCCTCATTAATAATAGAACGTGCCTGCGGAGCTTCAACGGCGCGATGCTCAAAAAACGATCTCACCTTGGTCAGCGCCAGCGCCGGGTAACTGACGGCCAACAGGTAGAACGCCGCGCCAATGCCCTGCCGTTGCAGCCAACCCAGCACCGCCACCAACAGCAGCAGGTGCACCAGCCACATCGCCAGCGTGCGCAGTTCGCCGGCGGCGATAGCTTTCAATGCGTTGACCAACGTAGCCGCGATATCCAGCGCCGGGCCAAGCGCAATGCGCCCGGCCAGCGTATTGCGTACCTTCGCCAACAGCGGAAACAGCCGTGGGAAACGCTGCCATTGGGCCTGGCTGAAATAATAGCTTTCGGGATCTTCATGCGGATCGGTCAGGTGTTCGTTGCGGTGGTGCTGAATATGCGAATCGCGATACAGACCATAGGGATACCAGACCGCCAGCGGCAACAGGCCAAACAGCTGATTGACTCGCGGCCAGCGCGTTGGATGGCCGTGGATAAGTTCATGTTGCAGCGACATATACCAGGTGGTCAGCAGGATCAGCAGCGGTGTGCCAAGCCACGGCCCCAGCGTCTGCCAGTACTGCGCCACGCCAAACCAGCCGCCGTAGACCGCAGCCATGATGCCCCAGGTCGGCAGCTCCAGCCGCCAGTACCAGCGCCGGTTAAGCTGCCGGATCCAGCTGCGCTGGGCAGAATGCAGATAGTGGCTGTGGCGTTGGGTTGAGGACATGCTGCGGCTCGCTGTAGGAAATTTTCCTCAGTATCTGCGAGCCGCAGTGGCGCTCAAAATAACGAAAGCGGTAAAGCAAAGTTAAAAATCAGCTATTTGCGTAAACGGCCTGCGGCTGACATTCGATAGGGAAATTGACCGAGTTGGCGATAAAGCACAGGTGGTGCGCCTTTTCATGCAGTTGTTGCGCCAGTTGCAGATCGTCGCCGTCCCGCACCGTTACCCGCGGGCGTAGCGTAACCGAAGTAAAGAACCCGCCGCGCTGGGCGTCTTCGCGCATGATGCCGACGGCGTTGTCCTGATAGGCCAGCACCGAAATCCCCGACGTGGCGCACAGGTGCAGATACCAAAGTTTGTGACAGGCGCTGACTGACGCCACCAGCAGATCCTCCGGGTTCCAGCGGGCGGCGTCGCCGCGAAAGGCCGGGTCGGCGGAACCGGCAATATCCGCCTTGCCTGCGGCACTGATGCGATGATCGCGGCCGTAAGATTTGTAATCCGGCGTACCGGCGCCCAGATTGCCTTCCCAGTTCACTTCCACGTCGTACTGATGTTCACCTTTCATTACCCGATTTTCCTTTTGCCATGCATCAAAAAACGCTAATCAAAGAAAGACCCGCGACAACTATTGGCGGAAAAAGGCCAAGGGGCAAGCGACGTTTTTATCCGGCAGCACGACAGTGACGTTTTCTCACGATCGCCGCATTTTTTATGCACGTCCCATCCCGTATCATCTCTGATGATGAGCGTAAAATTACAATATAATGACCAAAAAAACATAATGAGAGGATGATCGATGCTCCACAAAATGTACCAGGTTGACGCCTTTTCTGAGCGGGTGTTCGGCGGTAATCCTGCTGCGGTGCTGGTTCTGGATGATTGGTTGCCGGATAGCCTCATGCAGGCCATCGCCGCAGAAAACAATCTTGCGGAAACGGCTTTTGTTAAACCCGGCAAAGAAGGTTGGGATCTCCGATGGTTTACGCCGACCCTGGAGGTCGATTTCTGTGGCCACGCTACGCTGGCCGCCGCGCATATACTGGTAACCGAATACGGTATCGCAGGGACATTGTCGTTTTCAGCCCGCGTCGGCCAATTGAAAGTGAACGTAATGGAAAACGGCTATCTGCTGGATTTACCCTGTATTCCCCCGGAACCTCTCTCCCAACTACCGGCCGCTATCGCCCCGCTGTTCCGTGATTTGGCCGTCAGCCACTTCCGCAGTTTCGAGAATATTTTCGTGGTATTGGCAGACGAAGAGGCGGTCAGAGGTTACCGACCCGACCTCAACAAGCTGGCGGAGCTCGGGTCGGTCGGCGTGGTGATCACGGCAGAAGGCAAAGACTATGATTTCGTGTCGCGCTATTTTGTCCCCGGTGCCGGTATTCCTGAAGATCCGGTCACGGGGTCGATACATGCCACCCTGGTTCCCTTCTGGGCCGCCCACCTCGGCAAGACCCAACTTTCTGCCTATCAGGCCTCCGTGCGGGGAGGCCATTTGGCGTGCGAATTAAAGGAAAGCAGAGTCACGATCGAGGGCCAGGCCGTCACCTTTATGAAAGCGGAAATCCACCTGCCTGACTAACGCCGGCGTAAGCCTCCCCCCAGTAAAGCCGAGTACCTGCGGGCAATAAGGCGTATTCGGTTTCACTCTGCGGGATACGCATCCCCGGCATCGGCATACTGCTGCAACCGTTCGCACCACCATTTTGCCGCCAGGCCGGTGGCGCTTTCACGCCAGCCAAAATAGGCGATATCGCTGCAACGTTCCGCTTCGACACTTTTCGCCACCAGTTCGCCGCTTTTAAGGTAAGGTTCGGCCAGGTAGCGCGGCAGATAACCGCAGCCAAGGCCGCGAAGCTGCGCCCGCAGTTTGGCGTCGAAGCCAAAGACCGTCAGTTGATCTTGCTCCTCGAGGATATTGAGGTTCTGCGGTGCATTCACTCGCGAGGTATCCCGTACCACCACGGCCCGGTGCTGCCGGATATCGGCCTTCAGCAAGGGCTCTGGCAGCGCCGCCAGCGGGTGCTGCGGGGCCACGGCAAACACGTAATCCAGTCGGCCCAATTGACTGAAAGCATAGCCAACGCGCGACGGCGGTTCACAAATGGCGCCGATAATAATGTCCGCGCAGCCATAAACCAGCGACTCCCAGGAACCGGCCAGCACCTCATGACTAAAGGCCAGGCGGGTATGATGATGGCGCTGATAAAACTCTTCAATCAGCGGCAACAGCCGTTCGAACGGGAAGGAGGCGTCAATGCCCAGCGTGATCTCGCTTTCCCAGCCGTTTTCCACATAGCGCGCCTGTTGTTCCAGATCTTGCGCCGCCCGCAGCAGCACCCGGCCCTTTTCCAGCATCAGTTTGCCGGTATCGGTGAATTTCGCCCGGTGGCCGGAACGGTCGAGCAGGGTAACCTCGAGGTCGCTCTCCAGTTTTTGCACCATATAGCTCAGCGCCGAGGGCGTTTTGAACAGCGCCGAAGCCGCAGCGGCGAAAGAGCCGTGTCGATCCAGCGCATCCAAAATCAGTAACGCTTCCAGGTTTAGTCTCACCGCATTCCCCCCGTGTATAAAAAAACTCAACAAGATGGCAAAAATTCTGCGCTATCTTTGAAATTGCCCCCTGTCTACCCTGCATTTTATCGGCTTTGCATTACAGCGGTTAATTCGCAGTAGGATTGGGAAAGTAAATCATGTCTGAATTTCAATTACTTGATAAAGATAACTCCGCGCTGATTTTTATCGACCACCAGCCGCAGATGACCTTTGGCGAGGCTAATATTGATCGTCGGCTACTGAAAAACAACGTTGTCGGTTTGGCCAAAGCCGGCAAGATCTTTAACGTTCCGACGCTGTTCAGCGCGGTCGAAACCGAGCGTTTCAGCGGCGCTATTTGGCCGGAACTGCTGGCGGTTCGCCCTGAGATCGCCCCCGTTAAGCGCACCACGATGAATGTCTGGGAAGATGCCGCTTTTGTCAGGGCCGTCGAGGCCATCGGCCGCAAGAAGCTGGTGATTTCCGCGCTGTGGAACGAGGTCTCTCTGACCTGTCCGGCATTGATGGCACTGGAAGCCGGTTATGAAGTTTATGTGGTTACCGACACTTCCGGCGGCAGTTCGGTCAATGTGCATGATCGCACTATCGATCCCATGGTCCAGGCCGGTGCCACCCCGGTAACCTGGCAGCAGGTACTGTTGGAATATCAACGTAACTGGGCGCACAAAGAAACCTACGACGCGGTGATGGCGCTGGTGCGTGAGCACGGCGGCACTTACGACATGGGCGTTGACGACGCAGCCTCTCTGACGCCCCTTGCACCGCTGCGAGTGATGAAATAATTGCCCGCCCCGGCCGCGCCGGGGTCTTTTTTGGAGTCGACTTAATGGTTCATCAGCAGCACGTCACGTTAGTGATCACTCATCGTCTGGCACCGGGTCAAGAGCAGACCTACGAGGCTTGGCTGAAACGCATTATGCCGGAAGCCGCCGGCTTCGCCGGCCACCTGGGCGTTAACGTGATCCGCCCGACCGGCAGCGAGCAGGTCTATACGATATTGGTGCGTTTCGACAGCATCGACAATTTGAACCAGTGGAACAACTCGCCACTGCGCAAGAAATACATCGAAGAAGTGGCGCCGCTGTTGCTGGAAGACGACCACGTAGATATTCGCCCCGGCGCGGAATTCTGGTTCACGCCGCCGAGCGCCACGACCCGGCCACCCGCCAAGTGGAAACAGTTTTTGATCACCCTGCTGGTGATCTTCCCCTCCACCAATCTGGTGCCCTGGTTCTGGGGCAAGCTGCTGCCGCAATTGGTCGGCACGCTGCCCGGCCATTTTCTCAATGACGCTACCGTGGTCGCCCTGGTGGTTTTCCTCTGGATGCCGATCGTGACCCGCGTCTTTCATCAATGGCTTATCCGCCACTAGGCCGTCCGGCAGGAGAGCAGCGAATGGGCATTAGCCCGGATTGACATTGAGGGGGGGGGTTACGCCGTCGGCGGCTTGGGGCGCGTTCGGTTGTTCATGCCCGGCGTTTCAATCATATCAAACTACCAACTTAATAGCTTATTAAGTTAGTAGCTTATGAAGTTGGTAGCTGATTAACATCCTAAGCTATGGCGCCTTCAGCCTGAGTGCGCCATAACCCGCCGCCTAGTCGCGATTGATATCGAGCCAGCGGCGCTGCTCGGCGGAGGCGGCTATCGCATCCAGCACGCAGGACACTTTCCAGCCTTCCTCGAAATCCGGCCACATGCGATCGCCGGCGGCAATGCCGTTGACCAGATCGCGGATCTCCACGGTTTTCTGATCGTTAAAACCGATGCCGTGCCCGGCGCTGATGCAAAACGCCGCGTAGTCCGGGTGCTTCGGCCCCACCAGCAGCGTTTTGAAGCCCTGCCGCTCTGCCGGTTCGTCATGACGATACAGCTTCAGTTCCGCCATCCGCTCCTGGGTGTAGCTGAGCGTGCCTTTGGTGCCGGTCACCACGTAGGTCAGCCCCATCTTGCGCCCGCAGGCAATGCGCGAGGTTTCGATAGTGCCCATGGCGCCGCCGGCAAAACGCACCAGCGCACTGGCCTGATCTTCGTTTTCCACGTCGTGCATCACCGTCGGGTCTTTGGCATCCGGCCGCCGTTTGATGATGGTCTGCATGTCGCCGGAGACCGCCACGATATCGCCCACCAGGTAATGAGCCATGTTGACGATGTGCGCCGCCAGATCCCCCAGCGCGCCCAATCCGGCGCTGGCCTTGCGGCAGTGCCAGTCTATCGGGGTGCGCGGATCGGCGAGATAGTCCTCATTGTGGGTGCCGTAGAAATGCACCACCTCGCCAATCTCGCCGTTGGCGATAATTTCGCGCGCCAGCTGGCTGGTCGGGTTCTTCATGTAGTTGAAACCCACCAGCGTTTTAACCCCTTTGGCGCGGGCGGCCTGCACCATTTCGGCGGCATCATTGGCGTCCAGCGCCAGCGGTTTTTCGGAATAAACATGCTTGCCGTGGCGGATCGCCTCCAGCGCCATCTCCTTGTGCAGGAAGTTTGGCGCGCAGATATCCACCACATCAATGGCCGGATCCGCCACCAACTGCCGCCAGTCGCCGGTAGAGCGTGAGAAACCAAATTCGGCGGCGCGCTGTTGCGCCAACTCCGGCGTCACTTCCGCCAGCATTTCCAGCACCAGTTCGCCTTTCAGTGGAAATACCGTGGCCGCCTGCGCATAAGCAATGGCGTGGCACCGCCCAATGTAGCCGGTGCCGATTAACCCAACGCGTACCTGTTTCATCACTTTCTCCCCTGCCGATATCCATAATATGACCGGCGCGCCGCTCAATGAAACGCACCATCTGATACAAGGTTATATGGAATATAAATTTCAATAACAAGTCAGGAGAAAAATAAAACTCATATCCGTGATGCCGTTCATGAAACCCTGCAGGCCATGATGCAACGGCGCGACGATCGCGATACGCTGCACCCGGCAGTGAAGAACGCACGAATAAAATGGATATTTTATTTCATATCACGGTAAACCGTTGGCGCCATACAGCAAGAACCCCGGCCGTTGCTTAAGCCGTTGCAGATACGCATTCAGCCCCGGGTAATCCGGGCGCGAGAACGGCGTCATCAACCAGCGGTTCAACGACAGCCCGATCACCACGTCCGCCAGGCTAAAAGCCGCACCGGCCATATAAGCCTGGCCCTGCGTCAGGTGCTGCTCCAGTATGCCCATCAGCCGGTTCCACTCCCTTTCGGCGTCCGCCAATCGGGCCTGATCCTGATAAGCGGCATCCTGGCGCACCCGCGACATGAACACGTAGCGCCAGGCGTTGTTCAGATCGGTAGCCTGCCAGTCCATCCACATCTCGACCCCGGCACGCGCACCCGGCTCCAACGGCAGCAGATCCTGGCGCCCTTCGCGGCCCACCAGGTAGCGGCAAATCGTATTGGATTCCCACAACACCCGCTCGCCGTCGATCAGTACCGGCACCAGCCCGTTGGGATTCAACGCCAAAAACGCCGGTTCCTGGGTGGAGCGAAAACCGCTGCCCCAATCCTCCCGCTGTAATGCCACCTCCAGTTCATGGCAGGTCCACAGCACCTTGCGCACGTTAATCGATGACGCCTTACCCAATAACTTCAGCATGCCGTTTCCTTTTATTCCAGCCAAAAAGGTTTACGCCCTTCCCGCCGCGCATCGGCGCGCGTCAGACCGACATCCGCCAACTGCACATCGTCCAGCAGCAACAGCGATTTACGCGTACGGTGGCGTTGCAGGTACAAACGCCAACGGAAAAAGAGTAACCGGCTCCGCGCCGGCGCGCCATCTGCAAACAGGGTCATCATTACGTTCTCCTTCGGTTTAGCCTCGACGTTAATGATGCGACGCGGGGGTAAAGCGGTACAGATTCAAGACGGTGGTATTTTTTCCATACAAAAGCTGTCTCTGCGTATCTGAATGGTCTAATTTAATCCCATCTGTGCCGGTATTTTTCTCATTCACTCTCATTTTGGGTATCTGTATGACACGCTATGCCACGCTGGCCGCCATCCTCAGCCAACGCATCGAACAGGGGCTTTATCCGGCCGGCGATCGCCTGCCGTCGGTACGTACGCTGAGCCAGGAACACGGCGTCAGCATCAGCACGGTGCAGCAGGCTTATCGCCTGTTGGAAGAGAGCCAACTGGTGGAAGCGCGGCCGAAATCGGGCTACTTCGTGCGGGGCTTGCACACCTTAGCCGAACTGCCTGCCGTCACCCGCCCGGTGCAGCGGCCGGTGGACATTTCGCAGTGGGAACAGGTGCTGGAACTGATCCGCACCAAACCGCGTGAAGACTTGGTACAGCTGGGGCGGGGCATGCCGGATATCAGCGAACCGACGCTGAAACCGCTGGTGAAGGTGCTGGGGCATATGGGCCGCCACGGCGATCTGCGCAGCCTGTATTACGACAATATTCAGGGCGTGATGGGATTGCGTGAGCAAATCGCCCGCCTGCTGCTGGATTCCGGCTGCCAGATAAGCGCAGATCAGTTGGTGATCACCACAGGTTGCCATGAGGCGCTGTCCGCCGGGCTGCGCGCCGTGTGCCAGCCGGGGGACATTGTGGCGGTGGACTCCCCTTGTTTTCACGGCACCATGCAAACGCTGAAAGGGCTGGGCATGAAAGCGCTGGAAGTCCCTACCGATCCGCTGACCGGCATCAGCCTGGAAGCGTTGGAAATGGCGCTGGACCAGTGGCCGATCAAGGCAATTCTGCTGACGCCCAACTGCAACAACCCGCTGGGCTACATCATGCCCGAGGCGCGCAAGCAACGGTTGCTGACGCTGGCGCAGCGCCATGATGTGGCGATCATCGAAGATGACGTCTACGGCGACATCGCTTATCAGTATCCGCGGCCGCGCACCATCAAGTCCTTCGACGACGATGGCCGCGTGCTGTTGTGCAGTTCCTTTTCCAAAACGCTGGCGCCCGGCCTGCGTATCGGCTGGATTGCCCCCGGCCGTTATCTGGAGCGCGTGCTGCACATGAAATATATCGGCACCGGCTCCACCGCCACTCAACCGCAGTTGGCGATTGCCGACTTTATCCGCCACGGCCATTACCTGCAGCATCTGCGGCGCATGCGTACCCGCTATCAGCAAAACCGCGATCGGATGACCGGTTGGATCATGAAATATTTCCCGCCCGGCACCCGCGTCAGCCAGCCGCGCGGCGGTTTTATGCTGTGGATTGAACTGGACGACGAATTTGATACCCTGCGGCTGAACCGCTATCTGGAGCAACAGGGCGTGCAGATTGCCGTCGGCAGCATTTTTTCCGCCTCCGGCAAATACCGTAACTGCCTGCGCATTAACTACGCCCCGAAACTGACGCCAGAGATTGAACAGGCGGTTAGCCGGGTCGGCAAGACCATCCAAAGGCTACTGTTGGCGCCGGTAGCCGACATCGAAAGCGCCCAGGCGCTGCGGGATTAAAGCTTGTCGCAATCGGATTATCCGTGCCTGCCCTAACCTTTTACACTGGAACCTTTCTCAACAGGCAGCCAAAGGAATCATCATGAGCAGCGATCAAATTCCGGTTTCCGGCGCGCTGGCGGTTCGCTTCGCGGCGCTGGGGGTGGATATTGAACAGGTTAGCCAATTGGCCGGCCTTCCCGGCGGGTTGCTCAGCGACGGACGCGAAAAAGCCAGGCTTTCCACCCACCAGTATTTTGAAATCTGGCGCGCGCTCGCCAAACTGACCAATGATGCCGCATTCGGTTTACGCCTCGGCGGCGACGTGGCCCCGGAGCACTACGATATCGCCTCGGTCGCGGCGCTGCATTCCGCCACCTTGGGGGAAGCCTTGCAGAAGGTGGCCCGCTATAAGCGGCTGGTGTGCCCGGAGGAGCTGGTGCTGACGGAACACGGCCACGGCGTACGGCTGCATACCCGCTGGCTTATGGCCGAAGGCCACGCCCCCGATCTGCTGATTGACACCATGTTTGCCTACATCACTACCCTGTGCCGCCGTGGTACCGGCATGGCGATCCAGCCCCGGGCGATCGAGCTGACGCGCCGCCAGGATCCCGCGTCCCCGCTGCTGCGCTATTTTTCCTGCCCGATCCATTTCAACGCGCCGCTGGACGTGCTGGTGTTCGACCGCGCGCTGATGAAGCAGCCGTTTATTACCTATAACCAGGACAGTCTGGCCGTTTTGCTGCCCGGCCTGGAAGCCGAGCTTGCCAGGGCGCAGCAGGATGACAGCCTGCCCGCACAGGTGATGGCGATCCTCGCCCGCAGCATGCGTGGGCAACGGCCCAGCGTGAACAGCGTGGCCGCCGAACTGTACATCAGCCCGCGCACCCTGCAACGACGGCTGCAACAACAGGGCTACAGCTATCAGCAATTGCTGGACAAAACCCGCCACCGTACCGCCTGCCACCTGCTGTCAGACACCGATCTGGAGCCGGGCGAGATTGCCTTCGTGCTGGGATTTGAAGAGTTGAATTCGTTCAGCCGCGCCTTTATGCAGTGGGAATCGCAAACGCCTAACCGTTGGCGCAGCCGGCGCGTGAGCGCCCGTCAGGAGAACAGATGATGAGAGTGATAATTTTCGGTGCCAGCGGTATGGTCGGCCAGGGTGCGTTGCGCGAATGTCTGCTCGACCCGCAGGTCACAGAAGTGTTCAGCGTCGGCCGCAGCCCGCTGGCGCAAAGCCACGCCAAACTCCGGCAGTTGACGACGCCCGCCCTCAACGACCTGTCGGCGCTGGAACCGCAGTTCGCCGGCTATGACGCCTGTTTGTTTTGCCTCGGCGTCTCGTCCTTCGGCATGAGCGAAGCCGACTATCGCGCGGTGACCTACGATCTGACGCTGGCCGCCGCCCGTCCACTGGCGCGGCTGAACCCGGCCATGACTTTTATCTACGTTTCCGGCGCCGGAACCGACAGCAGCGAACAGGGCCGCAGCATGTGGGCCAGGGTCAAGGGGGCGACCGAAAACGCCCTGCTGGCGCTGCCGTTCCATGCGGTGATGTTCCGCCCCGGCGCTATCATTCCGTTACACGGCATCCGTTCCAAAACCCGTGCTTACCATTTGCTGTATACGCTGTTTAAACCGCTGTGGCTGGGTGCCTTGCGGCTGTTCCCCAATCAGGTCACCACGACCGAAAGGATCGGGCTGGCGATGCTGGCGGTTGCGAGGCATACGACGCCGCTGCCAATCATCGAACCGGCAGAGATTAACCGGTTGGCGCTGCCATCGGCAGTATGATTCTGCTATGTTAAAGCCGCGCGTGCGGGCTGTTTGCCCGCGCTTTCGCCCCTGTGACAGAAGACAGAGCTCATGCCGTCAAAGATTTTATTCAGCGCCTGCCTGGCCGGTTTTAAAGTTCGCTATAACGGCTCCGACAAACCGCTGGTCAACGCGATCCTGCAACGCTGGCAGCGCGAAGGCCGCCTGGTGGTTTGCTGCCCGGAGTTGGCCGCCGGTTTTTCCACCCCGCGCCCCAACGCAGAAATTACCCCGGCCGCCAATGGCGCCACCGTGCTCGCCCAGCAGGGGCGAGTGATGGAGGCCGGCGGCGGCGACGTCACCGACAGCTATCTGCTTGGTGCCCATCTGGCGCTGGAAACCGCGCGGCGGCACGGCTGTCGCTTTGCGCTGCTCACCGACGGCAGCCCGTCCTGCGGCAGCCAGTTCATCTACGACGGGTCTTTCAGCGGCCAGACCAAACCCGGCAGCGGCGTTACCGCCGAGTTGCTGCGCCGGCATGGCATTGAAGTGTTTTCCGATCGCCAGCTCGCGGCGCTGATCGCCCGGGTTGAGGCGGTGGAACAGAGCTAGCGGCGCAGATACGCCGCCAGCCGCTGCTGCAGGTGCGAAATGCCCTGCGGATGCTCGATAAAGCGGTCGATGGCCATCATCTGCCAGCATTGCCCCTCATCGCCAAAGCGGATGGAGGCAATTTGCGCCGGCGTGATTTCGCCCACCATAAACCAGGTGGGCGGATAGCCGGCCAGAATACCCTCATAGCGCTGTTGCCGCCTCACCTGCCGAGCGGCAATACGCAGGCCAAATTCCTCGAAGGTTTCGCGTTGCACGCATTGCAGCGGCGTTTCATCGCCCTCACGCCCGCCGCCGGGCAGATCCCAGCAGCCGGGCCAGGGGATACCGGTTTTGTCGTCACGCCGATAGGTCAGCAGGCTATCGCCGCACAGCAGCGCGATTTTGGCGCCGCCGAAGCTGTTGTTCTCCATTAGGCCTCATGATTATCCGCCCCGTTTGCCAATCATCTTACCTCATCCTCCCGCCCTCTGGTGTATAGTGAAAATCCGTTTTCACAACAGGCGAACAATAGCGATGAACTCTCCGTTTCTGGTTACTCCACAATGGCTTGCGCAGCATATCAACGATGAAGATCTGGTGGTGGTTGATGTCAGGATGTCCCCGGTCGGCCTGGTGCCGAAAAAGGATATGATCGCCGAGTTTGAACGCGGCCATATACCGGGTGCGGTGTACTTCGATATCGACGACGTAGCCGACAAAAACACCGCCCTGCCGCACATGTTGCCGACGGCGGAAGCATTCAGCGCGGCGGCAGGCAAGCTGGGCATCAACGATAAGCACACCATCGTGTTTTATGACGAGGGCAATCAGTTTTCCGCACCGCGCGGCTGGTGGACCTTCCGTAACTTTGGCGCGCAGCAGGTTTACGTGCTGGACGAAGGCCTGAACGGCTGGAGCGCATTGGGCCAGGCGCTGGAAACCGGCCCGGCACGGCCTGAACCTCAAACCTTTAACGCCCGCTTCAACGCCGACGCCGTCGTGAATATGCAACAGGTGGAGCAGGCGCTGAACACGGAAGTACAGATTTTGGACGCCCGCGCCGCGCCGCGTTTTTACGCCCAAGCGCCAGAACCGCGCCCAGGACTGCACCGCGGCCATATCCCCGGCAGCATCAATATTCCTTATGGCGAGCTGCTGGAAAACGGCCGCTTCAAATCGCTGGAAGCGCTGAAGAAAACCTTCAGCGATAAAGGGGTGGACATCAACGGACCGATCGTCACCAGCTGCGGCTCCGGCGTCACCGCCGCGGTGCTGGCATTTGGCCTGCTGTCGCTCGATGCCCCGCAGGTGAAGCTGTATGACGGCGCCTGGACCGAATGGGGTGCGTTGAGCGGCAACCAACCGATCGAACAGGACTAACCGTCGATCCGTTCGGCCACGATCTGCGCCAGCCGTCCAATCGCCGCAGAGGGGTTTTCTTCGGCGCGGTGCAATACCACGCCGATGTGACTGAGCGCCGGCAAAGCGCCGGGTGCCAGGCGGAGTAATCCCGAAGGCAGCCCGGCGTCGGTACGTACCGTGACCCCCAGCCCGGCGCTGACCGCCGCCCAGACGCCGTTCAGGCTGCGGCTGGTGAAGGCGATGCGCCACGCGATACCGGCACGATCCAGCGCGTTGGTCGCCACACTGCGCATCAGGCAGGGGGCGTCGAACATCACCAGCGGCAAGGGTTCATCACCGCCCTGCCACTGGCTCAAATCGAAGTTCGGCGAGGCGATCCAGTGCATCATGCGGCGGCCCAAATCCTGCTGAAACGGCGTGCTGATGCCGCCGTCCCACGCCAGCGACAAATCCAGCTGCCCTTTCAGCACCCAGTCGATCAATTCGGCGTTGCGGGCGATGCGCGCCTCTATGCGCACCTTCGGATGGGCGCGGGTAAAACTGCCCAGCACCTGGGGCAAAAAGGTTTCACCGAAATCTTCCTGCAGCCCAAGCCGCACGGTTCCTTGCAAATCCAGCCCACGCACCGCCGCGGCAGCCTCGTCGTTCAGTTCCAGCAGCCGGCGGGCATAGCCCAGCAGCGTTTCACCGGCCTCGGTCATCACCATACCGCGCCCGGATTTTCGCAAGATCGGCGCGCCGATCTGCTGCTCCAGTTTTTTCAGGTGCGCGCTGACCGCCGAGGTCGATCGCCCCAACCGTTCCGCCGCCCTGGCGAAGCTGCCCAACTCAATGCCGGTAACGTAACTGCGCAGATCGTCGAGATCGAAGGTGACTCGCCCCATACTGACCATCCCGTTTTCAAGAACCATTAATCAAAATAATGCCGATTTTACTGATAAAGATGGCGTGTCATGCTCGCCGGGTCAATGCCTTTCAGGAGAATCATCATGCTTGCCATGCAATACAACTTCGCTCTGCCCGCCGATTACGATATGGCGATTATCCGCGACCGCATCGCCCGTTTTGGTCACCTGCTCGATAACTGCCCGCAGTTATTGATTAAAGCCTATCTCTATGCGCAGAAAGGCGAGCACAGCGGCGAAAATCTCTATGCGCCGTTTTATCTGTGGAACAGCAGCGCCGGCATGAGCGATTTTCTGACCGGCGACGGCTTCAGGGGCGTAAGCCAGGCCTTTGGCTGGCCGCAGGTGACCCATTGGTTGCCGTGGCTGGCGCATTTTGACCGCCAAAGGCTCGCCGAAGCCACCTGCGCCACGCGTCAAACGCTGCCGATTGCGCCTTACAGCGATCTGGCTGCGTTGCGCCGCCAGCAGCAGGCCGATCCCGCCGCCCTGGCCAGTATAGTGGCGTTTGATCCCGCTGCCTGGCAGCTGGTGCGGCTGCATCTGTGGCGGGAACTGCCGCTGGCGCCGGAACCCGGCACCCAATGCTACCGGGTTGGCCACCTTTCCGCCCCCTTTGACCACACAGTACTGCGGGTTGACAGCCAGACTTGATATTGATAATCATTATCAAATAAAGTCATTCAATTACGATCCGCAGGATGCGGATCGTCAGGGCCAACCGCTATGTCACAGTCGCCTATCACACCTTACGCCACCTCTTGCTGCATTGTCGGCGGTGGCCCCGCCGGGCTGATGCTCGGCTACCTGCTGGCGCGGGCGGGGATTAACGTAACGGTGCTGGAAAAACACGCCGATTTCCTGCGAGATTTTCGCGGCGATACCCTTCACCCTTCCACGCTGGAAATCATGCATCAGCTTGGCCTGCTCGATGAGCTGCTGGCGTTGCCGCACCAACGCGCGGAGACGCTGCAGGCCGAGATCGCCGGGCGCGATATCACGCTGGCAAACTTCACCCGGCTGCCGACGCGCTGCAAATTTATCGCGTTCATGCCGCAGTGGGAGTTTCTCAATTTTCTGGCGGAAAAGGCGGCGGCCTTTCCTGAATTCACGCTGATCAAATCGGCGCAGGCGCACCAGTTGCTGTACGATCGCGGTCAGGTATGCGGCGTGCTGGCGGATACGCCTGAAGGCCCGATCCGCGTGCACTGTCAGTTGGTGGTCGGTACCGACGGGCGCAACTCGGTGGTGCGCGAACAGGCGGCGCTCGGCAGCCGCGCGTTTGGCACGCCGCGCGATGTGCTGTGGCTGAAGCTCGATAAAAAGCCCGGCGACCCGGCCTGGTCCATGGGCCACACCGGCCCGAAGCAGAACTTCATCATGATCGACCGGGGCGAATATTGGCAGTGCGGATATTCCATCGATAAAGGCAGTTTCGAGGCAATTCAGCAAGACGGCCTGGAGAGGTTTTTGCTGCACATCGCCGAAGTGGCGCCGTTTCAGGACGATCGCCTGCAGGACATCCAGAGCTGGCAACAGGTAAAGCTATTGAGCATTCGTATCGACAGACTCGATAGCTGGGCCAAACCCGGCGTGCTGTGCATCGGTGACGCCGCACACGCCATGTCGCCGATTGGCGGTGTCGGGGTGAATCTGGCGATTCAGGATGCGGTCGCCACTGCCAACAGCATCATTCCTCCGCTGCGCAGCCACAGCCTGCAACTGAAACACCTGCAGCAGGTACAGCGCCGGCGCAATTTCCCCACCAAAGCCACCCAATTCCTGCAGATCAAGATGAGCCAACGCAGGCCGAAAAAACGCCGCACCGGCGGCAGTTCCAGCCTGATGATCCGCATCGGCAACAGCCGCTGGCTGCCGCACCTGTTCGGCCGTATTATCGGGCTGGGGTTCCGCCGGGAAACGCCGAAGCATCTTGACGGGTGAATCACTACTGCGGGCTGGAAACTTGACGAAAATGGACGACAGAACGCATTACTCTACAGATCCGGCGGATTGTGCCAAGTCTGGGTTACGTCAATCCTCTTCCAGAAGGGTAATCCCCATTTGATCCGCCAATTGCAGGAGATGTATTACCACTTTTCTATCCGTTACAGGCAGGGTTTCCCCCACAATAGATAATGCGTTTTCGCTCAAGCGATCGCCAAAAAACACGTATGCATTGCCAGGATGCTGTTTTGATGGCCAGACCAACCCCTGGACTTCTTTATGCTGTTTGTGAATAGCCTCAGCCCATTGGCGGGTAACGCCATACTGTGCAGCATCGCAATGGGTTACCTTTTTTGATGCCCGCATCTTGGCTAAACCGGGTTGATCCAGTTCGGCCAATTCCAATGCCTTATTGACCACCAGTTCGGTGTGAACCAGCCCTGCAAGCCGTGCAGTAGCGAACTCAACTTTTACTTGAGAAAAATCAACATCGTGTAACGGGACTTCACAAAAGGCTACCTTGGTGCTGTCACCGGCATAAGCCGTGGCAATAACTCTGCTGTCCTCATTAACTATCGGGCTGAATCGCGCGTCTCCTTGTCTGCTGTCATTAAAGGCGTCACCGGCATATTTTTCCCTGTGAATACGATAAAGCGGCGTCCCTGCCTTTAAAATACGCTTATTGATATTGATCTTTGCAGCCGGTGGCACCAAATCATCAGCCATGCTGTGCCCCCTCCTTCTCTTTACGAGCGGCATGCAAAACGGCTGCGGGATCTTTCTGCAAGAGGTCTTTAGGTTTTTTCCCGTCAAGCCAGGTGTTTGCCGTCCCCATCCAACTTGCCATTGACCACGGACTTCTTGTTCCCTCAAAAACGCTCAATATCTCTTTAAGGACTTTTAGCGGCTGATAAGCCTCATCAAGAGCGTAAGCAGGATAACGATCATGGCCTTCAACGTTGATCGCGAAAATTTTTCCGCGCTGCTTCCACCCGTTCGGGCCGGCACTGCGATTACGGTTGCTGAACCCGGCCTTATCGGAAAGATCGGATGAGGTCAGCCAGGTGGCATCTGCTAGTATGTACTGGCGAAGATCCTGTTTTCTGACTTCATTTCTGCCACGGAATGCTTCAAAACCATCAAAAATACTGGCTTTTGATCCTCCACCAGGAGTAGACGTCTCAACAGGCTCTTCTGCTACTGGCCGTTTCATCCCCATCTCCCTAGCAATCTCCAACATTTGCATTGCCGCGCTGGGATCCAGGGTGGGGTCGTTTACAATGGCTACTAATTTTTCCCGCAAGGCCGCATTCCGGGCGGTATCCTTATCACCGCGTTTTGCTTTATTGTTCCCGGCATCGACTTCAATAACCAAATACCGAGTCGTGTGCTTACCCGGTTTAAAATGTTGTAACTGATCGGCAGTCAGCATTTGCATTGAAACGCGCTGGCCTGAACGGCGATAAGTCTGTTCTTTAGTCGTCATATTGCCCCCATATACAGATATTGAGTATATTGAGTATATCTCGTATGGAATTGAGTGTCTAAATTTCCACCACTAACCTATCGCCAGTATTTTGGCCATAACCCACAATGAGGCCCCCTATGTTCACTATCCGCCAGGCTTTGATCGGTGATTTATTGCTGGTTCGCGATGTCGGCATTCGTACCTATCAGGCGCATTTCGGCGAACTTTGGCACTATAAAGAGGAGCTGGACGCTTTTTTGGCGCAAGACTTTGCGGTTGAGGCGTTAGAAAAAACGCTGCAGGATCCGGAAGTTTGCTGGTTGCTGGGTTATGAAGGCGAGGATCTGGTGGGCTATGCGCGGCTGAATTTCAACAGCCTGCTGGCGCCGACGCAAACCACCGGGGCAGAGCTGCAGAAAATCTATTTTCTGCCGGAATACGCCGGCCGGGGTTACGGCCAACTTTTCTTTGAGCAGGTACAGCAACGGGCTGTAGAAAGGCAACAACCCATGCTGTGGCTGGAGGTGTTGCAACGCAATACCAGCGCCCAGCGTTTTTATCAGCGCCAGGGGTTGAGCCTTTGCGGCGAGACCTGCTACACCAGCGCGCAAGGTTCCATCGGCATCTGGTATATGAACAAAGCGCTGTAAACACAGCGCTTGCCCCGCCCTATCAGGCCGGAAACTCCAGCGCGTCGGTCAAATCCCCCAGCGGTTTTTGGCCGCGTGCCGCCATCGCTTTATCGCGTTCAACCAATCCTTCCAGCGTAGGCAGATCGAATACCCGGCTGATCAAGCGCAGGATCGAGCCGGTATCGTATACCTTGTGATCGACATAGCCTTTACGGGCGAACGGCGAGACGATCAACGCCGGAATGCGCGATCCCGGCCCCCAACGATCGCCCTGCGGCGGCGCAACGTGATCCCACCAGCCACCGTTTTCGTCGAAGGTGATCACCACCACGCTGTTGTTCCACTGCGGGCCGTTACGCAGGCTGTTGATGATATGGGCGATATGACGATCGCCGGCTTCCACATCGGAATAGCCGGCATGCATATTGAGGTTGCCTTGCGGCTTGTAGAAAGTTACCGGCGGCAGCGTGCCTGCCTCTACCGCCGCCAAAAAAGCGTTGGTGGCCGGTGAGTCGCCAATGCCGCCGTCGCGTAAATGGGCTTCGCGGGCCTGTGGGTTGCCCGGCCCCAGATTTTCAAAGTAATTGAACGGCTGATGGTGATACTGGAAGTCCGGCGCGCCGGGGAAATCGCCCTGATCCTTGCGGTTGTCCAGCGCATACTGCCAACCGCCGGCGTACCACGCCCAGTCTACGCCCTTCTGATTGAGCAAGTCGCCGATGTGCAGGTGCTTTTGCGGCGGCAACACATTGGGCTGGGCGGCATCCGCCAGCGTAGGGTCTTTTTCATCCCGGGTCCACGACGGCCAATACGGCGGCGCCATGGTGTTTACCGCATAGCCGTCCGGCGTCAGCAGGCTCTTGCCAAACAGCGGGATGCCGAACGACGCGCTGACCGGCGAATCGCCCAGCGGCTTCAGGCGCGGGTCGGCCGCGTCATCGCTTTCAAGCTGGGCAATGCCCTCTTTGGCGATGGAGTTTTGTACGTCGGGGTAAAACGGCGGGCGGGCGCAGACCAGATACTGATGATTAAGGAAGGAGCCGCCAAAGGCGCCCTGGAAAAAGTTGTCGCACAGGGTAAATTCCTGCGCCAGCGTCCACAGCCGCAGGTTATAGGCGCCGTCACCGTAGTAGCCCATGGTCAGCGCGCCGGAATCCGCCCAGGCGACAAACTTGTCGTTTTTGCCGCCGTTGATCTGCATCTGGTTTTGATAGAACACGTGCCACAGATCACGCGTCACCACGCCGTGCGGCAGGTTCTCCCCTTGCGGCCCGGTCAAGACAAACGGCTGATTCGGCAACTGATTGGTGAATACCGCATCCTCGCCAATGCTGTAATTAACGTGCCCGACTTCCTGCGCCTTCGGTACCAACCCTTTCCAGATTGGCGGCAACGTATCCAGCAGCCGATCGTCGCGGTCACGCTGCTGGTACTCTTCGGGCTTGAGCGCCGACAGCGGTTTTTCCACGCCGGGGAAATTGGCGAACAGGTTATTGAAGCTGCGGTTCTCGGCATAGATCACCACCACGTTTTTCACATGGCGGCGCAGCAGCGGGTTTTGCGCACCTTCCGGCAGGCCGCTCAACAGCAGTTTCTTATTGCCTTCACCGGCAGCATTGGCCAGCGGCGCAAGGGTGGCGCCGACGCTCAACGCCGTCGCCCCCGCCAGAAAACGGCGGCGCGCCGGGTTAGCGGGTTGTTGCTCGTTGTCGCCCGCAGCCGGCGGCAGATCGTTATGCGGTTTATCGCTCATGTGCCTTCCCTCTAAAATTTTAACCTGTTGATTTGTTATAAATTTATTTAAGAGACATTATGCTAGGGCACAGTTATGAACGAAATGTGACAGTGGGCGACAGGTTAGCATTTGGCAACAATTTCGCGAGGATTGCCGCAGTTTAATCACTCGCCCGCCTGGCTGCCGGCTCAGCGCGCGTCCCGTTGCACCATCAGCAGCATCAACGCCAGCGCGTTGGGCAGCATATACAGCAAGGCGCCCAACTGCACCGCCAGCGGGTTGTCCCTGGCCTGCCAGGCCATAAACCAGTCGCCGGCCACCACCATAAAACCGAGGCCCCACACCGCGATCGCGCAAAGCGCACCCAGCATCGCCCAGGCCTTGCCTTTGGCAAACGCCGCATAAGGGTGGCCCAGGTGTTTCACCATCAATACCATGCCAAAGGATGCCGTTATGCCGGCCAGGGATTCCAGCAGGGTAATCAGCGCCAACCCGACCACCCCGGCCCAGGGTGCGGTAATGGCGCGCCACATCAGCCCAGGCACCTGATAGGTATCCTGCATACTGAGCAGCGGCGCTACGGCATGCCGGGCGGTTCCGGCAAAATCCGCCGTATTGTTCAACAGGCTGAAAATGCCCCACAGGGCCGGGAACAGCGACAGGACGATGCAAGACAGGCGTGACACCGTGATTTCGTTCATAATTATCCTTAGATCTCCTTTTCAAAGGGTATATTAAGAACCCATCTTACCTTAGGCCACAATATCGGAATGGGGAGAACTCCCCTCCTTGCTAAAACCCTCACAGCCCATTATTTAGATCGCCACCAGCCCGCGCACCCCGTTCTGCTCCATCGCGCTGCCGGCCCCGCGCTGTACGATGCTGCCGCGCGACATCACCAGATAGCTGTCTGCCAGCTCGGCGGCGAAGTCGTAGAATTGCTCCACCAGCAGGATCGCCATATCGCCGCGCGCCGCCAGCTGTTTGATCACCGCGCCAATCTCTTTGATCACCGAAGGCTGGATCCCCTCCGTCGGCTCATCGAGGATCAACAGCTGCGGCCGGCAGGCCAATGCGCGGCCAATCGCCAATTGCTGTTGCTGCCCGCCGGAGAGATCGCCGCCGCGCCGATCCTTCATCTGCCGCAGTACCGGGAACAGCTCATAGATGTTCTCCGGCACCCTGCGTGCTTCGGCGCCGGAAAAGCGCGCCAATCCCATCAGCAGATTCTCCTCCACCGTCAGACGTGGAAAGATCTCCCGTCCCTGCGGCACATAGGCCATGCCCGCCTGCACCCGCTGATGCGGTTTTTTGCCGTTGATCACGCTGCCCTGCCAATGGATGGTGCCGCTCTTGGCCGGGATCAGCCCCATCAGGCATTTCAGCAGCGTGGTCTTGCCCACGCCGTTGCGCCCCAGCAGGCAGGTCACTTCGCCGATATTGGCCTCAAACGACAGGCCGCGCAGAATGTGGCTGCCGCCGTAGTATTGATTCAGTTCGTTTACTTGCAACATAGTGATTCCTCAGCGTCCCAGATACACGTCGATCACCTGCTCATTGGCCTGCACCTGCGCCAGTGAACCTTCCGCCAGCACCTGGCCCTGATGCAGCACGGTGACGTGGTCGGCGATGGTTTCGACAAACCCCATATCGTGCTCCACCACCATCAGCGAATGCTTGCCCGCCAGCGAGCGAAACAGCTCGGCGGTGTACTCGGTTTCCGCATCGGTCATGCCTGCCGCCGGCTCGTCGAGCAGCAGCAAATGCGGCTCCTGCACCAGCAGCATGCCGATCTCGAGAAACTGCTTCTGCCCGTGGGACAGCAGCCCGGCAGGCCGGTGCCGTTCATGGCTCAGCCGCAGGGTTTGCAACATTTCATCGATACGATCGCGCTGTTCGCTGCTCAGCCTGGCGCGCAGGCAGGCCCACACCGACTTCTGGGTTTTCTGCGCGATCTCCAGGTTCTCGAACACCGTCAGCGCTTCGAACACCGTCGGTTTCTGGAACTTGCGGCCAATGCCGGCCTGGGCTATCTGCATCGGATCCAGCGCGGTCAGATCGACGGTTTGATCGTAAAACACGCTGCCGCTGTCCGGCCGGGTTTTGCCGGTGATCACATCCATCAGGGTGGTTTTGCCCGCGCCATTGGGCCCGATCACGCAGCGCAGCTCACCCACGCCGATCTGCAGTGAAAGATCGCTCAGCGCGCGAAAGCCGTCGAAGCTGACGTTGATGTTATCGAGCACCAGCACCGGGTCGGTTTGTTGGCGATGCTTGTCGGCAGGCAGCGGCTGGGTAAACAGATCGTCGGTCATTTGCAGCGAATTCATTGCGATTTCCCCTTGCGCAACAGGCCGATAACTCCTTTCGGCAGGAACAGCGTGACGAGGATAAACATCAGGCCAAGGAAGAATTGCCAGTATTCCGGGATCGCCACGGTGAACCAGCTCTTGGCGCCGTTGACGATACCGGCGCCGAGCAGCGGGCCCACCAGCGTGCCGCGGCCGCCCAGCGCCACCCAGATAGCGGCCTCGATCGAGTTGGTCGGCGACATCTCGCCCGGGTTGATAATGCCCACCTGCGGCACATACAGCGCCCCGGCCAGCCCGCACAGCACCGCCGACAGCGTCCAGACAAACAGCTTGAAGCCTTTGGGATCGTAACCGCAGAACGTCAGGCGGTTTTCCGCATCGCGCACGGCGGTCAGCACCCGGCCGAACTTGCTGCGCGCCAGGGCAAAACCGATAGCCAGGCTGACGGCCAGCAGCAGCACCGTCGCCAGAAACAGCGCCACCCGCGTGCCGGTAGCGGTAATCGGGAATCCCAGGAGCGTGGTAAAACCGGTAAAGCCGTTGTTGCCGCCAAAGCCGGTTTCGTTACGGAAGAACAGCAGCATGCCGGCGTAGGTCAGCGCCTGGGTCATGATCGAGAAATAGACGCCCTTGATTTTTGAACGGAAAGCGAAGTAGCCAAAGACAAAGGCCAGCACGCCGGGCACCAATATCATCAGGCACAGCGCCCAGGCGAAATACTGGGTGCCGCTCCAGAACCAGGGCAGCTCGCTCCACGACAGAAATGACATGAACGCCGGCAGGCCGTCTCCCGCCGCCTGGCGCATCAGATACATGCCCATCGCATAGCCGCCGAGAGCGAAAAACAGCCCGTGCCCCAGCGACAGCAACCCGGCATAGCCCCACACCAAATCGAGCGCCACCGCCACCACGGCGTAGCACAGGATTTTGCCCGCCAGCGTCAGGGTATAGGTGGAGATCGCCAACGGATGGTCCGCCGGCAACAGTGCGAGAAACGGCATGATTAACAGCGCCAGCAACGCCAGCCCGCCGATGCCCAGCGCCAATCGGGGTGCCTTCTGCACGCCGGTGAGAGTTAATGGTTGGCTCATCAGTCGATCACCCTGCCCTTGAAGGCGAACAGCCCCTGAGGACGTTTTTGAATAAACAGAACAATCAGCGCCAGGATCAGGATTTTACCCAGCACGGCGCCAATCTGCGGTTCAAGAATTTTGTTGACGATGCCGAGGCCAAAGGCCGCCACCACGGTGCCGGCCAGTTGCCCCACGCCGCCGAGCACCACCACCAGGAACGAGTCGATGATATAGCCCTGGCCCAGCTCCGGCCCCACATTGCCCAGTTGCGACAACGCCACCCCGCCCAGCCCGGCGATGCCGGATCCCAGACCGAACGCCAGCATGTCGACACGCCCGGTGGGCACGCCGCAACAGGCGGCCATCGCACGGTTCTGCGTCACGGCGCGCACGTTCATGCCAAGCCGGGTTTTGTTCAGCAGCAACCAGGTGAGCGCCAGCACCAGCACCACAAACACGATCACCGCGATGCGGTTCCACGGCAGCACCAGGTTAGGCAGCAGTTGAATGCCGCCCGACAGCCAGGCCGGGTTGGCAACCTCCAGGTTTTGCGCACCGAACAGCACCCTCACCCCCTGGATCAGCACCAGGCTGATGCCCCAGGTCGCCAGCAGGGTTTCCAGCGGCCGGCCGTACAGGTGACGGATCACCGTGCGCTCCAGCGCCATGCCGATGCAGGCGGTAATGGCGAACGCCACCGGCAGCGCCACCAGCGGATACAGCGCCAGCCACTGCGGCGCAAACTGTTGAAACAGCCCCTGAACCAGGTAGGCCGAGTAGGCGCCCAGCATCAGCATTTCGCCGTGCGCCATGTTAATCACCCCCAGCAGCCCATAGGTAATCGCCAACCCGAGCGCCGCCAGCAGCAGGATCGAACCGAGCGAAAGGCCGGTAAACGCCTGGCCGATCAGATCGCCAATCATCAGCCGGTGTTTCACGCTGGTCAGGCTTTTCAAGGCTTCGGCACGCACTGCGGCGTCCGGTTCGTGGGCGGCGTCGGTCAATGCCTGTAACCTTGGCTGCGTCTCAGGCGAGCCCGAGCTGCCCAGCAGCCGCACGGCGTTGAGGCGCACCTGCGGGTTGGCGTCGGCCAATTGCAGATTCGCCAGCGCAATGCTCAACGCATCATGCACCTGGGTGTTTTTTTCCTGCGCCAGCCGCCGGGCCAGCAGCGGCAGTTGATCGCTTTGCGCCTCGCGTTGCAGGGCCTGCGCCGCCTGTAAACGCACCGCAGGATCGTCGCTAACCAGCCGATGCGCCGACAGTGCGTTGGCGATCAGAATGCGCAGCCGGTTGTTCAACCACACTTTTTTCGGTGTGCCGACCGGCGGGGCAACGCCATCCAGCGGGCGATAAGCTTCGCCCTGCTGGATAAAGGCATGTTTGGCCTCGTCGATCACCACGTTTTCCTGCTTCAGCCCCTGCAATAACGGCAGGCGCGCAGCGTCCGGCGCGGTCGCCCACGCCTGCAACAACTTGGCCTGCTGGGTGCGGTTGGCCGCAGCAAAGTCATCGGCCGGCCCCGCCTGCGCGAACATCGGCAGGCAGCACAGCAACCAAAACCAGGAGCGGAAATGGAACAAGAATGGGGATTGCATCAGCGGCCTCCTCTGTAGGGGCCGGGTATGCCCGGCCCCTACCGTTACGACGGGCGCAGCCTGCGGCGCCCCTACGGGAATGCGACGGTTACTTGCCGCCTTTTACCGGGTGATCCGGTTTTTTGTCGTTGCCGGCGATGAACGGGCTCCACGGCTGCGCGCGCACCGGGGCGTCGGTCTGCCACACCACGTTGAACTGGCCGTTGCCTTCAATCTCACCGATCATCACCGGTTTGTGCAGGTGGTGGTTGGTGGCGTCCATGGTCAGGGTGAAGCCCGACGGTGCGGCAAAGGTCTGCCCTGCCATCGCCGCACGTACCTTGTCGACGTCGGTAGTGCCGGCTTTCTCCACCGCCTGTGCCCACATATGGATGCCGACATAGGTGGCTTCCATCGGGTCGTTGGTTACGGCAGTGGCGTAGTTCGGCAGGTTGTGCGCCTTGGCGTAGGCTTTCCATTCGCTGACGAACTGCTTGTTGGTTGGGTTATCCACCGACTCGAAGTAGTTCCAGGCCGCCAGGTTGCCCACCAGCGGTTTGGTGTCGATGCCGCGCAGTTCTTCCTCACCCACCGAGAAGGCGATCACCGGCACGTCGGTCGCCTTGATGCCCTGATTGGCCAGCTCTTTGTAGAAGGGTACGTTGGAGTCGCCGTTGATGGTGGAGATCACCGCAGTTTTGCCGCCGGCGGAGAATTTCTTGATGTTGGCGACGATGGTCTGATAATCGCTGTAGCCGAACGGCGTATAGACCTCTTCGATGTCCTTGTCCTGGATCCCTTTGGTGTGCAGGAAGGCGCGCAGGATCTTGTTGGTGGTGCGCGGATACACATAGTCGGTACCCAGCAGGAAGAAGCGCTTGGCCGAGCCGCCGTCTTCGCTCAGCAGGTATTCCACCGCCGGGATCGCCTGCTGGTTAGGGGCGGCGCCGGTGTAGAACACGTTTGGCGACATCTCTTCCCCTTCGTATTGCACCGGGTAGAACAGCAACCCGTTCAGTTCCTCAAACACCGGCAACACCGATTTGCGCGAGACCGACGTCCAGCAACCGAACACCGCCGCCACTTTGTCCTGGGTCAGCAACTGGCGCGCCTTTTCGGCGAACAGCGGCCAGTTGGAAGCGGGGTCCACCACCACCGGCTCGAGTTTTTTGCCCAGCACGCCGCCCTTGGCGTTGATGTCATCGATGGTCATCAGCGCCACGTCTTTCAGCGGCGTTTCAGAGATGGCCATGGTGCCCGACAGCGAGCTCAGAATGCCGACTTTAATGGTATCGGCCGCCTGCGCGCTCCAGGTCATACCCATGCCGATCACGGTGGCGGACAACGCAAAAGCTTTTATAAAGTGACGACGTTGCATAATTAAAACTCCTGATGTGTGTTGGAAAACAGGTTCAGAAAAATTCACGCAGGGCTGTCCGGGGTATGAAGACGCGCCTGGTGCAACATATGCAGGGTTATTTTCCGTACTTCCGCCTTACTGACGGCAATGTGGTTGCTGAGCAGCGTTTGCGCCTCCTCGGTCTGGTGTTGCAAGATCGCCCGCAGAATGGCGGCGTGTTCGTTGTAGGTGGCCTCGACACGGGTTCCCTGGGTGAAGTCCAGCCGGCGAATGATGCGGATCTTCTCGGTCAGGTCGCGATGAATGCGCGCCATTTCCCCATTGCCCGCCGCCTCCACCAGCGTCATATGGAACTGCTCGTCGTGCAGCGAGACGGTTTTGCCGTCCTCCAGCCGCGGCTCGTCGATCCAGAAGCCGTTGAGCGCCGCCAGTGGCGGCGGCACCTCTCCCGCCGGGCGCGCGCACAGCCGTTTAACCGCTTCGCACTCCAGCACGATGCGCAGATCGTAGAGTTGCTCGAAGTAGTCGAAATCGAAGGGGCGCACCTGCCAGCCGCTGCGAAAATGCACTTCGACGTAGCCCTCGCGCTCCAGCCAGAACAGCGCCTGACGCACCGGCGTACGGCTGACGTCCATGCGCAGCGCCACTTCGTTTTCGCTGAAGCGATCGCCCGGCAGCAGATGAAAATCAAAGATGTCATCCTTGAGCTGGAGGTAGATACGCTCCGCCAGCCCCTCCGGCCGCGCCTTGCTGCGGTTATTGGTGATTTGCATAGTGTTCCTCTTGCCGGGCGCAGCATGCGGCGCCCTGCGTTAAATTCTGAAACAGGCTGAACCCACGATGCTCAACTGGCGTGTTCCAGCCACAGCAAAGCGTCGCCTGGCCCCACCGGCCGCCCTTGCTGGCAACCGATGCGTTTGATGATCCCGGCGCGCGGCGCGGTGACCGCCAGTTCCATTTTCATCGCCTCGACCACAATCAGCGGTTGGCCGGCTTCCACCGCCTGCCCCGGTTCCACCAGGATCTTCCACACGTTGCCGTTCAGATCGGCGCTGACCAGATAACCGTCGACCTCTTCCTCATCATTCTGCGGCGGCAGCAATTGCGCCTCGGCCTCGCTCTCTTGCGCCTGCCAGAGCGTCACTTCATGGCTGAATGCCTGCTGCTGGCGCTGCTGGAATGCGGCAATGTCTTCGGCGTTGTCCGCCAGGAAACGGGTGTACTCGGCAAAGTCGAATTCGCTGTTTTCGATGCGGACCTGCGCGCGCCCTTCACGGAACGCCTCGCGCTGCTCATCCAGTTCCTGCTCGCTGACCGGGTAAAAACGCACCTGATCGAAGAAGTGCAGCAACCAAGGCTCTCCGGCGTTGAACTGCGGGTTTTTAAGGAATTTGTTCCAGATCGGCAGCGTACGCCCGACCAGCTGATAGCCGCCCGGCGAGTCCATGCCATAAATGCACATGTACATGCCGCCGATACCGACCGTGCCTTCGGCGGTGTGGGTGCGCGCCGGGTTGTATTTGGAGCTGAGCAGCCGATGACGCGGATCAATCGGCACCGCGCACGGCGCGCCGAGATAGACATCGCCCAACCCGAGGATCAAATAGCTGGCGTCGAAGATAATGTCGCGCACCTGTTCGCGGTGGCTGAGGCCATTGATGCGCTGGATAAAATCGACGTTGTTCGGCAGCCAGGGCGCAGAGCTGCGTACCGTTTGGCTATAGCGTTCCACCGCGCCCAGGGTGGCGGAGTCTTCAAACGCCATCGGCAGGTAAACCGTGCGCGTCGGCACTTTCAGGCAGCTGACGTCGCCCAGTGCCTGTTCACGCGCCAGCAGGCGCTGGAGCAAATCGGCCTGGCCGATAGTGCGGCTGTCGTAACGGATCTGCAGCGAACGCACGCCCGGAGCCAGTTCCTCAACGCCGGGGATCGCGTCCTGTTTGAGCGATTGCATCAGCAGATGAATACGCAGACGCAACGCCAGATCGAGCAGGTTGTCGCCGTACTCCATCAAAATGTAGCCGTCCCCGGCCTGGCGATAGACCACCGAGAGGCGGCCGTCTCCGGCCGGCAACGCGGCGACGATAGCCGCAGAAGCCGTGGCGCCCGGCGTCAGATCCGGCGTCGGCAGGGTTATCGCCTTCACCGCCGCCAGCGCTTCGATACTGCCAAGCTGCGCCTGCTCCAGCGATTGCGCCTGTTTGAAACCGATAGGATGGAAGCGAATGCGGTCGCCAGGCTTCACCTGGCCCACCTTCCACAATTCGGCTTTGGCGATGGTCACCGGGCAGACAAAACCACCGAGGCTCGGCCCGTCACGGGTGAGGATCACCGGGAAATCGCCGGTGAAATTAATCGAGCCGATGGCGTACTCGCAGTCATGTACGTTAGAAGGATGCAGCCCGGCTTCACCGCCGTCCTGCCGCGCCCAGCCGGGTTTCGGCCCCGACAGGCGCACGCCCAGCCGATTGGAGTTGTAGTGCACCTGCCATTCGGCGGCAAAGAAGGTGTCGATCGACTCCGGGGTAAAGAAGTCCGGCGCGCCGTGCGGGCCATAAAGCACGCCGATGTTCCACAGGCTGCCGTATTGCGGGATCAGGCTGTCGTCCATCGCCTGCGGCGCCGCGATGGGCGCCGGGGTGGTGCTGGTAGCCAGCGCAGGCTGGGATACCGCCAGCATATCGGCAACCCGCAGGGTGCGCCCGGCGTGGCCGCCAAACTGTCCGAGGGCGAAAGTCGAGCGGCTACCCAGGTACACCGGCACGTCGAACCCATTACGCACCGCCAGATAGGTGCGGCAACCGTGCGTAGCGCGGCCCAAGCTCAGAACCTGCCCGGCGCGAACCGCCACCGGCTGCCAATAGGCTACCGCTTCGCCATCCAGGTTCGCCGGGCAGTCGGCGCCGGTCAGGGCGATGGTCGCGTCGCAGTGGAAGCGCAAGGTCGGCCCCTGCAAAGTAAACTCCAGCCCGGCGGCGCTCGGGTGATTGCCGACAATGCGGTTGGCCAGCCGGAAAGCGAAATCGTCCATCGGCCCGGAAGGCGGCACGCCGATATCCCAATAGCCAAGACGGCCCGGATAATCCTGCACGCTGCTGTAGGTGCCCGGTTGCAGCACTTCAATGCTGCTGGGCTGGAAACGGAAGCTGTCCAGCATGCGGGTCCAGACTTCGCCGCTCTGAAATTGCGCCGTGGCGATCACCTGACGCAGGTAATCGAGGTTGGTGGCGATGCCGTGCAAACGGGTAGCGCCGAGCACCGCGCGCATTTTCTCCAGCGCCTGTTGGCGATCTTCGCCGTGGACGATCAGTTTGGCGATCATCGGGTCGTAAAATGCCGACACTTCACTGCCGGTCGCCACCCAGCCGTCGACGCGCACGTTATCCGGGAAATGCACCTCGGTCAGCACGCCGGGGCTGGGTTGGAAGTTCTTCAGCGGATCTTCGGCATAGATGCGCACCTCGATCGAGGCCCCCTGCGGTGCGCGTTGCAGCGCCGCCCAGTCCAACGCATCACCCGCCGCCACCTGCAACATGCACTCGATCAGATCCAGCCCGGTCACCATTTCGGTCACCGGATGTTCCACCTGCAAGCGAGTGTTTACCTCGAGGAAATAGAACTCGTCGCGCGCGCCGTCGTAGATAAACTCCACGGTGCCGGCGCTGCGGTAATTCACCGATTCACCCAGCGCTACCGCCGCCTGATGCAGCGCCTGACGGGTCGCCGCCGGCAGGTTCGGCGCCGGGGTTTCTTCCACCACCTTCTGGTTACGGCGCTGCAACGAGCAATCGCGTTCGCCAAGCGCCACCACCCGGCCCTGACCATCGCCAAAGATTTGTACTTCCACATGACGCGCCTGATCGACAAAACGCTCGATAAAAGCCCCGGAGTCGCGGAAGAACTGCTCACCCAGCCGCTTTACGCTGTCGTAAGCTTCGCGCAGCGCCGTTTCGTCGTCACAGCGCGTCAGACCAATGCCGCCACCGCCGGCGGTGCTTTTCAACATGACCGGGTAGCCAATCCGCGCGGCGGCAGTGACCGCTTCCTCAATGCTGTCCAGCAGGCCGGTGCCCGGCGTCATCGGCACCTGCGCTACCGCCGCCAGTTCGCGTGCCCGGTGCTTCAGGCCGAACTCACGGATCTGCGCCGCCGTCGGCCCGATAAAGGCGATGCCCGCCGCTTCGCAAGCATCGGCGAATTCGGCGCTCTCGGAGAGAAAACCGTAGCCGGGATAGATCGCCTGCGCGCCGGTTTCCACTGCGGCGGCGAGGATTTTATCAATGCACAGGTAGCTGTCGGCGGCCTTTTCGCCGCCGAGCGCCACCGCCAGATCGGCCTCGGTGACATGTGGCGCATTGCGGTCGGCATCGGAATAGACCGCCACGCTGGTCACGCCCAGGCGTTTCAGGGTACGGATCGCGCGGCAGGCAATTTCGCCGCGGTTAGCGATTAATACAGTGGTAAACATATGCAATCCTCATAGAACGATACCCAATAGCTTTCAGGCTGTGGCCAGGCGGCAAGCAGGCACATCACTCAGGTAAGTGACTGGGGTGAGTCTGTGCAGCCAACAACGCCAGGGTCGGAAAGATGACGGGTATAGTTGCGCCAGCCGCCAAACTCAGTGATGTCCAATGCGCCTTCCAGCCCCCAGGGTTCGCAGATAAAACCTTTTACCCGGCGGCCATCCGCCAGCAGCAGCGTGCCGATGCCTAGCGGCGCCGGGATCTCCGCCACAAATTCGCCGAAACGCGCCAGCGGGATGTCCCACAGCTCAACGCTGATGGCGGCCCCCTGCCCGGTTTTGACCAGCCCCGGTTTGGGCGGCTGAGTATTGGCCAGGGCGTAGAGCCGGTAGCACGGCGCGGTAGCGGTTTGCTCCACCCATACCGCGTCGCGCTGGGTAAGCTGGGCATTCAGCGGCATACCGCTGAGGTGAGCGCCCACCACCGCCACCCGCACATGTTCCACCGATGGCGTCAGCGGCGCCGGCGGCGGCAGCGCGCGGCCGGTGGCGCCGAGCGGCAGGTTCTGAGCCTGTTGCCAGCGCAGGCCGAAGGCCGCCAATGCACGATCGTGCCAGGCCGGCGCGATCAGCGTGATGCCGGCAGGCAGGCCGTCGTCGCGCATCGGCGCAGGCAAGGCCAGCGCACTCAGATCGGCCAGGTTGGTAAAGTTGGTGTAGGTACCGAATTGCGAATTGAACAACACCGGCTCCTGCTCCATTTCCGCCAAGGTGCGCAGCGTCGGTGAAGTCGGCACCACCAGCGCGTCGTACTGCGCCAGTTGTTGGCCAATTTCCCGCGCCAGCTCGGCACGCAGGTATTCCGCCTTGTAGGCGTCGCAAGCGCTGTACTTAAGGCCGTTATTGAGGATGCCGCGCACCACCGGGTTGATGGCCTGAGGATTGCTGTTCAGCATCGCCTCGACCGCCACGGTACGCTCCGCGACCCAGGGGCCGTAATAGAGCTGCTCGGCCAGTTGGTGAAAGGGGGTGAAATCTATGGGTTCAAGCGCGACACCGCAGCCTTGCAACTGCGCCAGCGCTCGTTGAAACGCCTGCTCGGCCTGTGTGTCGCCGAAAAACTCGGGCTGCGCGGGGACCGCAAACCGCGGCGCGGCGGGCAAATCCGCCGGAGCGGTGCGCGGGTTGATGCACGAATAGGCATCGGCCGCGTCATAACCGCCGGCCATCTCGGCCACCAGAGCGGCATCCGCCACCGTCAGGGCAAATACCGAGACGCTGTCGTTCAGGCGGCACGCGGGCACCACGCCACGGTTCGACAACCAGCCTTTGGTCGGTTTGAGACCGACGATATTGTTGAACCCCGCGGGAACGCGCCCTGAACCTGCGGTATCGGTCCCCAGCGAGAACGGCGTCAGGCCGCGCGCCACCACCGAGGCCGAACCGGAACTGGAGCCGCCGCTGACGTAGCGGCTGTCAAAGCTGTTGACCACCGCACCGTGCGGTGAACGGGTGCCGACCAGGCCGGTGGCGAACTGATCGAGGTTGGTTTTACCGATAACGATGGCGCCGGCGATGCGCAGATTGGCGACGACCCTGGCATCCTCTGCGGCCTGGTAGGTGAATTCCGGGCAGGCGGCGCTGGTCGGCCAACCGCCGACGTCGATATTGTCTTTAACAGCAAAGGGCACGCCGAACAGCGGCAGGCGGCTGATATCCCCGGCGACCGCGTCCAGTTGCTGTGCCAGCTGTCGGCACTGCGCTTCCAGCTGCGCGGCGGTGGCAAGGTAAAGCCAGGCGTTGTCGTCCAGGCTCAGGCCCGACGTCAGCGCCTCCAGCGTGGCGCGCACGCAGGCCATGCGCTCGCCGGCCGGCCTGGTGTGATAATGGTGCTGCCATTCACTGAGGGTGAAACCGCGTTGTTTAACTGGCTGGGTCATCGTCTGAATTCCATCTAGTACACAAGATGGGATTCAATAGAGCAACCGGCGTGCCAATTTTTAATCCACTGATTTCAATAAATTATAATTAAAACTTATGACGGGAGAGTAAAAAACCTGCACCAGTGGCGCGCAATCGTCGGACAAAAAAGGTGCAAAAAATGGGAGAAAGCAGCGATCGCCGCTTGGAAACGCAGAATAATATTGTCACATCATGCTCGCTCAAATTTACCGCTGGCGCTGGGAGCTCTACGCCAGCGGCGCGCCTATGCTGCGCCAATCACTATCAATTCCTGTTCTTTGGTTGAGATCACGATACCTATAAAATAGTGCATTACACGAAAAAATAATTCACGTCCTCGTAAATGCACAATACCCAGTGAATTGATGTTGTGCCATACACAACACAAAATGAGAATAATTATCATCTATTGACACCAACATGTTTGCTCGACAGAGTGAAAATACTGTATATAAACACAGTTAAATATAGTATTTCTTATCAAGGAGAGAGAATATGAGTGGTGGAGATGGGAAAGACGCTCGTGGCCCAACCGGTGGCGTGAATGGGGGACCAACTGGTCTTGGTGGCGGGCCTAATGTCGGCCACGGTGGTACGCTAACAGACACGATCAACGGTGTGACGATGACCTTTGAGGGGGTTCATGCTATTGATTCTGGCAGCGGCATTCAATGGGGCGGTGGTGACTCAGGCAAGGGCAACAATGGCGGGTCGAAGAGTGGTGCCTCTGGCAGGAATGCTCTTAGGTCCATACCTGGACACCCTAACGTTGTCGATGGCGGACAACTCACGGGTGATAACAGGGATAAACATCTGTACTATTCTCGCACAGAAAATTTTGTTTATTCAGTGAGTATTGACCGAAACGGTAATGAAAAAGGAGCGTTTCAAGTCTCAAGACCAAAGACGAATGAGAGTGATACCCGCACATCATGGGCAAAAGGTGAAGAATACCGAAAAAGTGTGGCTCGGGAGCAGGTAAGGAATTATCTGAATGATGAGAAAAATGTGCTCATGGAAGCCAGCGGTATTATCGCTGATGCGGGTGAGAAAATCAGTAATCATATCAGTGGCCAGTATAAGCGATATGCTGGAGAAATTGCGAATAACCTTCGTAATTTCCAGGGGAAGACGATAAGAAATTATAACGATGCCTTAGCCTCATTGAATAATATCATGTCAAACCCCTCGATGAAGGTAAAGCAAGGTGACAAACAAGCACTTATTAGCGCGATGAAAAGCGTTAAGGCTAGTGATTTGGCAAGTCGGTTTGGTCACTTTGGAAAATTCTTCAAGGCAGCAGACCTCGCCATCAAGGCTGACAAGATCCGTGATAAGGCTATTGAGGGATATAATACAGGTAACTGGGCACCCTTGGCATATGAGATTGAGGCGATGGTACTTAGCGGTATCGTAGGCGCTGTGGCATTAGGGTTGGTCACTGGGATTTTGTCTCTGCTTGCATTGTCTGCGCTCTTCACCGCAACAATAACGATTGCTGCTGCCGCCTTGATTGCCTATGCGACCTCTTATATTGATGCGGCTCTTGCCGAACGGTTTAATAACGAGGTTGTTCGCCCAACCAATTAACCCCATCATTTTATCCTGGTCGTATTAGGATGAGAGAGATTTTAAGAACCTCTGTCTGAGGCTCTATTTATTTTATTTTTATTTAATAAGCCATAAATAGATAAGTTTAACCAACATGGCGAGTAAAAAGGTCAATGCGTACAATCCAGAGAACACTACAAAATAATAGAACAAGATATAAAAATCATTGGAGGCAGTCGCCTTCAACAACCTATTTCCGTTATTTATGTCGAATGCACTTATCACAAATATATAAAAAATCACTGCATAAACCGCCAAAAACCCAAATAAATAAAATATCAATGATGCCTTGTCTTCGGTTTTAGGGTTTGATTTGACATATTTTAAGTACTTTACTGCAAAATAGATCGAGAACAAGGGTGCCAGTTTGCAATACATACCCAATGGTTTTGTAAGTGCCAGATTGGTTGATGAGATATTGGTACTGATGTTTTTAGTCAGTTCCAGGAAATAATACAAAGCTGGACTCTCTGGCACAGCCTTGAAAAAAACAAATATTAGTATTAATGGTAGTATGCCGATTAAGCCAATCTTGATGAATTTCTTCCATGCATACAAGTCGTTACTCATGATAAGTCCCTGATTGTTTCCTATGAATTCATTATTGGCTATCTGTGAATCAGTGTCCAGTCATGGTGTGAGGGCTATTATCGTTTATCGCACATCACATTATCTGTGCTTCACTCCACTTCATCCTGTTGCCTGATTGGGCTTTTATCACGTTATGCAACAGTATAGATCAGGAAGGCACGCGCCGGTTTGGGCAGAAGTGGTGGGACAATCCGGCCTTACACTGCTGGAACCGTAAACAAGGCACAAATTTCTACAACAAAATAACACAGGACATCGACAAGCTGAACTCGGACTGGCAACAGGAACAACGTCTGAAGGGCATCCGAAATCCTGGCCCCCCTACCTGGTCGCATGATCAGATCATTGCCGCCACCGATTTCAGCGCCTGGCATTTCATTCTGAAGGATAAATTTAGCGCGCCACCAGGGCGAAACATGGGTAATCACCAGGATTACTTATTACCCGTATCATTCAGTCAGTGTTTCAAGAACTATGCTTCGTTTTCACGACGCGGTGCCGATTCTCGTCAAAAACTGCAGAACCGACTCGTCGACCTGAGAAAATACCGTTATCGGCTGATGGCTGCCCCCGGAAATCTCAAAATGTGTGTGGAACTAAAACGGGTGTACTGACACGACCACCATCTGATGCGGATGGCTGGCGGCCCATACAACAGTATGCTGCGGGGACATGACTAGTCCTGATATAGGTTGACACTTTTCAGCCTTATAACGCCCGATGAACTTCATCGGGCGTTTTGTATTTCAGCGACAGGTGCGGCCGCCGCGTGTTATAGAGGTTCACCGACTCCCTGACCATCTTTCTTGCCTGCGTGATATCTTCTGGCCTGCCGAGTAGGTATTCCGTTTTAAGTATCCCGTTTATCCGTTCCGCCAGCGCGTTCTGATAACAGTCATACCCGTCCGTCATCGAGCAGGTGACGCCATATCTCTGATGTAACGCCTGATATTCCTGTGAGCAGTACTGGATACCCCTGTCCGAGTGGTGCACCAACGGCAACGCCGTGCGTCTGCCGGCCAGTGCCATTTTGAACGCGCAGGCGACATGCCGGGTATGCAGACTGTCATGTACGTGATACCCCACGATTTTTCTCGACCAGGCATCCGTTACCAGGCTGACATACGCCGTTCCTGTTCTCAGCGGCAGGTAGGTGATATCCGCCACCCAGACGTGTTCCGGACGGCTGGCTATGACCTGATTGTCCCCCGCCTTCAGCAGGTTGGGATGACGATAAAAACGATGATGACTGTGCGTCGTCTTGTGATATGCCCGTTTAGGCATCACCAGTAACCGCGCGCAACGCAGGATACTGAACAGCCGGTCGCGCCCCACATGCAACGCCGGTTCGGGGCGTTGCCGCAACAGGTGATGCAGCTTACGTGTCCCCAGTCGGGGCTGGTGCAAGCGGATGGCTGTCACCTGTTCGACGAGATGCCGGGCCTGCCCCTCTTTGTCTGCTTCACGCTGCAGGGACTGATACCACGCTTGTCGGCTGATGCCCATCCATCGGCAGGCCCGCGTTACTGTGAGTCCCGGTACTTGTGTTTGCGCGATAAGGCGGTTAGCTGCTTTTTTGTCAGCGTGGCGCCAAAGTCGGTGTTCATCACTTTGACGACAGCTTCGAAGAACTGGGCTTTGACTTCAGATTCAGCCAGTTGCTGCTCAAGTTCTTTAATACGCTGTTCGGGCGTCAGGGGGAGTTTGGGCATGTTATCTCCGCACGTTCTGGTGGAAGGAGAAGTTCGCCAGTCAAGCTGACCGTATTTGCGCAGCCAGTTCATGACAGTCTGGCTGCCCTGGATACCGTAGCGATCTTGCGCCTGGCGGTATGTCATCTCACCTTTTTCGACCTGTTCGACGACGGCCAGTTTAAAGGATAGAGAGTAATCGCGTTGTGTGCGTTTAATATACTGGTTCATCACATTTTCCTCTGTGCGTGAGTAAAATGTGTCAACGCTATTCAGGACGGGTCAATGCAAAGAAAAAGGTCGGGCTGAGCCCGACCTTTTTTTATGCCTGCCGCGGCTGGCCGGCGAAATTTTATGCCGGTTGCTGCTGTGTTTTACGCGTCACCATACGGCGCAGGGTAACGTAGAACACCGGCGTCAGGAATAACCCGAACAACGTCACGCCCAGCATGCCGGCAAACACCGTGATACCGGTCACTCCGCGCACTTCGGCGCCGGCGCCGTGGCCCAGAATCAACGGGATAGTACCGGCAATAAAGGCGATGGAGGTCATTACGATCGGTCGTAACCGCAGGCGGCAGGCTTCCAGCGCCGCTTCCATAATGCTTTTGCCCTGCAACTCAAGCTCGCGGGCGAACTCGACGATCAAAATGGCGTTCTTACAGGCCAGCCCCATCAACACCACCAGCCCCACCTGCACGAACACGTTATTGTCACCGCCGGTCAGCCAGACGCCAAACAGCGCCGACAACATGGTCATAGGTACGATGAGGATCACCGCCAGCGGCAGCGTCCAGCTTTCGTACAGCGCGGCCAGCGCCAGGAACGCCAGCAGCACGGCTACCGGGAACACGATAATCGCCGCATTGCCCTGGGTCGACTGCTGGTAGCTCAGATCGGTCCACTGGATGTTCATGCCGTTCGGCAACAGCTTGGCGGCCATCGCCGTCAGTTCGCTCATGGCCTGCGTAGACGACAGGATGCGCGGATCGGCATCGCCAATCAGGTCCGCCGCCGGGAAGCCGTTATAACGGATCACCGGGTCTGGCCCGTAGGTGGTACTGATGTTGACCATGCTGCCAATCGGCACCATTTCACCCTTGTCGTTGCGGGTGCGCAGGTTGGCGATATCCTCCACGCTGTCGCGGAATTGACCGTCGGCCTGCGCGATGACTTGCCAGGTGCGGCCATAGCGGTTGAAGTCATTGATGTAAGACGAACCCAAATAAGTCTGCAGCGTGCCGAACAGCGCGTTGAGCGGCACGCCCTGCGCCTTGGCCTTATCGCGGTCGATTTTCGCTTCCAGCTGCGGCACGTTGGCCTGATAAGACGAGATCGGGAAACTCATGCCCGGCGTTTGCATGATACTGCCCGACAGGGTATTGATCGCGGTTTGCAGCGCGCCATATCCGAGACCGGCGCGATCCTGGACATACAGCGAATAACCGGAACCCTGTCCGATGCCGAGGATTGGCGGCGGCATGATCGAGAAGGCGAACCCTTCCTGAATCTGCGAGATGCGCGCATTGATCTCGGCGTTGATCTGCGCCGCGCTGCGAGTGCGGGTGCTTAAAGATTCAAGCGCGAAGAACACGGTGCCGGTATTGGGCGTATTGGTAAATTGCAATGCATTCAGGCCCGGGAAGGCTACCGCGTCCGTCACCCCGTCGACGCTCAGGCCGATGGCGCTCATTTTACGGATCACCGCATCGGTGCGTTCCAGCGACGCCCCCTCCGGCATTTTCACCCCGCCAATCAGATAAAGCTTATCCTGCGTCGGGATAAATCCGCCAGGCACGGTTTTAAACATTACGCCCGCGGCGCACAACAACAGTACGTACACCACGAATACCGCGCCGCGTTTGCCGAGCGCACGGGAAACCCCGCGCTGATAGCGCTGTGAGCTGTTGGCAAAGAAGCGGTTGAACGGGCGGAACAGCCAACCGAACAGCCGGTCGATCAGGCGCGATGGCATGTCCTTCGGTGCGCCGTGCGGTTTCAGCAGCAATGCCGCCAGCGCCGGCGACAGGGTCAGCGAGTTGATGGCCGAAATCACGGTCGAAATGGCGATGGTGACGGCGAACTGCTTATAAAACTGGCCGGTGACGCCGGACAAAAATGCCATCGGCACGAACACCGCGCACAGTACCACCGCGATGGCGATGATCGGCCCGGACACTTCGCGCATCGCCTGATGCGCCGCCGCCAGCGGCGATAAACCTTCCTCGATATTACGCTCGACGTTTTCCACCACCACGATGGCGTCATCGACCACGATACCGATCGCCAGCACCAGCCCGAACAGGCTGAGCGTATTGAGCGAGAAGCCCAGCAGGTACAGCGCGGCGAAGGTACCGACGATGGAAATAGGCACCGCCAGCAGCGGAATGATCGAGGCACGCCAGGTTTGCAGGAACAGGATCACCACCAGCACCACCAGCAGCACCGCTTCGAGCAGGGTATCTACCACCGCGCGGATCGAATCGCGGACGAACACCGTCGGGTCGTACGGCGATTTCCAGCTCATGCCATCCGGGAAGCGGGTCGACAGTTCGGCCATTTTGGCCCGTACCGCATCGGACAGCTCGATGGCGTTAGCGCCCGGTGCCTGGAAAATACCGATCCCGACGGCATCCTTATTATTGAGTTGGGCGCGCAACGCATAGCTGCCGGACCCCATTTCAATGCGCGCCACGTCGCGCAGGCGCACTATCTCGCCGTTGTCGCCGCTCTTGAGGATAATATTGCCGAACTCTTCCTCGGTTTGCAGGCGGCCCTGGGCGTTAATGGAAAGCAGATAATCGCTGCGGTTCGGCATTGGCTCTGCGCCCAGTTGGCCGGCGGAAACCTGCACGTTCTGCTCCTGCATGGCGGTGACCACGTCAGAAGCGGTCAGCCCGCGCGAGGCGACCTTATTCGGATCCAGCCAGACGCGCATGGCGTATTCACCGGCGCCGAAAATCTGCACCTGGCCGACGCCCGGCAGGCGGGCCAACTCATCTTTGACCTTCAGGGTGGCGTAGTTACGCAGATACAGTGAATCGTATTTACCGGAAGGGGAAACCAGATGCACCACCAGCGTCAGGGCCGGGGACTGCTTCTGCGTGGTTACCCCTTGGCGGCGCACGTCTTCAGGCAGGCGCGCCTCTGCTTGCGCGACGCGGTTTTGCACCTGCACCTGCGCCTGATCGGGGTCGGTTCCCGGGCGGAAGGTAACGGTGGTTACCAGCACGCCGTCAGAGCCGGCCACCGATTTCATGTACATCATGTGTTCGACGCCGTTGATTGCCTCTTCCAGCGGCGTGGCCACCGTTTCGGCAATCTCTTTCGGGTTGGCGCCTGGGTACTGGGCGCGCACTTGCACGCTTGGGGGCACTACGTCCGGGTATTCGCTGATCGGCAATAGCGGGATCGCAATAACGCCACCGACGAAAATCAGGATCGACAGCACCGCGGCAAAGATCGGCCGGTCGATGAAAAAGCGGGAAAAATCCATGGGTCAGGGTTCTCTGCTGGTGGCTTAGTTGACTGCGGAAACGGGAGCGTTGGCTGCCATCACGACGGTTTTCGCATTGACCGGCATCCCTGACATAAACACTTTCTGCATGCCGTCGACGATCACCCGATCGCCCGCCGCCAGGCCTTTCTGCACGATGCGCAATCCATCCGCCACCCGGCCCACTTCGATATCGCGCCGCTGCGCCTTGCCGTCCTTGTCGACGACATAAACGAATTTGCGGTCCTGATCGGTCATCACCGATTTATCGTCGATCAGCATGGCGTTGAACTCGGCGCTGCCGGGCATCTGCACCCGCGCAAACAGCCCTGGAGTGAAACGGCGCTCGTGATTTTCGAGCTGGGCGCGCATGCGAATGGTGCCGGTGCCGGCATTCAGCTGGTTGTCGGTGAAATCGACAACGCCCTGATGCGGATAACCTTCTTCACCCACCAGGCCGACCTTGACCGGTAACTTCGCCTGCGGATCCTGGCTGCGTTGGCCATCGCGCGCCATATTCTGGTAACGCAGGAAAGTGGCTTCGTCGACGTCGAAATAAACATAAACTTTATCTAGCGACACCAGCGTAGTGAGCACGCTGGCGCTGTCCCCGGTGGTGACCAGGTTACCTGCGGTGATCATGGCGCGGCTGGCACGCCCGTCGATCGGCGCGGTCACGCGGGTAAAATCGAGATTCAGCTGCGCGATATCGAGCTGGGCCTGGGCCGCCAGCACGTTGCTTTGTGCCTGTGCGGCGGAGGAGCGGCGTTGTTCCCATACCTCGGTCGAGATCGCCTGGGTGCCGATCAGTTTTTCGGTACGGCTGGATTCACTGCGGGCCAACGCCGCCTGATTACGTGCCCGGACCAGCTCGGCTTGAGCCTGTTCGCGGGCGGCGCGGTAGGTGCGATCGTCAATGGTGAACAGCACCTGGCCTTTTTTAACCTCATCGCCTTCGGTGTAATTCACCTTATCGATATAGCCGGAAACCCGCGGGCGTAGCTGAACGCTTTGCACCGCTTCGATCCGGCCGTTAAAGGCATCCCACTGGCTGATGGGTTTTATTACCACGTTAGCGGCGCTGACGGCCGGTGGCGGGGGAGCTGCATTTTGAGCGACGCTGTTGTCGCAACCAGCAAGCAAGGCGACCAGCAGCGCTACTGCTGAAAGACGCGCGCTGAAACCGATGCTGTGAGCGTTAAACAATGAGTTTGGCTGGCTTGGCATTATTTTTATTCCATGGGTGAGCGCGGTCAGGCCATACACCCGGCCCTGTTATCCGGGTAACGTCCCTGGCCTGTGACCGGCGGCAGAGCGGTTGCGTCGTTCATCGGCACAACGTTAGTTTTTGAAACACATTGTTGTCACATTAATGTATTAATATCGGTTACATTAACCGGATGGATTATAGAAGCGCCTGTCGAATAAATGCAATAATAAAAATTGCATTTAATGCGAAACTGCTGCAACGTAGTGACATCGGGCAGCGGATTTACCTGCCAATGTCATGGGAGCGTCAGCATGAACAGCACGGGTTTTATTACCGATTTGATTGAGTGGATTGACAACAATCTGGAAGAGAAGCTGGATATCAACACCGTAGCGGACCGCGCGGGGTATTCCAAATGGCACCTGCAGCGCATGTTCAAACGCCAGACCGGCTACGCGTTGGGGGAGTATATCCGCATGCAGAAACTGAAAGTTTCCGCAGAGCGCCTGGCCAACAGCGGCGAGCCTATCGTCAGCGTGGCGATATCACTCGGCTTTGACTCGCAGCAATCCTTCAATCGCAGTTTTAAACGCCAATTCGGCCAGACTCCAGGCGACTGGCGCCGCGCCGTGATGCAGCCGCATATCGCCGCCAGTCGCGCACACTGAGGCGGATTGCAGACAGCAAAAAAGCCTGGACGCGAATCCAGGCTTTCTCTTCAGAATATGGCGGTGAGGGAGGGGTTCGAACCCTCGATACACTTACGCGTATACACACTTTCCAGGCGTGCTCCTTCAGCCACTCAGACACCTCACCGTATTTTTTCGTTGCGTACTCTCTGGTGCAACGGGGCGCTACTATAGGGAGTGGGGGCGAACCGGTCAAGCAGAATTTCTGCGTTTCGGCGCGTCCGCTCACGTGCTGCTCAGTTTGTCGAAAACTGCGGCGAACCCTGTGGACCCTTAGACCTGCTGGCGTTTTCCCTGTCTTGCAGACAACAAAAAAGCCTGGACGTTAATCCAGGCTTTCTCTTTAGAATATGGCGGTGAGAGAGGGCTTGATTCGCTGCGCTCACCCTACGGGCCGCCTTTGGCGGTCCAAAACGCATGCGTTTTGTCAAACCCTGTCGAGGCTTCTCACCCCTCTCTGCGGGGATTTATAAAAGCAAAAAAGCCTGGACGCGAATCCAGGCTTTCTCTTTAGAATATGGCGGTGAGAGAGGGGTTCGAACCCTCGATACACTTACGCGTATACACACTTTCCAGGCGTGCTCCTTCAGCCACTCAGACACCTCACCGTTTTGTAGCATCGCTAACGCATTGCGCTGTCGACGGGCGCTAATGTAGGAGAATCTGATCCCAGCGTCAACCCTCTTGTGACATAACAATGACTGTTTAGCTAAAGTTGCAGCAATTTGCTGATTTCCCGAGCGATAAACCGTTGCCCGATGCGTACCCGAGGGATAGTAACGATGCTAAATTATCTCACAGACTAATGTTTGAGTGTATTGGTATACAACAGCTCAATATACCAGCAGAGAAGTCTTGGGCTGCGCTGTTATATGCATTAATACTGGATTATTAGTCATATGTGTCGCTAAATAGATCGCTGCTGACGCGGAGGATTTGGCAAGGAATATCACTCCGCCGCGCAGGTTGCCGGGCCGTACGCCGGCGATAACGCAGACAGGGACTGATCAATTAAAATAACGGACTCGACGAATTTCAACGGGCAGCCAGCGGCGCTGCGGCTTGAAATACGACGGGCATCATGCAGCAGAGGTTCACTTTGACTCCATCGGACTCCATGCCGGCGGCGCATCAGCGTCACGCCATCCCCCCGGGCGCCGGGGCACTGTTTTTTATCCAAATCTTCGCCACGCTGGGTTTTGCCGTGCTCTACTCCACGCTGGTGCTCTACGCCACCAAACGCCTGGGCTTCAGCGAGGGCAGCGCTAACGCCATGATGGGCGTGTTCGGCGCCTTCAACTATGGGCTGCATATGTTCGGCGGCTACCTGGGCGGGCGCTTTCTGAGTAACCGGAACCTGTTCGTACTGGGTATGGTGCTGCAGGTGATCGGCTGCGCACTGATTGCCGTGGCGGGCGTTTGGGGTCTGTACTGGGGGTTGGCGATGTTCCTGACCGGCAGCGGGCTGAACGTCACCTGCATCAATATGATGCTCACCCAGCGCTTCAAGCCGGATGACGATCGGCGCGAATCGGCGTTTTTGTGGAACTATGCCGGGATGAACCTCGGCTTCTTTGTCGGTTTTACCGTGGCCGGCTATTTCCAGTTGAGCGAAAACTACCGCGCGCTGTTCCTGTTCGCCACGCTGGGCAATGCGGCGGCGATTATCGTCGCCGTCAGCCGTTGGCGCATTCTGGCCGATCTCAACACGCCGTTGCATGACGCCAGCCGCGCGCAATACCGCTGGCGTATGCTGGTCGGACTGGCAGTATTGGTGGCGCTGGTGCCCATTATCCGGGTGATGCTGACCCATGCGGAATTCAGCGGGCATTTTGTGATTGGCCTCGGCGTACTGATTTTCCTGATGCTGTGCGTGGTCACACTGCGTCACCACCCGCGCACAGAGCGCCGTCGCATGGTGGCCTATCTGATTCTGGCGCTGGGCTCATTGGTATTCTGGGCGCTGTACCAGTTGGCGCCTATGGGGCTGATGCTGTTCTCCGAGCACAATATCAACCTGAACGTCTACGGTATTCAGGTCGCTCCGCAGTGGATCCAGAATATCAACACGCTGGTGATCGTCGTGGGCGGGCCGCTGATGGCCTGGTGGTTTAACCGCTTGCGAGCCCGTGGCTGCAATATCGATATCCCGTTGCAATTCTCCGGCTCGTTGTTTTGCATCGGGTTGGGCATGCTGGTGTTGCCGTTGGGCATCAGCCTGGCCGGCGGCGACGGGCTGGTGGCGTTTAAATGGATCGCAATCAGCTACATACTGCAAAGCATTGGCGAACTTATGATCTCCCCGATCGGCTACGCGATGATCGGCAAGCTGGCGCCACCGCGTTATCAGGGCGTCATGATGGGCTGCTGGATGATGGTCACCGGCGTCGCTTCGGTGTTGGCGGGCTATGTCTCCGGCCTGATGCCGGAAAACAGCGGCAGCACTCCGGCGCTGACCAACCCCGGCTACAGCGAAATATTCAGTGCGCTGGGCTGGGGGGCTGCGGGCGTTGGCGTGGTGATGTTGATCCTGATCCCGCTGTTGCGCCGGCTGATAAGGCACGACGCCCCCGTCGCCGCCTGAGATCTCTGCAGGATAAAAAAACAGCCCCACTGGTCGGGGCTGTTTGCGTTTTTGGCTTTAGCGCTTGCATCTGTCGGCGAATCGCGGAAATCTGGATGAAAATGCATAAAAAACAGACGGAGTCTGACCGATGAACATCATTTATTACCACCCCTTATTTAACGCCCAGGATTGGTTGGCAGGCATCAAACAGCGTCTGCCGCAGGCCAACGTTCGCGAATGGCAACCCGGCGACGATCGCCCGGCGGATTATGCGCTGGCGTGGCGTCCGCCGCAGGAGATGCTGGCTAACCGCCGGCAACTGAAAGGGGTGTTCGCCCTGGGGGCGGGCGTCGATGCCATTCTCGAGCAAGAGCGCCAACATCCCGGCACGCTGCCGGCGGGTGTCCCGCTGCTGCGCCTGGAGGACACCGGCATGGCGCAGCAGATGCAGGAATATGCGTTGAGCTACGTACTGCGTTACTTTCGTCGTTTCGACGAGTATCACTTGCTGCAACAGCAGCAAAAATGGCAGCCGCTCGATCCCCACCAACAGGATAATTTCACCATTGGCATCCTCGGGGCAGGCGTTCTGGGGAAAAGCGTGGCGCAAAAGTTGGTGGAGTTCGGTTTTAACGTACGTTGCTGGAGCCGTAGCCCGAAGCAGATCGATGGCGTTGAGAGTTTTGCCGGCGCAGAGCAGCGCACTGCGTTTCTCAAGGGCACTCGATTGCTGATCAACTTGCTGCCCAATACGACGGAAACCGCCGGTATCCTCAATCGCCACCTGTTCGCGCATTTGGTGCCGGGAGCCTATCTGATCAACATCGCCCGCGGCGCGCATCTGGTTGAGGACGATCTCTTGCAGGCGCTGGAGCAGGGGCAGATTGCCGCCGCCACCCTGGATGTGTTCGTCAACGAGCCGCTGCCGCAGGCACACCCGTTCTGGCGTCATCCGCGTGTCACCATTACCCCGCATATTGCTGCCATCACCTTGCCGGAACAGGCGATGGACCAGATAGCCGCCAACATCCGCACTTTAGAGACCGGGCAAACGCCGGCAGGGGTGGTGGATGTGCAACTTGGTTACTGACCTTTCGGTGACTCACCTGCTAAGCTAATAAGAAACCCGGCCTGCCGCCGTCCCTTTGGCAGGCCGCCAGAAGGAGAAATAATGTACCCTGTTGATTTGCATATGCACACCGTTGCCAGCACTCACGCCTACAGTACGCTGCATGATTACATCGTCGAAGCCCATCAAAAGGGCATCAAACTGTTCGCCATCACCGATCACGGCCCGGATATGGCCGATGCGCCGCATTACTGGCACTTTATGAACATGCGCGTCTGGCCGCGTCTGGTGGATGGCGTAGGGATCCTGCGCGGTATCGAGGCCAACATCAAAAACCTGCAGGGCGATATCGACTGCACCGGACCGATGTTGAACGAAGTCGACGTGATTATCGCCGGCTTCCACGAGCCGGTGTTTGCGCCGCAGGACAAGGCGGCCAATACCGAAGCGATGATCGCCGCGATGGCGCAAGGGGATGTGCACATTATCAGCCATCCCGGCAACCCAAGGTATCCTATCGACATCGCGGCGGTCGCCGCAGCGGCCGCGAAGTATGAAGTGGCGCTGGAGCTGAATAACTCGTCATTCACCCATTCACGCAAGGGCAGCGAGGACAATTGCCGGGCAATTGCCGCCGCGGTGCGTGATGCAGGCGGTTGGTTGGCGCTGGGGTCGGATTCGCATATTGCTTTCTCACTCGGCGGCTTCGAGCACTGTGAACGCATCATCGCTGAAGTGGAATTTCCGCAGGAACGGATCCTCAACGTCAGCCCACGGCGCCTGCTGGACTTTCTCGAGCGGCGCGGCAAGCCGGCGATTGCGGAATTGGCCGATTTGTGACATCGTCCCGGCAAATTTTCCGTATTGTATAAGGCATTATCATGAATGAATTTTCCGTTGTTTGCCGCGTGCTGGGTACGCTGTTTTACCGTCAGCCGCAAGATCCGTTGTTGGTGCCGCTGTTCACGCTGATTAAAGAGGGCAAGCTGCAGCAACACTGGCCGCTGGAGCAGGACGAACTGCTGACGCGCTTGCAGCAGGGATGCGATGTGAACCTGCTTTCCGCCGATTTCAACGCGATGTTTGTCGGCAGCGAATGCAGCGTGTCGCCGTTCCGTTCCGCTTATGTGGAAGGCGCAACGGAGGCGGAAATTCGCACTTTCCTGCAACAACGCGGCATGCCGCTTGGCGAAGCGCCGGCCGATCACTTCGGTTCTCTGTTGCTGGCTGCCTCCTGGCTGGAAGATCAATCGCAGGAAGACGAAGTGCAGGCGCAAATCACCCTGTTTGACGAATACCTGCTGCCTTGGTGCGGCCGTTTCCTCGGTAAAGTGGAGGCGCATGCCACCACCGGTTTTTACCGTACGTTGGCGCTGCTGGCCCGTGAGTCGATTCAGGCGATGCGTGACGAACTGGCGGAATATGAGCAGGACGAAGAACAGCCGGGCGAAGAAGGCTGAAGCACTAAAAATGACGGGCCTGCCTGGCCCGTCATCGTTTTCTCTGCGCTAAACACAGGTTTTCATCCTCCATACGTAAGTTGACAAAAAATCCCCTAATCTGACGGTTCATCGGCGGTTGGCTTTTCCGTGCCTGCGCGCCTTGTTTCCTCACGCAAAGGGTAGAGCATGAAAAATAACTGGATGCAGCAGATTCAATCGATGATTGGGCAAAAGGCCGGTTCCATCGGTGGGGCGGAAGGCATTGGCAAACTGCTGGCCCCGACCGCGTTGGGGGGCCTGGTGGGCGTTTTGCTGGCGAACAAATCTTCGCGCAAGCTGGTGGGCAAGTTCGGTAAAAACGCCTTGATTATCGGTGGCAGCGCGGCCGTTGGCGCGGTGTTGTGGAATAAATACAAGCAGCGGGTGAAAGAAACCCATCAGGGCGAACCGCAGTTTGGCTTGCAAACTACACCGGTGGATCTGCGCGCCAAACGGTTGGTGCAGGCGCTGGTGTTTGCCGCCAAGAGCGACGGCCATATCGATGCGGAAGAAAAACGCGCGATCGACCACAGCCTGGAACAGCTGCAGGTGGGCGAGGAAGCGCAAAAATGGGTGCAGGAGGCGATCGACCAACCCTTAAACCCGGAGCTGATCGCCCAGAGCGTGAAAAACGAAGACGAGGCGCTTGAGGTGTATTACCTGAGCTGCATGGTGATCGACGTCGATCACTTTATGGAACGCGGCTATCTCGATGCGCTGACGCAGTCGTTGAAGATCCCTGCGGACGTCAAGCAGGGCATTGAAAACGACGTCAACGAGAAAAAACGCGAGCTGGCGTAGCGCCGCTTGGCAAGCCGGGGGGAATCGTGTCACTCTTGCCTTAATCAAGGTAAGCGGATGATTTAGCAATGATGACACCCCCTAAGGCAGAAAAACGACCTTATCCCATCACCATCCACGGCGATACGCGCGTGGATGACTACTATTGGCTGCGCGACGACGAGCGGGCAGACCCTCAAGTGCTGGACTATCTGCAGGCGGAAAACGCCTTTACCGATGCGATGCTGAAACCGCAGCAGGCGTTGCGTGAGACGCTGTATGAAGAGATGGTGGCGCGTATCCCCCAGCAGGAGCACTCGGTGCCTTATGTCAGGCACGGTTACCGTTATCAGACCCGTTTCGAGCCGGGCAACGAATACGCGATTTATGTTCGTCAGCCACAGGCGGAAAGTGAACGCTGGGATACGCTGATCGACGGCAATCAGCGCGCCGAAAAACGCGAGTTTTACACTCTGGGCGGTTTGGAAGTCAGCCCCGACAACCAGAAACTGGCGGTAGCGGAGGATTTCCTGTCACGCCGGCAGTATGACATTCGTTTCAAAAATCTGAACGACGACAGTTGGGCCGACGAAGTGCTGGAAAACACCTCCGGCAGTTTCGAATGGGCGAACGACTCCGCCACCGTTTATTACGTGCGCAAACATGCCAAAACGCTGCTGCCCTATCAGGTGTATCGCCACGTGGTAGGCACAGATCCGCAGCACGACCAACTGATCTACGAAGAGCTGGACGACACCTTCTACGTCGGGCTGGAAAAAACCACCTCCGAACGCTTTATCCTGATCCACCTGAGCAGCACCACCACTTCGGAGATTTTGCTGTTGGACGCCGATCGCGCCGACAGCACGCCCCAGATGTTTGTGCCGCGCCGCAAGGATCATGAATACGGCATCGATCACTACCATCAGCATTTCTATATCCGCTCCAACAAGGACGGCAAGAACTTCGGCCTGTATCAGAGCGAGCAGGCGGATGAAGCGCAGTGGCAGGAGCTTATCGCTCCGCGTATCGAGGTGATGCTTGAAGGCTTCAGCCTGTTCCGTGACTGGTTGGTGGTGGAGGAGCGCAGCGAAGGCCTGACCCAACTGCGCCAGATCCACTGGCAGAGCGGCGAAGTGAAACGCATCGCTTTTGACGATCCGACCTATACCACCTGGCTGGCCTACAATCCTGAGCCGGAAACCGAACTGCTGCGCTACGGCTACTCTTCGATGACCACGCCGACCACGCTGTATGAGCTTAATCTCGACAGCGGCGAGCGCGTGATGCTCAAGCAGCAGGAAGTGAAAAACTTCACGCCGGAAAATTACCGCAGCGAACGGGTATGGGTGAAAGCGCGGGATGGCGTCGAGGTGCCGGTCTCGCTGGTTTACCGCCAGGATCGCTTTATCCGGGGCAGCAATCCGTTGATGGTTTATGGCTACGGCTCTTACGGCAGCAGCATGGATCCGGCCTTCAGCGCCAGCCGTTTGAGCCTGCTGGATCGCGGTTTCGTCTTCGTCCTGGCGCACATTCGCGGTGGCGGCGAGCTGGGGCAGCTGTGGTATGAGGACGGCAAGCTGTTCAAGAAGCAAAATACTTTCAACGATTTTATCGACGTGACCGAAACGCTGATCGCGCAGGGTTATGGCGACGCCAAACGGGTCTTCGCCATGGGCGGCAGCGCCGGCGGCCTGTTGATGGGGGCGGTGATCAATCAGGCACCGCAGCTGTTTAACGGCATAGTGGCGCAGGTGCCGTTTGTCGATGTGGTCACCACCATGCTGGATGAGTCTATTCCGCTGACCACCGGCGAATACGACGAATGGGGCAACCCGAACGAGCCGGCGTATTACGACTACATCAAGCAATACAGCCCGTACGATCAGGTGAAAGCGCAAGATTATCCGCACATGCTGGTGACCACCGGGCTGCACGATTCGCAGGTACAGTACTGGGAACCGGCCAAGTGGGTGGCGAAGCTGCGCGAGTTGAAAACCGACGATCGTCAGCTGCTGCTGTATACCGATATGGATTCTGGCCACGGCGGCAAGTCCGGGCGTTTCAAAGCCTATGAGGACATTGCGCTGGAGTACGCCTTTATTCTGGCGCTGGCGGAGTAATTTGCAGGCGGGCGGCGATTGCTGCCCGCTTTTTTAGCCGATCAGATAGTATTTCAACGTATGCTTCATGTCCGGGCTGAGATCCTCGATGGACTTCAACATCCAGCGCAGATAGCCGGGATCTTCCTGCGCAATGCGATCGATTTCCTGCCCGCGATACTTGCCGAATTTGAATTTCTTCAGCAGCACCGGCTGTTCGGTGATTTGCGCCATTTGTTCCGGCGTCCAACCCGAATCCTTGACGATACGTTGCAGCAGCGCGGCGGTGACGTAGCAATCGTACAGCGCCCGGTGCGGGTACAGCGTGGTGTCTTGCGGCAGTTGCACCTCGAGATTCAACGCATAGCGCAGATACTGGTTGCCGTATTTGATGTCCGGGTACAGGGTGCGCGCCAGCTTCATGGTGCATATCCAGGCACCGCGCATTTCCGGCAGCACGCCGCGATCAAACGCTGCGTTGTGCGCCACATAGTAAGGGCTACCCAGATAGCGGCCGATCGCCACCGCGATGCGCGGTTTACCCTCGACCATCTGTTCGGTGATGTGATGGATAGCCATCGCATCAATGCTGATGGGCCGATCGGGGCTGACCAAGTCGCTCATTGGATTGGCAATGTGGCCGTCGATCAGGTCGACGGAGGCGACTTCCACCACGCCGCCGTCCAGCCCGCAGGTTTCAGTGTCTATTACGCGTAAAATCATGGTTTCCTCAGGGGCAACAGCACAGCGTTAGCTTAACCGGCAGTAGCGCCCGTGCCAACCGTTGGGGCGGTTTTCTGCAATCAGCAACCCCTGGCTGCTATCTGGTACGCTGGCTACCTGCCGGCCTGTTTCATCCCATATTGCGCTTCTACCGGCAGGGATCCAGCCACCGGTAGGGCCGGCATGGTTAGCCATCAAGGTGACAATGCCATGTTGTTGCGCATAACTCGCCAAATTAGAGCTGTCGGTGGAGTAACCGGCTTGAGAAACCAACACGCCGGCGGCGTAGATCTCGGCACCGGCTATTGCGGCATCGGTGGCATGCTCTGGGTGCGCGGTGTCAGCGCAAATCGCCAGGGCGATCCGTCGTTGGCTTACCGTCAACAGAGGGCCGCCATTGCCGGAACGAAATATCTCTTTTTCCGCACCGTGCAGATGTTGCTTGGTGTAGGTATTTCGGCCGCCGTCGGGGCTGAACGTGAATGCGCCTATAAACAACCCAGTGCCATCGTTGAGCGGAGCGCCGACAACAAGCGTCATCTGTTGTTGTTTAGCCGCATCGGCTAGCGGCTGCAAACGTGGATCGTCAAGCGTAAGGGCTAAACGACTGGCAGCATTGAGCTCGTAACCGGTCAGCGAAAGTTCAGGAAAAATCAGCAACTGCACATGCTGTTCTGCGGCCTGACGGATGAATGTCAGATGGTGGTCCAAATTGCGGTCAATATCAGCGGCCACGGCGTGGTACTGAGCGGCGGCGATAGTCAAGCGGGGCATCGGTATTCACTCCGGTAATTTCAGACAACAAAAAACCCGCCTCGGCGGGTTTAATTACGGTTAGAAGTTCGCTTACTCGCCGGACGTTTGCCCTTTTTTGGCGCGTTTGCCTGCGCGTTTCTCTGCAGGGGTTTTCAACGGCTTCTTCTTCGCATTTTTCTTGCTATCCATTCCCTTACTCATGTTGGCCTCTCAGTTACCTATGGGTGGGTGGTTTGCTAAGCTATTAACCACCTTACACCGGTTGGTTGCAAGCATGAAAACGTATGTTTTAGTCAATCGCTTGTTAAGCGTGAGTATTTTGTTTTTTGTGAAAGGCTGCTTAATTGTTTTGTTATGTTATAATGTAACAAACAAATTATCGCGGGAGAGCGCAATGACCGTCGTTTCCTTGTTAAACCCACAGCAACTCCTGGCCATGCCGGAGTCTGATTATATGAACCCGGCACAGCAGGCTTTTTTTCGCCAACGCCTGCTGGAGGAGCAGCAAAAATTGCTGCTGCACATCGATGCGTTGAAACGCGATATCGACGGCGGTGAAGTCTCCGGTGATGAAGCGGATAAAGCCGCGCGTGAAGAAGACCTGCGATTACTGTTCCGCCAGTTGGACCGCGAAAGCCGCTTGTTGCCGAAAATCGCGGCGGCGTTGTCGCGGCTTCACAACGGAGAGTTCGGCTATTGTCTCGAAACCGGGGAGCCCATTGGCCTGCCGCGTCTGCTGCTGCGGCCTACGGCAGAACTGGGCATCGAGGCGAAAACCGCTCAGGAAATGCGTGAGCCGCACTTGCGCAAAAGAGGCTGACCCGGGCGCTGGGTATGCTCGTTTAGGCTGACCTGGCCGGTATTTTGCGGTCATTTTAAGCAAACGCACGCTAACTTGCCGGGGAGTGTGGGAGTTTTCAGGTTTTACCGTTGACCTGATGGGCCGCTTCGGCTTTTATGAGGGTATGACCACAGAGACGGAAGCGCCATGGAACAATTACGAGGTTTGTACCCGCCGTTAGCAGCGTATGACAGCGGTTGGCTGGACACAGGGGATGGCCACCGGATCTACTGGGAACTGAGCGGTAACCCTAAGGGTAAGCCGGCAGTCTTTATTCATGGCGGGCCGGGCGGGGGGATATCCTCCTATCACCGCCAACTGTTCGATCCACAGCGCTACAAGGTGCTGCTGTTCGATCAGCGCGGCTGCGGGCGCTCCAAACCGCATGCCAGCCTGGACAACAACACCACCTGGCATCTGGTGCAGGACATTGAACGCCTGCGCGAAATGGCCGGCGTGGAGCAATGGCTGGTGTTTGGCGGCTCATGGGGATCGACGCTGGCGTTGGCCTATGCGCAAACCCATCCGCAGCGCGTTAGCGAAATGGTGTTGCGCGGCATCTTCACGTTGCGTAAGCAGGAATTGAGCTGGTATTACCAGGACGGCGCTTCGCGCTTCTTCCCGGAGAAATGGGAGCGTGTGCTGTCGATTCTTTCAGAGGAAGAGCGTAAGGACGTGATCGCGGCCTACCGCCAGCGCCTGACCTCAAAGGATCTGCAAGTACAGCTTGAAGCGGCGAAGTTGTGGAGCGTGTGGGAAGGGGAGACGGTAACGCTGTTGCCAAGCACCGAGTCCGCTTCCTTTGGTGAGGATGACTTTGCGCTGGCGTTCGCCCGCATCGAAAACCACTACTTTACCCATTTGGGTTTTCTGGACAGCGACGACCAGCTGCTGCGCAACGTTCCGTTGATTCGCCATATCCCGGCGGTGATTATCCACGGCCGCTACGATATGGCTTGCCAGGTGCAAAACGCCTGGGATCTGGCGAAGGTCTGGCCGGAGGCGGAGCTGCATATCGTAGAGGGTGCCGGGCACTCCTTCGATGAACCGGGTATCCTGCATCAGTTGATGCTGGCCACCGACAGGTTTGCGGCAAAATGATGCAAAACCCGCCATGACGGCGGGTTTTTTTTATCTGGATTTCGGCTCGTACGGCAGGCGCGAATACTTGTGTGATTCGACGCGATAGAACGCCACGCGTTCGCGGAAATAGTCGCGCAGGTGCGCCGGCTGTTCGCGTTCAACCATTTCCGGGATCACCGGCATGTTATAGCGTTCTTTAAACGCCACGCCGGAAGCCGCGAGATCAACGTTCACCTTGTCCATCTCTTCTTTGGAAAGCTCTGCCAGATTGTAACCCACCGTATTCTCCTTACTGTCACCGCATTGGATCAGCGCAGAAGGTAATGCACCCGGCGGCGCTTGGCAAGCCTGAAGCGCAAGGGGAGAAGGGCTGCGGGAATAACGCCAGCCATCAGCGCTTATTTATTATGCCGAAGGTAATGCAATCTATTTGTTTTATTAAATAAGAATGATTCGTTTTTGGGGTAAATGTACAGATGAAAATAGTTATCATAATAATTTAGATGAATAATTAATATTTATTTTAACATATTGATTTTTAATTGATTAAAAATTAAATGACTCATGATGTAAATCAGGTGTTTTTATTTTGTTCTTACCAAGGCATAATACGGAAAAATTAAATCGATACCTGCAAAATAAAAGGGATAATTATGCTGACGCAAGAAATGACCAAAAAGCTGAATGAGCAACTGAATCTGGAATTTTATTCCGCCAACATGTACCTGCAAATGAGCGCATGGTGCAGCGATAAAGGCTTTGAAGGCGCGGCCGCATTTCTTAAAGAGCATTCTCAGGAAGAGATGCAGCACATGCAACGTCTGTTCGATTATCTGAGCGATACCGGCTCCTTGCCGCTGCTGGGCACCATTGCCGCACCGCCGGTTGAGTTCGAATCCCTTGCGGACGTGTTCCAACAGACTTACGAACATGAGCAACTCATTACCCGTCAGATCAACGAGCTGGCGCATGCGGCAATGACCGCTCATGACTACTCTACCTTCAACTTCCTGCAGTGGTATGTCGCTGAGCAGCATGAAGAAGAGAAACTGTTCAAATCCGTGCTGGATAAACTGGCGCTGGTGGGCAATAGCGGCAAGGCTCTGTTCTTCATCGATAAAGATCTGAAGAAAATGGGCGCAGCCGGTGAAAACGGTAACGGCCAGGGTTAAATCTGCGCTGAATAACCGCGCGTCGGGCTTTGCCTGGTGCGCGGTTTTTTTATGCCCTGCATTTAGCATGGTTTAGCAGCGATACGTGCTGCCAGATCGCAGAATGCCAGCGTTCTGCTCGACTTACGGATCGAGTCTCGTTATCATTTAATACGATACGCTACAGGGATGGTAGGGCGTTAAAAACAGCGGGTTAGCCGTTATTCCCGTTCTTCTGTTTACCCGTGGCGCAATCATCTGCGGTGGGTTATGGTCGCCGGCCTTGGCCCTTATCACCCTCGATTATTGCTTTAAGGGATATCACTGTGATCGGTAAAATTCGTTCTTCGTATCGCCTGCTTTCTACTATTTTTGTGTTGTTTGTCGGGTTGTCCTCGCAGCAGGCGCTGGCGCATGCCCATTTGAAAGTGCAGACGCCGGCGGAAGATGCCATCGTCAGCCCGGCACCGAAGGTGCTGACGCTCAATTTCTCCGAAGGCATTGAGCCTAACTTCAGCGGCGTGAAAATCACCGGCCCGAACGACGCCAACGTGAAAACCGGTAAATTGCAGCTCGATGCGAACAACAACACCCAGATCAATTTGCCTATCGAAGACGATCTGGCTGCCGGCAAATATAACGTTAGCTGGCATGTGGTTTCGGTCGACGGCCATAAAACCAAAGGCCAGTACAGCTTCACCGTCAACTAAGCCATGAGTCTGGCGGCCCTGTTTGTTCTGTGTCGCTTTGTGCACTTTGCGGCGGTGATGCTGATGTTTGGCAGCAGCCTGTTCACCGCCTTATTGTCGCCGCAGCGCCTTTCCCCGTATCTCTCCCGTGACGTGCGTCCTCTGCTGGTTTCCAGCACCTGGCTTGCCGGGCTTTCTGCCGTGGCGCTGCTGGCGATTCAGGCCGGGCAGATGGGGGATGGCTGGGCCGATACCTGGCAACCCGATGTTTGGTGGGCGGTGCTGGGCACCACCTTCGGCGAGGTCTGGCGCTGGCATTTGGGGATGTCGCTGCTGGCAGTATTGAGCCTGTGGTTGCCGGATCAACGCCGCACGCAGCTTTTGGCGCTGCTTTCCACGTTGCTGCTGGTCAGCATGGCGTTTATCGGCCATGCGGCAATGCATGGGGGCGCACTCGGCGCGCTGCACCGTTTTAACCATGCGCTGCACCTGGTGGCCGCCGGTTACTGGTTTGGCAGCCTGCTGCCGCTGTTGATCTGCCTGCGCTATCTTGCTCAACCGCAGTGGCGCAGCGACGCGGTGATCACCTTGATACGTTTCTCGCGCTGGGGGCACCTGGCGGTGGCGTTGGTTATCTTGACCGGCGTAATTAACAGTTTGATTATTCTCGGTAACTGGCCGCTGGATGTGGCTTCGCCATATCAGCGCCTGTTGTTGTTCAAAACTGCGCTGGTGGCGCTGATGGTCATGGTGGCGCTGGCCAACCGTTACGCCATCGTACCGGCGATGAGCAGCGTACCCAGGCTGGCACAGCGCGGGTTGGTGCTGGCCTGCTGGATTGAGGTTGTGCTGGGCGCATGCGTACTGCTGCTGGTCAGTTTATTTGCAACCTATGCGCCGGTGTAATATTGCGGCTTGCCGGATGCCTATAAACTGCGGGAAAATTGAATCAAATAGCAACCTTAAGGCCATAACATGAAATCGGTATTACTTGGCATCACGCTGCTGGCCACCGCGACCGGCGCGCTGGCGGCAGACCAACTGGTTAACATCACCAAGCTGGAATACGGCAAGCAGTGGGCGTTCACCAAAGAAGAAGTGACGTTGCAATGCCGCAGCGGCGGCGCGCTGTTTGTACTGAACAACAGCACGCTGATGCAATACCCGCTTAACGCCGCAGCAGAAGCTCAGGTGAAAGCAGGGCAGCAGCGCGCCCAGCCGCTGGATGTGATCCTGCTGGATGACGCTGCCAATCCCGGCAAAAAAATGAGCACAGAGCCATATCGTGAGCGCGCCGAGAAGCTGTGCGCGAACTAATGGCTTGCTCCACAATGGCTTAGCCAGAGGTGAATCGGTGCTGAAAAATTGCGCGGAATTAATTTCAAAACGTAACTGTCACCACCCGTGTGCGAGGCTGGCAAAACTAGCGCGGTAAGCTACTCTTAAAGTGCATGGCTGAACAAGCCCTGCACAAAATGCCAACTTTTAGCGCACGGCTCTCTCCCAAGAGCCATTTCCCTAGACCGAATATAGGAATCGTATTCGGTCTTTTTTTATGCTGTTGATTTATAACGGTTTATTTTGTCTCGTCCGAAAATGTCCGAATGATGTCCGAATTTCTATACTCGGTCTTTTATAGCATCACGTATTCTTTTCCCCTCGTATTGAGGTATTTCAGCGCCATAATCTCGGAAGTATGCCCCAGTAATTTCTGCGCAAAATCCCTCCCTCTTTCCTTCTCATACAGCCGTCCGGCCAGGCTACGGATCTCGTGGAACGTCGGCGGGCTTTCTTCAAAATCCAGTCCAGAAGCTTTTCGCGCGACGTACCTCTTCTGTAGGCTAACGCGGTAATAACTAATAGAAATGAAAATCATTCGCAGATAATTTATATTGTCTGGATAGTTGGCAGCGCCCAACGCTTAACAGACTTTAATAGCATAGAGAAAGAAGGCAATGAATGCTGTTGGCATGATAATCACTCCGCGCGTACTGGTCGTCGATGACCATCGTAAAATCCGTGAGCCGCTGGCCGTTTATCTGCGTCGTCAGGGTTTTGACGTGCGCACCGCCGAAAATGCTGCCGCCATGTGGCTGCTGTTAAAACGGCTCTCTTTTGAAATTATTATTCTTGACGTGATGCTGCCTGACGGCGACGGCATGGAACTATGCCAGCAACTGCAACGACGAACCCACATACCTGTGATTCTGCTGACGGCGCGAGACGCCACCGACGATCGGGTTCGTGGGCTGGATTTCGGTGCGGACGACTATGTGGTCAAACCCTTTGAGCCACGCGAACTGGTGGCACGTATCAACAGCGTACTGCGGCGCAGCGCATTCGGGGCGGTTACCGTTCCTGCCGACGAAGCAGCTGTACTGCTGGCGTATCGCTTTGCCGGGCTGCATTTTTTGCCCTCCACCGGCTTGCTGAGCAGCGATGATGGGTCTGGCATCGCCTTAAGTACGATGGAGGGGCGGCTGCTGGTAGCCTTCCTGAATCACCCCAATACCGTGTTAAGCCGCGACCGCTTAATCGATCTCTGCGTATCACCGGGCAACGATATTTTTGACCGCGCCATCGATCGTCAGGTGAGTCGCCTGCGCGGCAAGCTGGCGCATTTTCTGCGTGACAGAGAGGTGCTGATTACCGTCTGGGGTAGCGGATATCGGTTGGCAGCCGACGTCAGTGAAATGCGCACATGAAATGGCTTAATAATCTGCTGCCGAAACGGATGGCCAATCAACTGACGTTACTGCTGGTGTTGGCACTACTGATCTCCAATGTCATTGCCATAGTTTATATTCAACTGACCGGTGCGCTTATTCATCCGATGTCTCGTGTCAATGCATTGGAGCGTCTCGCTATCGCGTATCAGGCGGTGCAGCATCTGAGCCCAACTGACAGCGAAAAACTGCTGCGAACCATTGATACCAGCGATGCCCATTTTTGGGTCGATACACGACCTGATGTCCCTTATTTCCCGATGCGCAGTGAAGAACAGCGTTTGGTTGCCGACCTTACTCGTTTGGCACCTTCCGCCAGTCATAGTGTGATGCAGTTGGAGCGTACTGATGGAGGGTTGGCGCGTGAGCATTTGTTCCGTTCGACCGGCTGGCAACCGCTACGGCTGCGTACCAGCATCAAGCTGCCGGATGGCCGCTATCTGAATGGCGTTCAACATCCCCAGCAGGCTTATGAGTGGAGCCGCCTGCTAGCCTATGCGCTGCCGGTCACCAGCATGCCGGTGCTCCTGATCGTAATATTCTTTATGCGTCGGGTAGTACAGCCAGTGAAGTCGCTGGCGGAAGCCACTGAACGTGTCAGCCGTGGCGAGTGGATTACGCCGCTACCGCTGCGTGGCCCACAGGAAGCTCGCGAACTTACGCAAGCATTCAACCTGATGCAGGAGCGCCTCGCCCGGCATGTGGAGGGCCGAACCCGCATGCTGGCCGCCGTCAGCCACGATCTCAATACACCGATCACCGAGCTGCGTTTGCAGGTTGAACTGTTGGAGGAGGGGCCGGCGCGCGACGATATGCTGGATAGTTTGCAGGAACTCAGCGCTATGGTCAGCGAGACGCTGAAGTTTGTACGCGGGGATGCCTTGCAGGAAAAAACCGTCAGCATGTCGATTACCCGTTTGCTGGACGATTTAGCCCGCCGCTACCGCACTCTTGGTAAACCGGTTGAATGGCCGGGCGCTGAGCAGATTGAGATCTTATGCCGCCCCTTATCGTTGAAGCGAGCACTGACCAATCTGATCGATAATGCACTGATTTATGCGGGAGAGGCGACTCTCAGTCTGACTCAGGATGCGGACAATGTGCGGATTGAGGTGTTGGATCATGGGGCAGGGATTGCCCTTTCGGAACTGGAACAGGTATTCGAGCCTTTTGTGCAGTTGTCCCACCAGAGTATGCTCGAGGATAAGGGGATTGGCGGCGGGCTGGGGCTGGGGCTGTCCATTGCCCGTGCTACTGTACATGCCCACGGTGGCGAGCTGATCCTTGAGAATCGCCCGCCTGCCGGGTTATGTGCTGTCGTTATACTACCGAAAATTTAGAAGGTAACGGTACTGCCAAACCAGAAAGTCCGGCCATAGTTGACGGTACCGTAGGTTTCATCGTCGAGGCGTTTATCATTCAGGTTGTAAATGGCACCATTCAGTGTTACTGCCTTCGTCAACTGGTATGAAGTGCCTATATCCGCAGTCGTGTAAGCCGGTGCCGGGGTACCATTTACCGTGGTGCCAAACTCTTTGCCGTAATAGTTCATTGCCGCCCAGGTTTGCAGATGTTCATTGATATCCCATTCGCTGCGCAGACTGGCCTTGCGTTTAGGTGTTAATGCCAATGGCGCACCGGTATTGGCGCCACTTTTTTGCTCAGAATCGGTGTAAGTAAAGTTTCCCTTCAACGACACAGACTGCACAATTTGCCAGCGTCCGTTCAGCTCAACGCCTTTAATCACTGCTTTGTCGATATTCACCCGTTCCATAATGATGTATCGGCCCCACATCTGGTCGGTGGTGACAGTGGAGAGCTTATCTTTGAAGTCGTTGTAGAACACCGTTGCACCTGCGGAAAGGTTATCGCGATTGTTCCAGAGTGCTGACAACTCATAGTTGGTGCTGGTTTCTGGCTTCAGGCCGGAATTACCGAACATCACATAGGTGTTGCGGCGCAGAACGGCGTAATCATCGATCACTGCACGTAGCTCGGGGGCTTTAAAGCCGCGTGCAACGCCGCCTTTCAACGTCCACTCGTCACTCACGTGCCAAACACCATATAAGCGTGGGTTGAAGTGGTTACCGTACTGCTCGTGGTGATCGAGACGCAGGCCGGTGGTCAAGGCAAAATTCTCGGTCAGACGCCATTCATCTTCGGCGAATACCGCTTTTTGCACCACATCAAATTTATAGTTTTTCCGATCGCCTGCGGCCTGGTTCCAGTCGGTTAGGGCGCTCTCATTCCACTGTACGCCGCTGGTGATGACGTGGTAATCGGTAGGGACAATCAGTTTGGCATCAAAGACGGTATTTTTTATTTCCGGTTTACGCCCGAGGACGTCCGTTTGCGTACTACTGGCAAGCCCTTCGCGGCTGGTTTTTTCCTGTGACAAACTCAGATTACTGGTGGCCCAGCCCCAGCGTCCTTCGTGTGATGCCGACCAATGATCACGGTTATTTTTTTGTTCGCGTGTCGCCCAGTTGGCGCTGACCCCGTCGCCATTTTTCAGACGGGTCACACCACCTTCCAGCAGAAAATCCTGATTAGGCGTCGGTGTGAAGGACAGCCTCGCAGTGATGTCTTTATGTTTTGCTTTGGTAAAACCATTGGTGGTCTGGACATCATCATCTGCCTGGCGATCGAGATAGCGCCCCCATACCTGTAACCCCAGCACGTCCGACATCAGCGGACCATTGAGATAGAACTGAGTCTGACCGGCATTGCCCTGGTCACTGTGTTGACGCGCAGAGTAATCGTAAGAGAATGAACCGCCCCATTCACGCGATACCTTGCGGGTAATAACGTTGATCACGCCGCCGATAGCATCAGAGCCATACAGTGATGACATTGGGCCGCGAATCACTTCGATACGCTCGATAGCAGCTGCAGGTGGCACAAAGCTCTGCTCATAACCGCTGTTGCCGTTAACGCGTGAATCACGTCCGCTCTGGCGCTTACCATCTACCAGCAGCAGAGTATAGTCGGCCGGCATGCCGCGAATGGAGATATCGGTTTCATTGGCGCTGCCATTGACTACGACACCTTCCACATCACGTACGGCGTCGCCCAGATTCTGGAAAGAGCGTTTACGTAGGTCCTTGCCGTCGATCACGGTGATAGAAGCCGGGGCATCCTCCTGCGTTTGTTCGTAACCGGCTGCCGTCACTACGATTGTCTGTGAGTCTGAGGTATCGGTTGTTTCGTTTGCCCAAGAGCAGGCGGGCAGAAGTAGCGTAAGTTTGATGATGACAGCCAATGGTTGGCGATGAAAATGGGGATGCATGATAAAACGTCTCTTGTGTGATTCATATTAAACGCGAATCATACGCATCCGTATCTGCATAAATTGGACAAAGTGAGACAACTTCCCGGTTGGGCTGACGGCTCTTACTGCAGGCGATTTAGACGGGCGGGTTATGTCTGGCCAAGATAGTTGCGTCTCTATTGATAATACCAACACGGGGGTACAGCTGGACCTTTCCTGCCTGATGGTGCTTACGCACCTGTCAGCCCTGAATGAAAGAGCAAATTGTTGACCTTGCCATGAACAATACCGGTATTCGGAATATTGCACGAGCGCTGCATATCGGCATTAATACCGTTGTGCGCACGTGAAAAGACTCGCTTCCCTTGCCTTGCCACCAAGGGCGCATCGCCAGTCATGCGATATCCCGAAAATAAGTTGATAAAGTTCGCTCTCTGTATATGGATACAGTAATAATGACAAAGGGATCAAAATGACAAATCTGATTATTTATGAGAATAACTGTGTGACGCTAACCCCGGAGCAGGCAAAAGCGCTGGGTATTCTGCTGATGGGTCAGATGCGATTTTGGTATTATGACTCGGGATGTGATGTAAAGTAATGCCGGGATGGATTCCGGCTATTTTCCAAAAATGCCTTTCGTTATCGATCAGTGCTGGCTTCGACTGTATCCGTACCGCGTTTTAGAATACGTGGACGGGTCGTGCGAGTTTGAGGGCGAGCCGGTGATTTGATGACCGGCCGTTAATGTATTTTTATGTCGAATTTTTTCCGAATCGTTCCGAGAATTCTGCCAACCAACTTTACCCCGCAATTGATAGCGGGGTTTAAAGATGGGGTAGAGTAATCTGATAACTATGGCTTATCCTTGACTAGTCACTTCTGTATTTAGTAAGGATAACAATTCGGCTATAAATTTTTGCGGTGCCTCTAGCATTGGGCTATGTCCGCAATTTTTGATTACAGTCATACTAACGTTTTTTAATTGTTGCGATAGCGTAACCCATGGCTCCATGGGAGTTATCATATCATGTTCGCCCCAAATAAAGTGGGTGGGAGTGGCCATTTTATTAAGAGTCTCTGGGACATCATACTTTCTACTGAACGATAACCATCTTACGATGTTTTTATGAATTTGTTCATCGCTGAAAAGATGAGAAATTTCATCTATTCCACGTTGTGGCACTTTGCTTTTATCAAAATAAACATTGCTCATCAAAGAACGAGCATATTTGGTATCGCCCGTACGCAGTTCACTTAACGATACGCCGGCATCCGCTTCAATCTGGCCTGGCGCTCCACTCATAAAAAGGCCTTTAACCTGAGAGGGCGCGAGGGATGCGTAATGTAAAGCAATTAATGCACCCAATGAGTTGCCTACTAAATAAGGTGCTTCATTACAAGAGGCGATCACCTGATCCAGCGAGTCTTTCGCCTTTTTATAGCCGCTACCAAAAGTTACAGGTATTGATTCATTGAATACTATAGGACTATATCCATGATCAACCATGCTCTCAATAACTGAGTTCCATATCCAACCCCCGGCAAATAATCCAGGCAGAAAAATAATGGGGTGGCCAGAACCAGTCTTGGTATATAACATGATAATTATTTCCTTTTGCGATTTTTTGAGGTTTTTTTCCTAAGCGTGAAGGTGCCTACTACCGGTTAATAAAAGGTAACAATTATGATGATCTTGGCTTTCTATTTGACTCACTGATCTGTTTTTGATGATACATCGATATTAATAATCATACAATGTTACTTGGCAAAAAATATTACTCTGCAATAGATATGATTAATGCGATAACTGTATTTTTGATTTAATGTTTTTTCTGGGGATTTTTTCTGATTGTGATTAATAGCTTGGTTTGTTTATTATTTAGGCCTTATTAAGCTATCAATATTCATGATCTTTTGAATTAGATGTATCACCAAGGGCACATCGCCAGTCATGCGATATCCCGTAAATAAGTTGATAAAGTCCGTTCGCTGTATATGGATACAGTAATAATGACAAAGGAACCAAAATGACAAATTTGATTATTGATGAGAATAATTGTGTGACGCTAACCCCGGAGCAGGCAAAAGCGTTAACCAAGGTAGTGGTAGGGGGTGAGTTCGAAGGTGCCGTCCTTTTAAACAAATACCTCGGGCGTTTACCGTTGCCGATTGATCCGGCGATTGTGTACGACGAAGTACTGCATTCCGCCGCAGCCTACTACTTGGCTATCTCCCTGGAGGGGCGTTGCTTCTCTGGCGTGGGTGTGCCGGTTGTTGATCAAGATGGCGACAGTTGGGCATTTAAATACTCGTTTGATATGGAGGAAAGTTATGGTGAACAAATAACGACCCAACACCTGACGGTAACCTCTCCAAGCTAAGTACTCAAAAAAGCCCTGGCAAATTTGCCAGGGCTTTCTCGTTGCACTGGGTAATATCTGCCCTCTATGAACCTCATTGACTCCTCCGCCGACCTTAAGCATTATCGAGTGATGAAATATACCTTGCTCACCTCTACCACAACCACGACAACCGCCTTTTTCTGGCGGGCCGTGAGGGTGTGCGTGAGCTAAAAGCGCAGTTCCCCAAAGCCCCGCCAGCAGTGGCCGGGGTGTCTTTATGCTCCGTCCTGGTTGGTAACGACGGAGATTCACATGCAACAACATCATCACCGTACCGCACTTTTGATCATTGATATGCAGCTCGGCATGTACGAGGGCCCGGAGCCGCCTTATGAAGGCGAACGCGTTCTGGCTAATATCAACGCGCTGATTGGTAGGGCGCGCGATGCGGGCTGCCCCATATTCTTTGTGCGCCATGCCGGGCCAGAAGGGTCAGCGATCGCAGCAGGCAGTCATTTTTGGCAACTGCACCCGCGTCTGGCAATCGATGCGGCAGTGGACAGGGTTATAGATAAAAACCGGCCCAGCTGTTTCTATCAAACGGGGTTGGCCGAGCAGTTGAACGAAGGGGGCATAACCCGGTTAGCGATAACAGGAATGAAAACGCAATATTGCGTGGATACCGCCTGCCGGCAGGCTGGTGAGCTGGGATTTCAAACGCTACTGGTCGCTGATGCGCACACTTGCAGCGATACGCAGGCGCTGAGTGCCGAGGCGATAATCAGGCATCATAATCTGACTCTCTCGGGTCCTTTTGCCCAGTTGATACAAACTGCGGACGTGCAGTTCTGAAAAAACGGCGGGCCGGGGATTTCGGTTCGCCGATCAATTCGGAACACGCCGCTGGCCCCGGTAGCCGTAGCTTTGGTACTATCCCTCCCTCCCAAACAGTCAATGGTGCATTACATTGAAAATCCAAGCGTTATTATTTGTTGCCGCCGCCGGTTTGGCTGGCTGCAGCCAAGAGGGAACCTCAGTGAATCAACCCAAGAAAAACAAGGGTGACCATACGGAAGTGTTACTGGTTAACAGTGCGCTGGTGGATTGCATGGGCGTCTCCCCAATGAAATGCATGCAGGTGCGTCATTCAATACAAGGGCAGTGGGAAATGTTTTATAGCCAGATTGAAGGCTTCAACTTTGAACCGGGTTACCGCTATCGCCTGAAGGTTAAGGTGACCCAGGCTGAAAACGTACCGGCCGATGCGTCCTCATTGCGCTATACGCTGGTTGAACAGTTGGAAAAGAAGAAGGTCTGATTACGCCCCGGCAGGTCAGGGCCGAAAATCCTGACCTGATGGCCGTGTACCCAACTGGCAAGGTACTTTTCGACGTAAACTCCCCAGGCCATCACGCGTTATGATTTCCCTCTGCGGCCGAAGTTTACCGGGCGAGACTGGTCTGCTCACTGGGCTTGTTGCGATTCTGCAATGCGCCTGTCTTAAGTATATTGTGAAAATCAGGTATATTGTCCTTCGGTTTTTAGCTACCAAGACAAAATTACTATGATTATCAAACCTAAAATTCGTGGTTTTATCTGCACCACCGCTCATCCGGCAGGCTGTGAAGCCAACGTCCGCGAGCAAATTGCTTACGTTAAATCCCGTGGCGAACTGAAAAACGGGCCTAAAAAGGTGCTGGTGATTGGTGCCTCTACCGGTTACGGCCTGGCGTCACGTATCAATGCTGCGTTCGGCAGCGGTGCGGCCACCATCGGCGTATTTTTTGAAAAGCCGGGCAGCGAAGGCAAAACCGGTTCTGCCGGTTGGTACAACTCTGCCGGTTTTGATAAGGCAGCTAAAGAAGAAGGCCTGTATGCGAAAAGCATTAACGGCGACGCTTTCTCCAACGAATGCCGTCAGACCGTTATTGACCTGATCAAACAGGACCTGGGTCAGATCGACATGGTGGTTTACTCGCTGGCTTCCCCGGTGCGTAAAATGCCGGAAACCGGTGAAGTGGTGCGCTCGGCGCTGAAACCTATCGGCGAACCGTACAAATCCGTGGCGCTCGACACCAACAAAGACGTGCTGGTAGAAGCCGTGGTTGAACCTGCCAACGAGCAAGAAATTGCCGATACCGTCAAAGTGATGGGGGGCCAGGACTGGCAGCTGTGGATGGACGCGCTGGAAGAAGCCGGCGTGCTGGCAGACAACGTACAGGCTGTAGCTTATTCCTACATCGGTACCGATCTGACCTGGCCAATCTACTGGCACGGTACGCTGGGCAAAGCAAAAGAAGATCTGGATCGCGCGGCTCAGGCCATCGATCAGAAGCTGAAGGCCAAAGGCGGCGCGGCTTACGTTGCGGTGCTGAAGTCGGTAGTGACTCAGGCTTCCTCGGCCATTCCGGTAATGCCGTTGTACATCGCCATCGTCTTCAAAATCATGAAGGCTCAGGGGATCCACGAAGGTTGCATCGAGCAAATCCAGCGTCTGTTCGCCACCAAACTGTACAGCGGTACCGCACCGGACACCGACGAGAAGCATCGTCTGCGTCTGGACGACTGGGAACTGCGTGACGACGTGCAGAACACCTGCCGTGAAATTTGGGCACAGATCAACGACAACAACATCAATGAGCTGACCGATTATCAGGGCTACAAGGCCGAGTTCCTGCGTCTGTTCGGTTTTGGTCTGCAGGGTGTTGATTACGAAGCGGATCTCAGCGGTGAAGCGAAGTTCGACGTGATCGAACTGGTCTAAACCTATCGAGTATTCGTAAAAAAGCCGGGTTATCCCGGCTTTTTTACGCCCATACCTGCCTGTTCCCGTCGCTACTCATCAGTCCACTTGATCGTTGACAGCAATAAGTTATCGTTTTACGATAACTTATTGCTGTTTTCCAAGGATGAACTTGTTATGGCTGCCGTGCCACGGATCCACCTTCCACTTTACGTACGTTGCTTGTGTTTGTTGATCATGGCGATGCTGATTATCAGCACCGGCGTGGAGATGTTTATGATTATCCAGGGTTGGGTGCAGGGCGAAGCGTTCGACAGCATTGTGGCCGCCTATCGCGACTACTACCCGGAGCTGAATACCTACGCTATCCCGCAGCAGCGCTGGGCGATTTTCACCACCCTGTTGCTGGATATGTTCGCCTACGTGCCTTATTACAGCGCGCTGCTGTGCGGTGCCGGGCTGTTTTATCAGTTTTATCGCGGCAATGTCTGGCACCGCAACAATATGCTGTTGCTGCAGATCATCGGCATTTTACTGATTGTCGATGTACTGTTCCCTTCATTGGCCGGCATGTTGCAGGTGATGATACTGACCGCCAGTGAAAAAATGCTGTTAATAATTTATTATGGCGTCAACAGCGAGTCGGTACGCTCGTTGATCGTAGGCTGCGCAATCCTGGTGTTTAGCCGGGTATTCCTGGAAGCGTTGCGGCTGAATGAAGAACAGCTTTCTTTCGTGTGAGAATAGAGTGGCGATAATAGTAAGTCTTGATGTCATGTTAGCCAAAAGGAAGATGCGATCGAAGGAGCTTGCGGAGCAGGTGGGGATCACGGAGCAAAATTTATCGTTGCTGAAGAACGGTAAGGTGAAAGGCGTCAGGTTGGAGACGTTAGACAAAATCTGCCGTATTCTCGATTGCCAACCGGGCGATCTGCTGGCCTGGGAACCTGATAGCGAAGGTTGACGCGGCGGCGCATTTTGTGCGCCGCTCTCTCTTTGCTGAGTGTCATTGCCGCTGCGCTGGGCCGATTTATTTGTTTGTTTTAAGTTAAATCACTCGCCACATTATTTAACAGTAATGCGTTTTGCCTTGGCATGGCCGCTGGGCACATTCTGATTAATAAACTAAAAAAAGTGATTTTTTTATTTACCGTCACCGGCGGTTAAGTCTATTTTAAGGAGAATATATGGCATTGCGTCATGGGATCCCCGCGCTGATAATATTGCTGAGTGGCTGTAGCGCTATTCATGCAGATTCATCTTATTCGTCCTGGGAGCCGCCCGTGCGGGCAACGCGGGAACAAAAACAACGCATTGGCAGCGGTGAATCGGCCTATTCCGTATTGAACGAAGGCTCGCCCAGCATCGGCGGAACCCTGGACTGGTCCCGGTTATGGGATCGCTAATCAGCATAAATATATTATGCCTGCGAATTATAAGCCTCAATACTGACCATTTAATTAAGGTTTATTATTGTTCGGTTAATGTGTTTTCTCTCGGTCAACGTTTATTTTAATGGCAAATAATGCCTCTTTTGATTTTATGGAAATGAGCGCCTGCATCGGGCTTATTACAGGAGTTTATTGTGGAAAAAGGCATTCCCGTTATTTTTATATTCTTATTGTTTCCCTGGAGCTACCCGGCCACCGCCGCCCGTTATGATCGGGAGCATGAAGGGGTCTCGCCTGTGTTGTTTCGCAAGAAACTGAAAGAAGTAGCCCACGGCCTGTGGGACGAAATGGGTAATGAAAAACAGCGGTCGCTGATGGCGACGCCAAGCGAAGACAATATGCTGGCCCTGCGTAAAGGCTGCAAGGCCCAGGGAAAAACTGCTTCCGCCACGGGTGAACCGCATCCGTCGGCCTTGCCACGCGAAGAACAGCCGTTGCTTATCGACGGCTGCTAGCCCCAACGGCATTAATGGAGTTTATGCTTTTGAAATTGACCTCTGTGATTGCGGCGGCGTTCACCTTGCTGGCGTCTTGCTGTTGCTATTCATTTGTCGACCGGCACGCTCAGCACGCAGCCTCTGATGCGAAAGACGATGCCGTTGACTATCGGCAGCGGTTTAACGGGCTGTTGCAACATCTCTGGTACGTAGAGCAAATCCGTTCGGAACAGGCGCGGCTTGCCGATTTGCGGGCGCAGCGAAAAGCGCTGGAGGCCACCATCCATCGATTGGAATCCGAGTTACCCACGGTGGAGCACCGCCAGCGCAAAGAACGTCTGTGCGGCTCGGCCTCTGTGGCGAATCCTTGCCTGCTGGTCAGGCGGTTGCCAATTCCAGTGATGGGGGCGCATCGCTTGTATGTCGGTACTTTTTGTCGCGCAAGGTTCAACTAAAGGCAGGTACTGAGCCGTGGGTGGAGCAGGATAAATTTAATGTTGGGAGTGCATCGATGAAACGGATTTTTTTGGCCTGCGTGGCGCAGTGTTGTTCTTTCTCTTCACAAGCGCTGGTTGATTTGCAATACCATGCCGCACAACCGCTGGATAACAAAATTTCTGAGGATTACCGGCAAAAGCGCAGCGGGCTACAGCATAAGATATGGAGCGCCGAAGGGGTGGCGTTGGCCAATGAAAAGGCGCTTGAACGGGAACGGCAACGGGGATCGACCGAAGAGGCGAACCGGCGGCGCAACAGCACGATGTTCGGTGAACGTCGTTGCGGCAATAAATCCCAGCAGGACGGAACTTGCCGGCTACCGGGCCGCGATAAGGCTTTCCCGAATCTCAAGCGCCGTCATTGATCCCCAGTAACATCGCCGGCATCCGGTCCAATAAGGTGTCGATAGCTGCGCGGGTTTTGGCCGGAAGATAACGAGTCTGTGGCCACACGGCATGAATATCGCTGGGCAGCAGGTGAATATCGCCGAGCACTGGCACCAGTTCGCCGCAGCGGAGATAGCGCGCCAGCAGCCAGTTTGGCAGCCATACCAACCCGGCGCCGGCAACGGCGGCATCGGCCAGCGAATGCAGATCGTCGAGGCGTAGGCGGATATCGATGTTCAGTTTACTCGCAGCGGCATCGGCCTGGAGTTGGCGCCAACCGACGTCCTCACCAAACCGATGATAGGCGATGCCGCTGTGGCCATCGAGCGCGGCAACGCTTTGCGGGTTACCATGCGCAGCCAGATAAGCAGGCGCTGCACACAGTGCAAGGTGTTGGCCGCCCAGTCGACGGGCGATGATGTTCGCGCTGTCATTCAGCGGGCCGATACGTATTGCCAGATCAAAACCTTCCTCTGCCAAATCCGCCACCCGATCATTGAAGGCGATATCGACCTGCAGATTAGGGTAGCGACCGACCAACGCCATCAGCACCGGGGTGATACAGTGGCGGCCCAGCAGTTTCGGTGCGCTGACCCGCAAAGTGCCTTGCGGTTCTCGCCGCCCGCTGTCCAGTTCGGCGTCGGCGGCATCCAGTTCGCTTAGCGCGCGCAGGCAGCGATCGTAATAGGCCTGGCCCTCGTGGGTCAGGCTCAGACCGCGGGCGTTGCGGTGGAACAGCAAAACCCCGAGGCGCTGCTCAAGCCGGGCGATACTTTTACCCACGGCAGAGCGGGTCAGGTGCAGGCGTTCGGCGGCCAGCGAAAAATTGCCGGCTTCGACCACCCGTACGAAGGTCGTAATGCCGGTGAGACGATCGTTCATGGTCAAAATGGGGGTTCCCGTCAGGCTACACAGCCGGTCATTTAAGGCGCTCGTCAGCCTTCTTTAATCCTATAGCATAGTGGATATCGGGCGTCGGGATCCTCCCGCGCTCAAGGGCTCTTGGGGTGACCATGAACAGCTTGTCTTTTATTACCGCCGGTGACGGTTGCAAGATTGCCTACAGGTTTGACGGCGCGGCCGATAAACCGGTTTTGGTGTTATCCAACTCGATTGGCACCGCAATGGCGATGTGGGACGATCACATTGCGGCGTTATCCGCGCACTTTAGCCTGCTGCGCTACGACGGCAGAGGGCATGGCGCGTCAGACGCCCCGGCGGGAGCCTATTCGGTCGCCAGGCTGGGGCGCGACGTGCTTGAACTGCTGGATGCGTTGCAGCTCGAGAAAGTGTTCTTCTGCGGCCTGTCGCTGGGGGGCATGGTCGGGCAGTGGCTTGGCGTACATGCGCCTGAGAGGATCGAAAAGCTGGTTCTGGCCAACACCTCGTCTTATTTGGGGCCGGCAGGGCAATGGGACGAGCGGATTGCCGAACTGCGGCAGGCTGACATGCACGACGTTGCAGAAGGGTTTCTGGCCAACTGGTTTTCGACAGCATACCGGCAGCAACATGCGGCGACGGTGGCCCGATTTCGCACTATGCTGCTGGCCACCCCCATGCAGGGATTGGCCGGGTGTTTTGCCGCCGTTCGCGAGCTGGATATGCGCCGTACGGCGGCATTGATCCTGGCACCGACGCTGGTGATCGCCGGCAGGGATGACACCGTTACCACGCTGCCGCAGGGTGAATTGCTGGCCCGTACGGTGCCGGGCGCAGAGTTACTGGTGTTGCCGGTGGTGCACCTGTCTAACGTCGAGTTGCCCGATGATTTTTTGGCGGCGCTGTTGGATTTTCTGACCGGTTAGGCCGGCCGGCAATACTCTTTCAGCATGGCAAGGGCGTCCGGCTTCAGTTGGTAAAGATAGACCGGCCTGCCGGTAGTACCGTACAGAATACGGGTGCCAAGGATGCCGCTTTCTGCCAGATAGATCAGATATTTACGGCAGGAAACGCGCGAGATGCCGATGGCGTTGGCCAGATTGTCGGTGGAGAACTCGCCGTCATGCTGCTGCTCAATCCATTCGCACACCGTACTCAGCGTGATGGTGGTCAGCCCCTTCGGCAGCTTCTTGCCTTCGCTGCTGCTGGGCTGGCGGCGCAGCAGGCTGTCGACGTCGCTCTGCGAAAACTCGCGTTGCGCCAGGATCTGCGACTGCTGTTGGTAGTTGTTCAACGCCTCTTTGAAACGGGTGAATTGGAAAGGCTTGATCAGATAATCCACCACGCCGTAGTGCAGCGCGCGTTGCACCGTGTCCACGTCGCTGGCGGAAGAAATGATGATGACGTCGGTTTTTTCGCCCAGTTCGCGCAGGCCGGGCAGCAGATCCAGCCCGTTTTCCTGCTGCATATAAATGTCCAGCAGCACCAGATCGACCGGGACGTTGGCGTCGGCCAGCAATGCGCGCGCCTGCGCCAGCGTGGCGACCGTTGCCTGGCAGTGAAAACCGCTGACCTGGCTCAAATAGTATTTATTGAGCTCCGCTACCATAGGATCGTCATCGATAATCAATACGTTAATCATGGGTTCAGTCCTTGGCCCGATAGGGGATATGCACAAAAAATTGGGTTAGCTCACCCGGTTCAGAGTCGAAATCAATGCTGCCGCCCAACTTCTCCAGGCTGCTGCGGATCAGCGCCAGCCCAATACCGCGCCCCGGCCCTTTAGTGGAAAACCCTTGCTCAAAAATACGCGCGCCGATAGCCGGATCGATACCGGGGCCGTCATCACTGACAATACAGTGTAAGCGATCCTCATTGTGATGGAAGCTCAGGTTGATCTCATGCCCTTCAACGCCGTCGATGGCGTCGATAGCGTTTTCAATCAGATTGCCCAGCACGCTGATCAGCACATGGGTGGTTTCCGCATCGTCGGTTTCCGGCAGCAGGCTGGCCTCATCAATGGTCAGCTCAATGCCTGCCTCATGGGCGCGGCTGATCTTGCCGATAAAGAAGCCCGCGACCTCCGGCGACTGGATCTTGCGCAGCAGCGCGCCGATTTCTTCCTGATAGTTGCTGGCAGTGTTGATGATGTAGTTTTCCAACTGCTGGTAAGCCTTCATATGCAACATACCGAGGATCACATGCAGCTTGTTCATAAACTCATGCGACTGCACGCGCAGCGCGTCGGCGTAGTGCGCCATGCCGCTCAGGCGCTGCACCAACTGGCTGACCTCGGTTTTATCGCGGAAGGTGGCGATGGCGCCGATAACCTGGCCTTTGACGATCACCGGCACGGTATTGGTTAACAGCTCGCTGCCGTTAAAATTAATCTGCCGGTCGCGCAGCGGCTTGCCACTGGCCAGCACCTCCGCCAGATGCAACAGGGCCGGCCAATGCTTGCTGGCAGATTCCAGCAGCAAATTCTCAAGTGGCCCGCATTGACGCAGCAGCCGTTTGGCTTCATCGTTGACGATGGTGATGCGCGATTGATTATCGACCGCAATCACGCCTTCTTTAATGGACTGCAGCATGGCGTTGCGTTGTTCGAACAGGTTGGATATTTCGTAGGGTTCAAAGCCGAGCATGATGCGCTTCAGCGCTCTCACCAGGAAGAAGGTGCCGAGCGTGCCGACCAGCGCGGCGAAGGCGATGGTCCAGTAAATAATCCAGCGGCTTTCGCCCACCACTCGGCGGACGGTATCCAGTGCGATGCCGAGCGACACCACGCCGATCTGCTGCCGCTGCGCGTCATAGACCGGGACAAAAACCCGTAATGATGGCCCCAGCGAACCGCGAGTGATGGCGCTGTTGGTTTTGCCGTGCAGCGCCGGCTCCAGATCCTCGCCGATAAAATGCTGGCCGATGCGCCAGGGTTTGGGGTGCGAGTAACGGATGCCTTTCATATCGACCACCACCACGAACAACAGCTCGTTCTGCTTACGCACCTGCTCGGCAAAGCGCTGGATTTCGCCGCTGCGATCCTGACGCTCAAGACCCTCGACCACGGTGGAAGAGAGCGCCAGCGTATTGGCAATCGCCATGGCTTTTTGCTGTAACTGATCTTGCCCCTCTTGGTTCATCTGCACAAAAAACAGCGCAAACACCACCAGCAGCACCGAAGCAATAATGGCGGACACCATCAGCGTGAGCGTGGTGCTAAGCTTCAGTGGGATCCGTTGTTTGGGCATGGCGGTTCTCCGAATGGCGATATCAACGATTCTTGCGGGGAATAGGCTGCAGGGCAGTGACCGGCAGCAGGTTATAACATGCCGCCGCCGGGTGAGGGATTATTTTAGTTACAAAAGCCGCCTTCAGGGCTGATGGTAGATTTCCAGCGCCTGCTGGCCGCTGGCGCCCTGGTGGATGATCGCCATTAGCGCACTGACCACTTTTGACGGATTGCTGTGCTGATAAACGTTACGGCCATACACCATGCCGGATGCGCCTTGCGCCATCAGTGCGGCGGACTTCTCCAGCACCGCGCCCAGTTCGCCTTTGCCGCCGCCGCGCACCAGCGTCGGGCAGCGTGCCGCTTCCACGATGCGGTGAAAATCGTCCACCCGCTCGGTCGGATCGGCCTTGATAATGTCGGCGCCCAGTTCACGTGCCAGCCGTACCAGAGGCACCATTTTTTCCACATCGCCCAGCGAGCCGTAAGCGGCGCCCTGGCCGGGCGGGGCCATCACCAGCGGTTCGATCATCAGCGGCATGGCGTAGCGATCGCAGGCATGGCGCAGCCGGCCGATGTTTTCCACGCACTGGCGGAAAATGCCCGGCTCATCGGGGATCAGGTACAGGTTAACCACCACCGCTGCGGCATCCATTTGCAGCGCGGCGAGGATCGGTGCGTCCGGGTTATGCAGCACCGCCCACATTTCGCGGTGGCGAGCGGCGTTATAGGCATTGCCGACGTCGGTGCGCATCACCAGCGCCGGTTTGTCGCGCTGCGGCGAGCGTTGCAGCAAATCCGCCTGGCCGTAATTAACCTGAATGGCATCCGGCCGGGCGGCGATCAAGCTGCCCATGACCCGTTCGATATCCTCCAGGCCGATCAAAAAATCCGGTTCATTGGCGATGCCGTGGTCGATCGCCACATCGAGGCATTTGCCGTTATTAAACAGCCGGTTCATCCGTACCTTACTGCTGAGCTGCATGTCAGATCCTCCTGAAAATAGGGATATATCCAGTATCGCTGAGTAAGCATGAGCATGAAATGGGGAAACCGCAAACTGCGCGCTCGCTCGCACATTTACTGAGAAACCCGCGCGCCATTTTCTATTGCTGCGGGCGTTAACTGCGGCTGAGCGCAGCAAAGCCGACACAGGGTTGATGGCTTTTGCGCCATTTGTTAGATCCGTGTCATGTTTTTGTTACTTGGTCATTCCAAAACGCATGTTTCGCTTGTTTGAGTTAAAAAGTTTCAATAATCTCAATTATGAAATAAACATTTGATAATGGCGTGATGACCTGAATTTACCGCCAAGGTGTATATTTCAATCTGTTGTTTTTATTCTATTTTGAGATATAGATCAAAATTTTACACACCGCCCGAATACGCAGAAAAAGCGGTAAATCTGCCGTATCAAAGGGATAACACCGACCGGATTGTTGTTTGAATGTAAAAAATATTTTTCATTAGCTGTCAAATCAACAGGCATCTTCATTCTAACGATTAAAGGGTACAGAACATGAAGCTGAAGAAACTGATCGTCACCTCGGTACTGATGTGCATGTTGCCGGCCAGCGTGTTGGCGAAAGACATCAAGATCGGCGTTTCAATGGCTTATTTCGATGATAACTTCCTCACCATCCTGCGCCAGTCAATGCAGAACAAAATGAAGGCGGACGGCAACGTCAGCGGTCAGTTTGAAGATGCCAAAGGGGATATTGCCCAGCAAATTCAACAGGTCGAAAACTTTGTCAGTCAGGGCGTCGACGCCATCATTCTCAACCCGGTCGATACCCAGGGCGTGAAGCCGATGATCAAACTGGCGGAAAACGCCAAGATCCCATTGGTGTTCGTCAACCGTCGTCCGGAAGTCACGCTGCCGGCGGGCATGGCTTATGTGGGCTCAGACTCCAAACTGGCCGGTAAGCTGCAAATGGAAGAGTTGGCCAAGCAGATGAACGGCAAGGGCAACGTGATGATCCTGATGGGCGAGCTGTCCAATGAAGCGACCCGCGACCGTACTCGCGGTGTGGAAGAGGTGGCGGCCAAGTACCCCGGCATCAAAATCCTCGATAAACAAACCGCCAAGTGGGGCCGTAAAGAAGCCGTCGACATTACCACCGACTGGGTGCTGACCGGTCAGCAGATTGATGCCATCGCCTCCAATAACGACGAAATGGCCATCGGCGCTATCCTGGCGCTGAAGCAGGCGAAGAAAAGCGGCGTGCTGGTGGCCGGCGTTGACGGCACTCCGGACGCGCTGGAGTTCATCAAGAAGGGCGATCTGGCGCTGAGCGTATTCCAGGACGCCAAAGGCCAGGGTGAGGGCGCGGTGCAAACCGCTATTCAACTGGTGAAAGGCGAGAAAGTGGAAAGCAATGTGCTGATCCCTTACCAACTGATCACCAAGGCCAATTATCAGGAATTTGCCGACAAGAACAGAAAATAAGCGTTAAAGCAGCGCGGCTATACCCTATGAATTTCATGCTGCAGCTAGGCGCCCAGCTTGCTAATCCCCAGGCGCTTACTTTAGTAAGTAACTGGGGTAAGCAAGAGCAGGTAACAACGCTGCAGTTTGAAAGGCGACGGGTATATATCCCTTGCCGTATTTACCCGGCACACGGCGGTAAATACGGCAGGGATGCATTGACGAACGGCGGAGGTTATCAGTATGTATCCTTATGTTCTTGAGGCTGAAGGCATCAGTAAGCAGTTCCCCGGCGTGAAGGCGCTGGACAAGGTCTCAATTAAAATCAAACCAGGCAGCGTACACGCGTTAATGGGGGAGAACGGCGCGGGTAAATCGACGCTGATGAAATGTTTAATCGGCATTTATCACCCCGATGAAGGCACCATTAAAATAAAAGGCGAGCCGGTGATCTTCAGCGATACGCTGCAGGCGCTGCATTCGGGTATTTCCATGATTCACCAGGAGCTTAACCTGGTGCCTTATATGACGGTGGCGGAAAACATCTGGCTGGGGCGTGAACCGGTGCGGCTTGGCTTCGTCAATCATGACGAGCTGAACAGGAAAACCCGCGATCTGCTGTCGCGGCTGAACATCAAGTTAAAACCGGAGACCCTGGTCGGCGAACTTAGCATCGCCAGCCAGCAAATGGTGGAGATCGCCAAGGCGGTTTCCTATAACGCAGACGTCCTGATTATGGACGAACCCACCTCGGCGCTGACCGAAAGCGAGGTCGGGCACCTGTTCGCCATCATTCGCGAGCTGCGTGAACAGGGCAAAGGCATTATTTATATCAGCCACAAGATGGATGAGATTTTTGCCATCACCGATGAAGTGAGTATTTTCCGCGACGGCACCTTTATCGCCTGCGATAAAACCGAAAACCTGACCAAGCAGTCGCTGATCACCATGATGGTGGGACGCGAACTGACCCAAATGTTCCCCAAGTTCAACAACAATATCGGCGAGGAAGTGCTGCGGGTCGAAGGGTTGCGGCGTTCGGACTGGTTCCACGATGTCTCGTTCAGCGTTAAACGTGGCGAGATCCTCGGCGTCGCCGGGCTGGTGGGCGCAGGCCGCAGCGAGGTGATGGAAAGTTTGTTCGGCATGCACCCGGCGGACGGTGGCAGCATCTTTATCGAGGGTAAGGCGGCAACGGTTGATTCTCCCTCAAAGGCCATCGAGCTGGGGCTGGCTTTTCTTACCGAAGATCGCAAAAAGTCCGGGTTGTTTCTGGTGCTGTCGGTGGTCGAGAACATGAGTATCGTCAACCTGTCGGAATACATCGGCAAGAACGGGTTTGTCAGCCATGTGCAAATGGCCAAAGACTGCATGGAGCAGATCAAAAAGCTCAACATCAAAACCCCGACCATGGATCAAATCATCAATAACCTGAGCGGCGGCAATCAGCAGAAGGTGCTTATCGCCCGCTGGCTGCTGGCGCAGCCGAAAATATTGATTCTCGACGAGCCCACGCGCGGTATCGACGTGGGGGCGAAAGCGGAAATCTATCGCCTGATCAGCGAGCTGGCGAACCGTGGCGTCGCCATTATTTTGGTGTCCTCGGAATTGCCGGAAATCCTCGGCATGAGCGACCGGGTGATGGTCATGCACGGCGGCCGTATTACCGGCATTTTGGATAAAGAAGAAGCGGATCAGGAAAAAATCCTGGCGCTGGCCTCTGAATAACGCAAAGGTGAACCACCATGAGTAATGTAAAAATCGAGAAGCCGCTTGCGGGTAAAGCGCCACTGTTCTCTGGCCTGAGCGGCAAAATGCCGAAAGACACCGGCATCTTTATCGTGATGATCGGCATCGCGCTGATATTCGAAATTCTCGGCTGGTATATTCGCGATCAGTCATTCCTGATGAACCCCAACCGACTGTTGTTGATCGTGCTGCAGGTGGCGATTATCGGCATCATTGCCGTTGGCGTTACCCAGGTCATTATCACCACCGGCATCGATCTTTCATCCGGCTCGCTGATTGCGCTGACGGCGGTGGTGGCGGCCAGCCTGGCGCAAACCTCCGACAGCATTTCACCGATGTACCCGGCACTGCTCGATTTACCGGCGGCGATCCCGATCGGCGCGGGGATAGGGGTGGGCATCGTTTGCGGTTTCATCAACGGTTTCCTGATTACCCGCACCGGCATTCCGCCTTTTATCGCCACTCTGGGCATGATGGTGTCGGCGCGCGGCCTGGCGCAGTATTACACCCAGGGTAACCCGGTCAGCTTCCTGTCCGACGGGTTTACCTCGATCGGCCAGGGCGCGATGCCGGTGATCATCTTCCTGGTGATTGCGGTGATCTTCCATATTGCGCTGAAACATACCCGCTACGGCAAATATATCTACGCCATCGGCGGCAACATGACCTCGGCCCGGGTATCCGGCATCAACGTCAATAAATACCTGGTGACGGTGTATACCATCGCCGGTGGTCTGGCGGGGTTGGCGGGGGTGGTGCTGGCGGCGCGCGTCAGTAGCGGCCAGTCGAGCATGGGGATGTCTTATGAACTGGACGCCATCGCCGCGGCGGTGATCGGCGGCAGCAGCCTGATGGGCGGCGTCGGGCGCATTACCGGCACGCTGATCGGCGCGGTGATCCTCGGGCTGATTAAAAGCGGCTTCACCTTTATCGGCGTGGACTCCTACATTCAGGACATTATCAAAGGCGTGATTATCGTCGCCGCCGTGTCGATCGACATGCACCGTAACCGCAAAAAACACTGATTGCCGTGAATTTCCGCCGGAGCAACCTGGCCGGCGGTATTTTTTTACCTCTGGGGAATCACCATGAAATACTTAAAAAAAATCGTGCTGGTGGCGGCGCTCAGCTGTTCCACCTCGGCGCTGGCGGAAACCATCGGCGTGTCGATGGCCTATTTTGACCAGAACTTCCTGACCATTATCCGCCACTCGATAGACAAAGAGGCCAAGGCGCGCGGTATCACCGTGCAGTTCGAAGACGCACGTGGCGACGTTGGCCGCCAGACCGATCAGGTGCAGAGCTTTATCAGTGCCGGCGTGGACGCGATTATTGTCGATCCGGTTAATTCGGCGGGTACGCCGGCCATTACCAAACTGGTGACGAAGGCGGGGATTCCGTTGGTGTACGTGAACCGCACGCCGGGCGACAGCAAGTTGCCTTCCGGCGTGGTGTTTGTCGGTTCCGACGAGAAAGAGTCCGGCACCCTGCAAATGGAAGAGTTGGCGCGTCTGGCGAACTACAAGGGCAATGTCGCGATCATGATCGGTAATCTGACCGATGCCGGTGCGCTGCAACGCACCAAAGACGTTGAGCAGGTGGTAGCGAAGTACCCGAACATGAAGGTAGTGCAAAAGCAAAGTGCCAACTACTCGCGCAGCGAAGGCATGGATTTGATGATGAACTGGGTCACTAACGGCGAACCTATCGATATTGTCGCCGCCAACAACGACGAGATGGCGATTGGCGCGATCATGGCATTGCAGCAGGCCGGCAAGCGTGACAGTAAAGTGCTGATCGGCGGCATCGACGCCACCCCGGACGGCCTGAAGGCGCTGTCTTCCGGCAAGATGCAGGTGACGGTATTCCAGGACGCCGTTGGCCAGGGCAAAGCCTCGGTCGACGTAGCGCAGCGGATGATCAAAGGCGAAAAGCTGGAGCCGTATTATTGGATCCCGTTTGAACTGGTGACGCCGGCCACTATGCAAAAGTTCGTGACGAAGCAGTGACTCCGGCTGGTTGAGGTTAGGGCGCTGCTAATGCAGCGCCCTGGTTGGCACTGGCGTTATAAAGGGCGTTACCAGCCCTTCACCGCGTCGCCCTTGTAGATGTCGGCTGCGCTGGCGGCCACTTCATCGGTCTGGTAGGCCTTGACCAAATCCTTCACGTTTTCGTTGTCTTTGTTATCGATGCGGGTGGCGAAGATATTGACGTAAGGCGAGTTTTTATCTTCGACAAACAGACCGTCCCTGGCCGGTGACAGGCCGATCTGGCTGGCGTAGTTGGTATTGATAATCGCCAGCGCTACCTGTTTATCGTCCAGCGCGCGCGGCAACTGTGGCGCTTCGATCTCGACGATTTTCAATTTCTTCGGGTTACCGACGATGTCCAACGCGGTGGGCAGCAAGCCGACGCCGTCTTTCAGAACGATCAGACCCTGTTTTTGCAACAGCAGCAGCGAGCGGCCGAGGTTGGTGGGATCGTTCGGCACGGCGATCTGCGCGCCGTCCGGCAGTTGGCTGAGCGAGGTGATTTTTTTCGAATAACCGGCTATCGGGTAAACGAAGGTGTTGCCCACCGCGACCAGCTTGTAGCCGCGTTCCTGAATTTGCTTGTCCAGGTAAGGCCGGTGCTGGAAGGCATTAATATCCAGATCGCCGTTGTTCAATGCCTCGTTGGGCAGTACGTAGTCATTGAACGTCACCACTTCCACATCCAGGTTGTACTTCTGTTTGGCGACCTTCTGTACCACTGCCCACATCGATTGATCGATGCCGGAGCTGATGCCGACCTTAATATGATGGCTGTCTTGATCCGCTGGCCCGCAGGCGGTGAGCAGCAGGGTGCCGGCTACCGCCAAGGTTGCGGCGAGTTTTTTTAGCGTAAATGTCATTTTCCCAGAGTCCTTTTCAAAATAGCCTGCTGGTTATTGCAGGATAAGCAGTGACGATGACTCTAAGTAAACGTCAGGATAAAACAAAAGACGGATTCACTATGATTAATAGCGATTTGCTATGAGCAAGCTCAGGCGTCGCCGATCGTGAAATAACGGGAATCGGATTGCTCTGTTTGTGCCTCTGTTCTCCGGTTTGTTTTGACTGCGGATCCACCGGGTTATTATGATGTTCGCAGGCCCGGCAGGGGTAGAATTCACGAAAGGAAAATACAATGCGATTTAACATCTGGAGCAAGGCGCTGCTGCCGTTGGTGGTGTTGGCCTGCGTATCGACGGCGCAGGTGCAGGCGGCGGATCAGAGCCGGCAGGCGGCAGTTGAGCCCATCCCCAAAACATTGTTGGGTAACTGGCATGTCAGCAAAATTTTGCCGACGCAAACCGTGGGCTGCTGGGACGAACAGCAGGCAAAAAACCTGGTCGGCGGCAAAATCAGTTATAAGGCCGATGGCTTCAACTGGAACGGCACCGCATTGAAAAATCAGGGAGCGACCCTCAGCACGGTTGAGGCGCAGGAGTTTGTCGAGGACAATTCCGGCAGCAGTTCCTACATTGACTTCCCGATGCTGGGCATCAGCACGCCTTCGGTTGAGCGGGTGACAATCCAGCACGCCGACACCGAGATTAAAGGCATTACCGATCAAGGCACCGAAGGCGTACCCGGCGACAACGTGCTGGTGAAAGACGCCAACACGCTGATTTTGTCGGTTTGCAATGTGTGGTTTGAAGTGCAGCGAGTGCGCTGATCCCCTCAGGCCCCGGCAGCGGGGCCATTCCCGCCAATATCCCCGTCCGATCGCTGCGTTTCTGAACTAAAATTAACCATAACGATATCGCCCTGATGGGATATCGGAGCCTCGGCTCTCTACCGAGTCAATGACAGGAGGCGCTATGTGTTATCAACATATTTTAATTACCACAGATCTGAGCGATGACGGCAAACGGCTGGTTGAAAAAGGCGCGTTGCTGGCCGCTGCGCTGAAGGCCAAACTCTCCCTGATCTACGTGGACGTTCATTACGATACCTATCACGCGGCGATTGGCTTTTCGGAGAGAAGCTACGACGGCGTATCTTTCGACGATAAGATCAAGAAAGAGATGGAACCGATGACCCAAAATGTGAATTACCCGATCCACGAGGTGATTATCGGGCGCGGGGATTTTATTGAACAATTGCAGAACGCGGTAGTGGATAAAGGGATAGATCTGGCGATCTTCGGCCATCATCACGACCTGTGGAACAACCTGTTTTCATCGACCCGCCATGCCATCAATCAGCTGAACGTCGACGTGCTGGTGATCCCGATTAAACAGTAACGCATCAACAAACCGCGCCGCTGCGCGGTTTGTCGCCTTCAGGCTACCAAACCCCTCAAGATAAACGCGCGAAAGGTCTCTTTCTGCCGGCAAGCGGAACAGAGGGCGTTCGTCTCAAAAACGACAAAAATCAGGTAACCCAACAAAAGTTAGCTTTTGAGAGGAATGCGGTTACCCGTTTGTTTTTACGAGATTATTGTAAGAATAAAATGCTTCATCATGCCTAATGGTTATTTTTGACTGCGTTAAGCGGCAATCGCAGATTTTATGATGTGACGTGGATCACAAAAAACACGCTGAAACCTTATACATCGGTATTACGATCGCCTTCCCAAATTCGATGGGAATATATAAAAGCCGCTTTACTGGGTGTTAAGCCCGTTATAAAACAAACGCATGTTTAAAAACAAACAAGTGTCCAATATGACCAGCAGAGAAAAACAGATATTGCAGCTTCTGAGACGCGATCCTTTGATCCCACAGCAGGAAATTGCCGATGTTTTAGGTATTAGCCGCTCTGGTGTTGCAGGACATATTATGAATTTAATGAATAAAGGATATATAAAAGGAAAGGGCTACATATTATCGGAACACAGCTACGTGGTTACCGTAGGTTCAACCAATATGGATGTCTGCGGTTATTCCTCGTCAAAATTAGTGTATGAAGACTCTAACCCAGGAAAAATAAAATGTACTCCCGGCGGCGTCGGCAGAAATATTGCGCAGAATGTCGCTTTGCTAGGCCGTGAATGCCACCTTATTTCCGTCGTCGGCGACGATTTTTATGGTGAAACGCTCTTGGAGCAGGCAAAGCTGGCGGGGGTGCATATCGGCAGCTTCCACAAGCTGCATGGTGAAAATACGTCGACCTATATCTCGTTGCTCGATGCCGGCGGTGAAATGTTGGTGGCCATTAATGATATGCGGATCCTGGAGAAGCTGACGCCGGCATTATTAGCGACGTCCAAAGACCTTATTCAGCATGCGGGCGTGTTGGTGGTTGACTGCAACCTCACCGAGGAGGCTCTGGCCTGGTTATTCGGCCATTGCGGCAACGTACCGATCTTTGTCGATACCGTCTCGGCGTTTAAAGCGCCAAAAATCCGCAGTTGGCTCTCGCATATTCATACTTTAAAACCGAATCGCCTCGAGGCCGAAATCCTCAGCGGCATGACGATTAGTGGGCCGCAGGATGCGCAACCGGTTGCCCACTGGTTCCATCAGCAGGGCGTACAGCGGCTGGCGCTCAGCATGGGGGCTGAAGGTGTTTATTACAGCGAGATTGACGGGCAAAACGGCTGGTCACGGCCGCTGATGGTCGACGTGGTTAATGTGACCGGTGCCGGCGATGCCATGATGGCGGGGCTGGCCCACTGTTGGCTGGAGGACATGACGCTGGCGGACAGCATCCGCTTCGCCCAAGGCTGCTCTGCGTTAACGCTTTTATCTGAATTTACCAATAACCCTAATCTGTCGAATGGCAGTGTCCAAAAACTGTTGGAGCTTCAATCATGAAAACGACCCTTATCACCCATGACTACCTGGATATTTCAGCGGAAGTGGCCGAAGCCCTGGCCAATAAGCGCCCGGTTGTCGCTCTGGAATCCACCATTATCTCCCATGGCATGCCGTATCCGCAGAACGCGCAAACCGCGTTGGAGGTTGAGCAAAAAATCCGCGATAACGGCGCAGTACCCGCCACTATCGCCATTATAAATGGCCGCATGAAAGCGGGATTAACGCGTGCTGAAATTGAGCTGCTGGGCAAAGAAGGCCATAACGTGGCGAAGGTGAGCCGCCGCGATCTGCCGTTTATCGTCGCCGCCGGCAAGCACGGCGCCACGACCGTGGCCTCTACCATGATTATCGCCGAGATGGCGGGGATCCACGTATTTGCCACCGGCGGTATCGGCGGGGTTCACCGCGGCGCCGAACAGACCTTTGATATCTCCGCGGATCTGCAGGAACTGGCGCGAACCAATGTCGCGGTGATCTGCGCCGGCGCCAAGTCCATTTTGGATTTAGGGCTGACTACCGAATATCTCGAGACGCACGGTGTGCCGCTGATTGGCTACCGGACGCAAACGCTGCCGGCATTCTTTTGCCGCACCAGCCCTTTCTCGGTGAGCATCCGGTTGGATGAACCTGCGGAAATCGCGCGAGCAATGGCGACCAAATGGCAGGCTGGCCTGGGCGGCGGCATGGTTATCGCCAACCCTATTCCGGCGCAGTATGCGGTGCCGGAAGACAAAATTAATGCCGCCATTGAGCAGGCGGTGCAAGAATCCGTTGAGCAGGGCGTACATGGCAAAGACAGCACGCCATTTTTACTGGCGCGCGTAGCCGAGTTGACCGGCGGCGATAGCCTGAACGCCAATATTCAATTGGTGTTCAATAACGCCAAACTGGCGGCGCAGATCGCCTGCTGCTACCAGCAGGCTGCGGCATAAGAGTTCGCCGTTTCTTAAGTTTTATCCGGTAAAAAATCAATAAAAAAGCCAGCCTGAAAGGTGGCGGGGCACGCTTTGTCTCGCACGCCTTTCAGGTATCGACCTATCTATATCCTTTGACGTTCAAGTTGCCGCCAATAACGCTGCAGCTTGAATGATAAGGGGTAAATTAAGGATGGATTTATGGACTTATTACGCAGCTTATTGGGTATCTGTATTCTTCTCCTTATCGCTTTTGTTTTTTCCAACAACCGAAAGAAAATAAGTTTAAGAACGGTGGGTGCGGCGTTATTTCTGCAGATAGTGCTTGGCGCCATTATGCTTTATATCCCGGCGGGGAAATGGCTGGTTAATGCGATAGCCGGCGGTGTTAATAAAGTGATCTCTTATAGCGATGCAGGCAGTACTTTTATTTTTGGCGGATTGGTGGGGCCAAAAATGAACGTTTTATTTGATGGCGCCGGGTTTGTTTTCGCCTTCCATGTGCTTCCTGCCATCATATTCATTACCTCGCTGATCTCGATTCTCTATTACCTCGGCGTGATGGGGTGGGTGATCAACCTATTGGGCTATGTTTTTCAGAAAATGCTGCGGGTCAGCAAGGTGGAGGCTTTTGCCGCCGTAACCACCATCTTTCTGGGGCAAAACGAACTGCCGGCGGTGTTAAAGCCTTTCATCAACAAGATGAACCGCAACGAGCTATTCACGGTAATTTGCAGCGGAATGGCATCGATAGCCGGTTCGATGTTGGTCGGCTATGCCGGGCTGGGCGTACCCATTGAATATTTGCTGGCGGCTTCGCTGATGGCGATCCCCGGCGGGATATTGTTTGCGCGCATGCTGAGCCCGGCCACCGAAGCTTCGCAGGTGGCGTTTAGCCAGATGTCGTTCAGTGACAAACGCCCGGCGAGCATTATTGAAGCGGCGGCGAGCGGTGCCATGCTGGGGCTGAAAATTGCGATCGGCGTTGCCACCGTGGTGATGGCGTTTGTGGCGTTGATCGCCCTGATCAATGGCCTTATCGGCGGCGTGGGCGGTTTGTTGGGTTGGCAGAGCCTGAGCCTGGAAAGCCTGTTCGGCTATCTGTTCTCGCCGCTGGCTTACATTATGGGCGTGAACTGGGATAACTCGGGATTGGTCGGCGGGTTGATTGGCCAAAAATTGGCGATCAACGAGTTTGTCGCTTACCTGAACTTCTCGGCGCACCTCAAGGGGACGGCGGCAGCGCTGGATCCCAAAACCATCGCCGTGATTTCCTTTGCCCTGTGCGGGTTCGCCAACTTTGGTTCGATTGCCGTAGTGGTGGGGGCATTCAGCGCAGTTGCGCCGGAGCGCGCTTCGGATATCGCCCGTTTAGGGATGCGCGCCTTGCTGGCGGCGACGCTGTCCAACCTGATGAGCGCCACCATCGCCGGGTTGTTCATCGGCCTGGGCGCGTTGACGATAGCGTCATGACCAATACCAGACTCTTGCTCTGCCTGGCGCTAAGCACCGGGGTTTTATCAGGTTGCTGGGGCTGGCTGGCCGGGCAACTTCAGCTTGCGGGCTGGATAGGCTTTTTAGGCTGCACTACCTATTTCGCCATCCCGCATAAAGGCCCGGCCGGTTTGCTGCGTGGCATGGCGGCCAACATCAGCGGCGTGCTATGGGCTGCCGGCGCCATCCTGTTAACGGCCTCGGCGGGCGCAGTGTACGGCGGCATTCTGACCGGCCTGATTTCGTTTGCCCTGTGCGCGCAATCCCGCTTGCCGCTGCTGGGTTTTGTGCCAGGCAGTTTTATAGGCGCTTGCGCCATGTTTGGGGCGTCGGCCGACGGGCTGGCGGTGATTGAAGCGTTATGCCTGGGCGGTGTGATGGGGTATTTGATGCAAGCGGGCGGCCTGTGGCTGGCAAACTTTCGCCGGCCTTCGAAGGCGCGTCGATAAGAATTTCGTGCCGTAAACTTGCGCATTAGATAAGTGAGCACTAATGTGTAGTCATGAATGAAAATGAGATCTTCAAAGCGCTGGCGGATCCCACCCGTCGTGCCATCTTCGAAAAGCTGGCTATTGGCAGCATGAATGCCAGTGCGCTGCGCGAAGGCATGCAAATCAGCCAATCGGCCATGTCCCAACACCTGGCGGTGCTGCGCCATGCCGGGCTGGTGTGCGAAGAACGGCAGGGCCGCTTCGTCAATTACGAAGTCGATCCCCAGGGCCTGGCGCTGCTCGCCCGTTGGCTGGATAAGTACCGTGCCTTCTGGCCTGCGCAGATAGACAAGTTGAACATTTTGCTCAAGGACATGGACCAATGAACGACATCGGCAGCGAAACACGGGGCGAGCCTTTGGTTCTCGAATACCGGCTCGAGGCACCGCCGGAGAAAGTCTGGCGGGCGCTCGTCATCCCTGAGTTGCGTGAACAATGGTTGCCACAACAGGTATTGGCCGATGCCGAGCCGGTCGTTTCGATACCGGGTGAAGAAATCCGCTATCGGATGCGCGATGACGAACCGCCATTCCTCGAAAGCACGGTGACGTTGCAAATCCGGCCCGGCGCCGATGGTGGCAGCCTGTTGCGCATTATCCATCTATTGGACGACGCACGCCTGACGGCGGCCAACGACAGCGGCCAACCCCTTATGCGGGCCGCCTGACCCTTCATTCATCAACTGTATCTGCAAAACGGAGTTCACCTATGCGTGAAGCGATGTTGCTCGTCCCGACGGTGGTAGAACAATCCAGCCAGGGGGAAAGATCCTTTGATATTTACTCGCGGTTGTTGCGCGATCGCATCATCTTTCTGAATGGCGAAGTCAACGACGCCATCGCCGAACTGGTCTGTGCTCAGTTGCTGTTTCTCGAGGCGGAGAACCCGGAAAAACCCATTCACCTCTACATCAACTCACCCGGCGGCGCCATTACCAGCGGCTTCGCCATTTATGACACCATGCGATTCATCAATGCGCAGGTGCATACGCTGTGCATGGGAACCGCCCGCTCGATGGGGTCGTTTCTGCTGATGGCGGGGGAGCCGGGCCACCGTGCGGCATTACCCAATGCCAGCCTGCATGTTCATCAGCCGTTGGGCGGCTTTCAGGGCCAGGCATCGGATATTTTTATTCATGCCGAAGAGATGCGGCGCACCAAAAAGCGGGTGATCCGGCTGTATGCCGAACATTGCGGCCACAGCGAAGAAGAGGTTGAACAGGTGCTGGATCGCGACCGCTTTATGACGGCCGATGAGGCGGTCGAGTGGGGGCTGGTGGATCGGGTGCTGGTGCGGCGGTAGGGGATAAAGCCGCGTGGCTGCGCGGCTTTGGGGGGAGAGGATCCGAGTTAAATGTTTACCACTCTGTAATCACGTTGCCCTGCACTGGGCGGGAATAGGTAAAACTCAGTTGACCAGCAGGTTTCTTGCCGACGAGAACATTATCTATGTGACCGTCATCCAGCTTGTCTTTCTTTAATTTCTCATACTCTTTTTGCGAAACTCGGATACCGAATTGACTCACTCGTTTTAGCTGACTGGTTTCACTGTCTTTCACCCACATAGGGAAAAGCGAATGTCCTGGCGTTTGTGGTTCTACAATTAAATACCAGCTTTTACCGCCAGAATTATCATAGGTGCGTTCTACCCCCGATTTCTCGCCCACTCGATCGACAATGGTCAGAACCAGTGGCTGCATGATCAGGTCGTAGGTATCGTCCAGCCTCGCCAAAGCCTGCAGCCAAAGGGGAGGGATAACCCGATCATTGAGGTCTGCACGGGTGATGAAATCACGCGCATAGCTAATATCATTATTGACCTTTTCCCGGTCTTGATGAGAGAGCTTGAGATTGCGAAACTTCTGCGTCCTTCGGTCCAGTGTGTAATATAAACCGTCACGCAGACGCTCACGGTCATAAGTCTTGAATGCCACCTCGACCTTGGTCTGTGTGTCGATGGCGTTGTTTGACAGAGCTAAAGTGGCTTCATCGATTTTCTCCGCCAGATCGGGCGCCCATTTGATATAAGACTGCAATTGCGGATCTTTAACTATCTCGCTGAGGGTGTTGTCCCATTTTTGCAGCAGCGGCCAACTGAGCATTAACGTCTTTGCCTGGTTGATCAACGCCAAACTTTGCTGATTCGCCATGCGGAGAGTATTCAGCCGCTGTTGCGTGTTTTCAACTGATGCGAGAGGCTCAGGATGCCTGGTCTGAAAATCGGTCAACAGGTTTTCGGTGTTCGTGATTATCTGGTTGGCTGGCACTTGTGCATAGGTGAAATGCTCCAGCTTCATCTGACTTAGTTGATCAGATAACGCCTGCGCCTGCTTGACCATTTGTTTACTTTGGGTAGTTTGGGCCGTAATGTCTTTTCCCAGAGCGATAAGTTGGCGCTGGGTCATGTAAATATTTAAATTCCAGACCAGGACCAATGCAATAATGATAATGACAAGACCCGCCAGCCATTGCTTACTGGTCATATACAAAAATGCGGCAATGCGTTGGGCCAGGCTCATTTTATTTGCTTGGTAGCGCAAACGTTGAGCAAACCAATTTTTGGTTCCCTGTTCAATCAGTTTATCGTCGATTGTGGTTCCGGTGGACTGATAGTAATCGCGGATTCGTTGTGCCATTTGCTGACGTAATTTGGGCAGGTCCAAATGTTCGTCCAGCGCAATCTGCTGTGCATAAAGTGAATCAATGATAGCCATGGCGCCTAGTTGGTCGCTCAGTTTAAATTCACTCATAGAACACACTGCCGAAGATTTTTTTCAGTGCAATGACATTATTCATCAGAAACTATCCGTTGTGCGGAACCCGCTGCCGCCGGTTGAAGAGGAAGTGCTGAATCCACCACCGCCGGATGGAGAAGACGAGGACGATGAAGACGAGGAACCGAATCCACCGTTAGATGATCGGTTACGCGAGTACGAATTACCCCAAGAACCGGACGAGGCGCTGGCAGGAGTCGGTGGCGGCGGCAGTCGGCGGGTGATCATATCCAACTTGTGCAATACTGTTTTTAGGCTGATGGCGCCGGCCAGATAGTTTTCAAAAATCTCCTCCGGTTTATCTGACCATCCCCATTGGTATTCATAAATCGGGTTGTCATATCCCTGTACCGAAAATTGATTTTCCAGTTCGTTGGCTGCGGCAACGCGCTTCTGGGCTAATTTAGCCTCGAGATCATACTGGTATCGGTTTTCTTCAACCAGGTTTTCTTCACGCTTGAGTTTCCTCAGTTCTTCCAAAAGGTGGTCGTCATCTGGTGTCGCAGTTTTTGCCACCAGTAAGTCCAGTTTATCTAGAGGCAATAAGGCCATTTGCGCCGATAGCTGTGTCGCAATGTGGGTGTAGGTTTCACCTTCACCCTGTGCATATTCCCGCAGTTTATTTTGCTGGTTGCGGATCTTTTGCTGCATGGCAGCCAGCCCTTTTTCTGCTGCGCTGAGCTTCAAATACAGTTGGGGCAGTTTTAACTTATCTTCAACGACCTGTACATGCTGCTGATATTTTTTGGTTAATTGTTCGGCTTGGGTTTTTGATTGCAGCAGGCGACGGCTGGACTCTTCTTGCAGCGCCAGGAGCATTCGGTAATTGGCAGCGTTGTTCAAGTAGTTAGTATGGCGAGCCAGCCAACTGTCGAGGTTGCGCAGTAACGGCCAGGTTACGTAGTCGGGTTGCCCATAATTTTTCTTCAGCAAGAACGTGAACAGGGGGTGCTGACGGTACTCCGTCAGCTTGGAGGCTGTTTCGACCATTAATTCGTTATGATGGTTTTCCTGTAGGTCGGTATCGTTACCGCTTTTAACCATCATCTGCATGGCTGACTGAACATCAGTGCTTTGCTGAAGTTGTCGATTCCGCTCATTTTCCAACAGATTTATTTCTTCATGCAGTCCTTGCAACTCAAAGCGCTGGCTTTCGATTTCTGTTTCACCACGCTGAACAGCCTGTCGAGATTGAGAAATCTCCTGCTGAAGTTTATCCAGGAATGTCTGCACATTTGCCATGTCGCTGATGTGAGGAGATTCTTTCAATAACATGCTGGCCATCTGTTGATAGAGAATGGCTATTTGTTGTTTTAACACCAATTGCAGACGGCGAACCTCTGCCTGAGTGGATTCAACTCCGGAAAGGTTCGATCTGGCCTGCTCTGACAGGGCTTCCAATTTTCGGCCAAGTTCGTAGGCGTGCATGAATAACTCCGTGTTTAATCCCTATCACTCTGGTTGGAAGAGATAGGGGGATTCCTTGTAAACTTAGCGGAATGTTTCAGCCTTGGTAATGACATCGGCGAAACGACGTTTCCCATCTTCAACGACGGATGCGAGCTCATTGGTGTTCTGTGTCGCTTCGGTTCGCAACTCTTCGATCATTCGGTAGCTGGATTCTTGGAATGAGACAATGGCATTAACCAAAGAGCGTACGGAATCGGCCTTGATGGTTGTGCCATAGCCAGCTCGCAGCCCTTCCTCAAGTTGTTTGTTACCCTGTGTCGCGATAGTACTTAGACCATCGTTGATGCCAGCTTTCATCGCCTCCAGCGTTTCGGTGCTTTCGGTCAACCCCTGTAACGAAGTCATAGAGGCGGAAAGGGCAGTAAAGACAATCTCGTTAGTACTGAAGAAGGTGACGCTTTGACGGTATACCCGCTCTTTAATGGCATTGGTCTGCTGGAGACGAGCAAAGACGGCTTCGGCTGCGTTATAGGCGATAATCAGGTTATCCGCCAGGTCCTTGACGATCTGATAACGTTCATCTTCTTTTTGCATGGCTCTTAGCGCTTCATCGCGTGCGAGCTCTAGGCGGGCAAGGGCTACGTTGTCGCCACTTGGCTGTTGTTCTGTGGCCGTTTGAGTTTCCTGCAACGACTGGCGACTTTGTCGTAAATTATCCTGCGCTACGACCAGCAAAGTTTGAGCATCCACATAAGCTTGCTTCAGACCAAATCGAAAGTCTTGATAGGCTTCCAAAATGGCCTTTTCACGGCTGATTTGTTCCTCTGAGGCTCTGGCGACCTCCAGATAGGATTGCTTGATATCGTTGAAACGGTCAGGGATCGATCCACGGCGTAGCGTCATCCAACCTGATTTAATGCGTTCAATAACGTCGAGTTTGCCGTCTTCCAGCCAACCGACCATCTGGGTGGCATCTTTACGGATTGAGTCAAACGCGGCAACAATTTTTGCCTGACGATTGGCTACGTCCATGTTGCTGATGTTATCGCGAACTACGGCGTTAAATGCACTTTGCTGCTGCAGGGTGCGGCCAATGGCGGTTACGCGGTTATTATCCAGATCGGCAACTGCATCCAGTAAGGTCAGGATCGGGGAGTCATTGTCAGGTGAAAAGATAATTCCCAGTTTTTGCAGCCTCTGAATGGCTTTGGTTGTGTACGAGGCTAGCACGTTATTCATGATTAATTCCTTATCGGGACATATCCTACCATTGAATGTAAAGGCATTATAACGCTAGCGGGTACATCTGCAATTGGCGGGTTGATCGCCTGGCGCCTTCCTGATGTTCCACAAGAATTTTGAGCAATCATTAAAACAAAAACCCACGCAATTGCGTGGGTTTTTGAGTTCGCAGCGAAACTGAAGCTTAGACGTTAAACAAGAAGTTCATCACGTCGCCATCTTTGACGATGTAGTCCTTGCCTTCCGAACGCATCTTGCCGGCTTCTTTGGCGCCTTGCTCACCCTTGTAGGTGATGAAGTCCTCAAACGCGATGGTTTGCGCGCGGATAAAGCCTTTCTCGAAGTCGGTGTGGATCTTGCCGGCTGCTTGTGGGGCGGTAGCGCCCACCGGGATGGTCCAGGCGCGTACTTCTTTTACGCCGGCGGTGAAGTAGGTTTGCAGGTTCAGCAACTCGTAACCGGCGCGGATCACGCGGTTCAGGCCCGGCTCTTCCAGGCCCAGCTCGGCCATGAACTCGGCGCGGTCTTCGTCTTCCAGCTCGGCGATGTCGGATTCCACGGCGGCGCACACGGCAACCACTACGGAGCCTTCGGCTGCGGCGATTTCACGCACTTTGTCCAGGTACGGGTTGTTCTCGTAACCGTCTTCGTTGACGTTGGCGATGTACATGGTCGGTTTCAGCGTCAGGAAGCTCAAGTAGCGGATAGCCGCTTTATCTTCTTCGGTCAGGTCCAACGCGCGCAACATACCGGCGTTTTCCAACTGCGGCAGGCATTTTTCCAGCGCCGCCAGTTCGGCTTTCGCGTCTTTATCGCCGCCTTTGGCTTTCTTCTGCACGCGGTGAATGGCGCGTTCGCAGGTGTCGAGATCCGACAGCGCCAGCTCGGTGTTGATGACTTCGATATCGTCAGCCGGATCAACCTTGTTGTTCACATGGATGATGTTGTCGTTCTCGAAGCAGCGCACCACGTGGCCGATAGCTTCGGTTTCACGGATGTTGGTCAGGAACTGGTTGCCCAGGCCTTCGCCTTTGGATGCGCCCTTGACCAGGCCGGCGATGTCGACGAATTCCATGGTGGTTGGCAGGATGCGCTGAGGCTTGACGATCTCGGCCAGCTTGTCCAGACGCGGATCGGGCATCGGCACCACACCGGTATTAGGTTCAATGGTACAGAACGGGAAGTTGGCTGCTTCGATACCCGCTTTGGTCAACGCGTTGAACAGGGTGGATTTGCCTACGTTAGGCAGGCCGACGATACCGCATTTGAATCCCATGTTGTTATCACCTTAAATATCTTAACTATCAGCTTGTTAGGGTTAACCCGCTGCATAAATGGCAAAATAATGCCGCCATTATACACGTAATGGGCGTTTTTCTCGATCTGGCTGTGTACGGTGGGAAAATGCGGCGGCGGGGCCGCTTTGCATTGAGATTTGGATCACATTTACACATACTGCGCTTCGGATTCACCTACAGGAAACGCGCCGGATGTCCTTCTTGCCCAGTTCACCCTGAGTTGCCTCTCTGCCGCGGTTTGCCGCGCCATGTGGCCCTGGTTCCCGTTCTGCGGGGATGTATTTTTTATTTGTCAGAAGTGAAAAACTCATGTTTAACCTGAGCAATATCAGGCTGTCGGACGTCAAGAACGAGGTTCTGGCGGGCTTTGTGGTGGCGGTATCGATGATCCCGGAAGCGGTCGGCTTTTCGCTGGTCGCCGGGCTTTCCCCGATCGTCGGGCTACACACCGCTTTTATTATCGGCCTGGTGACGGCGCTGTTCGGCGGCAAGCCGGGTATGGTGTCGGGTGCTGCCGGTTCGATCGTGGTGGTACTGATGAGCCTCGCGGCGCAGCACGGCATGGGATACGTGCTGTGGGCGACGATTTTCGCGGGCGCTATCCAAATCCTGATCGGCGTGTTCCGGTTGGGCAAATTTATTCGGCTGGTGCCGCTGCCCGCCATACACGGTTTTGTTAACGGCCTGGCGATTGTCATCATGCTGGCGCAACTGCATATGATTGCCGGGCAGGGGCCGCTGATGTACGGGCTGGTGGCGCTGGCGATCCTGGTGGTGGTGTTCTTCCCCCGGCTGACGCGCGTGATCCCGGCTTCGCTGGCGGCGCTGATCGTAGTTTCCGCATTGGCGATCGGGTTCAATCTGCATACGCTGCGGGTCGGCGATCTGGCGGATATTTCCGGTGCCTTGCCGCATTTCAGCTTGCCGATGGCGCCGTTCAGCCTGGAAATGCTGAAAGTGGTGCTGCCGTACGCGTTGGTGATCGCCCTGGTCGGCCTGATTGAATCGCTGTTGACCATGACGGTGCTCGACGAAATGGGCGGCAAGAAGGGCAACGGCAACCGCGAGAGCATCGCTCAGGGCGCAGGCAACACGATTTGCGGCCTGTTTGGCTGTTTTGCCGGCTGCGCGATGATTGGGCAGTCGATCATCAACTTCACCTCCGGCGGCCGCGGGCGTATTTCCGGCGTAGTGGGTGCATTGCTATTAATCTTGTTTGTGGTCAGCCTGTCGGGCTATATCGGCCTGCTGCCGGTGGCGGCGCTGGCCGGGGTCATGCTGGTGGTCTGTTACAACACCTTTGAATGGAGTTCGCTGCGCCGTCTGCGCCGCATGCCGAAGATGGATGCGCTGGTGATGTTGCTGGTTACCCTGATCACCATCTTTACCGATCTGGCGGTGGCGGTAATCAGCGGGGTGATTATCTCGGCGCTGGTATTTGCCTGGCAGCAGGCGCGCATCCGCGTTCGTCAGCGCCAGGTGGAGGGCGATGTGGCGGTGTATCAACTCGACGGTCCGCTGTTCTTTGGTTCCACGGCGGCGTTTGCCGACCTGTTTGAACCGAAAAACGATCCGGAAAACGTGGTGCTGGATTTTGCCGGCACCCGGGTGATGGATTCCAGTGGGGTGGAGGCGATCGACAAGCTGACGGCGCGTTATCTGGCGGCGGGGAAATCCATCCGCCTGCGTCATCTGAGCGGCGATTGCGTGCGGCTGCTGAAACGGGCCGGCCCGTTTTGCAGCCATGAGCTGGATGACCCGCAATATTATGTGGCAGAAGAAGGGTATCAGACCGATGACAGTAACGTCGGCGAAGAAACCTTTAAGGTGCGGACGTAACGCCGCTAGCAGCGGGCGGTATGCCCGCTGCGGCAACCATCAGGCCTGCGCCTTGAAGCTGTGCAGGCGGCGAACGGTTTTCTCCAGCCCGTCAGTCATCAGAACTTCGGTACAGCGGGCGGCTTCATCTATCGCTTCATCAATCATTTTTTGCTCGCTGGCCGGTGGCTTGCCGAGCACAAATCCCACGACCTTGTTTTTATCGCCCGGATGGCCAATGCCAATGCGCAAACGGTAGAAGTTCGGGTTATTGCCGAACTTGTTCTGAATATCCTTCAGCCCGTTGTGGCCGCCGTTACCGCCGCCGAGTTTGATTTTGGCGACACCCGGCGGGATATCCAGCTCGTCATGCGCCACCAGGATTTCGTCCGGCTCAATGCGGTAGAAACTGGCCATCGCCAGCACCGCTTTGCCGCTCAGGTTCATAAAGGTGGTCGGTACCAGCAGGCGCACATCGTTACCCGCCAGGTTCAGCCGTGCGGTATAGCCGAAGAACTTGCTCTCTTCCTTCAACTGCTGGTTATGGCGCTGGGCCAGCAAATCTACGTACCAGGCGCCGGCGTTGTGCCGCGTCTGGGCATATTCAGCGCCCGGATTCGCCAGGCCGACTATCAATTTAATACTGCTCACTGGGAAATTCGCTATGATCGAGATAATGGAAAGGGCATTAGTCTACCTGCCGCCGCCGCGAATGACAAAATCCTGATGCCCAGCCCCGAGTATTGATTCAGCGATAGACTGAAAATTGAATAATTCATTAGAAAAACAATTCAATTTGTCGGCTAACAAGCAGGATAAGGTAAAGATTTGTCACGTTTTCTTTACCATTTGTGATCGTCTCCGCAAACCCCTTGTCGGACCAGGGGCTATACTTAATTTATCAAAGTGGGTTAACCCTTTGCTGAGTTATCCCGGTTGGCATAAAGCGCAATGGAGGTGACAAATGAAACGTAGAAACGCGTGCAGAATGGGCAACTTTTTTATGGGGCTGGGGCTGGTCGTGATGATCGGCGGCGTCGGATACAACATTCTTGCTGAAGTATCGCAGCTCGATTTACCGCAACTTTTCGCCCATGGCGCCATCATGAGTATTTTCGTGGGTGCGTTGTTGTGGCTGGTCGGTGCCCGTCTCGGCGGTCGCGAGCAGGTTGCCGATCGTTACTGGTGGGTAAAACACTTCGATAAACGCTGCCGCAACGATCAGCATCGTTCGTCGCATTGATTAAAAAAACGAAAGGGAGCGGCATTACGGCAAAGGAGATCTGCCGCGCACTCAGGTCTAAGGTCATGTTTGACTACGAGTAGAAAACCCGTTGCTGCTTGCGCACCAACGGGTTTTTCTTTTTCTGCTGCCGGGCAATAGGCTCTTCCGGTACGGCAGGACACCGCACCGAAAGGGAACGAATTAATGCTCGAACATTGCAGAGATTGACTCTTCATTGCTGATACGGCGGATGGCTTCAGCCAGCATGCCTGACAGCGTCAGAGTACGTACGTTTTTCAGTGCCTTGATTTCTGCAGACAACGGAATGGTGTCGCAGACGATCACTTCATCAATCACCGAGTTCCTGATGTTTTCAACGGCGTTACCGGAGAAGATCGGGTGCGTCGCGTAGGCAAATACGCGCTTGGCACCGCGTTCTTTCAACGCTTCAGCCGCTTTACATAAGGTACCGCCGGTGTCGATCATGTCGTCAACCAGCACGCAGTCACGGCCTGCTACGTCACCAATGATGTGCATTACCTGAGAAACGTTCGCACGCGGGCGGCGTTTATCGATGATAGCCATATCGGTATCGTTGAGCAGTTTGGCGATAGCGCGGGCGCGCACTACGCCGCCGATGTCCGGGGAAACCACGATTGGGTTCACCAGATTCTGTTGCAGCATGTCTTCCAGCAGGATCGGGCTACCGAACACGTTATCTACCGGAACATCGAAGAAGCCTTGAATCTGTTCAGCATGCAGATCCACCGTCAATACGCGGTCAACCCCTACGCTGGAGAGGAAATCGGCGACAACCTTGGCCGTGATTGGCACACGCGCAGAACGCACGCGGCGATCCTGGCGGGCATAACCGAAATAAGGGATAACAGCAGTAATACGACCTGCGGAGGCGCGACGCAGGGCATCTACCATAACAACCAGTTCCATCAGGTTGTCGTTGGTAGGGGCACAGGTGGACTGGATGATGAAAATATCACCGCCGCGTACATTTTCGTTGATTTGCACGCTCACTTCGCCGTCGCTAAAACGACCTACAGCGGCGTCACCAAGGCTGGTGTACAAACGGTTGGCAATACGTTGTGCTAGTTCCGGGGTGGCGTTACCAGCAAAAAGCTTCATATCAGGCACGAGAAGAACCTCAGGCATGCGTCCAGAGAAGATATTGTCGTACGGCCTTCGATAAGGGGCAGTTAACGATGCCGGCGCAATATCATACGGGTGTGTAAAAAACTAACTTGAAACCGCAGCGGCGCAGGGATTACAGGGCCAGGTGTGCATGACCCTGCGCAGCGAAACGAGAACTACGGTTCAATCTGCCCGGAACGGATGCGATGTAGTGGAGAGACGTTAACGCCACGCGCTACAAAACCACACAACCACTCCGGAGCTTGATTTAACACCTGACGGGCGGCGATTTCTGTGTCGAATTCAGCAAACACACATGCACCTGTGCCAGTCAGGCGTGACGGCGCGTATTCTAACAGCCAAGAAAGAAGCTGTTCAACCTCGCGAAAACGTTTTCTTGCTATTGGTTCGCAATCATTTGCGTAAGTTGCCTGCAACAGCACATTTAACGGGCGAACCGGGGTGTCTCTTTTTAATTCCGCGTCGCCAAAAATAACCGGGGTAGGGATGCTGACGCCCGGATGCGCCACCAAATACCACTTTTCCGCCGGATTTGCCGGCTGCAACCGTTCGCCGATGCCTTCGGCAAACGCCGCATGGCCGCGCACAAAGACCGGAACGTCGGCACCCAGCGTCAATCCCAGCTCCGCCAACTGATCGTCGCTCAGCCCGCAGTGCCACAGCTCATTCAGCGCCACCAGCACGGTGGCGGCGTTGGACGAGCCGCCTCCCAGCCCTCCGCCCATCGGCAGGCGCTTATCGATACTGATATCGGCGCCGCGCGGGAGCGTTTTGAGCCCGTGGCTATCGCAATGCTGTTGCAACAAGCGGGCGGCGCGGACAATCAGGTTTTGCTCGTCCGGCACGCCATCGACCGGCGTCAGCAGGCGGATGCGGTCATCCTGCCGCACGTCGAGGGTCAGCGTATCGCCGTAATCCAGAAACTGGAACAGCGTCTGCAGCAGGTGGTAGCCGTCTTCGCGCCGGCCGGTAATGTACAAAAACAAATTAAGTTTAGCGGGAGATGGCCACTGGCGGATCATTTGAGGGTCCAGTTATCCATTTTCAGTTTAATGCGTTGATCGCCCTGTTTCAGTTCCAGGCGGCTTGGCAGCTGCGGCTTGAGATCGCTGTTGTAATCCTGGTAATCCACGGTCCAGGTCTGGCCGCCTTGCCGATAAGTCAGTTTGCTCAGGCGGTACTGATCATCCAGCGTGAAATCATTGGCCTCGCCCGGCAGGCCGAGCATCCACTGACGCAGGTTATCCAGCGGGATCGCCATGCCGGTCAGTTTGCGGATCATTTCTTCGGCGTTGTCGCTGACATAGCGTTTGCCCTGGTTGTCCGTCAACTGCACCACGTTTTGCTGTACGTTCAGGTCAAGTTCGGTGCTGCCAAGCGGGTTGGTCAGCAGCAGGCGGTAACGTTCCGGCGAATATTGCTGCCAGAAGAAGCGCGCATAGACTTTTTTCTGGTCTGACAGATAGGCGAAAGAGCCACGGGTCTGATATTGCCCGAGCTGTTGCACCGCTTGCTCGTGAGCGCGCCACTGCGGTGAGGTTGGGCTGGTCGCCGGGCCGCTTGGCTTGGTGGTGGTACAGGCGGCCAGCACCAGGCTGGCCAGCGGGATCAGACGTAGCAAACTAACTTTGCGGATTGGCATAACTTTCTCTTGTCCTTTTGTCCTTGCGGGCATGCGCAGCGAAATCTTTTTTCAGCGTTCACGCTAGCGGGGGAACGCGATAGCGTCAACACGCCCCGTTCTGAATATCACCGTCTTTTTACGGCGATAACAGGCGCTTTGACGGCCGGGCGGCTGAGCTTTGGGTTGCCATAAGATTAACACAATCGCCCGGTCGTGCTGCGCTGGCCGCGAGAATATCTTCGGTTGCAGCCCATGACGGCGTTGTGCCAAAACAGCATATGTTAGCAATTAAATTAATGTTTAATGAATGATATTGGCGTATTTAGGCGTGTTTCATTCGATGTTTAGCGCAAATTGATTAATTTTATTTATGCAATTTGCTGAGGGGATGTCTATGCTGGTAAAGCCAAATGGATAGCAGGGCTATCCTGCTGCGCATCATCTGCGTCACGCAGGCGATGCGGGCATCTCAACCCCTATACATAATGAAATAAGGTATTTCGTATGAAAAAGCGTTTTTCTCTGTTGGCAGGAATGCTGTTTGCATTAACGATGCCGGCGCATGCCGCCGAGAATATCGAAGCGAAAGCGATCGGGCCAAAGCATGGCGCTACCTTGATTCCCAAGGCGCGTCAGGTGATTTGTGAACAGGACGGCGGTTACAACCACCCGGATGATGGCTCGAACATACCTAATGCGGCCTGCAGAAATGCCTTTTTGTACAAAGCGGAGACTATTCCTATTTGGGAACGCCGCCAGATGTTTACCGAATGGCCCGCCTACTCGCAAAACCTGCAAGGTACCCAGCATCCGTCAGACAAGGTCCCCGATGGCCAGCTTTGCTCGGCGGGCATCGCCAAGTTTGAAGGCATCGACCAGCCGCATGCCGACTGGTATGTGAGCAGCGTCTCGGTAAAAGACGGCCAGGCTACGCTGTACTTCGACGCTACCCAGGTGCATGAGCCGAGCAAGTGGACGGTGTCGCTTGCCAAGCCGAGTTTCAATGCCGCCACGGATAAGTTGAAATGGAGCGATCTGACACCGCTTGAGGTGACTAAAGTGACAGTTCCGCCGCCGGCCAAAGGCAACCATGTCAAATATGCCGGCGTCTACCAGATTGAGGTTAAGATCCCGGCCGATCGTGCTGACGGGAAGCAAACCCTGTTGTATGTGCAGTGGGAACGGCAGGACCCAGCGAGAGAAACCTTTTTCAGCTGTAGCGACGTAAGGTTCAACGGGGAATCTGCAGCCAAATAAGCCGCGGCAGCCTTAAGGTGCCGGCGCAGCATGCCGGCGCCCTAACCGGCGACGAAGAGAGCTCTGCTTACTATTTGGGCGACCATAAGCGTTCAATCAGGATAACTTATTGATGAATACTGTGCGGATCGTCGCGTTTCAAACTAAAATTTAGTGTGCTTATTGATCTGGATATAATTTAACTTTTTGAATTTATTATTATTCATTGATTGGTTTAGGCTATATCAGTGATTGAACGGAAGATGCGGTTGTTACTTTTATTGATCCCGCGCATCAAGTAGAATGCCGTTCAACGAGAACCCGTACCAACAGAAGTATTACTCGAAGCAATGACCCTGCTGGCGTTAGGTATAAATCACAAAACCGCTCCGGTTTCTCTGCGTGAAAGGGTGACCTTCTCCCCAGAGTCTATCGATCAGGCGCTGACCAGCTTGCTCCAACAACCGTTGGTGCAGGGCGGTGTGGTGTTGTCTACGTGTAACCGCACCGAGCTTTATCTCAGCGTGGAGCAACAGGAACACCTTCACGAACAGCTGGTAGCCTGGCTGTGTGAATACCATCACCTGCGCCCGGAAGAAGTGAGCAAAAGCCTGTATTGGCACCACGGCAACGACGCCGTGAGCCATCTGATGCGCGTAGCCAGCGGGCTGGATTCGTTGGTATTGGGCGAACCGCAAATCCTCGGGCAGGTGAAAAAAGCCTTCGCCGAGTCGCAACGCGGCCAGTCGCTTTCCGGCGAGCTTGAACGTCTGTTCCAAAAATCCTTCTCCGTCGCCAAACGCGTGCGCACCGAAACTGAAATCGGCGCCAGCGCAGTTTCCGTGGCCTTCGCCGCCTGTACGCTGGCGCGCCAAATCTTCGAATCGCTGGCCGATCTGAACGTGCTGCTGGTCGGCGCCGGCGAAACCATTGAACTGGTGGCGCGTCATCTGCGCGAGCATAAAGTGCGGCATATGATTATCGCCAACCGTACCCGCGAACGCGCCCAGTTGCTGGCAGACGAAGTCGGCGCTGAAGTGATCACGTTGCCGGAAATCGACGAACGTCTGGCGGATGCCGACATCATCATCAGTTCTACCGCCAGCCCGCTGCCGATCATCGGCAAAGGGATGGTGGAGCGTGCCCTGAAAGCACGTCGCAACCAGCCGATGCTGCTGGTGGATATCGCCGTGCCGCGCGATATCGAGCCGGAAGTGGGTAAGCTGGCGAATGCTTATCTTTATAGCGTGGACGATCTGCACGCCATCATTCAAAGCAACCTGGCGCAGCGCAAAGCCGCGGCGGTGCAGGCGGAAACGATCGTTCAGCAGGAAAGCACCAATTTTATGGCCTGGCTGCGCTCTCAGGGCGCGGTGGAAACCATTCGCGACTATCGCTCGCAGGCCGACCAGATCCGCGCCGAAATGGAAGCCAAAGCGCTGGCAGCCATCGCGCAAGGCGCTGACGTGGAACAGGTTATTCACGAACTGGCCCACCGGCTGACCAACCGCCTTATTCATGCCCCTACCAAATCCCTCCAGCAGGCCGCCGGCGATGGCGACGTGGAGCGGTTGCAATTATTACGCGACAGCCTCGGGCTGGATCAGCATTAGTTTTCTCTTTTAACAGGGTTTAATACCACGCATGAAGCCTTCTATTGTTGCCAAACTGGAAGCGTTACAAGAGCGCCATGAAGAAGTGCAGGCGCTGCTCGGCGATGCCGGCGTTATCGCCGAGCAGGATCGGTTCCGCGCCCTGTCGCGCGAATACTCGCAACTGACCGATGTCAGCCGTTGTTTCCTGGAATGGCGTCAGGTGCAAGAGGATCTGGCTACCGCAGAAATGATGCTGGACGATCCTGAAATGCGCGAGATGGCGCAAGAAGAGATGAAGCAGGCCAAGGCGGCGACGGAAGAACTTGAACAGCAGTTGCAAGTGCTGCTGCTGCCGAAAGACCCGGACGACGAACGCGGTATCTTCCTGGAAGTGCGCGCCGGTACCGGCGGTGACGAAGCGGCGATCTTCGCCGGCGACCTGTTCCGCATGTACAGCCGCTATGCTGAAACGCGCCGCTGGCGTGTCGAGATCATGAGCGCCAACGAAGGCGAACATGGCGGTTATAAAGAAGTGATTGCCAAGGTCTCCGGCGACGGCGTCTACGGCCAACTGAAATTTGAATCCGGCGGCCACCGCGTGCAGCGCGTACCCGAAACCGAGTCGCAGGGGCGTATTCATACTTCCGCCTGCACCGTGGCGGTGATGCCGGAAGTGCCGGAAGCCGAATTGCCGGAGATCAATGCGGGCGATTTAAAAATCGATACCTTCCGCTCCTCCGGTGCCGGCGGCCAGCACGTCAACACCACAGATTCGGCGATCCGTATCACCCACTTGCCGACCGGCATTGTGGTGGAGTGCCAGGATGAGCGTTCGCAGCACAAGAACAAAGCCAAGGCGATGTCGGTGCTGGGCGCACGCATCCGTGCTGCCGAAATGGCCAAGCGCCAGCAGGAAGAGGCGTCAACCCGCCGCAACCTGTTGGGCAGCGGCGATCGTTCTGACCGTAACCGTACCTACAACTTCCCGCAGGGCAGGGTGACCGATCACCGCATCAACCTGACGATTTACCGTCTGGACGAGGTGATGGAAGGCAAGCTGGACATGCTGATTCAACCGATCGTGCAGGAATATCAGGCCGATCAGCTCGCTGCGCTGTCCGCAGAGCTTGAGTAATGGATTATCAATCCTGGCTGAAGGCGGCAAGTGCGCGGCTGACGCAGAGCGAAAGCGCCCGACGTGATGCCGAGATCCTGCTGGGCTTCGTGACCGGCAGGGCCAGGACCTTCCTGATGGCGTTTGGTGAAACCGTTTTGACGCCGCAGGAACAAGAACAGTTGGAAAGGCTGCTGGCGCGCCGCGAACGCGGCGAACCTGTGGCTTATTTGATTGGCGAGCGCGAATTTTGGTCGCTGCCGCTGTCGGTATCTCCCGCAACCCTGATCCCGCGTCCGGACACCGAATGCCTGGTGGAACTGGCGCTGGAGCGCTTGCCGCCTTCTCCCTGCACTATCCTCGATCTGGGCACCGGCACCGGCGCCATTGCATTGGCGCTGGCCAGCGAACGCCCGGATTGCGCGGTGACCGGCGTTGATTTACAGCCGGAAGCGGTGGCGCTGGCGCAGCATAACGCGCAGAAACTGGCAATAGGTAACGCGCAGTTCTTGCAAGGCAGTTGGTTCGAACCACTGGCCGGCCAAACTTTCGTCCTGATCGCCAGTAATCCGCCTTATATCGACGCCGCTGACCCGCATCTGGCGCAAGGGGATGTGCGTTTCGAGCCAAGCAGCGCGCTGGTGGCTCAACAGCACGGGTTGGCGGATTTGGCCGCCATTGTGCAGCAAGCACCGCATTATCTGCAGCCACAGGGTTGGCTGTTGCTTGAACATGGCTGGCAGCAGGGGGAAAGCGTACGCGCGCTGCTGCAGGCTGCCGGTTTTATTTCGGTCGCTACCCGCCGTGACTACGGCGATAACGATCGCGTGACGTTTGGCCAATGGCCGCAGTAACTGAAAACCAACAATAACGAAGCACACAGCGAATAAAAAGGAAGCGATATGGCAGTCTACACGGCGTTAAAAAATCTGCATTTGTTGACGGTCGCCCTCAGTATTGCCTTGTTTGTCTTGCGTTTTTTCTGGAAGTGGCGCAATTCGGCCATGCTGAACAAGCGCTGGGTGAAGATAACGCCGCACGTTAATGATACGGTGTTGTTCGCCAGCGGCATTGCGCTGGTGGTGATGTTCAAGCTTTATCCGCTGCTGGGCATGGACTCATGGCTGACCGAGAAGCTGTTTGGCGTTATTATCTATATCCTGCTTGGTTACGTCGCATTGGGCAAGAAGACCAAAAGCCAGAACCTGCGCACCTTGGCGTTTGTGCTGGCGCTGGGCTGTCTGTACCTGATAATTAAACTTGCCACGACGAAATTACCCTTTCTGATGGGATACTTATGAGTAGCATTGCTGATTTTGAATTTAACACCTCGCTGCTGAGCGAGGGCGTAATCCTGGTATCGCAGTCGGTGCGGCGTGATTTCCCCGTCGCCGAAGTCGAACGCAAGCTGCAACAGCTGGTCGACGACGCGCGCGCGGCCATGCCGCAGGATCTCAACCAGGAACAGCAACTCGACGCACTCATTGAGCTGTTCTTCAAAACCTGGGGTTTTGGCGGTGCAGGCGGCGTGTATCGCCTGTCCGACGCTATCTGGCTCGACAAGGTGCTGGAGGGGCGTCAGGGTACGCCGGTCTCGCTCGGCACCATTTTCCTGCATATCGCCCATCATCTCGATTTGCCGCTGTTGCCGGTTATTTTCCCCACCCAACTGATCCTGCGTGCAGACTGGCTGGATGAAGAAATGTGGCTGATCAACCCGCTGAACGGCGAAACGCTGAATGAGCATCAGTTGGAAGTGTGGATCAAAGGCAACCTGGGTCTGGGCGCTGAGCTGGAAGACGACGATCTCGATGAATCAGAAAACGTCATGGTGGTGCGTAAAATGCTGGATACGCTGAAAGCCTCCCTGATGGAAGAAAAACAGATGGAATTGGCCCTGCGCGCCAGCGAAACGGTGCTGTGCTTCGATCCGGACGATCCTTACGAGATCCGCGACCGCGGGCTGATCTACGCCCAGTTGGAATGCAACCATATCGCTATTTCCGATCTCAACTATTTTGTCGAACAGTGTCCTGAAGATCCGGTCAGCGAAGTGATCAAAGTGCAGATCCACTCGATTGAACCTAAACAGGTTACGCTGCATTAATTCATTTAAAATACCCGGTGAATTTCAAGCCGAGGCCTGGAAGGCTACGGGTATAACATCAACAAAGGCGAAAGCATGAAACAGAAAGTAGTTAGCATTGGCGACATCAACGTAGCGAACGATCTGCCGTTTGTGCTGTTTGGCGGGATGAACGTGCTGGAATCGCGCGATTTGGCGATGAGCATCTGCGAGCACTACGTCACCGTGACGCAAAAACTGGGCATTCCTTACGTTTTCAAAGCCTCTTTTGATAAAGCCAACCGTTCTTCCATTCACTCGTACCGTGGTCCGGGTCTGGAAGAGGGGATGAGAATCTTCGAAGAAATCAAAAAAACCTTCGGCGTGAAAATCATCACCGACGTGCACGAAGCGTCACAGGCGCAGCCGGTATCCGAAGTGGTTGATGTTATCCAACTGCCGGCTTTCCTGGCGCGTCAGACCGATCTGGTTGAAGCTATGGCGAAAACCGGCGCGGTGATCAACGTCAAGAAGCCACAGTTCGTCAGCCCAGGGCAAATGGGCAACATCGTCGACAAGTTCAAGGAAGGCGGTAACGATCAGGTGATCCTGTGCGATCGCGGCAGCAACTTTGGCTACGATAACCTGGTGGTCGACATGCTTGGCATCAACGTGATGAAGAACGTGACCGGTGGCCATCCGGTGATCTTCGACGTTACCCACGCCCTGCAGACCCGTGATCCGTTTGGCGCCGCTTCCGGCGGTCGTCGTGCGCAGGTTGCCGAACTGGCGCGCGCCGGTATGGCGGTAGGTCTGGCCGGTCTGTTCATCGAAGCGCACCCGGAGCCGAACAGTGCCAAGTGCGACGGCCCATCCGCGTTGCCGCTGGACAAGCTGGAGCCGTTCCTGGTGCAGATGAAAGCCATCGACGATCTGGTGAAGAGCTTCCCAGAGCTGGATACCAGCAACTAAGCCGGTTTCCGCGTCTAAAAAAGCCCGACTTGTCGGGCTTTTGCTTTTTTAAGCGTCCAGCGCCGCCAGCGCTTCCGGCAGCGTTGAATAGAAATGCAATTTTCCCTCGATCGGTTGCACCCGCGCCCGCGCCAGCGTTTTCAACGGCTGGAACGGAATATCGGTGATCGCCAACTGCTTGCCTGCGGGCAAGGCCTCAATAAAACGTTGCAGGGCGGTTAAGCCCCCGGCGTCCAGCACCGGCACCGCGTCCCATTGCAGCACAATCACGTCATAGTTTTCACTGCGCGCCAGCAATTCATTAAAAATGCGCTCGGCGGCGGCGAAGAACAGCGGGCCGTTCACTCTCAGCACCAGGCGGCCGTTTTCGGCACTCAGTTCGCTCAGCCGGGTCATGCGCGCAATGCGGCGCATAAACAGCAGCGAGGCCAGCACTATGCCCACGGTAATGGCGATCACCATATCGAACAGCACCGTCAGCGACATACACAGCAACATCACCAGAATGTCGTCCTTCGGCGCTCGGCGCAGCAGATAAACCACCTTGTGCGCTTCGCTCATGTTCCAGGCCACCATCAGCAACAGCGCCGCCATCGCCGACAACGGCAACCAGGACAGCCACGGCGCCAGCACCAGCAACGCCAGCAGCACCAGCAGCGCATGGATGATGGCGGCCACCGGCGAGGTAGCGCCGGCGCGCACGTTGGCTGCCGAACGGGCGATGGCGGCGGTGGCGGTAATGCCGCCAAAAAACGGCGCGATGAGATTGCCCGCGCCCTGGCCGATAAGTTCGGTGTTGGAGTTGTGTTTTTTGCCGGTCATTCCGTCCAGCACCACCGCGCACAGCAGCGATTCAATCGCGCCCAGCATCGCCATGGAAAACGCCGCCGGCAGCAGGGCGGAGAGGGTCTGCCAGCTCAGCGGCATCGGCTTGCCGTCAGCGGCAGGCAGATCCCACGGCAGCATCAGTTGCGGCAAGATCGGCGGGATGCCGTGCCCGCGGCTGCCATCGGCCAGCAGGTAACTGAAGCGGGAACCGATGGTCGCCACCTGATGGTCAAACAGCGCCAAAATGCCCATGACCGCCATCCCCGCCAGCAGCGCGGGCAGGTGACCGGGCACCCGCACGCCGAGCTTCGGCCAGAGCACCAGTATCAGCAGCGTGACCGCGCCGATCAAGGTATCGCCGATATCCAGCGTCGGCAGCGCCTGCAACAGGGCGTAAACCTTGCCGACATAATTTTCCGGCATCGCCGCCAGTTGCAGACCGAAGAAATCCTTCACTTGCAGGGTGGCGATGGTGATGGCGATCCCGGAGGTAAAGCCCAGCGTGACGGACAGGGGAATATATTCAATCAGCCGGCCGAAGCGAGCCAAGCCCATAATCACCAGAAACACGCCGGAAAGCAGGGTAGCGATCAGCAGGCCGGACAGGCCGAACTGCTGCGATACCGGGTAGAGGATCACCACAAAGGCGGCGGTGGGGCCGGAGACGCTGTAGCGCGAACCGCCGCAGATGGCGATCACTATTCCGGCGACTGCCGAAGTGTAAAGTCCGTACTGGGGGGGCACGCCGCTGGCGATCGCCAGCGCCATCGCCAGCGGGATGGCGATAATGCCGACGGTGACGCCGGCGATGGCGTCTTTAAGCAGGCTTTGCAGGGAATAGGGTTCTCGCCAGCAGGCGTCAATCAGCGCGCTGAACGGCCGGATGCCGTTAATTTCATGCGTTTTCATCTAAGGTGCGGACCAAGTCTATAAAAGAGAACGGAATGGCGGGCCAGGTAAGGTCCGTCTCGAATAGCTGATAGACAGACTACGCCAGTTGCGGCGGCGATTCCTAGATATACATCAAACGGACGCAGAAAATCGGAGTTACGCTATTTTGGTCGGGTGGGGTAAGCGGGAAAACCAGACCGGCCGCGGGTAAGGTGGCCGGTCTGGTAAATATAAAGAGACTTTTACCGCTTAATGCACCGAGGGCAGGGATAAACCGAGAAAATGCGCCAGCGTGCCGACCAGCAGGTTATGGTCCTCCAACTGCGGTGAACCGGAGATACTCAGGGTGCCGATGCAGCCTATGCCCGCCAGATTGATGGGAAAAGCGCCGCCGTGCACCGAGTAGTCACGCACGCTCAGGCCATAGCGCTCCTCCAGCGTCGCCTGCCGCTGTTGCAAGCGCAGGCCGATAGCGTAAGAGCTTTTGTGAAAGTGATTCACCACGTTGCGTTTGCGCCGCACCCAGTCGGCGATGTCCGGCGTGGTGCCAGGCATCGCGTAATAGAACAGCGTTTGCCCGGCCAACTGGATTTCGATGGCGATACTCAAACGCCGCTGCTCTGCGGCGGTCTTCAGCGCCGTGCCCAGCTCCCAGGCGGTTGCATGGTCAAAATGGCTAAAGGTCAGCGTGGCTTCCTGTTCGCTGAGCGCACGCAACTCATCATCAGTATTCATGGCTACCCCCGTTAATCTTGGCTGCGGACAGAGTATCCCGAACTGAAAAAACGGGATAGACAGCTTGGCGATAACTTAGAACCGCAGCCGGGCAATATAGCTGCCGCCGGGGCCGACAGTCAGGCCGCCAACGTATGCTCGCGGAATGCGGCCAAGAGCTCCTCGGTGAACTTCAGGCGCTTTTGACGATCGGTCAGGTCCAGCATGAACTTCAGCTTGGTCGGCCCATCCAGGCGATAAATTTGCGGATTGCTCTGCAGCAGGCCAATCAGGTAACCCGGATCGACCCGATTCTTCTCGCCAAACTCGATAAAACCACCGCGCTCGTTCCCTTCGATACGCTTAATCCCCAGTTTCTGCGCATGTTGGCGCAGCGCCGCGCTTTGCAACAGGTTGCGCGCCGGATCGGGCAGCAGGCCGAAGCGGTCAATCAGCTCCACCTTCAGTTCTTCCAGTTCGCCGTCGTTTTTCGCGCTGGCGATGCGTTTATAGAACGACAGACGGGTGTTCACGTCCGGGATAAAATCGTCCGGCAGCAGGGCCGGCATGCGCAGCTCCACTTCGGTTTGGTTGCTGGTGAGATCTTCCAGCGACGGCTCGCGCCCGTTTTTCAATGCGTCGACCGCGCTTTCCAGCAGCTCCATGTACAGCGAGAAGCCGACGGTGGTCATCTGGCCGCTTTGATCTTCACCCAGCAGCTCGCCCGCGCCGCGGATTTCCAGGTCATGGGTCGCCAAAGCGAAGCCTGCGCCGAGATCTTCGAGCGAAGCGATGGCTTCCAACCGTTTGTGCGCATCGGTGCTCATGGCCTTCGGATTCGGCGTCAGCAGATAGGCGTAGGCCTGATGGTGCGAACGGCCTACGCGACCACGCAACTGATGCAACTGCGCCAGCCCGAAGCGATCGGCGCGCTCGATGATAATGGTATTGGCGCTGGGAATATCGATGCCGGTTTCGATAATGGTGGTACAGACCAGCACGTTAAAACGCTGGTGGTGGAAATCGTTCATCACCCGTTCCAGATCGCGCTCGCGCATCTGGCCGTGGCCGATGGCGATACGCGCTTCCGGCACCAGCTCAGCCAGTTTCTCCGCGGCTTTCTCGATGTTCTCCACGTCGTTGTACAGATAGTAAACCTGGCCACCGCGCAGCACTTCACGCAGGATCGCCTCGCGAACCACCAGGCTGTCGTACTCGCGCACGAAGGTTTTCACCGCCAGGCGGCGGGCCGGCGGGGTCGCGATAATCGACAGGTCGCGCATGCCGCTCATCGCCATATTCAGCGTACGCGGGATCGGCGTGGCGGTTAGCGTCAGGATATCCACATCGGCGCGCATCGCCTTGATGCGTTCTTTATGGCGCACGCCGAAACGGTGTTCTTCATCGACGATCAGCAGCCCCAGATCTTTCCAGCGCAGATCGCTCTGCAACAGTTTGTGGGTGCCGATAATAATGTCCACTTTGCCGTCGACGGCGTCGTCCATGATCTGTTGCTGCTCTTTGGCGCTGCGGAAACGCGACATCATCTCGATGCGAATCGGCCAGGTGGCGAAGCGATCGCGGAAGTTGTCGAAGTGCTGCTGCGCCAACAGCGTAGTGGGCACCAGCACTGCCACCTGCTTGCCGTTTTCCACCGCCAGGAAGGCCGCGCGCATCGCCACTTCGGTTTTGCCGAAGCCGACGTCGCCGCACACCAGCCTGTCCATCGCCAGCGGCTGGCACATGTCGCTCAGCACGGCGTTGATTGCCTGTTCCTGGTCTGGGGTGGTTTCAAACGGGAAGCTTTGACAGAACAGCTGATACTGTTCGCGGTTGTGTTTGAAGGCGAAGCCGGATTTGGCGGCGCGCTGGGCGTAAATATCCAGCAGCTCGGCCGCCACGTCCCGCACCCGTTCCGCGGCTTTCTGCCGCGCGCGTGTCCAGGCGTCACCGCCCAGCTTGTGCAGCGGCGCGTTTTCATCTGCGCCACCGGCATAGCGGCTGATCAGGTGCAGCGAAGAAACAGGCACATAGAGTTTGTCTTCACCGGAGTAGGACAGGATCAGGTATTCGGCCTTGATGCCGCCGGCTTCCAGCGTCGTCAGGCCAACGTAACGCCCGACGCCGTGTTCCAGATGCACCACCGGCTGGCCGGGATGCAGCTCCGCCAGGTTGCGGATCAGGGTATCGGTATTGATGGTGCGGCGATTGTCCTGTCGGCGGCGGCTGACGCGTTCGCCGAGCAGATCGCTTTCGCAGATCAGCGCCCGGTTGCGCATGCCGTCGAGGAAACCGCGTTCCGAGGCGCCGACCATCATATAGCGGCCGGCCGGTTCGGCTTGATCGAGATGTTGAATCAATGACGTGCCGAGTTTGATACGGCCGAGCAGGTCTTGCAGCGTTTCGCGGCGGCCCTCGCTTTCGACCGAGAAAATCACGCTGCCGTCAAAGCTTTCTGTAAAGCGGCGCAACTGGTCCAGCGGCGCTTTATTTTGGGCTTGCACCGCCAGATCCGGCAGCGCGCGATAGTCCAGGTTGGTGTTGCCGGCTTTGGCAGGCAGCGCTTCGGTTTTGAGTGCCATGCGAGGCCAGGCTTTCAATTCGCCAAACAGCGCGTCAACCCGCAGCCACAGGTTGTCCGGTGCCAGCAGCGGGCGCATCGGATCGACGCGGCGGCTTTCGTAACGCTGGTTAACGTCCAGCCAGAAGCGCTCGGCGGCGCTCTCCAGGTTGCCGGTATTGACGATCAGCGTGTTGGCCGGCAGGTAGCTGAACAGCGACGGCAGCGGCTGGCTGAAGAACAGCGGTTGCCAGTATTCGATGCCGGCCGGCCAGGTGCCTTTGCTCACCTGCTGGTAAATATGTTCGGCGTCGCGGCGCACCTCAAACTGCTCGCGCCACTGGCTGCGAAACAGCTCGATGGCGGTTTTGTCGGTCGGGAATTCATGGGCCGGCAGCAGGTTGATGGCCTCGACTTCGCTCAGCGTGCGCTGGGTGTCGACGTCGAAGATGCGCAGGCTGTCGATTTCATCGTCGAAGAAATCGATGCGGTAAGGTTCTTCGCTGCCCATCGGGTACAGATCGAGCAGCGCGCCGCGGGTGGCGAACTCGCCGTGCTCCATCACCTGATCGACGCTGCGGTAACCGGCTTGCTCCAGCTGGGCGCGCAGTTTTTCGCGCGACAGGCGCTGGCCCTTTTTCATCACCAGCGCGTGGCCATGCAGGAATTCGTGCGGACAGACGCGCTGCATCAGGGTATTTACCGGCAGAATGATGACGCCGCGCACCATGGTCGGCAGGTGGTACAGGCTCGACAGACGGGCTGAGATAATTTCCTGGTGCGGCGAGAAACTGTCGTAGGGCAGGGTTTCCCAGTCGGGCAGCGTGGTCACCATTTGATCGGTAAACTGCTGGATTTCGTCGCGCAGCCGCAGGGCGTTCTGCATGTCCGGGGCGATCAGCATCACCGGCCCGTTATGACGTTCGACGATCTCGGCGCACTCCACGGCGCAGGCCGCGCCGGTTAGTTGCCCCAACTGGCGCAAATCGCCTGCGCGATCGGGCAGGGAATAACGGGAGGATGACGATGCAGAACGGTTACGGTTATCGGAGGTGCTCATTAAGGTATCTTTAATCAATGTGTTAAATTTCGCCCTGGCACAAATAACAAAGCGCCTTTACCCGGTAATACTAGCCCACTGGCCAGCAAACTGACATAGGTAAAAGCGCCATATCCGTCGTCTTTCAAGTTGCAGCGCCGCCGGCGGCATTTATGGCCAATGCGAGCGCAGCATGGCGTGCGCCCTCTCGGGTTTGGGCGAACGGGGCGCCTAGGGGAGCGTTAACCCACTGAAGGTATTATTCTTGCGCGCCCATCGCGAGGTATTGCGCGATTTTATCCACATCGACATTGCCACCGCTGACAATCACCCCGACTTTTTTATCGCGCAAATCCAGCAGCGAATTCATGGCCGCCGCTGCGGCCAGGCACCCTGTGGGTTCGACCACCATTTTCATCCGTTCCATAAAGAAGCGCATTTGCCGGCACAGCTGCGCGTCGGTGACCGTCAGAATATCCTCTACGTACTGCTGGATGATCGGGAAGGTGAGTGTGCCCACCTGCTGGGTTTGCGCGCCATCGGCGATGGTTTTCGGCACCGGAATGCGCACAGGTTGTCCGCTGCGAAAAGCCTGCTGCACGTCGTTGCCTGCCTGCGGCTCTACGCCGTACACCCTGCAGCCCGGCGACCAGTGGCGGGCCGCTATCGCACTGCCGGAAAGCAGGCCGCCGCCGCCGGTAGACACCAACAACACGTCCAGCGGGCCGACTTCTTCTATCAGCTCTTTGGTGGCGGTGCCTTGGCCGGCAATCACCTGCGGGTAATCATAGGGGGGGACGATCGCCAGGCCATGCTCTGCGGCCAGGCGCTGGGTAATCTCTTCGCGGTTCTCGCTGTGGCGTTGGTAAATCACCACGTTGGCCCCGTAGCCGCGTGTCGCCGCCAGCTTGGTTTCCGGCGCGTCGTTCGGCATGACTATGGTGACGTTGACGCCCAGCTCCCGCGCCGCCAGCGCCATTGCCTGCGCGTGGTTACCGGAGGAAAAGGCAATCACTCCGGCCTTGCGCTGCGCCTCGCTCAGTTGCGCGATCGCGTTGTACGCCCCGCGGAACTTAAAGGCCCCGACGCGCTGGAAGTTCTCGCATTTGAAGAACAGTTGTGCGCCTGTGAGGTTGTCGGCCTGATGCGAAGTCATGACCGGCGTGCGGAGGGCATGTCCGGCCAGAATTTCTGCGGCGGCAGAGATATCGGCGGCGGTGATACAGTGGGGCGTTGAACTCATGGCGACCTCGCATGGATGAAGGGGGGATTGATTGCCCGGGATTTTTAATTTACTCTTTGTAAAGTTTTTGTCAAACGGTTAAGTCAATGAGCGATCTCAGGCAGGAAAATGCGCTATTGCTGCGCGAAGCGGAAAAAATTGTCCAGGCGCTGGGCATGATGTTTGCCCCCAGTTGCGAAGTGGTATTGCACGATCTGACACAGCCGGAGCACGCTATCGTCGCCATCGCCAATAATCTGTCGAACCGCAGCATTGGTGACGCCGCCAGTGAAATGGGGCTGGAGCGCATTGCCTCGCCGGACTTTCCGGACGTGGTACAAAATTACGCCAATGCCTTCCCGGACGGGCGCCCGGCCAAGAGCACGTCGATCGGTCTGCGCAACAGTGAAGGCGTCTATGTGGCGGCCATCTGCCTCAATCTGGACGTCTCAATCTTCAACAGCGTCAACGCCATTCTGCAACAACTGACCGCGGTAGTGCAGAGTGCGCCGCAGCCGGCGGCGGAGGGGGCCCGTTCGCTGTCGGATATCGCCGCCGTGATCAACAACTTTGCGGCGTCGCACGCTACCCAGCCGCGTGCGCTCTCTTCAGAGCAACGTTATCAAGTGATCCAGTTATTGAAGCAGCAGGGCTATCTGCAACTGCGCGGGGCCGCCACCATGGCGGCGGAGGCGTTGGGCATTTCACGGGTGTCGGTTTATAACCTGTTAAAACGGGATGCCGGTTAACGACCTGCCGTCTGTCAGGCTGCAGCGTTCAACGCTGTTCCTGACAGAGCCCGCGGGAGGAGCGAATACATGCGCTCCGATTGAAACGGGTACAACACTTACGCAAAGCTCTGGGGCAGATGCTGCGGCGCAATGCGCAATAGGCGGAATAAAAGGCGTCTGGGTGGTTCCCTAAACGAGGTATAGCCTTTATTATCCTTGATCACTTTGCTTAAGCTACGGCAACAAAACGGATTTCATGTATCAACCTGTCGCGTTATTCATTGGCCTGCGCTACATGCGCGGGCGAGCCTCAGACCGCTTCGGGCGGTTTGTCTCCTGGCTGTCCACCATCGGCATTACGCTGGGGGTCATGGCGTTGGTCACCGTTTTGTCGGTGATGAACGGTTTTGAAAAAGATCTGGAAAACAACATCCTTGGCCTGATGCCGCAGGCGTTGATCACCAGCCCGCAGGGGTCGATCAATCCCCAGCAGATCCCGGCCTCGATGGCGCAGGGATTGCAGGGCGTCAGCCGCGTTGCGCCGCTGACTACCGGCGACGTGGTGCTGCAAAGCGCCCGCAGCGTGGCGGTCGGCGTGATGCTCGGGGTGAACCCGGACGAAGCCGATCCGCTGACGCAGTATCTGGTTAACGTCAAACAGCAACAGTTGCAGCCGGGCCAGTACAATATCATCATCGGTGAACAGCTTGCCGGGCAATTAGGCGTCAAACGCGGCGACCAGTTGCGGGTGATGGTGCCGAGCGCCAGCCAGTTCACGCCGATGGGGCGCATTCCCAGCCAGCGCCTGTTTACTATTATCGGCACCTTCCACGCCAACAGTGAAGTGGACGGCACCCAGATGCTGGTCAATCAACAAGACGCTTCTCGCCTGATGCGCTACCCGGCCGGCAATATCACCGGCTGGCGTCTGTTCCTGCAACAGCCGCTGACGGTCGATACCCTCAGCCAGCAGAAATTGCCGCAAGGGGCGCAATGGAAAGACTGGCGTGAACGCAAGGGCGAGCTGTTCCAGGCGGTACGCATGGAGAAAAACATGATGGGGCTGCTGCTCAGCCTGATCGTGGCGGTGGCGGCGTTTAACATCATTACTTCGCTCGGCCTGCTGGTGATGGAGAAGCAGGGCGAAGTCGCCATTCTGCAAACCCAGGGCCTGACCCGCCGGCAGATCATGTCGGTGTTTATGGTGCAGGGCGCCAGTGCCGGCATTATCGGGTCGCTGCTCGGCACGCTGCTGGGCGTGCTGCTGGCCACCAACCTGAATAACCTGATGCCGATCCTCGGCGCATTGATTGACGGCGCGTCGTTGCCGGTGGCGGTCGATCCGCTGCAGGTGACGATTATCGCCGTAGCGGCGATGGCGGTATCCCTGTTGTCCACGCTTTACCCTTCATGGCGCGCTGCCGCCGTACAACCCGCTGAGGCTTTACGTTATGAGTAACCATCTTTTGCTGCAGTGCGAAAACCTGTGCAAGACCTATCAGGAAGGCAATCTGCATACCGACGTACTGCGTAATGTCAGCTTTGCCATGCAGCCGGGTGAGATGATGGCGATTGTCGGCAGCTCGGGTTCCGGTAAAAGCACCCTGTTGCACCTGCTGGGCGGTCTGGATTCGCCAACCTCCGGCGAAGTGATCTACAAAGGCCAGTCGCTGAATACCCTGTCGTCGGCGGCCAAGGCTGAGCTGCGCAACCGTCAGTTGGGCTTTATCTATCAGTTCCATCACCTGTTGCCGGATTTCACCGCGTTGGAAAACGCCGCCATGCCGCTGTTGATCGGCGGCATGAAACCGGCTCAGGCGCAGGACAAGGCGCTGGAAATGCTGACGGCGGTCGGGCTGGAAAAACGCAGCAAACACCGGCCTTCGGAGCTGTCCGGCGGCGAGCGTCAACGCGTGGCGATCGCCCGTGCGTTGGTGAATAACCCGTCGCTGGTACTGGCGGACGAACCGACCGGTAATCTCGACAAGCGCACCGCCGACAGCATCTTTGATCTGCTCGGTGAGCTGAACGTGCGTCAGGGCACCGCCTTCCTGGTGGTGACCCATGACTTGCAACTGGCCAAGCGCCTCAGCCGCCAGTTGGAAATGGCCGACGGCCACCTGCAGGCTCAACTGACCCTGATGGGAGCCGAGTAATGGCGGGTGCGTCACTTTCCTTTTTGACGGCGCTGCGCTTTAGCCGGGGCCGCAAGCGCGGCGGTATGGTGTCGCTGATTTCGGTGATCTCTACCATTGGTATTGCGCTGGGCGTGGCGGTGTTGATCGTCGGGCTGAGTGCGATGAACGGCTTCGAACGCGAGCTGAAAAACCGTATTTTGGCGGTAGTGCCTCACGGCGAGATTGAACCGGTGAAACAGCCGTTCAAAGACTGGTCGTCAATCTTGCAGCGGGTGGAAAAGGTGCCGGGTATCCTGGCTGCCGCCCCCTATATCAACTTTACCGGCCTGATGGAAAACGGTGCGCAGCTGCGGGCGGTGGGCGTTAAAGGGGTCGATCCGCAGCAGGAAAGCCAGCTCAGCGCACTGCCGAAATACGTGCAGGGCGATGCCTGGGCCAATTTCAAAAGCGGTGAGCAGCAGGTGATCCTCGGCAAGGGCGTGGCCGATGCGTTGGGCGTGAAGCAAGGCTCCTACGTCACGGTAATGATCCCCAACAGCGATCCGCAAATGAAGCTGTTGCAGCCCAAACGCATCCGTCTGCATGTGACCGGCATTCTGCAACTGAGCGGCCAACTGGACCACAGCCTGGCGATGGTACCGCTGGCCGATGCCCAGCAGTATCTGGATATGGGCGACAGCGTGACCGGTATCGCGATTAAAGTTAATGACGTGTTTGCCGCCAACAAACTGGTGCGCGACGCGGGCGAAGTCACCAATTCATACGTCTACATCAAGAGCTGGATCGGCACCTACGGCTACATGTACCGCGATATCCAGATGATCCGCGCCATTATGTATCTGGCGATGGTGCTGGTGATTGGCGTTGCCTGCTTCAACATTGTCTCTACGCTGGTGATGGCGGTGAAGGACAAGAGCGGCGATATCGCCGTGCTGCGCACTTTGGGCGCCAAAGACGGTTTTATCCGCGCGATATTTATCTGGTACGGCCTGCTGGCCGGGCTGGTGGGCAGCGTCAGCGGCGTGGTGGTCGGGGTGATCGCCTCGCTGCAGTTGACCAACATCATCAAAGGGTTGGAAAAACTGATGGGGCACTCGTTCCTGTCGGGAGATATCTACTTCATCGACTTCCTGCCTTCCGAGCTGCACTGGCTGGACGTGGTGATTGTATTGGCGACCGCATTGGTGCTCAGCCTGTTGGCCAGTTGGTATCCGGCCAGGCGCGCCAGCCGTATCGATCCGGCGCGCGTGTTGAGCGGACAATAACGAAAATCAGGGGTAGCGGAAACGCCGCCCCCTTTTTTTAGCCTGAGGGTGGGTTATGTACTACGGTTTCGATATGGGCGGCACCAAAATTGAGCTGGGCGTGTTTGATGCGGATCTGAACCGCATCTGGCAAAAACGGGTGCCGACGCCGCGTGACGATTACCGGCAATTGCTGACCACGCTGCGTGACCTGACCCTTGAGGCGGATGAGTTCTGCGGCCAGCGGGGCAAAGTGGGTATCGGCATTCCGGGGTTGCCCAATGATGACGGGACGTTGTTCACCTCCAACGTCCCGGCGGCGATGGGGCAGCCGCTGCCGCGCGATTTAGCTGAGCTGATTGGCCGCGACGTGCGCGTCGACAACGACGCCAACTGTTTTGCGCTGTCGGAAGCCTGGGACGAAGAGTTCCGCCGTTATCCGACCGTGCTGGGCATTATTCTGGGCACCGGCGTGGGCGGCGGGCTGATCGTGGAGGGCAAAGTGGTGTCCGGGCGCAATTACATCGCCGGCGAATTTGGCCACTTCCGCCTGCCGGTCGATGCGCTCGAGGTACTGGGGCGTGATATACCTCGCGTTGCCTGCGGTTGCGGTCATCAGGGTTGCATCGAAAATTACATATCGGGCCGCGGTTTTGAGTGGATGTACGCTCACTTTTATCAGCAGCACTTGCCTGCGCAGCAGATCATTGCGCATTATCAGACAGGCGAGCCGCAGGCGGTGGCTCACGTTGAGCGTTTTATGGACGTCCTGGCAATATGTCTGGGGAATCTGTTGACCATTATCGATCCGCATCTGGTGGTGATCGGTGGCGGGTTGTCGAATTTTGAAGCGATCTACCAGGCGTTGCCACAGCGATTACCGGCGCACTTGTTGCGCGTGGCCAAGCTGCCGCGGATCGAGAAAGCGCGCTATGGCGATGCCGGCGGCGTGCGCGGGGCGGCGTTCCTCAATTTGGAAAACAGGGAAAGGTAAGGAGAGAGTTAATGCACACTCGCCATCGGTTGTGTCAGTTTCGTAAGAGCAAGCATGTGCTGCATCAGCGCTTTCGTTCTCGTATTTTCCATCGCGACACCATGGCGGCGGCCGAGCTGAAAAAGCCGTTTGTGGTGGTGTTGACCGGGGCCGGTATTTCGGCGGAATCGGGTATCCGCACCTTCCGCGCTGCGGATGGGCTGTGGGAAGAACACCAGGTGGAGGATGTCGCTACGCCGGAAGGCTATAAGCGCGATCCGCAACTGGTGCAGGCGTTTTACAATGCGCGCCGCCAACAACTGCAAATGCCGGAAATCGCGCCTAACGCCGCGCACCGCGCGCTGGCGGATTTGGAAGCCTGGCTGGGGGATAACTTCCTGCTGGTGACGCAGAATATCGATAACCTGCATGAACGCGCCGGCAGCAAACGGGTGCTGCATATGCACGGCGAATTGCTGAAAGTGCGTTGCACCAGCTCCGGGCAAGTATTTGATTGGCCGGAAGATCTCAGCGTGGACGATCGCTGCCATTGCTGCCAGTTCCCGGCACCGCTGCGCCCGCACGTGGTGTGGTTCGGCGAAATGCCGCTGGGCATGGACGAAATCTATCAGGCGCTGGCCAAGGCCGACTTTTTTGTCGCCATCGGCACCTCGGGCCATGTTTACCCGGCGGCCGGTTTTGTGCACGAGGCCCGATTGGGCGGGGCGCATACCATGGAACTGAATCTGGAACCCAGCCAGGTGGAAAGTCAGTTTGATGAAAAACACTATGGCCAGGCCAGTGAAGTGGTGCCGCGTTTTGTGCACAAATTCCTGGTAGGGAAAGTCGAACGGGCCGATCGGCCCTAATCTGCAGTTCAGAGCGCACCCGCTGCGCTCTGGTCTTGCCTGCCGAGCGGCCGCTATTTTTACTTAATGGGCAGGGGGCGCGGTGAATTTCAAACAGGTATTCAGCCAGGCGGATCTGAGCAAAACGGATCTCACCATCCTCAACGCTATTTTCGACAACCCGGATGCTTGCATCGATGACGGCATCCGGGCGGTTTCCGTCCGCTGCCACAGCTCGCCTTCAACGCTGGTGCGGCTGGCAAAGAAACTCGGTTTTCGCGGTTATCTGGAACTGGTGTATTTCATCAAGTTCAACCTGGTGATGGCACCGGCGTTGCAGGGGGAACCGCAACAGGTCGCTCCGGCCGATGAAAAGCAGCAGGCGCAGTTTCTCGATATGCTCGACAGCGGCAAGATCCTGATCCACGGCAGCGGCTTCTCGCAACTGGTGGCGCAGTACATGTACAACAAATTTATGACGTTGGGCATCGATAGCTATCTGTCGCTGTGGCCGGATTTCGAGATCCTCGATCAGAAGATGCGTTTCCGTTTTGACATGGTGATTGTGATTTCAAAGTCGGGCAACAGCAATTCGGCGCTGAGCTGGAGTGAGGCGGTGAAGCGCAACAACATCCGGCTGGCGGCGTTTTGCGGCGACGGCGACAGCCCGCTGGCGCGGCAGGCAGACATGACCTTTCTTTATGAAGACCGGCAGAAATACGACCACGATATTTACTACCCCAATCCGTTTTTCGGCCATTGTCTGCTGGGGTTTGAGAACCTGGTCAAGGCCTGGTTTGAACGGCGCATCCCCTGAAGGCATGCGCCGCGTCGCTTAACGCCAGTGCTCGGCATATTGGTGATGGGCCTGAAGATATTCCTCGACCAGGGTTTTCGCCAGCGAATAAGAATTCACCAGCGGGTGCACCATCAGCGCCTTGATGGCCTTCTGGCGATTGCCCTCCAGGATGGCCGCGACCGCCAGGCGTTCATACTCTTTGACCTGCGCGATCAGGTTCTTCTGGGTATCGGGGATATCGCGCATTTTCACCGGATGAATGCCCGCGTTGCTCAGTTCGCAGCTGATTTCGATCACGTCCTCCGGGTGCAGGAAATCGAGCGTGTCATTGTTTTGCATCGACACCACCACGCGTTTTTGCTGACCGTTATTCACCGCTTCCAGAATGTCTATCGCCACCCCGGCGTAACCGCCGCTGTCTGGCTGTTCGATAAACTGTTGCAGCGTCAGCATCTCCCGCTCTTTCACTTTGCCCTGGCTCGATTCGCGCTGCATATAAGAGTTTTCACGCGTCAGATAGTGGCTGAAATACAGGCTGAAGGCCTGATCCAACTGGTGGGGGATGTTCAGTTTGGCAAGATCCGCCAGCATTTGCCGGTTAATCTGCGCAATCTGTTCGCCACGGGTTTCGCCGGCACCGACGATGGCGGCGATCGCCTGTTCGCGGTAGTAGTAGTAATACAGGTACTCGTTGAGCATCAGGTTGTCGGACAGCGCCACCAGCTCCGGCGAGAAGTATTTCATGCAGGTATCGCGGTAAAGACGCGGATCGGCCAGCAATTGCCCGGTGACGTCCTGGCCGTTGACCCGTACGTTGCGAAACCACGACAGGTGGTTCAGCCCGAAACAGTCGACGCTCAACTCGGCCTCGCGGCAACCCAGCAGCTCCGCCAGTTCACGGATAAACTCGCTGGGCGCGTCGCAAATGCCGTACACCTTGCGCTTGAAGCCGGATTTGATGATCGCCTCGGTCACCATGCCCGAAGGGTTGGTGAAGTTGAACAGTACCGCGTCCGGCGATGCCACCTGTTCGATCAGGCGGCAGTAATCGATGATGGCCGGAATGGAGCGCATAGCCATGGCGAAACCGCCCGCGCCGGTGGTTTCCTGCCCCAATACCTGATGGTTGAGCGCGATGCGCTCGTCATGAATGCGGCCTTCTTCGCCACCGATGCGCAACGTGGTGATGATGTAATCGGCACCGCTCAGTGCCTGGCGGGCATCGTTGCTCAGGCTGAAGGCGATGTCGCTGCGGATGCGTTCGAACACCCCCTGTGCGATAGCGCCGTAAACGGCGAGTTTTTGCCGGTCGGTATCCATAAACACTACTTCGGTCACGCCGATGCGGTGCGCGTTATAGGCGATGGATTTGGCCAGGAACGGCGAACGTACGCCGCCGCCGCCCAGAACGGTTAATTTCATGACAAGTCTCCCTAGGAATAAACGTTATAATGCCGCTAAATATTTTTCGACCTGATTCTTTACCTTGCCGACGGTGACGCCATAGATCACCTGGACTTCATTGCGATTTTTCACCACGCCTTTGGCGCCGGTGCTTTTTAATGCGGGTTCGTCAATAAGCTGCATATCCTTTAACTCTACTCGCAACCGGGTAAAACAGTTATCGACGGAAATAATATTGCTCTTGCCGCCGAGGGCGCGAATAATAATGCCGCTTAATTCGTTCGGCTGGTTTTTGCTATTTTGGTAGTCCTGTTTTGAATAGAGTTTGACCTCATCGTCATCCTCACGCCCCGGGGTTTTTAAGTTGAGTTTCAACACCAGGGTTTTGAACACCAGGTAATACACGGCGAACTGCACCAGACCAATCACCACATACAGCGGCCAGCGCGTGAGAGCGACCGGCAGCGGCAGGTTATACACCAAAAACTCGATCAGGCCGCTGGCGCCCCAAGGGCGTACTTCGAACAGATTGCACGCCACCTGCGACAGCGCGGTCAGCACCGCGTGGATCACCCACAGCAGCGGTGAAATGAACAGGAAAGTGAACTCTATCGGTTCGGTAATGCCCACCAGAATAGAGGTGGTGATGGCCGGAATCAGTATGGCTTTGGCCAGCATTTTCTTCTCGGGCCGGGCGGTGTGGTAGAAGGCCAGCGCCGCGCCGGACAGGCCGAAGATGGTCACCATGCCCTGTTGCGAAAAGCGCAACGCTTCGTTCATCAGCGGAGAGATGCCGGGGTCGCGCATATAGGCGAGGAAAATCGCCTGTGAACCGGACACCGTGTGGCCGTCCTGAACTATCGATCCCCCGATGCTGGTGAGCTGAAACGGCGACCAGATAAAGTGATGCAGCCCGGTGGGGATCAGGAATTTCTCGAAGAAACCGTAGACGAACACGCCGAGCGAACCGGAGCTTTTCATAAAGCCGGTCAGGGCGATCAGGCCGTGCGAAATGGCCGGCCACAGGTAGCTGAAGCCGACGGCGTAGAGCATAATCACCGGCGTCATGGCGATCAGCACCAGTTTGGAACCGCCGTAGACCGAGAACACGCCGTTCAACTCCACGTTGCACAGTTTGTTGTGCACCCAGGCGATGGTGATGCCGAGGATCAAACCGAGGAAAATGCCCATATCCACCACGGTAAAGCCCAGCAGCTCGGTTTGCCCGGTGCCGTAATATTCCCCGTTAATTTTCTGCGCGACGTGGCCGCTCAACTGTAAATAGGAAGAGTTGGCACCGAGGAACATAATAAAGCACATCACGGCAACCAGCGCCGCTTCGCTTTTTTTATCCTTTGCCAGCCCGTAGGTGATGCCAATACAAAAAATGAGCCCGAGGTTGCCGAACAACGGCCAAAAGGTATCCCCGATCATTTTGCCAATATGAAATACGCCGGAGTTTTCATTCACCAGTGTGGCGTTGGTAAGAATAGAACTTAATGCCAGAATCAAGCCAATCACCGGCAGAAAAAATATCGGCCCCATCATGGCTTTTGAGAAAGTCTGCAGCTTGCTTAAGATATTATCAATAATACCTTTCATGGCAGTTCCTTTTTTATTTTTTAGTGGATAACGACGTTGCTGATAAAGCTCCCCGGTGTGGCGAAAATAAAAGCATAAGAACGCGGTAATCTTTGCCTTGAATTAGTTATAGGTGGAATGATTTGGCGTTGCAATCGGTTGCCCGAAAAAGGTACCTGTGGTCAGCGGCTGACAACAGGTACCAGGCGTGAAGGGGATCACATCAGTGCGCCCGCGGCCTCCAGGCTGGAGATAGCCGGTGAGATTGCACACATCTCGGGAATTAATGATTTCCGTTAATTCTGGTTAAAAATGACCTGTCTCAATATTTGATCCGGATCGGTTCCGCATAATGAAATGCGATATTCTGAGGACGGATGCCATGAATAAACTACTTGATCGCTTTTTTAACTACGTCTCTTTCGACACGCAATCTAAAGCGAACGTCAAACATGTGCCGAGTACCGACGGGCAACTGAAGCTGGCGCGTGCGTTGCAACAGGAAATGATTGAACTGGGGTTTGAACGGGTGTCGCTCAGCGAACACGGCTGCGTGATGGGGACCTTGCCAGGCAACGTTGCCTGGCCGGTGCCGGCCATTGGATTTATTTCTCATCTGGATACTTCACCGGACTTTACCGGCAAGCACGTTAATCCGCAGATTGTCGAAAATTACCGCGGCGGCGATATCGCCCTGGGTATCGGCGATGAAGTGCTGTCGCCGGTGATGTTCCCGATCCTGCACCAAATGCTGGGGCAGACGCTGATCACCGCGGAGGGCAAAACGCTGCTCGGCGCCGATGACAAAGCGGGCATTGCCGAAATCCTGACCGCCATGGTGCGTTTGCAACAGGGCAACATTCCGCACGGCGATATTCGCGTGGCCTTTACCCCGGACGAAGAAGTGGGCAAAGGGGCGCAGCTGTTCGACGTAGAAGAGTTCAACGCCGAGTGGGCTTATACCGTCGACGGTGGCGGCGTCGGTGAGCTGGAATGCGAAAATTTCAATGCGGCCTCGGTGACCATTAAAATTGTCGGCAACAACGTTCATCCCGGCAGCGCCAAAGGCGTGATGGTTAACGCGTTGTCGCTGGCGACCCGCATTCAGCAGGCGTTACCGGCGGATGAAACCCCGGAAACCACTGCCGGCTATCAGGGGTTCTACCACCTCAGCAGCATCAAGGGGAGCGTTGAGCGTGCCGAAATGCACTATATCCTGCGTGATTTCGAGCGCGAAGGTTTTGAAGCGCGCAAACGCCGGATGATTGAAGTGGCGCGTCAGGTGGGCAAAGGCCTACCGCGCGATTGCTACATCGAAGTGGCGATCGAAGACAGTTATTACAACATGCGCGAGCACGTGGCTGAGCATCCGCATGTGATTGCGCTGGCGCAGCAGGCGATGCGTGATTGCGATATCGAACCGGTAATGAAGCCGATTCGCGGCGGTACCGACGGGGCGCAACTGTCGTTTCGCGGCCTGCCATGCCCGAACCTGTTTACCGGCGGCTATAACTTTCACGGCAAGCACGAGTTCATCTCGCTGGAGGGCATGGAACAGGCGGTAGCGGTCATCATGCGTATCGCGGCGCTGACGGCCGAGCGCGCCAGAGAGCGTTGATTGCCGTTGTCATAATGGCTTGCCGCAACAACGATTTGCTCCTAGTGTTTGTGAACATCTTTTCAGCGCAAGGACCTGCATTATGAGCACCGAACACCGTATCGACAGCCAAAGCCTTGAACAATTTGTACAGGCCATTTGGCGCCACGCCGGCAGCACGGATCGGGAGGCCGCGCTGGTGGCGGAGCATTTGGTGCAGGCCAATCTGGCCGGGCATGATTCGCATGGCGTCGGCATGATCCCAAGCTATATGGCTTCGTTGGCGGAAGGGCAGTTGCAGCTTAACGTTCATGCCCAGGTGGTGCGTGATGCCGGCGCGGTGCTGACGATTGACGGCGGCCAGGGATTCGGCCAGGTGGTGGCCAGTGAAGCGATGGACAAGGGGATCGAACGCGCCCGGCAGTTGGGGTTGGCGGCGGTGGCTTTGCATAACTCTCACCATATCGGCCGCATCGGCCACTGGGCCGAGCAGTGCGCGCGCGCCGGTTTTATCTCCATTCATTTCGTCAATGTCGTGGGCGACCCGATGGTGGCGCCGTTCGGCGGCAGCGATCGCCGCTTCGGCACCAACCCGTTTTGCGTGATTTTCCCGCGTGAGGGTAAAAAACCGCTACTGCTGGACTTCGCCACCAGCGGCATCGCCTACGGCAAAACGCGCGTGGCCTACAACAAAGGCCTGAGCGTGGCGCCGGGCTACCTGATTGATCAACAAGGCCGGCCGACCACGGAACCCAGCGTGATGCACGAACAACCTTTCGGATCGCTGCTGCCGTTCGGCGCCCATAAAGGCTATGCGTTGGCTACCCTGTGCGAAATTCTCGGTGGCGCGCTCTCCGGCGGTCGCACGACTCATGACGCCACGCTGAAATCCGACAGCAGCGCCATTTTCAACTGCATGACCACCATTATTCTCAACCCGGAAGCCTTTGAAGCGCCCGAGATGCAGACCGAGGCCGAGGCCTTTATCGACTGGGTCAAGGCTTCGCCGCCAAGCGACGGCAAGCCGATTGAGGTACCGGGCGAATGGGAAGACGCTAACCGTGAGGCGCGGTTGCTGCGGGGGATCCCGATAGACGACAACACCTGGCGGCAGATTTGCGCGGCAGCGAAACAGGTCGGCATGCCGGAAAACGAGCTGGACGGCTACCGGGCGCGGGCGTTGCCGGTATAAAAATGGCCCGCGCCCGTTCGCATGCGGGCAGAGGAAGGGATGACGCTCAAGACTCGTAAGCTATTTTGTAGCTCTTGCCTGCCCGCTCGATACGTGCAAAACCGAGTTCCCCTAGGTGCATGCCGGCGATAAGCGTTTTGTCCGAGCTGACGATATCCAACAGTTTTGATCGTGTCTCGGCGGAAACCAGCGGATCCTGGTCAAACGCAATGGATACGTCGGGGCGAGCAATCTGGATATGGGGAAAATGAACGATATCCCCCCAAATCAACAGACTGCCACTATCGGATTCGAGGCGATAACCGGAATGCCCGGCGGTATGCCCCGGAAGGGGGAGCGCACTGATGCCAGGGAGAACTTCATTATCCGTAAACCTGCGGATCCTCTGCCGATACTTATCGAACACCTTGCGCGCAAACAGAAAATTTCCGCGAGCGCGCTCGCTCGCCCGGCTGAGATTGCCGTCGTCCTCCCAGAAAGAAACCTCATGCTGGTGGACCACTAACTCTGCATCGGGAAAGGCGGCTTCCCCTGACGATTCCACCAGCCCCCCGATATGATCGGGATGTGCATGAGTCAGAAGGATAGTGTCAATGTCGCAGGGGCGTACGCCGGCAAGTGCAAGATTCGCTTTCAGTTTGCCGCCCCATTGTTTAAATCCCCCGGCACCTGCGTCAATCAAGATAGTGCGGCCACGGCCCCGAACCAAGTAACAATTGACATGAATAGAAGAGGGATCCTTCACCCCCGCGTTTTGCTGCAACGTTGACGCATCCATTGGATCGATATTGGAGAGCGAATCGAGACCCGTGGAAAGGTATCCGTCACTGATGGCCGTGATCGAAAATGCCCCAATCTGCCGGGTTGGAAATGCCATGTCATTCATCACCGTATTCCTCACTGATACTGTTTTTTGTCAGTTGACCTGCCATTGGCACATAGAGGTGCGCGCCCTTCGGAAGCGGTTCCAGGCTCAGGTCAATGGTGCAGTCCAGCTTCGCCAGCCACCGAATTTCAGGGAATTTCTCCAGGGCGACAGCCTGCATCCGATAAGGCGTGAGGCCCATTTCGATGAGCGGTTCCGGGCCGACTGCACTCGTCACCAGATGTTCGTGTTCACCGATGGCCGGGGCACGATCAAGGCCAGCATAAAGATTGCGGTGCCAGTCGGTGATGTGCTGCTGCCAGCGTGCGAAATTGCCACCGCCTTTCTGACGATACTCATCTCCCTGGAGCACATCGAGACTGTCGATCGAATGCATGGCGAGGTAGACAGGGCAACCGGCGCTCAACGCCTTGAAACGTTGCGAGGTATGGAACCCGCTCACCGAAATGAGCGCGGGCAGTTTTTCCAGACTATAAAAATCATTCCACTCTGCCTCACTGGCGGGATCGGCAAAGCCGCATTCGACTGTATAAATCATTAGATCACTCTCGACGGGATACCTTGTTGACGTTAAGTCATGGTAGAGCGCTAAAGGCAGCGAACAAATCGATTTTTCGGTATGCTTCAGTGACAAAAAATCAAGATGGGCCAGCCGCCGGGGCCCCAATCAGGAACGCTTATGCGCCGGAAGATCCCTAGCAACACTTCATTGATGGCATTCGAGGCTGCTGCTCGTCATGGCAGCTTCGCGCGCGCGGCGAACGAACTGTCTCTAACCGAAGGTGCTATCAGCCGTCAGATTGGTCGCCTGGAAGCCTTCCTTGGCGTCACGCTGTTCGAGCGAATCGGCAATCGCGTCCGGCTCCTGCCGAACGGGGCACGCTATGCGACCCAAATCCGTGAGTTGCTTGACCGTCTGGATCGGGACAGCCAGTACCTGACAGGACAGCCGAGCGATGGCGCAAGCCTGGACATTGCTATCATCCCGACTTTCGCGATGCGATGGCTCATTCCTCGCTTGTCACACTTTCGGCAGAAGCATCCGAACATCACTGTGCATCTCTCCGAATGCATGGAACCCTTTGTCCTGACCGGGAGCGGGTTCGATGCTGCAATCCATTTCGAGCACCCGGCCTGGACGGGAATGCGGACTTACCCCCTGTTGGATGAGGTGCTGGTGCCGGTTTGTCATCCTGACATACTGACGGGAGGCGAAGGGACAAGCGTACTGGATAACCTGCCGCGCCTGCACCGCCGGCAGAACCCTGAGGCCTGGCAACGCTACTCTCAGGAGACGGGGATCCCTCTGACTCATCCTGCGATGGGGGCACGCTACGATCTTCATGCCATGTTGATCGAAGCGGCATTGGCCGGTCTCGGTGTTGCGTTGGTGCCGCGCCTTTACGTTGATACCGAACTTGCATGCGGAAGGCTGGTCGCGCCGTGGCCTGAGGGGAAAACAATCGCCAAAACCTTCTGTCTCGTTCTCCCTGAGTCGATCGGATTAAGCAGTGAGCCGATACAAGCGTTTGCTCAATGGATACTGGACGAAGCCAAGAAAGGAACGAGGGTTGAGTCGTAGGAAATGCCGTTCCTCTCTTTTTTATTCGCTCGAGTTCAGGCAAGCGTCGGCATAGGCCTTACTCTATTAATGTTTTGATAATTATTGAATGTTTTCCCTTGGCGCAGTTCGGTACCGGGGGCATGATGAAAAAAAAAGCCACCTGCCGAAGCGGGTGGCTCTATCCGACAGTTATCGGGTTTAGTCGTTGAAGTACCAGTAACCGCTGTTGATCAGCGCGGTGAGGGTGGCCAGGAACGACGGATCGTCGATGGCTTCGCCCAACATGGCGGCGTTAACGCTGAAATGCTGGCACAGCGCGTCGGCGGCTTGCAGATGTTCGGTATCAATCAGCTCGCCATTCACAAAGCACCGGTCGCCAACGCGCAGCACGCGCAGGCCGCCCAGACGTTGCAAGGGTTCACCCTGTTGCAGCAGCTCGTAGATTTCTCCGGCCTGATACGGCGGTTCCGGCGGCGCTGCGTCCAGCTCGTGGCGAGTCTGAGAAATGAACTCACCGAACCAGTGCTGGAAATGTTCCGGTTGCTGAACCAGATCCAACATCATCTGGCGCAGGGCGTCGACTTCCTGCGGCAAGATCTGCGCCGGTTGGTCGCGCAACTGAATGTCCGGATCGCTGTAACGTTGGCTGCCCAGCTCGCGCGCCAGCACGTAATCGGCAAAGCCGCTGATCAACTCGCGGCCGTTCGGTGCGCGGAAGCCCACCGAGTAATTCAGCGCATTTTCCAGCGCGTAGCCTTCATGCGGGAAGCCCGGCGGGATATACAGAATGTCGCCCGGCTCCATTTCTTCGTCGATAATGGCGTCGAAAGGCTCAACCTGCAGCAGATCCGGATGCGGGCAGTGCTGCTTCATCGGCACCTTCTCGCCTACGCGCCAGCGGCGACGGCCGGTGCCCTGAATGATAAAGACGTCGTACTGATCGAGGTGCGGGCCAACGCCGCCGCCCGGGACCGAGAACGAAATCATCAGGTCGTCCATTCGCCAGTCCGGCAGTTGGCGGAAAGGGCGCATCAGCGCGCTGGAAGGCTCATGCCAGTGGTCCACCGCCTGTACCAGCAGCGACCAGTTGTTCTCGCTCAGGTGGTCAAAGCTCTCGAAGGGACCGTGCGCAACCTGCCAGCGGCCGTCCTGGTGGCTGACCAGACGGCTATCCACTTCGTTTTCCATCGCCAGCCCGGCCAGCTCATCCGGGGAGATTGGATCGATAAAGTTTTTGAAGCCGCGCTTCAGAATTACCGGACGCTTTTGCCAGTAACGTTGCAAAAAGTCGTTCCAGTCGAGATCTAATTGATAATCCATGTTCTATTCCAGCAGAAAGGAGTGAGCCTGAGTGCGATTATAACGGAAGTTTGGCCCCGTGGATCGGGGCCGGAACGACAGAATTTATTCGTGATGATGGGAATCGTGTTGACGGGCGAAGGTGACCTGCATGCGCGCACCACCAAGCGGGCTGTCGCTGATGGTGATGGTGCCGTCATACTGCTCGATAATCTCCGCCGCAACGGATAACCCCAACCCCTGGCCGGGGCGCAGGGTGTCTACGCGCTGACCACGTTGGAAGATCAACTCGCGTTTGCTTTCCGGAATGCCCGGCCCGTCGTCGTCGATCACGATGGTGAGGTTTTTATCGGAGTGGAGTGAGGTGATTTCAACGAACTCCAGGCAGTATTTGCAGGCGTTTTCCAACACGTTGCCCATCACTTCCATAAAGTCGTTCTTTTCGCCCATAAAGGTCACTTCCGGCGAAATATCCAGCGTGATCACCACGCCTTTACGCTGATACACCTTGTTGAGCGCCACGGTGAGGCTGTCCAACAGCGCGGGCACGGAGTGGATCTCACGGGTCAGTACCGTTTGCCCCGAACTGATGCTGGCGCGATGCAGGTAGTAACCAATCTGCTGCGAGATGCGGCTGATTTGGTCCAGCATGATCGGTTCGACCTCTTCGATGGTGGTCTGCTTGCCGGTGCGCAGCGAACGCAGCGTGGTTTGCAGCACCGCCAGCGGCGTTTTCAGGCTGTGGGTCAGGTCGGACAGCGTGGTGCGGTATTTGGTGTAACGCTGGCGCTCATTGCGCAGCAAAATATTCAGATTGCGCACCAGCCCGCGCAGTTCGCTGGGGGGATTTTCGTCGAGCTGCTCGCGTTCACCGTTCTCCAGCTCGCCCACCTGATTCACCAGCGCCTTGATCGGTCGCAGGCTCCAGTAAGCCGCCAACCACAACAGCGGTACCACCAGCAGCAGGTTGGCCAGCAGCACATAGCTGAACCATTCCCAGACCACGTCCGAACGCTGCAGTTCCTGCGGAATGGTGTCGACCACCACTATGGTCAGCGCGGGCAGCCGCGAGGTTGCCGCGTAGGTGTTGACCGCCACTGAGTGGGTCAGTGCGTTTTGGTCGTTGTCGTCATAGTTTTTCAGCTGATCCTGGGCTTTGGGGTTGTTGCCCAGCACTTCGCTACTGATGCGGGTATCGGTATCGATTTCGTAGAAGTCGGATTTTTCCAGCCACTCTTTGTTGATGCGCTTTTCCAGCTCCGGCAACTGGCGCTGGCTCCACAGCAGATTGCCCTTGTCGTCGTAAATAAACACCAGGGTAGGGAAGTTGAGATCGAGGTCGGGTGGAATGGCGATAGTGAGCTTGTTGTCTTTCCATTGCGCCAGGCTGAAGAACAGGTTGCTTTCACCCCGCAGCAGGCGGAAGGCGGTCTTGTCGAAGCTGACGATATAACCGACTACCGCGACCATGCCGTAGGACAGCGACAGCGCCAGGATCACCCCGGCGGTCGCCATCAAAAAGCGTGCACGGAGTGAAAACGGTTTTTTATTTTTGTTGAACATCATGTTCACTTCGCATCAAAACGATAGCCCTGGCCACGAACCGTGGTGATCACTTCCTGTGGATATTCAGCCTGCAGTTTTTTGCGCAGGCGGCCCATCAGCACGTCGATGGTGTGGCTCTCGCGCAGTTCCGCATCCGGATAGAGTTGCAGCATCAGAGAATCTTTACTGACTACTTTGCCGGCGTTGCGGATCAAGGTTTCGATGATGGTGTATTCAAACGCGGTCAGTTTGATTTGCTGTTCCCCGACGCTCAGCTCGCGGCGCGACAGGTCGATCTGGAACGGCGGCAAGACGATCACCTGGGAAGCCAGGCCGCTGTTGCGGCGCATCAACGCCTGCATGCGGGCAATCACTTCTTCCAGGTGAAACGGCTTGGTGACATAGTCGTCGGCGCCGGCTTCCAGCACCGCCACTTTGTCCTGCCAGCTTTCGCGCGCGGTCAGCACCAAAATGGGCAGCTTCATCTGGTGAGCGCGCCAGCGGCGGATCAGGCTCAGGCCATCTTCGCCCGGCAGGCCCAGATCGACAATTGCGATGTCCGGCGCATGTTCTTGCAGGAAATAGTCGGCTTCCTTGGCATCTTCTGCAGCATCCACCTGATGACCCATTTCACGCATCTGCACGGAAAGGTGGTGGCGCAGCAAACCGTTATCTTCAACAACCAATACTCGCATGGCGGACTCCTGTGACTATGCGGGTGAACATCCTGTCACCCCGCTATAAAAGTAACACGCTCTTCAGCGCGTGAGGGATAGCGCGGCTACTTACCCATCTGATCGTTAATCTTGACGCTATGGTAGGTAGAACCCGCTGTTACCGCAAGAGATGCAGAGCGTTGGCGGGAAATAAGCGCTATCGATTTTATGTTCGCCGTCATTATCGGCAACGGCTAATAAACGCCGGATAAACAATGGCGGAGCAAAGTTAAACCAAACTTAAACCGTCGGGTGTTGAAGGATTGGGCTAAAGCCCGGAACCAACGGGCGTTTTGCGTACGTCAATGCATGAGATACCGAGCTGAAGGAGGGGCAGTGCGGGGGAAAGGATTGGGGAAGAAAAAAGTCGTTTAAAAACGCCGTATTCGCAATCTGGCGGGTTCAGGTCAATGCCCTGGCATGACCGCGAAGGGACTGAAATAAGGTAAAGTAGGGCGTAAACGGCCCTCCCTCTGACCGGAGCACCATGAAACACAGCAGCCCACCCACTTCCCCGGATGCCCTACAGGCAAGCTTTGCCCGGCATTTGCAACAGGGCATGACGCGCAAAGCGGCGCTGCATCTGGCCATCAAACAGCAGGTGACGGCGGGGGATCTGCCATATCTGGCGAAACTTCCGCCCAGCCGGGTGCTGGCTGCACGGTTGGGCGTTTCTCGCGATACCGTCGAGGTGACCTACGCCCAACTGGAAGCCGAAGGCTACATTGCCCGCGCGGTGGGGCGCGGCAGCTTTGTCAGTTATCAGCGAAGCACCCTGATTGGCCGCGAGTTGTTGGCGGCGGATGACGCCGAAAGCGCACTGCTGACGGAGCGGGAACTGAGCGCGCATGGTCGCTCGTTGCTGGTGGCCGCCCATGCGCCGCATACCAGCCGCGCCAGTTCGCTCACGCCGTCACTGCCTGACCTGCGGCTGTTCCCGATAGATAGCTGGTTGCAACTGGAAAGGCTGGCGGTTCGGCAGTACGGCGAACGTCTGTTGGGCTATGCCGATCCCCAGGGCGTGGTGGAGCTGAGGGGAGAAATCATTGAGTATCTGCGGCGCGAAAGGGGCGTTAAGGCCAGTGTGGAGCAGGTGATCGTGGTGACCAGCTCCCAACAGGCGCTGTCGCTGTGTACCCAGGTGTTGTTCAATCCTGGCGACAGGGTCTTTGTCGAAGAGCCGGGTTATCAGGGGGCGAAAAAGCTGGTGCAGTCTGCGGGGATCATCGCCCAGCCTGTCACGGTCGATCATGACGGAATGGATATTGACGCATTAATTGATGCGCGCCATCGTGGGCGTGGCGTGTATGTCACGCCATCTCATCATTATCCGCTGGGGCATTCGCTCAGCATCGACAGAAGATTAAAATTGCTGGAATGGGCGCAGCGGCACAAGGCCTGGATTATTGAAGATGATTACGATTCCGAATTCAATTATGACGGGTTGACCAGGGCTTCGCTGCAGGGGTTGGATAAATACCAACGCACGTTGTATATCGGCACCTTCAGCAAAACCCTGTTCCCGGGGCTGCGCATCGGTTTTATCATCGTTCCGCCACAGTTAATCAAGCCTATGGTGGCTGCCAAGCAATTCCAGGATGGTTATACCTCCGCGTTGCCGCAAATGACCCTGTTCCGCTTTTTAAATGGCGATTTTTATGCCGAGCACTTAAGGAATATGCGCAAGCTGTATAAGGCCAGGCTCGATATTTTGCATGCGGCGGTCCATCAGTATCTTGCTGCCTGGACCCGGCCGCCGCTGCCGCAGGGTGGGTTGCAATTGGTATGCTCGCTGGCGGATGCGGCTACCGAGCGGCGTTTGATTCAGGCCGCCGCCGCGCAGGGAATGAAGGTCTATGGGCTGGCGGATTTTTACACCGGCCAGCCTCGGGAAGGGGCGCTGGTATTTGGCTTCTCGGCCTACACGCCGGATGAAATCGTAAAATTCATCAAAAAACTATCCGCCATTTTCAGCGCGCTACCGCAGGCCGATTAATGGTGTTTATGCCGTCAAAATTGGTCTGCTCACTGTTGTGAATTGGTCTGTATTCAGCCTGCGATCGCCGGTGTACCCTGTTGGCATTAGGTTATTTCTCCTGTGGAAATAATATCTTAAAACCAGAGAGGCACTATGCACCCAGTAAACAATGGCGTTGTGGTACGCAAAATACAAAACGGCGATAAATCGCAGTGGTTGGATCTGTGGCAGGGATATCTTCATTTTTATCGTGCGGAAATAGCCGCACAGGTTACCGAGCACACGTTTGAACGCTTATGCTCGGATCAGCAGGTTTATGGGCTGGTGGCGGAAGACGCAAATGGCAATCTTCTGGGGTTGATGAACCTGATTTTCCACCCTTCAACCTGGAGCTCCGCCGGCTATTGCTACATTGAAGATCTCTATGTTTCCCCGGTGGCGCGCGGCAAGAAGGTGTCCGAGAAGTTATTTGAGCAGGCTTATCAGCTTGCCAATGAAAGGGGCAGCGACCGGGTTTACTGGATGACGCAGGAATACAACGCCCCGGCGCGTTCGCTGTACGACAAAATAGGCAGAAGAAGCTCGTTTATCATCTATACCCGTTAATTACAGGCTGCGAGGGGCTTATGGCGTTCAATCAATTCGGGCAGCCGGTAGGCGAGCCATTAACCGATTGGCGGGCACCGCAACGGCCTGCCGGAGAGCCGCTTGACGGGCGATTTTGTTTCATGAAGTCGCTTGATCCGCAGCGGGATCACGCGGCCCTGTTCAGCGCATTCCAATTGGCCCCGGATGGCCGGGACTGGACCTATTTACCCGCCGAACGGCCGGACAGCCCGGCGGCGATGTTGCAACACCTGACCCAGCTTCAGGCCAACCCCGCGTTGGTGAACCTGACGGTGTTCGATAGCGCAAGCCACGCACCGGTCGGCACCGTAGCTTATATGCGCATCGATGAAGGCAACGGCGTGCTGGAGATTGGCCACGTCAGTTGGTCGCCGGCGATGAAGCAACGCTCCAGCGCAACGGAGGCCATCTATCTTATGCTGCGGCACCTGTTCGATGATTTGGGTTATCGCCGTTGTGAATGGAAGTGCGACAGTCACAACGCGCCGTCCAGACAGGCGGCGGCAAGGTTCGGCTTCAATTACGAGGGCCGGTTCAGGTATGCGGTGATCACCAAGGGCCGCAGCCGCGATACCGACTGGTTCGCCATCACCTCGGATCGCTGGCCGGCCATTAAAGCTGCCTTCGAGCAGTGGTTAAGCCCAGGCAACTTCAACGCGCAGGGGCAGCAGAAACAGCGCCTGCAGGCATTTATGCGCTGAGGCTCTAAAATACGAAAGGCGGCCATTTGGCCGCCTTTTTGCTTTCTGACCAGACCGATTATTTCAGCTCGTCAACCATAGTGGCGGCGCGGCCAATGTAGTTAGCCGGGGTCATGGCTTTCAGGCGGGTTTTCTCTTCTTCCGGCAGCGCCAGACCGTCGATGAACGCCTGCATGCCGGCGGCATCCACGCGCTTGCCACGGGTCAGCTCTTTCAGCTTCTCGTACGGCTTTTCGATGCCGTAACGGCGCATTACGGTCTGGATCGGCTCGGCCAGCACTTCCCAGTTGTGATCAAGCTCGTCCAGCAGGTGCGCCTGGTTCACTTCCAGCTTGCTGATGCCTTTCATGGTCGCCTGATAGGCGATCAGCGCATAGCCCAGGCCCACGCCCAGATTACGCAGCACGGTGGAGTCGGTCAGGTCGCGCTGCCAGCGGGAAACCGGCAGTTTGCTGGCCAGATGGCTCAGCACCGCGTTGGACAAGCCCAGGTTGCCTTCGGAGTTTTCGAAGTCGATCGGGTTGACCTTGTGCGGCATGGTGGAAGAACCGATTTCACCGGCGATGGTCTTCTGCTTGAAGTGATTCAGGGCGATGTAACCCCAGATATCGCGGTCGAAGTCGATCAGGATGGTGTTGAAGCGCGCCACGCAGTCGAACAGTTCGGCAATGTAGTCGTGCGGCTCGATCTGAGTGGTGTACGGATTCCAGGTGATGCCCAGCGAGGTGACGAAGGTTTCGCTGAACTGGTGCCAGTCCACTTCCGGGTAAGCGACGATGTGGGCGTTGTAGTTGCCGACCGCACCGTTGATTTTACCCATGATCTCAACGCGTTCCAGCTGACGGAACTGGCGTTCCATCCGGTAGGCCACGTTGGCGAATTCTTTACCTACGGTCGACGGGGTCGCCGGCTGGCCGTGGGTGCGGGACAGCAAAGGAATATCGCGATATTCCAGCGCCAGGCCCTTGATCGAATCGATGATTTTGCGCCAGTACGGCAGCACCACGTCCTGACGTGCGGTTTGCAGCATCAGCGCGTGGGACAGGTTGTTGATATCTTCTGAGGTACAGGCAAAGTGGATAAACTCGGAGACCGCCTGCAGGGCAGGGACAGCTTCCACTTTTTCCTTCAGGAAATACTCAACCGCTTTCACGTCGTGGTTGGTAGTGCGTTCGATAGTCTTGATGCGCTGCGCGTCTTCTTCGCTGAATTCTGCGACGATTTTGTCGAGGAAAGCGTTTGCGTCGGCGTCAAAAGCGGGAACTTCCTTGATTTCTGCGCAGGCGGCCAGTTTTTGCAGCCAACGTACTTCAACCTGCACGCGGAATTTCAGCAGACCGTATTCGCTGAAAATGGTGCGCAGTGCGCTGACTTTATCACCGTAGCGTCCATCAACGGGTGAAACGGCGGTCAGTGAGGATAATTCCATCGGTAGCAACTCCTGGGATCGATTAACAATGAGCAACGATATTTTGCGCCTGTTTGAACAGACGATTACGAGAAAACATTAATTGCAGGCGGCTGCCGCCAACCTGTTGCCACAGCACGGCGGCACGGATGCCGGCCAGCAGTGTGGCGCGAACCTTGGCCTGCACCTGCGTGTTCTGCAGGATTGCCGGCGAACCTATCACCTGGATGCGCGGTCCGAGCGGGCTGACCACGTCGACATAAATGCCGGCCAGCGCGCTGATAATGGTGTCTGATTCCAAATCATAATGCGCCAACTGGCGCTCCAGCTGGCCGAGGCGTTCGCCAAGCTGGTTCATCGCCTGCTTGTTGGCGTTGAGCTTGCGCTCCAGCACCATCAGGCTGATGGTGTAGCGGGTCAGTTCGGCGCCCGGCCCCTTGTTATTGGCATTGAGCACGCCCATCAGCGTCTCGAGGCCCATTTTCAGGTTGCGCTCTTCGCCGCCGAACACTGCCAGCGTGGAAGGCGGGTCCATTTGCAGCAGGCTGCTCAACGAGACATGCAAGGCTTCTTTATCGCATATCCCCTCGTGGGCCAGTTGCTGGACCAGACGCGCTGACTGGCTGATTCCAGCCATCGCCAGCGTAATGTCATAATAATTCTTCGCCACGGTTACTCCTGTAAACGCTGTTCGATAATGCCGCCACCGAGGCAGATTTCGTCCTGATAAAACACGGCTGACTGGCCTGGGGTGACGGCGGCGACCGGCTCGTCGAAACGCACTTCGATACGCTGGTCATCCAGTGGCGTAACGGTGCACGGGATATCCTGCTGGCGATAACGGGTTTTCACCGTACAGCGCAATGGCCCGCTCAGCGGCAGGCGATCGACCCAATGCAATTGTTGCGCGATCAGGCCGGTAGACATCAGGCGCGGATGATCATGCCCCTGAGCGACCACCAGCACGTTGTTGGCGACGTCTTTGTCTACCACGTACCACGGATCTTCACTGCTGTCTTTCATGCCGCCGATGCCCAGCCCTTTGCGCTGGCCGAGGGTGTGATACATCAGCCCCTGGTGCTCACCGACGGTCTGGCCATCGACGTTGACGATAGGGCCTGGCTGCGCCGGCAGGTAGCGACCGAGGAAATCACGGAATTTGCGCTCGCCGATAAAGCAGATGCCGGTAGAGTCTTTTTTCTTGGCGGTAACCAGTTCCAACTGCTCGGCGATGCGGCGCACCTCAGGTTTTTCCAGTTCACCGACCGGGAACAGGCTTTGCGCGACCTGCTCGTGGCTCAGGGTATACAGGAAGTAGCTCTGGTCTTTGTTGCCGTCGACGCCGCGCAGCAGGCGGCTTTTGCCGTCCACGTCCTGGCGGCGCACGTAGTGCCCGGTGGCGATAAAGTCAGCCCCCAGATCTTCTGCGGCGAATTCCAGGAAGGCTTTGAATTTGATTTCTTTATTGCACAGGATGTCCGGGTTCGGCGTGCGACCGGCCTTGTACTCTTCAAGGAACAGCTCAAAAACGTTGTCCCAGTACTCTGCCGCGAAGTTTACCGTATGTAGCTCGATACCGAGTTTGTCGCATACCGCTTGCGCATCGGCCAAATCGGTCGCTGCGGAACAATATTCTTCGTCATCGTCCTCTTCCCAGTTCTTCATAAACAGCCCAGCGACCTGATAGCCCTGTTGCTGTAACAGATAGGCAGTAACGGAAGAGTCGACGCCGCCGGACATACCGACGATTACTTTTTTCTGGCTGTTGTCTGACATGGGAGTCTCACGAACTTGAACACGAACCGTGCGATAAAAAACAAGCGCAGGATTTTACCACGTTGGCCGCGCCGGCGCACGGCACTTATTCATCTCAGAACGGCCAATCATAGCTGCCGACCAAGGAGAGCGGATAGCGCTCCGGCTGCTGGTAACAACGGAGGCTTTCCGCAACCAGCCCGGAACGCAGGTTGGGCGCCTGCAAAATCTCTTCGGCGCTCAGCCACAGGCAGCGATCGATATCGCTGTCTTGCGGCTCGGTGGGCAGGGGGTGCTCCAGCTCAATGACAAAACAAAAGCGCAAAAACGGCGTGTTGTCCGGGGCGATCCACTGGTGCAGCTTGAGGAACGACTGCGGCGTGGCGCGGATGCCGGTTTCTTCCCACAGTTCGCGTTCGGCGGCTTGCACCAGTGTTTCATCGGCTTCCAGGTGGCCGGCCGGCTGATTCCATAACGCTTTGTTGTTGATGGTTTCTTCGACGATCAGAAATTTCCCGGCGGCGTGAACCACGCAGGCAACGGTGACGTGCGGTTTAAACATAACGGCCCCTTACAGCGGCTGGTTGAAGTGCTGGCATACCCTTGGTTTTTCACTCGGCCGCTTTGTTGGCCGGCTACAGCGAATCAAGGGTTTTCCATTCGCCAGGTTGTAATGCACCCAGGGAAAGCTCGCCCATACTGTAGCGAATCAGGCGCAGGGTAGGGAACCCGATATGCGCCGTCATGCGACGCACCTGGCGATTTCGGCCCTCGAACAGGGTGATTTTCAGCCAGGCGGTGGGGATCGCCTTGCGTTCGCGGATCGGTGGGTTGCGCGGCCACAGCCATTCCGGCTCGCTCACCAACTCCACGCCGGCCGGCAGAGTGGGGCCATCTTTGAGCGTAACGCCGCTGCGCAGCGGCGCCAGATCGGCTTCTTGCGGCGCGCCTTCCACTTGGGCGTAATACACTTTGCCGGTGCGTTTGCCCGGCTGGGTAAGCTGCGCTTGCAGCTTGCCGTCATTGGTCAGCACCAATAACCCTTCGCTGTCGCGATCCAGTCGCCCGGCGGCGTATACATCGGGAAAAGGAATGTATTCTTTCAGCGTGGCGCGGCCGGCTTCATCGGTAAATTGGGGGAGCACATCGAAGGGTTTATTGAATAACACCACGCGGCGCGGCCCCTGCGCTACAGCGGGTTTGGCGGCGTTCGGCTTGCTGAATCGTTTAACGTTGTGATTTTTAACAGGGAATTTTTTCATAACAGTTGAGATTACGGATGATAGGCGCATTATAACCGAATCCGTTTCGGATTGGCGCGGACTGAATATTCGAGTAGTATCTACACGCATCTTACAAAGCATTAACAAAAATTGCGCTTGAAGGAGAGGTTGATGGAAAGCAAAGTAGTTGTTCCGGCAGAAGGTAAACAGATTACGGTCGATGCCCAGGGTAAACTGGTTGTTCCGAATAACCCGATCATCCCGTTCATCGAAGGCGACGGCATTGGCGTTGACGTTACCCCTGCTATGATTCACGTGGTTGATGCGGCTGTGAAAAAGGCCTACCACGGCGAACGTAAAATCTCCTGGATGGAAATCTACACCGGTGAAAAATCCACTCACGTTTACGGGAAAGACGTGTGGCTGCCGGAAGAAACCCTGGATCTGATCCGTGACTACCGCGTTGCCATCAAAGGCCCGCTGACTACCCCGGTCGGTGGCGGTATTCGCTCCCTGAACGTGGCTCTGCGCCAGCAACTGGACCTGTACGTGTGTCTGCGTCCGGTGCGTTACTACCAGGGCACCCCTAGCCCGGTTAAACAGCCAGAGCTGACCGACATGGTGATCTTCCGCGAAAACGCCGAAGACATCTATGCGGGTATCGAATGGAAAGCCGGTTCTGCCGAAGCGGACAAAGTGATCAAGTTCCTGCGCGACGAAATGGGCGTGAAGAAAATCCGCTTCCCGGAACAATGCGGTATCGGCGTCAAGCCATGTTCCGAAGAAGGGACCAAACGTCTGGTGCGTGCGGCGATTGAATACGCCATCACCAACGACCGTGACTCTGTGACCCTGGTTCACAAAGGCAACATCATGAAGTTCACCGAAGGTGCCTTCAAGGATTGGGGCTACGAACTGGCGCGCGAAGAGTTCGGCGGCGAACTGATCGACGGCGGCCCGTGGCTGAAAATCAAGAACCCGAACACCGGTAAAGAGATCGTGGTTAAAGACGTGATCGCCGACGCCTTCCTGCAGCAAATCCTGCTGCGCCCGGCGGAATACGACGTGATCGCCTGTATGAACCTGAACGGTGACTACATCTCCGACGCCCTGGCCGCACAGGTTGGCGGTATCGGTATCGCACCTGGCGCCAACATCGGTTCCGATTGCGCGCTGTTCGAAGCGACCCACGGCACCGCACCTAAGTATGCCGGCCAGGACAAAGTGAACCCAGGTTCCATCATCCTGTCCGCAGAAATGATGCTGCGTCACATGGGCTGGTTCGAAGCGGCTGACCTGATCGTTAAGGGCATGGAAGGCGCAATCGCTGCCAAGACCGTGACCTATGACTTCGAACGCCTGATGGAAGGCGCTAAGCTGCTGAAATGTTCAGAGTTTGGCGACGCTATCGTTAAACACATGTAATTTTCAGCATTGCTGAAAATGTCAACGGGGGCTTCGGCCTCCGTAGTTTTTCCCTCCTCAAAAAAATTCTTCTGCAAAACTCCTGCAAAACCGCTTAAAAATTGACCTAATTTCATATGCCTACAACTTTCCATTTTTTACCTCGAGCATCATTGTAGCGGTCAGTTTGACGCTGGCTTTTATGTCCTAATAAATCCTTGGTATTAACTTTTTGCTCTCTGTATACGCGTTCCGAAAGCGACCGAATTTCATGAAAAGTAGGGGGCGATTCTTTGTCCCATGACAACCCCGATAGCTCCCGAATTTTTTAAAGCTGGTACTGATCGTGTTGGCTTTAACTATACCACCACGCCTGGCCATTGCCGTATTGTGCGTGTAGTGGACGAGATAAGGGCTGACTATATGATCTCGACACTGTGCGATTACCTGCTCCAGAGTCATGCCAATGTCATCACAGCGAAGGGAAAGTGGTATTGCGACCTTAGCCCCGGTCTTAATCTGCTCAACGTGTAAGTGTCCATCCCAGACGTCAGTAAACTGCATTTTGCTGATATCACCCTCCCGCTGGGCTGTAACGAGTGCTAGCAGCATTGCATTCTTCATGTATTCGAACGGCGGTGGCGTGACGCTAACAGGGTTTGGCGTCGCACCTATATTTTTATCGACTTTTAATGGTGCTCCAAATGTGTGGTTTAATGGTGCATCTAATAGTGGCGCTAATCTATATAATGCTAACAGCTCACCTGTTAATGTTAACGTTTTGGCTATTTGGTGATGAAATGAAAAACGAAAATGTTTATGACAAAATAGTTCTGAACAGGAACCTTATGAGATTCGTTTTTTTATCACTACGGATAAAAGTAGCTACGTTGATGGCATGATGATTGCTTTTACTCAGGAGGATGCAGATAATTACCTCGATCAAAGTTTGATAGAACTAACCGCGAGTGTTTTTTAATCAATTGGTCAAGACTCGCAATATATTAACTCCAAAGTTGTACAGGAGCATCCACGCTCAGTGCCGTTAACACAAGAGGGGGCGAGAGCGATTCTTTCATCTAAGATGGCAGCGGCAACTGCTAGAATACAGACGCTTCAGGATGCAATTGATTTTGGCGAAGTGACGGGGGCGGAAAAAGAATCCATTATAGAATGGAAAAAATATCGAATAGCATTAAGTAGGATCGATGTGTCAGTTGCACCAAATTTTTACTGGCCAAGTGAACCATAAAATATAACTGTCGTGAACTGACATGAAGCCCCCTTATTTCGAGGGCGTTATGTTTATTTTGCGGTTATTTTGATAGAATCACACGCAAAGTTTTCGTGCTTGTAAATTGCAATGGTGGACTCTGCACCTAAATATTTTTCAACACCAATGCTCACAGTGTTGCCGTTTTTAATATATATACTACTGGTTTCACCTTTGTTGTTGCTGATTTTTATGTCAACACCATCAGCATTATTGCAAGTCGTGTTGTAAGAGTCAAAAACTAGCGTGTTAATTCCAGTTAGTATCCATTTTGCTGTGGTTGGGGTGTTTTCTCCTGGATGAGCATCTATATTACCGTCGTCGGAGATCGTAAATTTACCCCAAATATCACCATCAACTACATTTGCCGAAAGAAATGAATAATAAAGTCCTTGCCCATAATTTTCTTTCCAGTGAGGGTAATGCTCGAAGAAAAGTGAGAAAAAGTTTTTAATCTCTTTATCTGTATAAGGACGAATTCGTTCATAAATGTATGCGGTTACTCCATCTGATAGTTTAAACCCAGTACCTTTTTTCCTAAAAGCGGAACCAATTCCGTCACCTGAAAGAATTTCATTTGCTGGTATGGTGATCACTCTTTGTCCATCCGGCGACAGGTGTGTTTGTACCGGATCTGCAACAACGAAATATTTTGAAAGTAAAGATTCGACATTAATACCATCTCTGAGATCAACCTGAGAGGCGTAAGCTATTTTTCCAGTTAATTTTCGGTGGGATAGAGTGTTTATCATATCGTCATTAAGTACAGAGCTTGAGCTAAGTATCGTGACTTTATCTTTTCCTTGCGTGAGCGTTTCAATATTTTTGACGAGCTCAACATAGTTATTGAAATTATCAACATGCATAGGCAGAGACTTGATGGGTAAGAATTTACCAAATGGTTGATATTGATTTGCACTGAAGAGGGATGCGTAATTAATGAACACGCATGAAACAGTGACAATGCCGAACACTGAGCATTGATAAGCCTTGTTATTTGTGAGCTGCAATAATATTTTTAACCCAAAGGCGGCGATTATTAAGGCCCAAAGTGCAAATGGAAGGCAATGCTGTACTCCGGGACTTTGCGTTCTCGTAAATAAAAAGAAGCTGAAGATTAAGTTGAAGGCGGAAAATATGACAAGGAGCTTACCATTTCTGTCCTTCCCCACAAAAATAGACAGTAATCCAATTATAATGAAGGGTAATAGATACAAGCCTATGTTGTTGTAAAGAGTCTCAATTGAATAAGCCAAAGAAGACTGATAAGCAGAATATATGGTAGAGTAGTCAGTCTCGATTATTCTTCTAATCAATGCCCCTTGAAATATCAAAGTGAGTAATACGGAGAAGGTCCCTGCCGCGAAAAAACTCTTTATAGTGATTATCACACGTCCAAAGCTATGCTTTGCATTATTGTAAATGAAATAATTAAACACAGGCAGTGATAAATATAATGATACAACCGTATATGCGTACCATCTTCTCAATAAGAATGGAGACCACAAAAGTAACCCGGTCACAAGAGCTTTTTTGATTCTAACCTTATCACCGAGATCATTGTTTGAAACATATAAGAGTGCTGCAATTATGGGAATTAACCCTGATATATCAGGGTACCCTTTCATGGTAGGCGCCCAAAAAGCTACAAAGGTTAAAGGTAAGATGCAAGTGAGTAACAACCACCCGATGGCACGGTTGTCAGAAAAACGTTTACACAGTAAGTGGAAGAGTATTACTGTGGGGAAAAGATACATGACAGCCAATGAAATTATATAAGACAGCCGAGATGGTAAATCGAAAATATAGAGCCATGATGTGAGTGCGACAGGCAGTGAGTTATAGTCATCATGTCTGACAGAATGAAATACCGTCCGTATTGAGTTGATAGGCTCATTAGGGAATGTGACGCAAAACTCTTCCCACATTCTCCAATATCCGTTGAAGTCCCAATAGTAAATATTTTGTTCATGAGCTATAAATACGCTGGTCTGGATAATTATCGCCAACAAAATCATTGACAATAAAATAAAAGATGGAATCTTTTTATATTTCATTTTTACTACCTATTTTCTCTTCGATAAAGAATTTTGGCCTGTTTTTACTTTCCATATAAATTTTACCAATGTACTCACCAATAATACCCAGGGAAAGCATCTGGACACCACCAAGGAAGAAAATGGCAATCATGACAGAAGTCCATCCTGCAACAGTGTCCCCCTGTAATTTCTCAATGACTGCATAGACGGCTGCAATTGAAGATATTAAACATGTAACAATTCCAGCCATAGCGATCATACGCAATGGGGTAATCGTAAGCGATGTTATTCCTTCCAGCGCTAGTGCGACCATCTTTTTTAAAGGGTACTTCGATTCACCCGCGACCCTTTCGTCCCTACTGTAATAAACATTAGTGGACTTATAGCCAAGTAAGGGGATAAGCCCTCTCAAATAAACATTTTGCTCTTTAAAGTTATTTAAGGCCGTAAGCGCGGTGCGCCCCAAAAGCCTGAAATCCGCATGATTGGGAACCTGATTAACACCTAGCCAGCTCATTAATGAATAGAATTTATTTGCTGTTGTTCTTTTGAAGGCTGAATCACTGTCTCTGTTATCACGTACTCCATAAACAATTTCAAACCCTTCACTGTATTTGTCGATCATTTTCTCAATGCAACTTATATCATCTTGCAGGTCTGCATCAATACTTACAGTTACGTCTGTATCCGCATTTGATAAACCAGCCATCAGGGCTGTCTGGTGGCCTCGGTTTCTTGATAGTTTCAGACCGCGAACGAAGTGGCTTTTTAGTGAAGCAGATTTAATTTTCCCCCAAGTATCGTCTTTACTTCCATCATCTACAAAAAGAATATAACTATTATCGCTAATCTTTCCTTTTGAAATGAGAGAGGATAACACTGTAGTTAGTCCATCTAGGCAATAGGGAAATGCGTCATCTTCATTGTAACACGGTACTACAATTGCTAGTGATGGTATCTTGGATATCCTAATGTCCATATTAATCTCGTTCATTTCATTGTCCAGTATTTATTAAAAGCAAAGCCAATTGCTGTGTAAAAAAACATGCCTATAAATTGCGCAGTATAAATATTTTCAGGCATGAATATTAAAAATACCTTCATTGCCATTAGGTTGAAAATGTAACAAATAGCGCAAACTGATATGAATTTTATTAATCTCATTAAACTCAACGAAGTTGAGAACGTGAACTTTACATTCATAATGAAACTAAAAATAATACCCGCGACGTAACCAGAGGCATTGGAAGGGTATACGCCAACGCCGAACTGCATCAGGCTAAAGATCACCGTAGCCGTCAAAGCCGTGTTCGCCAGACCTACGAAGACATACTTAACAGCTTGTAGTTTAGTATTGTTTAGCACCAATGACTCCCTTCAACCAATTGAAACTTAATGATTTTGTTATGGCATTTTTGAATGCCTTATGCAAACCATCAAAATCCATAGGAAATATCCTTAAAATTTAGAGTGATATCATACCATTTGGAGCAAGATCAAGAAAGACCATAAAATGAACAGTGTCTTTCCCTACCTTCTATCTAAGGTCAAGGCGTGCTGAGAGATACGGCGGCCTTGGTCGAATGAAATTAATGATGACTGGTCATCTGAATGTGTTGGGTGGTTGCTTCGATGCCGGGGCTGTTCGTTCAGCAAAACTCAACTGAAACCACCATGAATAAAGGTGCGTTAGGCACGATTTACTTGATATAACAAAATCTAAAAATGTGTTATTTATTAATGTAATTCAGTGGGTTAATCTTTATATGGTATATGCTGTTACGTCACATGGGCTGGTTCGAAGCGGCTGACCTGATCGTTAAAGGCATGGAAGGCGCAATCGCTGCCAAGACCGTGACCTATGACTTCGAACGCCTGATGGAAGGCGCTAAGCTGCTGAAATGTTCAGAGTTTGGCGACGCTATCGTTAAACACATGTAATTGTGTTTAAGCGTTAGAATAAGAACGGGAGCCTTAGGGATCCCGTTTTTTTATGCCAGGTGTAATGGTGAACATAATCTAGTCGCCATTCAGCAATGGGGGATGCGCTTTCTTAATGTGAGTTTGCAAGATATTGACCTAAACCTGCTTAAATTTGCCCGTGTTGGTTTATTATTCTTTCCTGTGGATATTCTATTAAAGAAGGGAATCATGAAGAGAGTTCATTTGCGGTTTGGGATTTGCGCGCCGGCATTATCGCTTGTTATCGCCGCGTTGTTGGTGACGGGGTGTGCGAAGACGAGTTCTGCGATTAAACCTGTGCCGTCTGATGAAGGTGTCGATGAGATGTTTGCCGCCTTCGAAGGCAAAACAGCGCCTCAACCTGGGGCGGAGGTCAACCAGTATGCTATGCAGATACGATCCGCTATTCAAAGCCATTTTCAAGACGTAGGCTCATATGCCGGTAAACGATGCGCTTTAAGAATTATGCTGGCGCCGGATGGCATGCTTATAAATGTGCGAGCCGAAGAAGGTGACCCTGATCTTTGTCGTGCCGCAATAAAGGCGGCCACAAAGGCCCGTTTTCCCAAACCGCCTTCACCAGCCGTTTATAATGCCTTGAAAAATCCTGTATTGGAATTCCGTCCCTGAGCACCTGAATGAGAGGGGAAACGTGTCAACGCTCGTTAGGCCGGGTCAATTTGAATAAAAACGGGAGCCTCTGGGCTCCCATTCTTTATGATCAAGGACCTTATTTCATTTCTTTCAGTTTGGCGCGTGCAGCCCAAGCAATGGCGACCATGATGATAGCGCCGACAAATTTGGGCCACTGGGCACAGGCGAAGAATTGTTCACTTATTTCTTTGCTGAGGGCAATGCAGGTGTAAACGGTGGCGAAGGTAAACCACGCTTTGATCCAGGCGGCGCTCATGGGACATCCTTTTCGAGAGATAAGGATGAAAATATCCCCCCTTTTGCATTAACAATCAAGCCGCTCTCAGCCGCTTTCCGGGGCTGCTGCGCGATGATGTTAACCCTATCCCCTAAACGGCGTTTCTACTCTGATGCTGACTGCCGGCTAATAAAGTTTTATGTCCACTTCCTGCTGTTTCAGGTAGGTACTGACGTAACCATAGGCGCAGTAAAAGGCCAGCAACGACAAGATGAGCACCGCGAAGGATGCCTTGAATTTGACGTCACCGTCTTTCGACATTTGGTAGGCGCAATAGATGAAAGACAGCAGAAACAGCAGAGTAAAGATTATGGCTAATGTGGCATATAAGATAAGCATGGCTCAACACGGTCTTCCCTGTGAGTGTTACAAAGCAGGCTCAAGGATAGCATAAGGGGGGCGGCGTAACGCGATGGTCAACGTCGGGGGCCTGTGCAGGCCCCCGGAATTAGCACAATCTCTGCTTCAACGCCGCTTAACCGGCATCAGGGTGATTCTTGCCTTCTTCGATAAAGGCCTCATCAATCTCATCGGTGGTCTCCTCGCTGTCGCGGCCGGAAAGGATATTCCAGCAAGCGATGAACAACGCGGCGATCAACGGGCCGATAACGAAACCATTGATGCCGTAAATCTCCATGCCGCCCAAGGTGGATATCAGGATGAGGTAATCCGGCATCTTGGTGTCTTTGCCGACCAGCAGCGGGCGCAGAATGTTGTCAACCAGCCCGATAATCACCACGAAGAACCCGACCAGGAATGCCCCTTGCCACAGCATGCCGGTGGCGAAGAAATAGATGGCTGCCGGCACCCAGATAATGGCGGAACCGACGGCGGGGATGATGGAGAGGAAGGCCATCAGCGCGCCCCACAGCAAACTGCCATCGATGCCGGTGATGTAAAATGCCAGGCCGCCGAGGGCGCCTTGCACAATCGCCACCACCACGGTGCCTTTCACCGTAGCGCGGGACACGGCGGCGAACTTCACGAACAGGTGGTGTTTGACATGCTCGGACAGCGGCAGCGCTTCAAGCGCCAGGGTCACCAGATAGGGGCCGTCTTTCAGCAGGAAGAACAGCAGATAGAGCATGATGCCAAAGCCGACGGCAAAGTTGAATGTGCCTTTGCCGATCAAGAACACGCTGCCCGCCAGGAATTGCCCGCCCTTGAGCGCCACGTCGGAAAGCTGCTTTTGTATTTCCGCGGCGCTGTCGAGGTTATGCTCCGCCAGAAAATGCCGTGCCCAGCCGGGTAAATGCTGCATCACTTCGGCCAGCATCGCAGGCAACTGGGTATTGTTGTTCTGCAGTTTTTCGTAGAGAACGTTGAATTCAAGCGCCAGCGACGATGCGATGATCGCCAACGGGGTGAACACAATCAGGCAGATCACCAGCAATGTTAACAATGAGACCAGGCCGTTGCGGTCGCCAAGATATTGTTTAAGCTTGTTTTTCAACGGGTGGAAAATCACGGCCAATATGATGGCCCATAGCACCGACGAATAGTAGGGACCCAATACGTCCAGAAAAGCGGCGGTTACGATGAAAAGGATCAGAATAAAGAATCCCTTTGAAATACCTTTAGACATCATAGCAGTCCCTCTGATGATAGATTTTATCGGTGAGCCTTAGCGCTTACCGACATTGACGAGCAGTGAAAAACAAACCATAGCATCACAATGACTTAACAGTTAGCGGATTGTTGGTGAGCGGAGGTTCTCTAGCCTGTAAGCCGGAGTGCTCATGGATTTTTGTGTAAATTATCAATAAATCTTATTGGTTGTGTTTCATTTTGTGAGTTTGCCTTGATGAGAAGGGGTGGGGTATCTACGTTTTAGGTGAACGTATTTTCACCTGAAACGCAGAGGTAGGCGAATGACTGAGCATAAACGACTTAGATTCATTGAGATGATGGTTGCGATCGCTTTTGGCGGTTTGGTGATTTACCTGATAGCCACGGGGACTTTGTCATTATCAGGGGTGGAGCACCATTGGCCATATCCATCAAGATAACTGTAGTTATTTGCCAGGGTATGCTGAACTCGGCGGATAAAAATAAAATTACGCTATTCAGACATTGCGTTCGGGCGAGGAAAGTACGGCGGAGATCCATAAGCTTAAACGCCGGCCGCTGAATCTCCCGCTAAGATCGGATGTCTTTCATCACGCCTGACCCTTCAGGCGCTTCATCATATAAATGCTCAGCGGATCAGGCGGGTAATAAAGCGCAGGTTTCTGACGACGTCATTTCCTCAACCGACACCGAATAGCATGAAGCGGCGGGATAAAGTGGTTGCTGGTAGTCGTCCAGCGCCGTCACCAGCGCAGCAAAACCGGTATCGGTCACCGCGGTTTCTTCAATAGATACAGCCATACTCGCTCTCGTATAACAGGGGCATCCAGATAACCACAGTATCACAGCGCACCTTGGCTGCGCTGCGACATTGTTACCTTATCCGGCGCGCCGTAAAACCCTGTCTTGTCAGGGGGTCAATACCGGGTTGACAGTAGCAATGTCAATGCTATGCCCAACGCGGCGGCGGCCAGTACCATTGCGGCGGGGGCGGACCAGCCGGCATTGGCGACGATGCTGCTTATCGCGATGGGGGCGATCACCTGGCCCAGATAATTGCCTTGCATTACCAACCCCAGACACAGTGGGATGAGGGTCGGTTCCGGTGACGACATCGGCGTGGCGGCGAGAATGGTGGACGGCAACATACCGCTGATGGCGGAAAACAAAAAACACAGCGGTATCAGCATGTTCATCGGCGTTACCGAGAAGAAGATACCGCTGCCGGTCAGCCCCATGGCGATAAAGGTGCCGGTGAGCAGCGCTTTGGTGCTGATCCCACGCGACAGCAGTAAACCGGCGGAGAGATTGCCAATCATATTGACGGCTATAATCGCGGCACTGATGCTGCCCGTGTTGGCGAGCGACAGCCCTACGTGCTGCATCAAAAATAGAGGCAAAAAAGCCATTACCGCAAAGAACAGCAGGTTGTAGCTGGTGAATATCAGCGCCAGCAGCCCAGGTTGTCGTGCGCGCAACAGGCGAGACAACGCCTGGCGCAGGCCGATGTGTAAAGTCGCCGCAGAGCCGGTAGCCTCCCGGCGGGTCGTCAGCGGCAGCAACAACGCCGCTAACAGCGTCAGAGCGGCGCTCGCCAGCCAGCTCTGTTGCCAGCCGCCGAGCAACGGGCCGAAAAACATCGAGAGGGCGATGCCCGCCGGCATAAAGGTGCTCCAGATGCCAAACACCAGATTACGTTTTTGCGGCTGAACCACGCGATTGAGAACCGCCGGGGCGGCGACCACGACGATGACGAAACCCAGGCCCTCAATAAACCGCGTGGCGATAAGTCCATTGAAGTTATGCAGACCGGCGCCGACAAAGCTGGCGGCGCTGATGATCATCAGCCCAAGGCAAAGCAAGCGGCGATCGCCCCAGCGACGGACCAAAATGCCGACGAGGATGCCGCTGAACACGCCCACGAAAGGGAAGGCCGAGATTACCCAGCTTAACGATTCCAGAGAGCGGCCGAACTCGCGTTGCAACTCCGGTAATGCAATCGTCGCTTTACCCACCTGCAGGGCTGCCGCAATACCGGCGAACACTATGTTCAGGATCGCCGGCCACTGGGTGGCATTGGGTGCCGCATACTCGATGGCGTCGGATTTTGTCGATGTCATGATTCGCTCCGGGGGACAAAATCAGACTATGCGTTATGGCGAAAACAGCAGCAGTTCAATAATTGCTTCACCTGCCCGAAAAACGTTCATTTCGAGCTTTTTACCGCTCTCTGCAACGACTCAAATCGCGATTAACGCCCCCGATCACACAAAACCCCTGGCCGGGTTTCCTCCGTCATCGACACCATGATAGTTTTTATCAAAATCATGATGAGGAAGAGTATGGCAGGCAAGAAAACCACCCTGGCGGCTATTGCCAGAGAGGCGCATGTCGGTATCGCCACGGTTGATCGGGTAATAAACCAACGTGCTGCGGTACGGCCGGAAACGGAGCGCAAAGTTATCGCTGCGGCGAAAAAACTGGGTTTTGCCCTCGAAAAGTCCCACCGGTTGTTTGAGGCGGCCGGGCAGTCGCCTGTGCGGCTCAAAATGGGCTTTATCCTGCTGCGCCGCGAACATTCTTTCTATGCGCAGTTAGCGGAAAGCCTGCTGGAACAGGCCGCGCCGTACTGCGATCCGGCTCATCCGCCTCAGTTCATTTTTCATGACATCAGCGCGGTAGGCGATACCGCCGCGGCCATTACGCAACTGAGCCAGAGCGTGGATGTGATGGGGGTGCTGGCGCTGGATAACCCGATGATCCGTTATGCGGTCGAAGAAGCCAGCCGCCAGGGCGTTAAGGTGTTTACGCTGCTGTCGGATCTGTCGGTGCACAGCAGGGCCGGTTATGTTGGCCTGGATAATCAGCAGGCCGGTCGCACCGCGGCCTGGGCGGTAGAGCGTATGTGTCGAAAGCAGGGGGAAATCGGGGTTATCATCGGCGATAATCGCTTCCTGTGCCAGGAAGCCTGCGAAATCAGTTTTCGCTCTTACCTGCGCGAACACCTGAGTGGCCACCGGGTGCTGGAGCCGCTACGCAGCTATGAACGGGCCGAAAATGCCAGACAGGTCACCTTGAGCATATTGGCGCAGCACCCTGAATTGGTGGCGTTGTACGCGCCCTGCGGCGGCGTGGAAGGGATTATCGCCGCGTTGCGAGAGAGCGGCAGGCAGCACGACGTGATGCTGGTTTGTCATGGCCCGGTGGAAAACGCGGAGATGGCGTTGATCGACGGCACGCTGGATCTGATGTTGACGCACCGCATTCATGAATTCGCCGCGTCGATCATCAAGACCTTTGTCGCCGCCGCCGGCGATGAACACCCGGGTTTTATGCAGATCATTAACCGTTTTGATCTGATCACCAAAGAAAATATCTGATCGCCGGCCCCGCTGTGGGCTGTTTCCCCTGAGTTGCCGTCGATGTCTTGCAGGTTACGGCTTGTCTGTGCTTGATAAAAAGCTATCATTTTAACTATCAAATTTAACGCGATCCCCATCAAAAAATGAAAGTTTCATCATTGATGGTGTCGAAATATTTGTTTGATACTGGCGCCACACTCCCCTCGAAACGGAATGAAAAATGACCTTGCCTATCGCCAATGCTCCCTGCAGTTGGGGAGTGGATGATCCCAAAAATCCTTATCTTCCTCCTTACGCCCAAGTGCTACAGGAGGCGAACGCCGCAGGCTATCACAGCATTGAGCTGGGGCCGTGGGGCTACCTGCCAATCGAGGCCGCAACCCTGACCGCAGAGTTGCACCACCACCAGTTGTCGCTGGTAGCCGGCACCATTTTTGACGATCTGGTCAGCGAGCAGAACTTCGCGCCCATCCTGACGCTGACCCATAACATTTGTCGCAATTTGTCGCAGGCGCCCAAAGCACATCCCATTTGCGAAGGCCATTTCTCGCCGCCTTACCTGGTGATAATCGACTTCGGCAATCCACAGCGGGCCCGGTTCGCCGGGCAGTCATCGCAGGCACCGCGGCTGGCGCCAGACGACTGGAACCGGATGATCGGCCACATCAAAACGGTCAGCGAGATTGCCTGGCAAGAATATGGCGTCAGGCCGGTGATCCATCCGCATGCCGGTGGCTGCATCGAGTTCGCCGATGAGATCGAGCTGTTGGTCAGCCAAATTCCGCACCAAACTGCCGGATTATGCCTGGACACCGGGCACCTGTATTACTCCGGCATGGATCCGGTCATCTGGCTCGAACGCTATTTCTCCCGGATTGATTACCTGCATTTCAAGGATGTTAATCCGCAGGTGTTCAATGAGGTGCTGAAACGTGGGCTGGATTTCTTTACCGCTTGCGCACAAGGGGTGATGTGCCCACTGGGGCAGGGTGCAATTGATTATCCAGCCGTGCGCGAATTATTGGCGGCGCGCGGTTATCAGGGCTGGATCACCATTGAGCAGGAACGGGATCCGCGTCAGGTGCAGGGTAGCCTGCGCGACGTGACGGAAAGCCTCAATTATTTGCGAACAGTCGGTTTTTAATCGGGAGAAACGTGATGATCAACGGCATTAAACCTCTGGAACGATCCCTGCGCTGGGGTATGGTCGGCGGCGGCGGCACCAGCCAAATCGGTTATATCCACCGTTCTGCGGCACTGCGCGACGGCACCTTCACTCTGTTGGCCGGCGCGTTCGATATCGACGTGTCGCGCGGGCGCAGTTTTGGGCAAAGCCTGGGAGTGGCAGCGGACCGCTGTTACCCGGATTACGCCACGCTGTTTCGGGAAGAAGCCGCGAGATCGGACGGTATCGAGGCGGTTTCCATCGCCACGCCAAACAACACCCACTTTGCTATTTGCCAGGCGGCGTTGGAAGCGGGTCTGCACGTAGTGTGCGAAAAACCGTTGTGCTTTACCGCCGAAGAGGCGCAAACGCTGGTCGAGCTGAGCGAAAAACGGCAAAAAATTATCGGCGTCACCTACGGTTATTCCGGCCACCAGTTGATTTTGCAGGCCCGCCAGATGATCGCTGACGGCCTGTTGGGCGAGATCCGTATCATCAACATGCAATTCTCCCACGGGTTCCACGCCGCGCCGGTAGAGCAAGAGAACCCCAGCACGCGCTGGCGGGTAGACCCGCGTTTTGTCGGCCCGAGCTATGTGCTGGGCGATCTGGCCACGCATCCGCTGTTCCTGGCGGAAACCATGGTGCCGCAATTGAAGATCAAACGCCTGATGTGCAGCCGCCAGAGTTTTGTCAAAACCCGTGCGCCGCTGGAAGACAATGCCTACGTGTTGATGGAGTACGACAACGGCGCGGTAGGTTCAATGTGGTGTTCGGCGATCAACAGCGGCTCGATGCACGGCCAGAAGGTGCGCATCGTCGGCGAGAAGGCCAGCCTGGAATGGTGGGACGAACAGCCTAACCAATTGCGTTTTGAAGTGCAGGGCGAGCCGGTGCGCATTCTGGAGCGCGGCATGCCTTACCTGGATCACGCCGCGTTGGCGGACGACAGGATTGGCGGCGGTCATCCCGAGGGGCTGTTTGAAGCCTGGTCAAATCTGTACCGACGTTTTGCGCTGGCGATGGACGCCACCGACCGGCGGGACGAGGCTTTCCTGGCCGATTTCTGGTACCCCGACGTGCATGCCGGGGCGATGGGCGTGCGTTGGGTCGAAAACTGCGTACGTTCCGCCGATGCCGGCGCCAGCTGGGTCGAGTTTCGCTAAAGCCCCAAAAGCGAGGCGGGGCCCGGCGACATGATTATTGGCATTGCAGATAGACTACCTGCTGAAAACGTCGGTTTGGCCCATTTTCAGTTCACTTTTTCGCCACCCAGGCGCCAGGGGGGCGATACAGTGATCTGCCTCATTAGAGAAAGGGGGGAAAGGCTGATAGGGTAGGGGTTGGCCCAATCACAAGGAGAGAACGATGTTAGAGCAATACTACCCGGCGACGATGAGCTCCAAACCCGTCACGGACGAACAGCATAAAAGGCTAGTGGCCGTGCAGGCGGCGCTGGAGCTGATCAAGGCCACTTTGTCCGATACCAACGACGGTAACGGCGTGGATTTTCAACTGAAAGCCGCCGAAAAGCACATTAGCCCCATGGCCGACGCCATACAGGAAGCCTTGAAGTAAGCTCCTGCCGCCGATCATCAACCGCCCCCTCTGGGCGGTTTTTTGCTTTTTGTCCGGCAGATTCGGATTGTTTGTCATAGAGCAAAACGGGAAAAGTTGTAAAATCGACCTCAGGATTATCTTAAGAAAGAGCGTGAGGAGAGCGTTGATGAAGGATGTGCATATCGCACTGTCGGGCAGCTGTGTGCGGTTGGCTTACCCGGGGGAAGACGTGCTGGATTTTCCCGACCGCCTGTCATTCGGGCCGCTGTATGCGCTCGACGACGATGGCGCGTTGCAGGCCAGAACCCGCTGGTTGCACGATTTATACCGATCCGTTCACGCGCCTGAGTGGGATACCTCCGAAGAGAGTCAGGCGGGGATGACGGCGTTAAAAGCGCAACTTGCCGCCGTTACCGGGCAAGTGACCCTGTGGGTCGGCGATAACGCCGATGAACAGCTGATGCTGCGTGCATTGCTGCCGCTGCTTGGCGAACGCCCGATCTTTGTCGTCAACGTAACTGAACACACCGGGCGGCCGAGCACCCACTGGTGTGCGGCGGAAATGCTGGAACCCTTGTGGATCCGGCGGCGTGAACTGACGTCGGCAGACAAAACCGCGCTCACTACCGACTGGCATCGTCTGTTGTTGGAGAATGCCCCGGTGCGGATCTTTGCGGAAAACGCGGTTCGCGGCCAGGCGGAGGATTTTCATGACCGTCAACTGCTTGACGCCTGCCCTGGCGATTACACCCAGGGGTCGCGGGTGGTGGGCGAGGCGATGGTGAATTCACCTTATCCGGTGGGGGATACCTTTTTGAATTTCCGTCTGTACGCCTTGATTGCACAGGGTGCATTACAAGCTCAGACCGCCGGCATGAACATGAACCGCATCAAGGTCAAACAGGCATAAATTCCCTCATGCCACATGCGGTTTTTTTTGTGCCTTCCGACGGAGAAAATAGGCCAAAGCGGTTTTCCCGGCCGTACGGATCGGCTTATAATGCGTCATTGACTGTATAAATAAACAGGGTGGTTGCAATGACGTTGGCTTTGGATGGTGAAAAAATTGGCCGTAACCGGTTTACCGGCGAGAAGATTGAAAACGGCACCTTCCGCAACTGTGATTTCTCGGGTGCGGATCTGACCGGCACCGAGTTCATCGGCTGTCAGTTTTATGATCGCGAGAGCCAGCAAGGCGGCAATTTCAGCCGCGCATTGTTGAAAGACGCCAGCTTCAAAAACTGCGATTTATCGATGGCGGATTTCAGAAATGCCAATGCGCTGGGCATTGAAATTCTCGAGTGCCGTGCACAGGGTGCCGACTTTCGCGGTGCCAGTTTTATGAACATGATCACTACGCGTACCTGGTTCTGCAGCGCTTACATCACCAAAACCAACCTCAGCTACGCCAATTTTTCGAAAGTGGTATTGGAGAAGTGCGAGCTGTGGGAAAACCGCTGGAATGGGGCGCAGATCCTCGGCGCGACCTTTAGCGGCTCCGATCTCTCAGGCGGCGAATTTTCTTCATTCGACTGGCGTGCCGCCAACTTTACCCATTGCGACCTGACCAATTCTGAATTGGGTGAGCTGGACGTGCGCGGCGTCGATTTGCAGGGGGTAAAACTGGACAGTTATCAGGCGTTCCAGATCATGGAACGGTTGGGCATCGCGATTATCGGTTAAGGCCTAAGGCAGGCAACGCCGGCAATCTGGCGCAGGCATTAATCGACGATAAACAACTGCGCACCGCCTTGCGTTGACGAGCGGTGCGGTTCGGCGTCGTCCGCCACCTGGTAGCTCATGCCCGGCAGCAGAACAAAGCGTCGGCCATCGGCCAACTCGGTATGCAATTCACCGCTCAGGCACAGAAGAATATGGCCTTTGGTACACCAGTGGTCCGCGAGGTAGTCGGCCGTGTACTCAACCATTCTGACGCGCAGGTCGCCGAACCGGCGAGTTCGCCAATAGGCCATGCCGGTAATGCCTGGGTGCTCCGTTGCGGCGATGTCTTGCCAGTCCGTGATACCGAAGGGAAGGTCGGTTATTTTCATGGTTTTTCCTGGTAAACAGCCTGATAAATTGGGTATATCGTCCATCGTCAACGCAGTAACTGCCGTATTCCCAGCCCGACGATCAACGCGCCGCAAACCCGATCGATATGGGCTTTGCTGCGGCGATAGGCGCTGGCAATCGGGGCGTGCGACAGCACCAGGACGACCAGCCCGTACCAACAACCTGCAATCACCGCCACTTCCGCCAGCATGGCGACGAAGGTCGCCACTGAGACATGCGCCGGTGCCGCTGACGAGAATACCGCCGCGTAGAAGGCGACAGATTTAGGATTGGCAATATTGGTTGCGATACCCTGCACAAAAGCGACACGTGATCCGCTTTTTTCACGGGCGCTGGCGCTTATCAAACCCGAGACAGGTTTTGCCTTGGCGAACAGGCGGCAGCCAAACCAAATAAGATAGCCGGCACCGGCGATTTTGACCGCCATCGCCAGCCAGGGGAACAGGGCAAAAACCAGGCCGATGCCGAGAATCGCGCCGCTGGCCCAGAACAGATTGACCAGCACGATACCGGCTACCAGAGCGAAGGCTTCCGCCCGGCGCGCAGATACGGCTTTATGCGCTACGGCGACAAAGTTGGGGCCAGGCACCACTACGCCGACCACATACAGGGTGAAAACGGCGATTACCGCGGACATATCGATCATCATGCTGTAGCCGATCAGAAAGGAACATGTCAGCTGTTTTATAATGAATCGCGGCCATAATCCATCCTGATATCCGTGCAGAGCGGAAAATTTTTCCTCCGGCTTTATGCTGCTTTCTCAGCGGCGAGTTTTCATCGTGTTGAACGTAATAAATTCATAGGGTGTATAAATATAATTATAAATATTCCTTGCTTAAATAATCTGGCTGTGTGTAAATAGCGTCATCGGTTTGTAGTACAGACCTTATGAAAGCAGTTTTAGTAAAGCAGTTCTCAGTATTAGTGATATCCCATAGATACCTCTTCTCCCGCGAATTACCTTCTCTAGTGCCCAATAAGTTTCCAACAAAAACAGACCTCTATCGCCGTATGGCGTCTCAAAATATAAAGGAAATATCTATGTCTACTAAAATGACTGGTTTGGTAAAATGGTTTGATGCAGGTAAAGGTTTTGGTTTCATCTCTCCGGCAGACGGCAGCAAAGACGTGTTCGTGCACTTCTCTGCCATTCAGAGCAATGATTTCAAAACTCTTGATGAAGGCCAGCGCGTTGAGTTCACCATCGAAAGTGGTGCAAAAGGCCCTTCAGCAGGCAACGTAGTGGTTTTATAATTTTTAGGTAATGTTTTATTTCTTGCGATAGCGATGATGGCTTAAGCCGGAGCGGATGAGAAATAAAAGCGTTGTCTGAATAAACTCCGGGTTCGCCCGGAGTATTAATGAATACGTCATTAGCTCAGCAGGAAGAGCGGCGGTGAATTTATTTACTGGCGGACTGGGGTTCGATTCCTCGATGACGTTCCAATAATTTATTATTGGCAACAGCAAAACAGATTGACGCATAAATAATAAAGCGGCGTCTCAGTCTTTTTTTCTGTTGTGAAAAGGTTGTGCTTAGGCTGCGTAACGTTGGAGTGTTCGATGGACGCTTACGCCATAACATGACGGTCGGGAAAGTAACCGGCACATATTTGATAGCCCCGGCTCTGTGCCGGGGCTTTTTTATGCCTGCGGATCAGCGCTGGGAGTCCAGCTGTTCATGGTGGGTCACCACGTCCTGGGCTTTGAGATAGCTTTCGATCAGCAACTGATAGGCCGGGAAGATTTTGGTATAGACTTCCGCCCATTGCTGCGCGTCTTCGCGGTTCCAGCTACCCTGCAGCTCGGAGGCCACGCTGGCTGTGTCGATCGGCACGACGCCCGCCTGCACGACGCGTGCCAGGGTGATTTCCTGTGCCATTTTCGAATAGGTGCCGGAGGCGTCGATCACCGCGAACACCTTATAGCCTTCGGCCACCGCGCTGATGGACGGGAAGGCCATGCATACGCTGGTGATGGTGCCGGCGACGATCAGGGTTTTGCGGCCGGTGGCCTTCACCGCCGCCACGAAGTCCGGGTTGTCCCAGGCGTTGATTTCCCCTCGGCGGGCGACGTACTGCGCATGCGGTGCGTTCTGGTGGATTTCCGGGATCAGCGGGCCGTTGGGGCCCTGTGGCACCGAGGCGGTAGTGATCACCGGCAGGTTGCTCAGCGTGGCGATGCTGGCCAATGCGCCGGCGCGGGCGCGTAGCTCGGTCATTGGCATATCGGCGACGGTCTGGAACAGGCCGCTCTGGTGGTCAATCAACAGCATTACGGCATCATTGGCATCAATAACAGGACACTGACCGTTGAAGTTTGCTGGGGCGCTCATGGTTTTTTCCTCTGTAGTCGGATCGTGAGATAACAATTAATGGCGAATAACCCAGGATGAACCTCATCACTTGCCCTTAGTTTAGGTGCACGGTTGAATTGTACTAGAGGGTAAAGGCGGAATGCATCGTTCCATAAATGGAACGATGTCGCGACAGGCGATCATGTCAACGCTGAACTAAACTTAAACTGCACAAGAAACATGCGGGAAGCCGGGCAGGGAGCGCCATCCTGTTCACCAGCTCTATGCGGAGGGCTGCCATCATGGCTTATCAACATATCGTTGTCGCCACGGATCTCAGCGAAGACGCCGAGTTCCTGCTGGGCAAGGGCGCCAGGCTGGCCGCCGCGCTCAACGCCAAACTGTCTCTGATCTATATCGATATCCACCGCACCGGTTATTACGCCGAGCTTGGGGTGGGTGAATACAACTACACTGACCGCACTTTCTCGGAGCGGGTCAAGAACATGCTCAATGCGATCCGCGGCCAATCGTCTTACCCGGTGGAAGAGGTGATCGTCAGCCGCGGTGAGCTGACGCAAGAGTTGAACCGGGCGGCGAAGGACAAGGGTTTTGATCTGGTTATCTTCGGCCATCACCACGATGTCTGGAGCCGGTTGGTGTCTTCGGCGCGTCAGGCGATCAACGATCTGAACGTCGATCTGCTGGTGATCCCCATCGATAAAAAATAGCCATCGCCATCGCCGCCGCGCCGGGCGGCGATGGCTTTTCAATGACCCTTGCTTAAGGGGATTGCGTTTATCCCCGGCCTGTCGCCGCAGGGAGCAGGCTGATAATCCCATTCCGGAATAGTCACTCAGGTAAATTTTATTATATCCATCAATGAGTTGGCCTAATTCTGATAAAGGTTGGGTCAGCGCATTGAAATGACAATGAATACCTCTTTTGGGTTAATAAACCGCACGTTTTGACTGGCCCTTGCCCTCCATGAGTTTTATCCTCGGATCTCAGCAGGATTTGTATGATTTATAGAAATATATTCACATGGAGGAGGTTTCATGCGTTTCGACAATAAAGTGGTAGTGATCACCGGCGCAGGCAATGGGATGGGGGAAGCGGCGGCACGCCGATTTTCCGCCGAGGGCGCCGTGGTGGTGCTGGCGGACTGGGCGAAGGACGCGGTAGATGCCGTTGCCGCCTCGCTGCCGAAAGGCAGGGCGCTGGCGGTACACATCGACGTTTCCGACCCGGTTGCGGTTGAAAAAATGATGAACGAGGTGGCGGCAAAACTGGGCCGCATCGACGTGTTGCTGAACAATGCCGGCGTGCACGTGGCGGGTACAGTGCTGGAAACCAGCGTGGCCGACTGGCGGCGCATCGCTGGGGTGGATATCGACGGCGTAGTGTTCTGTTCCAAATTCGCCATGCCTTATCTGCTGAAAACCAAGGGCTGTATCGTTAACACCGCCTCGGTATCCGGCCTGGGTGGCGACTGGGGCGCGGCATATTACTGCGCGGCGAAAGGGGCGGTGGTCAACCTGACGCGCGCCATGGCGCTGGATCACGGCGGTGACGGCGTGCGCGTGAACTCGGTGTGCCCGAGTCTGGTGAAAACCAATATGACCAATGGTTGGCCGCAGGAGATCCGCGACAAGTTCAACGAGCGCATTGCGTTGGGGCGTGCGGCAGAGCCGGAAGAAGTGGCGGCGGTAATGGCGTTTCTGGCCAGCGACGACGCCAGCTTTATCAACGGCGCCAACATCCCGGTTGACGGCGGCGCGACCGCATCAGACGGTCAACCGAAAATCGTTTGATCCTTGGCATAAAGGGCCCAGCATGCTGGGCCCCTTGCATCACACCCCCATCCGATCCCGCAGCGTATAGTAAGCGGCGCCAATCGCGGTGAACGGAATTTGCAGGTTGCGGCCACCGAAGAACGGCAGGTGCGGCAGCTTGGCAAAGGCATCGAAACGCTCCGCATCGCCGCGCATCAGCTCGGCAATCAGCTTGCCCGCCAGATGGGTACAGGTCACGCCGTGACCGCTGTAGCCCTGCATATAATACACATTGTTCTCCAGCCGGCCGAATTGCGGCATGCGCGACAGCGTGAGCAGGAAGTTGCCGGTCCAGCGGTAGTCGATGCGAACGCCTTTCAACTGCGGGAAGGTTTTCAACAGTTTTGGCCGGATCAGATTATCGATATCGTCCGGATCGCGTGCGCCATACACCACGCCGCCGCCGTACAGCAGGCGGTTATCGCCGGTAATGCGGTAATAATCCAGCAGGTAGTTGCAATCTTCCACGCAGTAATTTTGCGGGATCAGCGACTGCGCCACTTCCGGCGCCAGCGGTTCGGTGGCTACCACCTGCGTGCCGCACGGCATGCTGCGTTTCGCCAACCGGGGTTCCAGCTTGTCGCCCAGATAAGCATTACCGGCCACAATCACATAGCGAGCCTTCACCTGGCCGCCGGCGGTGCTGACCAGCGCCGGTTCGCCGTGGCGAATATGGGTCACCGCCGACTGCTCGAAGATGCGCCCGCCCTGCAGGCGAATCGCCTCGGCTTCGCCGAGCGCCAGATTCAGCGGATGAATATGGCCGCCGCTGTGATCCAGCAGTGCGCCGACGTAGCGTTCGCTGTTCACTTCTTCACGGATCCGCTCTGCGTCCAGCAACTCCAGTTGGGTATTGCCGTAGCGCTCCCAATTTTGTTTCTGCTCGATCAGCGCATGATATTGCCGGTTGTTCAGCGCGGCGAAGATGCCGCCGGGGCGATAGTCGCATTCGATGGCGTATCGCTTGATACGGCTGCGAATGATCTCTGCGCCTTCGAACATCATGCTGCCGAGCATCCGAGCGCTTTCTGCGCCATAGCGTTCTTCGATGACGTCAATGTCGCGGCTGTAGGAATTCACCAACTGGCCGCCGTTACGGCCGCTGGCGCCGAAGCCGATGCGGGCGGATTCCAGCAGCACCACGTTGTAGCCTGCCTCTACCAGGAACAGCGCAGAAGACAGACCTGTGTAGCCACCGCCGACGATACAAACGTCGCATTCAATAGATTCATTCAGTTGCGGGTAGGGCTGATGGCTGTTGGCCGAAGCCGCATAATAGCTTTTTACGTGTTCAGTCATGATGGGGGCCCTTATTCCAGCGAAATCCAGGTGGTTTTCAGTTCGGTGAATTTATCCAGCGCGTGCAGCGATTTGTCGCGGCCATTGCCGCTTTGCTTGTAGCCGCCGAACGGCACGGTCATGTCTCCGTCGTTGTAGTTATTGACGAACACCGAACCGGCTTTTAACTGCCGAGCCATGCGGTGGGCGCGGGACAGGTCACGCGTCCAGACGGCGGCTCCCAGGCCGTATTCGCTGTCGTTGGCTAATTGCAATGCCTGCTGTTCGCCGTTAAAGGACGTCACCGCCAGTACCGGGCCGAAAATCTCATCGCGCGCCACGCTCATGGCGTTATCCACCTGGGTGAGAATGGTTGGGCCGAGATAACCGGCATGGCCGCTGCGCGGGTGCTCGCGACCGTCAAGGAACAGCGCTGCGCCCTGGCTCAACCCTTGTTCGATATAACCCGCCACTTTTTCACAGTGGGCCTGATCGATCAGCGTGCCCATCACCGTGGTCGGATCGAGCGGATCGCCCGGCACAAAGGCTGCCGCATGCTTGCGCAAGGCTTGCAAGAATTCCTGCTGAATGCTCTCTTCCACCAGCAGCCGGGTGCCGGCGATACACACTTGCCCCTGGTTGTAGAAGATACCCGCTGCCGCGCCCTGTGCCGCTTTATCCAGATCCGGGCAGTCGGCAAAAATGATATTGGCGCTTTTGCCGCCGGCTTCCAGCCACACCCGTTTCATATTGGATTGCCCGGCGTAGATCATCAGCTGTTTGGCGACCTGGGTTGAACCGGTGAAGGTGAGCGCGTCGACGTCGTTATGCAGCGCCAGCGCCTTGCCCGCATCCTGGCCGTAGCCGGGGAGGATGTTCAGCACGCCGTCCGGCAACCCGGCCTGTTTCGCCAGCTTGCCCAGATAGATCGCGCTCAGCGGGGATTTCTCCGAAGGTTTGAGGATCACGCTGTTGCCGCTGGCCAACGCCGGGCCGAGCTTCCAGCAGGCCAGCAGCAGCGGGAAGTTCCAGGGTACGATCGCGCCAACCACGCCGATCGGCTCGCGTTCGATCAACGCCAGTGCATCGCCGCCGGTAGGGGCGATTTCGCCGTACACCTTGTCGACAGCTTCGGCATACCAGCGCAGACAGCGGATAGCGCCGGGCACGTCGTCGCGCAGGCTGTGGAGGATCGGCTTGCCGGTATCCAGCGTTTCCAGCAGCGCCAGCTCCTCGTGGTGCTGCTCCATCAATGCCGCCAGTTGCAGCAAGGTCGCCTTGCGTTGCGCCGGTGCGGCCCGTGACCAGTCGCCGCGCTCAAAGACCTCGCGCGCTGCGCTGACCGCCAGATCGATATCGGCGCTGCTTGCCCGCGCCACCTGCGTCAATTCGCGCTGCGCGGCAGGATCCTCCAGGGTAAAGGTTTCGCCTTCAGCGGCCTGTTGATAACGGCCATTAATAAACAGTCGGTTCTCAATGTTCAGGGCTTGCGCCCGGTGTTGCCAATACTGCAGGTGATGGAAGTCCATGCCTTGCTCCGTTGATCAGAATGTCGTCGGGGTATGGGCGCTGATAATCCGGCAAATCCGCGCCGACGTGTTGCTGAAACTGTGGGGAATGCCGGTGTTGATGGCGTAGCTCTGGCCGGCCTGCAGGTGATAGTTCTGCCCGTTGACCTGCAACAACACTTCGCCTTCCAGCAGGGTGCCTATTTCTTCCCCCTGATGTTTGATGCGTTCGCCGGTAGTGGTGCCCGGCTCGTAGGTTTCGATCATCATCGCCAGCGTGCGGTTGGGGTCGCCGTTGTGGATCAGTTTCATCGACACCCCCTGGCTGCCAATCTCGATCAGGTCTTCATGATCGATGACAATCCGCGGCTCATCCGGTTTTTCCGGCTCGGCGAAAAACGCCGATAGCGACAATCCATACACCGTCAGCAGTTTTTGCAGCGTGCTGATGGCCGGGCTGACTTTGTCCTGTTCGATAGTGCTGATGGCGCTGTGGGTTAATCCAGACAGTTCGGCGGCGCGGCGCTGTGACAACCCTAATTGTTGGCGGATCTGCGACAGACGTTTCCCCGGTGCCAAGCTGACATCGCTCATAGGCGTTTTTCCTTTTGGTAGTGCCGGCACGCGGTAATGAAGCCGTCAAACAACAGGCGCGACAGGGCGTACTCCTCACTGTTCCATTCCGGATGCCATTGCACGCCCAGCGCGAAGGGCTGGTCACGCAGGCTGATCGCCTCCACCAGCCCATCGGCGGCGTGGGCCTCGATGCGAACGTTGGGGCCGAGGGTTTTTGAGCCTTGCCCATGCAGTGAGTTGACCCAGAACCTGTTGCAATCCGGTATCAGTTGCGAGAGCAGCCCGCCATCCTGAACGATGACTTCGTGGGCGGGGGCGTATTGTTGATCCAGCGGCAGTTCGTGATCTTCACGGTGTTCGAGCAGTTCGGGCAGCTCAAACAAACGACGATGCAACGTGCCTTGGGTGGCAACCACCATTTCCTGCATGCCGCGGCAAATGGCGAAAAGGGGAATGTGCCTGTCGAGCGCATGGCGGATCAGCGCCAGGCTCAATTCATCTCGCCCGGGATCGGCGTCAGGCTCATCGCCGTTTTCACCATAAAGGTGCGGCTGCACGTTACTGGGGCTGCCGGGCAGCAAAATGCCATCGAGGTGCGGCAGCAATTCCTCCAGCAGTGTGGGCTCCGCCAGCGCGTGCGGCAGGGCGATCGGCAACCCTCCGGCGGTGATTACTGCATTCAGGTACTTTTCTTGCAAGGTCTGAGTGAGATGCTCGTTTAACCTATACCTGCACATCACTACGCCGACCATTGGTCTGTTAAATATATTGCCCATGTTATCCCCTTGGGTTGTTCGAAATTATGAACGATAAACTTCTTTAGTGCCGTTTTCGTTCAATATTTTATAAATCTAGCAGTCAAATGGGCAATATTCAAACTCAAATTAACACTTGCAAAACAATTTTGTTGCAACTATGTTTCACTGGTGGGCATTATATTGAACGCGATGGTCAAAAAACATCGACGGCAATAAGTGTGAGAACCACTGACAAAAACATAAATGGCGGGTGAATCATGCAGACCAACTTAGTAGAAGTGGAAAACTTTGTTCAGCACAACGAAGAAAGGCGAAGTAGCGCGTTCCAGCGTGAAGTGAAGAAGTACCTGGAACGTTATCCATTGACTCAGCACGTTGACGTTCTGCTGACCGATCTCAACGGCAGCTTCCGCGGCAAACGCATACCTGTCGGTGGCCTGAGCAAGCTGGAGAAGGGCTGTTACTTCCCGGCGTCGGTGTTCGCGATGGATATTCTCGGTAACGTAGTAGAAGAAGCCGGGCTGGGGCAGGAACTGGGTGAGCCGGATCATATCTGTGTCCCGGTGCCGGGCACGCTGATGCCGTCGGCGGCGGATCCGCAATATATCGGCCAGGTACTGCTCACCATGCTGGATGAAGATGGTACTCCCTTTGACGTTGAACCGCGTAATGTGCTGAACCGAGTGTGGCAGCGTTTGCGTCAGCGCGGGCTTTCCCCCGTAGTAGCGGTAGAGTTGGAGTTCTATCTCATCGATCGCCAGCGCGACGCAGAAGGCTATCTTCAGCCGCCCTGTGCGCCGGGCACTCAGGAGCGCAATACCCAGAGCCAGGTGTATTCCGTCGACAACCTTAATCACTTCGCCGACGTGCTGAGCGACATCGACGAGCTGGCACGCTTGCAAGGCATCCCGGCGGACGGCGCGGTGGCGGAAGCCTCACCCGGCCAGTTTGAGGTAAACCTGCATCATACCGACAACGTTCTGCAGGCCTGCGACCATGCGCTGGCTTTAAAGCGCCTGATCCGCATGGTGGCGGAAAACCACAACATGCACGCCACCTTTATGGCCAAGCCGTATGAAGAACACGCCGGCAGCGGCATGCATGTGCATATCAGCATGCTCGACAAGCAGGGCAACAACGTATTAGCCGATGACGACGGCGAAGATTCCGCGCTGCTGAAGCAGGCGCTGGCGGGGATGATCACCCTGATGCCTTCTTCTATTGCGCTGCTGGCACCCAACGTTAACGCCTATCGCCGCTTCCAGCCGGGCATGTACGTACCGACCCAGGCTTCCTGGGGTCATAACAACCGCACCGTGGCGCTGCGTATCCCCTGCGGCGATCGCGACAATCACCGCGTGGAGTACCGCGTGGCCGGCGCCGATGCCAACCCTTATCTGGTGATGGCGACCATTCTGGCGGGGATTGTTTACGGGCTGGAAACGCCGCTGCCGCTGCAAGAGCCGGTGACCGGCAATGGATTGGAGCAGGAAGGGCTGGCGTTCCCCATCCGCCAGAGCGATGCGCTGTACGAATTCGAGCATCAACCGGTGCTGAATGCGCTGCTCGGCGAAAGGTTCAGCCATGTTTATCTGGCCTGTAAAACGGATGAGATGGTGCAGTTCGAGCGCCTGATCACCGAAACCGAAATCGAGTGGATGCTGAAAAACGCCTGACCCCGCTCCCGAACTTACCGCGCGCGTCTGGCGCATTCCGCCGGCTATCCTGTGGCCTGCGAAGCTGCGCGCAGCGGTACAGCATTTCTTCCATCTGGGCGTACAGGACGCCGGCGAGGAAATAATCATGACAGCCATTACCCTTCCGTCAGTCAGCGCGGGCGCGTGTCCGTGCCGCAGTGAATACGGGCCATCCGCAGGCCTTAGCTATCGCTTTTCCCACCGCCCGAGCAGCAGTTTCCCCGCGGCCTCTCTGAATGACGTTAAACGGTTACCGGCAGAGGACAACGAGGGGAAGCGCTATGACGATTAATGCCACTGACTGTAACCCGGCGGCCAAGCCGCAGCTGCGCAAGACCCTTAAACTGTGGCAAGTGGTGATGATGGGCCTGGCGTATCTGACGCCGATGACTGTGTTCGATACCTTCGGCATCGTGTCCGGCGTCACCGACGGCCATGTGCCTTCCGCTTACCTGTTTGCGCTGGCCGGGGTGCTGTTTACCGCCATCAGCTACGGTAAGCTGGTTCGCCAGTTTCCGACCGCCGGTTCTGCCTACACCTACGCGCAGAAAGCGATCAACCCGCACGTCGGTTTTCTGGTCGGCTGGTCCTCGCTGTTGGATTACCTGTTCCTGCCGATGATCAACACGCTGTTGGCGAAGATTTACCTGACTGCGCTGTTCCCCGAAGTCCCTCCCTGGATTTGGGTAGTGGGATTTGTGATTATCATGACGGCCATTAACCTGAAAAGCGTCAATCTGGTGGCCAACTTCAATACGTTGTTCGTACTGGCCCAGGTAGCGATTATTCTGGTGTTTATCTACCTGGTGGTGCACGGCCTGCGCAACGGCGAAGGGGTAGGAAAGGTATGGAGTTTGCAGCCGTTCATCAGCGAGAATGCGCATCTTTTGCCGATTATCACCGGTGCCACCATTCTGTGCTTCTCGTTCCTCGGTTTTGACGCGGTCACCACCCTGTGTGAAGAAACGCCCAATGCCGCCAAGGTGATCCCGCGTGCCATTTTCCTGACCGCGCTTTACGGCGGGGTGATCTTTATCAGCGTGTCGTTCTTTATCCAGCTGTTTTTCCCTTCCATTCAGCGTTTTCATCAACCGGATGCGGCGCTGCCGGAAATCGCGCTGTACGTGGGCGGCAAGCTGTTTCAAGCCATCTTCCTGTGCACCACCTTCATCAACACGCTGGCTTCAGGCCTGGCCTCGCACGCCAGCGTTTCGCGGCTGCTGTACGTGATGGGGCGCGATAACGTGTTCCCGGAAAAATTCTTCGGCTACATCCACCCGAAATGGCGCACGCCGACATTGAACGTGCTGATGGTCGGGCTGGTGGCACTGTCCGCGCTGTCTTTTGATCTGGTCACCGCCACGGCGCTGATCAACTTCGGCGCGTTGGTGGCCTTCACCTTCGTTAATCTGTCGGTTATCAGCCATTTCTTTATTCGCGAGGGGCGCAACAAAAGCTGGAAGGACCGTTTCAACTATCTGATCCTGCCGCTGATTGGCGCGTTGACGGTGGCGGTGCTGTGGTTGAACCTGGAAAAAAGTTCGCTGACCATGGGGCTGATCTGGGCGGCGCTGGGCTTTGCGTATCTGGTGTACCTCACCCGGCGTTTTCGCCAGCCACCGCCGCAGTTTGAGCGGCAGCCACAGCAATAACGAAATCAGGCGGGTTTTCCCGCCTTTCTTTTTCTGCTGCCCGGCAGTAGAGTGAAAATCCCGATAAAAAATAACCTATTGGATCGTCTTCATGTTTTCTTTATCCGCCCGGCATAAAGCCACGTTGTTCGGTTTATTGGCGATCCTGCTGTGGAGCAGCGTCGTTGGTCTGATCCGCAGCGTCAGCGAAGGGCTGGGGCCGATTGGCGGTGCGGCGATGATCTACAGCGTCAGCGCAGCGTTTTTGCTGCTGGTGCTGCGTTTGCCGAATTTGCGCCATTTTCCCCGTCTTTATCTGATCCTCGGCAGCCTGCTGTTTGTCAGCTATGAGATCTGCCTGTCGCTGTCGCTGGGGTATGCCAATACCCGGTTGCAGGCGATAGAAGTGGGGATGATCAACTATCTCTGGCCCTGTTTTACCGTGCTGATGGCGCTGGTGTTTAACGGGCAAAAAGCCAAATGGTGGTTGTTGCCCGGCTTGCTGTTGTCGCTGTTCGGCATCGGCTGGATCATGAGCGGCGAGGGCGGATGGTCGCCGGCGCAGATGCTGGAGAATGTGCGCAGTAACCCGCTGAGTTATTCGCTGGCTTTCAGCGGTGCAGTGATTTGGGCGCTGTATTGCAACCTGACCAAAAAAATTGCGCAGGGCAGCAACGGCGTGGTGCTGTTTATTACGCTGACCGCCGTGGCGCTGTGGCTGAAATATGCCTTCAGCACCGAAAGCGGTATGCAGTTCACCTGGCCGGTAACCCTGACGTTGCTGTGTGCCGGCGCGGCGATGGGTGCCGGTTACGCGGCGTGGAACGTCGGCATTTTGCACGGCAACATGACACTGCTGGCGACGGTATCCTATTTTACGCCGGTGCTGTCGGCGGTGTTTGCCGCGCTGGTGCTCGATACTTCGCTGAGGGCCAGTTTCTGGCAGGGCGTGGTGATGGTCACGCTCGGCTCGCTGATCTGCTGGCAGGCAACCCGAGGAAAGTAACGGAAATTTTCAGTCGGCCCTGGGATAGTGGGCTAGAATTTAACTATCGATTGTGCCTGAAGGAACATAAAAATGAGAGACGATATCCAATTCATTCAGCAGCCAGTGATTGACGATGAAAACTATATGCGCGGTGATACGGTGCGTCTGACCACCGCTAATTTGCGTCATGAATACCAGCTTGATGTCAGCATTCTGCGTCGGGAAGGCAAGTTGATTTTCGGCTCCGTGGTTGCCGCTGCGCCGAAGGTGGACATTCCCCCTAAAGAGTGGGAGGTGGCTCCGGGGCAGGAAGTGGTTTTCCGTCAGGAAAATATTGCCAAAGCGGTGCCGAGCGTGCGTTGAGTTTTCAACGGCCATCAGACCCGCTTTCCACTCATCTCTTTCTGCAGCCGGCCATCTTGAGCCGGCTTTTTTTTGGCCTGAAAATGTCATCCGCACTCATTTTGGGTGTTGTGCACAATTGGCACAAAAACTGCTTTATAAATCACCGAGCATGACAAAAATCACATCGATCGTGAATTTGCATGAAACATAATTTGACAAATGTGAACGCAATCGATTACCTATTCGCGAAATGCATAACTGGATCACAGATTATTACACTCAGTGATTTCTATAATGCGCGCGTCGCCCGAGAAGTTTGTCAGCGGGGCAACGCCAGGTGTCGTCAGACTCATTGTCATCTTTTCTAACGGGCAGGAAATGGCCCTTTAAGCATGTGGTAATAAAAATGAAAAAAATAGCTCTAGCAGCAGGTGTATTGCTCGCCGCGTCGTACAGTGCATCTTCAATGGCTGATAGCAAAGATAGCGAATTCGTCTCGGATTGGTGGCACCAGAGCGTTAACGTAGTGGGTAGCTACCACACCCGTTTCGGACCTCAGCTGAACAACGATCTGTATCTTGAATATGAAGCCTTCGCCAAAAAAGATTGGTTCGATTTCTATGGCTACGTCGACGTGCCTAAATTCTTCGGTGTCGGCAACACGCCGGACCGCGGGGTTTGGGACAAGGGCTCACCGATGTTTATGGAGATCGAGCCGCGCTTCTCCATCGACAAGCTGACCGGCACAGATTTGAGCTTTGGGCCGTTCAAAGAATGGTACTTCGCCAACAACTACATCTATGATCTGGGCCACAACGCCGATGGCCGCCAGAATACCTGGTACATGGGTCTGGGCACGGACATCGATACCGGCCTGCCGATGAGCCTGTCGATGAACATCTATGCCAAATACCAGTGGGAAAACTACCAGGCTGCCAATGAGAACAGCTGGGATGGTTATCGCTTCAAGGTGAAATATTTTGTGCCGTTGACACAGGTGTGGGGCGGCAACCTGAGCTACATCGGTTTCACCAACTTTGACTTCGGTTCCGATCTGGGCAAAGACAGCAACTGGACCGACGGCACCGGCAAACAGGTTCGCACCAGCAACTCGATCGCTTCCAGCCACATTCTGGCGCTGAACTACGATCACTGGCACTACTCGTTCGTGGCCCGTTACTTCCATAACGGTGGCCAGTGGCAAGATGGCTCGGAGATCGGTACGCCGCAGGGGCCAATTAAATCTACAGGCTGGGCCTATTACCTCGTGGCCGGTTATAACTTCTGATTTTCCGTGGTATCAGAAACAGAAAACCCCGCTTTGCGGGGTTTTTTTTGTCATCACTGCGCTTGTTCACCGGGTAAATGTCTCACCGGCATAAATAATCGTCCTTTGATTACATGGCATTCATTATCAATCCAATGGATGATTTGTTCACGGCTCACGCCTTCGGATTGCGCGTAGCGGTGAAGATCGCCATTAAAGTGCTGAGTGATGTATTCCATGAGTGTCATTTGCATGTCTTTTGCTCCTGAACGCCCACCCGTTGCCAACTGGCCACCGCGGGAGGTTAAGGTTTCTCAGACGCTGAATTTAAAGTATTGGCTACCAAATCTCAACATAAAGCACCGGGTTGGTGCGACAGGCGTCAAATTTAGCAGAAAAAAGAATCCCGCACGGAGAGGCGGGAAGCATTCAGTTTATCATTCTGGACGATAAAATAAGATTTGAGGTGCGACGAAAAAGAGCAGACTAACTCTTTTTGTTACCTTTCCAAGGTACTGGAAGACTTATTTTGCCGCAAGAAAAATCTTGTCGCCAAATTCGGTTTTTTCGAATAGTTTTGCGCAGGAATAACCTTTCATCACTTTCCTTACTTTTGCCGGCTCGCCCGCCTTGTCATGATCCCTATCTCGGATTTTTCCTTATCCTTTATGGGGGGAATTAACGCTATAGTTAATGTAATACCCCAAGCAGGAAGTCATAACATGAACAAAAGTCGTACTACGCTCACGGCACTGGCGCTGATTGTCTCGCTGGGTCTGTCTTCTGCGCCGGCGTTCGCCGATAAAGGCGGCAATGGCAATGGCAACGGCGGTGGGCACGGCAATAGTCAAGGCAACGGTAATGGTCACGGCAACAGCGGCAAAGGCAATAGCGGCGACCACGTCAAGGGCAATAAAGACCACGGCTACAAAGCCAAAGGTGACGAACGCGATCTGGTGTCGGTCAATATCTCTCACGACCGGGTGCGTTCGCTGGCGCTGAATTACGGCCTGACCGGGTATCGTTCTCTGCCGCCGGGCATCGCCAAGAACCTGGCACGCGGCAAACCTTTGCCTCCAGGCATCGCCAAGAAAATGGTGCCGTCTTCAATGCTGCGCGATCTGCCGTCCTATCCGGGTTACGAATGGCGCATTGCCGGTAACGATCTGGTGCTGGTGGCGCTGAGCACCGCCATTGTGGCCTCGGTGATTAACGGCGTGTTTGACTAATGCCGGCCTCTTCGGCTCAAAGCCTCGCTTCGGCGGGGCTTTTTTCTTTCCGGGAGAGAGTTGCCTGAGCGGCGGCGATTGTGATGAACTCTGTTTTCTTTATTTGGGCAAACAAAAAGGAAAGGGTTATGTTCAGAGCGTTATTGTTCGCCTGCTGTCTGGCCAGTTTTTCGGCGCTGGCAGGCGAGGGGGCGACGCTTGGCGAATTGGTCAACCAGCGTCTGGCCTATATGAAAGACGTCGCCGGTTACAAAGCGCAGCAGCATTTGCCGATCGAGGATTTGGCGCAGGAAGCCAAGGTGCTGGCGAGCACAGAGGCGGAAGCGGGCAGATTAGGGTTAGCGCCGCGCTCGGTGCGGCCGTTTATTGTGGCGCAGATGGACGCCGCCAAGGCGATTCAGTACCGCTATCGCGCAGACTGGCTGGCAACGCCGGAAAGCGGTTGGCAACCGCGCCCGCTGGACAGCGTACGGCCGCAGATTGCCGAGCTGAGCAACCGCATTCTGCAACGGCTGGCGCAGCAATTAAAGGCCGGGCCGTTGACGGAACAGGCTCGCGGCGCTTTTGTCAGCGCCATTCGTCAGCCTAATCTCAGCGATGCCGACAAGCAGCGGTTGTTCACCGCCTTGCTGGCAGTCAGGGCCGACAAGGCGGGGTGAGCGGCGTAGCTAATCTCGGCCGGCATTGCTGCGCTGAAAGGTCAGCACCCGGCTGCGGTTGGCGATCAAATCCACGCTGTAGCCGCGAAAGTATAAACAAAAGCGTTTTAACCACGGGCCGTCGTGGCTTTCCACCAGCATGCGGCCGTTGCCGAGTGAGCTGACAGTGCCTGTCTGCGCCGCCGGACCCACGCCGATGTGTACCTGATCGCCGCAAATCTCGAAGGCGGTGCGGTACTGCGGGTGATACCAGAAACCCTGAACGTGTTTCAGGCAGTCGCCGTTGGGGATGACCGGCAGAAAGCTGCGCGTCACGTGTCCCACTTCGCCTTCAACCGCTTCACCGGTCCATTTCAGCCGCATTGGCATATGGGCGGAAAGCGACACCGCGTAGCCGTCGTCGGCCTGATAAAGCGGCTCGCCGGTCCCCAAATAGGTCACATTGCCGTCCTCCACCTCCAGCCAGTAAGGCTCGGCCACCGTAGCGTAAATGCCGTCGGGAATGGCGGTGCTGCGCTGCGGCAGCGCCTCATCGAGCAGGGCGGCCATCACCTGTAGCGCCATGCCAAAACTGTCGCAATCCTCGCGGTTGGCCACCAGCGCTACCCCAGCCTGCCGATCGGGTGCCAGCAGGAAATAGCTTTTGTAACCGGCGTGTGAGCCGCCGTGGCCCAGCAACCTATAGGTCCCGAGCGGGGTTTGCGCCAGCCCCAGACCGTAAGCGCTGAGCTGGCCCTGATTGAGCCGCCGTGGGGCGCTGAGCTGCGCCAACACGCCGTGGCCCGGGCCTTCATCCGCCAGCAGTGTTTGCAGCCAGCAAGTGAGGGCATTGGCGCTGCCGGTCAGGCTGCCGGAGGCGGACAGATGCAGGCCGGCGCTGGCCAGTTGCCAACCTTGCGCGGAACGCCAGTAGCCGGGCGCCAGCCCAGGCACCACGTCAAACCAGCTTTCCGGCGCACGCAACTGAACCTGCAGCGGTTGGGCAATATGCTGTTGCACCAGTTGATTGAAATCGTAGCCTTTGGCTTTCAGCGCCGCCTCAACCAGCCGGTATCCGGTATTGGTGTAGGCGACTTCGCTGCCGGCCGGATAATTGAGTTCACGCAACCCCTGCAGGAACTGCATCACCGGTTGTGCATCGCTGCGGGTATGCACCGAGATGCCGAGCAGCCCCAGGGTTTCACGTACGTCGGGCAGTCCGCTGGTCATGTCCAGCGCCTGGCCGACGGTCACATCCGCCAGCGGAACATGCAGCTCAGGCAGCAAATCGCCGAGGCGATCGCGCAGATTGAGGGCGTTGCCGGTGGCGTTCAGCGCCAGCGCGGCGAAAATATGCTTGGTGATTGAGGCATAGCGCACCACGCTGTCGGCGGTAAAAGGGGTGTTTTGCGCCAGATCGGCCAGGCCGGCGCTGGCGGTCGCCCGTATCTGCCCGGCGTCGAACAGGGTGATTGCCCCGCCGGGTTCGCCATCGGTGCGCCAATTCGCCAACAGCCGATCGGCAACGGCCTGTGCGGCACGCCAGTTTAACGGGGTTTCAGACATGGTAGCCTCCAGAGTAGGTCATCAATTTGGGCCTTGCGCCGCGCACCCGGATCCCGTAGCCGCCTGGGGCGCCGGGGGAGAGGTTTACGGGAGTTTATACCCAGGCAATCGCCGGGCTTTTCGGCAGATTGTGGCGTACCGCGCGATCTCTATGCCGCTGTTTTGTGCGTTGTCCGACCAGATACAAAGGTTTTCACTGAAACTGCGATGCAGTGCGCAAATTGAAGCCGGGGAAGGAAAGGAGGCATGATTTATGCCGAAAAATCAGGAGGCAAGGTGACGCCGGGGCAAGATAGGCAGGCCCCGGCTTGGCATAGGCTGTGGGTTAACGCGGTTGCCCGCAGGCCAGCAGGCTGCCGATCATTTGCTTCAGCAGGCGTTGCAAAGCGGCCGCACGCTGCGGCTCGAAGGCAAAGGGATACTGTTCGGACATATAGTTCACCTGCGCCAGCTCCAGTTGAATCGCATGTTGCTGTTGCTGCGGCTGACCATAAGCACGGGTGATGTACCCGCCTTTAAAGCGGCCGTTAAGCACATGCGTGAACTGCTGTTGCTGTTCGCAGCAGGCCACCAGGCGATCGCTCAGCGCCGGGGCGCAGCTTTCGCCGCCGTTGGTGCCCAGATTGAGATCCGGCAGCTTACCGTCGAACAATCGTGGGATCACCGAGGCGATGGAGTGCGCATCGAACAGCAGCGCGTAGCCGTGCTTGGTTTTCAGTCGCGCCAGTTCATCCTGCAATTGCTGGTGGTAGGGTTGCCAGATTTGCTGTAAATAGCCAGCACGCTCTTCGTCCGACGGCGCTTTACCCGGCAAAAAGCTCGGGCGGCCGTCAAACAGCACGTCAGGGTACAGGCCGGTGGTGGCGGTGGTATACAGCGGCTTATCGTCCGCCGGGCGGTTCAGATCGATGACAAAACGCGAGTAGTTGCCGATCAACACGCTGGCACCCATCGTGCGGGCAAACTCATACAGCCGCGGAATATGCCAGTCGGTATCGGGCAGTGGCCGCGCCTCTTCGGTCAAACCGGCTTCGACCGCCGGCGTCAAGCGGGTGCCGGCATGGGGAATGCTGATCAGCAGCGGCAGGCTGCCGGCCTGGAAATCATAGGGATCGCGAATGGTCATTGACGTACTTCTCCTCGGAAAATCACCGTACAGGGCAGTTGTCCGCCCAACCAGTAAGCCAGTTCAGCCGGCCGGGAAAGCGGCCAGTGCACAAAATCCGCCACCTTGCCGGTTTCCAGCGTGCCGTGGCTGTCCTGCAGGCCCAGCGCTTTGGCCGCGTGAACCGTGACGCCCGCCAGCGCTTCTTCCGGCGTAAGGCGGAACAGCGTGCAGGCCATGTTGATCATCAGGCGCAGCGACAGCGCCGGGGAGGTGCCCGGGTTGGCGTCGCTGGCGATCGCCATTGCCACCCGGTGCTTGCGGAACAGATCCACCGGCGGGCACTGGGTTTCGCGCAGCAGGTAATAAGCGCCAGGCAGCAACACCGCAACGGTGCCGGCATCGCCCATCGCCCGGGCATCTTGCTCGGTGGCATATTCCAGGTGATCGGCGGAGAGCGCATGGTGATGCGCCGCCAACTCGCTGCCGCCGAGGGCGGAAAGCTGTTCGGCGTGCAGCTTCACCGGCAGGCCGGCGGCCTCGGCGGCGGCGAACACCCGCTCAACCTGCGCCGGTGAGAACGCCAGATGTTCGCAGAAGGCGTCGACCGCATCCGCCAGCCCGGCGGCGGCGGCCTGAGGAATAATGGTGTTGCACACCAGATCGATATAATCGTCGGCGCGATTGGCGTATTCCGGCGGCAGCGCGTGGGCCGCCAGGCAGGTGGTTTTCACCTCTACCGGCAGCATGTCGCCAAGTCGGCGCGCCACGCGCAGCATTTTCAGTTCGCTTTCCGGCGTCAGCCCGTAACCGGACTTGATCTCCACGCAGGTCACGCCTTCCGCCAATAGCGGCCGCAAACGGAACAGCGCTTGCTCGAGCAGCGCTTCTTCGTCGGCGTCGCGGGTGGCTTTGACCGTGGAAATGATGCCGCCGCCTTGGGCGGCGATCTCGGCATAACTCACGCCGTTCAGGCGCTGTTCGAATTCGCCGCTGCGGTTGCCGCCGAACACCAGATGGGTATGACAGTCGACAAAGCCCGGCGTGATGATGCCGCCGTCGAATTTCACCCTTTCATCGGCGATCAGCCCCGCAGGCAGCGCGGCATATTCGCCCACCCAGACGATTTTGCCGGCACGCACGGCGATCGCGCCATCGCTGAGGGTGTGATACTTGCCGTCGCGCATGGTGACGATGTCGGCCCCGTGCCACAGGCTGTCGCAGTGAATCTCAGACGTCATTGCTTTCCTCCGCCGGAGCCTTGGCTCCCACATGGTTGTATATACAATCAAAAACAACCTAGCGCATTCACCGGTTTGTCACAAGAGGCGGGGTAAAAATTTGTTATCGGGATGTGACCGCGGAGGGAGGACGGGTGCAAAGGCTGCACCCGCGGGGGAATTAAACGTCGCTGGTGAAACGGCCGAACAGTTGATAGCGGCTGCCGGGATACAGCAGGCGCGCCGAGGTGACCACGTTTTTGCCGGACCAGGTGCGGCGGTGGATCAACAGACCCGGTTCGTGATCTTCCAGTTGCAGCAGGTCGCGCTCCTGGCGGGTCGGCACTACCGCTTCCACGATGTGCTCGCCGGCGGTCAGCGGGGCGGCCTGCGTCAGGTAGATATACGGCGTCACGCGGTCGAAATCCTGCTTCATGTAATCGGGTGCGACCACCGGATTGACGCAGCGGTCTTCAACCTGCACCGGCAGGTCGTTTTCGTAATGCACGATCTGCGAATAGAACAGCTGCTGGCCGGGTTGAATACCCAGCGCGAGCGCTTCTTCTTCACTGGCCGGGCGCGCCTTCAACTGCAGGATCTTGCTGCTGTGGCGATGGCCGCGGGCGGCGATTTCGTCGGCGATGTTATGCACTTCCAGCAGCGCGGTATGCGCTTTGGCCTCGGCGACGAAGGTGCCGACGCCTTGCATGCGGATCAGGAAGCCTTCGCTGGTCAGCTCGCGCAGCGCGCGGTTGATGGTCATGCGGCTGACGCCCAGTTCCGCCACCAGTTCACTTTCAGAGGGCACGCGCTGGTGCGGCAGCCAGTGGCCCGCACGGATTTGGTTTACGATCGCCTGCTTGACCCGTTGGTAGATCGGGGCGGGGGTATCGCTCATTGCAGCAGCCAGTTGTAACAGGGTCTGTTGATCCACCACGACGTTAACCTCGTCAAATAAAAAAATAATAACACCAGTTTACTGTTGATGTCGGCGTATGTATATGTATATACAACTAGGGGCCGGTTCGCCACAGCAATGCGATGGGCCTGTGCATTTTCGGATGCGTGATTCTCGCGCGTTATTAGCCGTTACATTAACAGTGGAATACTGCCATGCCTGCTTATTTTGCCTCACGCGCTCTGCTCCCTGAGGGGTGGGCGCATAACGTCCGTCTGGACGTCGATGCGCACGGTCACCTGGCTCAGGTGATTGCCGATTCAGATCCCGAAGGCTGCATTCGCCTGCACGGCGATGTGGTGCCGGGCATGCCGAACCTGCATTCCCACGCCTTCCAGCGTGCGATGGCCGGGCTGGCAGAGGTCGCGGGCAACCCGCAGGACAGTTTCTGGACCTGGCGCGATCTGATGTATCGCCTGGTACAGCGGCTGACTCCGGAGCAGGTGGAAGTTATCGCCCGACAACTGTATATCGAAATGCTCAAGGGGGGATATACCCAGGTTGCCGAGTTCCACTATCTGCATCATGGCGCCGACGGTAATCCTTACGCCGATCGCGGCGAAATGACCGGTCGGCTCAGCCAGGCGGCGCAACAGGCCGGGATCGGCATGACCTTGCTGCCGGTGCTGTACAGCTACGCCGGTTTTGGCGCCCAGCCCGCCCAGCCGGGGCAGAAACGTTTTATTCAGGATGCGGACAGCTACCTGCAACAGCAGCAGGTGATTGCCCGCCAAGTGGCGGACCAACCGCTGCAAAATCAAGGCCTGTGCTTCCATTCCCTGCGCGCGGTGGAACTGAGCCAGATGCAGCAAATCCTGGCGGCGTCGGACAGCGCCTTGCCGGTGCATATTCATATCGCCGAGCAGCAAAAAGAGGTCAACGATTGCCTGGCCTGGAGCGGTCAACGCCCCGTGGCCTGGCTGTATGAGCATATGCCGGTGGACTCGCGTTGGTGCCTGGTGCACGCCACCCATCTCGATCGCGCAGAGCTGGAGCAACTGGCGCGCAGCCAGGCGGTGGCCGGCCTGTGCCTGACCACCGAGGCCAACCTGGGCGATGGCATTTTCCCCGGTGACGCCTATCTGCACCATCAGGGGCGTTGGGGCATAGGTTCCGACAGCCACGTGTCGCTCAACGTAGTGGAAGAACTGCGCTGGTTCGAATACGGCCAACGGCTGCGCGATCAGCGCCGTAACCGCCTGACTACGCCACAACAACCGGCGGTGGCGGACGTGCTGTACCAGCAGGCATTGCAGGGCGGTGCGCAGGCCTGCGGCGCGCCAATCGGCCGTTTGCAGAGCGGCTACCGTGCCGACTGGCTGGTCCTGGATGGCGACGATCCTTATCTGGCCGCAGCGCCCGATGCCTCGATCCTCAACCGCTGGCTGTTCGCCGGCGGCAAAGAGCAAATCCGCGACGTTTTCGTCGGCGGCCGTCAGGTGATCGAGCAGGGGCGTCACGCGTTGCAACAGCAAAGCAGCGCGGAATTCCTGCAAGTACTGAAAACTTTCCAGCAGGAGGCGTGATGAGCCTGACCCGTTTTGATTTCGATTCCCTGCCGGTGACGCCCTGGCGCAACGGCGGCGGCGAAACCCGTGAGATCGCCTGCTGGCCGGCGGGGGCGCAAGACTTTGACTGGCGCGCCAGCATCGCCACCATCGCGCAGGACGGCCCATTTTCGGCATTTGACGGCATCGACCGCTCGATTACCCTGCTGGAGGGCGACGGCGTGCATTTGTTCAGCGCCGGGCACATCGATCACCGACTGTCGCAGATTGGCGAGCCGTTCGCCTTTTCCGGCGACGTGGCGTTGAATGCCACGCTGCTGGGCGGCGCCAGCCAGGATTTCAACATCATGACCCGGCGCGGGCGCTGGGCGGCCAACGTGCAGCGCATTACCGCCGGCGTGGCATTGCCGGCAGGCCACGCCGGTGTGCTGTATGTATTGCAAGGAACCTGGTCACTGGCGGGCGGCGTCGCGCTGGCTGCACGCGAGGGCGGCTGGTGGCCGGCCGAACATCACGGCGGGCAGTTGACGCCGCTGGCGAAAGAGAGCCTGGCCCTGTGGGCCGATATTCACCCGGTTTAATCCGCTCATCCGGCAGGCGGCGCCCTTGCTCCAATTAGGTGCGCCGCCTGCGCCATCATGATTCACCCGCACCCGGCATCGCCTTCCTGAAACCCGTTTCTCCGCCTCCCACGCTGCTTGCGCGTTTGGCACAGTCTTTGCTCCTGTCACTTCGCTTGTATAGACAAGACTATACAGAGCCTTTCTGGCGCCCGCGGTAGGGCGTTTTATCGGCAAGACAGGAGCACAGCATGAGCAAGGGTTTTTCCGTGAAAACGGCAATGGGAACACTTTCGATCCTGGCAGCAGCGACAGGATTTTGCGGTTTGACGGCAACGGCGGCGCGGGCGGCCGATACGCCGGTGGCGATTGGCATCTCCGGCTGGACCGGCTTCGCCCCGTTAACGCTGGCGGACAAGGCTGGGATTTTCAAAAAGCATGGCCTGGATGTCGATCTGAAAATGATCCCGCAAAAAGACCGCCATTTGGCGATCGCTTCCGGTGCGGTGCAGTGCGCCGCCACCACGGTGGAAACCTACGTCGCCTGGAACGCCAACGGCGTGCCGATCACGCAAATCGTGCAGTTGGACAAATCCTACGGGGCCGACGGGCTGGCGGTGCGCAACGGCATCAGCAGCGTGGCGCAGTTGAAGGGCAAGACGGTGGGCGTCGATGCGCCCGGCACCTCCTCCTATTTTGCGCTGGCGTGGATCCTGGACAAAAACCACATGACGCTGAAAGACGTCAAGCTGGCCACCTTGTCACCGCAGGCGGCGGCGCAGGCTTTCAATGCCGGGCAGAACGACGCGGCGATGACCTACGAACCTTACCTGTCGACGGTCCGCGACAACCCCAAACAAGGCAAAATCCTGGCTACCACGCTGGATTACCCGATGGTGATGGATACGCTGGGCTGCACGCCGGACTGGTTGAAGAAAAATCCGCAGGCGGCGAAAGCGCTGGTGGAGAGCTATTTCGACGCGCTGGACATGATCAAGGCTCAGCCGGATAAATCCTACGAAATCATGGGAGCGGCGGTGAAGTCCAGCGGCAAGCAGTTTGCCGAGTCCGCCGGCTACCTGCGTTGGCAGGATCGCGAGCAGAACCGCAAGTTCTTCAGCGGCGAAATCGCCGATTTCAGCAAAGAGGCCGCGGCGCTGCTGCTGGAAATGCGCGTGATCCGCAAACTGCCGGACATCGGCACTCTGTATGACGCCAGCTACGTAAACCAGCCATGAAGGAGTCCGAAATGAATTCACCCCTCAGTCCAGTGGCGGAACTGGAACGGGAACCTGCGGCGCTGCCGCCCGCTAAACCGCACTGGCATAACCCGATGATGGTGCCGTTGCGGCCGGTTGCCGGGCGGTTGCGCTGGTTTCTCGGCCTGGCTTTCTTCGTGCTGTTTGTGGCGCTGTGGGGGCTGGCGACCTTCACCGGGCTGGTGTCGCCGACGTTTTTGGCCGATCCGCTCACCATGCTGCGCGAAGGCGTACTGCTGTTCACCGAGTACGATTTCTCGCTGGATATCGGCATGACGGTGTTCCGGGTGCTGAGCGGCTTCTTGCTGGCGGCGGCCATTGCGGTGCCGCTCGGTATCATGATGGGTTCGTACAAGCTGGTGGAGGCGTTTCTCGAACCCTTCGTCTCGTTTTGCCGCTATTTGCCGGCATCGGCGTTTGTGCCGCTGTTGATCCTGTGGGCCGGCATCGGCGAAATGCAAAAAATTCTGGTGATCTTTATCGGGTCGTTCTTCCAGATAGTGCTGATGGTGGCGGTGACCGTCGGTGCCGCTCGGCGCGATCTGGTGGAGGCGGCCTATACCCTGGGGGCTTCCAACCGCAGCGTGGTGCGAAGGGTGCTGATCCCCGGTGCGGCCCCGGAGATTGCCGAACTGCTGCGTCTGGTGCTCGGTTGGGCCTGGACCTACGTGATTGTCGCCGAACTGATCGGCTCTTCCAGCGGCATCGGCCACATGATCGTCGACAGCCAGGCGCTGTTGAACACCGGGCAGATTATCTTCGGCATTATCGTCATCGGCTGTATCGGTCTGCTGTCCGATCTGCTGTTCAAGGCGGCTAACAAACGCCTGTTTATCTGGAGTTCTCTGCGATGAAAGCCGACAAACTCAACGTAAGAAACGTATCGCGGATCTTTACCGGGCCGCATGGCGAGCAGACGCAGGCGCTGCTGCCGGTCGATTACCAGGTGCAGGAGAATGATTTCATCACCATTCTCGGGCCTTCCGGCTGCGGCAAATCGACGCTGCTGCGCATCATTGCCGGGCTGGACAGCCCGACGCAGGGGGAAGTGTGGCTGGATGGTCAGCGGGTAGAGGGGCCGGGCGCCGATCGCGGCATGGTATTCCAGAGCTATACGCTGTTCCCGTGGCTCACGGTGGAGCAGAACATCCGTTTTGGCCTGCAGGAACGCGGTATAGGCGCGGCACAGCAGAAAGAGCGCAGCGACTATTTCATCAACAAGGTCGGGTTGCGCGGTTTTGAACGGCATTTCCCGCGCCAGCTTTCCGGCGGCATGCAGCAGCGCACCGCCATCGCCCGCGCGCTGGCCAACGATCCGAAAATCCTGCTGATGGACGAACCTTTCGGCGCGCTGGATAACCAGACGCGGGTGATGATGCAAGAGCTGTTGCTGAATATCTGGGAGGCCTCGCGCAAGACGGTGCTGTTTGTCACGCACGACATCGATGAGGCGATTTTCATGGCCAACAAGGTGGCGATTTTCAGCGCGCGGCCGGGGCGGATCAAAACCGAAGTGCCGGTCAACTTCCCGCATCCGCGCGATTACACCCTGAAAACGTCGCCGGAGTTTATGGCCATCAAGGCGCAGGTCACCGAAGAGATCCGCAGCGAAACGCTGCAAAGCCTGCACTGAGTTTCCGCCAGGCCATAGACCTTCCTGCCGACCTGGAAGGGGGGTCATGCGCTTTTTGACTTTATTGATACTCAACCCGCGAGGTGAGGATGCAAGCCATTTCTTCCGCAGCACAGGCGGTGCGCCGCCTGGCGCGCCAACAGGCGAGTTCGCTGGGCGCCTATAACGCCGGATTATCCAGCGAGGCGGTGCGCAATCGTTACGGCGTCACTGAAATTGCCCGTCTGGCGAGCAACGAAAACCCGCTTGGCGCCAGCCCTTTGGTGCAACAGGCGCTGAGCGATTTGGCTCAGCATAGCGGCATTTACCCAGACCCAAACAGCCAGGCGCTGCGGGCGGAAATCGCCGCGCTGACCGGCATTGCGCCGCAGCAGGTAGTGATTGGCAACGGGTCTGAAAACATTCTGGAAATGCTGTGTCTGGCGTTTATTAATCCGGGCGATCGGGTGGTGACCCAGCTGCCGTCGTTTGGGTTGCATGAAATCTACCCGCGCATGATGGGGGCGGAGGTGACGCTGGTGGCGGTCAATCAGGCGCTGGAGTTCGATCTGGCCGCCTGGCGGCTGGCATTGCAACGGCCGGCCAAGATGGTGGTATTCAGCAACCCGTCTAACCCGGTCGGCTGCATGCTCGGACGCGATGACTTTTTGCAATTGATCGCCGCAGTGCCGCAAGACTGCCTGCTGGTGATCGACGAGGCGTATTACGAATACTGCGCCAACCAGGCGGATTACCCGGACAGCCTGGCGCTGTTGCCGTTACAGGACCGCCCGTGGATTGTGCTGCGCACCTGCTCCAAAGCTTATGGGCTGGCCGGGCTGCGCGTCGGTTACGGTCTGGCCTGCGATGCCGAGTTGGTGGCGCTGCTGGACCGGGTGCGTACGCCGTTCAACATTAACCGGGCGGCGCAGAATGCGGCGTTGGCGGCATTGCGCGATCGGCAACATGTGGCCGACAGCGTCGCCTGGGTCAGTGAAGCGCGTGCGGCGATGGCGGCGGCGTTGCGTGCGCTGGGGTTGCAGGTGGCGCCCTCCAGCGCCAACTTCCTGTTCTTTGATTGCGGCTACCCGAGCGTGCAGATCGCCGAAGCATTGCTGGCGCACGGCATCATCGTCAAACCCTGGCGCGAAGCCGGTTATCAACGGTTCATCCGGGTTTCGATCGGCAGCGCGGCGGATAACCGGCGTTTCCTCCATGCGTTGCGACAGGTGCTGGCGGAGGCGGCGCGCTGATGAGCGGGGCGATACTTAACGTGGCGGATTTACAGCGTGCGGCGCGGTGTTATCTGCCGCGTTTCGCTTACCGTTACCTGGCGGGCGGCGCGGAAGACGAACATACGCTGCGCGGTAACCGGGTGGCGTTCGGCCAATGGCAGTTTGTGCCGCCGGTACTGCGTGACGCCAGCCGCCGTACGCTCAACATTCGGCTTTGGCAGCAGGAATTGGCGGCGCCGCTGCTGATTGCGCCCACCGGCTACAACGGCATGCTGCGCTATCAGGCGGATCTGATGCTGGCGCGCAGCGCCCGGGCGTTCGGCATTCCCTATATTCAGAGCACGGTCTCGACCGCCTCGTTGGAGGAGATTGCCGCCGACGGTCAGGGGCAGCACTGGTTCCAGCTGTATGTACTGCGCGATCGACAGGTTACCGCCGGGCTGTTGCAACGCGCTCTGGCCGCGGGCTGCAACACCCTGGTGCTGTCGGTGGATGCGGTGCATTTCGGCAACCGCGAGCGCGATCGGCGCAGTTACCGGCGGCCAATGAAACTCTCCCTCGCCAGCCTGTGCGACGTGGCGCTGCACCCTCGCTGGTTGTGGCATACCTTGCGCCCGGCGGGCATGCCCGGTTTCGGCAATCTGCAACCCTATTTGCCGGCGGAGCGGCAGCGGGGCCTGAGCGGGGCCGCTTATTTCGCCCGCGAGATGGACGCCGCGCTGAACTGGCAAACGCTGGATTGGGTACGGCAATGCTGGCCGGGCAAGCTGCTGGTGAAGGGCATTTTGCACCCTCAGGATGCCCGTCAGGCGCTCGATGCCGGGGCGGATGGCATCGTGCTGTCCAACCACGGCGGCCGCCAGCTCGACGGCAGCGTGGCCCCCATCAGCCTGTTGCCGGCGGTGCGTGCTGCCTGTGGGCCGACGGCGACGATCCTGATCGACAGCGGCTTTCGGCGCGGCACCGACGTGGTGAAAGCGCTGGCGCTGGGTGCCAATGCCGTGTTGCTCGGCCGCCCGTTGTTGTACGGCGTGGCGCTGGCTGGGCAGGCTGGCGCGACTCAGGCACTGCGGATTTTCAGCGAGGAAATTGACCGCACGCTGGCGCAACTGGGCTGTAGCAGCGTGCAGGAATTGGGGCCGCATCTGCTGCGGCCGGTGAATGAACGAGGATAAGGAGCCTGAGATGTCTTTAGCGCAAATCGCTTTCCCGGCGCGCGTGATACGCGGCGCCGGAGCATTGGAGGAGATCGGTACGCTGTGCGCCGGCTACGGTTCAAGGGCGATGCTGATTGGCGGCGCGCGTGGGCTGGCGGTTACCGAAGCGCGCATAGGCAACTGCCTGCGTGCCGCGGCGGTGGAGCGGGTTGGCTGCGAGCAGTATGGCGGCGAATGCAGTGAAACGCAGATTGCGCGGCTGGGCGCCGTGGCGCATTCAGCGGCGGCGCAGATGCTGATCGTGGCGGGCGGGGGCAAGGCCATTGATACCGGCAAGGCGGTGGGAGCGGCTTGCGGATTGCCAGTCATCACCGTGCCGACCATTGCCGCCACTTGCGCTGCCGTTACGCCGTTGACCATCCGCTATCATGACGACGGCCACTTTCGCGACATGCTGCACCTGCCGCATGCCCCGGCGGCGGTGGTGATTGACAGCCAGCTGTTGGCCGCGGCACCCGCCCGCTGGTTGGCGGCCGGGTTGGGGGATACGCTGGCGAAATGGTATGAGTATCGCGCCATCGGCCACCCGCCGGCACTGAACGGCATGGCGCTGGCGGCGCAGGCTAACAGCCGCATCTGTTACCAACTGATTGAAGAGTTCGGGGCTGCGGCCTGTCAGGCGGCGGAGCTATGCCAGGCCGACGCTGCGCTGGAGCAAGCGCTGGATGCCATCTTCCTGTTCGCCGGGCTGACGTCGGTCATGGGCAGCGGGGCACATGCCGCAGCGGCCCATGCGCTGTTTGAAGGCTTCACCGTCTGCGACAAGACGCGCAATTTTGGTCATGGTCTGTTGGTCGGTTACGGTAACCTGTGCCTGCTGGCGCTGGAACAGCGCAGCGAAGAGGAACTGCTGGCTGCGTTGCGGTTGGCGCAGGCCTGCCGGATACCGCTGCATTTGGCGGATATCGCCGACGATCTGGACAATCAAGCCATCAACGCCATTATGGCGGCGGCGGTTGAAGCGCCGGATATGGCCAACATGCCGCACCCTGTCACCGTTACCCAGCTGGCGCAAGCCATGCAGCGGGTACATGAACTGGCCGACAGAATGTGCAAAGGGTAGAGTCCGGCGTTAAGTTGTGGGATTATTTGGTTTTCCATCCTACACAGAGAAGGGCGCATGGCCTCGCTGAAAGACGTTGCAAAACTTGCCGGGGTGTCGCTGATGACAGTTTCCCGTGCCATCAACGAGCCAGGCAAACTGCGGCCAGACACCTACCAGCGCGTCAAGCTGGCGATCGACCAACTGGATTACGTGCCCGATCTCTCGGCCCGGCGCATTCGCGGCGACAGCAGCCGGGTACAGACGCTCGGCGTGCTGGCGCTGGACACCGCCACCACGCCGTTCTCGGTGGAAATGATCCTGTCGATCGAAAAGACCGCGCGCGAACACGGTTGGAACAGCTTTGTCGTCAACCTGTTCGCCGACGACAGCGCCGAACACACCATAGATTTGCTGCTGGCGCACCGGCCGGATGGGGTGATTTTCACCACCATGGGGCTGCGACAGGTCACTGTGCCGCCCAAGTTACTGGATAAAAAGCTGGTGCTGGCCAACTGCGTCAGCCAGGGAAACCGCGTTGCCAGCTACATTCCGGATGACGAACAGGGCCAGTACGACGCCATACGTGCGTTGATCGCCAAAGGCTACCGGGCGCCGCTGTGCATTCATCTGCCGGAAAACACGCTGGCGGCCGGGCTGCGCCGTCGTGGGTTGGAGCGCGCCTGGCGTGACGCGGGCGGTGACGTAGACCAACTCAAGCAATATCACCTTGATTTGAGCGACGGCGATGAGCGCTATCGCGATTGCGTGGCCTTGCTGGAACGGCATTTCGCACCGGGGCGGCGCGATTGCGATGTGGTGGTGTGCGGCAACGATCGGGTGGCGTTTATGGTGTATCAGGTGCTGTTGGCGCAGGGCTGGCAGATCCCGCAGCAGGTGGGGGTGTTGGGCTATGACAACATGGTCGGCATCGGTCAACTGTTCCTGCCGCCGTTGACCACGGTGCAACTGCCGCATTACGAACTGGGCCGTCAGGCGGCGCTGCATCTGATTAACCAGTTGGATCACTGCGAGACGGTGAAGGTGGCCTGCCCGTTGTTGCTGCGCGAATCGATGTGAACGAAACAGGGCACGACAAGCGTGCCCTGCCAGTCAGGCGCCGAGGATTATCAGGCCCAGATGCTCGCCAGTTCCCACCCCTGTAACGCTTCAAACTGTGCCTGGCCGCTTTCGGCAAACAGGCTCACGCCGCGCTGGCCATCGGTCGGGTAGATGCGGCTGGTCAGGCAGGCAACGCCCTGATTGACGAACACTTCCAGCGATGAACGGTCGATAAACAGGTTCAGCGACAGCGTGTCGCCCGCCGGCAGCGGCACGCTGCGGCAACCGCACAGACCCGGCTCCTCGCTGAAACGCTCCAACACCAGCCTGTGGGCCTGGTTGTCCACGTACAGCCGGGCGGCGTCGCCAATGGCGATACCGTAGCGTTCGGCATCGCTGGCGGCCAGATCCAACGACAGCGTCAGCTCTTGCAGGTTTTCCGCCAGAAGCTGGCGTTGGTTGCGCAGTTGCGCTGCGGCAAACCTCTGCGGCAGGCCGCGCAGCGCCGCCAACTCCCGCGCCGGGTTCATCAGCACATCGCCTTCGGCATTCAGCGTCAGTTCGCGGGGCAGGGTGAGCGCACCGGCCCAACCGTGCGCCTTGCTCGGCATCGGCGATTCCCACATGTCCATCCAGGCGAACAGCAGGCGGCGGCCGTCGGCGGCGGTGAAAGTTTGCGGCGCATAGAAATCATGCCCGGCGTCCAGCTCGCAGAAAGGTTGAGTGACGTTGAAATCGGCGCCCGGCTGCCAGTGACCGAGCAAATAGCCGCTCTGGAAGCGGTTACGGTGGCGGTACCCCTGCGCCGCCAGCCCCTGCGGCGAGAACAGCAGCACCTGTTTTTCGCCGAGCGGGAAGAAATCCGGGCACTCCCACATATAGCCCTGATGCAACGTCTGCGCGCCGTCCAGCACGCGGTCAAACTGCCAGTCACGCAGATCTTTTGAACGATAAAGCCGTGCCTGCCCGAGTCCGTTTTGTTTGGCGCCGACCACCATCCACCAGCCGTCATTCTCGCGCCAGACCTTGGGATCGCGGAAATGCTGAATCCCTTCCGGCGGTGCCAGCACCGGTCCGTGTTTGACGAAATGTACGCCGTCCTCGCTGGTGGCCAGGCACTGAACCTCGCGCACCTGATCGTCATCGCCCACTTTGTCCAACCAGACGTGGCCGGTGTAGATCAGCGTCAGCACGCCGTTATCGTCCACTGCGCAGCCGGAGAAACAGCCGTCTTTGTCGTAGTCGTCGCCGGGCGCCAGGGCTATCGGCTGGTGCTGCCAGTGCGCCAGATCCCGGCTGATGGCATGGCCCCAGTGCATCGGCCCCCAGTTTTCGTCGTAGGGGTGATGCTGATAGAACGCATGATAAACGCCGTTAATGTACACCAGCCCATTGGGATCGTTGATCCAGCCGGCGGCAGGCGCCAGATGAAACCGCGGGTAGTAATCGTCCTGACGCTGTGCGCGCAGGGTTTCGACCGCATGGTCGGCTTGAGCTAAGGCATTGTTCATTGGATTGGCTCACTTGATTTTATCGTGGATTGAAATTGAGGTGCGCGGGCGGGAGTCTCGCCGCGCAGCAGGAAGCAGGAAACCAGCGTAGTACCGGCGACGGCGCAGCCCATCAGCAAATAGGTGTCGGCAAAGCCGATGCGGTCGTAGCCGAGACCGGCCAGCGGCGCCAGAATGCCGGCGACGATCTGGCTGATAAACTGGAAGCCCACCAGATACAGCGTGGAGGACAGGCGGCTGTCGAAGCGGGTGGTGATGTATTTGAACATGGCTACCAGCAGAATCGGCAGTTCCACGGCATGCAGCAGTTTCATGGCGGAAATCATCAGCGCGCCATTGGCGAAACCAGAGCCGAACATGCGAAACGCCATCACGCTGCTGGCCAGCAGCAGGCTTTGCTTGATACCGATACGGTTGACCAGCAGCGGCGCCAGGAACATGCCACCGGCCTCCAGAAACACTTGCAGCGAGTTAAGGAAGCCGTACATGCGGTTGCCTTCCTCATGGGTCGCGAACTGCGAAGCGAAGTACACCGGGAACTGCTGGTCGAAGACGCCGTAGATGCTGGTGCCGAGCACGAACACCACCAGCGCCCAGAACCCCGGCAGGCGCAGCAACGCCAGGGCGTCCTGCAACTTCAGGTTTTCCGGTTTGCCGTATTCCAACCCGGCCATGGCGTTGGGTTTCAGCTCTCGCACCTGCCACAGCAACAGCAGGAATACCGCCGCCGAGGCCGAGGCAATCCAAAAGTTGATGTTCGGGTTGATGTTATAGATAAAGCCGGCAAAGAAGGTGGCGCTGGCCCAGCCCAGCGAGCCCCACATGCGCGCCCGGCCGAACTCGAAGCCGACGATGCGGCTGACGCGTTCGGTATAGGATTCCAGCGCGCCGATGCCGGCGTTGAACGCCAGGCTGACGAACAGGCCGCCAACCAGTGCGCCGGCCACCAGATTGGTTTGCAGCAGCGGGGCGTAAACATAGATAAAGAACGGCCCGGTGAGCAACAACAGCACGCCGACGAACAGCAGCAGATGCTTACGCAACCCGAGTTTGTCCTGAACAAACCCGTACAGCGGCTGCACGCACAGCGCCATGATCGACATGGCCGAGAAGATCAGGCCGGTTTCGGTGCCTTTCAGGCCGATTTTCTGGTTTAGCCAGATGGAGATCAGTGAAAAGCTGGCCGACCAGGTAAAAAAGAAGAAAAACAACAGGCCGCTTAGAAGCACATAATATTTTTTTGTTTCGCGGTTCATGTGAGATGCCCTGATGGATGATGTCAGCCTTATTGTTAACGTTAACCTTTGGCCAAATAAAGCCACCAACATCAGGGATTGCGATGTTAATCACAAAAGTTAACGTTAACATATTTGCGTTGTGATCGTCATCACTGGATGGATGCAAGGCGCCGGAGAGGGCGGGGTCAGGATATCGCCCCGCGCCTGCGTTTATTCAGATACTGGCCAGATAGCCGCCGTCGACATACAGGATCTGGCCGGTGATGTAGGCTGCCGCCGGGCCTGCGAGGAAAATGGCCGCACCGGTAAGGTCGCTCAGCTTGCCAAAGCGGCCTAGCGGGATTTTATTCTGCATGGACTCGCGCCAACCGTTGTCCTGGTAAAACACCTCGGTCATCGCGGTCTGAAAATAGCCTGGCCCGATGCCGTTGACCCGGATCCCGTGGGTAGCCCATTCGCTGGCCAGCGCACGCGTCATGCCTGCCAGCCCGGATTTTGACGCGCCGTAGGCGGTAGCCCCCGGCACGCCGACTTCGCTGGTCAATGAGCACAGGTTGATGATGCTGCCGCTACCCTGTTTGACCATCAGGCGCGCCGCCGCCTGCGCGCAGAAGAAAGCGCCTTTCAGGTTGGTGCCGACGATGCTGTCCCACAGCGTTTCATCCACCTCCAGCGACGGGCACAGGCGTTCGATACCGGCGTTGTTGATCAGGATATCCAGCGGTTTGCCCGCCAGCGTGGTGAAGGCGGTTTCAATCGACGCCGGGTCCTGGACATCCAACAGCAGCATTTCCGGGTGTTCTCCCCAGTTATTCAGCTGTTGCACCACCTCTTGCAGCGCGGCGCGTTGTCGTCCGGCGACGATCACTTGCGCACCGGCCTGCGCCAGCCCGATCGCCAGCGCCTGCCCAATCCCCCGCGTAGCGCCGGTGATCAGGGCACGCTTGCCGAGCAGTGAAAAGGGGGCCAGGCCCGGCGGTAAATAGGTGTTTTGCATAAATTCTCCTCAGGGAACCACCAGGGTTTTCAGCGCTCCGACGCGCCCCGCCAACAATTGCCGATAGGTATCCGGCAGGGCGTCGAGAGGGATCGGCCGGGATATCCAGTGCGCCAGTTCGCCGGCCAACTGCGGCAACAGGCTGATGGCGCTGCGTTGCTCATCGGCGAACACGCTGCAACCGATTAGCGAAATCTCGCGCTCCACCAGCCTATTGGCATCGATTGCCGCCTGCCCATGAAACAGACCGACCATGGCAATGCGGCCGCCTGGGGTGACGAGGTTAATCAGTTGATTCAATACTCCGGTAACGCCGGTGGCCTCCACCGCGTAGGCTGCCGCCAGCGGTAAGTCGTGATCCAGCTCCACCGCCTGTAGCGGCAGCACCTGGCTGAGCACTGTCAGCCGCAGCGGGTTGGACTCCGCCACCAGCAACGGGCAGCCGCGCAGATGGTGCAATAACAAGGCGACCAACCCGCCTATGGTGCCGCCACCGGCGATCAACACCGGTTCTCCGGGGGGCGGGTTCAACTGATTCACCACCCGCAGTGCCACGCCAAGCGGCTCGCTCAGGGCGGCAATCGCCGCCGGCAGGGTATCCGGTACCCGCAGCAGCCGTGAGGCCGGCAACTGCACTTGTTCGGCAAAGCCGCCGTCGCAGACTTCGCCGACAAAACCCAGCGAACGGCACAGGTTGTGACGCCCGCTTTGGCAGGCGGCACAGTGGCCGCAACCGACGCGTGAGTCGGCCACCACCCGGTCGCCAACGGCAAAGCGGCTTACTGCGCTGCCGATCGCCAACACTTCACCGCAGAACTCATGACCGGGGGTGACCGGCAGAGGACCGATCCATTGCCCGGTGCGGAAGTTATGCAGGTCGGAACCGCAAATACCGGCGGCCAGCACCCGCACGCGTACCGCATCGTCGGGCAGGGCGGACGGCGGGGCGATGTCTTCGATGCGCAGGTCGCCTACGCCATAAAAACGTGCGGCTTTCATACTTCACCGCCGAACTGCGGATCGATGGCGGTGAACCAGCGGCTGGCCACGTCCTTGCCGTCGACGGGTTCGCTGCCCAGCATCATGGCGATGGCGAAACCCAGCGCCGAGCTTTCCGGCGTATGGCCGCTGCCGCCGCCGGCGCGCAGATCGAGCACCAGCGTCGGGCAGCAGAACAGCGCCAGCCGCATCAACCGCCGCCAGTTATGCGGCAACCAGCCGCGCGTCGTCAGTTCGCTGAGCAATGGCCGCCAGTACAGCGCACCTTTGTCCTGCAGGAAGGCGGCGCGCAATGGCGTCAATTGCCAGTCATGCTCGACGATCAGCCGTTGCCCCTCCAGCCGGGCCGCCACCCGGTAATGCGTCGCGCAGCGCTGCGGTTCGTACAACCAGAACGGGTGAGCGAAAATATTGTGGAAAGTCGCTTTGATCTCCGCCAGCAGCGCCGGGATATTGCGCCCGGCGAAGGCCGGATCGAAGCTGACCAACTGCGGCGGCGGGCGATCGGTTTCGTACCATACGTTGGCGTTGTGCGCGTCGCCGTGGGCGATCACCACGCCGTGCTGCGCCAGTTCGGCCGGGGCCAACAGTTCACCGGCCTGCAACAGCAGTTCACCCAGCGTATGGCGATAGCGCACGCCGTTGATTTCCCACTGGAGGTCTTGCAATTGCGCCCAACTCAACGCTTGCTGCGCCAGTTGGAAGGTTTTGCCTACGTAGAACTGCGCCACCCGGCCGCCCAATCCCGGTGTGGCACCGGGGCTGACCAACCGGTGATGAAACAGCTGGTGGATCGGCTCGCGCGCCACCGCTGCAGGCTGGCCGATTTTCAGCGTCGGCAGCGTCATCCGCAGGATCTCCGCATCGGCACGGTGCTGGGCATCGACCACCGGGGCCATCTGCGGCCAGCTCTGTTGCAGTTCGATCTCGCGGCACACGTCGGCCAGCCGCCGGTCGTGGCGCAACCGGTACAGCAGGATCTGCCGGCCCGGCTCGCCGCAGGCATACAGCGGTACATCGACGCGGAAACCGTTGTTGCGCAGCAGCTCAGCGTTGTAATACTCCTCGATGGTGTGGTCTTCGCCTTCCTCGTGGTGATATTTAAAGAACAGACCGCGGCCGTCGGCCAATTGCAACTGGCCGTTCAGCGAGTTCAGGCTGTACTGATCGCGGTTGATGCTCAACTCGCCCACCGCCACTCCGGTGATCTCCAGCACCAGTTGGCGCAGTTTGTCCGCCGCCTGCTGCCATTCGCCGGCGTGGGTCAGCGCTCTGGCCTGCGCCGCCAAGGGTTCACCTCGGGCGGTGCGGGGAATAGGATTATCGGTCATCGTAACCTCACTGCCTGTTCAGGACTGACGATCGAGCAGGGTTTTACGCAGCGGTGACACCGCCAGCGCGTGTGCGGGGAAGCCTTCATACAGGGCAAACCCGTGCGCCTTTTCCGCCAACGCGTCGTAGCCGCTGCGGGTGACATAACCCACGGAAATACGCTTCATGTAGTCGAATACCGACAGCGGCCCGGCCACTTTGGCGGCGGCATTGGTCGGCAGCACCGCATTGGGGCCGAGCACAAAGTTGCCTAACGTCACCGGGGTGTAATTGCCCAGCAGGATTTCACCGGCGTTGCGAATTTGGCCCATCACCGCCAGCGGCTCTTCCGCCAGGATCTCCAGGTGTTCCGGTGCGTAGCCGTTAACAAACTCTACTGCGGCGGCGAAGTCCTGCGTCAGCACCACACCGCCGTGGGCACCGCACAGCACGCTTTGCGAGAAGCCGGCGCGTTTCTCGTCCAACTGCGCCCAGTAACCCGGCAGCGCGGCGATCGCCTGTTCGGCTACCCGTCGGCTGGAGGTCACCAACCAGGCGGAGGAGTCCGGGCCATGTTCCGATTCAATGATCAAGTCCAACGCCGCCAGTGCACCGTTGGCGCTGTCATCGGCCAAAATAATGCTTTCGCTGGGGCCGGCCGGCACGCCGGGATCGATCAACTGCGCCAATTGGCGTTTGGCGGCCACTACCCAGGGGCTGCCGGGGCCGACGATCTTCAGGCATTTTGGCACCGTCTCAGTGCCATAAGCCACTGCCGCTACCCCTTGCGCGCCGCCGCACTTGTAAATTTCGCGGATGCCGACCAACTGCGCCGCCACCAGCGTGGCATCGTCGACTCTGCCATCCGGGCCGGGCGGGGTGATCACCACCGGCCGGGGGACGCCGGCCACCAGCGCCGGGATCGCCGTCATCAGCAGCACGCTGGGGAACGAACCTTTGCCGCGCGGCACATAGCAGGCCACGGAATCGATCGGCAGGTGGCGATCGCCGGCAAAAGCGCCGGGCTGCATCTCTTTCAACCACATTTCTTCCGGTTTCTGCGCTTCATGAAACGCGCGGATATTGCCGGCGGCATAGGCGATAGCGGCGGTGACGGCGGGATCCAGCCGCGCCATGGCGTCGTCGAACTCGCTTTGTTCGACGCGAATCGACATGCGTTCGGCCTGCACGCCATCGAATTCCCGTGCGAAGCGCTGTAGCGCGGCATCGCCTTCACTGCGTACCGCCGCGATAATCGGCTGCACCCGTTCGATAAAGAACGACAAGTCGGCTTCGGTGCGTTGGAACAGGGCTTCCGGCAATTGCCGGCTGTGGCTGAGATCGTGAAAGGTCACTGTGTGCGACATGGGGATGCTCCTAAGCTAATTCGTGTTGGGAAGCCTGTTCCCGGATAGATTTCAGAACCTGACGTTGCAGATCGATATAGCGCGCGTCACCGCTCACTTCTTCGCTGCGCGGGCGCGGCAGATCGACCTGAAAGGTGGTATTGATTTTGCCCGGCCCCATCACCACGATGCGGTCCGACAGGTACACTGCCTCTTCGATATCGTGGGTGACAAACATCACCGTCAGGCGATGGGTTTCCCAGATGCGCGTCAGCAACAGCTGCATCTGGTGGCGCGTCATGGCGTCGAGCGCGCCGAAGGGTTCATCCATCAGCAGGATTTTCGGCCGGTAGGACAGCGCGCGGGCAATCGCCACCCGCTGTTTCATGCCGCCGGACAGTTCGTTGGGATAGGCATCGGCGAATTCGGTCAGCTTGACCAGCGCCAGGTGGTCGCCGGCGATGTCACGGCATTCGCCGCGGCCATAGCCCGCCGCCTTCAGGGCGAATTCAATATTCTGGCGGGCGGTCAGCCACGGTAGCAGGGTATAAGACTGAAACACCACGCCGCGATCGATGCCCGGCCCGCGAATGTCCACGCCGTCAACGCGCACGCTGCCGCTGTCGAAATCCTCCAGCCCGGCGGCGATCGACAGTAGGGTGCTTTTGCCGCAGCCGGAACTGCCGACCACAGAGACAAACTCGTTGTCGTGCAGCGTCAGATCGATGTCATGCAATACCTGACGCGATCGCTTACCGACCTGAAAGCTTTTGTTCAGACCGTTTAGGGTTAGGGTCGCCATTATTTACGCCTCGCGTTGTAGCGGAACAACACGCGCTCGGCGGCGCGCATCAGTTGATCGGTGATCAGCCCAAGCAGCCCCAGCAGCAGGATGTAGCCGATAATGGTGTCGGTCTGGAAAAAGCGCTGCGACACCACGATGCGGTAGCCCAGCCCTGAGGTGGAGGCCACCAGCTCCGCCAGCACCAGCCAGGTCCAGGCCCAACCGAGGCTGATGCGCAACGCATCCCAGATGCCCGGCAGCGCGCTGGGCAGCACGATCTTGAACAGGATATTGCGGTCCGGCATACCGAGCGTGCGCCCCAGGCCGACAAAATCCCCCGGCACGCGCTTTACGGTGTCGATCACCATCAGCACCTGTTGAAAGAAGGTGCCGATCCAGATGATCAGGAATTTCTGCACGTCATCGGTGCCGGTCCACAAAATGGTCAGCGGCACAAAGGCCACCACCGGCATATAGCGGACAAAATCCACCAGCGGTTCGGTGACCGCTTTGAAAAAACCGTAACAGCCGGCCAATACGCCGATGACAATGGACATCACCGACGAAATCAGGAAGGCCACCGAGATGCGGTACAGGCTGCTGCGAATATCGCTCCACAGCGTGCCGTCCTGCGTCAGGCTGACCATGCGGCGCCATACGCCGTCCAGCGTGGGCATAAAAATCGCCGGTACCGCGCCGCTGCGGGTCGCCAGCCACCAGCTCAGCAGCAGCAGCGCGAACACGGCCACGGCGATGGCGACGAACAGCCCGCGCGATGGCGTTTTGCCGATCACCATCAGCCCAAGCGGCTTGCGCCTGCGCCGCCCAGGCGGTGGGGCGTTGTTCAGATGCGTGCGCGCGTTAGGCGCATCCAGTTTTATCGAGCTCATCGGGTCTTTCCTCTGATGGGGCGTTGCGCCGGTCATAAACCGTCGGCCGGCGCTAATCCGGCTTACAGACCGTTAACGAATCGCGCGTCGATGAGGTTTTCCGGCGTGACCGGTTTGCTCACCAGCTTGGCTTCTGTGGCCGCTTTCAGCACGTGGGCGAAGGTGTGTTTGGCGAAGTGCTCGCTCAGGACCTGCTTGTTTTCCGCCAGCGAGTAGTACTTCACGCCGTCAAACGCGCTGGCCAGATCGGCCGGGCTGGCGCCAACCTGTTTGGCGATGATTGCCCGGTCCGCCGCGGTGTTGTGCTGATAATGCCGTAACGCGGCATCCCAGCTTTTAATCATGGCGGCGACCTGGCCCGGCCTGGACTTGATCACCTCGTCGCGTACTACCAGCACGTCGCTGATCAGGCCCGGATCGGACTCGCCGCTGTACAGCATTTTTACGTCGGCGTCCTGTTTCTTCGCCATGCTCAGGTAAGGTTCGTAGGTGACGGCGGCGCTGACGCGTTTGGCGATCAGCGCACTGCCTGCGGCGTCGGCAGGCATCGGCACTGGCACTATGTCACTCCATTTCATTCCGGCGGAGGCGAGGGCGCTGTGCAGCAGGATGTCGCTGGTGGTGCCTTCTTCGTATGCCACCTGTTTGCCTTTCAGATCGCTCAGCGTTTTGATGCCAGGGCCGACAATCAGCGCGTCGGCAGTTTGGCTTTGATCAAGCAGCAGCACGATTTTGACCGGCAGACCGGCGGACACCATGCCCATGGCGGTGTGGGTGGCGATATTGGCGGCATCGATCTGGCCGCTGGCCAGTGCGGCGTTGATGTCTTTATCTTCGGCGAAGTTGATGATATCCACCTTGTCCAGCCCCTGTTGTTTGAACAGCTCAAGGCTATTGGCTACGTGCCACTGGCCGTAGCCCAACCAGGGTTCAATGCCCATTTTGAAGGTGCCGGCCTCTGGCTTGGTCAGAGGTGTCTCGGCGGCGAATGCCGGGGCGGCAAGCATGCTGAGGCAGCAGGCGGTGGCGAGCACTTTTTGCAGCGTTTTTATGGGTTGCTTCATGGGGGAACCTCGTCTTTCGCACTGGTGAGTAATAGTGATGTCCGTGTCGGTAATGTCCGTCCATGTATATACAAGGTGGAGCAAGTTAAGGGCCAACTGCGAATAGTGGCGGGAATTATTTTTCAACTTATTAATAACTATAAATAATCAGTCATTTTGCTGACAGGGCGAGAGGGGCGTTGAAACGGTGACTGGGGGGATGCACTAGAACGGCGCACAAAAATTGCGCAGCGGTTCGAACTTGGGGCGCTATGCGCCCCTTCAGGATTAACGCGCGTTCAGCGAGCGCAGATGATCGTCGCGCCGCAGAGTCATCAGTGCGAACAGGCTGACCACCGAGGTGGCGACCACGTAGTAAGCCGGGATATCGAGGTTGCCGGTTTGCTTGATCAAACCGGTGATGATTAACCCCGCTGAACCGGAAAATACCGCGTTGGAGAGCGAATAGGCCAGCCCCAGACCGGTGTAGCGCACTTTGGTCGGGAACATCTCTGCCAGCATCGCCGGGCCGGGGCCGGCCAGCATCCCGACCACCGCGCCGGCGATCAATACCGCGATGCCTTTGGTCAGCAGCGAGCTTTGCGGGTCTTGCAGCAGGTGCAGCAGCGGGAAGGTGAACAGGATCACCGCGATGACCGCCGCCAGCATCACCGTTTTGCGCCCCAGCTTATCGCTGAGAATGCCGGCGGGCAGAATGGTCAGGGCGAAGCCGACGTTGGCCAGCACCGTGGCCACCAGCGCCTGCTGGAAGGTGGCGTGCAGCGAGGTTTGCAGGTAGGACGGCATCACCACCAGGAAGGTGTAACCGGCGGCGGACCAGCCCATCATGCGGCCAATGCCGATCAGAATGGTTTTCAGCATGCCGCCCAGTTTCACCTCCGGCACTTGCGCCGTTTCGCCGCCGTCTTGTTGCGCCTGTTTAAAGGTCGGCGTTTCCTGCAGTTTCAGCCGCAGCCACAGCGCCACCGCACCCATCGGCAACGCCAACAGGAAGGGAATGCGCCAGCCCCAGTCATGTAACTGTTCCGGCGTCAGCAGCGCGGCCAGCAATGCCACCAGACCTGCACCGGCCAACAGCCCGAATGCCACGGTCAGCGATTGCCAGGCGCCGTACAGCCCACGCTTTCCCTTGGGCGCGAACTCGGTCATCAGCGATACCGCACCGCCGAACTCGCCACCGGCGAACAACCCCTGAAACATGCGCAACAGCGTCAGCAGCAGCGGGGCGGCGACGCCGATAGCGGCGTAGGTCGGCATCACGCCGATCAGGGCGGTGGCCAGGGTCATCAGCAGCAATACCGCAATCAGCGTCGGGCGGCGGCCGATCCGGTCGCCGATACGGCCGAAAATCACCGCGCCGATCGGGCGGCAGAAAAATGCCAGCGCGAAGGCGGCGTAGGTGAGGATCAGACTGGTGATTTCACTTTCACCCTGCAGAGTGAAAAAATTGGCGGCAATGACGGTGGCGAGAAAACCGTAAACGCCAAATTCATACCATTCGATAAAGTTGCCGACCGAACCGGCCAGCAATGCCTGGCGTGACTGGCGTGCGTCAATAACCGTCGTTTGTACGTCCATTCCCGTTCCCGTGCGTTTGAATTGTTGTCATCCAGTTCTAAATTCATATGACAAAACAATCAATTATTTTCAACGGGAAGTGTGAAGGGGGTTCACCAGGGTAACGGCGCCGCCTCATGACCATTTTCGGCGTAATACAACGATGGCAGGAACTGCGCCAGATAGCTGAATTCGTTGTAGCAGTGGCGCATCAGATTGAAGCCAATCTCGTCCGGCATCTCGTCATTCGCGTTCGCGCAGGATTTACCCAGCAGAAAACGGCTGCGCAGCACGCAGCCGTAGGGCGTGTCGCGCACCAGATGCAGCATTTCACCGTCGCGAGGGTCGCCATTGTCGTCCAGCGCCACCTGCTCGCCGAAGCCGATGCGGGCGCAAATGGCGGCAGATAGCGCCTGAGTGTCGCGCGCCTGTTGCAGCGGTTGCGTGGCAAAAAAATCTTCGGCGGCGTGAAATTTGAGCCGGGCCGGCACCGGCGGCAACTCCGCCAGCCATTCGACCGCGTCGATGCTGGCGCCAATGTAGCTCTCGCCTTTTTTCCACTGCCGGTCCCAGCCGCGGTGCTCAACGTGATCGTGCGGATGCCACCAGCGAATGTGCTGGGTGGTCTCAAAAAAGGTAAACCACCAGTCCAGCATGCGGCCCTTGCAGCCGTGCAGATCGGTGCGGATCGCCACGGTCAGCAAACCGTCGGTGCTGCGCGTCAGCCCCATCTCCAGCAGCAGCGGTTCCGGTTTAAGCAACGCGTTGATATCATTAACGCCCCAAGGGAGCATCAGCGATTGATGTGTCATAGCGGTCATCCTTACAAATTAGGAAACGATGTTTGTTTCCAAATTAAGGCTATGCCGGTATGCTGTCTCTGTCAACGATTTCGAGGAACCATCATGGCAAATGAAAGGGATACCGAACCGCGCTCGCGCGGAAGGCCTTCGGCCCCGGAAGCGGAACTGCGCGCGGCGGCGGTTGAGGCCACACTGGCGCTGTTGCTGACGCAGGGCTATGCCGCCACTACCGTGGACGCGGTGGCGAAGCGGGCCGGTATGGCCAAGAAGACCCTGTACCGTTTTGCCGAAAATCGAGATGCGTTGGTGATGCAGGCGATAGCCAGTTGGACCGACGCTTTTCAGCCGGCGTTTGAACAGGATGCGCAGCGGGTGGCAGAGGTGCAGCCGCTGCTTGAGCAGGGTCTGCGCGCCATTGCGCAACAGGTGCTGAGCGAGCAGGCGGTGGGGGTATTTCGTCTGTTGCAGAACGAGTTTCCTGGGCGGGAGGCGATGCTGGCAGCTTATCAGCGTAACGGTATTGAACGCGGTCGGGCCATTGTGGCGGACTGGCTGCAACGCCAACAGCGGCACGGCTGGTTGCGTGAGTTGGACTGTGCGCAGACCAGCGATCTGCTGCTGGCGATGGTGATGGCCGAACCCTTGCGCCAGATGGCGCTTGGACTGTTGCCGCCGGGCAGCGACATCGACACTCGCATTACGGCGGCGTTGACGCTGGTGCTGCCGGGGTTGGTAGGGGATGCCACGGCTTTGCGGAATCGATAAATGCACCGGTCCGCTCACGTTGACCGATCAACCTTTAATAAGTCCGGTTATCCAGTCAGCGAATGCGCGCACGGCCGGCGAGAGAAAACGCTGATGCGGATAGAGTAAGGTAACCGGCACGGAGGCGGGCTGCCAGTCCGCCATAACTTCGATCAGCCGGCCTTCCTGCAGATGTTCTGCTACCACTCTCTCGGCAAGCTGCGCCAGCCCGAATCCTTCAAGACACATTTTTATGTAGAGTCCTGTCTCATTGACGGCGGCAACGCCGTTGACCGGTACCGATATTTTTTCAGTGCCGCTGAAGAAGCACATTTCACCCGCTCGCCTGGCGTGTCCTGAAAAATAATGGATGGCCCGGTGGTGAGACAAGTCTTCCGGGGTCTGCGGAATACCGTTTTCTCTGAGATAGGCCGGAGCAGCACAGGTCACCCAGCGAAACTGGCCGAGCGGGCGAGCGACGAGCGTTGAGTCATTCAGGTTCCCCGTTCGAATGACGCAATCTACGCCCTCCTGAACGAGATCTACTTGCCGATCGTTGACGCCTATCATCAGGTAGATATCCGGGTAGCGTCGGTAAAAGTCTTTCAGATTCGGCATGACGACAAAATGTGCAATGCCACCAGGCATATCAACCCGCAAACGTCCCTGCGGCCGTTTTACGGAGTCAGTCAGGCTGGACTCCGTATGCTCAATCAGCTCGAGTATTTCCCGACATTGCGCCAGATACTGTGCGCCTTCGGTCGTCAGGCTGACCCGCCGGGTTGTTCTGTTCAGCAGGCGTACCTGCAGATATTTTTCAAGATTTTTAATCGTGCTGCTCACCGTTGAGGCCGGTAAGGAAAGCGTTTCCGCCGCGAGAATAAAGCTCCCGGCCTCTGCCACCCGGACGAAAATCTGCATTGCCTGGATACGGTCCATATTCTTTTTCCATAAACCACAACAGAAGCAACCGGGCGAACATTATTGTTCGTGATTGCTGAATAATGAAAACAGTTTAACCCTCTTTTTCGGAAGTATCACTTTCCTTACCTTTGCTTCACAACATTCAAAAAAGTGAACTGAAGATGACTGATTATATCCGGAATATAGTACAGAACGCTGACTTGCCGGCCGCCCGGACGCTTATCCGGGGAGCCACGGTTCTCAGCATGGACGGTGATACAGGCAATTTGGTCAGCGGCGATATCCTTATCGAAGGCAACACCATCACGGCCATAAGTAAAAGCATTGATGCCGGCGACGCCGTCGTTATCGACGCGTCCGGCATGATAGCCATGCCGGGCATGGTCGATACGCATCGCCACTCGTGGGAGGGGCAGCTGCGCCGGCTTAACCCGAATGCCGCAACGCTTGAAGACTACTGCAACGCAACGCACTATTCTTTTGCCAAATACTATCGCCCGGCTGACATGTATATCGGCAACCTGCTTACCGCACTGGGTTGCATCGACGCCGGCATCACCACCGTTGTCGATAACTCGCACAACAGCCGTACCGGCGCACACTCCGATGCCGCCGTCGAGGCGTTGCTTGACGCAGGTATCCGGTCCGTACATGCCTCCGGCGCGCCCGTGTCCGGAGAATGGGACAAGGCCCACTGGCCCGGTAATCTGGAGCGCCTGCAGGAAAAATATTTCAAGAAAGGAGACAACAGCCTGGTCTCGCTGGCCGTGATGGCGCAATTGGAACCTGAACTGTGGGCTGAAGCCCGGCGGCTGGGCCTGCCGATCATCACCGAGTTTTTCGGGGGCGCAATGGCGGCGGAGCTGGAAGGGCTACACCGGAAAGGGCTGCTGGGCTCTGATAACATCTTTAACCACTGCACCGCACTGCCGGACGCCGGATGGCAAATTCTGCGCGAGGCCGGCGTACGGGTCAACGTATGCCCGCGCTCAGATGCGCACTACGGCATCGAGGATGGAATGTTCGCCTTGCAGTCAGCCCTGCGTCACGGGATCAACCCGGGGTTGAGCGTGGATAACGAGACGTCCTACAGCGGCGACATGTTTATGGAGATGCGGGTGGCATTTTACCTGCAGCGCGTCATGGGTATGCACCAGCGGCAGTGCTGCGGATCAGATCATCCTCCGGTGACCCTGCAGGCTCATAGCCTGCTGAAAGCCGCCACGGCTGACGGCGCCGCCTGTGCAGGGTTGCAGGACAAAATCGGCAGCCTGGCACCGGGAAAACAGGCCGACCTGATCCTTATCCGTACCGAGGACATAAACCTTTACCCGTCAGGCAACGCATTCGGCACGGTGGTGCATGCGGCCGAACGCAGCAATATTGATACTGTCATGATTGGCGGACGCGTCGTCAAGCGCAACGGCAAGGTACTGGGAGTGGACAGCGAGCGGCTCCGTGCGGCGATCGACGAGTCCCGTCAGCATCTTTTTGCCGCCGCAGGCTACCAGCCCGACATTTTTGCCGAGACGTTTCTGCCGCTTGAGTCGGCCCGGTAAGGAGGAGCGAGAGGAGCGCAGTCTATTCTCTGCCGGCCATCGCCCTGTGCGGCGACAGAGGGTCAACGTTGTTCTCCGGCTGACTGCAAATATGTGCTGCTGATGGGACTGATATCCTGTCTGTGATACGACATCCGGGCTAGCGGTTGTTTCACCCATTCAAAACGGGTCAATGGAAATAAAAAGGGCGCCTTCAGGCGCCCGGATAAAACAGGGAGTGTTTACAGCTTGGGTCCGGCGTTCACCAGCTTTTCGCCGGCCGGAGTCACGGTGTATTTGGCGAAGTTATCGATAAAGCGCTGTGCCAAATCCTGTGCTTTTTCCTGCCATAGCGATTCATCGGCGTAGGTTTTGCGCGGGTCGAGGATTGAAGGATCAACGCCCGGTAGCGCCGTCGGGACCGCCAGGCCAAAGATCGGCAGGGTGAAGGTCTCGGCGTGCTCAATCTCACCGTTCAAAATCGAGTCGATAATGCCGCGCGTGTCCTTGATGGAGATGCGCTTGCCGCTGCCGTTCCAGCCGGTATTCACCAGATAGGCCTGGGCACCGGCCGCTTCCATGCGTTTCACCAGCACTTCGGCGTACTGCGTCGGGTGCAGCGTCAGGAACGCGGCGCCGAAACAGGCGGAGAAGGTGGGGGTTGGCGTGGTGATGCCGCGTTCGGTACCGGCCAGCTTGGCGGTAAAGCCGGACAGGAAGTGATACTGGGTTTGTTGCGGCGTCAGGCGAGAAACCGGCGGCAACACCCCGAAGGCATCCGCCGTCAGGAAGATGATCTTCCTGGCATGGCCGGCCTTGGACACCGGTTTGACGATGTTTTCGATGTGGTCGATCGGGTAGGACACGCGGGTATTCTCGGTCTTGCCGGCGTCATCGAAGTCAATGCTGCCGTCTGCCAGCACCTGCACGTTTTCCAGCAGCGCATCGCGACGAATTGCCTGATAAATTTCCGGCTCGGCCTGCTGCGAGAGCTTGATGGTCTTCGCATAACAGCCGCCTTCAAAGTTGAACACGCCGTCGTCGTCCCAGCCATGTTCGTCGTCACCGATCAACTGGCGCTTGGGATCGGTGGAGAGGGTGGTTTTGCCGGTGCCGGACAGGCCAAAGAATATCGCCACGTCACCCTGTTCGCCGACGTTGGCCGAGCAGTGCATGGAGGCTATGCCTTGCAGCGGCAGCAGGTAGTTCATGATGGAGAACAGACCCTTTTTCATTTCGCCGCCGTACCAGGTGCCGCCGATCAACTGAATGCGTTCGGTCAGGTTGAAGGCGACGAAGTTCTCTGAATGCAGCCCCTGCTGTTGCCAGTCCGGGTTGGTGCATTTGGCGCCGTTCATCACCACGAAGTCCGGTTCGAAATCGACCAGTTCGGCTTCGCTCGGGCGGATAAACATGTTCTTGACGAAGTGCGCCTGCCAGGCCACTTCGGTAATGAAACGCACCTTCAGGCGGGTATCGGCATTGGCGCCGCAGAATGCATCCACCACGAACAGGCGTTTGCCGGAGAGCTGATTGCCCACCAGGGTTTTCAGGTGCTGCCAGACTTCCGGCGACAGCGGTTGGTTGTCGTTTTTGCCGGTGCCGTTATCGGACCACCAGACGGTATCGCGGGTGGTGTCGTCACGGACGATGTATTTGTCTTTCGGCGAGCGGCCGGTGAATTCGCCGGTATCGACGTTAACTGCGCCAAGCCGGGTCAGCGTACCGCGTTCCAGTGCCGGCAGGTCGGCGCGGGTTTCCTCGATAAACAGTTGTTCGTAACTTGGGTTATAGACGATCTCGGTAGCCTGATGGATACCGTAGCGGGCCAGCGTTTGTGGGGTAACAGCGATTGAAGACATATCTACTTCCTTATCGGTTCTATGCCCGTAGCCTTTCAAGCCGTGGAGTCGTTGGCAAAAACGAAAGCCATAGGGCATATATTATGTGCCTCACTCCTGCACGGTGCCGCGTGCAGAGAAGAGGCTCGGGTACAGCTGACCGGATTCAGCTAATTCCTGCTCCGGTTCTCATTAATAAGCGCACGGATTTTTACTTCCATCTATAGCATAGCAGCGAATTTTAACCTGATTAATTTAATTACAAAACGCTGACGATAATTAATTAAAACCAACATTGGTTGGGGCTCACAATATTGAATTAACGCGACGCAATTTAGTTTTGTATTTTTATTTTTTATCATATTGTCTGAGCTGTCCACTGTTTTTTCCATTATTAAAAAACGAAAATACGCAATAAAATTTATGATAAACAGTTGTTTTTGTTTGATAACGTTCTTCGCTTGTGGTCAGGCGAACCGTTCCGCACCGAACACTTGTCAGCAGGGTGAATAATGAAACAGATAAATGCAGAAGTTGCCTGTGAAAAAAATACGCCATTACCTGATTCATCAGGATTAATTAATCAAATTAGACAAATGGATATCGGCGCGGTTCCGGTCGCGTTGTTTATCACTATTTGCGCCATTGTTACCGTATCGGCCTACGCCAACTTCTTGCCGAAAAATATGATCGGCGGCCTGGCGGTGATTATGACGCTGGGTTTTGCGCTGGCGCATTTAGGCAAAAGTATTCCCGTGTTGCGGGATATCGGCGGCCCGGCCATTTTATGCCTGATGGTGCCTTCGGTTCTGGTTTACTTTAACGTCTTCCAGCCTAACGTGATGGGCACTGTCCATCTGCTGATGAAAGAAGCCAACCTGCTGTACTTCGTTATTGCCAGTCTGGTGGTGGGCAGCATACTCGGCATGAACCGGGTGATCCTGATCCAGGGCATGATCCGCATGTTCGTGCCTTTGGTGGTCGGCACGGTCACGGCGATCGTCACCGGGTTGCTGGTGGGCAAGCTGTTTGGTTTTACCTTCTATCACACCTTCTTCTTTATCATCGTGCCAATCATCGGTGGCGGCATAGGTGAAGGTATCTTGCCGCTGTCGCTGGCGTATTCCGCCATTTTGGGATCGACGCCGGACGTTTACGTGGCGCAACTGGCACCGGCGGCGGTGTTGGGCAATATCTTCGCTATCGTTGCGGCTGGGGTATTGGCGCGTATCGGCCTGCAGCGCAAAGCGCTGAGCGGGGAAGGCATGCTGATCCGCTCGGCGCAGGAAAACGCGGTGTTCGCCATCAAGGAAACCAACGGCAATGTCGATTTCCAACTGATGGGCGGTGGGCTGCTGGTGATCTGCGCCTTCTTTATCGTCGGCGGCCTGTTTGAACACATTGTGCATATTCCCGGCCCGGTGCTGATGATTCTGTTTGCCGTGCTGTGCAAATATTGCCGGGTGATCCCGGTCTCGATGGAAACCGGCGCGCACAGTTTTTACAAGTTCGTTTCTACCGCCCTGGTGTGGCCGCTGATGATTGGCCTGGGCATGCTGTATGTGCCGCTGGAAAGCGTGGTGGCGGTGTTTTCGGTGGGCTATGTGGTGGTCTGCGGTTCGGTGGTGTTGTCGATGGGCGTGGTGAGCTTCCTGATTGCGCCTTACCTGAAAATGTACCCGATTGAAGCGGCGATCGTCACTTGCTGCCACAGCGGGTTGGGCGGTACCGGCGACGTGGCGATCCTCTCCGCGTCCAACCGTATGGGGTTGATGCCGTTCGCGCAAATTGCCACGCGCATTGGCGGTGCTTCGACGGTGATTGGGGCGACCTTATTGCTGGGTTGGTTAATCTGAGCCCAACATTCATGATGGATAGCCGGAGGGGATTCCTCCGGTTTTTTATTTTGCTGTTGATAGGCCAAGGCAACAAAAACAGTAATTTTTGGCAAAAACGCGATAATTCCTATTAATTTCATCGGGTCAGCCTGACATAGTAGCGCTCAGAAGGCCGGGCTTGCATACCTCGGGCTTCTGCCGAATCGCCAACCATTCCGGTTGGCGATTCACTTTCCATCTTTCAGCATGTTGATCGCCGCACCGATCAGGATCCGGCGTTCGATATCGTTGCTTTCAGCCAACTGCCGCGCCAGGTGCTTCGCCAGCGTTTCTACCGATAACACCTCGCCGCGATGGCGCAGTTGCATCACGCTGTCACCGATCAAACGGGCGACTTCATCCCACACGGGTTTTATCTCCTGCTCCGAGAACATCATCGTTTACCTCGGCTGGGTGATTTTTGGTCAATGTAGCAGTTGGGCCCAGGGTTCGCCACTGCACCGGTCGCACAACGCTAAAACCGGAAGCATAAAAAATAAGGCATCAGTGTTTCTTCTGGTTTTTTCGCCCAATACTTAGCTTGTCGAATATCTGGAGGGTGCGTGATGAAACTGGTCGATCAACTGGCGGAATACTATCGCCTGAGCCGGCGGGCAGAAGTGCAAAATCGGTTGTGCCGTCTGTGGTTGCCGCAGGGGGAGGCGCGAATAGCCTATCTGCGAGAGCTGCTGGAGCCGGTGGCTAAAACGCCGGGCGAACGGCGTAACTGAAAATAGCGTCGACGTCCGGTTGGCGTTAACCGAAAACCATTGCCGCCCAGCGCAATAACAATAGGGCTACGCAGATTAACAACAAAATCAAAAACATCTTCCAGTGCTTGGTGCGCATGCGTTTGGTTGCCAAGGTGATCTCCTGTTCTATTGATCAGCTGAAATACCAGCCGCCGATAACAAAGAGAGCAATCACGACCAGCGCAATGACTTTTAATAAGTCACTGAAGGTGTCATCGGGGTCTTTGTCGTCATTTTTCATGTTACCGCCTGGCCGTAAGCCATGGTGTGAATATCGTCCACAGTATGCCTGTTGTCCCGGCGCAGGCACAGAGATTTACCGTAAAAAGCCTGTAAAGGGTATGGGTTTGCGCCGCCGTGCGGTGAATTCGGCAGGTGCAGGCGGCGGGGAATACGTTGTACTATTCTCTCTGCACAATGATTCATTTGATAAGGTAAGGCAATGGCAGAGGCAATTCCGAAGAAATATGAGAACACCGAGCGTTGGGCGTTCGGCAACACCGAGCAGCAGGCCGATGATGTGGTCAAGCTGATCCTCAATGGCACCAAGACCGCCACCTGTTCCAATCTCGACGGGGAAGGTATCCCGCTGGCCGGCGATGTGTTTGTGGTCGTTGACGGTAAAAATGTTCCGGTCTGTGCGGTAGAGCTGACCTCGGTAGAGATGAAAACCTACGATCAGGTTGATGAAGCGCATGCCTATGCCGAAGGGGAAGGCGATCGTTCATTGGCGTACTGGCGTAAAGAGCTGCAGAGTTTCTTTGAAGAGTACGAGCTGTTCTCGCCGGATATGACGCTGGTGCTGATGAATTTCAAAGTGATTGAGACTTTCTGATTTGACGACGGCGGTCCCCTACGTTTGCCAATGGGCAACACCTGAACTGGCGGCCGATCTGATTGCCGGGCGTGCGACCTTGGCAGATGATGCCAACTGGGCGCGCAGCGGGGCGCGCGATCGAGCGGAATATATCGAATGGGCCAATCACGTTTGCGGTATGGCCTGCCTGAAAATGGTCCTGAGCCACCGTGACGGCGATGCGCCGCCGGTGTTGGAGCTGGCGCGCCGCAGCTTGCCGTACGGTGCCTATGTGCGTGAAGGCGAACGTATCAAAGGGCTGATCTACGCGCCCTTTGTCGACTATGTGCGTGAGCAGTTTGCGTTGGACGCCGAGGTGCGGGTCGGCCTCGACGTGGAGGCGCTGCCGCAATTGCTGGCGCAGCAACGCTATTTTATGGCTTCGGTGCACCCAGGCATTCGCCAGCCCGAGCTGCCCCCGCCGCAGCGGGGCGGTCATCTGGTGCTGGTCACCGCCGTTGAGGCCGAGAACGTGACCTTTCACAATCCTTCCGGCGACAGCCAAGCCACGCGCCAACAGGTGACGCTGCCGCTGAGCCGCTTTGGCCGTTTCTTCGCCGGTCGCGGTATCGCCATCACATAAAAAACGCGCCGTGTTCCTTGCGGTACACGGCGCGTTTTTCAGTTCATCGTTGTTCATGCCAGCCGCATCACCCAGGCATCGGATTGCCGATCGTAATGCTGCTTAAACAGCAGCGAATGCTTGCCATCCAGCGTCGCCGGAATGCTGGTGTGCTCATCCCAACCGTCTAACTGCATGCACAAGTCGGGATCCGACTTGCAGGGAATGGTCAGCGTGCTGGCCTGCTCGGACGAGGAGGACAAATGTGCATCATCAACCTCAAAACTGCCTATTTTTACCACGGTTTTGCCCATTGGAACTCCTTGCTCGATCTGCTGGTATGAGGTATGACCAGTTAAGGCCATCTCTTTGAGCATAGCTAAATGAGCAAAAAATGCCACATAAAAAATACAAGCTGGCAACAATCGCCGTCAGCGACTAGCGCATAAGGCTAATATTCCACGACAAAGCTGAGATTGTCCTGATAGGCGCCGACCGGCTTTTCGGTTTGCGCGGCGTTAATCACCGCCAGATAGGGAATGCTCTGCGCCAGGCCGGTACCGGCCCCGCTTTGTTTGTTGGTGCTGTCCCAGACGGTGGTGGTATTGGGCAGGTAAATTTGATACTGCATGAAATTGCTGGTGCCGTTTTTCATCTGCCGCCAGCCGGTGACCGGGTTATTGCCGTTGGTGAAATAGGTGTTGTAACCCTCGGTTTTGGTGCAGGTAAGGGTGATGCTCTGGTTCACCGGGTTAAACTGGCCCACCAGCGCCATGCTGCCAAAATTGACGTTCTGCGCGGTGCCAATCAGGCAGTCTTTGGTGATCACGGCGGTAATGGTCATGGTACTGAGCTTGTCGACGCCGTCCCACCAGATACACAGACCGAGCACGCCCAGGCCACAGATGTGGTAGTTCCAGGTCAGATTGACGGTATCGGTATAGGTGCCGGAACGCACGTTAGCGCCGGCGGTGGTCCTGACATACATCGGGAAATTGACGTTGGAGGAGATGAGGATCAGCGACAGCAGGTTCAATGAGCTGTAATCGATGGTTTGCCCGACGCTATACGCGTATTGGTAGTTCGAATCGGGGTAAATCAGGTAAGGAATTTGATCGCCGGAACCGTCGGTGTTGGCTATCGCCATATTGTGGGTGGTCGAGGTGATTTTCACCGTTACGGTGTTTTGCGACAGCAACGACAGACCGAGGCCGGTGCAGTTCAGCCCGGCGGTGCCCTGGGCGCTGATCTGGCCGTTGTAGACGGTAAAAGAGCTGCCGCCAGGCAGCGTCACGCTGCCATTGGTGGTGGCGCAGTCGGCCAACGCCCGCTGGCTTGCCAGCAGCATCAGCGTCAGTAATATCGCTTTGAATCCCCGAATCATATCTTTCTCCATAATGGGTTACTGGCAAACGATCGGCCCGATGCTCTGGATGCCCTGCGTTTTTGTCAGGCTGAACTGCGCCTGACAAGGTGCGCCGCCGTCTGCGGGGATGACGCTCAACCGGTTGTGCTGCTGCACCGGATCCAGATAGGCCATGCCGTCCCAACCGACATAGCTGCGTTGACTGCCGCCGATAACCGCAACCTCACTGCCGTTGGCCAGCGGTTTGCCTTGCGCATCGACCAGTTTGACGTCGGCGGCGGAGATCGGCTGGACCGGAAAATCGACCAGGAAACCGCTGTGATCGCGGATCGCCACGGTTTTCTCGACGGTAGGAATGGCAACGTCCGCAGGCAAATTGAGCGGGTCGATCTGGAATTTGGCGTGGTAATACGAGGTCACGGTCGGCACCAGCAGATAGCCTTTGGCGTTGGTCACGCCGATCAACTGATTTTCATAGCGCACCGGAATGTCCGGATAGCCCTGGGTCGAGACCAGCGCGAAGGCGTCGTTGATGGTGTTGGTGGCGTAGAGATCGCCTTTCATCATGACCAGCGAACCGCTCACTTCTCCCCAGCGGGTATAGTCGTCGCTGTTGCCGTACATCCCGGCGCGGGCCTCGAGCAAGCGGGTACGCCAGGTCATGTCGGCCTGACGGTAGCTGTTGCTGTCTTGTCCGTCCGCGTAGGCCAGGTTCCAGCCCAGGCCGCCGTCGGTCGGTGCGGCGCGGCTGTAGCTGACGCGTTCGCTCCACCGATTGTTGTTGTCGCGGGAAGCGCTGACGCTGGCGGTGCCCCAACTGTCGAAGGGAATGGAGAGCTGTAGTTGGGTGCTGTAACCGCTGCTGCCGATCTCCCGGTTGACCGAGGCATACAGGCTCATGTTGCGCCATAACGACAGGCTGTAGGAGAAGTTGACCAGCCGGGTGCGCGTGCCGATAGCGTCACGCACGTCGAAATAGCCGGCGCCAATGCTGCCGGCGCGGCCAAGGCCGAGGCTGCCGGTGAGTTGATCGGTACGGCGGCTCAGGCGGTAGTCGCTCTTATAAACCGAAATATCGCCAAAGCCGGCACTGCGCAGGACGCGCTGGGCATTGAGGCTGAAATACCGGTTGCTGTAGGTGTAGCCGATGCTGCTTTGATCGCCCCGGTTACGGGTGTATTGGTAGACCGGCTGTTGATCGGGCTGCGGCAGCGATTTGCCGGTCAGCGGGTCGTAATAGTTCATCTGCCGCGAAGGGTGATAATCGTTAAACGCGCTGTCGCCGGCCTGGCTGTAGCTGTACGACGCGTTGAGCACGCCCCACTGGCCGAGGCGGATATCGGCACCTGCACCGCCCACCGCCAGTTCCGCCGCCGCTTCGGCGCGGCCTTCCATCGTCAACCAATCCGTGACGCCGTAACGCCCACTGCCGCTGGTCACCCATTGGCTGTAATCGGCTGAATTCAGGCCATAATTTCGGCGCAGGGCGCCGGCGGAAACGCTGAAATCGCTCATGCCGGCCTGCAACAGGTTGCTGGCGACATAAAACGGCACCAGGGTGCTGACCTGGCGGCCCAGCGCGTCGGTGGTGACCACCCTGGCCTCGCCCGCACCGTTGATGTAGGGCACCGTATCCAGGGTGAAAGGGCCAGGATTGACGCTGGTGGTGCTGTTTTTATAGCTGTTGATATACAGATCGACGCTGCTGGGTACCGCCGCCTGGCCGGAAAACTGCGGCAGCGGATAGGTGATCAGATCTGGGCGGGCGGTAAAATTACGCGCCAGTTGGATACCGCCAATACGCACGGAGCTGCTCCAGGGCAGTGAGCCGGTGGTGAGATCGCCGGCGGTATAGCTGAGCAGACGCTCATCATCCGTGTATCGCCACTGGCTGTCGTAGCGAATATAACGGCTCTCCTGGCTATCGCCGGCGGAGCGGTTAACGCTGCCACGGAAAATGCCGGTGTTAGCCACCACGCCAAAACCGTCAAACAGCCGCTGTTCGCTCCAGGCGGAAAGGTAGCCCGGCTGGCCGTTGGCGTTGCTTTGGCTGGCGTAAACGTCGTAATTGAACAGCAGGCCGAGGCTGCTTTGCGCCGGCAGGCGATCCAGCGGATTCTGCGCGTTGAATTTTTGTTTGGGAAGCCAGTCGTTGGGGACGTTGATCAGCAATTGCTGGGTTTCGCCGCCGTAAGTGACATCCACCTGCTTCAACAGATCGACCGCAATTTCTTTTGCCTGCTTGTCCGCCACCGGCAGACCGGCGTCGATCAATTGCTGCGGCGTGAGGTAATAGTGGCCGCCACGGTAGTTCACCGGCACCACTTTGCCGGTCTGGCGGCCATTGACCACCGGCTCCAGATACAGGGTGGTATCCGGCATGCTGATGGCGCTGGGCGGCGGCGGCAAATCATCGGCGTGCGCCAGCGGCGCCCACGGTGTGGCCACTGCGCACAGTATGGCGAATGCCAACGGCTTCAGCCCGAATCCGTTGCTCCTGAGTGACGGCGTCCCTGTTAACCGCATGTGAAACTCAGTAAGACGGGAAGGTTATCGGTTGTTTATTGTCATTGACCGTGGCCTGCAGGTTACCGCTGCTGAAACTGCCTGAAGGCGGTACGGCAAAGCGCATTTGCGAACCGGGCAACACGTAACCCATCAGCCCGGCATTGAGCGTTTTTCCCTGTATCGTCACTTTGGAGATACGCGCGTGCACGATGCCCTGATTACGCACCTCCAGCCAACGTTGGCTGCTTTGCTGCAATAGCCGGTAGCTGAGTTGCGGTTGGTTGGCGGTGGCGTAGTCGCGCGGTTTTTCAGAATCCGGCTTGGTCCATACACCCTGGCCGCTGACAAACAGCGGCACGGAATAACGCATCTGGAATTTCAACCCCATCTGGGCGCCGGCGGGCGTGGATGAACTGTCGTTTTCTTTTACCGGCACCTCATCAATCAGAATGCGGTAGGCGCGTTCCTGGCCGGCGGGCGGCGGGGTCTGCTTAATCAGCCGGATCAGTTGGCGCTTGCCCGGCGCTATCGAAGCGACCGGCGGGCTGGCGATCACCTCGCTCTGGTTACTGTAATCGTCTTTACCGTCGATTTGCCTCCAGCCAAGCACCCGTACCTGCATATAGACCGGTTTAGTGTCGCGGTTTTCCAACCACAGCGCCGTGGCGGGCTGTTGATCTTCAATCACCGGGTCGATGGGCCAAATCAGAATCGACGCTGCGGCCAATGCCTGTTGCTGGCCGACAAGCAGCAGCGCTGCCGTCAACGGCAGACGGAAGGGGATACGCATAGCTAAATCCTTATTCAAAATACTTAATAAGTTACCGTCAGTAAGACCGTATCGTTGTAAGTGCCACTGGTGGGCAAGGTACTGGCCGAAAACAAACGGGCATAAACTTTTATTTCCTGAGTACTGCCGGTGGCGGCGATCACTTGCGCAGTGCCGCCGTTGCCGCCATCACCCCACGGCGTGGAGTAGTTGTTGTCCTGGTAGAGTTGATAAAGCAGCGTCTCCGTGGTCAGGGTATTTTTTAGTTTGCGCCCTGCGGAGATGGAACCGGTGATGTTGTTGCCGACGCCAAGCGCCAGCGTGACGCTCAGGCCCGGGTTGCAACGTAGCAGCACTGAACCAGCCCCGGCGCTGGAAACGATGCTGACATTGCTGGCCAACGAAGAGATCTGACCAAAGCTGAGGGTGCCGAAGGTGGTGACATCGCTGTTGCCGCTGCCCAAGACGCAACCTTTCACTACCGTCGCATTGACGGTAAACGGCGTGCTCTTTTGCAAGTCGTTGACGCCGGTGTCACCGATTACCGGGGCCGCCGTCATCCCGAGCAGCAGCCCGCAGGCTGAAATGCGCATTGCCTTTACCAATTGATGGTCACCTGTACGGTATCGGTATAGCTGCCGACCGGTGGGGTGGATTGCACCGGGATCATGCCATACACCGGCAACCAGTTATCCTGGCCGTTAGCGGTTTGCGACACCCCGTTCAGGTTATCCCAAATGACGCTGTGGGTGCTGTTGGTGTACAGGTTGTAGTTTACCCGTTGGTTGGCGGCGCTCTGCAGGTAGCGGGCTGCGGTGTTGCCGCTTTGCCCGCCGCCGAGCAGCACGTTGTAGCTGGTGCCGTTGTTGCATTTCACGCGGATGGCACCGGCATTTTGTTGCCCGGCTACGCTGACGGCGGTAGTGAGAAAATACACCGTGCCAAAGTTCAGCGAGCCGAAGCTGACGTTGCCCCCCGAGCTGCTGCCGGCTTCGCACGCATTCAGCAGAGTGGCGCTGACGCCAATATTGGCGGTTTTGCTATCGGCATAAACCGCCAGACTTAACGCCAGTAATCCGCAACCGAAAACCGCCTGCCGCACCCTTACCAGGTTACCGTCATCGTCACGGTATCGTTATAGGTATCGGCCGCCGGAGTGCTGCCCGCTGCCGGGACACGGCCGTAGACAATCAGAGGAACTGCCGCGCCGGTACCGGTGCCGGTTCGGGCGTTGGCGCCGCTGCCCCAGGCGGTAGCGCGGGCTTGATCCTGGTAGAGGTTGTAATTGATAAAGGCGCCGGCGGCGCTGGCCATGCGGCGCTGAGTGCCGGAGGTCACGTGCAGTCCGTTGTCCAGCGCTACGGTATAGTCGGTCCCGCTGGTACAGGTCAGCGACAGCGTGCCTGCGCCGCCGGAACCGGTTGCGCTGGCGTCGATAATATTCGCAAGCGAGGAGTAGGTGCCGAAGCTGATGGAGCCAAAATCATTGACTGAGCCGCTGCTGTTTCCGCCACCCACTACGCAACCTGCGCCGATGGTTAACGTCACCCCCAGGTTGCCCTGAATGGTGCCTGCTGCGTGGGCTGCGCCGTTTGCGCACAGCAGGGTTGCTACCGAGGCCAATGCCACCAGAGTTTTTTTCATTTTTTATTCCTTGCTGTGCCAGAGAGATCCGCAAAGCGCCATCCGGAAAGGCTGAACGCATTAATTTCTTTATAGGTTAATTAATAGAATAGGAATTCAGAATTGTCTTGGCGGGGGGGCGAAAAATTTTCTTTATTTTGAAAGGTATCGATATTGCGCAGTCTGGGAAGCGCAATGTCGTAAATGTAGAATTATTAGAAGGGTAATACTTACCTTTAGGAATATTATTAACGGTATTAATTGGCCGGGGTTTCCCGGCCAACTAATACATTATTGATGGAAATCCAAAGCGCCGTCGCGGACCAGTTCGCGCGGCAAATTGTTTTTAATCCGGCTGCCGATGCGTTTGGCGATACCCAGCGGCTGCTGTTGGTAGGTCACTATGCATTCATCGCTCTGCGGCGGTGTTTCCGGATACAGATCGCGGCCGTGATACCACTCTTGCGCCAGCGCGGCGTCCAGCTCGAAACGCTGTTTGCCGTCGGCGGTGGCCAGCGCGATGACGGCTTCATGCTGCCAGCGATACCCTTTAGGGAAAGACTCTGCCAGCTTCACCGCAATACGCGAGAAGCGCACTTTGCTGATCAGCGCCTCCAGTTCGGCAGGGAACAGCCAGATCTCTTTATCGCGCGCCCACAATCGGCTGGTTTCATCCCAGGCGAGGCCAGAGGCCGCAGCGGCCTGGCTAACCACGGCCGAATCCTTGCCGGAAAGCGGGGTGAACGGGAATTTGCCCAACTTGTAACTCGGTTTCGGCAACGGGGCAACGGAGTGGTTCTTGCGCAGGCGTGCCACGAAGAATCCCTCGCTGTCGTAGATCTGCGGGAAAACATGCAGGAAGCCTTCGGCGGTTAGCGCCTTTTCCGCGCCGGGGAACAGTTCGCCCAGCGGTTCAATGCTCACCGCATCGCCATACGCCGCCAGCAGGCCGTTGACGATTTGCTGATTTTCCTGCGCGTTGAGCGTGCAGGTGGAGTAGACCATGACGCCGCTTGGGGCCAGTGCATGGAAAGCGCTGTCGATCAGTTCGCGTTGGGTTGCCGCAATAGCGGTAACGCTTTCCGGCGACCAGTTGCTCATGGCGTCCGGATCTTTGCGCACCACGCCTTCGCCGGAGCAGGGGGCGTCCAGCAAAATGGCATCAAAGCTTTCCGGCAGCGCCGCGCCGAACACCCGGCCGTCAAAGTGGGTCAGCGCGACGTTTTTTACGCCGCAGCGGCTGATGTTGGCGTGAAGGACTTTAACCCGGCTGGCGGAGTATTCGTTGGCCACGATACCGCCCTGATTGTTCATCAGCGCGGCAATCTGGGTGGTCTTGGAGCCCGGAGCGGCGGCGACGTCCAGCACCCGACGCGGTTTTTCCCGATCGGCGAACAGGGCGCTGACGGGCAGCATTGAACTGGCTTCCTGAATGTAAAACAGGCCGCTCAGATGCTCTGCCGCGCTGCCAAGCCGCAACTCTTCATCCTCACGCTCGATCCAAAAGCCTTCCGCACACCAGGGAATGGGCTCCAGCCGCCAGTCATAATCTTGTACCAACGCCTGAAAATCGGCGACGCTGATCTTCAACGTATTGACCCTCAGGCTGCGGCGCAGCGGGCGTTGGCAAGCGGCTATAAAATCGTCCATCGACAGTTCGGCGGGCATAATGGCGCGCGTCGCGTCGAGAAACGCGGGAGGCAAAAAAACGGAGGCAGGTTTGGCCACGGGGCGAGCTCTCTGGCAGCAATCGAAATAAGGGCGGGATTCTAGCATAAAAACGGGCCGACAGGGGGAGTGGGTGCCCCCTGCCGGCATTGGGTTACGCGCTTAATCCCGCGGGATTGCGGTGCCCCATTCTTTCCAGTCTTTCGGCTCTTCCGCATTCAGCATGAAGTGTTTGTTCGGCGTCGATTTAGGCGCCAGCGGAATGGTTGGCGGGGTGGCGAAGGCAATGCCGCCGCGGATGAACTGCTGGAAGGTGCCGCTCTTGATCACGCCGCCGGTCAGGCCAAACTGCAAGTTGTAGCCGGAGGCCAGCCAGAACACGCTGTTGTTGCGCACCAGGTGCTGATATTTCTTGCTGATGCGCAGCGCAACGTGAACGCGATCGGACATGGCGCCGAGATAGAAACCGGTGATGGTACCCACTTCCATGCCACGGAACAGCACCGGCGTGCCGACTTGCAGCGAGCCGGTTTCCGCTGCGTCGAGGATCACGCTCAAGCCGTCCAGATAGCGTGAGTCGGTGATGCTGGCTTCCTGCAGTTCGAAGCTGCGCAGTTCGCGGCCGCGGCCTGGTTCAACGTTGATATACGGCTGCAGCAGCGTATCGAGATTGCTGACCCCCGCGGCGGAAATTTCCGGCGACACTACGGAGAAACGGCTGCCCAGACGTGCGAAGGTCTGCACGTATTCCGGATACAGCACCGCCTTGGCCAGCACTTCATTGCGCTCCGGCGCCAGTTTGAGCGAATCCACCTGGCCAATATCGATGCCGAGATAACGCAGCGGCATGCCGGGCGACAGCTTGCTGGCATCGTAAGTCCTCAGGACAATCTGGCTGCCTACCGCACGGGCGGCGGTTTCATTGGCATAGAGTACGCGTTTGGCGCCTTTATCCAGCGTCACGCCCTGCAGATTGTCGAAGCTGATGGCGCCTTTCAACGCCCGGTTGAGCGGCGAAGCCTGCACCGACAGGCCGCTGCCGTTCAGTTGCACCTTGGCGCCGCCTTCGGCCCAAAAGATGCTTTCGCTGGTCAGCAGTTTGCGGTATTCCGGGCTGATATAGACGTCCACCTCAAACTCGTTGGCTTTCGGGCGAACGTTAACGATCTCGCCCACCTGGAATTTACGGTACAGCACCACCGAACCGGTCTGCACGTCCGGCAGGCTGACGGCGTTCAGCGTAAGGGTTGGCGTTGGGCTGTTGCCGATAATGCCGGCATCGGCCTTCTCGGCGTTGGCATACAGCGGATACTGGCCGACCGGTTCGCCCTTGCTGCCGGGGATGATGCGCACGCCGCCGTCCAGCCACTCTTGCGCGCTGGCGCCCAGCACTTCCATGCCGTCGATCCCCAGCTTGACGTCGACGCGGCTGTTGACCACGAATTTGCTGTCTTTATGCAGCAGGCGACGGTATTGGGCTTCGACGGCGGCGGTGAAGACCACGCCGCTGTCGGTCAGTGCGCGGCTCATCACCTGGCCGACTTTAACCCCATGCACAATCAGCGGCTGGCCTACGTCGATGCCGTAGCTTTGCGGGGCGTTGAGCGTCACGGTCAGCACGCCCGGCTGTTGCAACAGGGTTTCGCTGCTGTCGAGTACGTTGAAATGCTGCTGCGGTTCACCGTCGCCCGGCACCAGTTCCAGGGTATTGCCGGTCAGCAGTTGGCTGATTTTGGCGTCGTTAAGGCTGAGGCGCGGGCTGCGCATCACAATACGCGTTCCGCTGCGCATCAGATCCACCACCGAGGGATCGACGGTCAGCTCGCCGGTGACCTTGCTGTCCTGCTGGAGCGTCAGTTTGGTCAGGGTGCCCACCTGCAGCCCCTGGTAAATCAGTGGGGTGCGGTTCTCGCTGAGGTTATTGCCGCTCGGCAGATCAAGCGTAATGTTCACGCCGCGTTGACTGTGCGCCAGATCAGGGTACAGATCATAGCTTTGGTCGGCCTTGGCTTGCTGGCCGTCCGGCGGCGAGTCAAAGGCGATTGCGCCGTTGACCAGCGCCGCCAGGCTCTCAACTTGCACCGAGGCGCCCGCCAGGCTGAAATCGCCCTTAAAGCCTGAAACATTCCAGAAGCGGCTGTTACCTTTCACCAGATTGGCGAAGCGGCGGTCGATCAGCACGTCGACAGTGACGCCCTTATTACCTTCGGCGATGGTGTAGTCGTAGACTTTGCCGACCGGAATTTTACGGTAATACACCAGCGAACCGGTATTGAGCGAACCGAGGTCGTCGGCATGCAGGTGAATCATCAGTTCACCGGTATTCAGACGGTATTTGGGCTGGGTATCGAGTGCGGTGAAATGGGTTTGCTCTTTGCCGCTGCCCGGCATCATACCGATGTAGTTACCGCCGACCAGCGCGTCCAGGCCGGATATCCCGGCCAGTGAAGCCTTTGGCGTAACCAGCCAGAATTGGGTACCTTCGCGCAGCGAGTCTTCCAGATCGCTCTTGATGCTGGCTTCAACCACAATGCTGCGCAGATCCTTGCTCAGGCTGATGGACTGCACTGTGCCGACTTCCACCCCCTGATAGCGCACAGGAGTACGGCCCGCGACGATGCCCGCCGCAGACTGGAAATCGATGGTGACCGTGCTGCCGCGTTCCTGAAAGTTGGTATAAACCAACCACCCCGCGATCAGCAGGGCGATAAACGGCAGTAACCAGAATGGCGAAATGCGGCGCTTGTTTTTGACCCGCGCTTCAGTCGGTGTATTCGGCGTTTCCTGTTGCATGTGCATCCCAAATCAATCGGCTATCCAGCCACTCTACGGCAAGAATAGTTAAAATGACCGCAGAACCAAAGTAAAAGGCTGCCGGCCCCATAGTAAAAGATAACAGTTGGTCGCGATTCACCAGCGACATCATTAAGGCGATAACGAACAGATCGAGCATGGACCAGCGACCGATCCAGGTGACCAGCCGTAGCAGACGAATGCGTGTCTTCAGGCTGTGCGAGGTCTTGAAGTGTATGCTGAACAGCAGGGTGATCAGCACTATGACTTTGGTGAAGGGGACCAGCACGCTGGCGATAAAAACGATAGCGGCGATCGGCGCGTTGCCGGAGGTCGCCAGCGACACTACCCCGGAGAAAATGGTGTCTTCCAACCGTGCGCCGTTGGCGTAGACGATTGAAATCGGCAGCAGGTTGGCCGGGATCAGCAAGATCATCGCCGCAATCAACGCCGCCCAGGTTTTTTGCAGGCTATAGGGCTGGCGATGACACATGGGAATATGGCAGCGCGGGCAGCGTCCCCGCTCGTCCGGATAACCGGTGAAATGGCACGACAGGCACACATGCAGCGCCGCCGGCGGGCCTTCCGGTTGTTCCTGCGGGTAATAACGTTCCCACAGTTGTTCCAGATTGACGTGGATCAGGGTCAGGATGCTGAGCAGAGTGAGCGACAGGTAGGCGATCAGCGCGCTGCCGGCCTGGATATCGGCATACTCTTTGACTTTGATCGCCGCCACCGCCATGCCGATCAGGTAAATATCGAGCATCACCCATTCTTTCAACCGTTCCAGCATCAATAATACCGGACGCAAATTCATGCCGAACGCGTGCCCGAAACGCAGATAAAGCAGCGACAGCGCCAACGTCAGCGGAGCACCCAGGGTACAGAAAGCGACCATGCTGGCGGTAAGGGGATCGCCCTGGCGGCTCATCTGCCAGATGCCTTCCAGCAGGCTGGCGTCGATGCGGGTGCCCAACAGGCGGATGCTGATCAAAGGTTCGCTGAAGGCGAAAGGCATCAGCAGCAGCATGGCGACCGCCATGGCGGTCAGGCGGGTCATCGACCAGTCGCGGCCATGCACCACTTTAGCATTGCAGCGCGGGCAATAAGCGGCCTGATTGCCGTTCAGCGGCGGCAACACGAACAGCAGGTCGCATTCGCAACAGCGCTGGTGGCGTGCTTTGGAAAGAGGGCCGGTGATCGCGTGTATTTTCATCATGACAAAGCTGCTCTAAAGCCCGCCGGAGGGATAGCGTGGCTGAAAAATAAACCTGCTGTAACCCGCTTCGGGTAAAGCGCGGCGCGGTAAACAGGGTTTCTGCGAGGCAAACATACCTTGCCCGGCAGGGGTTTGTGAAGCAACAGATGAATAACCCGATGGCTATACGCATTTTTTGTAGGAAGGACAATGCGGGCCGGCGATCGTCGCTGCATTTTCTGGGGTGGTCTTTCTGGACATGGCTTCATTATAGCCACGGCGGCCATTTGCGGGCTGCCGGCGGGGCAATGGAGGGCCGACATTGAGCGTCGTTGAACGTCATAACTACCAATTCATTGATATTAAAAGAATAAAGTTCATGGCGGTTGACCCGTCGTTCCTTGCGCTAACTCCCTGTTTCAAAACGTCTCATGATTGCTTTGGACAACGCGACGCAATAGCAATTATGCTGGGGGCAAGCCGACAGGAAAATGGCAAGACAGCGAAACTACCTGCATGATATACAATAGAAAATCAAATCTATTGCCGCTTGCATACATTATGACTGGTTCCTGTGTTTCTCTCTTTATTCGGCACGGGAACGGATAACCATGGTTAACTAATGACAAAAGAAGAATTCTACGCGGAATTAAAACGCGATTTGAGTGCGCTGCTCGACGGGGAAACCAACTTCATTGCCGCACTGTCCAACGCCAGCGCGTTGATTAATGAGCGTCTCGACGACGTCAATTGGGCCGGCTTTTACCTGATGGACGGCAACCAACTGGTGCTCGGTCCGTTCCAGGGGAAAATCGCCTGCGTGCGCATTCCGGTGGGCAAGGGTGTCTGTGGAACCGCAGTGGCGGAAAATCGCGTGCAGCGCGTTGGCGACGTCCACGCGTTCCCTGGCCACATCGCCTGCGACGCGGCCAGTAATGCGGAAATCGTACTGCCGCTGCGGGTTAGAGGTCAGATCATCGGCGTTCTTGATATCGACAGCACAGTTTATCAACGTTTCGACGAACAGGACCAACAGGGCCTGGAAGCAGTGGTGGCGGGGCTTTGCGTGCAACTGGAACACTGTGATAGTGCGAAATACATCACTGTGACGGCAAGTTGATCTACGGTTAACGTGGCATTTACCGATGACGTCATTATAATGACGCCTGTTCATGCCTGTGGCTTGTTGGCGACCCGTTGTAATCAGGAAATTTCATGGAAAATCAACCTAAGTTGAACTCTAGTAAAGAAGTCATTGCTTTTCTTGCCGAGCGTTTTCCGCTCTGCTTTAGCGCCGAGGGCGAAGCTCGCCCGTTGAAAATCGGTATTTTTCAAGATCTGGTAGAGCGTGTTCAGGGGGAAGAAAGCTTAAGCAAAACGCAATTACGTTCTGCACTGCGCCTGTACACCTCAAGCTGGCGTTATCTGTACGGTGTCAAAGTTGGCGCGCAGCGCGTCGATCTGGACGGTAATCCGTGCGGTGAGCTGGAACAGCAGCATGTCGATCATGCCCGCCAACAGCTTGAAGAAGCCAAAGCGCGCGTTCAGGCACAGCGTGCCGAACAAAATGCCAAAAAACGTGAAGCTGCCGGTGAATCAGCCGATGCCGAGCCACGCCGTCCACGTCCAGCCGGTAAAAAACCTGCTGCGCGTCGCGAAGGCGGAGCCGCACCGGAGAACCGCAAGCCGCGCCCACAAACTCGTCCACAGCAAGCTCGTCAACCTCGTGCAGCAAAAGAGGAAAGCCAGCAGCGTCATGTGCCAGTCACGGATATCTCTAAACTGCAAATTGGCCAAGAAATCAAAGTCAGAGCAGGCCAGAGCGCGATGGATGCAACCGTACTTGAAATCGCTAAAGATGGCGTACGTGTGCAGCTCTCTTCCGGTCTGGCGATGATTGTGCGCGCAGAACACTTGCAGTTCTGATACGGAGGCCAACCAAGGCATGAACAAATTTGTCAGATTAACAGCAGTCGCGGGTCTGTTGTGGGCGGGTGTCAGTTACGGAGCGGATACAGCCAACATCCGCATCGACCAACTGCCTCAGCTTCATCAGGAACCGCAGCATGCTACTGTGAGTGAGCGCGTAACCTCGCGCTTCACTCGCTCTCATTACCGTCAGTTTGCCCTCGATGCGGATTTTTCAGGCAAGATCTTCGATCGCTACCTGAATATGCTGGACTACAACCATAACGTGTTGCTGGCCTCCGACGTGGCGCAGTTCGCCGACAAGCGCAATCAACTGGGCGAAGAACTGAAAAGCGGTAAGCTGGATACGCCATACGCGCTGTACAATCTGGCTCAGAAACGCCGTTTTGAGCGTTACACCTATGCGTTGTCGTTGCTCGAAAAGCCGATGAACTTTACCGGCAACGACACTATCGATCTCGACCGCAGCAAAACGCCGTGGCCGAAAGACAAGGCCGAACTGGACAGCCTGTGGGATGCGAAAGTCAAATATGACGAGCTGAACCTCAAGCTGACCGGCAAAACCGACAAAGAAATCCGCGAAACGCTGACCAAGCGCTATCAGTTCGCCATTAAGCGCCTGACGCAAAGCAACAGCGAAGACGTGTTCCAACTGGCGATGAATGCCTTTGCGCATGAGATCGACCCGCACACCAACTATCTCTCCCCGCGCAACACCGAACAGTTCAACACCGAGATGAGTCTGTCATTGGAAGGCATTGGTGCGGTGCTGCAGATGGATGACGATTACACGTTGATCAACTCCATGGTACCGGGCGGCCCGGCCGCCAAGAGCAAGGCGATCACCGTGGGCGACCGCATTGTCGGCGTCGGTCAGACGGGTAAACCTGTGGTCGATGTTATCGGCTGGCGTCTGGACGACGTGGTTTCCCTGATCAAAGGGCCGAAGGGCAGTAAAGTCCGCCTGGAAATCCTGCCTGCCGGCAAGGGCACCAAAACCCGCGTTGTTACGCTGACCCGCGAACGTATCCGCCTGGAAGACCGTGCGGTGAAAATGACCATCAAGACTGTCGGCAAAGAGAAAGTCGCGGTGATGGACATTCCTGGCTTCTACGTGGGCCTGACCGATGACGTGAAAGTGCAACTGCAGAAGATGGCCAAGCAGAACGTCAAGAGCCTGATTATCGATCTGCGGACCAACGGCGGCGGCGCGCTGACCGAAGCGGTCTCGCTCTCCGGCTTGTTCATTCCGAGCGGCCCGGTGGTGCAGGTGCGTGATAACAACGGCAAAGTGCGTGAAGACGCGGATACCGACGGCATTGTTTATTACAAAGGCCCATTGGTGGTGCTGGTTGACCGTTTCAGCGCCTCGGCTTCCGAGATCTTTGCCGCAGCGATGCAGGACTACGGCCGTGCGCTGATCGTCGGTGAACCGACCTTCGGTAAAGGTACCGTGCAACAGTATCGCTCGCTGAACCGCATTTACGATCAAATGCTGCGGCCGGAATGGCCGGCGCTGGGCTCGGTGCAATACACCATCCAGAAGTTCTATCGCGTTAACGGCGGCAGCACCCAGCGTAAGGGCGTAACGCCGGATATCCTGATGCCTACCGGCGTCGATCCAGCGGAAACCGGCGAGGCGTTTGAAGACAACGCCATGCCTTGGGACAGCATCAATGCGGCTACTTACAGCAAAACCGGCGATCTGACCGCGTTCGATCCTGAACTGCTGAAGGACCATGAGCAGCGTATCGCCAAGGATCCGGAGTTCCAGTACATCGCGCAGGACATCGCCCATTACAAGGCGTTGAAAGACAAGCGTAACATCGTCTCACTCAATCTTGCTCAGCGCGAGAAAGAGAACCACGATGATGACGCTACCCGTTTGCAGCGCATCAACGATCGTCTGCAGCGTGCCGGCAAGAAACCGTTGAAGGCGTTGGAAGATTTGCCGAAGGATTACCAGGAGCCGGACCCATACCTGGATGAAAGCGTGCATATCGCGCTGGATCTGGCTCACCTTGAACAGGCGCAGCCAACCCAGCAGCCGGCGGCGAAGTAACGCAACCGGGTAAATAAAAAACGCACCTTCGGGTGCGTTTTTTGTTAAGCGCCGCTGAAGGCGCATTTAGGCGTCAAACATCCTGTGAGGCAATGATGAGCGAACTAACGCCCCCGATGCGCGTTACTCTGCGGCTCGAGTCGCTGCTGGTTTTGTTGGTGTCCGTAGCGCTGTATCAGCACCGGGAATACAGCTGGTGGCTGTTTCCTGATACCGGACATTTCGTTCCTGGGCTATGCGTTTGGCAAAAAGGTGGGGGCGATCGGTTATAACCTTGCTCATTCCTATATCGGCCCGGCGCTGTGCGCCTTACTGTTCGTCCTTTTCCCGCAGCCGTTCTGGCTGATGACGGCGCTGATTTGGTGTGCCCATATCGGCTTCGACCGCACCTTGGGCTACGGGTTGAAATATGCTCAAGGTTTCGCCTATACCCACCTTGGGCGTTTGAACGACAAACACCGCTGATTTGCCGCAGAAAAACCACCGCATTACGCAACAATCGTTTACAATTTGAAAAGCCATGCTGGAACGCCGATTTTGTAAAGTTTCGTATTTTTAGTAGGTTAATGGCGTGCAACTCTTGAAACTGTGACGAATGCCCATACGATCTAGGGTATCCGAGACAGCGTTTTGTTAACATTTATGAGGAAGTAAACATTTTATGATGCGTATAGCTCTGTTCCTGCTCACCAACCTGGCGGTGATGTTGGTTTTCGGGCTGGTGCTCAGCCTGACAGGAATCCAATCCAGTAGCGTTCAGGGTCTGATGATTATGGCCGGTCTGTTTGGTTTCGGCGGTTCGTTTGTCTCCTTGCTGATGTCCAAATGGATGGCGCTGCGCTCCGTAGGCGGGGAAGTGATTGAACAGCCGCGTAACGAAACCGAAAACTGGTTGCTGGAAACGGTGCGCCGTCAGTCGCAGCAGGCGGGCATTGCCATGCCGCAGGTCGCTATTTATCACGCACCGGACATTAACGCTTTCGCTACCGGCGCACGCCGTGATGCTTCGCTGGTTGCCGTCAGTACCGGCCTGTTGCAGAGCATGAGTCGGGATGAAGCGGAAGCGGTTATCGCGCACGAAATCAGCCACGTCGCCAACGGAGACATGGTCACCATGACGCTGATTCAGGGCATCGTGAACACCTTCGTGATCTTTATCTCGCGCCTGATTGCGCAAGTGGCCGCCGGTTTCCTCGGCAACCGCGACGGTGAAGGTGAAAGCAACGGCAACCCGATGATTTACTTCGGTGTGTCGATGGTGCTGGAATTGGTGTTCGGCATTTTGGCCAGCATCATCACCATGTGGTTCTCACGCCACCGTGAGTTCTACGCCGACGCAGGCTCCGCCAAACTGGTGGGCCGCGAGAAGATGATTGCTGCGCTGCAGCGTCTGAAAACCAGCTACGAGCCGCAGGAAGCGGGCAGCATGATGGCGTTTTGCATCAACGGCAAATCCAAGTCGTTCAGCGAACTGTTCATGTCGCACCCACCGCTCGACAAGCGTATCGAAGCGCTGCGTTCAGGTCAGTACCTGAAGTAACGCTGAGAAGATAAAAAACCCCGGCTTGCCGGGGTTTTTTATGTCTGCTATTTGGCTTGCGGGCTGTGTTCCACCGGCTCCGCGCGCGGTTGGGTGATTCGCAAGCTGCTGACCGCTGCCGCTAGCGTGGCGAAGCTGCCGGCGAGGATCAGCGAGGCGTGCGTACCGGAGGTGGGAAACAGATTGAACATCAGCGCCACCAGCGCGGCACCGGAGGTTTGTCCCAACAGGCGGGCGGTGCCGAGCATGCCGCTGGCGCCGCCGCTGCGGTTACGGGGTGCGGCAGAAATAATGGTGTGGTTATTGGGTGACTGGAACAGCCCGAATCCGGCACCGCACAGCACCATACGCCAGATGATATCCAGGTCCGACGGGTTATGCGGCAGCATCGCCAGCAGGAACAGCCCTAGCGCAAACACTCCCAACCCGATACAGCCCAACAGCCCGGCGTGAACGCGCTCCACCAGCCGCCCGGCGATCGGCGCCATAACGATAATCGCCAGCGGCCAGGGTGTCAGCAACAGCCCGGTAGCCACCTCATCGCGGCCCAACGTACTTTGCAGAAAGAACGGCAGTGAAACCATCGCCAGCATTTGCGCAGCGAAGGAACAGATCGAGGTGCCCATCGACAGGGCGAAAATCGGGATGCGCAGCAGGTCGACCGGCAGCAGCGGAAACTCTTGCCGCAGTTGGCGGCGGACGAAGAAGAAGCCGATCACCATCAGTACGGCGATTTCGCTGAATATCAGCGTCAGGCTCTGACCCTGGGCAAAGCCGCTGATGGCAGTGATCAGCAGCCCGAAGGTCAGGGCGTTCATCACGGCGCTGGTCGGGTCAAAACGCTGATTGCTGCTTTTCTGGCTGTTGGCGGGCAGGTACTTCATCCCCAGCGCCAGCGCCACAATGCCAATCGGCAGATTAATGGCGAACAGCCATTGCCAGGATGCCACGGACAGTATCGCCGCCGCTACCGTGGGGCCCGCCGCCGAGGAAAAAGCGACAATCAGTGAGTTGATGCCCATGCCGCGCCCGAGAAAGCGCTGAGGATAGATAATGCGGATAAGCGCGGTGTTGACGCTCATGATGGCGGCGGCGCCAAACCCCTGCAGCACACGGGCTATGGTCAATGTCACCAGCGAATCGGACAGCGCGCAAAACAGCGAGGTAATGCTGAAGACCAACAAGCCGGCTTGATAGATACGGCGATAACCAATCAGGTCACCGAGCGAGGCCAGCGACAGCAGTGAAATGGTGATGGCCAACTGATAGGCGTTAACCACCCAGACCGAACTGGCCGGGCTGGCGTTCAGATCGCGGGCGATGGTAGGCAGCGCCACATTGGCGATCGCACCGTCAAGCACGGAAACGGTAATGCCCAGGGCGATGGCGAGGATGGCCCCATAGCGTTGTGGGACGGGGAGGCCGTCAGTACAAGAACGCATGTTGATCTCGAAGGTATTAATACGGGGGAGTATTAACATGCTAATCATATTCGACGGTAATTGCACCTTCAGTGGCCAGCTCAATTGTAATAACCGATGAGAGTTATGGCCTAATGCATTCATCTTCAAGCATTTTTTCTTGGTTTCATTGCAGGGTGTCAGGGCTTGCGCGTATACTGAAACCCGTGTTCAAATTTCTTAAAACAGAAAAGCTGAGTAGGGCATTTAGTATGGCTAACGCAGATTTAGATAAACAACCGGATTCTGTTTCATCAGTGCTGAAAGTGTTTGGTATCTTGCAAGCGCTGGGCGATGAGCGCGAGATCGGCATTACTGAGCTTTCTCAACGGGTGATGATGTCCAAAAGCACCGTCTATCGTTTTCTGCAGACCATGAAGTCGCTGGGCTATGTGTCGCAGGAAGGGGAATCGGAAAAATATGCGCTTACTCTCAAGCTGTTTGAACTCGGTGCCAAGTCGCTGCAGAACGTCGATCTGATCCGCAGCGCCGATATTCAGATGCGCGAGTTGTCGAATCACACCCGTGAAACCATTCACCTCGGGGCGCTGGATGAAGACAGTATTGTCTACATCCATAAAATCGACTCGATGTACAACCTGCAGATGTATTCGCGCATCGGTCGCCGTAATCCGCTGCACAGCACCGCCATCGGTAAAGTGCTGCTGGCCTGGCGCGAGCGTGCGGAGGTGGAAAAAATCCTGTCGCAGATTGAGCTTACCCGCAGTACCCCGCACACCCTCACCAGCCCCGCTGCGCTGCTGTCGCTATTGGAGCAGGTACGCGAGCACGGGGTGGGCGAAGACATTGAAGAGCAGGAAGAAGGGCTGCGCTGCATTGCGGTGCCGGTATTCGATCGCTTTGGCGTGGTGATCGCCGGGCTTAGCATTTCGTTCCCCACTATCCGCTTCTCCGAGAAGGCCAAGGCGGATTACGTTAAACGCCTGCATGCTGCCGCACGTAACATTTCCGATCAAATGGGCTACCACGATTATCCCTTTTGATCCTGCCGGTGGTTGATGCCTAAAGGTGTGCCGTTCACGGGAGCGCCTTTATCCTTTAAATGAACCGCTATCGCAGACATAAAAAAACCGGAGCATCGCAGCTCCGGTTTTTTATTGCGGACGACATTTACTGGTGAGCCAGTTCCACTTCGTCTTCGCTGTCCATGATGTTTTTGTCCGTCTGCTTCATCAACTGGCTGGTGATGGTGCCGGCAGTCATTGAGCCGCTGACGTTCAGTGCGGTACGCCCCATGTCGATCAAGGGTTCGACCGAAATCAGCAGGGCAACCAGCGTGACCGGCAGGCCCAGCGCAGGCAGTACAATCAGCGCAGCGAAGGTGGCACCGCCACCCACACCGGCAACGCCGGCAGAGCTGATGGTGACGATACCCACCAACGTGGCGATCCACACCGGATCAAGCGGGTTGATGCCAACGGTTGGGGCAACCATAACCGCCAACATCGCCGGATACAGGCCTGCACACCCGTTCTGGCCGATGGTAGCGCCGAACGAAGCGGAGAAGCTGGCGATGGATTCCGGCACGCCCAGGCGGCGAGTCTGCGCTTCAACATTCAGCGGAATGCTGGCGGCGCTGGAGCGGCTGGTGAAGGCGAAGGTGATGACCGGCCAGACCTTGCGGAAGAATTTCGCCGGGTTAACGCCGGTGAAGGCCAGCAGCAGGGCGTGTACCCCAAACATGATTGCCAGACCGAGGTAAGATGCCACCACGAAGCTGCCGAGTTTGACGATGTCGTGGATGTTGGAACCGGCCACCACTTTGGTCATTAACGCCAGTACGCCGTACGGAGTCAGTTTCATCACCAGGCGCACCAGCTTCATCACCCAGGATTGCAGGGTGTCGATAGCCACCAGCACGCGCTGGCCTTTCTCTTTATCGTCTTTCAGCAACTGCAGCGAAGCCACACCCAGGAAGGCGGCGAAGATCACTACGCTGATGATCGAGGTTGGGCTGGCACCGGTCAGATCGGCGAACGGGTTTTTCGGCACGAACGACAGCACCAGTTGCGGTACGGTCAGGTCCGCCACTTTACCGACGTAGTTGCTCTGGATAGCCGCCATGCGCGCGCTTTCCTGCGTACCCTGGACCAGGCCTTCTGCGGTCAGGCCAAACAGGTTGGTCACCAGCACACCCACCAGCGCGGCGATAAGCGTGGTGAACAGCAGGGTGCCGATGGTCAGAAAACTGATCTTGCCCAGTGAAGAGGCATTGTGCAGCTTGGCTACCGCGCTCAGGATTGAGGCAAATACCAGCGGCATTACGATCATTTGCAGCAACTGCACATAGCCGTTACCGACAATGTTGAACCAGCTGATGGATTCTTTCAGTACCGGGTTTTCCGAGCCGTATACCAGTTGCAGACCCAGGCCGAACATTACGCCCATCACCAGGCCGACCAGTACTTTTTTCGCCAGGCTCCATTGCTTATGGCGGGTTTGCGCCAACAACAAAAGGAGGGCGACAAAAACCACCACGTTAATTACCAGCGGAAAATTCATCCCCAATGTCTCCAATCATTTTTCTTATATAAAAACGGCTACGCACCAAGGTGTAGCGAATCAAATATCGTAACAGTTTGCGCAACGGCTCACTTATATCCAAATGGAATTTGATATAACTTTGAATATGGATTTGTTTAATTAATATACTTTATGAATGGTTAGTGGCCGATTTTTTGTGATCACAGTCGGATATTTTTGATTTGCTCAAAATAGGACTGCACAGGAATGGTGCACCCTCCTTGCCAATAGATAGCGAAGGCCACCAGGCAGAGGCAAAGGGCTCGCTCCAACTGGTTGCCTTTCTGGGAATTAAGCACCGGCAGGCGAAAGCGCCAGCGGCAGGGCCAGAGCAAGGGGACGCCGGCAGGGGTGAGCATATCGGCCAACAGGTGGCTGAAATAGCCAATAATCATCGCATGCAGCACGTCGGGCGGGATAGGCCAACTGCGCGGCACATCTAACTGGAACAGCGCCATACCGCCGGCGATCGCCAGCAGGCTGTGGGTGAAACCGCGGTGCCCGAAGGCTCGGGAGATGGGAATGGCAATCCAGCGCAGGCGTTGGCCCAGGACCGATTTGGGGTGATCGATATCGGGCAGCAGTGAGGTTAGCAGTGCGGCAGGGATAATGTGCCACCAGTCGCCGGTGGCCAGCTCCGGTGTCACCTCGGCCTTCTTGGCGAAAATCGCGCAAGCGACAGAGAAAATAAGATGTCCTTCCGCGGTCATGCTGTTGTTGTTCCGGCTGATAAACTGTTAATTTATCCAGTATATGGGAAAATTAACAGTTGCGGAAGCGGTTACCCTGTAACTAATTGTTTGTTTTGTCCGGTTTTACAACGAGTTGTTACGTAAAAGGTTAAGCATTGACCGTTGTGGATGCCGCGGATGATCGTAAGGAATGCGTTGACTACCTCCCACGAATACATCTCGACTGCAGGCATGCGGGAGAAAGCGCCGAGCGGCAGAGTTGCGCTGCGTGGCAGTGACAGCGCTTACCGGCTACCCGGCGCTTTCTTGATGTCCCAGCATAGATATTCCGGCATGTTAATTCAATAAAAATGAAATAATGTTTTATTTATTTTCAGGCCTAAGGCATGGTTTTGAAAATTAGCGGGAGGAACCAGGAGATAAAAGAGAGAGGCAGGGCGGCAGCGGGATAACGCCGCCGCGAAAGATTACGCCAGATGGCCGGGAGTGAGCTGTTCGAGGGTATCGAGTTTATGGTCCGCCAGTGCCCAGCGCGTGTCGTGGCGATACTCTTGCGCCGGGATGACGATTGAACGCATTCTCGCGGCCTTGGTGGCAATCATGCCGTTGAACGAGTCTTCCAGCGTGATGCAGCGCAACGGATCGCTGCCGAGACGTTCGGCGGCGATAAGGTAAACCTCCGGGTGCGGTTTGCTGTAAGGCAGATATTCGGCGGACACCAGTTGATCGAAATACCCCGCCAGATCGAACATCTTCAACACCTGTTGTTGCATGTGCAGCGGCGATGCGGAGGCCAGGCCAATCTTCAGATCCAGACTGCGGCACAGTTCCAACGCCTGTTGCACGCCCGGCAGCAACGGCCGTTTTTCATGTACCAGCTCAATGGCGCGTTCAATAATCCGCGCGGAGACCTCCTCCAGCGAAACGCCTTGCCACGGCATGGCCTGAAACCACATTTTCACCACCAGATCGATGCGTAGCCCGAGGGTGTCCGGCAGTTTATGGCGGTCAGACAGATCCAGCCCCAGCGCGCCAAAGATATCCAGTTCCGCCTGTAGCCACAGCGGTTCTGAGTCGATCAACAAACCGTCCATATCAAAAATAGCGGTTTCAATGCGTTGCGAATAGGCCATTAGCGATGAGCTCCTGCCGGCGTCGGTGAATGTGCCACCACTTTAACATCGCCGGGAACCAGACTAAAATTTTTGCCTGCCGGATTGCGCCGCATTCGCTCCGGGCGCCTTGCCGAAACGCAGGATACGCCACAGATCGCGCAGTTTTGACCACCAGCGCTGGTGCTGCCGCTCGGTAACCTGCTGCAGCATGCGGGCATAGTCCAGCACCAACCCCGGCGTCCAGGTCATGGTCTCTCCGCGGCTACGCAACACCGCCAGCATCCACAGGTTGGGGTCGAGGATCAAAAACAGAAAACGCCGCCACAGAGGTTTGTCGCCCAATACGCCTTCCAGCGCACTGTCCAGCGCCAGGATCACCGTGGTGGAACAGTTACGGCGCGTCAGGTTGTAGGTTGTGTCCTGACGATACCCTTGCCAGAAGGCGTGCAAGGCAGCTGGGTTATAACGGCGGAACTGGATTTTCTTGTCGGGTGCGCACCAGGCCGCTACCTCTTGCTGCAAGCCGGGCAGAAAGCGACCCTCGACGTTGTTTTGTTCGCCGGAGTGCAGTAACTGACGGAAATCCTGCACTGAATGGCTGATGTCATTCAGCGGATAATGGCTGATGTACAAATCCGGGGCCAGCTCCAGAGCGGCATGCCCGGTGGAGATATGGCCGCCGCCATCCACTGCGGCGATATAGCGGTCAACAATGTAGCGCCGGCGCGCATCTTTCGCCGCCGCCACCGGAGTCCAGACATAGACCGTCAAGGGGGCAGCCTGAACCGTTAGCGCAGCAGCAGGTTGCTGTCGGTTCAGGGAGAAGCTCTCCAGCCGCTGTGCAATGCGCAGTAACGCCCAGCCCGACAGCAAAAGCATGACGCCGACGCAAAAGGGGACCGTCATGCGGTGCGGTACCGGCCAGCCGGTAAAAATAAATAGCGACAGCAAGATTTCGAACCCCCCCGCCAACGCGACCAGTTTCCAGCGGCTGTGCTGGATCAGGGTAGAAGAGGCGATACGCACTGAACCGTCCAGCAGCAACGCGCTGCCGAACACCAGCGTGGCGACAATATTGTCGTCTGCGGGGACGTCCAGCACCAAAAACGCCATCACCAGAAACCCCAGCCCCTTTAGCAATACCGGTCGGCTGGCGGTGGAGCCAATCACCAGTGCGGCGGAGATCGCCACCAGCCCCTCGAGTGCCAGTACCACCGCCAGTGCGTCCAGCGCCAACACCGAGCGGCCATCTTCTAGCACGTCAACTAACATCAGCAGACCGACGGCGATCCATGCCCAGCCAAACAGCAGCAGCGCACGCCGCTGGCCGCGCAGCGCCTGTGGACCCAATAACAAGATGATAAGGCGAACCATGGCGCCCCCTTTCAGAACGGATTGAATTAACTATATAGCCATTTAACGAGAATGCGTTGTCACCGTTAAGTTGTTGAAAACGGATAATCCCGGCTACGCTTGTAGCACAGCAAGGCTAAAGAAAACGGTGGGCGAGTTTCAGTAACTACAGGTAGACTTAGCCAATTACGGTTACGTCGCTTACAAGGGGAACACATGACGTATCAACAGGCTGGGCGCATCGCCATTGTGAAACGTATTCTTGGTTGGGTAGTTTTCATCCCCGCGTTGCTGTCAACGCTGATCTCGCTGCTGCTGTTTTTCTATCAGCACAGTGAGAAGACCAAGGGCATTAATGCGGTGATGCTGGATTTTGTCCACGTCATGGTGGATATGGTGCGTTTCAATACGCCGTTCCTGAATATCTTCTGGTATAACTCGCCGGTGCCGGACGTAGCGAAAAGCCTGTTCAGCGGCGCCAATCTGATGTTTATCGTTATCTATTTTTTGATTTTTGTCGGGCTGGCGTTGCAAGCCTCGGGCGCGCGCATGTCGCGCCAGGTGAAGTTTATCCGTGAAGGCCTGGAGGACCAGATGATCCTCGAGCAGGCCAAGGGCAGTGAAGGGCATACGCGTGTGCAACTGGAAGAACGCATTACGCTGCCACGCCACACCATTTTTCTGCAGTACTTCCCGTTGTACATTCTGCCGGTAGTGATCGCGGTCATTGCCTGGTTCGTCATCAAGTTACTCGGCCAACTGGCCGGCGCCGCTTAAGACTGGACGAGGCCAAGGCGCTGGATTCAGCGCCTTGATACTATCGCGCTTGAGGGTGCAGCAACGCGTCTACTGCACGCTGCGCCTTGACCAGATGTTGGCCGCCGAACAGATTGCTGTGGTTAAGCAGGTAATACAGCTGATACAGCGGCTGGCGTTCAATAAAGCCATGTTCCAACGGCCAGACACTCTGATACCCGTCATAAATCTGCGGCGGTAGCTCAGGGTGCAACGGCAGCATCGCCAGATCGCACTCGCGATCGCCCCAGTAGCTGGCAGGATCGAACAGGATCGGACCGTCGGCGGTCATGCCGCAGTTTCCCGGCCACAGGTTGCCGTGCAACAGTGAAGGTTGCGGCTGATGGTGTTGCAGGCGTAGATACACTACGTCGATAATTTCATCAATATCACCAAAGGTCATGCCTTTCTCCGCCGCTAACTGCAACTGCCAGCCGATGCGTTGCTCGGCAAAGAATTCCGACCAGCGGCGCTGCCAGGCATTGGGTTGCGGAGTGGTGGTCAAATCGTTATCGAAGTCGAGGCCGAACTGCGGCTGTTCACTCCATTTATGCAGATGAGCCAGCTGTTGGCCGAGGCAATGAGCGCCGTGGGCATCGAAGGGTTTCAGCGGCTGGTATTCCAGCAGCAGGAAGCTGTAGTCACGATCGCTGCCGACGCCATAAACCTGCGGCACCCGCACGGTTTTACTGCGTGCCAGCAGGGCCAGTTGATCGGCTTCGGCGGTAAAGATCGGTAGCATTTCGCGGGCATCACATTTGACAAATACCTCGTTGTCACCGTAACTCACGCGCCACGCCGGGTGGATCTCTCCCCCGGGCAGTTCAGTCCTTTCGCGGATTTCTGCGCTGCCAAGATGTTCACTTAACAGACGGCTAACGGCTTGCCACATGGTACACCCCCTCTGTGTTGCCTGCGAATTCATTAGGTTAGCCTCTTTACCGTTCCGAAAACACGACCTGGCGCACAGCTGGCACCGACGGCAGGCGATTTTTTCGCCAGTCGCGTTTGCTCAAAGTATATACGCTATTGATTCATTTAAGCACGCGGCCTATTGCAACTTCGTGGCACCGGAGCGATGTTTATCAGGTTGGCGGCAACAGGGTACGTATAGAATGATTTTTATAATCAGTAAGATGAGGGAGTTATGGAGCAGAACCGGCAGTGGCGTCGCGACGAATACCTGATAGATACGGATAAAAGTGAATTAAATTTGGCGTTCACTCACGCATTTTTGACCACCTCGAGTTGGGCGTCAGGCATTTCGCAGGAGACTGTGCAACTTTCCATCGACAACAGCCTGTGTTTTGGCCTCTATCATCACCGGCAACAGATAGGTTTTGCGCGTCTGGTGACGGATTACGCCACCTTCGGTTATCTGTGCGATGTGTTTGTCGCACCGGATTATCAGGGGCGTGGGCTGGCCCGCTGGCTGATGGACTGCACGCTGGAACATCCACTGCTGCAGCGGTTGCGGCGCGTTATGCTGGTGACCGGCACCGCGCCGTGGCTGTATCAAAAAGTGGGATATGAAGCGCTGAATCGTCAGGACTATGTCTGGCATATCGTTCGGCCAGATATCTACCGGCAGCGGTAAGGATAAGCGGCGATGAGGGGGCTCACCGCCGCAAGCGTTAAGGTTTCTCGTTGCGCAACGCCTCTTCGTGACGTTGTAACGGCCTGAGTTTGCTGTAGAGCAGGGCGATAATAAACGCAATCGCCTGAACGATCACAATACAGGGGCCGGTCGCGCCGTCGATGTGAAAGCTGATCAGGGTACCGAGCACGCAGGAGAATACCGACACCAGCGTCGCGATGACCAGCATGCGATCGAAACTGCGGCACAGCATAAAGGCAATGATGCCCGGGGCTATCAGCATCGCAATCACCAGTATCACCCCGACTGCCTGCAGAGAAGCGACAATCGTCAGCGCCAGCAGGCACAGCAGCCCATAATGCAGCAGTTTTACCGGCAGACCTATGACCCTCGCATGGTTCGGGTCGAAACAGTAGAGCATCAGATCTTTGCGCTTGAGCAATACCACCACCAGCGTAATGCCGGCAATCAGCAGCGTTTGTTTCAGCTCGGCGTCGGTAATCCCCAGCATATTGCCGAACAGGATGTGGCTCAGATGCTGATCGGTATCGACGCGGGAAAACAGCACCAGCCCGAAGGCGAACATGCCGGAGAAAACGATGCCCATCACCGTATCCTCTTTCACCCGGCTGTTCTCTTTCAGGTAGCCGGTGGCTACCGCACAGAAAATGCCGGAGAAAAACGCGCCGATAACCACCGGGATGCCAAGTACGAACGCCACGACAATGCCGGGCAGAACAGCGTGCGAGATAGCATCGCCCATCAGCGACCAGCCTTTGAGCACCAGATAGCACGACAGCACCGCACACACCACGCCGGTCACGATAGCGGCCAGGATCGCCCGCTGCATAAACGGGTAGGCGAAGGGTTCACTGAGCAGTTGATACAGGGTTTCCATCAGTGGCCTCCGGTCTGTTCACGGGCGACGCGGCGCCGGGACGCCAGCAGGCCGTGTTTGGGGGCGAAGAAAAACGCCGCCAGGAACACCAGCGTCTGCAGGGTCACGATCACGCCGCCGGTAGCGCCGTCAAGGAAGAAGCTCAGGTAGGCACCGACACCGCTGGTCAGTGCGCCGATGACGATGGCGATGATCACCAAACGGCTAAAGCGGTCGGTCAGCAGATAGGCGGTGGCGCCTGGCGTAATCACCATGGCGATCACCAAAATCGCCCCGACGGTTTGTAGCGCCGCGACGGTGCAGGCGCTGAGCAGGGTGAAGAACAGGATTTTCATCCGCAGCGGCGACAGACCAATCGACACCGCGTGGCTTTCGTCAAAGAACACCGCCAGCAGGTCTTTCCACACCAGGCACAGAATCAGCAGCGAAACGCCGATGATAATCTCGACCTGCAGCACGTCTTCGTCGGCGATGCCGAGAATATTGCCGAAGATAATCGACTGCACGTTAATCGACGTAGGATTGAGTGAAATGATCAGCAGCCCAACGGCGAAGAAGGTCGAAAAAATAAAGCCGATGATGGCGTCTTCGCGCAGGCGGGTGACGTGGCGTACCAGCGTCATGGCCAGCGCGGCCAGCATGCCGGTGAAGAAGGCCCCGGCGGCGTACGGCAGACCAAGGGCATAGGCCCCGGCGACGCCAGGCACCACCGAGTGCGACAGCGCATCGCCCATCAGCGACCAGCCTTTCAGCATCAGGTAGGCCGACAGGAACGCGCAGGCGGCGCCGACGATGGCGCTGACCCAGATCGCTTTGACCATGTAGTTGTAATGGAAGGGTTGCAGCAAAATGTCCAGCATCAGAGTTGCTTCTCCTTTGGCTGGCTTTGCGCCGGAGGGTCGCTCTTGGTATGGCCGTAGAACACCGCCGGGCGTTCGTCATCGGTCAATACCGTCACGGTGCGCGGATCGTTATCGTCGTGCAGATCCGGGCCGGACAGGTTGATATGGCGCAACACGCCGCCGAACGCCTGTTCCAGGTTGCTTTGGGTGAAGGTGGTTTCGGTTGGGCCGGCGGCCAGCACCGTGCGGTTAATCAGGATCACCCGGTCGCAGAATTCCGGCACGCTGCCCAGGTTATGGGTGGAAACCAGGATCAGGTGACCCTCGTCACGCAACGCGCGCAGCAGATCGATAATTGCGTTCTCGGTTTTGACGTCCACGCCGGTGAAGGGTTCATCCAACAGCAGCACGGAACCTTGTTGCGCCAGCGCCCGCGCCAGGAACACCCGTTTTTTCTGCCCGCCGGAAAGCTCGCCGATCTGGCGAGTACGCAGTTCGCTCAGGCCAACGCGCTCCAGCGCTTTGTCGACGCGCAGTCGGTCTTCCCGGGAGGGAATGCGCAGAAAATTCATCTTGCCGTAGCGGCCCATCATCACTACGTCTTCCACCAGAACCGGGAAGTTCCAGTCGACGTCTTCGGTTTGCGGGACGTAGGCAATAATATTTTTTTTCAGCGCTTGCGCCACCGGTTTGTCGTTCAACTGCACACGGCCGGTGGTGGGTTTGACCAGCCCCATGATACTTTTGAACAGCGTCGACTTGCCGCTGCCATTGACGCCGACCAACGCGCAAATGGCGCCGCCGCTCAGGTTAAAACTGGCGTTGTGGATCGCGGTATGGCCGTTGTTATAGGTAACGGTAACGTCATCCACGATCAGCTCAGGGCGGACAAAAACCTCGGTGGTCATTGATCAAATCCTTTGGCGATGGTTTGTACGGTGACGTTCAGCAGGTCTATATACGTCGGTACCGGGCCGCCCTGGGTGGACAGCGAATCGACATACAGCACGCCGCCGTACTTCGCCCCGGTTTCTTTCGCCACCTGCCTGGCCGGCTTGTCGGAGATGGTGCTTTCGCTGAAGACCACAGGAATGCGGTTGGCGCGAACGGCGTCGATGACCCGGCGAACTTGCTGCGGCGAACCTTGCTCGTCGGCGTTAATTGGCCACAGATAGACTTCTTTCAACTGATAGTCTTTCGCCAGATAGCTGAATGCGCCTTCGCTGGTAACCAACCAACGTTGGGCTGCGGGAATACGCGACAGGCGCTCGCGCAGCGGGGCATCCAGCGCGCTGATTTTGGCGGCATAGGCTTTGGCGTTGCGGTTATAGGTTTCTGCGTTGGCCGGGTCGTGCTGCACCAGGGCTTTACGGATATTTTCTATATAGATAAGCGCATTGCTGGCAGACATCCAGGCATGCGGATTCGGGTTGCCGTTATACGGCCCTTCGCGGATTGGCAGCGGGGTGATGCCTTCGGTCACCACGGCGGCGGGAACCTGTTTGATGTTTTCGAAGAAGCGTTGGAACCAACGTTCGAGGTTCATGCCGTTCCACAGGATCAAATCGGCGTGCTGCGCTTTAACGATATCGCGTGGCGTTGGTTGATAATCGTGGATCTCCGCTCCCGGCTTGGTAATAGATTCAACCACCGCGGCGTCGCCGGCCACGTTTTGAGCGATGTCCTGAATGATGGTGAAGGTCGTCACCACGCGCAGTTTCTTTTCCGCTAAAGCGGGATTGCCGGCGAGGCCCGCGACGAGCAGCAGACACAGCAGAGCAAAAGGGCGGTAAAACGCCGCAACCTGAATGAGTGGCAGGCGGGGAAAAGCGCGTTGTTTCAAAAGCATGGTGACATCTCCTGGCTCAAATGAAAATGATTATCAATATCATTTATGGCAAAGTCAAGCGTCACCTTCAGGCTGACGGCAGGTTACTAATCCATTGCAAAAATAATACCGTCAGGTGAGTTATAGCATTTTATGTATCAGTATGTAACCGCTTAACGTACTCCTCATAGCGGACTATGTCGACCTCCGGCGTTTTCCCCAGGGCAACCTCCCCGAGCTTTTGCGCCAACTGTTGTACATCCTGTTGATCCAGTGGGGTTATAAACGCAAAACTGTTGCTGCTCAACGGATGCGGAATGCCCTGTTCGTCTGTCACCGAAGTGACAAATCCATCGCGGGTTAATTGTCCGGTAAGCTTGGCCAAATCAGCCAATCCTTCTTCCTGATAGCGGAAAGTCACCACAAAACACGTCGTCGCAGATTGACTCATAAATCACCTCTTGGTATATGAATAGCTTGAGATTAGACCAAAAAAATTATGCAGGCGTCCTTACAAGTTGTATATGCTACGCAACCCATTGAAAGGAGTGAGGGATTCTGTGAAAACAAAAATCGGTTGCCTGACGGCAATCTTGCTTTTGTCGGGGTGCGCCAAAGACCCGCAAACGACAAGTACTATTTCGGGCAGTGGCACATCGCGCGGCGGTTGGTTAAAGACCCCCCCGCAGGCTCCGGTTAACCGTACAGGGACGCCGATAGCCTATAACGATTACATTCGTCAGGCCGCCAGCAGTTATGGCGTTGACGAAACGCTGATTAAAGCGATCATTCAGGTGGAGTCCGGGTTTAACCCGAACGTGGTCAGCACCTCGAACGCCGTGGGATTAATGCAGCTGAAACCGTCAACCGCCGGGCGTGACGCCTATCGTTTGAAAGGCAGAAGCGGGCAGCCCAGCTCGCGTGAGTTGAAGGATCCGGCGGTTAATATTGATCTGGGAACGGCCTATATCAATATTCTTCAAAGCCAGCAGCTAGCCGGGATCAACAACCCACAGACCTTGCGTTATGCCACCATCGTTTCTTATGTCAATGGGGCCGGCGCCATGTTGCGCACGTTCTCATCGGACAAGCGCGTGGCGGTAAACCGCATTAATCAGATGAGCCCGGATGAGTTTTACCAGCACATCCAGAAAAAGCACCCGGCCCCGCAAGCGCCGCGCTATTTATGGAAGGTCACGACGGCCTATCAGGCCATGTCGCAGTAAGCTTTATTTCTCACTAAAACCGGTCGCTCGCAGCGGCCGGTTTTTCTTTATCGACGCGGCAACATCGCGACGTATCTCTCATTTTTCGTTATTTCCCATCCTGTTACCTCAAAAACCGCACAAATAGTTAATTTTACATTCACGGTCATTTCTTTACGTTCATTCAATAAGTTACCGGTAACATTTTGGCTTGAGTTCACAAAGTAACCTTCAAAAAATAGACAAATACGTAACAAATTATTTTTAAATCCCGCAATGTTCACAAGGTTGAGGTTAAATAGTTGTGATTATCTTTGGATGGAATGTGACATGTCGGACGATAAAACTAACAACTCACGGCGCGATTTCCTGCTGAAATCGATGACTTTAATTCCCGCAGCGGTGATTGGCGGCAGTGGCGTCAGCGCCCTGACGGCACCCATGCCTGCTGTCGCGGCTACAGACACCCCAACGGACTACCAGCCCACGTTTTTCACCCCGGAAGAATGGGCATTTATCAAGGCCGCTGCGGCGCGCCTGATCCCGGCTGACGATCGCGGCCCTGGTGCCCTGGAAGCCGGCGTGCCGGAGTTTATCGATCGCCAGATGAATACCCCGTATGCCACAGGTTCAATCTGGTACATGCAAGGGCCATTCAACCCGGATGTGCCGAAAGAGATGGGTTACCAGCTACCGCTGGTGCCGAAGCAGATTTATAACCTGGGCATCAGTGACGCCGATGCCTACTGCAAGAAAACCGCCGGCAAGCCCTTTGCCGAGCTGGACGCTGCACAGCAGGATGCGCTGCTGCAGAAGTTTGAATCAGGTGAGGCGGAATTCTCGCAGTTACCGGCCAAACTGTTCTTTTCCTACCTGCTGCAAAACACCCGCGAAGGTTTCTTCAGCGATCCCATCCATGGCGGCAACAAAGACATGGTTGGCTGGAAGCTGATTAATTTTCCGGGCGCGCGCGCCGACTTTATGGACTGGGTTGAGCGAGGGGAACGTTATCCCTTCCCACCGGTATCAATTCGTGGGGAGAGGGGGTAACCATGGCAACGGTAATGAAAAAAGTGGACGCGGTGATCGTCGGCTTCGGCTGGGTCGGCGCGATTATGGCCAAAGAACTGACCGAGGCGGGTCTGAACGTGGTGGCGCTGGAGCGCGGCCCGATGCGCGATACCTATCCGGACGGCTCCTACCCGCAGGTGATTGACGAGCTGACCTATAATATCCGTCGAAAATTGTTCCAGGACCTGTCGAAAAGCACCGTGACCATTCGGCATAACACCAGCCAAACCGCAGTGCCTTATCGCCAACTGGCGGCCTTCCTGCCGGGCACCGGCGTAGGTGGCGCGGGCCTGCACTGGTCCGGCGTGCATTTTCGCGTTGACCCGATCGAGTTGCGCATGCGCAGCCACTACGAAGAGCGCTACGGCAAGAGTTTTATCCCGAAAGACATGACCATTCAGGACTTCGGCGTGACTTACGACGAGCTGGAGCCGTTCTTCGATAAAGCCGAAAAAGTGTTTGGCACTTCCGGCACCGCCTGGACCATCAAGGGCCAGAAAGTGGCGCAGAAGGGCGGCAACCGCTTTGCGGCCGATCGCTCCAGCGATTTCCCGTTGCCGGCCCAGAAGAATACCTTCTCCGCCCAACTGTTCGAGAAGGCGGCGCTGGAGGTGGGTTATCATCCGTATAATCTGCCTTCCGCCAACACGTCGGACTCCTATACCAACCCCTACGGCGCGCAGATGGGGCCGTGCAACTTCTGCGGTTTCTGCAGTGGTTACGCCTGCTACATGTATTCCAAGGCATCGCCGAACGTCAATATTTTGCCGGCGTTGCGCATGGAGAAGCGCTTTGAGCTGCGTACCAACGCCAACGTGCTGAAAGTGAACCTGAGCGCCGACAAATCCCGCGCCACCGGCGTGAATTACGTCGATGCGCAGGGCCGCGAAATCGAACAGCCGGCGGAGCTGGTGATCCTGGGCGCCTTCCAGTTCCACAACGTGCACCTGATGCTGCTGTCCGGCATCGGCAAGCCTTACGATCCGGTGACCGGCGAGGGCGTGGTCGGGCGTAATTTCGCCTACCAGAACATGACCACCATTAAAGCGTTTTTCGACAAGGACGTGTTCACCAACCCGTTCATCGGTGCCGGCGGCAACGGCGTCGGGGTGGACGATTTCAACGCCGATAACTTCGACCATGCCAAAGAAGGCTTCGTCGGCGGTTCGCCATTCTGGGTCAACCAGGCGGGCACCAAGCCGATTTCCGGTTTGCCGACGCCTCCGGGCACCCCTGCCTGGGGCAGCAAGTGGAAAGCGGCAGTGGCGGATGCCTACACCCATCACGTGTCGATGGACGCCCACGGTGCGCATCAGTCGTACCGCAGCAACTATCTGGACCTGGATCCCACCTACAAGAACGTGTTTGGTCAGCCGCTGCTGCGCATGACGTTCGACTGGCAGGAAAACGACGTCAAGATGGCGCAATTCATGTACGACAAAATGGCGCCGATCGCCAAAGCGATGAACCCGAAATTGATCGCCGGCAGCCCGAAAAACGCCAACAGCCATTTTGACACCACCAGTTACCAGACCACGCACATGAACGGCGGCGCGGTAATGGGCGAAGATCCGAAGACCAGCGCGGTAAACCGCTATCTGCAAAGCTGGGACGTGCACAACGTGTTTTCCATCGGCGCGTCGGCCTTCCCGCAAGGGCTGGGTTACAACCCGACCGGCACTGTGGCCGCGTTGGCTTACTGGTCTGCCCGCGCGATTCGCGAGCAGTATCTGAAAAACCCAGGCCCTCTGGTGCAGGCATAAGGACGGCGACCGATGAAAGCATTTGTTCCCGCACTGGTTCTCAGTGCACTGAGTTTTTCCGTTTGGGCGCAGGACGCCACGGTCAGCAGCGAGTTGATCAAACGCGGCGAGTACCTGGCGCGCGCCGGTGACTGCGTGGCCTGCCACACCAACGGTAAAAGCGGTAAAGAGTTTGCCGGTGGTTTGGCGATGGAAACGCCGATCGGCACTATTTACTCCACCAATATCTCGCCGGATAAAAAGACCGGTATCGGTGATTACAGCTTTGAAGACTTCGATAACGCGGTGCGCAAGGGCGTAGCCAAAAACGGCAGCACCCTGTACCCGGCGATGCCTTATCCGTCGTTCGCGCTGGTGAAAGAGGACGACATGCGCGCCATGTACGCCTATTTCATGCACGGCGTGCAGCCGGTGGAGCAGGCTAATAAGGATTCCGATATCCCCTGGCCGCTGTCAATGCGCTGGCCGTTGAGTATTTGGCGTGGCATGTTTGCGCCGACGCCGGCGGATTTTGTCGCTGACGCCAAAGCCGATCCGGTGGTCGAACGCGGTCGTTATCTGGTGGAAGGGTTGGGGCACTGCGGCGCCTGCCACACGCCGCGCAGTATCACCATGCAGGAAAAATCGCTGAGCAATAACGACGGCGACAACTACCTGTCCGGCAGCAACGCGCCGATCGACGGTTGGGTAGCCTCCAGTCTGCGCGGAGACACTAAGGACGGATTGGGGACCTGGAGCGAAGCCGAACTGACCGAGTTCCTGAAAACCGGTCGCAACGACAAATCCATCGTGTTCGGCGGCATGAGCGACGTGGTTGAACACAGCCTGCAGTATCTCAGCGATGAAGACCTGACGGCGATCTCACGCTACCTGAAAACGCTGCCGCCGAAAGATGGCAAGCAGCAGGCGGCTCCGGTCGAGGATAGCGTTGCCAAGGATCTGTGGCGCGGTAACGACAGCAAGCCAGGTGCGGCGTTGTACGTCGATAACTGCGCGGCCTGTCACCGTACCGACGGCGTGGGTTACAAACGTGCCTTCCCGGCACTGAAGGGCAACCCGGTGGTGCAAACCGACGATGCGACCTCGCTGATCCACATCGTGCTGACCGGCAATACCACGCCGGCGGTGAAAGGGGCGGTGTCCAACCTCACCATGCCGCCGTTCGGCTGGCGCCTGAACGACCAGCAGGTGGCGGATGTGGTCAACTTTATCCGTTCCAGTTGGGGCAACAGCGCCAAGCCAATCGATGCCTCGGACGTGGCCGACGTGCGTAAAGACCGCACGATGATCCGCAATGAGAAGGAGATGGGTAGCGCCGAAGTGCCGGATCATCCGGACGCCAACAAGTAAACCGCCAGGGGCCTCCAGAGGCCCCTGTTTTTTGCCTCTAGCCATCTATTCCCGCACTGAAAATCGTTCATGAAGCGCGCAGTTAGCCGCCAAGAGATAGACCCGAGCAGCGTTTTTAATTATCCTTTGCCATCCTTTTATCAAGCACAAGAATGAAATACTGCATTAATCCCTTGATTAATGTTAAAAAATTCGCGGAGAAGGATATCCCATTGAGCGCAATCGTTGTCGCTGAAGAGTAAGGTGAGCTTTCCTATGAGTACGATTTCTCCCGATTCAGGTACGCAGGCCGCTACCCAAGCGGCCAAATGGAACAAAACCGATACGGTGTGGATGTTTGGTCTCTATGCCACCGCTGTCGGCGCAGGCACGCTGTTCCTGCCGATCAATGCCGGTTTGAACGGCCCTCTGGTGCTGTTGTTGATGGCACTGTTTGCTTTTCCTCTGACCTATTTACCGCATCGCGCACTGAGCCGCTTTGTGCTTTCCGGTTCCAGCCGCGACGGCAATATCCATGATGTGGTGGTCGAACACTTTGGCGTGCTGGCGGGTAAAATCATCATGGTGTTGTACCTGATGGCGTTTTTCCCGATCGTGCTGGTATACAGCATTTCGATTACCAACGCCCTGGACAGCTTCCTGATCCATCAGTTTCACCTGACGCCGCTGCCGCGTATCTGGTTGAGCCTGGCGGTGGTGGTGGTGTTGAATCTGGTGCTGCTGCGCGGTAAAGACGCTATTGTCGCGGCGATGGGCATGCTGGTGTTCCCGTTACTGGTGTTCCTGATGGGGATTTCGCTGTACCTGGTGCCGACTTGGCAGACGGCGAACTTCGTCAGCGGCCTGGCCAATACCCAGTTCAGCAGCCCGGATTTGTGGCATTCGTTGTGGCTGGCGGTGCCGGTGATGGTGTTTTCCTTCAGCCATGCGCCGATTATTTCGTCCTTCGCCTCGACCCAGAAAAGCCTGTATGGCGACAAGGCCGAACGCCGCTGCGCACGCATTATGCGTTACAGTTACGTGCTGATTTGCGTCACCGTGCTGTTCTTTGTCTTTAGCTGCGTGTTAAGCCTGTCGCATGCGGACATGCAGCAGGCGAAAGATCAGAACATCACCGTGTTGACCACGCTGGCGAACAAATTCTCCAACCCGTTGATTGCCTATCTTGGCCCGGTGATGGCGATACTGGCGATGTCCAAGTCCTACCTCGGCACTTCGCTTGGCGTTACCGAAGGGGCGACCAGCCTGATTGACGGTTTGACGCGAGCGGTCGGTAAGCCGTTAAGTTCGCGCATCACGCATCGCCTCTCCGCCGTGCTGCTGTTCCTGCTCACCTGGGCGGCCACGGTCTGGAATCCTAGCGCGTTGCATATTATCGAAACCATCAGCGGCCCGTTGATTGCGGTAATCCTGTTTATTTTGCCGATGTACGCGGTGCGTGCGGTGCCCGCGATGCACCGCTACCGTGCGCCGAGCAACGTCTTCGTGCTGGTGATGGGCCTGATTGCGCTTTCTGCGCTGATTTACGGCCTGGTTTAACCTCTGTGGCGCGCCGAAACCGGCGCGCCACGCTTCCTTCTGATTCACATCCATTTTCAATTAAATCGTCATCTGCTTAGCGTTGTCTTTGATAATAGAAGCCATTCTCATTATTATTTACCGAGAATTTTTCTACGCTAAGGAGCTTTACGTGCATCGTCGAATCACCCTGCTGGCATTGGCCTGCGCCTGCGTTTTATCTACTCAGGCGATGGCGACCACCTATCCGTTGACCCTGACCGACACTTCCGGCGCAAGCGTGACGATTAAACAAGAGCCGAAACGCGTTGTGGTGCAGGACGGACGCGATATTTTGACGCTGGCTTTGCTTGATCGCGCCGATCCCTTCACCCGGCTGGTGGCGTGGAACAACCTGCTGAAGAAAAGCGACGGTGAAACCTGGAAAATCCTCGAGAGCAAATGGCCTGAGGCGAAGAACATTATCGATATGGGCTTCAGCGACAAGGGCGAGATTAATCTGGAAAGCGTGATAGCGAAACACCCCGATCTGATGGTGGCGCAGTTGCGTTCCAAACCCTCGTTGAGCCAGACCGGCGTACTGGACAAGCTGAAAGCGTTGAACATTCCGGTGCTGTTTATCGACACCATGCTGAAGCCGGTGGAAAACACCCCGAAAAGTATCCAACTGTTGGGGGAGACACTGAACCGCGAGAGCGAAGCGAAGCAATACACCGATTTCTACCAGCAGCATTATCAGAGCATCCTCGATAAAACCAAAGCGGTGGAGCCAAAGCCGCTGGTATTTATCGAAGCGAAAGCCGGTTTGAACGGGCTGGAGTCTTGCTGCTTCACCCATTCGCACGTCGGCTGGGGTGGGATGGTCGAAGCCGTGGGCGCCCGCAACCTGGGTTCCGAACTGCTGCCCGGCGCCACCGGCGACGTCTCGCTTGAAAAAGTGATCAGCATGAAGCCGGATGCCTATATCGTTTCCGGCTCCCAGTGGGCCAGCAAAACCAATGCCGCGGTGCCCTTTGGCTATGGCGTTACCCAGCAGCAGGTTGACGAGGCTTTCAACCGCATGAAACAGCGTCCGGGTTTCGCCCAACTCTCGGCGGTGAAAGAGGGCCGTTTCTACGGCATTTACCACAACTTCTATAATCACCCGTACAACATCGTTGGGTTGGAGTATCTGGCGAAGTTTATCTACCCGAATCAGTTCACAGAGTTGGATCCGGCGAAAACCTACAGCGAGATCCTCAGCCGCTTTACCGAAGTGCCGGAAGGAAAGGGGATTCTGGGTGCTCAGGCACCGGTAGGGAAGTAAATATAGCGGGCGCGTTTCACCGATTCGCGCCCGTTTTATCAGGCCGCAGGCGTATAGGTGGAGATAATCTCCAGCACGCCGTTGATAATGAACTGCACGCCCATACACACCAACAGGAACCCCATCAGACGCGAGATCGCCTCGATCCCGCTCTTGCCCACCAGACGCATAATGGCACCGGAGCTTCTCAGGCAACCCCAGAGTATTACCGCCACCGACAGGAAAATCGCTACCGGCGCCACCAACAGCACCCAGTGCTCGAATCCCAGCGTGTTAGCTTTAATGCTCGACGCCGAACTGATGATCATGGCGATGGTGCCGGGGCCGGCGGTGCTTGGCATCGCCAGTGGCACGAAGGCGATGTTGACCGAGGTCTTCTTGCGCAACTCGTTTGACTTGGTTTCCACCTCCGGCGCATCTTCTGCACTTTGCTGCGGAAAAAGCATGCGAAAACCGATAAACGCCACAATCAGCCCGCCGGCGATGCGCAGGCCGGGAATGGAGATGCCGAAGGTGTTCATGACCAACTGACCGGCGTAGAACGCTACCGTCATGATGAGGAACACGTAGACCGACGCCATCAGCGACTGCTGATTGCGCTCTTCACGTGTCATATTGCCCGACAGGCCGAGCAACAACGCCACGGTGGTAAGCGGGTTGGCAAGCGGCAGTAGCAGCACCAGACCCAATCCGATGGCCTGGAATAACTGCATGATACTCGACATAAAGCAGACCTCTGTTTTCAGTTAACGCCGTAATACGGCGCAAAATAGTAGAGTAGCCTGCCGGGAGATCGCCAGCAATGGCGAAAGGGGGAGAACATTTGAAAATTCACAATGTTGACACGGAATTGATACCCGATCAGCCCTGCGTATTGGGTGGCGTCAATTCGGGCGCAGGGTCTGCAGAAGTGTCATCGTCGTCGTTCACGCAGTCATTGGCAATGTCCGGGGTATCTTCGCATTCCATCGGCGGTTCGTTGACCGCAATGGCTCGTGGGTGGCGATCGGTGCCGAGGTGAAGCAGAGTGAAACTCGCCACCAGCACCACGCAGACGCCGACGAGTAACTTAAATAACCGGTTCATGATGCGGGGGAATGTCTCAATTCAGCCGTTAGTGGCAACAGGATAGCGGTAGCGGACAAGGTTCGCCACAGCTGATTTGTGCAATGTTATTACTTGCTCATTGCGGATGAAATTTCCTGCAGGGAACGCAGCCACCTCAAGAGGGCATGTCTTGATGCTTATCAAAATCTGCTCTTTCCGACAACGTAGAAATGCAATCATCAATGCCTCGTTATTCCCCTAGTGGCACCCTGGCTAACCAATGCAGAACCTAGGGCTGCCTTTGTAAGCCTATCCGTTTTAGTTTCACACACTTTTTGAGATTTCCGGTTTTTCAGCCATCAGCCGGTATTCTTCCGGTGTCAGGCTATTCAGGGATTCATGAGGCCGCCCGCTGTTGTATTCAGCCAGCCAGCGCGCCGTGATCTCCTGTGCTTCATTCAGCGTTCTGAACAGGTAAAAATCCAGTATTCCTGTCCAAAATCTGACTTTAGAGATAGCGGCCTCACGGCAAACCTCTTTGACCGTACGCCCGGCTTCGACAGACTTTAGAACGGCGATGATCTGGTGTTGTGTGAATCGGGCTTTACGCATGGCGTTCTCCTCAGGGGATATAATCCGTATGTCGGAAGATCGCTAAAAATGAATGGTTCGGTTAAGCGGGACACTTATACCTTGTTTACTCCTCTATTGCACAACAGGAATGAAGAGATCGTATGGGCTACAAGTGAGAAATTGAGTCGTTGGAGATTATATCAGTCCACCTGTGTTCATATTTATATCAATATTTACCAGTAAGTTAAAAGGAGTGAAAATGATGATGAGGATTTTATTTATTTTGTGTCTAGGCCTCGCTACAGGTTCTGCGTCGGCTGCTGGACCGAATGTGAATATAAAGTATTATGGTTATGATTGGCTCGACTTTTATGAAAATGCTTCCCCCTCTTATAATGCAACCGCAGCCTTAAATGCGATTTCTGACGTTGGGTTCAGTACGACAAACCTTAATGTCGTGCATTCCATTAAAAGTTTGAGTTTGCCGATTTGTGCCCAAGGGCAATGTGTGCTGAATGTGCAAGCTGGATCCGGCTCCGTTGCAGGTTCGCCGTTCGTGGACATTTGTCCAGGAGCAACAAATGACAGTAGCTGTCAGGCTGTAGGTTCATGGGCCAATATTTGGCGTATTGTGCAGGAAATCAGTAAGGCTACATATCGTCCAGGCGCTATTTATTTTATTGATGAGCCGTTCGATGTTCCCGCTTTGCAAACTGGCGATAAATATGTTCCATATCAATATTCCAGTTATCTATGTACTCTCCGACAGGCCATGAAAAATTACGGGTTAACTGTCCCTGTTTATACTGTTTTGAGTTACAGACACACCCATATACCAGAATATGTCAATGAAATACAAAAGGGTGCACCGACAACTGCCTGCCCTGGAGATGTGAATAGTAAGCCTGACTGGATAGGGGTCGATAATTACAATTGGTCCGTATCTGACATGTGGGAAACCTACAACCGTCTGGCACCGACCAATAATAGTCAAAAATGGGTTTTGGTTCCGCCATCTAGTGCGTCCCTTGGCCTGAATGACGAACAGCTTCATACGCAAATTCAATTGTATTGGGATTTTATTAACCAATATCCCAAAGCGCCGGTGGTTTACATCATGAACTGGCGGTTTGACAGAAGTGTTACGGAAAATCGCGATGTGTATAAGACATCAACTGCGCTGTTATCTTTTATGGCGAACACTATTCTCGCCAATTAGGAATAAATAGCGAACGTCTTGTCCTCGCCGTCAACCGGCGAGGATAGGTTTTTTCCGTACTGGTGGCGGGCAATCCTGTTTGACAAACTCTCCGGTAGATGGCGCGCTAATCATAGTGTTACACTGCCCGTTCCGTTATGGCGTCGCACCATGGCACACCGTAAATTGTGTGCTTATGAGGGTACATATTTGGCAGAGTGAAGCTGAATAGCGTTCATAACAACATGTAGTTAAACGATATTGTATTTCTTCATGTGATCTGTCGTGTGGGTCACCACTGTAGATAAGGAATCATTAATGCCTGTTATTACTCTTCCTGACGGAAGTCAGCGTCATTTCGACCGCGCCGTTTCCCCCCTGGATGTTGCCCTTGATATCGGCCCTGGTTTGGCCAAAGCCTGTATTGCCGGCCGTGTAAACGGTGAACTGGTGGATGCCGGCGATCTGATCGAATCCGATGCGCAACTGGCGATTATCACCATCAAGGACGCCGAAGGCCTGGAAATCATGCGCCACTCCTGCGCGCACCTGTTGGGCCATGCTATCAAGCAGCTGTGGCCGGACACCAAAATGGCCATCGGCCCGGTGATCGACAACGGTTTCTACTATGACGTTGATATTGACCGCACCCTGACGCAGGAAGACCTGGATCTGCTGGAAAAGCGGATGCATGAGTTGGCCGATAAAGATTATGACGTCATCAAGAAAAAGGTCAGCTGGCAAGAAGCCCGCGACACCTTTGCCGCGCGTGGTGAAAACTACAAAGTGGCGATTCTGGATGAGAACATCAGCCATGACGACCGTCCTGGCCTGTATCACCATGAAGAATATGTCGACATGTGCCGCGGTCCGCACGTGCCGAACATGCGTTTCTGCCATCACTTCAAACTGCAGAAAACCTCGGGCGCCTACTGGCGTGGCGACAGCAAGAACAAAATGCTGCAGCGTATCTACGGTACTGCCTGGGCAGACAAGAAACAGCTGAATGCCTACCTGCAGCGTCTGGAAGAAGCCGCCAAGCGTGACCACCGCAAGATCGGCAAGCAACTCGACCTGTATCATATGCAGGAAGAAGCGCCGGGTATGGTGTTCTGGCACAACGACGGCTGGACGATTTTCCGCGAGCTGGAAGCCTTTGTGCGCATGAAGCTCAAAGAGTACCAGTATCAGGAAGTGAAAGGGCCATTTATGATGGACCGTGTGCTGTGGGAAAAAACCGGCCACTGGGAAAACTATAAAGACGCCATGTTCACGACCTCGTCGGAAAACCGCGAGTACTGCATCAAGCCGATGAACTGCCCGGGACACGTGCAGATCTTCAACCAGGGCCTGAAGTCTTACCGTGATTTGCCGCTGCGCATGGGCGAGTTCGGCAGTTGCCACCGCAACGAGCCTTCGGGTTCTCTGCATGGCCTGATGCGCGTGCGTGGTTTCACTCAGGATGACGCCCATATCTTCTGTACGGAAGAGCAGGTGCGTGCCGAAGTGAACGAATGCATCAGAATGGTCTATGATGTTTACGGCACCTTTGGCTTCGAAAAGATCGCAGTTAAACTCTCCACCCGCCCTGAGAAGCGCATCGGCACTGACGATATGTGGACTCGTGCGGAAGAGGATCTGGCAGCGGCGCTGACCGAAAACGGGATTCCGTTTGAATATCAGCCGGGTGAGGGCGCCTTCTACGGACCAAAAATTGAATTTACTCTGCATGATTGTTTGGATCGTGCATGGCAATGTGGTACCGTGCAGCTCGATTTCTTCTTACCGGGCCGTTTAGGCGCGTCGTATGTTGGCGAAAACAACGATCGCGTGGTACCGGTAATGATTCACCGTGCTATTTTGGGCTCCATGGAGCGTTTCATCGGTATCCTTACCGAAGAGTACGCAGGGTTTTACCCGACCTGGATTGCTCCGGTGCAGGTGGTGGTGATGAATATCACCGATAGCCAGTCTGATTATGTCCAGCAATTGACCAAAAAACTGCAAGAGGCAGGGATTCGTGTTAAAGCGGACTTGAGAAATGAGAAGATTGGCTTTAAAATTCGCGAACATACTTTACGTCGGGTTCCTTACATGTTGGTGTGCGGTGATAAAGAGGTCGAATCAGGCAAAGTTGCCGTTCGTACCCGCCGTGGCAAAGACCTGGGAAGCCTCGACGTAAACGAAGTCGTAGACAAGCTGCTGAAAGAGATTCGCAGCCGTAGTCTTCATCAACTGGAGGAATAAAGTATTAAAGGCGGAAAACGAGTTCAACCGGCGCGTCCTAATCGCATTAACAGAGAAATTCGCGCGCAAGAAGTTCGCCTAACCGGCGTCGATGGCGAGCAGATTGGTATTGTCAGTCTGAATGAAGCTCTTGAAAAAGCTGAGGAAGCGGGCGTTGATTTAGTAGAAATCAGCCCAAATGCCGAACCGCCAGTTTGCCGAATCATGGATTACGGCAAATTCCTCTACGAGAAGAGCAAGTCGACCAAAGAACAGAAGAAGAAGCAAAAAGTCATTCAGGTCAAGGAAATCAAATTCCGTCCTGGTACCGATGATGGCGACTATCAGGTCAAACTACGCAACCTGATTCGCTTTCTGGAAGATGGCGATAAAGCCAAAATCACCCTGCGTTTCCGCGGACGTGAGATGGCGCACCAACAGATCGGTATGGAAGTGCTTAATCGCGTCCGTAAAGACCTGTGTGAAGATTCTGATTTGGCCATTGTCGAATCCTTCCCTACGAGGATCGAAGGCCGTCAGATGATCATGGTGCTCGCACCGAAAAAGAGACAGTAAAGGCTTCCAAGTAATCGAACCCGCGCAGCGCTTGCGTTGTGTGGGTTTTATTCGCCTTACTGATCGTTGTTTAACAATGCGAAGTGGATTTAATTAAAATGCCAAAGATTAAAACTGTACGTGGTGCAGCCAAACGCTTCAAAAAAACCGGCAGCGGTGGTTTTAAGCGCAAGCATGCTAACCTGCGTCATATTCTGACCAAAAAAGCAACCAAGCGTAAACGTCACCTGCGTCCGAAAGGCATGGTGTCTAAAAACGATATGGTCCTGGTTGTTGCGTGCCTTCCGTACGCATAAGCCATTTTTTTTGAATCCAGAATAAGACTTTAGGAGAGAGCATATGGCTCGCGTAAAACGTGGTGTAATTGCACGCGCACGTCACAAGAAAATTTTAAAACAAGCGAAAGGTTACTACGGTGCCCGTTCGCGCGTTTATCGTGTTGCCTTCCAGGCAGTAATCAAAGCAGGCCAGTATGCTTACCGTGACCGTCGTCAACGTAAGCGTCAGTTCCGTCAGCTGTGGATTGCACGTATCAACGCAGCAGCTCGTGTGAACGGCCTGTCTTACAGCAAATTCATTAACGGCCTGAAAAAAGCCTCTATTGAAATTGACCGTAAGATCCTGGCTGACATCGCAGTCTTCGACAAAGTGGCCTTCGGCGCACTGGTTGAGAAAGCGAAAGCAGCACTGGCGTAAGTCAGTAAAAGAGGGAGCTTGCTCCCTCTTTTATCTTTGTTTTTCAGTACGAATATTGACTTTTATTGACCGCCGCTATATCACTGGTGGGCAATCAATCGACAAGGTTAAGCAATCATGCACGTTGTTATTTTTCGTTTCTTTTTTTACTTTAGCGCCTGATCTCAGGAGGCTTTGCGCGTAAGAAAAGAAACGAAAAGTAGCGCCTAAGCCTCCCCTGTGGAGGCTTTTTTGTTTTTGGCCATACCCTTTGCCTTTCAAACTACAGCGGCGTTGGCCGCGTGTGTTCACCCCGGTCACTTAGTTATCTAAGCTCCCGGGGATTCACCCACTTGCCGCCTGGCTGTAGCTTGAAATTCTGTGGGTATGAGTCAGGCCAGATAACATAAATTATCAGTCATTACTTAGGGCCATACCGGCCAGAGGAAGAGGAAAGCAATGCCACATCTCGCAGAGCTGGTTGCCAATGCTAAAGCAGCCGTAGAAGATGCCCAGGATGTTGCCGCGTTGGATTTGGTACGCGTCGAATATTTAGGCAAGAAAGGCCATTTTACCTTGCAGATGCAATCGCTGCGTGACGTGCCGGCGGAAGAACGCCCGGCGGCCGGGGCGGTGATCAACCAGGCAAAACAGGCGGTGCAGGATGCGCTGAACGCGCGTAAAAACACGCTGGAATCCGCTGCGCTGAACGAGCGTCTGGCTGCAGAGACTATTGACGTTTCCCTGCCAGGCCGTCGTATGGAAAACGGCGGGCTGCATCCAGTGACCCGCACCATCGATCGTATCGAAGCCTTCTTTGGCGAACTGGGCTTTTCAGTCGAGACCGGGCCGGAAATTGAAGACGATTATCATAACTTCGACGCGCTGAACATTCCAGGGCACCACCCGGCGCGCGCCGATCACGACACCTTCTGGTTCGATGCCACGCGCCTGCTGCGCACTCAGACTTCCGGCGTGCAGATCCGTACCATGAAGAACCAGCAGCCGCCAATTCGCATTATTGCGCCGGGTCGTGTTTACCGTAACGATTACGACCAAACGCACACCCCGATGTTCCATCAGATGGAAGGCCTGATTGTCGACAAAGACATCAGCTTCACCAACCTGAAGGGCACGCTGCATGATTTCCTGAATAACTTCTTTGAAGAGGATTTGCAGGTTCGTTTCCGTCCGTCGTACTTCCCGTTTACCGAACCGTCCGCTGAAGTGGACGTCATGGGCAAAAACGGCAAGTGGCTGGAAGTTCTGGGCTGCGGCATGGTGCATCCGAACGTTCTGCGCAACGTGGGCATCGACCCGGAAATCTATTCCGGTTTTGCTTTCGGCATGGGCATGGAGCGTCTGACGATGTTGCGTTATGGCGTCACCGACCTGCGCGCGTTCTTCGAAAACGATCTGCGTTTCCTCAAACAGTTTAAGTAAGGCGGGAATATCACATGAAATTCAGTGAACTCTGGTTGCGCGAGTGGGTAAACCCGGCCATCAGCAGCGAAGCATTATCCGATCAAATCACCATGGCCGGCCTGGAAGTGGACGGCGTGGAGCCGGTAGCCGGCGTCTTCAACGGCGTGGTGGTCGGCCACGTGGTTGAATGTGGTCAGCATCCCAATGCGGACAAACTGCGGGTGACCAAGGTTAACGTGGGCGGCGACCGCCTGTTGGATATCGTCTGCGGCGCGCCGAACTGCCGGACTGGCCTGAAGGTGGCCGTTGCCACCGTGGGCGCAGTGCTGCCGGGCGATTTCAAAATCAAAGCCGCCAAATTACGCGGCGAGCCTTCTGAAGGCATGCTCTGCTCGTTCTCCGAATTGGGCATTTCCGACGATCACGACGGTATTATCGAACTGCCGGAAGATGCGCCGATTGGCACCGACATCCGCGAATACCTGAAGCTGAACGACAACACGATCGAAATCAGCGTGACGCCTAACCGCGCCGACTGTCTGGGTATCATCGGCGTAGCGCGTGATGTTGGCGTGCTGAATCAGGTGGCACTCACCGAACCGGACATGAGCCCGGTTGCCGCCACGATCAATGATACGTTGCCGATCCGCGTTGACGCACCGCAGGCGTGCCCGCGTTACCTCGGTCGCGTAGTCAAAGGCATCAACGTCAAGGCCGCCAGCCCGTTGTGGATGCGTGAGAAACTGCGTCGTTGCGGTATCCGCTCCATTGACGCGGTGGTTGACGTTACCAACTACGTGCTGCTGGAACTGGGGCAGCCAATGCACGCCTTCGACCTGAGCCGCATTGAAGGCGGTATCGTGGTGCGTATGGCCGAAGAAGGGGAAACCCTGACGCTGCTGGACGGCAGCGAAGCCAAACTGAATGCAGACACCCTGGTGATTGCCGATCACCAAAAAGCGCTGGCGATGGGCGGCATCTTTGGTGGCGAACATTCAGGGGTGAATGACGAGACCCAGGACGTGCTGTTGGAGTGCGCCTTCTTTAGCCCGCTGTCGATTACCGGCCGCGCGCGTCGTCAGGGCCTGCACACCGACGCTTCACATCGTTATGAGCGTGGCGTTGACCCTGCGCTGCAGTACAAGGCGATGGAGCGCGCTACCCGCCTGCTGGTCGATATCTGCGGCGGCCAGGCAGGCCCGGTTATTGATGTTACCACCGAAAGCGAACTGCCGAAGCGCGCCACTATTACGTTGCGCCGTGAAAAACTGGATCGTTTGATTGGTCATGTGGTACCAAGCGAGCAGGTGAGCGATATTTTGCGTCGTCTGGGTTGTCAGGTGACAGAGCAGGGCGATAACTGGCTGGCGGTGGCGCCGAGCTGGCGTTTCGATATGGAAATCGAAGAAGACCTGGTTGAAGAAGTCGCGCGCGTTTATGGCTACAACAATATTCCTGACGTGCCGGTCCGTGCCGATCTGGTCATGACCAAGCACCGCGAAGCCGATCTGACGCTGAAACGCGTGAAAACTCTGCTGGTCGATCACGGTTTCCAGGAAGCGATCACCTACAGCTTCGTTGATCCTAAAGTGCAGGCCTTGCTGCACCCGGGCGAAGAGGCGTTGATCCTGCCAAGCCCAATCTCGGTAGAGATGTCGGCTATGCGTCTGTCATTGTGGACCGGCCTGCTGTCTGCGGTGGTGTATAACCAGAATCGCCAGCAAAGCCGCCTGCGCCTGTTTGAAAGCGGGTTGCGCTTTGTACCTGATACTGCGGCAAATCTGGGCATCCGTCAGGATGTCATGCTGGCAGGGGTGATTGCGGGCCATACGCATGAAGAACACTGGGATCTGGCGCGTAAGCCGGTCGACTTCTATGATTTAAAAGGCGATCTGGAGTCGGTACTCGAGCTGACCGGTAAATTATCCGAAATTCAGTTCAAAGCCGAGGCCAATCCGGCATTGCATCCTGGGCAAAGCGCGGCGATTTATTTACAGGGCGAACGCGTAGGTTTCATCGGTGTGGTTCATCCGGAACTTGAACGTAAACTGGATCTTAACGGTCGTACAGTGGTGTTCGAACTGGAGTGGAACAAGGTCGCAAGCCGCGCCGTGCCTCAGGCGCGGGAGATTTCTCGCTTCCCGGCAAACCGTCGCGATATCGCCGTTGTGGTGGCTGAAAATGTCGCCGCAGAAGATATTTTGGCAGAGTGTAAGAAAGTTGGCGCAAATCAGGTAGTTGGCGTAAACTTGTTTGATGTGTACCGTGGCAAGGGCGTAGCGGAGGGTGATAAGAGCCTGGCTATCAGTCTGGTATTGCAGGATACCGCTCGTACACTGGAAGAAGAGGAGATAGCCGCTACCGTTGCAAGATGCGTAGAGGCTCTAAAACAGCGATTCCAAGCATCCTTGAGGGATTGAACCTATGGCGCTTACTAAAGCTGAAATGTCAGAACACCTGTTTGAAAAGCTTGGGCTTAGCAAACGGGATGCCAAAGACCTGGTAGAACTGTTTTTCGAAGAGGTGCGTCGTGCTCTCGAGAACGGTGAGCAGGTTAAACTGTCAGGTTTTGGCAATTTTGATTTGCGTGACAAGAACCAACGTCCTGGGCGTAACCCGAAGACCGGCGAGGACATTCCGATTACGGCGCGCCGCGTGGTCACTTTCCGTCCGGGACAAAAGCTGAAAAGTCGGGTAGAGAACGCCAGCCCGAAAGAGTAAGTCGCATGAAACCAAAAAGGCCGCTTTGCGGCCTTTTTCTTTTTCCGAGTTAAATTAGGTTTATTCTTAATTTATGCCGCCACGAGATTTTTCAGGTGGTGATATTAATCCCTCTCGTTCAAGCTAAAATAATATTCTCGTTGCGGATTATTCTTATGGCTATTTGGTATTAATTGTTTTTTTGAATAAAAAAGGGGCCGAGGCCCCTGACGGTTAATAATGATTATAGTAGTGACCCGGCCCGCCGCCACGGTGCCCGCCGCCGTGCGGGCCGAAGCAGCAGGCGCTGAGCGCTGAAGCCAGTACGGCAACGGTCAATAGCATTCCAATGCGCTTAATCATAATAATGTCTCTCCGGTGGTTGTTGGCTTAATTATAAATAGCCTGGTGGCGATACGTACGTCAGTTATTCGTTAAAGGTTGTCAGCAATTATATTAATTAAGCGGCAGGGCCGGAGTGTATGGATTTCGTAAGGGAGATGAAAACGATCTGAAAAATAGGCATTGGTGAGATAGGCGCTAAATAAATGCGCTGATATAACCACTCAAGCGAGAAAATAAAGTGAGAACATAAAATGAAAAAGTTCCTGTTGCTGGTTTGTTTACCCTTGCTGCTGCCGGTGGCTGCGCAGGCGGATGTCTCTATTGATATCAACGTGCCGGGCGTTTCGGTACATCTGGGCGATCAGGACCGTCGGGGCTATTATTGGGATGGTTACGACTGGCGCCCGCCGCAGTGGTGGCATGCTCATCAGGGCCGCGGTATGGGCGAGCGGAATAACCATGGCATGTACTGGGATGGAGGCCGCTGGCAACCGAAGCCACCGCCTGGCTATGAGCACCGCGGCCCGGATCGCGACGGCAATCCGTTCCGTGGCGAACGCGATAATCATGATAACGGCAACCGTCATGACAATGGCGGCCGTGACAATGGGCGCGGTAACGATCAGGGCCGCAGTAACGATCAAGGCCGTGGCAATGATAATGGCCGCGGTAACGGTCACGGCAATGGCGAACCTTATCCGCCGAACGGCAACGGCCAGCGCCCTTAATTAATTTTACGGCGGCTGCCTTTGCCATCACCTGCGGGTGACGGGCATGCGCAGCCGCCGTTTTCCTGCCATTGTGCTTAGGCAATGCTTCCCCTTCTGGCGCTAACCCCCTAATATTTGACTCAGACGTCAATTATTCGGCCGTAAATACGGCCTGCAGGGAATCGCCGCGCCAATGCTGACCAGCCAAACCTTTTCTTTATTGCTCCAAAACCAACGCACTCGCGACAAGCGCCATCTGTGGTTGTTGATGCTGGGCGTTGCGGTGGCTTTTGTTTTCAGCCTCAGTGCCGGCGACATTTGGCTCTGGCCCTCACAGTGGCTGAGCGAGCCTGCGCAGCTGTTCGTCTGGCAGTTGCGGCTGCCGCGCGCGCTGGCGGTGATGCTGGTAGGCGCCAGCCTGGCGGTGGCTGGGGCGGTTATGCAGGCGTTGTTCGAAAACCCCTTGGCCGAGCCGGGCCTGTTGGGCGTCGCGAACGGCGCCGGCGTGGCGCTGGTGCTGACGGTGTTGCTGGGCAACGGTTTGCTGCCGGTGGCGCTGATGAGCCTGAGCGCCATCGTCGGCGCGTTAATCATGACTTTTCTGCTGCTCAGTTTTGCCCGCCGCCGGCGGTTAACCAATGCGCGCTTGCTGTTGGTGGGGGTTGCGCTGGGCATCGTTTGCAGCGCGGTGATGACCTGGGCGGTGTACTTCAGTTCCAGCCTGGATCTGCGCCAACTGATGTATTGGATGATGGGTGGGTTTGGCGGTGTTGACTGGCGGCAAAAGTGGTTGGTGCTGGCCCTGTTGCCGGTGCTGCTTTGGTTGTGTTGCCAAGGCAAGGCGCTGAACTTTATGGCCCTGGGGGAGATTCAGGCGCGTCAACTCGGGCTCTCCTTGCATCTGTGGCGCAACCTGCTGGTGTTGGCGATTGGCTGGCTGGTGGGCGTCAGTGTGGCGCTGGCCGGGGTGATTGGTTTTGTCGGGCTGGTGATCCCGCATATGCTGCGCCTCAGCGGTCTGACCAACCAGCGTTACCTGCTGCCCGGATGCGCGCTGGCCGGTGGCGGCGTGTTGCTGGCGGCTGATGTGGTGGCGCGCATCACCCTGTTGTCGGCAGAATTGCCCATTGGGGTGGTGACGGCCACCCTCGGAGCACCGCTATTTATCTGGTTACTGACCCGGGTAAAAAGCGTAAGGTAGTTTCTTCTGTTCACCTGCAAACAAAACAAGAGGATAAAGCTATGTCTCAACCTATCTATGACATTCCGGTAAACACTATCGAAAATCAATCCACCACCCTGGGCGAATATGAAGGCAAAGCGCTGTTGGTGGTTAACGTGGCGTCTGAATGTGGCTTGACCAAGCAATATGAAGGGCTGGAAGCGTTATACGAAACCTATCGCGCACAGGGGTTTGAGGTGCTGGGCTTCCCGTCCAATGAGTTCCTGGGGCAAGAACCCGGCAGCAATGAAGAGATCCTGGCGTTTTGCCGCGGGACCTTCGGCGTACAGTTCCCGATGTTCGCCAAAATTGAAGTGAACAGCGACGACCGCCATCCGTTGTATCAGGCGCTGATTGCCGCAAAACCGCAGGCGGTCGCGCCAGAGGGCAGCGAGTTTCTGGCGCGTATGAGCAGCAAAGGCCGCGCACCGAAGCAAACCGGCGATATCCTGTGGAACTTTGAAAAGTTCCTGATTGGGCGCGATGGCCAAGTGATCGAGCGTTTCTCGCCGGACACGACGCCGGAAGATCCGGCGCTGGTTGCCGCTGTCAAACAGGCGTTGGCCGGATAACAAGGAGCGGTAATCCATCATGCTGCAGCTCAGTCAGGTTGGGGTAGAAGGGCGTTTGGCCCCGTTTTCAGCGCAGGTTGATGCTGGGTTGCAGTATCACCTCATCGGCCCGAACGGCGCCGGTAAAAGCACGCTGCTGGCTCGGCTGGCGGGCATGCTGCCCGGTTCAGGGGAACTCTTGCTGGCGGGCCAACCGCTGGCTGGCTATCAGGGAAGTGAACTGGCGCTGCGCCGTGCTTACTTAAGCCAGCAGCAGCCGCCTGTCGCGTTGATGCCCGTGTTCCAATACCTGGCGTTACACCAACCGGCGGGCGCCGCTGACGCTGCGGTGGAGAGCACCATCCTCTATCTTTGCCAACGTTTAAAGCTGATGGATAAGTTGCCACGCATGCTGACTCAGCTTTCCGGCGGTGAATGGCAACGGGTGCGGCTGGCAGCGGTGTTGCTTCAGGTGTGGCCGACGGTTAACCCCTACAGCCAACTGCTGCTGCTGGACGAACCGACCAATAGTCTGGACGTGGCGCAGAAGGTGGCACTGGATCGCCTGCTGCGCGAGTTTTGCCAGAGCGGTCGCAGTGCTTTGGTTTGCGCGCACGATCTCAACCATACTTTGCAGCAGGCCGATCGGGTTTGGCTGTTGCACGCCGGCCGGCTGGTCGCGCAGGGCGTTACGCGAGAAGTGATGGAGCCGGTAGTGCTTTCACAGATTTATGATGTGGATTTTCATCTGCAGGCGGTCGGCGATCAGCGCTGGATCATGACCAAGACGGCGTAGCGAGAAAACCTGCTTAAACGTAAATTAAACGGACCCGATATAAATAGGCGGCTAACCTTAGGCCGTTATTTCTTTTTCTCTTTTAAATTAACTCTCCCGCCTTGAAAGCCGTCGCTGACGTGCTACGCTGATTTAGTTCAAATAGAATAGATAAATAATTATTCATAATCACAATTTACTGATTTTTATGCGATATTTGTTTTTCTTGTTGATAATTTACTCAAGCCTGATAGCCAACTGATAATTAATCTTACCTTAAGGTTTAGTTAAGCTTGTGGCCGTACATTGGCAGCTAATCCACCAGGAACGATTCTCTCTGGCGTTTAATATTCGTTAAATGAAAGAGATCTACAGTGTCATTAAAGAAATTTGATGAGTTTGGGGTTAACTATGGATGAATTTTTACCTTTTTCTCGCCCGGCCATTGGCGATGAAGAGATCGCAGCGGTAGAAAAGGTATTGCGCTCCGGCTGGATCACCACCGGCCCGCAGAATCAGCAATTGGAAAACGAATTCTGCTCCACCTTCGGATGTAAACACGCCATAGCCGTTTGTTCCGCCACTGCGGGCATGCACATCACTCTGATGGCGCTGGGCATTGGCCCGGGTGATGAGGTTATCACGCCCTCGCAAACCTGGGTTTCCACCCTCAATATGATTGAATTACTTGGCGCGACGCCGGTGATGATTGATGTTGATCGCGATACGCTGATGGTCAGTGCCGCCGATGTCGAAGCGGCGATTACGGCTAAAACCAAAGCCATTGTCCCGGTGCATTACGCCGGTGCGCCGCTGCAGATGGACGCTTTGCGCGATGTGGCAACGCGCCACAACCTCCCCCTGATCGAAGATGCTGCCCATGCGGTGGGTACCCGTTACAACGGCGAGTGGGTCGGCGCACGCGGCACGGCAATTTTTTCCTTCCATGCGATTAAAAACCTGACCTGTGCCGAGGGAGGCCTGATTGCCACCGACGACGATGCGCTGGCCGATCGCGTACGTTGCCTGAAGTTCCACGGACTGGCGGTTGACGCCTTCGATCGCCAACAACTGGGGCGCAAGCCGCAGGCAGAGGTGGTGGAACCGGGCTACAAATACAACCTTTCGGATATTCACGCGGCCATAGCGGTCGTGCAGTTAGCTCGTCTGCCGCAGTTGAACGCCCGTCGCAAAGCGTTGGCCCAGCGTTATTTGGCCGCGCTGGAAGGTTCGCCTTTCCAGCCGCTGGGGCTGCCTGATTACCCGCATGATCACGCCTGGCATCTGTTTATGGTGCGCGTTGATGCCGAACGTTGCGGCATCGATCGCGACCAACTGATGGAGCGCCTGAAAGCGTTGGGCATCGGCACCGGCCTGCATTTCCGCGCTGCCCATACCCAGAAATTCTACCGCGAACGTTATCCGCAGCTGTCGTTGCCGAACACCGAATGGAACTCGGCGCGTCTGTGCACCTTACCGTTATTCCCTGATATGACCGACGGCGATGTTGATCGCGTGGTCAATGCCTTATCTTCTGTTGTGGAGTCGTTACGTGTCTCGCGTTGAACCGATAAAAAAAGTTTCGGTGGTGATCCCGGTATACAACGAGCAGGAAAGTTTGCCTGCCTTGCTTGAGCGTACTACCGCCGCCTGTAAACAACTGACTCAACCTTATGAAATTATCCTGGTCGATGACGGCAGCAGCGACAACTCAGCCGATATGCTGACCGCCGCGGCAGAGCAGCCGGGCAGCTGCGTGATTGCCGTTTTGCTGAACCGTAATTACGGCCAACACTCGGCGATCATGGCCGGCTTCAATCAGGTGAGCGGCGATCTGGTGATTACGCTGGACGCCGATTTGCAAAATCCGCCGGAAGAGATCCCGCGCCTGGTACGGGTCGCAGAAGAGGGCTATGACGTGGTGGGCACCGTGCGTGCCAACCGCCAGGACTCCTGGTTCCGCAAAAGCGCCTCACGCATTATCAATATGATGATCCAACGTGCCACCGGCAAATCGATGGGCGATTACGGCTGCATGTTGCGCGCCTACCGCCGCCATATTATCGAAGCCATGCTGAACTGCCACGAACGCAGCACCTTTATCCCGATCCTGGCGAACACCTTCGCCCGGCGGACCACCGAAATCGACGTGCTGCACGCCGAACGCGAGTTTGGCGATTCCAAATACAGCCTGATGAAGTTGATTAACCTGATGTACGACTTGCTCACCTGCCTGACGACGACACCGCTGCGTTTGCTCAGCGTTGTAGGCAGCGTGGTGGCGCTCTCGGGTTTTGTGCTGGCGGTAGTGCTGATCGCCCTGCGTTTGATTATGGGGCCCGAATGGTCGGGCGGTGGGGTGTTCACGCTGTTTGCGGTGCTGTTTACCTTTATCGGTGCTCAATTTGTCGGCATGGGTCTGTTGGGCGAGTACATAGGTCGTATCTATACCGACGTACGCGCTCGCCCTCGTTATTTTGTTCAGAAAGTGGTCGGTGAACAGCCGGTTCACAATACTCAGGAAGAAGAATGATGAAAGCTATTGTATTTGCTTACCATGATATTGGCTGCGCGGGTTTGAAAGCGCTGACTGACGCAGGCTATGACGTTCAGGCGGTATTCACGCATACCGACGATCCTGGTGAGAACAACTTCTTCTCCTCTGTAGCCCGTTTAGGCGCTGAATTGGAGTTGCCGGTCTATGCGCCGGAAGACGTTAACCACCCGTTGTGGATCGAGCGCATCCGTCAGATGCAACCGGACGTTATTTTCTCATTCTATTACCGCAACCTGTTAAGCGATGAGATCCTGTCGCTGGCACCGCTTGGCGGGTTCAATCTGCACGGTTCGTTACTGCCGCGCTACCGTGGCCGTGCACCGGTGAACTGGGCGCTGGTCAATGGCGAAACCGAAACCGGCGCCACGCTGCACAAAATGGTCAAACGCCCGGATGCCGGGGATATCGTTGGTCAGCGTAAAGTGGCGATCGCCGCTGAGGATACGGCGCTGACGTTACACAAAAAAGTGCTGGAAGCGGCACAGGCGCTGCTGAAAGACGAGCTGCCTAAACTGAAAAACGGCACCGCCTCATTCACTGCGCAAAATGAAGCCGACGCCAGCTATTTTGGCCGCCGCACAGCCGCAGACGGTGAAATTTTGTGGCATAAATCCGCGCAGGAAATCAACAACCTGATCCGTGCGGTCACCGAGCCTTACCCTGGCGCATTCAGCTACCTCGGCCAACGTAAGCTGATCGTCTGGCGTGCCCGCGTGCTGGATGCCCAGCATGATAAACAACCGGGCACAGTGCTTAGCACCTCGCCGCTGATCATCGCTTGCGGTGACGGCGCGCTGGAAATCGTTGCCGGGCAAAACGAGTCCGGTCTGTACGTGCAGGGCAGCCGCCTGGCGCAGGAAATGGGCATCGTGACCGATGTGCGCCTGGCCGCCAAGCCGAATGCAGTCATGAAGCGCAGAACTCGCGTGTTGATCCTGGGCGTTAACGGTTTTATCGGCAATCACCTGACCGAACGTCTGCTGCGTGACGATCGTTACGACATTTACGGTCTGGATATCGGCTCTGATGCCATCAGCCGTTTCCTGGATAACCCGCGCTTCCACTTTGTGGAAGGGGATATCAGCATCCACTCCGAGTGGATCGAGTATCACATCAAGAAATGCGACGTGGTGCTGCCGCTGGTGGCCATTGCGACGCCTATCGAATACACCCGCAACCCACTGCGCGTATTCGAGTTGGATTTCGAAGAAAACCTGAAAATCGTCCGCGACTGCGTGAAATACAATAAGCGCATTATCTTCCCGTCCACCTCCGAGGTGTACGGCATGTGCGATGACAAAGAATTTGATGAAGACCATTCGCGTCTGATCGTCGGGCCGATCAACAAACAGCGCTGGATTTACTCGGTGTCCAAGCAGTTGCTGGACCGGGTGATCTGGGCATACGGCGCCAAGGAAGGATTGAAGTTCACGCTGTTCCGTCCGTTTAACTGGATGGGGCCGCGCCTGGACAATCTGGATGCGGCGCGTATCGGTTCATCACGCGCTATCACCCAGTTAATCCTCAATCTGGTGGAAGGTTCGCCGATCAAACTGATGGACGGCGGGGCGCAAAAACGCTGCTTTACCGACATCAACGACGGTATCGAAGCGCTGTTCCGCATTATCGAAAACCGCGACGGTTTGTGTGACGGTCAGATCGTCAATATCGGTAACCCGACCAATGAAGCCAGCATCCGTGAACTGGCGGAAATGCTGCTCGAGAGTTTCAACAATCACCCGTTGCGCGACAGCTTCCCGCCGTTTGCCGGTTTCAAGGATGTAGAAAGCAGCAGCTATTACGGCAAAGGGTATCAGGACGTCGAGCACCGTACGCCGAGCATCAAGAATGCCCGTCGCCTGCTGGGTTGGCAGCCGACCATTGCGATGCAGCAGACCGTTGCAGACACGTTGGATTACTTCCTGCGCACTACCGTTCAGGAAGGTAAAGGTGAATGAAGAAAGTCGGTCTGCGAGTTGATGTAGATACCTTCAGCGGTACCCGGGAAGGGGTGCCGCAGTTGCTGGAGCTGTTCGACAAGTACGGTATTCAGGCCAGTTTCTTCTTCAGCGTAGGACCGGACAATATGGGGCGCCATCTGTGGCGCCTTTTACGTCCGAAATTCCTGTGGAAAATGCTGCGTTCGAACGCCGCGTCACTGTACGGTTGGGATATCCTGCTGGCCGGTACCGCCTGGCCGGGGCGCAATATTTCCCGCACTCTGGGGCCGTTGATGAAACGTACCGCCGAGGCCGGGCATGAAGTAGGGCTGCACGCGTGGGATCATCAGGGCTGGCAGGCGAACGTCGGCCGCTGGTCTGAGGCGCAACTGACGCAGCAGGTTCAACGGGGCGTGGATGCGCTAACCGCCAGTACCGGCCAGCCGGTAAAATGCTCGGCGGTCGCCGGCTGGCGTGCGGATACGCGGGTACTGGAGGTGAAGCAGCGTTTCGGTTTTCACTACAACAGCGACTGTCGCGGCACCCACCCATTCCGCCCGCAGTTAAGCGATGGCCGTCTCGGCACCGTGCAGATCCCGGTTACGTTACCTACCTTTGACGAGGTGATTGGCAGTGAAGTCAGTATGGCCGACTTCAACGATTACATTCTGCAAGCCATTGAAAATGACCAGGGCGTGCCGGTGTATACCATTCATACCGAAGTGGAAGGGATGTCGCAGGCCGCGATGTTCGAACAGTTACTGCAGCGCGCGCAACGACAGGGCATAGCATTCTGTCCGTTGAGCGAACTGCTGCCGCACGATTTGGCTTCATTGCCATTGGGCCGCATCAAGCGCGCTCCTTTCCCCGGCCGCGAAGGTTGGCTGGGTTGTCAAACCGATGTGAAGGACGATTCATGAAGGCGCTAAAAGGATCATGGGCCATCTTGCTGGCCATTTTTTTTGCTCTGGTTTACCTGATTCCCCTCAATGGGCGCCTGCTGTGGCAGCCTGATGAAACCCGCTATGCCGAAATCAGCCGCGAGATGCTGCAGCGAGGCGATTGGGTAGTGCCCAATCTGCTTGGCCTGCGTTATTTTGAAAAACCGGTAGCCGGTTACTGGTTTAACAACATCAGCCAATGGCTGTTTGGCGAGACCAACTTTGCGGTGCGTTTCGGCTCGGTATTCAGCACCGGCATGACTGCGCTGTTGGTCTTTGCGCTGGCGATGCTGATGTGGCGCAATGCGCGCCGCGCCAGCCTGGCGGTCCTGATTTTCCTGTCGATGGTTCTGGTGTTCAGCATCGGTACCTACAGCGTACTGGATCCGATGATCTCACTGTGGCTGGCCGCGGCGATGGTCAGTTATTACCTGACGTTGAAAGCCACCACGGTCAAAGGCAAGCTGGGCGGTTACGCGCTGCTGGGGTTGGCCTGCGGCATGGGCTTTATGACCAAGGGGTTCCTGGCGCTGGCGGTGCCGGTGATTGCGGTGATCCCGATTGTCATTCAGCAACGGCGGATTAAAGATCTTCTTATTTACGGCCCGGTGGCGATAGTGGTGGCGGTGTTGCTCAGCCTGCCTTGGGCGCTGGCCATTGCCCAGCGAGAACCGGACTTCTGGAACTACTTCTTCTGGGTGGAGCATATTCAGCGCTTCGCCGAGGACAATGCGCAGCATAAGGCACCGTTCTGGTACTACATTCCGATTCTGTTTGCCGGGGTGCTGCCGTGGGCGGCGCTGCTGCCAGGGGCGCTGATCAAGGGCTGGCGTGAACGCATCAATCGCCCGGAGCTGTTCTTCCTGCTCAGTTGGGTAGTGATGCCACTGATCTTCTTCAGCATTGCCAAGGGTAAGCTGCCGACCTATATTCTGCCGTGCATGGCGCCGCTGGCGCTGTTGATGGCGGCTTATGCCGAGGATTATGCGGCGGCACTGCGCAACAAGGCATTCAAAGTCAATGCGCTGCTGAACGGGTTGTTTGGCGCGATCGGCGTATTGGCGCTATTGATTATCGGTACTGGCCTGTTGCCCAAGGTGCATTTGTTTAGCGCCCAGGAATGGCCGAAGATAGTGATCGGCATTATCGCCTTTGCCGGGTGGTTACTGTTCGCCGTGGTGTCGGTGCGTGATAATGCACGCCGTTGGCACTGGGCTGCCGCCTGTCCGTTGCTGCTGTGCCTGCTGATTGGCTATGCGATTCCGCAACAGGTGACCGATTCCAAGTTGCCGCAAAACTTTGCACGGGTGAACATGGCAGAATTAAGCCATAGCCGCTATGTGCTGACAGACAGCGTGGGGGTCGCCGCCGGCCTGGCCTGGGAACTGAAGCGCAGCGACGTGCTGATGTTCAGCGAAAAGGGCGAAGTGTCTTATGGTCTGGACTACCCGGATGCCCGCAGCCATTTCATCAGCGATGAAGATTTCCCTCAGTGGTTGGCACAGGCGCGCAAGCAGGGCGATGTCTCGCTGGTATTGCAATTGTCGAGAGGGGATCACGTGCCGAAAAACTTACCGACCGCAGACAAGATTGTTGAGATGAACCGCCTGGCGCTGGTTTGGTATCAACAGCAACCATGATGATCGGTTACCTGTTGGTGATTGTGGTCAGCCTGCTCACCTGCGGTGGGCAGCTGTGCCAGAAACAGGCTGCTGTGTGCTGGCAATTGCCGCCGGACGTCAGACGAGGGCCGACGTTACGTTGGTTGGCGCTGGCGGTGTTGCTGCTGGGGGCCGGCATGGCGGTGTGGCTCAACGTGTTGCAACGTTTGCCGCTCAGCCTGGCGTACCCGATGCTCAGCCTGAATTTTGTGCTGGTGACGCTGGCGGCCCGCTGGCTGTTTCAGGAACCGACCACTTTGCGCCATTGGTGTGGCGTAGCGTCCATTATGCTGGGGATCCTGTTGATGAGTGTACACCCATGAGGGGCTATGCCTGGGGCGCTGCCAGCGTATTGTTGGTGACGTTGGCGCAACTGTTGATGAAGTGGGGCATGGCGCAGATCCCGCTGATGTCGTTCGCCGACGTGACATTGGCGCTGCTCATGCATTACTGGTTGCCGCTGCTGGCTGTGGGTTGCGGTATCTTTGGCTATGCGTTGTCGATGCTGTGCTGGTTCTTTGCGCTGCATCACTTGCCGCTCAATCGCGCTTATCCGCTGTTGAGCGTCAGCTATGCGCTGGTGTATCTGGCTGCGGTGATCCTGCCCTGGTTTAATGAATCCGCTACCCTGCTGAAAACGCTGGGAACGCTGTTTATCCTGTTTGGGGTGTGGCTGATTAACAGCAAGGCTGGGGTAAAAACGGCCCAATAGCGCAAAAATTGGCGTCAACGCGATTATCTCCTTCACAGTGCTTGCCTTTTTCCCCATGCGGGAGATAAATTAGCGCCAAATAGCTCTCTCCTAACGTGGTGCCGACTTTGCCTCGCTGGCGGTGTGGTTGACCGGGCGGCATGATGCGGCAACGGGTTCAATGAAGGGATATTATGCGGATGCGTGTTTGGTTTTTATTAGCCAGTTTAATTCTTGCCGGTTGCAGCAGCCATGCGCCGCCGCCAAGCGGCCGGTTGGCCGACTCGATCGTGGTGGTGGCTCAATTGAACGAGCAACTGCGGCAATGGTACGGCACGCCATATCGTTATGGCGGGATGGATCGCGGCGGCGTCGACTGCTCAGGATTTGTCTATCGCACCTTCCGTGACCGTTTCGATATGCAATTGCCGCGCTCTACCGAAGAGCAAACCGAGCTCGGCACCAAAGTCTCGCGTGATGAATTGATGCCGGGCGATCTGGTGTTTTTCAAAACCGGCGCGGGTGAAAATGGTTTACACGTGGGTATCTACGATACCAACGATCAATTTATCCATGCCTCAACCAGCCGCGGCGTCATTCGTTCCTCGCTGGACAACGTCTATTGGAAGCGAGCCTATTGGCAGGCGCGGCGCATTTAACCTTAACCCTTTGATTCGGTGTATCATGGCGGCATCACATCCTTAACGGTGACCGCCATGAATAGCCTACGTTTACTGATTTCCGACTCCTACGATCCCTGGTTCAATCTGGCCGTGGAAGAGTGCATCTTCCGCGAGATGACCACGCAGAAAATCCTGTTCTTATGGCGCAACGCCGAAACCGTGGTCATTGGCCAGTCGCAGAACCCGTGGAAAGAGTGCAACACCCGACGGATGGAGCAAGATGGGATCCGGCTGGCGCGGCGCAGCAGCGGGGGCGGAGCGGTATTTCACGACCTGGGCAATACCTGTTTTACCTTTATGGCAGGTAAACCCGGCTACGATAAAAACGTGTCCACCGGCATTATTCTGGCGGCACTGGCTCAACTGGGGATCTCCGCCACGGCGTCAGGGCGCAATGATCTGGTGATCGACACCGCAGAGGGCGTGCGTAAAATATCCGGCTCGGCCTACCGTGAAACTCAGGATCGCGGGTTTCACCATGGCACGTTATTACTGAACGCCGATCTAAACCGTCTGGCGGACTACCTCAACCCGGACCCCAAGAAATTGCAGGCCAAGGGCATCACCTCAGTACGTTCTCGCGTCGCCAACCTGGCGGAGTTCCGGCCCGATATCAACCACCAACAGATATGCGATGCCGTGACTCAGGCATTCTTTGACCATTATGGCGATACCGCCAGGGCGGAAATCATCTCTCCGGATGTGTATCCGGATCTGCCGGATTTTGCCGCCCAGTTCGCCAGACAAAGCAGCTGGGAATGGAATTTCGGCAAAGCGCCTGCATTTAGCCATTTGCTGAATGAGCGCTTTGCCTGGGGCGGGGTGGATATCTTCTTTGATGTGGAAAAGGGGGCCATTGACCGGGCGCAGATTTTTACCGATAGCCTTAACCCTGCGCCGTTGCAACAGTTGGCGCAGAGGCTGGTGGGATGCGCCTACCGCAGTGAGGCTGTGGCAAGTTGTTGCGATAGTTTGCTAGCGCAGTTTCCCGATCATGCCGCCGAGTTGGCTGAACTGCGGCAATGGTTGGCCGAGACGATTAAATAACATTCAGGCTGCGACTATCCTGGGATGAGGCAACTCATCCTTTTTCACGCCGTGTGGCACCTACTTTGTTGTTGTATCTCATCGTCAAAAAAGTCGTAAATGCAGGCTCAGCATAAATTCGCTAAAAATCAAGGTGGGCATTTTTTGGTTGTTTCAATGCCGAGAATAGCGCAGTGAATTGATGTGTTATTAAATTTAATCAGTTGTTAGGGAGTTGGGGCGTAATTGCGTTGAGTGCAAAGGACAGGTTTCCAGGCTGATAGGAATTTCTTTAATTAAAACAATGGAGATAAGTCAAATTTTAAGCATTACTCTATCACCTAAGTTAAATGCCTCTCAGTTTCATTCATTTTGTTCTGATTTTGTCATAAGTTAAATTGTTTTTTATTCATTTCTTTTCGAACTGCGCATAGTTTTAATCTATCAATTAAATGATAACTTATTGGTAATTACATTGATATTTCCGATTAATCCCAGGGGGATTGATCGATAAAATATATTGATATACGATGAGCTGCTCGCCATTCTGCCTGTGGCATTAAAATGAAAATTCAATTCGAAGCTGACTTTATTAGTAGCTATGTTTTTCAACCTGTTTACTCAATGGACGGCAGGCTGCTGGCGGTGGAAATTTTATGCCGTTTCAATAGCCTGGACGGTGATTTAGCGATGCCGGCTGACATTGGGATTACGTTATTGACCCCTGATCAAAGGATTGAGTTATTTAATGAGCAATTGAGACTGGCGGAGCAATATGCCAGTTGGTTTATCGAGCACGACGTGCTGTTGACCCTCAATATCGAAGAAACCCTTGTCGATGCGATCCTCACTGACGAGCTGCTGTGTCAACGCCTACGGCAGTGGTCGTTTATTGCATTTGAGATCAGTGAGGCTTTTCCGAATCTTTCGGCGGGAAAGAACAATACCAAGGTCAGCCGGCTAAGCGAAATGTTCACCCTGTGGCTGGATAATTTTGGTTCGGGGCAGGCGACATTGAACGCATTGTATGACGGCCTGTTCGACTATGTGAAAATCGACAAACATTTTTACTGGCAGCTGTTTACCCACCAGGGATATGATGTAGTCATAGACTCGTTATTAAAGAATATCAACCTGCTGTGCAAGGGAGTGATTGTCTGCGGCATAGAGAAGAAGGAGTATTTTAATAAGCTCAGGCATGCCGGTGTTTTGGGTTTGCAGGGGTTTTTATGGCCCAGCGTTGGTGTGGATAATCTGGCCGCTTTGCGGGGTACGCCTGAAGAGTTCAATAACAATAATCGATAGCGCCGCCCACCTCAGAGTAATAATGGATCGGATGATTTTTGCTGTGATTCCGCTTCTGTTATTTATCATGAATTTTTCGCTGAAAAAGCCTTCCATTCATCGGCAGAATAAGGCGCTTAAACCCTATTGACGCAAACGCCTATCCTCCGCCTCTGCCTGGGTTCTCGACAGAGGTGTTTTCCCTGCATTTCCTCTGTGTTAATCCGCACGCCCAGGCTCTACACTAAGCAGATACGGAGGGCCTATGCCGCAGTTTGAAAATGCTTATCACCACCAGTTACCCGGTTTTTATACCGAATTGAAACCCACGCCGCTGAAGGGCGCTCGCCTGCTGTATCACAGTGAGCCGCTGGCGCGAGAGCTGGGGTTGGACGAAAGCTGGTTTACCCAGGACAAGACCCCGATATGGTCGGGTGAAAGGCTGCTGCCTGGTATGCAGCCGTTGGCGCAGGTGTACAGCGGCCACCAGTTTGGTGTGTGGGCTGGGCAATTGGGCGACGGCCGCGGCATTTTGCTCGGCGAGCAAAAGCTGGCGGATGGCCGCAGCATGGACTGGCACCTGAAAGGCGCGGGGCTAACGCCTTATTCGCGGATGGGCGACGGGCGTGCCGTATTGCGTTCGGCGATCCGTGAATTTCTGGCCTCTGAGGCATTGCACCATCTGGGGATCCCGACCACGCGCGCGTTGACTCTGGTGACCAGCGAACAGCCCGTTTTCCGTGAACAGCCAGAGCGTGGGGCGATGTTGCTGCGCGTGGCGGAAAGCCATGTGCGCTTCGGCCATTTTGAGCATTTTTACTACCGCAAACAGCCGGAGCAGGTGCAACAGCTGGCCGATTTTGTGATCGCCCGCCATTGGCCGCAGTTGAAGGATCACGATGACGGCTATTTACCCTGGTTTATTGACGTTGTTGAACGCACTGCGCGCTTAATCGCGCATTGGCAGACCGTCGGGTTCGCTCACGGCGTGATGAACACCGATAATATGTCGATCCTTGGCATCACCATCGATTATGGCCCTTTCGCTTTCCTCGATGATTACAAACCTGACTTTATCTGTAACCACTCGGATCATCAGGGGCGTTATGCCTTTGATAATCAGCCTGCGGTTGCGCTGTGGAACCTCCACCGGCTGGCGCAGGCGCTGTCCGGGCTGATGACCACCGAGCAGTTGCAGCGGGCGCTGGCAGCCTATGAACCGGCGTTGATGCGAGCCTATGGGGAACAGATGCGCGCCAAACTCGGTTTTTTCACCCAGTCGACTCAGGATAACGATCTGCTGACCGGGCTGTTGAGCCTGATGGCGCAAGAGGGGCGTGACTATACCCGAACTTTCCGCTTGCTGAGCCAGACGGAACAGCAACAGGCGCAGTCGCCGTTGCGGGATGAGTTTATCGATCGCGGCGCATTCGACGCGTGGTATCAGCAATATCGGCAGCGTTTGCAGCAAGAGCAGGTGAGCGACAGTGAACGGCAGCAGGCGATGAAAGCGGCAAATCCCAAATTAATCCTGCGCAATTATTTGGCGCAGCAGGCGATAGAGAGTGCCGAGCAGGATGATGTCAGCAAGCTGGCGCGCCTGCATCAGGCGTTGCTGACGCCGTTCGCCGATGCGGCCGAATACGACGATCTTGCCGCTTTGCCGCCGGATTGGGGCAAGCATCTGGAGATTTCCTGCTCGAGCTGAAATACCTGCCGCGTTTCATATGGCAGCAGGCTAACGTGGGCGCGGCATGCTGCGCGCCAACACGCCGCCTGGCTAAAGTGTGAACAGGCATGGCGACCGTTCACTGACGCAGATAAACCTGTGGTAGCGCCACTTCCGGGTGGTGTACCACGCCTAAATCGGCCTGATACCAGCGGGTCAGAATATCCGCCTGCAATACCTCCTGCGGCGTGCCCACGGCAACCAAACGCCCCTGATGCAGCAATAAAATACGGTCGGCATACAGCGCCGCCAGGTTCAGATCGTGCAGTACGCAGCACACCGCAATGGGCTGTTGCCGTGTCAGTGAACGCAACAACCTCAGCGTATGCTGCTGGTGGTAGAGATCCAGCGCCGAGGTGGGTTCGTCCAGGAACAACCACGAAGGCGAGGGCTGCGGTTGCCAAAGCTGCGCCAGCACGCGGGCTAACTGTACCCGTTGCTGTTCACCGCCGGAAAGGCGGCGATAATCCCGCTGGGCCAGTTCAAGACAATCGGTTTGCGCCATCACCTGCTGTACCGCTTGCTGCACATGACGTTTGCCGTGCGGTGACCTGCCCATGCTGACCACTTCCTCAACGGTAAACGGAAAGGCCAGATCGCTGTGCTGACGCATCACCGCGCGTACTTTGGCTAACTGTTGCGGCTGCCATTGATCCAACGGCAGTCCGAGGAGTTTGCACTCCCCGCAGCTCGGCGACAGGTAGCCGGTTAACAGGCGCAGCAGTGTCGATTTCCCCGCGCCGTTCGGCCCGATAATCGCCACCATTTCGCCGCTGGCGATACTCAGCGAGACGTCGTTGACTAACCGACGCGAACCCAGGCTGTAACGCAGCTGATGTGCCGTCAGGCTTGATGCGTTATCCATCCGTACGCTCCCGCTGGCGCATGACCAGCCATAAGAAATAAGGCCCGCCAATCAGGCTGGTCATCAGCCCGACCGGCATCTCCGCCGGCGCCACCAGCGTCCGTGCCAGCGTGTCGCTGACCAGCAGCAGGCAGGCGCCGCCCAGCGCGGAGCAGGGCAGCAGCCAGCGGTGGTCGCCGCCGAGCCGCATGCGCACCAAATGCGGCACCACCAGGCCGATAAAGCCAATGACGCCGCTCATCGCCACCGCCGCGCCAATCAACAATGCGCTGAGCAGAAGCAGTTGCAGTTTGGCTCGCTGGACATTCACGCCGAGATAGTGCGCCTCTTCATCGCCCAGCTGCAGCAGGTTCAGGCAGCGCGCCTGTAACAGCGTCAGCAGGGCCGCCGGCAGGATCAGCGAGGCCGATACGATCAGCGTTGGCCATTGTGACTGGCTCAGGCTGCCCATCATCCACAATGAAAACTGACGCAGCTGTTGATCGTTGCTGAGATAAGACAGCACGCCGATGGCCGCCATGCACAGGGCGTTGATGGCGATCCCCGCCAACAACAGGCGTGACAGGCTGCCGTGCCCGCTGCGGCTGATACCGTAGATCAGCAGTGACACCAGCAGGCTGCCGAGGAAAGCCGCCAGCATGTGGCCATACAAGGCAATCACCGGCGGCAGGGCCAGCGGCATAACGATAATCAGCGCGACAAACAGCGCACCGCCGCTACTGATGCCCAACAGGCTGGGATCGGCCAGCGGATTGCGGAACAGCCCCTGCATGACGGCGCCGGACACCGCCAGTGCGCAGCCGATGACTACCGCCAGCAGCACACGCGGCAAGCGGATGTTTAGCCAGATATGCCAAGAGGTATCGCTGAACGGCGCTTGCCACAGGGTGCGAAATGATAGCGTCAGCGCGCCCATATTGGCGGCACCCAGCGCCAATAGCGCAAGCAGCACCAACAGGCCGGCAATGGTCACGCGCGGAGAAATGCGACCGGGCATTACTTTTGCTCCGCCGCATTACGCAGTTTGGCCAGCGCCGCCGGCGTTTCCAGCCCAAAGCCCAGCAGCGCCATGTCGTCGACCACCAACACGCGGTGGTTTTTGCCGGCAGGCGTGAGGGCAATGCCTGGCAGTTTCCACAGCTGCTCCAGACCGCCGAGGGTCTTGACGCCATCGGTGGTGACCAGCAGCAGATCGGGCGCGCTGGCGATCACGCCTTCCTGCGACAGCGGGCGGTAGCGGTTGAATCCTTGCATCGCATTCTTCAACCCTGCGGCGGTGATGACCGCATCGGCGGCGGTATGTTGCCCGGCGGCCATCGGCGTAATGCCGCCGTGGCTCATGACGAACAATACCCTGATCGGCAACGAAGACGTGTTCACCTGCGCGAGCTGTTGTTGGTAACGGGCGCTCAGTTGTTTGCCCTGGTCGGCGCGTTGCAGCGCCTGGGCGATGACCGCGATTTTTTCCGGCACCGCCTGCAAAGTGGTGTCGCCGGGAATTCGCACCACCTTCACGCCGCTTTCCTCCAACTGCTTGAGCACCAGCGCAGGTTCAGCCAGTTCGGTGGCCAGCACCAGCGTGGGTTTCAACGCCAGAATGCCTTCGGCATTGAGTTGACGCATATAGCCGACATCCGGCAAGGGTTTCACGGCCGCCGGCTGCAGACTGGTGCTGTCTCGTGCCACGAGCTCATCGCCCGCGCCAAGGGCGAAGGCAATTTCGGTGACGTCACCGCCTATCGAGACAATACGTTCCGCCGCCGCAGCGGTGAACGGCAAGGCCAGCGCAAGGCACAACGTCAGACGACGGGACAATGAAGATTTCATGCGGCAATGTCCTTGGGTTCAAGGGCGGCAACCTGCTCGCGCCACTGGGTTTGTTCCGGCTGGCCTTCGGTACGTTGGCCGTAAAGTTGGGCGATTTGCGTGCCGTCGGCGGCGAACAGTTCCAGGCTGGTGACGAAGCCGTCTTTGGTGGGTTTGCGAGTGATCCAGCTTTCTGCAATAGCGCCTTCGATCAGGTGCAGCGTGAAGCGGCGGTTAAACACGTTAATCCAACCTTCCTGCGGCATCAGCCGCTCGATCTGGCCGGTGAAGATCTGCACGCAACCTCGGTTGCCGACAAAAATCATAATCTCGTTCTGCAAGCCGTGCGCGGCATTGAGCAACTGCGCCAAGGCGTTGTTATCCACCCGGTACGCCAGATCGTTGCCGACGGCGCGGAAGGCCTGCTGACGTGTCAGCTTATGGCGGCCCAGCAGTTGGAAGAACTGGTGAACGTCGGTCATCTCACGCCATTCCCGGTCGATTTTTTCGGCTTCCGGTGCGGCGTTGCTGACCGTAGGGGCTGCCGCCTTCAATGCCAGCACCGGGTTTTCTGTGCTCAGGTGGCGCTCGACCAGCGCCATCCAGGCCACCAGATCGGTTTCCTCGGTGGTATACACTTTATGCAAGGCATCGCCCTGATGATCGAAGAACTGAATGCTGTGGCGTACGCCGCGTTTGTTGGTTTCGCTCATGGCAAATACGCTGGCCCACTGGTTGAGGAACAGGCGTAAATCCAGCTCGCGAGGGTTAAGAATTAACCCCGCGTGGCCGTTCAGGTGTTGGTTAAGGTAGCGGCCCATTTGCTCATGCACCGCATAGCTGTTGCGAGTGATGGACTTGGTGACGCCAACCTGTGCCAGCTCGGTCAGCAGGGTACGTGCGTCGGCTTGCAGGCGGCGGGTGTCTTCACCCACGCGGGCATGGGTCAGTTCCGCTTCGCTGACACCCAGCAGTTCCGCCAGATCGCGTGCGTATTTGCCGGGATTATCAATTTTTGCCTGCTGGTAACTGGCGTATAAGTTGTTGCTCATCGGTTGTGCTCCTGTGTGTGGTTCACGCGGCGGGCAATCGACTTGCCCGCCGTATTCAAAAGGTTACCACTGATAGCTGACCAGCAGTTTGGCGTTGCGGCCATCTTGCGGAATGCCCTGCGGCGAGTAATATTCTTTATCGAAGGCGTTGCCCAGCACTACCGTGGTGGTGACGCCCTGCAGGCGTTCGCGGCCTTTATAGCTCAGGTAGAAATCGTTGACGCCGTAGCCGCCTTGCTCGGCGGTACCGGTTTCCACACGAGTGGCGCGCTCGGCGAAGATAGCGACCCAACCGGTCGACAGGCCGGTTTCACCCAACGGGATATCCAGCGTGCTGGTCACGGTGTCAGGGTTGATGTCGCTCAGCCACTCTCCGCTGTTGCCGTTCAGTTCCCCGTTGCGTGACTTATCCTTGCCGCGAGTGCGGTTGTAAGCCAGATCCCAATTAAACCACTGCGTTTGGTAGCTCAGGGACGTATCCCAACCCCAAATTTTAGCGCGTGAGATATTTTGCGAAGACGTCTGGGTACGGGTGACGTACAGGCTAATGTAGTCCTTGGCGTCGGTATCGAAGTAGCTGGCTTTAAACTGCAGGTTATCTCCGGCCATCAACAGATCGTCAAAACGCAGGCCGAAACCGTACTCGGCGGTACTGGTGGTTTCCGGTCTCAGATTAGGGTTCGGCACCCAATAGTTGCCGGGGAAGTGGCGCGAATCATTGTACATTTCGCCCATGGTGGGGGCGCGGAAGGCCTGAGAATAGGAGCCGAACAGCATCAGCCAGTCGGTTGGCGAATAAGTCAGTGCGCCGCGGGATGACCACTTGTCGGCATCGACGTCGTCGTGGCCTTGGCTGCTGCCCTTATAGTTATCGTAGCGGGTGCCGGCCAGCAGGGTGACAGGAATATCACGCAGCGTGATTTCGTCCTGCATCCAGCCGGAAGCGAAGTTGATTTTCGCCTGTGGGAAGCTGGTGGTAGCGCCGCCAGGATGTTGTTTTTGCTGGTAGCTTTCCGAGCCGTAGGTCAGCAGGTGCGAAGCAAAGCTGTCGGCAAACAGGCGGGTACGGTTCTCCAGCTTTGCCCCGTTGGTGGTTTGTTTGCGGAGTTCGTCCGTTGACGCCGCATTGTGAGCGTTGATTTTGACCTCAGAGGTGTACACCTTGACGTCGGCGTCCAGCCACGCCTGATCCAGAGGTTTTACTTTATAGCTCAATGCCGCATCACGCTGGATGGTAGAGCGGTTGGTCATCGGATTGCTGCTGGAATAATCCGGATCCTGCGGATTTTTCGGTTCGCGGGCGCTGTTATTGTAATAGCGCAAATCGCCGCTCAACGATTGGGCATCATCAATCTTCCAGGTACCTTTGGCCAACAGGTTGTTGATGGTTTCATCGTTTGGCGCGTCAAAACCGTTGCCCTGGCGCAAATTGCCGACGTCGCGGGTGCCGAACGACAGCAGGCCGTCGAGATTGTCGGTCTTGCCATAGGCGCTGGCGCCCATACCCAGGCTGTGATCGCCGCTGCCGGCGGTACCATAGACCCGGAAGCCGGTGTCATGGCCTGGCAGCAGCAGATCGGCGGCATCGACCGTTTCATAGGCGACCACGCCGCCCAGTGCGCCGCTGCCATACAGCAGGGCCGAAGGGCCGCGTACCACTTCAATGCGTTTTACCAGTGCCGGATCCAGGAAGGTACCGCCAATGTGGCCGGTATCGGTGCCCTGACGGATACCGTCTACCAGCGTCAGTACGCCGTTTTTACCGTAGCCGCGCATGGAGACGTCCTGACCGTTACTGCGGCCGGTGCCATTAACGGTAATGCCCGGCACGCGGCGCAGCATGTCGGCGGCGCTGGTGGCCGTCTGGCTCTCTGGGGTATTGCCTTCGATCACGGTGACCATCATCGGCGCTTCAAAGCTGCTGCGTGCGTTGCCGGTAGCGACAACGGTCATGGCGTCTTCGGCGGTTTTCTCGGTTTTTGCCGGGGTGGCGGCAGAAGAAGAAACTGTGCTGGTAGCTTGTGCAAAAGTCACCGTCGGCAGAGCGCAGGCAATCGCCAGACTCAATGCGGATAAACGCTGCCGGGTGTAAGAGGGTAGAGGCATGTCGCAACTCTCCATATGTTTTAAACATATCAATAGATTTGCTGGCTGCCTGGATCGAAGCGATCGGGGTGGCTGGCGTTGAAGAATAAGGGATTATTTGGTCAGGATTAATTTCCCGGCCTTGGTCTGCCGCAGTTGGTAACGCTGGCCCTGATGGAGGATGATCGCTACGCCGTCGGCATCAAGCAACTGCGCGCTGTCGTAGCAAGGAGGCGAGATCAGGCTGCGTTCAGCACCGGGGGCAGTTTTGCCATGCGGGGTGTTATTGTGATTATCCATCGTCATTTGTTTATAAAACAGACCGTTAAATGGTAATTAATATCATATTGATAATCATTATCATGTGAACGAAAGGTTACATCAAGGAAAATTTTCTTACCGATGGAACCTTTTTGAAAGAAGGGCCGGCGGAGCGGTTCGGGCATGCCCGTCCCGCAAAGTAAGGGGTTATTTCAGCAGGGTTTCGATGCGGTCAAACAGACGCTCAGGTTTGGTAATGGGCGCAAAACGTTTCACCCGCTGGCCGTCGGCGGTCAGCAGGAACTTGGTGAAGTTCCACTTGATGCGTTTGCTGCCCAGCACCCCTGGCCCCAGGCGTTTCAATTCGTTGAACAGCGGATGCGCGCCGGGGCCGTTAACCTCCACCTTGCTGAACAGCGGGAAGCTGACGCCGTAGTTGAGCGTACAGAAATTGGCGATCTCCAGCGGATCCCCCGGCTCTTGCGCGCCAAATTGATTGCAAGGGAACCCCAACACCATCAGGCCGCGATCCCGATAGTACTGCCACAGGTTTTCCAGGCCACGGTATTGCGGAGTAAAGCCGCATTTGCTGGCAGTATTAACCACCAGATAAGCACGAGCGGGAAAGTCGCCCAGAGTTTTGTGCTCCCCTTGCAGAGTGACGCAAGGGATGGATAACAGTGAATGGCTCATGCAGGAAACTCCACATCCTGTTGGCAGGGGCGCGATTTATAGCGTCTGCGGGCTTGATTGGCTAAGTATAGATGAGAGAAGGGAACGTTGAAAAACCGGGGTGTTGCCACCCCGGAGAACAGGTTCAGAAGCGGGTATCCACCGCATCGGCCAACATGGCCAGCAGCTGTTCGCTGTCGGACCAGCTCAGGCAGGGATCGGTGATTGACTGGCCGTAAGTCAGCGGTTGGCCGGCAACGATTTTCTGCGTGCCTTCCACCAGGAAACTTTCTGCCATCACGCCGGTGACGGCGGCGGAACCGGCGCGGATCTGCTGGCAGACATTCTCGGCCACTTCCAACTGGCGGCGATGCAGTTTCTGGCAGTTGCCGTGGCTGAAGTCGATAACCAGATGCTCCGGCAGCTCAAATTCGCGCAGGCTGTCGCAGGCGGCAACGATATCGGTGGCGTGGTAGTTCGGCGTCTTGCCGCCGCGCATGATGATATGGCCGTAGGGATTGCCGCTGGTCTGATAAATCGTCATCTGGCCGTTTTTGTCCGGCGACAGGAACATGTGGCCAGCGCGCGCCGCGCGGATGGCGTCAATGGCGATGCGGGTATTGCCGTCGGTACCGTTCTTGAAGCCCACCGGGCAGGAGAGCGCAGAAGCCATTTCGCGGTGGATCTGGCTTTCGGTGGTGCGTGCGCCGATGGCGCCCCAACTGATCAAATCGGCAATGTACTGGCCGACCACCATGTCCAGGAATTCGGTGGCGGTCGGCAGGCCGAGCTGATTGACTTCCAGTAACAGTCGGCGTGCCATTTCGATGCCGCGATTTACCTGAAAGGTGCCATCCAGCGCCGGATCCGAGATCAGGCCTTTCCAGCCCACCACGGTGCGCGGCTTTTCAAAATAAGTGCGCATCACGATTTCCAGGCGATCCTGATAGCGAATGCGCAGCGCATTCAGACGGCCGGCATAATCGATGGCGGCGTCTAAATCGTGGATGGAGCAGGGGCCGATAACCACCAACAGGCGACGATCTTCGCCGGTAAGAATCTTTTCAATTCGTTGTCGTGACGCTGTCACGCTATCGGCAATGTCCGCCGAAATCGGCAGCTTTTCCGCCAATGCTTGCGGCGTGACGAGGCTGTCGATGCGCGCGGTCCGCAGTTCATCTGTTTTGTGCATGATTTTCTCTAAAGACTTTTCTTCGCTGCGGCAGGAGTGCCGGGAAGTGATGCCGATCACAATAACGTAAAAATCGGTGAATTCAACCGTAGAAATTGTGTTCTGTTGATCGAAGCCACTAAAAAAAGCACAAAAATCAGGGTCTGCGGGGAAATCAGCGGCAGACGGCAGGGAAAATGCCCCTGCCGGGAGAGCGCACGGCTAGGCTGGTTGTTAGCGGCGAGCGCCATGCTGCCTAGAACATGCGGCGACTCATGCCAAGAATATCCAGGATTTTAGTGGAGATTTCCTCCACCGAATAGTTGGTGGTATTCAGATAGCGAATCTGGTTCTTGCGGAACAGTGCTTCTACTTCGGCAAGCTCCATCCGGCACTGGCGAATGGAGGCATAACGGCTGTTTTCTCGGCGTTCTTCACGGATGGCGGCCAGCCGCTCCGGATCGATGGTCAGCCCGAACAGTTTATGCTGAAACGGTTTCAGCGCGGCGGGGAGATGCAAATTGTCCATATCGTCGGCGGTAAACGGATAGTTGGCGGCGCGGATCCCGAATTGCATGGCCAGATACAGGCTGGTGGGGGTTTTGCCGCAGCGGGATACGCCCAACAGTATGACCTGAGCCTGATCGAGATTACGTAGCGATATGCCGTCATCATGGGCTAACGTGTAGTCAATGGCGGCGATACGGGCATCATATTTACCGAGGTTGCTGGCCGTCAGCCCGTGGGTGCGGTTCGGCACCGGCGTGGGTTCAACGTCCAGTTCGCCCTGCAGAGGGCCGACCAGCGCCTGAACGATATCCTGGCAAAAGCCTTCGCTCTGGGTGATGACATTACGCACTTCCGGCGAAATGATGGAATAAAACACCAACGGGCGCACGCCGGTATCGCGATAAATATCGTTAATCTGTTGGCAGACTCCACGGGCCCGCGCTTCGGTTTCAACGAAGGGCAACGTAAAGGTGGTGGCCTTGACCGGGAACTGAGACAAAACCGCGTGGCCCAATACTTCGGCGGTGATCGCCGTGCCATCCGAAATATAAAAAACGCTTCTTTCCACCCGAGGCTCCTTACCTGAAAACGGTGATGCAGTTGTATCGCCTGCTTAGCAGTATCATGGGCTTCAGGTTTACCGGCGGTAAAGGGGCGGGCAAAAAAAATGTGATAATGCGGGCAGAGTTGGTCATTAATTTTCGAGGTAGGGAGAATCATGAACCACAGGTTTTTTAGATGAAACATCATTTTAATTTTTATGAAAAAGCAGGGTTTATTTTCAGTGGTGGAATGTTCAGCGCATTGGCGTTATGTTCATCAAAGACCATTAAATTTACACGGTCTTTAAAACTGAAGTTTAAAAAATACTTAATTTTTTGATATTTAAGCTTTTAGTGCCACGGGGAACGATTCCAGTCAAATTTCGCCGTTCAGGTAATTTTCCGAAAATCCACTTTCTTCATCGGGTTGATCGATTCACCTTTCCATTTCCTATGGATCATTGTGCTAGTCTGAGTTGGCTCCGTTTTGTCGGCGCCCAAGAAAGCAAACAAATTAAATCCGTCTATACCCTACTGATAGCAATAAGGATTGTCTCGATGTCCAACAATGGCCCAGACTTGCGTAATGTGCTTTGGTACAACCAGCTCGGCATGCACGACGTTGACCGTGTCGGCGGCAAAAATGCCTCCCTCGGTGAAATGATCACCAATCTTTCCGATTTGGGCGTGGCCGTACCAAACGGTTTTGCCACCACCGCACAGGCGTTTAACGATTTCCTCGAGCAAAGCGGTGTTAACCAGCGCATCTATCAATTACTGGATCAAACTGACGTTGACGATGTTGCTCAACTGGCCAAGGCCGGTGCGCAAATCCGCCAATGGGTCATCGACACGCCATTCCATGCGGAATTCGAGCGTGAAATTAACCTGGCTTACCAACAGTTGGCGGATGGCGAACCGGAAGCCTCGTTTGCCGTGCGTTCTTCCGCGACCGCGGAAGACATGCCGGATGCCTCTTTTGCCGGCCAGCAGGAAACCTTCCTCAACGTCCAGGGTATCGACGCTGTCATGGTGGCGATCAAACACGTTTTCGCCTCGCTGTTTAACGACCGCGCCATCTCGTATCGCGTACATCAGGGCTATGACCACCGCGGCGTAGCCTTGTCGGCCGGCGTACAGCGCATGGTACGTTCCGACCTGGCGTCTTCCGGCGTGATGTTCACCATTGATACCGAGTCGGGCTTTGATCAGGTGGTGTTTATTACGTCCGCCTTCGGCCTGGGCGAAATGGTGGTGCAGGGCGCAGTGAACCCGGATGAGTTCTATGTGCACAAACCGACGCTGCTACGCGGCAATCCGGCTATCGTCCGCCGCAACCTCGGCTCGAAGAAAATCCGCATGGTGTACGCGCCTTCGCTGGATCACGGCAAGCAGGTGCAAATTGAAGATGTGCCAGAGCAGCAACGCAATCGTTTCTCTCTGACCGACCAGGAAGTGGAAGCGCTGGCGCATCAGGCGATTTTGATCGAAAAACATTACGGCCGCCCGATGGACATCGAGTGGGCCAAAGACGGCCATACCGGAAAATTGCTGATTGTGCAGGCGCGTCCGGAAACCGTGCGTTCCAACGAGCAGACGATGGAACGTTATCAGCTTAACGGCACAAGTACGGTGCTGGTGGAAGGGCGAGCTATCGGCCATCGCATTGGTGCCGGCCCGGTGAAGGTGATCCACAGCATCAGCGAAATGGATCGTATTCTGCCGGGTGACGTGCTGGTTACCGACATGACCGACCCGGACTGGGAACCGATCATGAAGAAAGCGGCGGCGATAGTCACCAACCGTGGGGGGCGTACTTGCCACGCGGCGATTATCGCTCGCGAGCTGGGTATCCCGGCGGTAGTCGGCTGCGGCAACGCCACCGATTTGCTGAAAGACGGCCAGAACGTCACCGTTTCCTGTGCGGAAGGCGATACCGGTTTCGTGTACAGCGATATGATCGACTTTACCGTACAGAGCTCTGAAGTGACCGAGTTACCGGACCTGCCGTTGAAAATCATGATGAACGTCGGTAACCCGGATCGGGCTTTCGATTTTGCGCGTTTACCGAATGAAGGCGTGGGCCTGGCCCGCCTGGAATTTATCATCAACCGCATGATTGGCGTCCATCCAAAGGCCTTGCTGGAGTTCGATCAACAAACCCCGGCGCTGCAGAACGAAATCAAGGCGTTGATGCTGGGCTATGACCACCCGGTCGAGTTCTATGTGGGCCGCCTGACGGAAGGGATCGCCACGCTGGGTGCGGCATTCTGGCCGAAGCGTGTGATCGTTCGTCTGTCCGATTTCAAATCCAATGAATACGCCAATCTGGTGGGCGGCGAGAAGTATGAACCGCACGAGGAAAACCCTATGCTGGGCTTCCGTGGGGCAGGCCGCTACGTGTCGGACAGCTTCCGCGATTGCTTTGCGATGGAGTGCGATGCGGTAAAACGTGTGCGCAACGACATGGGCCTCACCAACGTCGAGATCATGGTGCCCTTTGTTCGCACCGTAGCGCAAGCGGAGGCGGTGGTTGCGGAGTTGGCACGTCAGGGCCTTAAGCGCGGCGAGAACGGCCTGAAAGTGATCATGATGTGTGAAATTCCGTCCAATGCGCTGTTGGCGGATCAGTTCCTGGAGCACTTTGACGGCTTCTCGATCGGCTCTAACGACATGACTCAGTTGACGCTGGGGCTGGACCGCGATTCTGGCGTGGTGTCGGAACTGTTTGATGAACGCAACGAAGCGGTTAAGGCGCTGCTGTCGATGGCGATTCAGGCCGCTAAGCGTCATGGCAAATACGTGGGTATTTGTGGCCAGGGGCCATCCGATCACGAGGATTTCGCCGAATGGCTGATGGAGCAGGGCATTGACAGCCTGTCCCTCAATCCGGATACCGTGGTGCAAACCTGGATCAATCTGTCGAAGAAAAAATAACTCTTCATCGCCAGATTAATTGCTGAAGCAAAACCGTAACTCAGGTTACGGTTTTTTTATTGCTGAATGTAAATAGTGCCGGTGAGGAAATCGCCGTGGTCAAAAAAAGAATAAAAAAAAGCCCATCAAGAGACGGGCAAAGACTACACACAGCAATTTACATGTATGGCATTACATTGTTTGGAAAGCTTGCTTTAAAATCAGTGATTTGAAGCAATAGATGGTAATAATACTAGATATTTAAAGCCTGCCAGTCATTAAGAATCATCCTAATAAATACTTGCCTCATGATTTATTTTTCTGAACGCTTATTTTATCTTTATCGTATAAAGATGCATTCACTCGGCATCTTTAATTAATGTGCTCTAGCGGGCGGTTATATTATGGCAGAGAGTGAATTCGAAGGCCGGAAATGAACCGGGAGTCTGCTTCGGGTATTCTGCCCGGTAGCCCGGGCAGAATAGGGGAATTACCGCTCTTCCAACTCTTTGGCGACTTCGTCCAGATCGGCCGTGGGTTCTGGCGCTTCGTCCATCCAGGCGGTGAGCAGACGATAAGATACCGCCAACACCACCGGGCCGATAAACAGGCCGATCATGCCGAAGGCCAGCAGGCCGCCGATAACGCCGGACAGGATCAGGAGCATCGGCAGATCGGCGCCCATGCGGATCAGCACCGGCCGCAACACGTTATCCAGCGTGGCGACCACGCAGCTCCACACCAACAGGACGGTGCCCCAGGTGGTGTCGCCGCTCCAGTACAACCAGATAATCGCCGGCACCAGCACCAGTAACGGCCCCAATTGCGCCACGCAGCAGATGAATATCAGCACCGTCAGCAAGGTGGCGGCAGGAATGCCGGACACCGCCAGGCCAATCCCGCCCAGTACCGATTGCACCAGCGCCGTCACTACAACGCCCAGCGCTACCGCGCGGATCGCCTGGCCACCCAGCACCACCGCCGCGTCGCCACGCTCGGCCGCAAGACGTGCCGCAAAGTGGCGAATACCCAGGGCCACTTGTTCACCCCGCGCATACAGCAGCACGCTGAACAGCAACATCAGCGTACAGTGCAGCAGGAAACGGCCGATATGCGCCGCTTGCGCGACAAACCAGGTGGCGGTCTGACCGAAGTAAGGTTGGATCTTCGCCAGCAGCGCCGCGCCGCCGGCATTCACCAGAGTGTGGTAGCTGTTATAAACTTTGTTGCCGATCATCGGGATCGATTGCAACCAGGCCAGATCGGGAATATGCAGCTTGCCGGGGGTGCTGGCCCAGGCAACGACTGGCGCGCTGTTGTCCACCACGCTGCTGACCAGCAGCGAAATCGGCAGGATAAACAGCAGGATCAGCAGCAGTGTCATGACCAGTACCGCCAGCGAGCGTCGGCCCCACAGCAGTTTTTGCAGTTTTATCAGCAGCGGCCAGGTGGCGATGACCACCATGCCCGCCCAGGCGAAGCCGAGAATAAAGGGTTGAATGACCCAAAAACAGGCGACGATCATGATGACGATAAACAGCACGCCAAAAATAATCCGCGGCAAATCGTATCGGGAGTGCGGGAGTGTCATGAATTAGGTTCTCATTCTGGTAAGTTAAATCCTTTGTACCCGCTAAGCATGGTGCATTTTCGCCACTTTTCACAATGCGGCGCACCTTTTATCGCACGCCATTCTGTAGCGGGGGAATTGTGATAATGTGAATGCCTTCACTAAACGAGTATGTTAGTTTTCAGCATCAATAAAAAGTAGGGTGGGTCTGAATATACCCTATGAATTTCAGGTTGCAGCCTACAACGCCGCAGCCTGAAAGGCGACGGGTAAAGACCTGATTCAGCGTATATCAGCGCATAAAAAATAGACAGACAGGGTCAAAAAAGCGAATGATCCCACAGATTTCTCAGGCACCCGGCCTCATTCAACGGGTGCTCGACTTTTTGGAAGCTTTAAAGCAAAACGGATTCAACGGCGATATTGCGACCAGCTACGCTGATCGGCTGACGATGGCGACCGACAACAGTATCTATCAGCTGTTGCCTGACGCGGTGGTGTTTCCCCGTTCCACTGCGGATGTGGCGTTGATTGCGCGCCTGGCGGGAGAAGAGCGCTTTAGCGCGTTGACCTTCAGCCCGCGCGGCGGCGGCACCGGCACCAACGGGCAGGCCCTCAACACCGGCATCGTGGTGGATATGTCGCGCCATATGAACCGCATTCTTGAAATCAATGTCGAACAGGGGTGGGTGAAGGTTGAAGCCGGGGTCATCAAAGACCAGCTTAACCAGTATCTGCGGCCGTTCGGCTATTTCTTCTCGCCGGAACTTTCTACCAGTAACCGCGCGACGCTGGGTGGCATGATCAACACCGATGCTTCCGGCCAAGGCTCGCTGGTGTATGGCAAAACCTCCGATCACGTTTTGGGCCTGCGGGCGGTGCTGCTGGGGGGCGATATGATCGATACCCGCGCTATGCCGACGCCGCTGGCGGAAACGATTGCTATGGAAGATACCGCTGAAGGCCGGATCTACCATCGAGTGCTGAATAGCTGCCGCGACCAGCGCGCGCTGATCCTGGAGAAATTCCCCAAATTAAACCGTTTCCTGACCGGCTACGACCTGCGGCATGTGTTCAGCGACGATCTGCAAACCTTCGATCTAACGCGCATTTTGACCGGCGCAGAGGGCACGCTGGCGTTTATCACCGAGGCGCGTCTGGATATCACGCCGCTGCCGAAAGTACGTCGCCTGGTTAACGTGAAATATGACTCCTTTGATTCCGCCCTGCGCAACGCCCCGTTCATGGTGGAGGCCAAGGCGCTGTCGGTGGAGACCATTGATTCCAAGGTATTGAACCTGGCGCGGGAAGATATTGTCTGGCATTCGGTGAGTGAATTGATCACCAACGTGCCGGATAAAGAGATGCTGGGTCTGAACATCGTCGAATTTGCCGGGGATGACAAGGCGCTGATCGACCAGCAGATGGAAACGCTGTGTCTGCGGTTGGACGAGTTAATCAGCGAGCGGCAGGGCGGCGTGATTGGCTATCAGATCTGCGGGGACCTGGCCGGCATCGAGCGGATCTATAACATGCGCAAGAAGGCGGTCGGGCTGTTGGGCAACGCCAAAGGACGCGCCAAACCTATTCCTTTCGCCGAGGACACCTGCGTACCGCCGCAGCATTTGGCCGATTACATTGTCGAGTTCCGCCAGTTGCTGGACAGCCATAACCTCAGTTACGGCATGTTCGGCCATGTGGATGCCGGCGTATTGCACGTGCGGCCTGCGCTCGACATGTGCGATCCGCAGCAAGAAGTGCTGATGAAGCAGCTTTCCGACCAGGTGGTGGCGCTGACCGCCAAATATGGTGGATTGCTGTGGGGCGAACACGGCAAAGGTTTCCGCGCCGAATACAGCCCGGAATTCTTCGGTGAGCAACTGTACGAAGAGTTGCGCCGCATCAAGGCCGCGTTCGATCCGAATAACCGCCTTAACCCCGGTAAAATTTGCCCGCCGTTGGGCGTTGATGCCCCGATGATGAAAGTGGACGCGGCCAAGCGCGGCACACTCGACCGCCGTATCCCGGTAGAGGTGCGTACCTCGTTCCGTGGCGCCATGGAGTGTAACGGCAACGGCTTGTGTTTTAACTTTGATGTGCGCAGCCCGATGTGCCCGTCGATGAAGATCACCGGCAGCCGCATCCACTCGCCAAAAGGCCGTGCGGCGCTGGTGCGCGAATGGTTGCGCCTGCTGTCCGAACAGGGGGGAGACCCGCTGGTGTTGGAACAGCAACTGCCGCAGCAGCGTCTTAGCTTCCGTACCTTGATCGAGAAAACCCGCAACAGCTGGTACGCCGGCAAAGGCGAATATGATTTTTCGCACGAGGTGAAAGAGGCGATGTCCGGCTGCCTGGCCTGTAAAGCCTGTTCCACCCAATGCCCGATTAAAATTGACGTGCCGGGTTTCCGCTCGCGTTTCCTGCAGCTGTATCACACCCGCTATCTGCGGCCGGCGCGTGACTATATGGTCGCCGGGGTTGAAAGCTATACGCCGCTGATGGCGAAAGCGCCGAAGGTATTCAATTTCTTCTTCCGCCAGCCTTGGGTGCGTGAGCTGAGCCGCAGCACTATCGGCATGGTCGATTTGCCGATGCTCTCCAGCCCGACACTGCGTCAGCAGCTTTCCGGCCACGGCGCCTTGACCATGACGCTGGAGCAACTGGAAGCGTTGAGCGCCGAACAACGCGAGCAACACGTGCTGATCGTGCAGGATCCTTTCACCAGCTATTACGACGCCAAGGTGGTGGCGGACTTTGTGCGGCTGGTGGAAAAGCTCGGTTACCAGCCGGTGTTGCTGCCCTTCTCGCCGAACGGCAAGGCGCAGCATATCAAAGGCTTCTTGACGCGCTTTGCCCGCACCGCGCGCAAAACCGCCGATTTCCTCAACCGGGTGGCGAAACTCGGGATGCCGCTGGTAGGGGTCGATCCGGCGCTGGTGCTGTGCTATCGCGACGAATATAACGAGATCCTCGGCGAAACTCGCGGTGACTTCCAGGTGCAACTGGTGCATGAATGGCTGCAACAGCTGCTGGCGGAACGTGCCGAACAACCGGCGACCGGCGAGGCCTGGTACTTGTTTGGCCACTGTACCGAAACCACGGCGCTGCCGGCCAGCGGCCAGCATTGGGCGTCGATCTTCTCCCGTTTCGGGGCCAAGCTGGAAAATGTCAGCGTGGGTTGTTGCGGCATGGCGGGCACCTACGGACACGAAGTGAAGAACCTGGAGAATTCGCTCGGGATTTATGAGCTATCATGGCATCAGGCGTTGCAACGTTTGCCGCGGCAACGCTGTCTGGCGACCGGCTATTCCTGTCGCAGCCAGGTCAAACGCATTGAGGGTAACGGCGTGCGCCACCCGTTACAGGCACTTCTGGAGATGATTGCGTGAAATTGTGGAAACGAGAAACGACGTTGGAGCAGTTAAACCGCTCCGGTGAGGGATGCATGGTGAGCCATGTGGGGATTCATTTCACTCGGCTGGAAGACGATCTTCTTGAAGCTACGATGCCGGTGGACCACCGTACCCGGCAACCTTTCGGGCTGTTGCACGGCGGGGCGTCGGTGGTGCTGGCGGAGTCGATGGGCTCGATGGCCGGTTATCTGTGCAGCGAAGGGGAGCAGAAAGTGGTAGGGCTGGAAATCAACGCCAACCATTTGCGGGCGGTATTTGAAGGGCAGGTGCGTGGCGTATGCCGCGCGCTGCACGTTGGCCGACGGCATCAGGTGTGGCAGATCGAAATATTCGATTCGCGCGACCGGTTGTGCTGCACCTCACGCCTGACCACCGCAATCATCGACTGATCCTCCCACCCGCAGGCACCTTTGCCTGCGGGTACTCCGTTGCCGTTCCGCAGACATTTACAGTTGGAATGGCACCCGCTTGACGAAATCCTTCTGGAAGGCGTTAGCCTTCTCCCAGGTGCCTTCCATCGCATATTTCTGGCAGATTAAGGTCAGGGTATGCCGGGCAAAATGATAGCTCTGAACCCGAAACAGCTGGCAGCGCTGCGGGTTGTTGATTTCGACGATCAGCCGGTTATGCAGTTTGCTGAGCGCGTGCAGATAGCTTTCATCATCGCCGTTTTCCAGGCACAGATTGGCCATGTTCAGGCTGACGTTATTGTAGCGTTTCAGATGGTTGATATTGCACTCTGGCCGCCTAAGCGACGCCTCCGCCATGTAGAAATCTACCGTGGCATCGCGCACGCTGAATTTATAGTCATCAATTTTGCCCAGCAGCCACGCATTCATCGAGATATTCATTTACCCGCGCTCACCTGTATTTGAATGATAATCATTATCATATTTACGGATGCGTTCGCGATCAATCATTCTGTTGAAATTTTTATCGGACACCGGGGCTGCATTTGCTCTGCGCCGACCCAATATCAGTCAGTAGCGGCTAAACTTTAATCAATGACGGCGGTTTCGGCCAGTGTGGCCGGGCGGTGCAAACGACGGAAAACGCCGCTAATTGCCGATAAACGCATTTTTGAGACAGACAAAATGTTGAAATAGGTATTTTCTATGAATGTTTACATCGACAATAAAAGCCGGCGGTGTAAAGGGGATGAGCCAGCGGCTGGGCGGTGCGGTGATTCAGGATATACAGTAAATTCATAAGGATAAAATGAACGCGTCGCCGCCGGACTGCGCCAGGCACCCTGACTGTCCCCTCTGCTTGCCGTGTGCGGCAGCAAAAAAACGGGCTTTTGGCGGATACCCCCGCAAAACAAACGGTTGAAGTGATAATTGTTATCACTAACATATAAGCAACCCAGATTGGCTGTGGTAAAACACGAGTGTGAGGTAGGCCCTATGCAAACGGAAAATGTCGGCACCTTTTCTCTGGACGAAAATGTCTGGCAAGGCATTTTGCTCAGCGACAACGCCGTACAACAAATTACTAAATTGATGCAGCAGGATCCGCAAGTGAAGGGGCTGCAACTCGGAGTGAAGCAATCAGGCTGCGCCGGGTTTGCCTATGTGCTGGATCTCACCCGTGCCCCGGCGGAAGACGACCTGCTGTTTGAGCGCGATGGCGCCAAACTGTATGTGCCGCTGAAAGCCATGCCGTTCATCGATGGCACCACGGTAGATTTTGTCCGTGAAGGGCTGAATCAAATATTCAAATTCAATAACCCTAAAGCTCAGCATGCCTGCGGGTGCGGCGAGAGCTTTGGCGTTTGAGCGATGCAATCAACATGACACGAAGCAATGTAGAAATGCCTAATGAAGTGCAGGCTTGGGTCAGCGAAGGGCGCTACAAAGAAGGCTTTTTCACCCAGCTCGATACCGATGAATTGGCGACGGGCATCAACGAAGATGTGGTGCGCGCCATTTCGGCCAAGCGTAACGAACCTGAGTGGATGCTGGAATTCCGCCTGGAGGCCTACCGTGCCTGGCTGCAAATGGAAGAACCGCACTGGTTGAAAGCGAACTATGACCGGTTGAACTACCAGGATTACAGCTATTACTCGGCGCCATCCTGCGGCAGCTGCGACGACGCCTGCGGTTCCCAGCCCGGCGCCGAACAGCAACCTGGCGCGGCAACCGAAAACAGCTACCTGACCAGCGAGGTTGAGCTGGCGTTTAACCAGCTTGGTGTACCGGTGCGTGAAGGCAGCGAAGTGGCGGTAGACGCGATATTCGATTCGGTATCGGTCTCCACCACCTACCGCGAAAAACTGGCGGAAAGCGGGGTGATTTTCTGCTCGTTCGGCGAGGCGATTCAGGAATACCCGGATCTGGTGCGCAAGTACCTGGGCCGCGTAGTGCCGTCCAACGATAACTTCTTTGCCGCGCTGAACGCCGCAGTGGCCTCCGACGGCACTTTTGTCTACGTGCCGAAAGGCGTGCGCTGCCCGATGGAACTCTCGACCTATTTCCGCATTAACGCCGCCAAAACCGGCCAGTTCGAACGCACGATTCTGATCGCCGATGAAGGCAGCTACGTCAGTTACATCGAAGGTTGCTCAGCCCCGGTGCGTGACAGCTATCAGCTGCATGCGGCGGTAGTGGAAGTGATCCTGCACAAAGACGCCGAAGTGAAATATTCCACGGTGCAAAACTGGTTCTCCGGCGGTGACAGCAAGGGCGGCATTCTCAACTTCGTGACCAAGCGCGCGTTGTGCGAAGGCGCAGGCTCGAAAATGTCCTGGACCCAGTCGGAAACCGGTTCGGCGATCACCTGGAAATACCCGAGCGTGATCCTGCAGGGCGATAACTCAATCGGCGAGTTTTTCTCGGTGGCGCTGACCAGCGGCCATCAGCAGGCGGATACCGGCACCAAGATGATCCACATCGGCAAGAACACCCGATCGACCATCATTGCCAAAGGCATCTCCGCCGGGCACAGCGAGAACACTTACCGCGGCCTGGTGAAAATCCTGCCGGGGGCGGAAAACGCGCGTAACTTTACCCAATGCGACTCGATGCTGATTGGGCCGGACAGCGGAGCCCATACCTTCCCGTACGTGGAGGCCCGCAATAACAGCGCACAGCTGGAACACGAAGCGACCACGTCGAAAATCGGCGATGATCAACTGTTCTACTGTTTGCAGCGCGGCATCAGCGAAGACAATGCCATCTCTATGATCGTCAACGGATTCTGTAAGGACGTGTTCTCGGAACTGCCGCTGGAATTCGCCGTCGAGGCGCAAAAGTTATTGGCCATCAGCCTGGAACACAGCGTGGGCTAAACGCCGGATTTACAGCGCAGCAGCGCTACTTAAGGACACCGCATGTTAAGTATCAAGAATTTGAAAGTCAGCGCCGAAGGCAATGAGATCCTCAAGGGATTGAACCTGGAGATCAAGCCGGGTGAAGTGCATGCCATCATGGGGCCGAACGGCTCGGGCAAGAGTACGCTCTCCGCCACCCTGGCGGGGCGTGAAGAGTATGAGGTGACCGAGGGCGAGGTTACCTTCAAGGGTAAAGACCTGCTTGAGCTGGCCCCGGAAGATCGCGCCGGCGAAGGCGTATTCCTGGCGTTCCAGTATCCGGTGGAGATCCCCGGCGTCAGCAACCACTTCTTCCTGCAGACGTCGGTGAATGCGGTGCGCAAATACCGCCAGCAAGAACCGCTCGACCGCTTCGATTTTGCTGATTTCATCGAAGAAAAGATTGAGCTGCTGAATATGCCCCAGGATCTGTTGACCCGTTCGGTCAACGTCGGTTTCTCCGGCGGCGAGAAAAAGCGTAATGACATTCTGCAGATGGCGGCGCTGGAGCCGGATCTGTGCATCCTGGATGAAACTGACTCCGGCCTGGATATTGACGCGCTGAAGATCGTCGCCAACGGCGTTAATTCGCTGCGGGACGGCAAACGCGCCTTCATTATCGTCACGCACTACCAGCGTATTCTGGACTACATCAAACCGGATTATGTTCATGTTCTGTCCCAAGGGCGCATCGTGAAGTCCGGCGATTTCTCCCTGGTGAAACAGTTGGAGGAGCAGGGCTATGGCTGGCTTACCGACCAACAATAACTCGCGTGCGTTGCAACAGCTTTACAGCCTGTTCGAGGCCCGTGGCGGCGAACACTCCGCTCACGCCCTGGCGCACTGGCAGCAGGCTTTGCGTCTGGGCTGGCCGACGCGCAAACATGAAAACTGGAAATATACCCCGCTGGAGGGCTTGCTGGAGCAGCAGTTCCTTGAGCCGCAGGCCGAGCCGATCGCTGCCGCCCAACGTGATGCGCTGGCGCTGAATCTCGATGCTTATCGGCTGGTGTTTGTCGACGGGCGTTTCAACGCCGCGCTGAGCGACAGCGATCTGGGCGAATACCAGTTCGAGGTCACTCCCTACGGCACGCCGCAGGCATTGCCGGAGCCGATTCAGCCTGAAATTTTTCTGCACCTGACCGAAAGTCTGGCGCAGGAGACCAGCATGATCCGCGTGGCGGCCGGCAAGATCGCTGCGCGGCCGTTGTACCTGTTGCACATCAGCAGTGGACGCGGCGCTGAGGGCGAGGTGAATACTGTGCATCATCGCCATCACCTCGACGTCGGTCGCAATGCCCGGGCTGAGGTGATCGAGCATTATGTCAGCCTGAACGATGCCGCGCATTTCACCGGCGCGCGTCTGACAGCCAGTATCGGAGACAACGCGGAGCTGCGTCACTGCAAGCTGGCGTTCGAAAGCCAGGCGAGCTACCACTTTGCGCATAACGACTTGGTGATTGGCCGCGACGCGCGGGTGAAAAGCGACAGTTTCCTGTTGGGGGCCGGCCTTACGCGGCATAACACCAGCGCGCAGTTGAACGGCGAAGGCTCCAACCTGGTGATCAACAGCCTGGTGTTGCCGGTGGGCAAAGATGTGTGCGATACCCGTACCTATCTGGAGCACAACAAAGGTTACTGCGAGAGCCGTCAACTGCATAAAACGGTGGTCAGCGATCGCGCCAAGGCGGTATTCAACGGCATGATCAAAGTCGCCAAACATGCGATCAAGACCGACGGCCAGATGACCAACCACAACCTGCTGTTGGGTAAGGTGGCGGAGGTGGATACCAAGCCGCAGTTGGAAATCTACGCCGATGACGTGAAATGCAGCCACGGCGCCACCGTCGGGCGTATTGATGAAGAACAACTGTTCTATCTGCAATCGCGCGGTATTGATAAACACGCAGCGCAGCAGATGATCATCTTTGCCTTTGCCGCAGAACTGACCGAGGGCATCGGCAACGATGTTATCCGCGAATGGGTGCTGACGCGCATAGCGCAACGCCTGCCGGGGGAGGCAGCATGAGTTTTCCGATTGAACGGGTGCGCGGCGAATTCCCCCTCCTGGCGCGTGAAGTCAATGGCCGGCCACTGGCTTACCTTGACAGTGCCGCCAGCGCGCAGAAGCCGCAGGCGGTGATCGATCGCGAGCTGGATTTTTATCGCCATGGCTACGCTGCGGTACACCGTGGCATCCACACGCTGAGCGCGGAAGCGACGCAGGACATGGAAGCGGTGCGCGAAAAAGTGGCGGCGTTTATCAACGCCGCTTCTGCGGAAGAGATTGTTTTCGTCAAGGGCACCACCGAGGGCATTAATCTGGTGGCCAACAGCTTTGGCCGCCATGTCCTGCAGCCGGGCGACAGCATTATCATCACCGAGATGGAGCATCATGCCAATATTGTTCCCTGGCAGATGCTGGCGCAGGAGCGCGGGCTTCAACTGCGGGTATGGCCGCTGCAGCAGGACGGCACTCTGGATCTGGCGCAGTTGCCGGGTTTGATCGACTCGTCCACCAAATTGCTGGCGATGACCCAGGTCTCCAACGTGCTGGGCACGGTGAACCCGGTGCGTGAAATCATCGCTCAGGCGAAGGCTGCGGGCCTGAAGGTGCTGATAGACGGTGCACAGGCCGTTATGCATCAGCGCGTGGATGTGCAGGCGCTGGATTGCGATTTCTATGTGTTTTCCGGCCACAAGCTGTATGGCCCTTCCGGTATCGGCATTCTTTATGGCCGCCAGGCGCTGCTGCAGCAAATGCCGCCGTGGGAAGGCGGGGGGGCGATGATAAAGCAGGTCAGCCTGACTAACGGCACCACCTATGCCGAGCCGCCGTGGCGCTTTGAGGCCGGTTCGCCGAACACGGCCGGCATGATGGGGCTGGGCGCGGCGATTGATTATGTTAACGCGCTGGGGCTGGAGGCGATACACGACTACGAGCAGTCGCTGATGCACTATGCGCTCGAAGCGCTGAAACAGGTGCCGACGCTTAAAATCTATGGCCCGACAGAGCGCGCTGGGGTCATTGCCTTTAACCTGGGTGAGCATCACGCTTACGACGTCGGCAGTTTCCTGGATCAATACGGTATCGCCATTCGTACCGGGCACCATTGCGCGATGCCGTTGATGGCGTTCTATAATGTGCCGAGCATGTGTCGCGCTTCTCTGGCGTTATACAACACCCGCGATGAAGTTGATCGGCTGGTGGCCGGGTTGCAGCGTATCCAAAAACTCTTGGGGTAGGTCGAGGGTGCCTCTTGTGGCGCTCTCTGGCGAAACAATGCCTGCAGACAGTTACGCGGGGCCGGCATGCCGGCCCCTGAATTATTGAAAGGATCCTCATGGCGAACTTGCCGGATAAAGATAAGTTGGTGCGTAACTTTTCCCGTTGTCTTAATTGGGAAGATAAGTACCTGTATGTGATTGAACTGGGCGCGAGGCTGCCGGCACTTGCCGAGGACGAACGTCAGGCAAGCAATCTGATTTCCGGCTGCCAGAGCCAGGTGTGGATTGTCATGCGCACTGACGAGCAAGGGCGCGTCGAATTTCACGGCGACAGCGATGCGGCCATCGTCAAAGGGTTGCTGGCGGTAGTGTTTATTCTGTATCACCAAATGACGCCACAGCAGATTACCGAGCTTGATGTGCGGCCCTTTTTCGCCGAACTGGCGTTGAGCCAGCACCTGACGCCATCGCGTTCCCAGGGGTTGGAGGCGATGATCCGCGCTATCCGCAGTAAGGCCACCCAGTTGCTGTAAGCCTGCTTTGACATTCAGAAAGGCTTATTGATGCGTTGAATATATTTCTTGTGTCAGTGAGTCTTTACAAATCCCTTCCGATCCCCCCGTCTGTGCAACAAATCAGTGACATTTCAGCAGCTTGCTTATTGACGTTACATTGACAAACCTGCCGCGCAATTACGTTATAACATGTTGATTTTTAGAGGACTTATTGCCTTTAATGCCAGCGTTGCTAGTATTAATCAGGTATTGTCTGATTTACCTGCCGTCAGGTGCCCGCTAGCCTTGTGGCCGAACCGTAACAAGCATATAGGGATGATAATGAAACGTGCGTTGAGTTTAATGGGCATGCTATTCGCCACCGTACTGACAGGCACCCAAGCCGCCAGCGCGACCGAGTATCCGTTGCCGCCGCCGGACAGCCGCCTGATCGGCGAGAACACCACTTACACCGTACCTAACGATGGCCGCCCGTTGGAGGCAATTGCCGCCGACTATCAAATTGGTCTGCTGGGCATGTTGGAGGCCAATCCGGGTACGGATCCGTTCCTGCCCAAGCCGGGTTCGGTATTAACCATCCCGACTCAAATGCTGCTGCCGGACACCAAGCGTGAGGGGATAGTGGTCAATCTGGCCGAACTGCGCCTGTACTACTACCCGAAAGGCGAGAATAAAGTGATTGTTTATCCTATCGGTATTGGCCAGACCGGCATGCATACGCCGCTGCAGGTGACTTCAGTCAGCCAGAAGATCCCGAACCCGACCTGGACGCCGACGGCCAACATCCGTAAACGCTATCAGGCGAAAGGCGTGACGCTGCCGGCGGTCATACCGGCCGGCCCTGAAAACCCCATGGGGCTGTTTGCCATGCGCCTGGCTATGGGGCACGGTGAGTATCTGATCCACGGAACCAATGCCAATTTCGGTATTGGCATGCGCGTCAGCTCCGGCTGTATCCGCCTGCGTCCGAAGGATATCGAAGCGCTGTTTAACATGGTGCCGCGCGGCACCCGCGTACAGGTGATTAACGATCCGGTGAAAATTTCCGTGGAGCCGGACGGTAAGCGTTACGTCGAAGTCCATCAGCCGCTGTCGAGAGTCGAAAGCGACGATCCGCAGACCATGCCGATTTCACTGTCCAAAACCGAAAAAAGCTTTGTCGAGGATTCGCAGACCGATCGTGCGGTGTTCGACAGTGCGGTTGTACGCCGTTCTGGCATGCCGGTACTGGTTAATCTGGGGCAGAGTACCTCTGAGGTGACTTTAACGCCTGTAGCCCCGCAGGGAGCGAATAAGGGCCTATTCAAGGGGGCGCCTATCAGCTCGGTGAATTAAATACGGGTCATAACTGACGATTCAGAGGGGGTTCAGCGTGCTGAACCCTTTTTTTCGCCTGTGGCGAGGGGAAAGGGGAGCGCAAACAAAAAAAAACGGCGCACAATGTGCGCCGTTTTCAATAACCGAAGCTATCTTACTTTTTGTAAGCGTGAGCTTGGTTGTCCAGGCGCTGGTTAGCACGTGCTGCGTCGTCTTTAGCTGCTTGAACGTCAGAACGGATTGCGTTCACGTCGTTGCTCAGCTGGTCAACTTTAGCGTTCAGAGTCTGAACGTCAGAAGACAGTTGATCGATTTTAGCATTGCTAGAGCAGCCTGCCAGCAGAGTGGAACCCAGGATTACCGCGCCCAGTACCAGTTTAGTACGATTCATTATAACACCCTCTAGATTGAGTTAATCTCCATGTAGCGTTACAAGTATTACACAAACTTTTTTCGAAAGAGAATAATTTTTTTGTATTGGAGTGCTTTATTTTGATCGTTCGCTCAAACTTGCATCTTCTTTTGATGAATAGTTAAAAAATCTAGGGAAAACAGCTGGATTCCATGGGACAACTCCGATTTGTAATTAGCCAAATAATGAGCAATCGGCAGTTGCGTTTTTGGGAAAACAGTTTACTACTGCTAAAAAAAACGCCGCTAAGCGGCGTTTTGGTCAAGACAATTATGTCACGTTTTATATTACAGCACGTGAACCGAGGCAGTATTGGTGGTGCCGCTTGGTACCAAAGCACCAGAAACCATCACCACAACGTCGCCTTTTTGCGCCAGGCCACTGGCCAGTGCAGCTTCTTTGCCAATGCGATAGAAGTCGTCGGTAGAGGCGATTTCTTTGACCATTTGCGGCGTAACGCCTTTGGTCAGGATCAATTGGCGAGCGGTGACTTCGTTGGTGGTCAGCGCCAGGATCACGGCGTTAGGGAAGTATTTACGCACGGATTTGGCTGATTTACCGCCGCTGGTGGCAACCACAATCAATGGCGCGTCCAGTTTTTCTGCGGTTTCAACGGCGCCACGGCAGACGGCTTCGGTGATGCGCAGTTTGCGGTTGTCGTTCAGGCTGTCAATACGGCTTGGCATCACGCGATCGGTGCGCTCGCAGATGGTGGCCATAATGGTCACGGCTTCCAGCGGGTATTTGCCCTTGGCGCTCTCGCCTGACAACATAACGGCGTCGGTGCCGTCCAGAATGGCGTTTGCCACGTCGCCGGCTTCCGCACGGGTAGGGCGCGGGTTCTTGATCATCGAATCCAGCATTTGGGTGGCGGTGATCACCACTTTACGTGCGCGATTACATTTTTCGATCATCATCTTCTGAGCGAAGATCACTTCTTCTACCGGGATTTCTACGCCCAGATCGCCACGAGCTACCATGATGCCGTCAGAGGCTTCGAGGATCTCGTCGAAATTGTTCAGGCCTTCCTGGTTTTCAATTTTGGAGATGATCTGAATCTGCTCGCCGCCGTGGGCTTTCAGATGTTCGCGGATTTCCAGCACGTCGGAGCGTTTGCGGATAAAGGACGCGGCAACGAAGTCGACACCTTGTTCACAGCCGAAAATCAGGTCGCGTTTGTCTTTTTCTGCCAATGCAGGCAGTTGGATGGAAACGCCCGGCAGGTTAACGCCTTTGTTTTCGCCCAGATCGCCGCTGTTCAGTACCTTACAGATCACTTCGTTCTCGGTCACGTTAGTGACTTCCATGCCGATCAGGCCATCGTCGACCAGCACGGTATTGCCGATTTTCAGATCGGCGGAGAAGCCGGCGTAGGTAACGGCAACGCGTTCGTTATTGCCGATAACGCTCTGGTCGGTAGTGAAAGTGAAGGTCTGACCGGCAACCAGCGCCGCGTCTTTACCGCCTTCCAGCTTCATGGTGCGGATTTCCGGGCCTTTGGTATCCAGCAGGATGCCGGCGTTTTTACCGGTTTTCGCGATTACTGCGCGCATGTTCTTGATGCGGTTGCCGTGTTCTTCGTAATCGCCGTGGGAGAAGTTGAGACGCATTACGTTCATGCCTGCATTGAGCAGGTTGGTCAGCATTTCTTCCGATTCGGTTTTTGGACCGATGGTACAAACAATTTTGGTCTTTTTCATGACGGAGTTTTCTACAAGTTGTGATGGATAAAAAAACGAATAAAACCAGCGGCCAGGCCACCGGTATGGAATTTGAGTCGCGCCTGGTGGTGCAAAACACAGTTAAGGATAGGTGACCAGAGTTGAAATGGGGTGTAAAAATTCAGCCCGCGCCAGGGCGTAGGGATGCTGCGCAACATGATGAGATGAAAATGTGTTGTTATTGCGTTTTCGCAGATCAAGGGCTGAAACCATTCAACTGAAAGACGTTGCGCATTATAAAGGCTAAGCGACGGGAAACAAAATAAAAAACCGGTGATCGACGGCGGATCCGGCAAATCAGCAGCAAATGTGGCGCAAATGCAAATCATCAGCAGGTGTTTGTTGCGCAAATAACCTTGCTGTGAACGCCACAATTAACGCGATCAATCTGCCGTGATGATTTCCAGCAGGGTTCCGGCAGTCAGGCAGAAGCAGCCGCTGGCGGTATTGGCGGGAATGGCGATAGTTTCCCCGGCCACCACCACCTGAGTATCACTGCCAACGGTGAATTCAAACTCACCGGAAACGACCCGCGTTTGCAATGAATGCTCCCGCTTTTGCAGTTGCCCGAAGGTGCCGGCTCCGAATTTGACTTCCGTAGCACGGGCGCCATCGCTCATTACGCCTTGGCGGCGGATGAGGCCGTTGTCGAGTTTTTCAAACGGAGTTTCTGCGGTAAATGTCAGCATTAAACTTGTCCTGTAAAAGGTGTTCGCCATGATGATATTCGGATACGGCTAGCGGTTACAGAAGTAACGTTCGGGAATCGCATGGGCAGATTAGGGTAATGGAAGTATCGGATAGAAAGGTCAAGCCTGAGGGAATAACGATTTGGTGCGTCCGAGTGGACTCGAACCACCGACCCCCACCATGTCAAGGTGGTGCTCTAACCAACTGAGCTACGGACGCACTGCACTGCTTTAGAAATTTGGTGCGTCCGAGTGGACTCGAACCACCGACCCCCACCATGTCAAGGTGGTGCTCTAACCAACTGAGCTACGGACGCACTGTACTGCTTTAGGAATTTGGTGCGTCCGAGTGGACTCGAACCACCGACCCCCACCATGTCAAGGTGGTGCTCTAACCAACTGAGCTACGGACGCATCTTTTCCTGTCTGTCATGGCTGACAGCGGGGACGAATATTAACGAGCTACCTGCGCGCTGGCAAGGAGAAAAACGTAATTTTATCCGCTATTTCACACGATTGCTGAGCTTATGTGCAGTGCGGTTGTTTTTTCTGCAAACACGGACGAAGAAGCCACCGGCGGCGGAATAAACCGGCCGGTGGCGAAACTTAGCGGGTGGAGCGCTGCAAGATCAGGGCAGCAGGCTGTTTTTGCAGCCAGCGCATGCGCGTGGCCATCATGATGGCCGCAAAGGTCAGGCCGATGATAAAACCAATCCAGAAGCCGCTTGGCCCCATCGCCGGCACCAGGACATCGGTCAACGCCAGCAGGTAGCCGCTCGGCAGGCCCAGCACCCAATAAGCGATAAAGGTGATGAAGAAGATTGACCGGGTATCTTTATAACCGCGCAGAATACCGCTGCCGATCACCTGAATCGAATCGGAAATCTGATAAATGGCCGCCAGCAACATCAGGTGCGACGCCATCGCAACTACCGCCGGGCTGTCGTTATATAACAGCGCGATTTGTTCGCGGAAAGTGGCGGTAAACAGCGCGGTGCAGCAGGCCATCAGGATGCCGACGCCGATAGCGGCATAGGCGGCAATCCGCGCGCCTTCGACCGAACCTTCACCGAGCCGATAGCCGACGCGAATGGTGGCGCTGACGCCGAGCGACAGTGGCAACACGAACATCAACGCGCTGAAGTTCAGTGCAATCTGATGCCCGGCCACGGAAACGATGCCCAGCGGCGAGACCAGCAGGGCGACGATGGCGAACAGCGTCACCTCGAAAAACAGCGCCAACGCCACCGGCAGACCGATACCGATGAGGCGTTTCATCGCCGGCCAGTCCGGGCTGCGGTTGCTGCCTTCATGCGGCAGGATGTCACGTTGCGACGGTGCACGTTTTACATACCAGCGCATTGCCAGGAACATGAACCAGTAGACGCTGCCGGTTGCTACGCCGCAACCGACGCCGCCCAGCTCAGGCATACCGAACTTGCCGTAGATGAAGATATAGTTAATCGGGATATTGACCAGCAGGCCGAGAAAGCCAATCACCATGCCGGGTTTGGTTTTCGACAGTCCTTCACACTGGCCACGCAGCACCTGGAAGAACAGATAGCCCGGCGCGCCCCACATGATGGCATGCAGGTAGCCAACGGCTTTATCCGCCAGTTGCGGATCGATATTGTGCATCATGTCGATCACGAACTTGCTGTTATACAGCACGAAAATGATCAGGACAGAGACCGCACAAGCCAGCCAGAACCCCTGGCGTACCTGATGAGCGATACGGTCGCGGCGGCCGGCGCCGTTAAGCTGCGCGATCACCGGAGTTAGCGCTAGCAGCAGGCCGTGGCCGAACAGAATGGCCGGCAACCAGATAGAGGTGCCGACGGCGACGGCGGCCATATCCGTGGCGCTATAAGCGCCGGCCATAATGGTATCGACCACGCCCATTGCGGTTTGCGATATTTGCGCGATGATTACCGGAATTGCGAGGGCCAATAAACTACGCGCTTCAATGAAGTACTTCTGCACGCATACACCTTTTCTATTTATTTATGATTGAGGGGAGGGTCGTCGCGAAAGGACAACAATTAAAAATAGCGGAATTTTGTCCAAAAGATTGTACGCGCTCGGCGTCGTTAAGCAAATGTTGTGACGAAATAGTTATTAAATGCGCAGGCGCGGATTTTTTGTCTCCCCGGGTTTGGTTTTCCTCGCCAACTGGGGCAAACTGCCCCAAGCGCTTTAAACATTTTCAGAAAGAAGAGGCTCACATGTTCACCGGTATCGTACAAGGCACCGCGCCGCTGGTCGCCATTGATGAAAAATCCAACTTCCGTACCCACGTCATAGAGATGCCTGCGGAACTGCTGCCTGGGCTGGAGCTCGGCGCGTCGGTGTCCCATAACGGTTGCTGCCTGACCGTCACCGCGGTGGAAGGCAACCGCGTCAGTTTTGATCTGATCAAAGAAACGTTGCGCCTGACCAATCTCGGCGATCTGGCTTTGGGGGACGTGGTCAATATCGAAAGGGCGGCCAAGTTCAACGATGAAATTGGCGGCCACCTGATGTCCGGCCATATTATCTGCACGGCGGAAGTCGCCAAGATTTATACCTCCGAGAATAATCGTCAGATATGGCTGCGCATGCCGGATGCGGAACTGATGAAATACGTTCTGCATAAAGGTTTTATTGGCATTGACGGTATTAGCCTGACGATCGGAGAGGTGGTGAATAACCGTTTCTGCGTGCACCTGATCCCGGAGACGCTTGAACGCACCACGCTGGGCAAAAAACGCCTGGGCGACAAGGTGAATATTGAGATTGATCCACAAACGCAGGCGGTGGTAGATACCGTTGAGCGGGTGTTGGCGAGCCGCGAAGCGGCCATGGCGACGGCGAGCGCGCTGGCGCAGAAGATCTGACGGACAATAACCACAGAGGAGTAACCGCGTGAAGTTTTATGGGAAAACCTTGATGTTAACGGCGCTGCTGGCGCTGAGTGCCTGTAGCAGCTCACCTGAGCAGGGCGCGGCCAATCAGGCCGTTGATGCAGAAAGTGATACCTGCGGTGCCGCGCAATACCAGAGTTACGTCGGCAAGCCGATGTCAGCGCTGGAAGGCGTTCAGATTGAATCTCAGGTACGTGCGATTCCGTACAATTCGGCCGTTACTATGGACTTTAACCTGCGTCGTCTGAACTTCCTGGGCGACAGCGAGGATAAAATCATTCGGGTTTATTGCGGCTGATCAGCCATTGGTTAGCGCATAATATAAAACGCCCCCGGTAAAAACCGGGGGCGTTTCGTTGTGGCATGGCATTAATCAGCGCGGGACGCGGATACCGCCTTCAATGCCTTTAGGGCTGAATACCACCTGCCACAATTGAATGTCACGCGCGCGAAACGCCCCTGCACAGGCGTTCAGATAATAGCTGAACATACGTTCGAAACGCTCGGAATAACGCTGAGCCAATTGCGGCCATGCCTGCCTGAAACGCTCGTACCAGACCATCAGGGTACGATCGTAATCGGCACCAATATTATGCCAATCTTCCATCACGAAACGCCCCTCGCTGGCTTTGGCTATCTGCGTAACTGAAGGCAGGCAGCCATTCGGGAAGATATATTTGTTGATCCACGGGTCAACATTCATATCTGTCCGATTCGAGCCAATGGTGTGCAGCAGGAAAAGGCCATCCGGTTTTAAATTACGCTCCACCACCTTGAAGTAGGTGCGATAATTTTTGGGGCCAACGTGCTCAAACATGCCGACGGAGGCAATGCGATCAAACTGCTGGTGCAGATCGCGGTAGTCCTTCAGCAGAATTTCAACGTCCAGCCCGGCGCAGCGCTCCTGCGCCAACTTTTGCTGTTCGGCGGAAATGGTTACGCCCACGACGGAAACGCCATAGTTTTTCGCCGCAAAGGCGGAGAGGCCGCCCCAACCGCAGCCGATATCCAGTAATTTCATCCCCGGTTGCAACTGCAGTTTCTCGCAAATCATTCGCAGCTTGGCTTCCTGCGCTTCTTCTAGCGTGGTTGCCTCTTTCCAATAGGCGCAGGAATATTGCATATAGGGATCGAGCATCAGCGTAAACAGATCGTTTCCCAGATCGTAATGCTCTTTGCCGACAATCCAGGCACGTTTCTTCGATTGCAAATTGATTAATCGCGCGGCGGCAATTCGCAGGATATCTTTCACATGGTGGGGGAGTTTCTTTTCCAGGCCTGCGCCGACTACGTGTTGAAAGAATATATCCAGCCGTTCGCATTCCCACCAGCCATCCATATAGCTTTCGCCCAAGCCGAGAGAACCTTCCCGCAACACGCGTTTAAAAAAATCAGGATTTTTAATCTGAATATCGAAAGGACGTGAGCCGTTTATTTCTATACCGGCCATACTGAGCATTTCATGAGCGATACGGTACCATGGGTTGTCCTGAATGCTCACATCTTCTATACACGATGAACTCATAGCTTCTCCATCACCTTCTTCTGACTTATGACCCGCCAGAAAATAGCTTAGACAATTTCTGCGGGCGCATATGTATACCTACGGTGGAAAGTCACCGTGGCGTCTGATATCCGACTATGAACAGAGGAAAATTTTAAGAAGGCTCCAGCGCAATAGGCGCGGATAAACAAATCCTTAAAAAAGTGTGACGCCATACGCGTACACAACAGCTACTTGTGATAATAAGACTATAAAAGTGTTATTTTAAAAGGTCGTTTTGAGTATAGGCTTGCCGAGGCGCTTACTCAACCGTAAATCGCACTCGGCAAAAATATTCTTTAAGTGATTATTCGTGCAGGTAATTATGACGCAGAGTTAGCATGTTCCTGTCGCACTGCCTGCGAATTATCGATCACTTTTCCCCGTTGCAACATATACCCCAACGCGGCCAATACTACCGTTGAAACCATCACCGTTACCGTCGCCAACAGCGGTTGGGCTATAAAGGCCGAAACCAATAGGCTCGCGACAAAGCACAGGCCCAATTGCAGGGTATTTTGCAGCGCTGCGGCTTTGCCTGTGCCTTCCGGGAACGGCATCAACGCATTCGCCACTACGATCGGGTAGCAGGCTCCGTTGACCAGCGCCATCAGGCAGAATGGAATCAGCAACGTGGTGAGCGTGGGCTCGGTCAATGTCGCCACCAGATATAACGCCACCATGCTGATGCCATAACCTACCAGCAGCCAGGGCAGCAAGGTGTTGCCATTCATGCGGTTTAACGCCGTACGGCAACCGTAACCGCCCAATAAGAAAGCCAGCGTCTGCGGGACATAGCTCAGACCAATATCATTGGGGCTGTAACCCATATCGCCAAGAATAAACGGCGAACCGGTGAGCCAGGCAAAAAAACCGGCAGAGCAGGCGGCAAAAATGGTGACGTTACCGCTGAATACCGGCGATTTCAGCAGTTGGAAGAAACTCAGGGTGTTTTTGGTCTGGGCAGATGGCGCGCTTTTGGCGCTTTCCTTCAGTAACAGCGTCGGCAGCAGCAAAATGACGGTGATACCCAGCAGCACGGCGAAAATTGCCCGCCATCCCATGTGGTTCAACAGCCAGGCGCCGACCAACGGTGCCAGCGCAGGCGAAAGTGCTACCAGCGGCATAATGGTGGCGAATACGCGGTTGGCCTTGCCTTCACGGTAGCGGTCAATGACCAGTGCCTGCCAGGTGACGGCGGCTGAACACACACCGATCGCCTGGATAAAGCGCAGCGACCACAATTGGACGGCATTTTGCACCCACAGCATGCCGAGGCAGCCCAGAGCAAACAGCGCCAGGCCAATCAGCAGCACGGGTTTACGGCCCAAATTATCGGAGAGCGGTCCCCAGAGCAGTTGAGCAAAGGCAAATCCGGCCAGGAAAATGCTAAGGCTGGCGCTGATTGCGCCGGCGGAAATTTGCAGATCTTGCTGCATAGCGCCAAAGGCGGGCAGATACATGTCGGTGGCCAGGTAACCCAGCATGCTCAGGCCGGCAAGATAGAACATAAAACCAAAGGAATTTCGCATGGTATTTCTCATTAATATTTTATTGTCGCAGGTTTTTAGCGCCGGCAAGTGTATCCGGCTGGATCTCTGCTTGTGAAACGGTAATATTTGCGAAGTGCTGTTAAAAAAATTGAAGGCAAAAATCATGTGGTCTGAATATTCGCTTGATGTCGTGGACGCGGTCGCCCGCACCGGCAGCTTCAGCGCGGCGGCGCAGGAACTGCACCGGGTACCTTCGGCGGTTAGCTATACTGTGCGGCAACTGGAACAATGGTTGGCGGTACCGCTATTTGAACGGCGTCATCGCGATGTAGAACTGACGCCGGCCGGCACGCTGTTTATTCAGGAAGCGCGCGGTGTCATCAAAAAAATGCTCGACACTCGCAGGCAGTGCCAGCAGGTGGCCAATGGTTGGCGTGGCCAATTAAAAATTGCGGTGGATATCATCGTCAAACCGCAGCGCTGCCGTCAGCTGGTGCTGGATTTTTACCGTCAATTCCCCGATGTCGAGCTGTTGGTCCAACCCGAAGTGTTTAACGGCGTATGGGATGCGCTGGTGGACGGGCGTGCCGATATGGCGATCGGCGCTACGCGGGCGGTGCCGGTTGGCGGCGGTTTCGCCTTTCGCGACATGGGCGACATGCGTTGGTTGTGTGTCGCCAGCCCCCAGCATCCCTTGGCGGGGTTGGATGGCCTGCTGAAAGATGATCAGCTCCGGCCTTTCCCTTCGCTGTGTCTGGAGGATACGTCACGCAATCTGCCCAAGCGGGTCACCTGGACGCTGGACAATCAACGGCGGCTGGTGGTGCCGGATTGGGCCTCTGCGGTGGATTGCCTGTGCGCCGGATTGTGCGTCGGCATGATGCCTGCGCATCAGGTATTGCCGTTGGTACAGCGTGGTGAATTGGTGGCGCTGCAACTGCAACAGCCATTTCCCGCCAGCCCATGTTGCCTGACCTGGCAGCAGAATACCCCATCGCCGGCGATGGCCTGGCTGCTGGATTACCTGGGGGACAGCGAAACCTTGAATCAGGAATGGTTAAGCGAAGTGACGCCGGAAGCCGCTTTGGCTCCCGGCGCAGGCGACTAGCGGCGGTAATCGATGAAGGGGCCGTCGGCGACCGAGCGGCGTTCAACCAGCTTCGGATGTACTTCAATGACTTGCGATTCTTCACGCTTGCTGATGATGCGATCCAGCAGCATGGTGAACGCCATCTCGCCCAAACGCTCTTTGGGCTGATGGATGGTCGTCAGTGCCGGCGTGAAATAGCGGGCGTTGCGCACATTATCGTAACCAATAACGGAAATATCCTGCGGTACGCGCAACCCCAGCTCATCAGCGGCGCAAATAGCGCCCATTGCCATGATGTCGCCGCCGCAGAATACCGCCGTTGGGCGCTGTTTCTGCGATAATATCTGGTGCATGGCCTTGTAGCCGGATTCCGGTTCGAAGTCACCTTGTACAATCCACTCGTCGCGCACCTCGATATTGGCTTCTTCCATGGCTTTTAAAAAGCCCTGATGGCGGCCGCCGCCGGTGTTGCGCGCTAATTGGCCCGGAATGGCGCCAATCTCACGGTGGCCACGCTCGATCAGATAGCGGCCGGCCAGATAACCGCCTTCGAAGGCGTTGTCGATAATGGTATCGGTAAAATCACCGCGTGCTGCGCCCCAGTCCATGACCACCATTGGGATGTTACGGTAATCTTCCAACATCCCCAGCAATTGATCCGGGTATTCAGAGCACATCACCAGCAGGCCATCGACGCGTTTTTGCGCCAGCATCGCCAGATAAGCGCGTTGCTTGTCGAGGTTATTGTGCGAGTTACACAGGATCAGCGTATAGCCTTTGCTGTAGCAGCTGTTTTCCACCGCCTCGATCACTTCGGCGAAATAGGGCGCTTCGCTGGAGGTAGCCAGCAGACCGATAGATTTGGTGTGATTGACTTTCAGGCTGCGCGCCACGGCGCTGGGAGAATAGTGCAGCTCTTTGATCGCGGCCGCAACGGCCGCTTTAGTCTCTTCGGCGACGAAACGAGTCTTATTGATGACGTGCGAAACGGTGGTGGTGGAAACGCCAGCGCGTTTGGCCACATCTTTAATCGTTGCCATGTAAAGAATGACTCCTGAACTCACATGTTGCAGCATGTAAGTGTGATGTTAATCGTTTGCCTGCGTAGATCCTTCTTCCAAATAAGCGAAGCTGAGTTTTTAGTGTATTGAAGTCGTCAGCGTTTGGTCAGGAGGGGCATTTTTGCCGGTACGCAGTTGTGAACTGCGAATTTTGTCCCATATTGAGCCAAAGTGGAAGAGGTAATCAGTATTATAAACCGGGAAATGATAACAAGATTTTATTGTCTAACTGTGGGAAAATGGTTTGACGCATTAATTGTGTGCCTTTTATCCTTGGGATAACCCGTCTGAAAAGGAGTTGTAATGGATACCGATCTGAAAATGTCACTGTTCACCACTGTGTGTGCGCTGGCCGTTATTATTGCTTTTAGCTTCACCGCGGCGTTGAACTGATCCCCGGTTGTCACACAGGCGCAGTTCACTGCGCTTGTTCGCATTTTCCCACCGCTACGTCAGATTTTTCCACAAGTGCTCCGTTCACCCACTGCCGGATGTTTTCCATGCGGCTTCGCGAAACCGTGGTCTGAGAGCGACGAAAAGGCCTAAGATCAGAACGCTTGCGGTAGGCGGTGAGGCGTGCGGCTGGGGGGCCAGCCGCGGAGGCGATTATCGAATGGTTTTCGGTGTTACCACACGGCGGGCGCCAATGTAGTGGTTTTGCCAGTAGTCGTTGTCCAACTGGCTGATACGGATTTCCTCACCGGTACGCGGTGACTGAATGAATTTGCCGTTGCCCAGATAGACGCCGACGTGATCGGCCACGCCGCGGTTGTTGATGCGGAAGAACACCAGGTCACCGCTTTCCAGCTCGTTTTTCTTGATCGGCGCCGCGTCGCGCAGGTGATACATCTCGTTGGCAGTACGCGGCATCTTGATTTTCACTACGTCTTTATAGGCGTAATAAATCAGTCCGCTACAGTCAAAACCGGTTCTTGGCGAAGTGCCGCCCCAGCGATAAGGTTTGCCCATTTGATCCATCAGCTTGGCCATCGCGGTTTGCTTGGCGTGCTGATAGCGCTTTTTGTGCGCCGGGCTGAGTTTCAGCGGTTTTTCGTCGCGAGCCAATTTGGCGGTGGCCATGCCGGGTTCCCGGTGACGGCCATAGCCTTTTTTGTAACCCTTTTTCGGTGGGGTCACTTTGATTTTGGCTATTTTCTGGGTTTGGTGTTTCGATTTTGCGCTGACGATCTTTTTAGCGGTTTTTTCTGTTTTGGTTTTGGAAACCTTGGCTGTTTTTGGCGGAGCAGTGACTTTCACTTTTTTGCTGGCCTTTGCCGCTTTCTTTTTCTTGCGGTCATCCGGCCGGGCTTCATTAACGTGGCTTTTGCGCTGCTCGGCGGCAATACGCGCCTGTGGCGCAGCGTGCGCCAGATTTAAGAATAGCTGTGTAAACAACAGCACAAAAAGCGTAAGAATTAAACGCATGTCGACGTTACCAACCTTGGCCCCGGAACAGATATCGAAAGAATGACAGTATTCCCCAATTTCGCCATATAAAACAGCGAAGAACTCATAAATGATAATCCATATTGTGAGAAAACGTTAACAGCATTTTTTTTGTTGAAAAATCAATCCGTTGATGTATAAAAAATCACCTTTCTCCGCTGTCGGAATTATTAAAGGATACCGAGTGGCGGAAAAATATATTAGTGAAATGGTCGGATTAAAAATGTTATTCTGAGCGTATGTTTTAACCGGAACGGCCTTTGCCGGTGAGATGCGATTGGCAACGGGGAATACCCTTGCAAAAGATGGCGTTTTCTTGCGACTGTTCCAGCCGCTACAATAGCCAGTGTGATGCATGTTGTGGCCATGAGATGTGGCTTGAGGAAGCAATAAATGACGACGATTGAAAAAATTCAGCAGCAGATCGGTGAGAACCCAATTCTGCTGTACATGAAAGGTTCACCGAAATTGCCAAACTGCGGTTTCTCTGCGCAAGCAGTGCAGGCGCTGTCTGCTTGTGGCGAACGCTTTGCCTACGTTGATATTCTGCAGAATCCGGACATCCGCTCCGAGTTGCCGAAGTACGCCAACTGGCCGACTTTCCCGCAGCTGTGGGTAGACGGTGAGCTGGTAGGCGGCTGTGATATCATTATCGAAATGTATCAGCGCGGCGAACTGCAACAGCTGATCAAAGAAACGGCAGCGAAGTACAAAGAGCAAGAAGACCAGCAGCCATAACGGCTCGGGTTGATTGCAAGAAGACATCGGGCGGCGCCAGTGCAAACTGGGCCGCCCGATTTATTTGTGGCTTAGTCGTTATTACCGATGGCCAGCGGCCATCCGCCAAGGCGTTTCCAGCGGTTAACCAACTCGCAGAACAGTTGAGCGGTTTGTTCGGTGTCGTACAGGGCCGAATGCGCCTGGGTGCTGTCGAACGGAATATCGGCGGCAATGCAGGCTTTCGCCAGCACGGTTTGCCCCAACACCAGCCCGCTTAACGCGGCAGTGTCAAAGGTGGCGAACGGGTGGAAAGGGTTGCGCTTCAGGCTTGCGCGTTCTGCTGCGGCCATCAGGAAACTGTGATCAAAGTTGGCGTTGTGCGCCACGATAATCGCCCGGTTGCAGCCACGGTCCTTGATGCCTTTGCGTACCGCTTTAAAAATGGCGTGCAACGCATCGTATTCACTTACTGCACCGCGCAACGGGTTATGCGGGTCGATACCGTTGAATGCCAGCGCTTCCGGTTGCAGGTTGGCGCCTTCAAAAGGTTCAACGTGAAAGTGCAGGGTTTCATCCTGCTGCAACCAGCCTTCTTCATCCATTTTTAACGTAACGGCGGCAATCTCCAGCAGCGCGTCGGTTTTGGCATTAAATCCAGCGGTTTCTATATCTATCACTACGGGATAAAACCCACGAAAACGGCCACTCAGGGCGTTAAGATCACTTTTTTCGGCCATCAGTTTCTTATCTTCATCGAATGCAGCGCGCATTATGGCAAATTTTACGCCCGGTTGCAGGCGGTATCGCAGGCATAACAAGAAGGGCGCTGAAAGCGCCCCTCATCGGTATCAGTGGCCGAGGCCCTGACCGGCGTGTTTGTTCTCGATCAGTTCGATCTTATAACCGTCCGGATCTTCAACAAAAGCGATAATCGTGGTGCCGCCCTTGACCGGCCCGGCTTCACGGCTCACTTTGCCGCCGGCGTTGCGAATGCTGTCGCAGGTGGCGGCCACATCGTCGACGCCCAACGCCAGATGGCCGAATGCGGTGCCCATCTCGTAGCTGTCGGTGCCCCAGTTGTAGGTCAGCTCAATCACTGCGCCTTCGCTTTCGTCGGTATAACCGACAAATGCCAACGAGTATTTGTATTCTGGGTTCTCGCTGGTGCGCAGCAGGCGCATGCCTAATACCTTGGTATAGAAGTCGATGGAGCGTTGCAGGTCACCGACGCGGATCATGGTATGGAGTAAGCGCATAATTCCTCTGATTGGATGTGCCGTCGCCAACGGCGAATGGATCTTAGCGAAACTCAGTATAGCGTTGCCGTATAAGGGATTTCAATTTATCGACATGGCTAAGGCATGAGAATAAAGGTGACGATGTCACCTATGCATCGACTATGCTGATGATAACCGCACAGTATGCTGTCGTTCGAATCAGGGAAATAAGTACTATTACCCCCCTCAAGGGGAGCGAGGTCTGATAGCGGACCAGGGTTGGATCGCGTCAATTGATAAATTTGGGGCTGGTTAGTTTTTTGCCAGTACGAAGTCATCGCTCTTGCCGAAGGAGGCCATCAGTGGATGAAATGCTGATTCTGGTTGATGCCGATGATAATTCCATCGGCTCGCAAACAAAAACGCGGATACATCAGCAGGGGTTGTTGCACCGGGCGTTTTCAATTTTTATCTTCGATAGCCAGGGTCGTTTACTGCTGCAACAGCGAGCTTTCAGTAAATATCACTCGGCTGGGTTATGGACCAACAGTTGCTGTGGCCACCCGCGCTGGGGAGAGGCGACGGCAGCAGCGGCGCAGCGTCGGTTGCAGGAGGAGATGGGGTTCAGCAGCGAGTTGCAGCAGGTCTCCAGCTTCATTTATCGGTCAGAGGTGCCGGGCGACTTAATTGAGCACGAGTTCGATCATATTTACGTGGGATTATTTGATGGCGAACCTCAGGGGGATCCTGCCGAAGCCCATAGCTGGCTGTGGATGGATATTCAGCAATTAACTGACGAGATAAAACGGAGCCCAGATAAATTTACCGTTTGGTTTCGGGAAATAATGAATACTGTCGATGCCAACGAGATCGCGCGTTGGGCGACGTTGGCGACTCATTAATTGCATTAATTGCATTCGCGTTGTACGACAAGAGCCGCCTTTACCAGCCCCAGCGGCTTTGCCGATAAACAGCAAAAAGCCCGCCGGCATTCGCGCACCGGCGGGCTTTTTATCTTACTTACAGCGTCGGATAATCGGTGTAGCCTTCGGCGCCGCCGCCGTAGAAGGTTTCCGCCTGCGCCTCGTTCAGCGGTGCGTTCTGTTTGAAACGCTCGACCAGATCCGGGTTGGCGATGTAGCTGCGGCCAAAGGCCACCGCATCGATAAAGCCTTTGTTGATCAGCTCTTCGGCTTTCTCGGCGGTGTAGGCGCCTGCGCCGACAATTACCCCTTTAAAGCGGGCACGCACTGAATCGCGGAAGGCGTTGGAATAAGGTTTGCCGCCTGCCCAGTCCGGTTCGGAAATGTGCAGGAAAGCGATGTTGCGCTTATTCAACTCTTCGACCAGATACAGCGCCGCTTCTTCCTGATCTTCACCGTTATCCAGACCATTGAACGGGCCCAACGGCGAAATGCGGATGCCGATATGCTCCGAACCCCATTCGGCGATGGTCGCGTCGACCACTTCCAGCGTCAGACGTGTGCGGTTTTCGATGCTGCCGCCGTACTGATCGGTGCGTTGGTTGGAGGCTGGGGACATGAACTGGTGCAGAAGATAACCGTGGGCCGCGTGCAGCTCGATAAAGTCGAAACCGGCCTCACGCGCATTGGCGCTTGCCTGGCGAAAATCGTTAATGATGCCCGGGATCTCTTCGGTTTCCAGCGCACGTGGGGTCGAGGTTGGAACCCGTACCCAGGCACCGGTTTCGTCACGCACGGTGGTGCGGGTGTCGGCATTGATCGCGGAAGGAGCTACCGGTGCCTGTTGGCCCGGTTGCAGGCTGTTGTGGGAGATACGGCCCACATGCCACAACTGAACGGCGATATTGCCGTTTTTATCGTGTACGGCCTGGGTGATCTTTTTCCACGCGGCGATCTGCTCTGGGGTATGCAGCCCCGGAGCGCCGGCATAGCCTTTCGCCTGGAAAGAAATCTGGGTGGCTTCGGTCACGATCAGACCGGCGCTGGCGCGCTGGGCATAATATTCGGCCATCAACGGAGTAGGAATATCGCCAGGCTCAATGCTGCGAAGACGCGTCAGCGGGGCCATAAACACGCGGTTTGGCAAAGTTGCAGAGCCAACCTTCAGCGGGGAGAACAATTTTTCAATCTTCATAGTGCATCCTATATTAATAGACCGGTCGACTAGTAATGGCTAAATAACAGCCCAACAGAGTGATTTTTCGGTAAAGCTCGGGTGTTGCGTTTACGGCTGCGGCGGGCGCAACAGCAATTCAATACTTTCCAGCGCGCTGGTCAGCGGGGCGACCGAACGGCGGATTTTGGCGCGCAGCGAGGCACCAAGCCACAGTGAGTACAGCGTTTCTGCGGTGGCCGCCGGGCTCATGGTTATCGACAGCGATCCTTCGCGGATACCGCGCTCGATGGCATCCTGCAGGTGGCCAATCACCCGTGCGGTGCCGATTTCCAACGCGTGGCGCATGGGTTCCGACAGGTCGCTCACTTCGGCGGAGAGTTTCACCGCCAAACAGGCGTTATGGCATTCGCTGCGGCAATGGAAGCTGATCGCCTGGGCGTAATAGCTCAGCAACTGGTGGCGAGCGTCGCTTTTATCGTCGCTAAACAGCCGTTGCATTTCAGCATCGTAGTGTTCGAAATAACGCTGCAGCATGCCTTCGCCGAAGGCTTCCTTCGAGCGAAAATAGTGATAGAACGAACCTTTCGGCACACCCGCCGTGGCCAGCAGTTCGCTCAGCCCCATGCCGGTAAAACCCAGGCGCAAGCTAAGGGACTCGCCGGTAGCGAGCAGATGTTCACGTGTATCTACGGGGCAGTGCGCATGTTTCGTCATAATGAGGATTAGCATAATAGACCGATTGGTCTAGGTCAATAGCAATAAAAAAACCGGCGCAAAAACGCCGGTTACGAAGCAGGGCATTTTGCCCGATCAGGGGGCAGAAGTTAAGCCGTTATGCCCCGCTGCGGCAGCGTTGCAAAATATCCAACTGCGACTGATACTCGCGGGTTTGCACGTTCAGCATACCGAGCAGGGTATGGAACAGATTATCTTGCGAGATCTCATCCTGTTCGGCCATCTTGTTCAGGCACTGGCGATCAATCTTGAAGTTGCGCTCATAGTCGGCGGACATCCACATCAGGAAAGGAACGTGGGTCTGCTGGCTGGGAGCAAACACATAAGGCGTACCGTGCAGGTACATGCCATTTTCACCCAGGGATTCGCCGTGATCGGAGAGGTAAACCAGCGCGGTATTGAACTTGTCACTGTGCTGTTGCAGCAGCTTGATGGTGTCATCCAGCATGGTGTCGGTATAGAGCAATGAGTTGTCATAAGTATTTACCAGCTGCTCATGGGTGCAATCCTGGATCTGATTGCTGTCGCAGGTTGGCGAAAACTTCTGGAACTCCGGCGTGCTGCGGCGGAAATAGGCCGGCCCGTGGCTGCCCATTTGGTGCAACACTATCACGCTATCGTCTTTCAGGCCGTTGATGTAGTCGTTCAGCTTATACAGCAGCACGTTATCCATACAGACGTCGCCATCGCAATCCTGCGGCAGTTTCAGCTTGGTCATGTCGACGTGCGGCACGCGATCGCAAGCGCCTTTGCACCCACCGTCGTTTTCACGCCAAAGTACGTTGACGCCGGCATGCGCCAATACGTCGAGCATGCCTTCCTGGTGAGTCGCCAGGGTGGCGTCGTAGTCCTTGCGCGGCATATTGGAGAACATGCAGGGGACAGAGATCGCCGTTTCGGTACCGCAGGAGCTGGCGTTCTTAAAGTACACCACATTGTCTTGCTTCAGGCGCGGATTGGTTTCACGCCCGTAGCCGCCGAGCGAAAAATTCTCGGCGCGGGCAGTTTCACCCACAACCAGGATCACCAGGGATTTCTTTTGTTGCCCGGCGATCAGCGGCCCTTTACGTGCGTCTTCGCCGATTTTCACCAGCGGCAGATTACGGGTGAAATAGCGCTGCTGGGTAAATTTGATGGTGCCGGAAACGAAGTTCGACGGCGTCAGCATTTTCACCACGCTTTTATTATTGCGGATCAGCGAGGCGTAATCCTTATAAAACAGCGCGGCGATAATCAGGATCACCACCACGGAAAGCATCACGTTGGCGGCGCGCAGCCCGGCCATATACCACCACGGGCGGGTGATGCGGATTTCGGTAAAACAGACCAACACCGCAGGCAAGATGCCAAGCAGCACCAGCCACAATCCCATGCGTGGCGTCAACAGAGCGGTCGCCTCTTGCGGGTTGGTTTCGAAGGCGTTTTGCATCATGTTGCCGTCGATCACCACGCCGTAGCTGAACATAAAGTAGTTCGCGGCAGCGCTGCCAAGGAGGAAGAAAATCATCAGCGGTTTGCGCAGGAAAGGCACGGTCAGCAGGCTGAAGATAATGTTCAGCGCACAGAAAATCACTACCGGCATGGTGGCGGCGAAGATCAGGTTGTGGACGCTATCGAAATTGATATACGACCAGGCCTTATGCAGGAATAACGCGTTCTGGAACAGAGTGAAAAACAAGGCGCTGGCGAGGATAAACCCCAGGCTGTTGCACTGTAAGCGTTGACGTAACCACATTGCCAAATCTGAATCCTGATAGTGAGTAATGCGCTGAAATTTACAGGATGAAACTTAAGAAAACCTTAGAGATTCAGAATGGTGGCGGGTTTGTTTACTTTTGGTTTAGTTTACAGTCGCCAGACCGCGAGGATCGCGGCCTGGCGGGGTGATTAATAAGCAGCGGTAAACTGCGCTTTAATAAACTGCGGTTTTTCGATTTCATCGAGAATGGCAACCGACAAGTCTTCCACTGAGATGCTGGCCGGAGCCTGGCCATTCATCAGCAGCTGGGTGGTGCCGAGGCGGAACTGACCAGTCCGCTTGCCCGGTTCCAGCAGCGCAGCAGGGGAAAGATAGGTCCAGTCCAGCGAAGAGCCGTTACGCAGCTTGTTGCGTAAATCGCGCACCGCTTGTGCGCCTGGACGGATATTTTCCGGGAATTGCGGGGTGTCCACCAGTTCAACGCCCGGAGCCACTTCCAGGCTGCCGGCACCGCCGACCACCAGCAGGCGTTTAACGCCGGATTTTTCCACTGCGGTCAGGATCTGTTGTGCGCCGACAGTGGTTTTTTCGTACAGATTCTCTTCCGCCCAACCCGGGTTGTAGGCGCTGATCACCGCGTCTTGCCCGGCCAGCTGTTTCGTCAGCCATTCGGTGTCGGCGATATCGCCCAGCGCTACGGTCAGGTTGGCGTCATCCGGCAGATCTTTTTGCTGCCGTGCAATCGCCGTTACTTGCAATCCGCGCGCCAGCGCTTCGTCCACCACGCGGCGGCCGACAAAACCGGTTGCTCCAATAATGGCTACTTTCATCTGTTTGCTCCTGTCAGAAATGGGGTCGGTATCAGGGTCAGGTCGGATTGACCTGAGCGGTTGCATATACTCTAGTACTTAACAATAGATCTGATTAGTGCCATATTCATGCTTTCTTGATTAAGTAAAACTTCATAATCGTGGATAAACTGAATCGAATGGCGGTATTCGCCATCGTGGTGGCCGAAGGGTCGCTGGCCGGTGCCGCACGGCGGTTGGGCATGACACCGTCGGCGGTCAGCCAGCACATGCGTTCGCTGGAAAAAACGCTCGGCGTGCCGTTGTTGCACCGCTCCACGCGGCGATTGGCGCTCACCGAAGCGGGGGCGGCGTTCTATCCTGGCTGCGAGGCGATGTTGTCCCAAGCGCAGCAGGCGGAACAACGGCTGGCGGAATTGCGCGACACCCTGGTGGGTGAACTGCGTATCGCCACCACAGTCGGTATTGGCGGGCGCCCACTGGCGGAGGCGTTGGCGCCGCTGTTGCAGGCGCACCCCAAACTGACGCTGCGCGTACTGGCGGACGACCGGATCGTCGACATGATCGAGCAGCGGATCGATATCGCGCTGCGGGTCAACCGTCAGTTGGCAGATGCCAGTATGATCGCCCACCCGCTGGCCGAGTGGCCGATGGTGCTTTGCGCCGCGCCGCGTTATCTCAGCCAGCACGGGGTGCCGGAGACACCGCAGGATTTGGTGGCGCACCGTTGGATCTCCGGCATTCACAGCGGCGCGCATCTGGATTTGCACCATCAAAGTGGGCAGCAGCTCAAACTACGGCTGGCGGAGGGGCAGATCGTCAGCGACAGCATGACCGTCATGCGCGGCTTTACCCGCAGTGGCCTGGGGATCTCGGTGCAGCCGCTGTATGAAATTGAGGATGAATTGCAGCGCGGTGAACTTATCCTGCTGTTGCCCGAATGGCGGCCTGTGCCGCTACGGCTGCATGCGCTGACGCTGGAAAGGGCGATGCCGGAAAAAAATCGGCAGGCGTTGCGCTATTTACGCGACTATTTTCGCCGCCATACCGAAAAGTCACTTGCCAGCGGCGCCAATGGCGTCTTCAATTAGCAAGAGAATGCAGGAGGACGTGTGCCGCAGCAGCTTGAGTTTTTCGACATCCCCAGCCCGTGTCGCGGCATTTGCCAGGCCGATGAGCGCGGTTTCTGCCGTGGCTGCCTGCGCAGTCGCGAGGAGCGCTTTGGCTGGATGCAAATGAGCGACGCGCAAAAACGCGATGTGCTGCGCCTGTGTCACCAACGCTTCCTGCGCTTGCAACGGGCCAATAAACTGCCTGATGAGCCGCAACCGGAACAGCCGTCGCTGTTCTGAACCTTTCCTGATCTGCCGCACGTTAACGCAGCTTTCCGCTTCCCACGCTCTTATCCGCTTGTGTATGCTGGCATTAAACAATGTCATGAGGTTTTAACGATGGTAAACCGTATTCAACTCGCGCCGCAGGGGCCTGAATTTTCCCGCATGATTTGCGGATACTGGCGTTTGATGGAGTGGGGCATGACGCCGCAGCAACTGCTGGCGTTTGTCGAACAGCATATCGAGCTGGGTGTGACCACCGCTGACCACGCGGACATTTATGGCGGCTATGCCTGCGAGCAGGCGTTCGGTGAGGCAATACGCCTTAAACCCTCGCTGCGTCAGTCGATGGAACTGGTGTCTAAATGCGGGATCGCCACAACGGCCAAGCCTGGCAACCCGATCGGCCATTACAACACGGACCGCGATCATATTGTGCACAGCGCCGAACGTTCGCTGGAGCTGCTGCATACCGACTACCTTGATCTGCTGCTGATTCATCGTCCGGATCCGCTGATGGAGGCCGATGAAGTGGCGGAGGCCTTTGTCGCTCTGCACAAAAGCGGCAAGGTGCGTCATTTTGGCGTTTCCAACTTCACGCCGGCACAGTTTACGCTGCTGCAGTCGCGTCTGCCGTTCTCGCTGGTCACCAATCAGGTTGAAATTTCGCCGATCCACCAGCCGGCTATTTTGGATGGCACCTTGGATCAGTGTCAGCAATTGCGTATCAAGCCGATGGCCTGGTCTTGTCTGGGGGGCGGTCGCTTGTTTAGCGACGCGGAGTTCCAACCGCTACGTGATGAATTGCAGGCGGTGGCGCAGGAGATTGGCGCCGACACTATCGAGCAGGTGGTGTATGCCTGGGTCATGCGCCTGCCGTCGGCACCGCTGCCGATTATCGGTTCCGGCAAGATTGAGCGCGTGCGTTCGGCGCTGAAGGCGCAAGATCTGTCGATGAACCGCCAACAGTGGTTCCGCATCCGCAAGGCGGCACTGGGTTACGATGTGCCTTAAGCGTCAGACGAGTTAGCCCTCAGAAAAAGCCGGGCCCATAGGTGCCCGGCTTTTGTATTTTACGCCAGCACCACCTGGTTATCGTTGAGATGTTCGAGGTTCACGCCGATCAGCGTCACTTTGTTTTCGCCGAAGGCCAATGCCAGCCCGTCGTCCTGTTGCGAAACATAGTCGCGGAAATTGCCGCTGGCACCCTGGGTCCCGAGGAAAACCAGTTTGTCGCTGGAGCCAAAGTGGTACACCTTATCGTTGCCAAAATCGCCGCTGAACAGGAAGGTATTGTTGCTGCCGGCGCTCTGCAGGGTATCGTTGCCGTTACCGCCGACAAAGGTCAGGTTACCGCTGCTGTGGCCAAACAGCTGGTCATCGCCCCCTTTGCCAAACAACCAGCTGTCGCTGGCTCTGGCGTGCAGGATATCGGCGCCGTCACTGCCATTGGATGACGCGGCGTAGGCGTTCAGGCTGGAGCCTGATTTCAGCCCGGCATCGGTCACCTGATGGTCTACGTCTTTGGTAAAGATCAACAGCGTGGTTTCTTTACTGCGCAAGGTGCTGATATCGTTTGCCTGGGTAATTCCGCCGTTGGCGTCACGCAGATAAAGCGTATTGCCGTCGTAAGCCACCTCGTTTTTCTTCAATGCCTGTTGCAGGTCCAGCGTGTTATTTCCCTCACCGCCGACAATGATATTAAACCCACCGCCGTCGCGGAAAGTGTCGTTACCGGCGCGGCCCTCGAGGTAATCGTTGCCCGTGCCGCCTTTGATCAAGTCATTGCCCTCGCTGCCAATAATAAAGGTCGGGCCGCTGTGTTTCTCGGCGTTGCGGTTCAAATCCTCCACCCAGGTATTGCCGCGCGTCACCTCGGAGAGGTTGGACACAATCACCGTCGAGTCTTTATTGGTCAGAGAGTAAAACGTTGAATTCAGCACCCGCATTAAGCCGTCTTGATAAAAGAACGGTAAATGGGATAACCAGGTCGGAAGATTCAAAATGGAGAAGGGCAGGATATTCCAGGCGGCAGAGGCGTAATGATCGTTAAAATTAACGATATTATTGGTGGCGGACTCCTGTGGCGCATCATGGACGCCCAAGGATGCCGGCGTTAGCGTGGTGCCATCCAGTGCGCGAAATACCGGGTCGTTTTCGTAACCAATATTAATGACTTTGCCGCCTGTTTCATATTGCGTTGGCGAAGCGAACGCCACGTAGTTGGATTGCGAGTAGAACCCCTCCCAGTTATCGTCGCTGAGCGCTGCCATGCTGTTCACCGCCAACCCGCCCAGGCTGTGGCCGCTGACGGTGACATCATCGCCGGTCAGGCCATGCGCCTGGGCGAATTTAGCCACATCGCCCAGTAACGTGCCGAAAGCTTTCAGGCTGTAATTGTCGGCATAGCCTTCGGGCCCGAAGCCTGCCAGCAGGTCGTTGATCAGATCGCCGATACTGTCGGTAATTAATGACTCGCGTGGCCCGCTGGTACCGCGAAAGGCGATGCCAATCGAGATGAGGTGGCCTGTGCTGTCATATTTTCCCAGCACCTCAGCCTGCGCGGTGGTGTAACCCAGACTCTCGCCGTAATAGGTGCCGCGAGCATCCGTTTTGCCCTGGTAGCCTAATTGGTCAGCGCTAATCAAGGACCATCCGGCGTTATTAACCGCGTCTAACGCCGCTTTTTCCGAATCGGGATTCCAGGGAATGCCGGGCAGCCCGCCCTGTGATTGCGTGCTGCCAATCAGCGCGGTAACCAGCGTAAACGGCAAACCCAGACCAAAGCCATAGTGGTGGTAGCCTTCGTCAAAACCATTATCGATATTGTGATATGCGTACGTGGAGATCGCCAACGCATCAGAAAATAACGTTTTTGATTTCGCATCATCGAGACCTTGGTAATTAAATATGCCCATATCAGTTCCTTATGAGTTTGCTGCATTGGCTTGTTTAATCATCAAATAGCACTGGCAGCGAGTGTAGGTGAACAGAACAAACCGAACGACAACTGGTCGGATGACCACGGGCGGTAAAATTATTATTAGTGTGAATTATTAATAATGCGAATCTTATCGCCAGATTTATCCCCATTCTGAGCGGTGACATCACCCGTTACCCTATACTCAAGGTTCACAGATATTCCATGGAGAGCGATTAATGAAACATTATTGGTATGCGGCCTTCGGCCTGATGGCCTGTGGCGTCGCCCAGGCGGCAACGGTGGATGTTGACATGAATCTGGTGACCGGACAGGGAATTGGCCAGGAGATTGGCAAAGTCACGATCAGCGAAACGCCTTACGGCCTGCTGTTTACCCCTCAGTTAAAAGCGTTGCCGGCCGGAGTGCACGGCTTTCACGTGCATGAGAACGGCAGTTGCGAGCCGGGAATGAAAGAGGGTAAGGCGGTAGCGGCGCTGGCGGCGGGTGGGCATTTTGATCCGCAAAAAACCGGCAAGCACCTTGGCCCTTACGCAGACGGCCATTTGGGCGATCTGCCGGCCATTTACGTTACGGCAGACGGCATGTCCACGGATCCGGTGCTGGCGCCACGGCTGAAAAAAATCAGCGAAATCACCGGCAAAGCGCTCATGGTACATGCCGGCGGCGACAACCACTCCGATCATCCGAAACCCTTGGGTGGCGGAGGGGAACGTTTTGCCTGCGGTGTGATTAAAGGGTAATCGGGTTTAACGGGCGGCCGGTGTGGCCGCAACCTCGTCAGGCGGGTTGATCGCCTGCTGCAACTGTTGCAGCGAACAGTAAAGCCGCCAAATCAACCCGGCAAGATCGCGCGCCGCCTGTTCCGGGTGGTGCGCCAGCGCATTGCTCATGCGCAGCAGTTCCTGCAGGGTGGCATCCAACGAGCGATGCTGTACGCCTTTCTCGGTCATAATGTCCCGTAGACAGTGAATGCAGACGTCGCGCACCGCCGAGAGCGGATCGGAGCGGGTTTGCCAATCACGCAATTGCCAAACGATATGGCTGCAGTTGAGCAGTACCACGCCCCAGCGCAATAACCAGCTGCGCGCCTCCTGATCCTGACTTTGATTCAACTGACTGACGCGGTGATAAATCAGCGATTCGAACTGACTCTCGCTCTGCTGCGGTTTTTTGCTCAGTTGATCGCTAAAGTCGCGCCGCAGGGCGCGGATAATGCGCCGGCTTTTGCGCTTGTCAGAGCTGGGCCGCAGGATCTGGAAGGCCAAACCGGCAAACAATACCCCAACAATCTTGCCGATGTTGTCATTGAGGAACGACTGATAATCGTAACTGGGTGGGTTGGTGACGGTGAGAAAAGACCCCATGAATACGATCAGTTGCCCCCACAGCGCGGCGTAGGGCGGGTTTTGCAGTTTGATCATCTGCAGGGTGACCAGAATGGGGAACAGAAAAGCGCAGAACACCCAAAAATCATCGATTTGGATCATCAACCCGAATTTCACTACAAAACAGGCAACCGAAAGCAACAAGACCGCTTTCAACAAGGTGGTGATGCTGTTGATCGGCGAAGGGGTAGAAGAATAGAGCACGCAACTGATGGCGGTTAACGTCAGAGCCGAACTGCCTGCATCCCACTGGGTATTAATCCAATAAGCGCAGCCGATGATAATGCACAAAAAGGTGCGAAGGCCGTTATAGGCGGCTTCGTAACTGTCGGTATGGCGCGCCAGAGAGGTCACGCGAGGGGGCTGGATATCGCTGACCGGCGTGGCACCTTCCAATTTTTGCAACCAGCGACTGCAGCGCAGATACAGCCAACAGAAATGGCGCAGTCGCAGCCAGAAGGCTCGGTGGCGGTAATCTGTCGGATCCTGGGGCGCTATCTGCTGCAGGATACGCGCCAGCCGGTATTTGTCGGTGGCGGGAGCGCGTAACTCTGTCAGCAATTGATCCAGGACGGCCGCCAGATTGGCCGGATGGTCCGGCCAATTCAACAGCATGCGGCGCAGGCTGGAAATCACGCTGGTAAGGCGCAACTGCTGGTGCAGCATATAGTTAAGCACGTTATTCTGCCGCCGCAGCCGGTAGTGGCTCCAGAACGCCTGAATACGCAGCAGATTCATGGTCAGGATCTGACCTATGACGCCCTCATGCGATGTGCGCATTTGAGCGGTGATTTCCGGCTGCCACAGCATCGCGGCATGTTCCAACAGCCGCAACTGCATGCGCCGTAACGAGGTCAGCAGAGCCTCGCCGTCGGAGGTGCTTGGCAGAATCATCATCATCACGCCACCGCACAGAATACCGGTGATGACCTCGCAGACGCGCGCCTGAGCGATATCAAAGATTTGTTGGGTATCGGTGACGTTGACCGTGCCGAAGGCGATGATGGCGGCGGTATAGCCCGCCAGCGCGAAGGCATAGGAGACGTTGTTCTGGTAATGGTTGGAAATGTACGTGCACAGACCGATCCAGGCGGCGATAAACAAGGTAAACAGCCAAGGGTCGTTCAGGCAATGGCCGGCAATGGCCACAGAAGCGGCGGCACCGAGCAGGCTGCCGATAATGCGCCCGATGCTTTTGCTGATGACGCCGCCGACGGTGGGGAAACTGACCACTGCCGCGGAGGTCAACGCCCAATAAGGTTCGTCGAGATTGAGGACGAACGCCACCCACAATGACAGACACATGGCCAGCGAGTTGCGCAGCGCATACCGCCACTGGCCACCGTTGGCCTTACCCCAGGGGGTACGGCTCCATTCCAAAAAAGGCAGGTTCACTGGTTAGCCTTACTGATGAATGGCGATGGTGCAAGTAGTGCCGGCCACTAAAGGCAGATCGGCGGGCACGTTCAGCAGTTTTATCCGCACCGGCACACGCTGCGCCAGCCGTACCCAGGGAACGTTGGGCTTCACATCCATTAATAAATCACTGCTGTTGTCGACGCTTTGATCGTTAATGGCACGACCGATGCTCTCCACTTGGCCCTGCAGAGGAATGTTGCCATTATATAAAACGATGTCCGCTTTGTTGCCTTCGTTTATATGCTTCAGTTTGGTTTCTTCAAAATATCCGAGCACATAAAATGAGTGCGCGTCGACCAGCGCCACCAGAGGGGTACCGGCGCTGGCATAGTTTCCAACCCGGGCTTGCAAATTAGTGATATAGCCATCCGCAGGCGCGTACATTTTAGTTTTACTTAAATTCCATTTAGCCTGTTTCAGATTAGCGTCAGCGGCTTTATACGCGGCTTTCATTGCTTGTGCGGCTAAATTTGATTCGTCCATATCTTCAGCAGAAATAACGTTTTTCGGCAGGCCGCGGCGGCGCGCTGCCTCATGATCGGCCCTGGCCAGATCGGACTGCGCTTTTGCCAGCGCGGCCTCAGCATTGTCCAGCGCAATCTGGTATGGCACCGGGTCGAGAGTAAAAATCAGACTTCCCGCAGGTATGAACTGATTGTCATGTACGGTTATTTTCTCTAATCTCCCAGAAACTTCTGGTGTGATATTGACGAGCTCGGCGCGCACTTTTCCATCACGGGTCCACGGGGATTGCATATAATAATTCCACGACCACCAACCGGCGCACAGGGCAATGGCACAAACGATTACCGTAGAAAAATATTTTAACGTTTTATGCGTCATGAGTTACCAACTCGCTAAAATGCATAAGGAACCACTGACGGCGATGACGAAAATAGACAAATCCATCAACAGGGGATGCCAAATTTCGCCGGAATAAATCCAGTCCCGCAACAGGTGGTGTGCCAGTAGCCATAAAACTGACCCGAGCAAAAAAGCTTTAAATAGGGGCGGAAAATAGAGCGAGGCTCCGAGCACCAAATCGGGCAGAGGGGAGGCGACGTGAAGCCATGAACCATTCACATTAACAGTCCCTAAGAGTGAATATGTTAAATATTTGCGTAAAGGATAAACAATAATTGACCAAAACGGTGGCTATTTCTTCAACATACATTATATACATTTGTGTTTTTAATGTGAGTTACTCAGAATGGTCTAAGCTTTGGAAGGTTATATTAGCATGCTAATTATAAGGAGGGGGAAGTGGAGTCATCATTAGGTTCAGATTTAGCACGATTAGTTCGTGTTTGGCGCGCGCTTATCGATCATCGGCTCAAGCCGCTGGCGCTCACGCAAACACATTGGGTTACCCTGCACAATATCAATCGGCTACCGCCGGAGCAGTCGCAGATCCAACTGGCCAAGGCGATCGGCATTGAACAACCTTCGTTGGTTCGAACACTGGACCAGTTGGAAGAGAAAGGGCTTATTACCCGTCACACTTGCGCTAACGATCGGCGTGCCAAGCGTATCAAGTTGACTGAAGCGGCCGATCCCATCATCAGGGAAGTCGACAGCGTCATCAGCTCTACGCGCGGTGAAATTTTGAGCGGCATTACCACCGATGAAGTACAACAGTTGGTAGGTTTGATTGGCAAGCTGGAACAAAACATCACTGAATTACAAAATAAACAATAATAATGTTTTCTTTATTTGACTAGATTTCACAGCATCGGAAATGAAACCGGAGGCCTTGGCCTCCGGTTTTACCTTTCAGCTTCCGCTTACGTTTACAGCGGGGAGACGGTAATGGTGTCGCCGGTGCGCGCCATACGCACACGTTGGCCTACGCTGAACTTGGTTGCGCCAGCCTTCTGAACCACCACGATGTTCTCTTTCTGGTCGGTTTTGATTTCCAACTCATAACCCGAAGTGCGTCCTGCCAGCTCACCGACGCTGTTGCCGGCTACGCCGCCTGCCACTGCGCCCGCAGCGGTTGCCAGGGTACGGCCGGTGCCGCCACCTACGGTGTTACCCAGCAGGCCGCCAAGGACCGCACCGCCGATAGCGCCAATGGTATTCGAACTGTCGCTCCCCTGGATCTTGACTGGACGGACAGAAACCAGCGTACCGTAAGTCACGGTCTGAACCTGTTTAGCCTGCGAGGACGAATAGACGTCGCCGGACATAGATTCATTGGCGCATCCTGCCAGCGTAACTGCGGCGACGGCAACGACGAGAAGACGCTTGATCATATAAAACTCCTGTTGTAGTAGTCCATAACCTGGGAAATCTTGCCAGGCCAGATTCAGTGAAAATAATAGACAAAGTATGGCGTAAACACACGTACATCACCATGCCCCGTCACTGCACGAAGCTTAACTTTACTCTGTTCAACCAATAATAAACGGTGGTTTAGCTTTATAACAGGGCTGGAACAAATTCCGTTGCGGGTTGAGCCGGGGTTTAGCCGTCGTTATCTGCGTGGGCGACAGGTAAAAACAGGCGCATCGCTCACAGAGGTGAAAAAAGGCATCATAATTCATGGCGTTAATGGCCTAATTCTGGTTTATTTATCGGTTGAAAGTTTGTTTCCCCGTGCGGGTTAAAGGATGTTGCTATGAAGTCAGGCCGCTATATAGGTGTTATGTCTGGCACCAGTCTGGATGGCGTCGATGTGGTGCTTGCCGCAATCGACGGACGAATGGTCGCGCAGCAGGCCAGTTACAGCCACCCGATGCCGATCCAACTGAAGCAAGACATTCTGGGCATGTGCCAGGGCCAGCAGACCACGCTTTCTGCGGTGGGCCGACTGGATGCACAGCTTGGGATGCTGTTTGGCGAGGCGGTGCTCGGCTTGCTGAAAAAAACCGGCGTCTCGGCGCATGACATCACGGCTATCGGTTGTCATGGCCAGACGGTCTGGCATGAGCCTGGCGGCGACGCGAGTTTCTCGATGCAACTGGGCGATAACAACCGCATCGCCGCGTTGACCAATATCACCACCGTCGGCGATTTTCGCCGCCGCGATATGGCCTACGGCGGCCAGGGTGCCCCGCTGGTGCCGGCGTTTCATCAGGCGCTGTTGGCGCATCAAACAGAACGCCGTATGGTGCTGAATATTGGCGGCATCGCCAACCTGTCGCTGCTGCTGCCAGGCGTACCGGTGCGGGGGTTCGATACCGGGCCGGGCAATATGCTGATGGACTCCTGGGTATGGCGTCATCGCTCGCAGCCTTACGATAAAGACGGTGCATGGGCGATGGAAGGGCGCGTCTGCCTGCCGTTGTTGCAACAGATGTTGGCCGATCCTTACTTCGCGCTGCCTGCGCCGAAAAGCACTGGCCGTGAATATTTTAATGCCGCCTGGCTGGAGCGTCAGCTCTCGGGCTTGCAGGCTATCAGCCCCGTCGATGTGCAAACCACCCTGGCGGAACTGACGGCGGTCACCATTTGCGAACAGGTACAGTTGGCGGGCGGCTGCGAGCGTTTGCTGGTGTGCGGCGGCGGAGCGCGCAACCCGTTGTTGATGGCGCGAATGTCCGCGCTGTTGCCGGGCACCGAAGTGTGTCTGACCGATGATTTCGGCGTCAGTGGCGACGATATGGAGGCGCTGGCCTTTGCCTGGCTGGCGTTTCGTACCCTGTCCGGGCAGGCCGGCAACCTGCCGTCGGTCACCGGCGCCAGCCGTGAAACCCTGCTGGGTGGGATTTATCCGGTTTTGCCTTTAGGGTCCCGTTAGCTCTGTTAGGATAGAAATCGACAGATTTCCCTAAGGAGCAACAGCATGAAAAAAATGATTACTGCCGCGGGCGCACTGGCATTGGCGGGTTGCAGCTACGTGTTGCCGCAAAGCAGCCAGACTCTGCATTACCAGTGCGGCACCACGCCGTTGACGGTGTCGGTGGACGGTAAGGAAAGTACGGCCAGCTTTCTGATGGATGGCGAGCAACTGAAGCTGAAACAGGTGCTGGTCATGTCCGGTGCGAAATACAGCGACGGTAAGTACAGTTTCTGGTCGAAGGGCCAAAACGCCTATGTCGAACGTAATGACAAGGTGATTATGAGCGACTGCGTACTGGCTAACTGATCGGCCGGCGGCGTCAGAACGATTGAGATTCTGGCGCTGCAGGCGCAGAATGTAACGACGATTTTTTCGGTTGGTTGATAAACCAGATGATTGAAAATAATGAGTTTGATGTTGCGGACCTGCGCCGTGAATACACCCGTGGCGGCCTGCGCCGCAACGATCTGACCGCAAATCCGCTGGAATTGTTCGAACGCTGGCTGAAACAGGCCTGTGAGGCGCGTCTGGCCGATCCTACCGCCATGTGTGTGGCTACGGTGGATGAAAATGGGCAGCCCTATCAACGTATCGTGCTGCTCAAGCATTTTGACGACAAAGGGCTGGTCTTTTATACCAACCTCGGCAGCCGCAAGGCGCAGCAGTTGGCGCAAAACCCGCACATCAGCCTGCTGTTTCCGTGGCATATGCTCGATCGCCAGGTGATTTTCCTTGGCAAGGCAGAACGTCTGTCCACGCTGGAAGTCATGAAGTACTTCACCAGTCGGCCGAAAGACAGCCAAATCGGCGCCTGGGTATCGCAGCAGTCATCGCGTATTTCCGCACGCGGCGTACTGGAGAGCAAATTCCTCGAACTGAAGCAAAAATTCCAGCAGGGCGAAGTGCCGTTGCCGAGTTTCTGGGGCGGATTCCGCGTTAATTTCGATTCTGTCGAGTTCTGGCAGGGCGGCGAACACCGCCTGCATGACCGCTTTTTGTATCAGCGCGATGGGAATGACTGGAAAATTGACCGACTGGCGCCCTGAAGACTGAAAATCCCCCTTAAGCGCTGGCACTGATGCCGCCGGCGCTTTATTCTATGCGCTACCCCGATTTTATATTTCGCCAGTGGGCGGAAGGTCGTGTACCGACAAAGGTGCATTCGTTTATACATGGAGTCATTGATGGCAAGCAGCAACTTGATTAAACAACTGCAAGAGCGGGGCCTCGTTGCCCAGGTTACGGATGAGGAAGCGTTAGCAGAGCGACTGGCGCAAGGGCCAATTGCACTGTATTGCGGTTTCGATCCGACCGCTGACAGCTTGCATTTGGGCCATCTGGTTCCTCTGTTGTGCCTGAAGCGCTTCCAGTTGGCCGGCCACAAGCCGGTCGCGCTGGTAGGCGGCGCGACCGGTCTGATCGGCGATCCGAGCTTCAAAGCGGCTGAGCGCAAGCTGAATACCGCCGAGACGGTGAATGAGTGGGTGGAAAAGATCCGCAAACAGGTTTCCCCGTTCCTCGATTTCGACTGCGGCAGCAACAGCGCCATCGCCGCCAACAACTATGACTGGTTTGGCGGCATGAACGTGCTGACCTTCCTGCGTGACATCGGCAAGCATTTCTCCGTGAACCAGATGATCAACAAGGAAGCGGTGAAGCAACGTTTGAACCGCGACGACTCGGGCATTTCCTTCACCGAGTTTTCCTATAACCTGCTGCAGGGTTTCGACTTCTCCGAGTTGTACAACCGCCATCAGGTAGAGCTGCAGATTGGCGGTTCCGACCAGTGGGGCAACATCACGTCCGGTATCGATCTGACTCGCCGCATGCACCAGAAACAGGTGTTCGGCCTGACGGTTCCGTTGATCACCAAAGCGGACGGCACCAAATTCGGTAAAACCGAAGGCGGCGCCGTGTGGTTGGCACCGGAAAAAACCAGCCCGTACAAGTTCTACCAGTTCTGGATCAACACCGCCGACGCCGACGTTTACCGTTTCCTGAAGTTCTTCACCTTCATGAGCCTGGAAGACATCAACGCGCTGGAAGAAGAAGACAAGAACAGCGGCAAAGCGCCGCGTGCCCAGTATGTGCTGGCGGAAGAAGTGACCGGCATGGTACATGGCGCGGAAGGGCTGGCTGCGGCCAAGCGCATCACCCAGAGCCTGTTCTCCGGTGCGTTGCATGAGATGACCGAAGCGGACTTCGCCCAGTTGGCGCAAGACGGCATGCCAACCATCAAACTGGATGGCGATGCGGATCTGCAGCAGGCGTTGGTGAATGCTGAACTGGTACCGTCACGTGGCCAGGCGCGCACCATGATCGGTTCCAACGCGGTGACCATCAACGGTGAGAAACAGTCCAACGCCGAATACGCGTTCAGCGACAGCGATCGTCTGTTCGGCCGTTACACGCTGTTGCGCCGGGGTAAAAAACATTATTGCCTGATCGACTGGAAATAATTAAATATCAATGAGGGGCCTTTCGAGGCCCCTTTATTTTTTAAGGTGACAGGACCGTCAGTGTTGATGAAAAACATTCTTTCTATTCAATCGCATGTGGTGTTTGGGCATGCGGGCAACAGTGCGGCTGAATTCCCCATGCGCCGTATGGGCGTTAACGTCTGGCCGCTGAACACTGTGCAGTTTTCAAATCATACCCAGTACGGCAAATGGACGGGCTGCGTGATGCCGGCCAGCCACCTGACGGAGATCGCTCAGGGGATTGCGGCCATCGATCAACTGAAAAACTGCAATGCGGTGCTGAGTGGCTATATCGGTTCGCCGGAGCAGGGCAGCCATATTCTCGAGGTGGTTCGTCAGGTCAAACAGGCTAATCCGGGCGCCTGGTATTTCTGCGATCCGGTGATGGGGCATCCTGAGAAAGGCTGCATCGTTGCGCCGGGCGTGGCGGAGTTTTTTTGCCAACAGGCGCTGCAGTGCAGCGACATGATTGCGCCAAACCTGCTGGAACTGGAACTGCTGAGCCAGCGGGAAGTGACTGACGTCGGGCAGGCGGTAAGCGCAGCACGCGAACTGATCGCCAAAGGGCCGAAGCTGGTGCTGGTCAAACACCTGAGCCGCGCCGGCTATCATATCGACTGTTTCGAAATGCTGTTGGTCACGGCGGATGAAGCCTGGCATATCAGTCGTCCGCTGGTGGATTTTGGCGTTCGTCAGCCAGTAGGCGTGGGCGATCTGACCAGCGGTCTGTTGCTGGTCAATTTACTGAAAGCGGTGGCGCTGGATAAAGCATTGGAGCATGTGACCGCAGCGGTGTATGAGGTGATGCTGACAACCCAGGCAATGGGCGAGTACGAACTGCAGGTAGTGGCGGCGCAAGACCGCATCGCGCAACCGAACTGCGAATTCAAAGCGGTAAAACTGTAAGTTCTGTAGCCCCGGCCGTGCAGCCGGGGCTTGGAATTATTTCAAACCTTCGGCGTTCAACGCCGCATCCACCGCTGGCCGCGCCGCTACGCGATCAAAATACGCTGCCAACTGGGGGTGTTTTTTGAGATCGAACTGTTGGGAAATGGCCCAGCGCAAAACGGTAAACAGATAGGCGTCCGCCACGCTGAATCGGTTTCCCAACAGGAAATGCTGCTTCGCCAGCACGGAGTCCAAATAGCTGAACTGCTGCTCCAGTTTGGCGCGTGCGATGCTCTTGTATTCATCCTGCGTTTTTGGATTAAACAGCGGGCTAAATCCCTTGTGCAATTCGGTCGCAATATAGTTCAGCCACTCTATGGCATGATAGCGCGACAGCGTACCCGCCGCCGGGATCAGGTTACGATCAGGCACGCGGTCCGCCAAATATTGCACAATCGCCACGCCCTCGGTCAGCAGGCTGCCATCATCCAGCAGCAGCGCCGGTACCTGTCCTTTGGGGGTGATCGCCAGGTAGTCTGCGCCGCTTTCGGTCTTTTTCTGCGCCAGATCGACCTTTTCCGCCGTAAAATCCAGACCTGCCTCGCGCAACACAATATGTGGGGACAGAGAACAGGCGCCGGCTTTATAGAACAGTTTCATCGGAAGCTCCTTGATTGTGATGAATGACAGGCATGCTTAACCTCTGATCTTAGTTCCATAACGCTAAAATTACAGCGGGTTAGCTGACATAATTTAGCTAATCAGCGCCTCTTCCGGTTGTAACTGCGCCAGAGTCACGGCAATTTGCTGTTGCATCGGCTGTGGTACGATTTGCATCGGCGAACGCAGCTCGTTGCGGATCAGGCCCTGTTGAGCAAGAGCGGCTTTGACCGGCGCCGGGTTGGGGAAACTGAACATCTGGTGGATCATCGGCAACAGTGCATAGAAGTTCGCTCGCGCCGCAGCCAGATCGCCGTCGGCGACTTGCTGCACCAGTTGCACAAAGCGCTGCGGATAAATGTGCGCGGAGGCGGAAATCGCACCGGTACCGCCCAGGCACAGGGTGGTGAGGATCAGGTTATCTTCGCCGGTCATGACGTCGATCTCGCCGTCGTCAATCAGCGCCATGGTTGTGTCCGGGTTACCGCCGCAGTCCTTGATCGCTTTTACCTGCGGATGGCGTGCGATCTTCCTGATAGTTTGCAGTTCCATCACGATGCCGGTGCGTTGCGGGATATTGTACAGGATCACCGGCACGCTCGAGGCATCGGCAAGTTGGGTGAAGTAATCCACCAGGCCGCATTGCGATGGGCGGATGTAATAGGGCGCGGGGATCAGCACCCCGGCGATGTCGCGCAGTTGGATCTCCTGCTGCATCTGCAGGGTGTCCAGCATGTTATTGCCCGATAACCCCATCACCACCTGGCTGGCCGGCACGACGTCCAGCACCGCGTCGAGCACCGCCAACTGTTCTTCTTTGCTTAACGCCGCCGCTTCACCGGTGGTGCCGCAGACCACCAACCCGGAGACGCCGGAGGCGATCAGGTATTGCGCCAGCCGTTTAACCGCAGGCAGATCGACGGCGTTATTATTGAATGGGGTAACCAGCGCAACCCAAATACCGGAAAATGAAGCCATAATAAGTTCCTTCAGTGCAAACGACAGATAAGCCAGATGAGAAAATGCCAGAGGATATCCGCCGATAATGAATATTCTTCATTATGCTGTCAATTTACAACTTCTTGATAACATTGTTATTCATGATTTGAATGGGCTGATGAGTTTGGCTAATGAATCGGGGGCAATAAAAAACCCCGCATTGGCGGGGTTTTCGTACGGCATTAACGCGGTGGGCGGGTGCTGATTGAAGCGGACCAACTGAAGGTTTCGCCGCTGGGTTTGACCCGGTTGGCTTTACGTTCGGCACGCGTCGCTTTTTCAATTTTCTCGCGGGCGGCCATGATGCGTGCCACGACTTCATCCTTGGTCTTGTTGTTCTCGGCATTCGTCAGTTCCCGGCCGAGGTTTTTACGCGCCTTGTCCAGCTCGGTTTTTACTTCACGTTGCTCGCTTTCCGTCATGTCTTTCAGCGTCAGTTTTTTCATCGTTGCAGCCTGGTCAGTGAAGATGGTTGTCAGTGTACAGCAATTATTGCGGCGAAGATGCCGGTAGCGTAACGGAATCGATGCGTTTGGGGCATTAACAGCGATTTTCACATTTCTTCCAGCAACTCGCTGAGGAAGCGACGCATGCGCTCGGTGCGTTCCTGTGCCATTTGTCGACCGGCCGCGGTCTGAAAGCCTTCCTGCAGCTTAAACAGTTTGGTTTCGAAGTGATCCAGCGTGAAACGCTTATCGTCATATTGGCGCTGTTGCGCCAGCGGATCGGCGGCATCGTACAGCGCGCTGCGCATACGCCCGCCGATGTAGAAACAGCGCGCCACGCCAATCATGCCGATGGCGTCCAAACGGTCGGCATCCTGGATGATTTTCGCCTCCAGGGTTTCCGGCGTAATGGCGGCAGAAAAGCTGTGCGCTTCGATGGCATGGACCGTTTTGGCGATGTCCTGCGTTTCCCAATCCAGTTGCGCGAGCGTCAGAGCGGCTTTCTCCGCCGCCATGCGTGAGGCCAGGTGGCGCTGCGGCGAGTTCTTTTCTACCGCGACGCAGTCATGCAACAGCACTGCCGCACACAGAATGCGCCGGTCGCCGCCTTCCTGAATGCTGATCTGGCGGGCGTTTTTCCATACACGGTGCAAATGGGCAACGTCATGCGAGCCATCGTCGGAATCGAGGGTCAGCGGCAATAGCGCCTGCGCCAGTTCCTGATGGGGTGAGAAAGGCCGCAGCAATGCCTGTGGCAACAGTGGAAAATGCACGTTTTGCTCCTTGGTGGCGGTGATTGTTAATCATCATAGCAGCCGCAGATGAGGCGGTTATGACACCGCAGTAACAGAATTGTTTACTGTATTGCAATAGACTATTGCCGTAATTACGGTTTTTGTACCGGAATAAGCAACCTACAATAGCCCCATTCCGGTCATCCCCGCCTGGTGTTAGCCTGTGTCTGCGGGGCATGGCCGGAATATCCCGCTAATGCCACAGGAGAACAGACATGCCAACGAATCTGGAAATTGTACGCGCTACCTATGAGGGTGGCAGTGCCGAAGTGAACGGTCGTAACCTGCTGGCGGCGTTGGCGCCCGAGGCAGAATGGACCGAAGCGGCAGGCTTTCCTTATGCCGGTACCTACGTTGGGCCGCAGGCCATTTTTAAAAATGTTCATCAGCGTTTAGGGACAGAATGGCAGGGCTACCGCGCCGACGTCGAACACTTCTACGATGCCGGTGAAAACGTGATTGCCCAAGGGTTCTATCATGGCACCTATGGCGCGACCGGCAAATCATTCACTGCATCCTTTGCGCATATTTATCAGCTGCGCGAGGGGAAAATCGTCAAGTTCACGCAAATCGTGGACAGCGCAAAAGTGCTGGAAGCCATGCAGGACTAAAGGCCACTGTGCTTGCCGTATTTACGATCGTATTCCCGCCGGTAGCCGCGCGCCTTGTTGCGATCGCGGATCCACAAATAGCCGCACACCAGCGCGACTGCGCCTGAAAAGGTAATGTTGCGCATATCGCGGTCATAGCAAAACACCAATACAGCATCCATCGCCGCGACAAAGGCAATCCATTTGTACATATGGGATTGCCGCCGCGTGGCCGCGTTGAGGCGCTTTAACTGTCGGGCTTCGTGCATAACCGGTTTTTGCTGCATAACTTTCCGCGGGTGGTAATTCTCTTAGCGATAAATTACCAGAATATTCCTGATGGCGGCAAAGGTTAACGCACGCCGCGCCGCTGTTTTTCCCGCCGGCATTCCTCCGCTGAAAATCTGCGCACGGGGTAGTGAATAAACCCCAAAGCATGATACGTTATCTATTCACTATTTTCGTTTTTTTATTCATTCGGGGGCGCAATGATTGTCAGGACCTGGCACGGGTGCGTGCCGTTACGGCATCAGCAAGGATTTACCGATCATTTAACTGTCACAGGGCTGCAGCATGCTGAAGCTACGGCTGGAAATCTTGGTGCTTTTGTTCGCCAAGAGGTCCAGGGCCAGTATGCGCACTTCTTTCTGGCCACCTACTGGGAGTCTCTGGCGGCGATAAAACGTTTCGCCGGCGAGGATTATCAGGTAGCGGTCACTTATCCGGACGATGAAGCCTTCGCTTTAATTTCAGATCCTTATGTCTTTCATCATCGGGTTGATGAAATCGCCGCGCTGTAATTGTCAGGTTAACCATGAGCAGGGGATAGTATGAACAACAAAACGATACGCCCGGAAGATGTGGTTCAGCAGCAGCTGGATGCCTATAACGCCCGCGATATTGATGCCTTTATGGCGTACTGGGCGGAGGATGCGCAGTATTATGAACATCCGGATACGCTGCTGGCCAGCGGCAAGGCGGAGATCCGCGAACGCCATATTGCGCGTTTCAAGGAACCAAGCCTGTATGGTGAACGGGTCAAGCGCATGGTCTTGGGCAGCATGGTGATCGATCAGGAAGTGGTTACGCGCAATTTCCCGCAGGGGCGCGGCAAAATGGACGTGATCGCCATTTATGAAGTTGAACAGGGCAAGATCGTGAAGGCCTGGTTCAAAGTTGGCCCGTGCGAGCTGGATGAGGGCGCATTATAGCGCCCAATCTCACAGCGCCACGACGGCTTCGATCTCCACGCATGCCTGTGGCGAGAACAGTGCGTTGACCGCGACCAGTGAACAGGCCGGCAACGCACCATCGAAATAATCAAACAGCACGGGCCGAATTGCCTGCAGATCGCCAATGTCAGTTAAAAACACGGTGATTTTAATGAGCGCCTTGAGATTGGTGCCTTCGGCGGCGGTGATGGTCGCCAACTGCTCCAGAATGGCCTGCGTCTGTTGCTGCGCCGTTTGCCCCTGAGCTTCGGTGGCGAAGGCCGTTAGCCCGGAGACATACAGCGTATCGCCGTGGCGCACCGCGTGGACATAAGGCCCGCCCGGCGTAGGCAACTGCGGATAATTAATGCGCTTCAATGACGTCATGATAAAAACCCCGCAAGATTAATTAAAAAAACAGGCAAACTTGGTTAGGATACTGCAATTAACACCGGGAATACGCCGAGAACTGTTGATTTCTAATAGTATCACCGGTGCCAATTTTTCACCGTGATTGCCATCAATAAGGACGCCTGCTCGCAATGAATCCGGCCTTTATTCCCTATGTGCAACGCTGGCAGTTGGAACCTGACGGCAAAGCATTTGAAACTCACAGCAGCCTGCTGATGCCGGTGCGGTATCAGGGCGCTGCCGCCATGCTGAAAATCGCCCGCGAACAGGAAGAGAAGTTCGGCGGGTTGCTGATGTGCTGGTGGCAGGGCGAAGGCGCTGCGCGAGTGCTGGCCTGGCACGAGGACGGCATCCTGCTGGAGCGTGCTCAGGGCAACCGATCGCTGGCGCAAATGGTGCGAGACGGCGACGATCGGCAGGCGACGACCATTCTTTGCCAGGTGGTTGCCCGCCTGCATGCGCCACGTTCACAGCCCTTACCGGAGCTTATTCCGTTGCACCTGTGGTTCAACTCGTTGTGGCCGGCGGCGCAAGCCCACGGCGGCATGCTGCGGCTCAGCGCCACGGCGGCGGCGGAGCTGCTGACCAGCCCGCGAGAACAGAGCGTGCTGCACGGGGATATTCACCACGACAACGTGCTGGATTTCGGCGAGCGCGGTTGGCTGGTGATCGATCCCAAACGCCTCTACGGCGAACGCGCCTTCGACTATGCCAATATCTTCTGCAACCCCAATTACGGCATTGCCACCGATCCGGATATTTTCCAGCGCCGCGTGGAGCAGGTCTGCCAATTGGCTGGCTTGGAACGCCAGCGTTTGCTGCAATGGATCCTTGCCTGGGCGGGGCTGTCCGCAGCCTGGTTTATGGAAGACGGCGAAGCGGCGGATATCGATTTTCGGGTAGCGGAGCAGGCTGCGCGCGCGCTGGGCCTGCCGCTGCCGGAGGGGGACTCAGGGTTCACCCTCCCAATAATCGAGCGACGCTGAAGGGCGTTGCAAATAGCGCACCGGTTGGCCATTTTTGCGCTGGGCTATTGCCTGAAACTTGCCTGAGTCCGGATATTCCACCAGTTCAGGCTGCTCACGGGTGCTGACGGAAAGATATTTCAGCGGTACAGCCGAAGTGTTGATGATTTGGTGCGGGTATTCCGGGCCGGGTGGGATAAAAATAACGTCGCCGCTTTTGATCGGCAATTGCTCACCGGCGACCCGCAGCGTTCCGGTTCCCTCCAGCACGATAAACATTTCTTCCTGCGCATAGTGAAAATGATAAGGGCAGGAACGCATGCCTGGCGCCACCACGTCGATGGATGCTCCCAGCTTGTTGGCGGCTGTGCCGGTGCCTAAACGGGCGCCGACGCTGTCATATAACGGCGGACGGCGATCGTGAGTTTTTTCGACTTCTTCAAGATTGCGGATTAAACGCTGGGCTAACAGCGCGGCGTTATCATTCATAAGCCATATGCTCCATCGTGACAATGTCACTTAATAATTGACTGTGGTGGTAAAAGCCTCTAAGCCTGTCGAAGCTATACGCATCAACCGTTATCGTTTTGCACCCTGCACGTTCTCCGGTGGTTAAACCAGCCTGGGCGGCGTTTCGGCTGTGGCCAGAACAGTGCGCCCTGACCCCCGCCCGGGATCTGCCATACCGCGCAATCATAAATAGTGAAGGCGTTGCCAAATTTATCGACTCGCAGGCCTTGATATCCCTGCGCGATGCCTTGGCGGGTGGTCTTATCCAGCAATTGCTGGCGTTCCGCGCGATCTACCGGCGAGGCGCTCAATCGCGAAGGCAGCGCAATAAATTCATCGAAGGAATAACCGAAACACTGTTGCGCACAATGATTGGCGTAGATAAAAACCGGGTCCACGCCGCCTCCGTGAGCCAACAGGCTGTACGGCGCCTGTTGGTGCAGCCAGAGAAAATGCTGGTCGGCAGTAGCGGCCTGCGGCCCAGGCAGGCCGCCGCCCGTCCACTGGCGATAGGCGGAATCGATACGCTGAATCAGATCAATCAGCTCGGAAGATGGCATAGCGACTCCCTTAACGGATCCAAAGCGGGGCAATAATTGCCCCTTTGACAGTTAAGCAGAAGATCGCTGAAGCGGAAAAGAATTACGCCTGGATTAATCCATCGTGCGCCGTGGCAGAGACAAAATGAGATGCGCGATCGCCCCGCCAATAATTCCCCAAAATGCAGAGCCGACGCCGAGCAGCGTCACGCCGGAAGCGGTGATCAGAAAGGCGATCAGCGCGGCATCGCGCTGTTTTTCATCCTGCAACGCGCGTTGCAAACTGCCGGCGATAGTGCCGAGCAGCGCCAGCCCGGCAATGGTGTGGATCAGCGCCGGCGGCAACGCACTGAACAACATGCCGATAGCGCCGCCGAATAGCCCGGCGAGCAGATAAAACACCCCGGCGGCCACGGCGCCCATATAACGGCGCTGCGGGTCGGGGTGCACGTCCGGCCCCATGCAAATGGCGGCGGTAATGGCGGCGATGCAAACGGAGAACCCGCCGAACGGTGCCAGCAGCAGTGCGGTCAGCGCCGTCCAGCTGATCAGCGGCGAAGTAGGGACGCGATAGCCTGCGGCCTTCAGCGTAGCGATGCCGGGGGCGTTTTGCGATGCCATGGTCACCACAAAAAACGGCACGCCAATGCCAAGCAGCGTCGACCAGGTAAAATGCGGTGCGATAAATTCCGGCACCGCGAAAGCCAGCGGTTGCTGAGAAAGATGAATGGTCCCTTGCAACGCCGCAATAGCCAGCCCCACCAGCAGCGTCAGCACAATCGCATAACGCGCCAGATAGCGGCGGCTCACCAGATACACCAACCCCATCCCGGCGCTGAGCACGAAATTTACCTGTAACGAAGCAAAAGCGTCCAGGCCGAAGCGCAGCAGGATCCCCGCCAGCATTGCCGCCGAAATCGCCTGCGGAATGTAGTCCATCAGCCGGGCGAACAGCCCGGTGACGCCGCACAGCAGGATCAACCCAGAGGCAAAGATAAACACGCCAATCGCTTCGTTGATCGGCGTGCCGGGCAGGCTGGTGACCAGCAGCGCCGCGCCAGGGGTCGACCAGGCTGTCAGGATAGGTGTGCGGTAATACAACGAAAGCCCAAGCGAGGTAACGCCCATTCCCAGCCCCAGCATGCTCAGCCAGCCGCCGATCTGCACTGGCGCAGCACCGGCCGCCGCCGCGGCCTGAAAGATAATGGCCGCGGAACTGGTGTAACCCACCAATACCGCGACAAAGCCGGCCATAACGGCGGGCAGGGTCAAATGACGCAAAGAGATGGCTGGGCGCATGGCAGACTCCGGCTATAATTGTGCGTTATAACGCACGGCGATGAATGAGCATAGCATCGTGCGTTATAGCGCACAAGTGGCTATAATCAGCCGGAATTCAGAACGGGGGAATCATGCAGGAACTGTCCGGCCATCTGGCGCAAACATTGAAATCGCTGCGTGCGCAGCGCGGCTGGAGCCTGGCTCAGGCGGCTGAGAATACCGGCGTCAGCAAGGCGATGCTGGGGCAGATAGAACGCGGCGAATCCAGCCCAACGGTGGCGACGCTGTGGAAAATCGCCACCGGTTTTAACGTGGCATTTTCCGCTTTTTTGGAGATCTCGCCGCTGCAAGAGCAGGCCACCTTGCACCGTTATGGCGATGCGCCGGTGTTCAACCAGTACAACGCCGATATGCGGGTGGTGCCGCTGTTTCCGTTCGACAGGCAATTGGGTTTCGACATGTTCGTTATCGACCTGGCGCCGGGAGCGCTCAGCGAATCGTCGGCGCACGAACCGGGCGTCATCGAACATGTGATCGTCATCAGCGGCCAGTTGGAACTGGCGGTCGACGGTCAGTGGTACAGCCTGGCCAGCGGCGAGGCAATGCGCTTTCAGGCCGATCGGCCACATGCTTACCGCAACGCCAGCCAGGAGACGGTGCGCATTCACGATCTGATCCACTATCCTAAATTTTGACTCAACGGCACGGGCGCAGGCTTTGACTCCACTGCGTCAACGATCTACCTTGTTGAAAATGAGTCTTATTTATCCAGGAAGGAGAACTTGATTTTGCCGGTTAGCAATCGACGCCAGTTTATTAAACTCAGTGCACAAACTGCAGGAGCCGTATTCGCGATGACTTCATTACCGAACAGTGTCCGCCTGGCGATGGCGGCGGAGGGCGGCGCCAGCGCCACCGATGAGTTCCTGTGGCTGGAAGCGCTGCAGGGCAAGGCCGCGCAGGCATGGGTGAAGCAGGAAAACCAGCGTACCGCTGCGCGTTTTGCCCAAGGCAAAGGCTTCCAACAGGTGGAAAAACAGGTGCTGGATATCCTGAACAAGGACAGCCAAATTCCGTGGGTCGCCAAGCGCGGCGATTACTACTACAACTTCTGGCAGGATCAAACCAATCCGCGCGGGCTATGGCGGCGCACCACACTGCAGGAATACCGCAAGGCCAACCCGGTCTGGGAAACGGTGCTGGATATCGATGCACTCGGCAAGGCGGAAGGCAAAGACTGGGTGTTCCAGGGTTCCGTGCCGTTACCGCCGGAGTATCGTTATTGCCTGCTGGAGCTGTCGCCGGACGGCGGCGACGCCACAGAAATACGCGAATTCGATCTGGTCAGCAAAGCGTTTGTGAAAAACGGCTTTGTGCTGCCGGTGGCGAAAAGCCAGGCATCGTGGATTGATAAGGATACGCTGTTTGTCGCCACCGACTTTGGCGCAGGTTCGATGACCCAATCCGGTTATGCGCGCATCGCCAAACGTTGGCGGCGCGGCACGCCGCTGAGCGCCGCCCAGACGCTGTATGAGGCGCAACCGCAGGACATGGTGGTGTTCGCTTACCATGACCACACGCCGGGGTTTGAGCGTAGCTACGTGGGCCGCAGCCTGGATTTCTATCGTCGTGAAACCTTTGTGCTGGCCGAGCAGGATCGGCAAATCAAAATTGATATCCCCGCCGACGCCGAGTTCAGCACGCACCGTGAATGGCTATTGATCAAACCGAGCAGCGACTGGGACGTGGGGGGGACGCGCTATCCTTCAGGTTCGCTGCTGGCGGCGCATTTCGATGATTATCTGGCGGGAAAACGCGAACTGACGGTGTTATTCACGCCGACCGCGCAGGCGGCGCTAAGCGGTTATAGCGGTACGCGCGACCACCTGATCCTCAGCATCATGGACAACGTGGTAAACCGGCTGGAAGTGCTGACGCCGCAGGGGAAAAGCTGGCAGCGCAGGCCGCTCGGCAAGCCGGGTGCCATCAGCACGATTTCCGCCGGCGGGATTGACGATGAAACCAACGATTATTTTCTGACCATTGGCGGGTTCCTGCAGCCGACTTCGCTGTACCTGGGGAATCTCGACGGTGGCGAGGCCGAGCTGCTCAAGCAGGGGCCGCAGGACTTTGACGCCGGCGGTTATCAGGTCAGCCAGCATTTTGTCGCCTCCCGCGACGGCACCCGCGTGCCGTATTTCCAGATTTCGGCCAAAGATATCAAGCTGGACGGCAGCAACCCAACGCTGCTGTACGGCTATGGCGGTTTTGAAGTGTCGCTGCTGCCGGGTTACATGGGCAGCAAGGCTCCGGCCTGGCTGGAGCGCGGTGGGGTGTATGTAGTGGCGAATATTCGCGGCGGCGGGGAATATGGGCCGGCCTGGCACCAGGCGGCGCTTAAGCAGAACCGCCATCGCGCCTATGAGGATTTTGCCGCCGTGGCGCAGGATCTGATTGCGCGAAAAGTGACATTGTCACAGCATTTGGGCGCGCGTGGCGGCAGTAACGGCGGGCTGCTGGTGGGTAACATGCTGACGCTGTACCCGCAGCTGTTCGGCTGTATCGTTTGTGAGGTGCCGCTGCTGGACATGCTGCGTTATACCCAGCTTTCCGCCGGCGCTTCCTGGATTGCCGAATATGGCGATCCGGCCAAAGCGGAGGAATGGGCGTACATCAAAACCTTCTCGCCTTATCACAATATCAAAGCGGATGTGCCTTACCCGCCGGTGCTGTTTTACACCGCCACCAGCGACGATCGCGTCAATCCGTCGCACGCCCGCAAAATGGCGGCGCGCATGCAGCAAATGGGCTATCAGCAGGTCTATTTCTATGAGAATACCGAGGGCGGGCATAGCGCCGCCGCAGACAAGAAACAGGCTGCGTTCCACAGCGCGCTGGTCAGCGAGTTTATGTGGGCAACCCTGAGCGGCAAGTCGCCGGGCTGAGAAGGGAGAGAGAGTGGCTGAAATAAAAAACGGGGCGTTGTTGAGACGCCCCGTTTTTTTGTCTGTCCGAAACCGTTATCAGTTAACCGCTGCGGCGGCCTGAGCTTTCTTTTCGGTGTCTTCTGCGGTGTCGAGCGTCATGCGGTACAGCTTCGGTGCGGTCAGCATCATCAGAATGGCAATGACGGCGGTGACGATACCGATTTGCATAAACACGTGGCTATAGATAGCCAGTGACGCGTGCGCATCGTTGATGTCGCTTGGTACGGCGGTCAATCCTGCGACCTTGCCGGCAATCAGCGCGGCGGCGGCGGTGGTCAGGAACCAGGACCCCATGATAAAGCCCATCAGGCGTTGCGGCACCAGTTGCGCCACCATGGCCAGACCCAGGCCGGAGATCATCAGTTCGCCGATGCTTTGCAGCCCATAGCTCAGGATCAACCAGTTAACCGAAACGATGCCCTGTTCGTTGGCGAAGCTGGCGCCCCACGGCAGTACCAGGAAGGCGCCGGAGCACAGGATCATACCGAAGGCGAACTTGTGCGGCATCGGCAGACGGTCACCCATCTTGTTGTACAGTGCTGCCAGAATCGGGCTGGCCAGCATGATCCAGAATGGGTTCAGCGCCTGATACTGTTCAGGTTCAAATGCCACACCGAGGATACTGTGCTCAACGTTATGGATGGCGAAGAAGTTCAGCGAGGTCGGCATCTGGGCATACAGCACGAAGAACACCACCGCTTCCAGCATCAGCAGAAAGGCGACGATCATCTTGCGGCGCGCTGTGCCATGCAGCGTAAAGGCTTCCTTGGCGAACACGACAACAATGCCCAGGGAGATAATCGCCAGCGCCCAGCGGGCAATGACCTGGTTGTGCAGCAACCAGCTTGACAGGGCAACCAGCGCCACGATGCCAACCAGCACCATCAACAGCTTCTTGACCTGCAGCGGTTTAAAGTCCGGCTTGGAGCCGTGTTGTTTCACCCATTTGTGGCACACCATAAAGTTGACCAGGGTGATCAGCATGCCCACCACGCTCAGTGAGAACGCGACGCTCCAGCCATATTTCGCCGCCAGCCACGGGGTCGCCAGCATCGACAGGAAAGAACCGATATTGACGGACATATAGTACATGGTGAATGCACCGTCCAAACGCGGGTCGTCTTTCTCATAGCAGGTCGACAGCAGGGAGGATGGGTTCGCCTTGAACAGGCCGCTGCCCACGGCGATGGTCGCCATGCCCAGATAGACCCAGAAGATTTCATGGCCGGAGTACGCCACCATGGCATAACCGACGGCCAGTACCAGCGCACCCAGCACGATCACGCGCTTGGAGCCCAGCACTTTATCCCCCAGCCAGCCGCCGATGGCAACGAAGCCATACACCAGAGCGCTGAAGGACGAAAACAGGGTAATGGAGTCGGCTTCGCTCAGGCCAAGCATTTTGACCAGATAAACCGCCATGATGCCTTGCAGGCCGTAATAACCGAAACGTTCCCACAGTTCGATCGAGAAGATCAGGTAGAACGCCTTAGGTTGTTTGAAGGCGTTAAGACTGACGCCTTCAGGGTGTTTGCTGTTGTTGTTTGCAGTTGACACTGGTACCTCTGATTTTTCACTGCCCCGTCTCGTAGAGACGAGAAATTGCAAAAGGTGATGCAGGACTGCATCCTTCTGCGTTGTTATAGGATGGGATGACGGCGGTTAATGTTCACTATCTTTGTCAACGAGGCAAGCCGTTTGTCATACTCTGTTACATATAACGTTCGCGTTGTGAAACAACCATGTTGCAAATGTTATTCAGTATTAACTTTTGCCTTGATTTGTTTTGGCGAGTTTTTGTTTTGATTAAAAGCTATACGGAATTTAATTAGTGATATATTCTGCTGTATTGTATTTTTATGGTCGATATCAATGTTTACGATCTTCAACCCACTGGATTGTTGTGCGTAATGGGTGTTTTGTAAAATTATAGAAATTTAAGACAATGCGGCTGGCGGTTGTGACGACAATGTGATCGTGAAAGCGTGATTTATACCGCAATTTTTGACTAAATTTTCGCTTGAAAATAACATGAAAGTGAGTTTTTCGCTGAAATCCACGAAATTGCCAAGGTTACTGCTGCTCGGTATCACATTTCTGATAAAAAATAGGGCAGTGACAGGGGGAGTGGTGCATGCAGGGTAGCGTGTGCGGAATGTTATATCTGCAACAGGCTATAGCGCTAAAAGGCACTATCCAAGGTGAGCAAGCAGGTTCAGGTTCAAACGGCATAGGTTATGATTTTTTGCCTTCAAACCTTCAAACCTTCAAACCTTGGGAGCGGTACTCACGTGATGCGCTCGTTGTTGCCCCAATAGCTCCTACGGAACTATCACGCGATAGCGGATAGTGCCACGCATCGCATAAAGAGGGGCTGCCGCCCCGGCGGCCAGAAGATACCGGCTTCGCCGCAGCGCTCGGGGGAGGACAGGCGTACTGCAACAGGGGAGATAAGGCCCATTATCTCAGGGCCATTATTTTTAATGGTAATCTTTTACTATTAATGTATTTATTGAGTTTTCATGAAGGGTAAACTCAACGGTTCTTTCCCCAATGGCAAGCCTCAGTTCTCTTTTATGAAATGAAGGGTTATTTATCGTGATGATGACCGAGTTATCAGGGTTTTCGAACGCAACGGCATTACCACTCATTGCACCGGTTAATGGTATTAGCCGGGCACCAGGTACAACGTATCGAGAAAAGTGACGCATAACGCTATATTCTGGGTTATAACTTACTGATTTTGTTTCTTTATTTATGGAGATCATACTGTTTTGCTTCCAACCCCAGGTACTTTCCCCCCCTTCAGCCAACACCATGTTCCAGTAAAAGTAGCCGTTGGCACCATTGACTAAGTAATGTCGGAACAAACCAAAAATATAGTGCGCGTACTGCCAGCTATTATTTCCATCACCACATTCACTTTCTGTTTGGTAATAGCGTAATTCAGGGTAACTCATTACGGTTCGTTGAATGGCATTCTTACCGGCCCACTGATAACCCACGCCGCTAACATATTGGTAGGCTTCGGGGTCGGAAAGTACACAGTTGGCGTAGTCATCATAGTCTTGCCCCGGCTCTTTCAAAAACTCCGGAGCATTGATGGTTCCTAACCAGATCTCGCTGTCTATGGGTTCTTGCATAAAGAGTGGGCCAAGATACTCTTTTATAAACTCTTTCAACTGCTCCCCGCTCCAGACACAAGAGGGGAACTTTTGATCGGCGACAACTTCATTTTGAATATGTACCTGCGCTATGCGCACACCTTCTTTCTCATAGTGTTCGATAAATTTTTTAAAATATAGTGCGTAAGCTTTTTGCGCCCGTTCATCCCCGCGAAGACGGCCAAAATTACAGGCTTGGTGTGTTTTCAGCCAGGTGGGTGGGCTCCAGGGGGAGGCAAAAAGCGTCATGTTTGGCTGACGCGCAAGTGCCTCTTTTATATAAGGCAATAAATAACGTTTGTCACGCTCAATGGAAAAGTGTTCCATGGCGTAATCTTCCTCTTGTTCATTGAGGCTATACCAGGATAGGGCATAATCACTTGCGCCGATCGGTACGCGTCCCAGGGTAAGCCGACATTCACCCTCTGGCGAAAACAGGTTATCCAGGATGTCGTGCCGCTGTTTGTCGTCCAGCGCATTTAACGCCGTCATCCCCAGTTCATTGAAGCACCCGCCGAACCCTTCCACCTGACGACCACGGAGCTTGGACAGCTGCAGGTTAGCGGGTTTAATTGTTTCTAGAAGACGGTCGCATTTCTGCCATTGTTCCGTATCAGATGATGTGATCCATTCAATATTCATATGTCAGCTCTCCTGTGAGCATTATCAGACAGCGTGTTTTCGGGAAAAGGGGCAACAGAGTGGGTGAGTAACAAAGCCAACTTTTTATCGTTGAGAGAGTACCCATGCATAATCAGGATCAAACTGAATGTCAGAATACCGGGCAAGACCGTAAACAGCAGTGTAATCATGAGTAAGGCGTTATTTCCCTGAACTGCGGCACCACCAATATAATTCCCCCAGGCCAATAACCAACCAATCAGTGCGCCACCAATAGCAATACCCATTTTAATTGCAAATAAATTAGTGGAAAAAACGATGCCACTTAAATGGCGGCCGCTGACGCGTTCCTCTACATCTATCACATCTGAGAGCATGCTCCACTGCAATGGAGTGGCCGCAAGTTGAATGACGTTAATCAGAAAAATCATCGTGCAAACCAGCATGATCTGCGACGGTGAGATAAAGTAGAACAGGCATAATAAAATAGCCTCAGCAGCCATGGCCAGCTTGAACCCCAGTACTTGATCCGTGTTTTTGAAAATAACGGGAGATAATAGTGCGCCTACGATACCCGCAATGAGCGTGAGTGTGAGCAACGGCGTCGCCAAGTCCGATCTGTGCATGACGCTGTTGATATAATAAAGGGCGGAGCCACCTTTAAAAATAACGGCGATAAGATTAACTACGTTGAGCGTAAATAACAGACGCCAATCCCTGTTTGCACACAACACCTGAAAATCACTCCAAATGCTGTGGTGTTGAATATCTGCAGGTGGAATGTAGCGTTCCCGAGTATTTGCGAAACAGATGTAAAAGAAAATAATACTGAGCGATCCCATTACCATCATTGCGTAAAAATAACCTTGTTGCAGGTTGCCGTGACCGAGGTATTTCACCAACGGAAGCGCACTCAATGATACGATCAGCCCACCTAATGTACTCAGCGCAAAACGCCATGATTGCAAGGAGACGCGTTCTCGCGGATCTCTCGAAAGATTGTTGATCATTGCGCAATAAGGCACGTTGATGGCAGTGTAAACGAGAGAAAGTAACGTATAAGAAATGTAAGCATAAACAAGCTTGCCAGTATAACTGAAATCGGGCGTATAAAATGTCAAAGTACATAAAACGCCGAATGGAATGGCAAACCACAACAGGTAAGGGCGGAATTGACCGAATCTGCTGCGCGTACGATCGGCGATTGCACCCATAATAACATCGGTTACGGCATCGATAACGCGTACGGCGAGAAACATTGTTCCCATATGCAGGGGGGAAAGTCCAAAAACGTCAGTGTAAAAATAAGCCATAAATAACATCAGCGTTTGCCAAACCAGATTGCAACCGGTATCACCTAAGCCATAGCTTATTTTTTCTTTTATAGAAATAGATACTTCAGACATTAATGTCTCCTTCGGGCAAGTTGTGCTCCGAACGGGTGGTGGTTGATGAAAAATCAATAAGCCCGGGGTGAAGTAATAGTATTGCTTTTTTTGTGATTTATATGTATTAAACAGTGATATTTATATAATAAAAGTGAACTCCATGAGTGATGCCGGTCCCATTTATGAACATATTCCTGTCCCCACGGGGCGGGCATTCACGTTAAGGCGCGATGACAGCACCCACTTTGTTGGCCTGTCTATCGCAACGCATTTCCACTTAATGTATGAGGTTATGTGGTTTCCTGCGGCAAGGGGCAGTTTCACCATCGGCAATGAAACTTATTTGATTAAAAACAATACGTTGATATTTATTCCTGCCTTGTTGTGCCATGAGATGCAGTTGGAACCGCAACAAGACCATTTGCGGTACTTACTTCAGTTTGAAGTGCAGTGGCTGCAAAACTGCGCCATCAATCTGCAACCCGAACAACGCATTCAACCGATGATAGGCTATGTCACTCAGAGCGAAGCAGACAGGATCGAAAATTTGCTGGGCTGGGCTACGGAGCACCTGAAGCAGGACAACGCAGAAGAGTTGGTGTTGTCGCTGTTGAAAATATTTTTATTGTTTACACTGCAAAAAATAAACTGTCCCGCATCTACTATTGCAGCCGAGCATATCGACAGGCTTATCGAGCTCATTCGTTATATCGATATTAACCAAGAGTATACACTTGCAACATCTCTGGCGGCAAAACGCTGTGATTGGTCCGTGTCTTATTTCTCTCGCACTTTCAAATCCATTTTTGGGCAAACACTGCAAGATTTTTTATTAACGCGGAAACTTACGAAAGCTGTGCGACTGTTATCTTCTACCGAGCTAAAAATCAGTGAAATAGCGGAGCAAACTGATTTCACGGACAGCGCTTATTTCTGTGCCAAGTTCAAAAAAATAATGGGGTGCTCACCAAGAAACTTCAGGATAAGAATACGCAAGACAGGCGAGTTTTGAATCCTTAAGACGAGGCGGGACATTATGTAATGAGCATATTAGTGTAATGACCTGCCGGCCGTTATGCGGTGCGGCAAAAGGCGGGTCTTCAAACTCAGTCAAGCACGGTGTTGATTTTTAGCTTTAAAAGGCGTAACAAATGGCGTTATCGACGTCTTTTTATAAGAAATTTGCGTATTATGTGGAACGTAGATCACTTTTTCGAAAAAATTGAAACGACGCTGGGCACAGATTACATGTTGCGCGCACGGGAGGCTGTGCCTGAGAAAGGGGTATACATCAGGCCCCACGTACATTTGGAACATGAGATTATGTGGTTTCGCCACGCCGAAGGTTTTTACTCTATCGGCAGCGAAAAATTCAAACTGAGAGACAATACCTTAGTCTTTGTGGGGCCGATGAGACTCCATGACATGGAGTTGGCATTCACCGATAATCATGAGCGCTTCTTGCTGCAATACAATAATACGGTGCTGAATCGTTTGAAATATCAGTTCCCCGTGACGCCTCCGCACGCCGGGTTTGTATTGCAACTGAACGAGCGCGATGCCGAACGCATGCAATTTCTCTTCAGATGGTTTACCGATATGCATGACGCTCCCCATACTCTCTGTGAAGCGAATCCGTTGTTAATACTCTTACTCAATACGGTGTTTACCCATGCTCAATATGCTGAGCAAGTCACCGTCAGTGATGAAAAAAATAACATCTTCGACAAGATAATTGATTTGGTCGTACATGTTGAAAAAAACGCAACCTTCAACATGACGTTGAACGAAGCCGCTGCGCATTGCTCTCTCTCGACAAGCCATTTCTCCAGAACGTTCAAAAGAATCATGCAAGTCAGTTTTAAAGAGTACCTGGTCGGGAAAAAAATTTCTCAATCCACCGAACTCCTCAGAAACACCGAGTTAAGCATTACTGACATTGCTTATCAGTGCGAATTTACCGACAGTGCCTACTATTGTTTCAAATTCAGATCGCTAATGGGGGTAACGCCTAAAACATTCAGAACTAACAGTCGCTCCACGAAGCAACTGTCTACTAAGCACGATAATCTTGTCCGCCAGGAGAAACCCTAAAACCCCATTAGAAGCAGGTTATATAACCTGGCCGTCGTTCCCACACGGCGAAACGACCGTTCAAACCCATGTCTTCGGAATTCAGGCAATCATCACTTTCCAAAATGGTGATCTCCGTTACCCTGCAAACGCAAAAAAATTATATAAAATCCACTTTCCGTTACAGCCGCCTCCCAAGGTAAAGATTATTTTTGATACCAGGACGTCAGTGCTTTCTGACTCTATAAAAACTCAAAAGGTATCAACATGTCTAAACTCACGGTTAAAGAGAAAATAGGCTATGGATTGGGCGATGGCGCATCGAACATCATCTGGCAAACCATCATGTTGTTCATGGCGTATTTTTATACGGATATTTATGGCCTCAGCGCCTTTCATATGGGAATCATGTTTCTCGTCGTACGTATCCTGGATGCCTTTTTCGATGTGTACATCGGATTTTTAGCCGATCACACCTCAACAAAGCACGGACAGTTCAGACCCTACTTACTTTGGTTCTCATTGCCCTTCGGTATTCTCGGCTCTCTCACTTTTTTCACCCCAGAATTCGGTGAAACGGGCAAACTCATCTATGCCTATGTTTCTTATACTGCATTATCACTGCTTTATACGTTGGTAAACGTCCCTTATTGCGCCATGATTAATAACCTCTCCCAAAACCCGGACGAACGCGTTTCCATGCAATCGTACCGCTTTGCCTTCGCGGCGCTGGGCGGGATCATTGTCTCGGTTATTGCGCTGCCGCTGACTAAAACCCTGGGGGGCGGCAATCTGCAACACGGCTACTTTTACGCTATGGTGTTGATGGGGATAATCAGCACCGTTATGTTTTATCTTTGCTTCGCATTGACCAATGAAAAGTATGTTCGCCCTGTAGACAAATCACAGAAGTTCAGCACTGTTTTTAAAGAACTCCGCCATCTTTCATCCGATAGAAACTGGAGGAAGTTATTTTTACTCAATGTGGTGAACCTGACGGCCGGTATTTTAAAAACCGGTGGCGCAATGTATTTCGTTACTTATTATTTACATCGACCCGATCTGGTCAGTATTATTTTAACTATTATTCTTGGCGCCAAGTTTTTTGGATCAATGTTTACCACTGCTCTGTACTCGACATTAGATCGATTATTTGCTTATAAAATGGCAATGACGGTGCAGGCGGCCATCATGATCGGTCTGTTTTTCGTTCCGGCACAATATGTCGTTGTTATCTGTGTGATTATCGGATGCATCCATTTTATAAACTCTACGGCAACGCCGTTACAATGGAGTCTCCTCAGCGATATCATTGACCATATTGAAAGTAAAGCCGGGAAGTCATTCAGCGGGCTGGTTTTTTCAACGAACATTTTTGCCATCAAAGTCGGTATTGCGATAGGCGGAGCATTGATGGGGTGGTTACTGACGGTCGGTGGTTATATAGGAAACTCGGCTACTCAAGCGGATACCGCCACTCTTTGTATTCGTCTTATCTTCACGGTTATTCCTGCGATGTTAATTTTGAGTCTTATCCTGATTCTCAGAAAATATAATCTTGAACAGAAGAGGGATGGTGGCACGTATTCGCCAAAAAATGCCTCTGCCGACGATCTTTCAGAAGTAAAGGGAGAGTTAAGATGACAATCATTAAAAACCCTATTTTGCCAGGATTTAACCCGGATCCTTCTATTATCTATGCTAATCATGCCTATTATATCGTTACTTCAACATTCGAATGGTTTCCGGGTATCTGTCTCTATAAATCTTTTGATTTAAAAAACTGGAAATTAATCTCATACCCCCTTAGCAGGGCGAGCCAGTTGGATATGAAAGGCAATCCGGACTCTGGCGGGATCTACGCGCCTTGCCTGAGTGTCGATAAGGGGCAATTTTACTTGGTTTACACTGATGTAAAAAACCTGACGGGCAGGTTTTGGGATGCCAACAATTTTATCGTGACGACTTCTGACATTGAGGGGGAATGGTCTGAGCCAACCTATCTCAACAGCCGGGGAATTGATCCGTCGCTGTTTCATAAAAGCGACGGTACCAAGTGGCTGGTGAGTATGGAGATGAGTTACCGGGATGGGGGGAAGCCGGGTTTCCCCCATTGGAATGGCATCATCATTCAGCAATACGATGAGGAAAGCAGAAAACTCATCGGTGAGTGTCAAAAGATTTATAACGGAAGCGATCTGGGCACGACGGAAGGGCCACACATTTATGAGCGGAACGGTTGGTTCTATCTCTTAACGGCAGAAGGGGGGACGTTCTACAATCATGGCGTGACTATGGCACGTTCGCGCCATTTACTGGGGCCGTACGAAACCGATCCCTGTGGCCAGATGATGACTTCCCGTTATGATTGTCGGCTTCCCTTGCAGCGTACGGGTCATGCCGATCTGGTTGAAACCGAGATGGGCGAGTGTTTTATGGTTCACCTCTGTGGCCGGCCTTTGCCTTCACGCGGCAGAAGCCCAATGGGCAGGGAAACCGCCATCCAAAAAGTTTACTGGAGCCACGACGGTTGGTTAAGACTGTCCAATGAGAAAACGACTGCGGATCTTGTCGTCCACTGCCGGTTACCGGAAAAACCCTGGCCTGATGAGCCGCAACGGGATGATTTTGACTCGCCCACGTTGCCGCTACACTTTCAAAGCCTGCGCATTCCGCTGCCTGAGGAAATTTGCAGCTTGAAAGCCAAAAAAGGGTGGTTGCGGTTGCATGGCAAAGAGTCCCTCAGTTCCCGCCATTGCCAGAGTTTGGTGGCCAGAAGGCAAACGGACTTCGCTTTCAGGGCACAAACATGCGTTGATTTCACACCGACGTCTTTCCAGCAAATGGCAGGGCTGGTCTGTATTTACGATACCACTAATTACATTTATTTGTTTTTGACGGCTGACGGTGAGAGGAAGCGTACCCTTAACCTGATGATTAATGATCTGAACAGATTCAATCAACCGACGGAAAAGGGGATTGAACTGGAGCATGATGGTCCGGTTCACCTAAAAGTTGAGGTTAGCCATGATGCTGCCTTCTTCTTTTACTCCTGTGACGAGAAAGAGTGGCATCGCGTGGGGGGCTATGTTGAATACAGCAAGCTGTCCGATGAATACTTCAAAGAAAAAGGCCATGAGCGGTTTACTGGCGCGTTTGTCGGTATCTGTTGCCAGGACTTTACGGGGGAAAACGCGTATGCAGATTTTGATTATTTTTCTTATGTCCCGGTTATTGAAGATAAATAAGCAGGAAATACCTCGTCATGGAAAACTGACAGATTCAACTCCAATCATTCGCGGTGTCGCCGCGCTGCAGGGCGCTATCACTGACTAGTCGCACAATATGAAAACTGTCTGAACGTGCGGCCCCTGGGCAGATCAGCAACACAGCGCCTTGCTCAGGGCGATAGCTTCAGTCGGGAAGGCCAGGTTCACTCTCGGCGTGCTGGCGGCTCTCAACGGCATGGCACGCACAGTGGATGAAACCGGCTCTGAGACGTTGCCGTGACAATAAATAACCAGAGATTGCCCGATCCCCCATCTGATTGTGAGCCTTGACATAAAGCCATAACTTCACGATGGAAAGGTGCGCATGCGGGTTTTTATTTGTACTTTACACCTCGGTTTTATCAGCGAACTCGCATAAATCTTCAATGATGCAGGAGCCACAGCGGGGTTTGCGCGCAATGCAGGTATAGCGGCCGTGCAGGATAAACCAGTGATGGCAATCGACCTTGAACTCGCCCGGCACCACCTTCAGCAGCTTCTCTTCGACCTGATCGACGTTTTTGCCCGGCGCGAAGTTCGTGCGATTACAAACGCGGAAGATATGGGTATCTACCGCAATGGTCGGCCAGCCAAAGGCGGTGTTGAGCACCACGTTGGCGGTCTTGCGGCCTACGCCGGGCAATGCCTCCAGCGCGGCGCGATCTTCCGGCACTTCGCCGCCGTGCAGCTCAAGCAGCATGCGGCAGGTTTTGATGACGTTCTCGGCCTTGCTGTTAAACAGGCCTATGGTCTTGATGTAACTTTTGACGCCGTCGACGCCCAACGCCAGCAGCGCCGCCGGGGTATTGGCCACCGGATACAACTTGGCGGTGGCCTTGTTGACGCTGACGTCGGTGGCTTGCGCGGAAAGCAGCACTGAAATCAACAGCTCGAACGGCGTGGTATAGACCAGCTCGGTGGTGGGCTGCGGGTTGTTGTCACGCAGCCGGGTCAGAATTTCCAGGCGTTTGAGTTTATTCATTACGCTTTCTCTGCTTGTCCTGGTTCCAGCGCCGGTTCTGCCACCGACGCTCTGGCGGTGCGCGCCTTCATCCGTTCATCAATCAGGTATTTCACCGCCAACAGCAGGCCCAGGCCAATAAAGGCGCCTGGCGGCAGCATGGCCAACAGGAACGGGCTGTCGAAATGAACCACTTCAATGCGCAGCACCTTGGCCCAGCTTCCCAGCAGCATATCGGCGCCGTCGAACAGGGTGCCGTTGCCGAGCAGCTCGCGCATCGCTCCCAGAGTCACCATGACGCCGGTGGCGCCCAGACCGATAGCCATGCCGTCCAGGGCCGACAGGCCGATCGGTTTTTTAGCCGCCACCGCTTCGGCGCGGCCGACCACGATGCAGTTGGTGACGATCAGCGGAATAAAAATCCCCAGCGACTGGTAAAGGCCGAAGGCGTAGGCGTTGATCAGCATCTGCACGATACTCACTACGGCCGCGATGATCATGACGTAAATAGGGATACGGACTTCACTGGGCACCCAGCGACGCACCGCAGAAATGGATCCGTTGGTCAGCGTCAGCACCAGCGTGGTCGCCAGCCCCAGCCCCAGGGCGTTGGTAACGGTGGAGGTGACGGCCAACAACGGGCACATCCCCAATAACTGAACCAGGGCGGAGTTGTTCTTCCACAACCCCTGGACAATCAACTCTTTTGCTTCACTCATTCGCTGGCTCCGCAGGCAGGTAAGGTGTTGAGTTTAGGCGGCAGCGTTTCCATATACAATGCCGTGCGGCGAACGGCGTTGACGACCGCGCGCGGCGTGATGGTGGCGCCGGTGAATTGATCGAACATGCCGCCGTCTTTCTTCACCGCCCAACGCTTGTCGTCCGCGCCTTCAATTTTCTTGCCGCTGAAGAACGAAATCCAGTTCGAAATGCGCAGCTCAATCTTGTCTCCCAGCCCCGGTGTTTCGTGGTGTTCGATCACTCGGGTGCCGAGCACGGTGCCGTTGAAATCGGCGCCGACCAGCAGCTGAATGGCGCCGGAATAACCATCCGGTGCGGTGGTTTCCAGTGCCGCCGCCGTTGGTTGGCCGTTCTTGCGTGCCAGATACAGGCGGTGCGGGGCGCCGTTGCCCAGCGCCGGGTCACTGACCAGGAAGCATTCGGTCTGCATGTTGTTATCGTAGTTTTCCGGCGGCACCACTTGATCAAGCAGCGCTTTTTGCTGCAGTTCCGCCTGATGAGCGATGGTTTTCTGCGTCAGGCTATGCACCACGGCGGTCAAGCCGGTCGTCACTGCGGCGAACACCGCCAGCGTGGTGCCATGCTTTCTCATTGAATTTAGCATCATGGCTCCTTAGCGATGGCCGTACACGCGCGGTTGCGTGTAGTGGTCGATCAGCGGCACGGTAATATTGGCCAGCAACACGGCGAAGGCCACGCCATCTGGATAGCCGCCATAAACGCGGATCAGCCATACCAGCACGCCAATCAGCGCGCCGTAAATCAGGCGGCCTTTTGGCGTGGTGGAGGCGCTGACCGGGTCGGTGGCGATAAAGAACGCGCCCAGCATGCTGGCGCCGGAGAACAGGTGGATCAATGGCGATGCCTGATGCGCGGGATCAAACCACCAGGCCAGGCCGGAGCAGATAGCGATGGTCGCCAGCATGCTGAACGGGATCTGCCAGTGAATCAGGCGGCGCGCCAGCATAAACAAGCCGCCTGCCAGGAAGCCGAGGTTGATCCACTGCCAGCCGATGCCGGCAAGCGCGCCGCCGAACAGCGGCTGTTGCAGCATCTGCTCTACGCTATGACCGCTGCGCAGACCGGTTTTGAAACCGTCCAACGGGGTAGCCTGGCTGATGCCGTCAACGCCCATTTGCAGTTCATGAATAGTGGCGCCCTGCGAGGTATGGCCGCTGAAAATAGCCAGCAGGGTGTCCTGGAACGACAGGGCGGTGGCGCGCAGTTCATCCGGCGGCAGCCAACTGGTCATCTGCACCGGGAAGGCGATCAGAAGCACCACGTAACCGACCATGGCCGGATTGAACGGGTTTTGCCCCAGGCCGCCGTAAAGCTGTTTGGCGATAACGATGGCAAAGAAGGTGCCGATAACAATCATCCACCAGGGGGCCAGCGGCGGCAGGCTGATGCCGAGCAGCAGCGCGGTCAGCAGCGCCGAGTTGTCCGCCAGCCGGGCGCGTACCGGTAATTTGCGTAGGGCGAGGATAGCGCCTTCCGCCAACAGGGCGACGATCATCGCCAGCGCGGTTTGGATCAGGTTACCGTAGCCGAAAAACCACACCTGCGCCGCCATGCCCGGAATGCAAGCCAGCATCACCCACAGCATGATGCGGCTGGTGCTTTGCTGGTTATGGGTGAAAGGGGAACTGGCGATGTGCAAGCCTTTGGCGGCTGTTTGTTGTACCGGCCTGAACTTCATAGAATCACTACACCTATCTTTGCCGTGGATCGGCAGGTTCGACGCGCCTCACAGCGGAGACGCAGGGAAAATAATAGCGCTGCATTCTACCTCAATCACTGAAAGGGTAATACGTCTTAATTGTAGGGGTATTAGGCTTTTAGCACAGGTTGCGCTGTGGCTTAATCGCGCCGTGGCGCGATCGGATTTTTTTTCGCGGCAAAACTACGCTAGCTTGAGCATGCAGTAGTCAAACTGTTGGCATCGCGGGCCGGCGTCAGGCGATAACCGCTGGATTTGTATGTTATTTTTGGTACGTTTTTTCGCACAAAATAACAACTTTTACATAATCCATGTGGGTTATTATCCCGAGTATTATTAAGTTAGTGAATGCATAATAATGACTAATGAAGATGTATTTTTTATTGAAGAATTAATTGAGTGGGTTGAGATACATCTGGAGAAACGGCCTAATCTGGACGAAGTCGCACGCATTTCCGGCTACTCCAAGTGGCATTTGCAGCGCAAATTCAAGCGTATCACCGGCATTCAACTCGCCACCTACATCCGTTCACGCATCCTGACGCGTGCCGCAGTGGCGTTACGCATTACCCACCGTTCGATCATCGACATCTCAGACGAATTGGGCTTTGACTCCCAGCAGACCTTCACGCGCATGTTCAAACAGCGTTTCGACACCACCCCTAACCGTTACCGCTCGATGGACAAATGGGATGTGAAGAACCTGATGCCGCGTTTCAGTTTCGACGCCAGCTTCGCGGCCGATTACTATCCGGAGGTGAAACGTGTAACGCTGCCGGATATGCAACTGGTCGGCTTCTCGCGCCAGCTGGATTTTGCCGGTGAAACGGAAATCGAACATGCTTCTTGCATGGCGATGAAGGACGAGATTTTCACCGATTTCTTCCGTGGGTTGAACGTGGACTGCCGCCGGGTGTACAGCATCCACTCCCCCCGTAACCGTGATGACAAGCAGTGGTCATCCACCCACGTGATGGCGGTGGAGGCGGAGAACAAAAAGGATATTCTTTCGGGGCATCAGATCGACAATATTCATATTCCCGGCCGCGAGTATATCTCTATCAACCATCTGGGCACGGCGAAAGAGTGTTTACAGTTCTTCGCTTATCTGGTGACCCATGTGATGCCGGGGCTGCGCCATGAAGTGCAGGGCAGCGTAGAAATGGAAATTATTCAACCCAAAGAGTGGAATCAGGACTCGAAGATGCGTCAGATCGACGTTGATTACACCTATCTGATTTCTATTGATTAGGCTGCGTGCCCAAATGATCGCCAGCGGCACTCACGTATAATTGAGGGGCTCAGTCTGGTGCGCCTTGCGTTCGGCAAGGCGCTACCGTCGTTTTACTCTTTATCTGCCTCAGCCGTAGCCAGACTCTGCGCCGCCTTTTTGGCTTTGACGCGGGCAATAGCCGCTGCGACCGCCGCTTTGCGCGGATCTTCCTCCGTCACCGCCGCTGCCGGTTCGGCTGGCGCGGTGTCGACAGGCGTTTCAACTCCGGCCTGCTGCGCCGCCTTTTTGGCTTTGACGCGGGCAATAGCCGCTGCGACCGCCGCTTTGCGCGGATCTTCCTCTGTCACCGCCGCTGCCGGTTCGGCTGGCGCGGTATCGACAGGCGTTTCAACCCCGGCCTGCTGCGCCGCCTTTTTGGCTTTGGCGCGAGCGATGGCCGCTGCGACCGCCGCTTTGCGCGGATCTTCCTCTGTCACCGCCGCTGCCGGTTCGGCTGGCGCGGTATCGACAGGCGTTTCAACCCCGGCCTGCTGCGCCGCCTTTTTGGCTTTGGCACGAGCGATGGCCGCTGCGACCGCCGCTTTGCGCGGATCTTCCTCCGTCACCGCCGCTGCCGGTTCGGCTGGCGCGGTATCGACAGGGGTTTCAACCCCGGCCTGCTGCGCTGCCTTTTTGGCTTTGGCGCGGGCAATAGCCGCTGCGACCGCCGCTTTGCGCGGATCTTCCTCCGTCACCGCCGCTGCCGGTTCGGCTGGCGCGGTGTCGACAGGGGTTTCAACCCCGGCCTGCTGCGCGGCTTTCTTGGCTTTTACCCGTGCCAGCGCGGCGGCAACCGCCGCTTTACGCGGGTCTTCACCTTCGGCGGCCGTTGCCGCATCTGGAGCGGTTGTCGTCTCCTGTTGGGCGCGGCGTTCGCGAGCCTGAGCCTTGCGGGCTTCGCGGGCGGCAATCATCTCGCTGTTGTCTGGGGCATCACCGCTCACCGTGCCGGTCGCCGGCGCGGCATTTTTACTGCGCACGCGCGCCAGAGCGGCCTGAACGGCATCCTGATCGTCATCGGTCAGTTTGACCGCGGCTTTCTTGTGGCGTTCTTCACGCGCCAGTTTTTCGCGTTCCAGTCGCGCCAGCTTGGCTTCATAACGCGCCTTGGCTTCGGCGGTGCGTGCGGCTTCCTGATCGATGGCTTTAATCTCGGCCTTTTCCTGGCGGTAATACTGCACCAGCGGAATATTGCTTGGGCAGACAAAGGCGCAGGCGCCGCATTCAATGCAGTCGAACAGGTTATGATTGCGGGCTTTTTCGTGTTCTTCGCCGCGGCTGAACCAGTAAAGCTGTTGCGGCAACAGGCCCGCCGGGCAGGCGTCGACGCACAGACCGCAGCGGATACAGGACTGTTCAGGCTCCTGCGGCGCCATTTCGTTAACCGACGGGGCCAGAATGCAGTTGCTGATTTTAACGATTGGCACGTTAAGGGCGGGCAGGGTAAAGCCCATCAGCGGGCCGCCCATCACCACCATTTGCTGTGCCTGCGGCTGGAAGCCGGCAAAATTCAACAGATGCTGCACCGGCGTGCCGATGCGCGCCCACAGATTACCCGGCTGGCTGAGTGCATCGCCGGTCAGGGTCACTACGCGCTCGATCAGCGGTTCGCCGTCGACAATGGCACGCTTGATGGCGAAAGCGGTGCCGACGTTTTGCATCAGCACGCCGATGGCGGAAGAGTGCTTGCCGTGCGGCACTTCCTTGCCGAGCAGGATCTTGGTGAGCTGCTTGGCGCCGCCGGAAGGGTATTTGGTCGGGATCACCCGCAGGGCGATGCCCGGTTGATCGCGCAACGCCAGCTTCAGGGCTTCGATCGCTTCCGGTTTGTTGTCTTCGATGCCGATCAGCGTGACTTTAGGTTGCAGCAAGTGACGCAAAATCTGCGTGCCTTCGATAATCTGGTCGGCGTGTTCGCGCATCAGACGGTCATCGGCGGTGATATAAGGCTCGCATTCAGCGGCGTTGAGGATCAGCGTTTCCACGCCGTTCATGCCGCCCTGCAGCTTGCTGGCGGTCGGGAAACCGGCGCCACCCAGCCCGGCGATGCCGGCCTGATGAATGCGTTGCAATAGATCCTGCGCCGCCAGTTGGCGGTAGTCCGCCACAGGTACGCGTTCGCACCAGCGGTCTTCGCCGTCCGCCTGGATTATCACGCATAACTCCGCCAGCCCGGAAGGGTGAGCGGTGATATGCGGTTTGATGGCACTGACGGTGCCGGAGGTTGGCGCATGTACCGGCACCGTGCGGCCGCGGCCCACGGTCAGCGGTTGGCCCTTCAATACCCGGTCGCCGACGTTGACGCACAGCTCGCCTTCCGGTCCAAGATGCTGTTGCAGGGGAATAATAAAACTGTCGGCCAACGGAGCGGTGCGCAGTGGCACTCCGCTGGATTGAGTCTTCATTTCCGGTGGATGGATCCCGCCGTCGAAATCCCAAATCCGGTCTTTTTTGAAGGCGGCGAACAGATTAAGCATGTTGCTCCACGTGGATCACTTGCACCGGAATCGTCTTCATATCCCACTTCCAGTTGGCAGTGGTGGTGGCGACCGGTTTCATTTCAATACAATCGGTAGGGCACGGCGCAACGCACAGGTCACAGCCGGTACAGAGATCGGTAATTACGGTGTGCATGGCGCGCGTGGCGCCGACGATGGCATCCACCGGGCAGGCCTGAATGCACTTGGTACAGCCGATGCAGTTGGCTTCATCGATATAGGCCACCTGGCGCACCGGCTCGGCGGCGGCTTCGCTGCCCAACGGCTGCGGCTCGACGTTAAGCAGTTCTGCCAGTTTCAGCATCACCTGCTCGCCGCCCGGCGCGCATTTGTTGATCATCTCGCCGTTGGCGACGGCTTCGGCATAAGGGCGACAGCCGGGGTAACCGCACTGGCCGCACTGGCTCTGCGGCAGGATCTCGTCGACCTGCTCGGCCACCGGATCTTCTTCCACTTCAAAGCGGCGCGCGGCAAAGCCCAGCACCAGGCCGAACAACAGGCCGAGGGCGCTAAGCGCGGCAATAGCAATCCATAACGCCGTCATTAGAATTTCACCAGCCCGGTAAAGCCCATAAAGGCCAGCGACATCAGCCCGGCGGTGATCAGCGCGATGGAAGAACCGCGAAATGGCGCCGGTACGTCGGCGACTGCCAAGCGTTCACGAATGGCGGCGAACAGCACCATCACCAGCGAGAAACCGGCGGCGGCGCTAAAGCCGTACACCGCCGATTGCAGGAAGTTGTAGCCGAGATTGACGTTAAGCAGCGCCACGCCGAGCACCGCGCAGTTGGTGGTGATCAGCGGCAGGAAGATCCCCAGCAGGCGATACAGCGCCGGGCTGGTTTTGCGCACTACCATCTCGGTAAATTGCACCACAACGGCGATCACCAGAATGAATGACAGCGTGCGCAGGTACACCAGATCCAGCGGAACCAGAATAAAGGTGTTGATCACCCAGGCGCTGACGGAGGCCAGCGTCATGACAAAGGTGGTCGCCATCCCCATGCCGATGGCGCTTTCCAGCTTCTTGGATACGCCAAGGAACGGACACAGGCCAAGAAACTTCACCAAAACGAAGTTATTCACCAGGACGGTGCCAACAAACAGGAGCAGGTATTCGGTCATTGCGATGCCTAAAAAAATAAAAGCCGCCTATTATCGGGAATTGGCGGCATAACGACAACATATGGATAGCAAGGTTATTGCTCTTTTTGCCCTTTTTTGGCGAAAATTTACACAATTATCCGCACAAAACGTGCCACAGCGGCACTCAGCGTTCGGTAAAGGTGCCTTTTACCCGTTGGGAACGCTTCATGTAGGGCACCAATAGCGCCGCCATCAACAGGGGCCAACCCAAACTGCGCACCGCCAACTCGTCAGGTACCGGCGAAAAGGCGAAGGCTTTTATCGCCAGCAGCACGGTGATCAACAACCACACCAGGAACAGTTTGGGGAAACGCTGCGAGCGCTGGCAAAACAGCCACAGCAGCCACAGGGTAAAGCACCACATCGCCAGCGTGGTCAGGACGGACAAATACCATTGCAGGGTAAATGCCTGGGCGTTGGTCAGCAGGTATTCGCGCGATTCCGGCATGAAAATCGCCATGCCATACAGGAGCATCATCAGGCTGGCGCTAAGCAGGGTGACAATCATATAGGCCATCGGGGCCAGCAACCAACCGCCAATACGGGTGTATTCAGCTTGAGACATAAACGGCTTCCTGGGTAAGACATGAAGCCGCATAGCTTAGCGGGTAATAGGGGGTTAGTCATCAATATCAAGCGGATGGTCGGGACAATGGGGCAAGGGCAGCACGTTTGGCTACCGGCAGCCGGTTTTGCCCCGGCTGCCGACAGATTAACGGCGGTTGAGCTGGTAGTAGGCTTCGTTCCAGCGGATTTCGTTTTTGAACGCCGGCAGAGCGGTGGCGTTATCGATCAACAAGAACTCGATGTTGTGCATCTCGGCGTACAGCCGCAGTTGGTCTGCGTCCAGCGCCTGGGAGAACACGGTGTGGTGCGCGCCGCCGGCCAGGATCCAGGCTTCTGCGGCGGTGGCCAGCGTCGGTTGAGCCCGCCAGATGGCGCGCGCTACCGGCAGCTTGGGCAGCGGGTGCGGCTGTTCCACGGTATCCACCTGATTGACCAGCAGACGGAAACGGTCGCCCATGTCGATCAGGCTGGCGTTAACCGCCGGGCCGGCCGGGGTGGAGAAAATCAATCGCGCCGGATCCGCCTTGCCGCCGATGCCGAGCGGTTGAATGTCCAGCAGCGGCTTGCTTTCTTTGGCGATTGAGGGGCACACCTCCAGCATGTGCGAACCGACCACCAGATCGTTGCCCGGCTGGAAGTGATAGGTGTAATCCTCCATAAACGAGGTGCCGCCGTTCAGGCCATCGGCCATCACTTTCAGGATGCGCAGCAGCGCGGCGGTCTTCCAGTCGCCTTCGCCGCCAAAGCCGTAACCCTGTTGCATCAGGCGTTGCACCGCCAGCCCCGGCAATTGCTTCATGCCGTGCAGATCTTCAAAGTTGGTGGTAAAGGCCTGGAAGTTGCCCTGTTCCAGAAAACGCTTCATCCCCAGTTCGATGCGTGCCGCGTCGATCAGGTTCTCGCGCTTTTCACCGTTGATTTTCGCCGCATCGCTCAGCACATAGCTGGCTTCGTATTCTTCAATCAACGTGTCCACATCGCCACGGCTGACCTCATTGATCACGCTGACTAAATCGCCGATGCCATAGGCATTGACCGAGTAGCCGAACTGGATCTGCGCGCCGACCTTATCGCCTTCGGTCACCGCCACTTCACGCATGTTGTCGCCAAAACGCGCCACTTTCAATTGCCGGCTCGCCTGTTTGGCGGCGGCGGCACGCATCCACTGGGCGATGCGGCGGTGTGCTTCAGGATCCTGCCAGTGGCCGGCAACCACGCTGTGCTGCTGGCGCATGCGGGCGCCGATAAAGCCGAACTCACGGCCGCCGTGGGCGGTCTGGTTCAGGTTCATAAAGTCCATATCCATGCTGTCCCAAGGCACCTGGGCATTGAACTGGGTATGGAATTGCAGCAGCGGCTTGTTGAGGATAGACAGCCCGGCGATCCACATCTTGGCCGGCGAAAAGGTGTGCAACCAGGTCAGGATGCCGATGCACTCCTGGCGATAGTTGGCGTCGCGGCACAGGGCGGTAATTTCATCCGGTGTGGTAACCAGCGGCTTCAGCACCAGTTTTACCGGCAACCCCGCCTCACGGTTGAGACTTTCCACGACCTGTTCGGCGTGCGCCTTGACCTGTTGCAGGGTTTGCGGGCCGTACAGGTGCTGGCTGCCGATGGCGAACCAGACTTCATGCTGCTTAAATGCATCCATCAGAGACTCCTGGGGGTTAGCGTTGGGTATCGGGATTCAGCATGGCGAATCTGCGCCAGGGGCGTAGCGCGGCTCGGCGGCCAGGCACCATTGCTGATAGCGTTGATAAAGCTGTTGATAGCGCGTGACACGCTGCGGATCCGGCTGCAGCGTGCGTTCGATGCCGCAGGCCATCTGGCGCTGCGCCTCGGGCACGTTACTGAAACGGCCGGCGGCTACGGCGGCGAAGATCGCCGCACCCAGCGCGCAGCATTGATCGGAGGCGACAATCTGCAGCGGGCGGTTCATCACGTCGGCGCAGGCTTGCATGATCGTCGGTGATTTCCGCGCGATGCCGCCCATGGCCAGCACGTTGTCGACCGGGATGTCCTGCCGTTCGAAGCATTCCATGATGGCGCGGGCGCCAAAGGCGGTGGCGGCAATAAATCCGCCAAACAGCGTCGGCGCGTCGGTTCCGAGGTTCAAATCGGTAATCACGCCTTTCAGACGCTGGTTGGCATAGGGAGTGCGGCGGCCGTTAAACCAGTCCAGCACCACCGGCAGGTGATCCAGCGACGGATTGTTGGCCCAGGATTCGGTCAGCGCGGCCAGCAGGCCGGCTTCAATCTGTTTCAACTGCGGTTGCAGTTCGGGGTGGTTTTTCGCCGCCTCATGCAGCGGCCAGCTCAGCAAACGGCTGAACCAGGCATACATATCGCCAAAGGCCGATTGCCCGGCCTCCAGGCCTATCAGTTCCGGCACTACGCTGCCGTCGACCTGGCCGCAGATCCCTTCGATCGCGCGCCCGTCGACCCGCTGACGATCGGCGATCAGGATATCGCAGGTGGAGGTGCCAATCACCTTCACCAGGGTATAGGGTTGCGCCCCGGCACCCACCGCGCCCATATGGCAATCGAACGCGCCACCGGATAACACCACGCTCTGCGGCAGCCCGAGGCGTGCGGCCCACTCGGCGGTGAGCGTGCCGACCGGCAAATCGGCGGTGTGGGAGTCTTCAAACAAAGGCCAGGGCAAGTCTTCGACCAACAGCGGATCGAGCGCGGCGAAAAACGCTTTCGGCGGCAGGCCGCCCCAGTCGGGGTGCCACAGCGTTTTATGCCCGACGCTACAGCGCCCGCGTTTCAAACTCTGCGGGGCGGTGGTGCCGGACAGCAGCGCCGGCACCCAGTCGCACAGTTCCACCCAAGAGGCGGCGGCCTGGCGGACCTCTGCGTCCTGGCGCGAAACGTGCAGGATCTTGGCCCAGAACCATTCGGATGAATAGACGCCGCCGATATAGCGAGAATAGTCGGGGAAATCGCCGCTGCGGCAAAGGCGGTTGATGGCGTCGGCTTCCTCGATGGCGGTGTGATCTTTCCACAACACAAACATGGCGTTCGGGTTGTCGGCAAACTCTGGCCGCAGCGCCAGCACCTTGCCTTGCTCGTCAATCGGCGCAGGCGTGGATCCGGTGGAATCGACCCCGATGCCGATCACCTGCAGCCGTTGCTGCGGAGACATGCGCTGCACCAGGCTGACGATCGCCTGTTCCATGGCTTCTATATAGTCGAGCGGGTGGTGGCGGAACCGGTTTTCTGCGGCGTTGCAGAAATCGCCGCGCTGCCAGCGAGGGTAGTAAACCACTTCGGTATCCAGCTCCTGGCCGTTATGGCAGTCAACCGCCAATACCCGCACCGAATCGCTGCCGAAGTCCAATCCCAGGGCAATAGCGTCTGCCGTCATGATGTTGACTCCTGATGTGTAAATACGCTGTGACAACCATAGGAGCGGGAGCGGTGGGCAGGTGAGGAGCCATTAGCTGGAAGTATGCACTTTTCTGCTTCGCACAGTGATTTTGTGACGCTTGTCATAAGTTAATGCTTGGCGGAATTCGCTAAATATATGCACATATCTGCTGTAATCCACGGATGTGATAGCGCTCTACATTTCGGCAACAAATACCCGCTAAAACTTAATCCGTCTTACAGCTGGTGTTGGGAGATGCCGCGTAAACAAGCGACGCACCGACAACAGGCACCCTAATGATAACGTTTTCACGGCGAGCGAATTTATTCGCCGAAGAGAACAAAACTGCGGAGAGCATCATGCATAAATTCACTAAGGCGTTGGCGGCACTGGGGCTGGCGGCCGTTATGTCACATTCGGCTGTCGCCGAGACCATGAAGCTGGGTTTTTTGGTCAAGCAGCCCGAGGAACCCTGGTTCCAGACCGAATGGAAATTTGCCGACAAGGCCGGTAAGGATCTCGGTTTCGACGTGATCAAAATCGCCGTGCCGGACGGGGAAAAAACCCTTAACGCCATCGACAGCCTGGCGGCCAGCGGAGCCAAGGGCTTTGTCATCTGCACGCCGGATCCGAAACTCGGCTCGGCGATCATGGCCAAAGCGCGCAGTTACAACCTGAAAGTGATCGCCGTGGACGATCAGTTTGTCACCGCCAAGGGCAAACCTATGGACAGCGTGCCGCTGGTGATGATGGCGGCCACCAAAATCGGTGAACGCCAGGGTCAGGAGCTGTGGAAAGAGATGAACAAACGCGGCTGGAAACCGGCGGACACCGCCGTGATGGCGATCACCGCCGATGAACTGGACACCGCCCGTCGCCGCACCGGCGGTTCGATTGCCGCGCTGAAAGCGGCCGGCTTCCCGGAAAAACAAATCTACTCGGTACCGACCAAGTCCAACGATATCCCGGGGGCGTTCGATGCCGCCAACTCGATGCTGGTGCAGCATCCTGAAGTGAAAAACTGGCTGATTGTCGGCATGAACGACAACACCGTGCTGGGCGGCGTGCGCGCCACCGAAGGCCAGGGCTTCAAGGCGCCTAACGTGATCGGCATCGGCATCAACGGCGTGGATGCGGTCAGCGAACTGTCCAAGGCGCAGGCCACCGGTTTCTACGGGTCGCTGCTGCCAAGCCCGGACATCCACGGCTACAAGAGCATTCAGATGCTGCATGACTGGGTAGAGAAGGGTGTAGAGCCGCAGAAATTTACCGAAGTGACCGACGTGGTGCTGATCACCCGCGACAACTTTAAAACCGAACTGCAGAAAAAAGGCCTGATGTAATCACCGAGCCGCCCGCAGCGTAACGCCGGGCGGCATTTTTGACCGCAGGAGGATCGCATTATGACCGCCGCATTGCCGTATCTGACGTTTAAAGGCATCGGTAAAACCTTCCCGGGCGTGAAGGCGCTGGACGATATCAGTTTCAGCTGCCAGGCCGGGCAGATCCACGCGTTGATGGGGGAAAACGGCGCCGGGAAATCCACGCTGCTGAAAATTCTCAGCGGCAACTACGCGCCGACCCAGGGCGAAATTCAGCTGAAAGGCCAGCCGGTTCAGTTCACCAACACCACCGATGCCTTGAACGCCGGGGTCGCGATTATCTACCAGGAGCTGCATCTGGTGCCGGAAATGACGGTGGCTGAGAACATTTACCTCGGCCAATTGCCGACCAAACTCGGGCTGGTGGATCGCAAGCTGTTGCGTTACGAATCCCGCTTGCAACTGGAACATCTCGGGCTGGATATCGACCCGGATACACCGCTGAAATACCTGTCGATCGGCCAGTGGCAGATGGTGGAAATCGCCAAGGCGCTGGCGCGCAACGCCAAGGTGATCGCGTTTGACGAGCCGACCAGTTCGCTGTCCGCCAGAGAGATTGAGCAATTGTTCCGGGTGATCCGTGAACTGCGCGCCGAAGGGCGAGTGATCCTCTACGTTTCGCACCGTATGGAGGAGATCTTTGCCCTCAGCGATGCCATCACGGTATTCAAAGACGGCCGCTATGTGCGCACCTTTGACGACATGAGCCAGGTCAACAACGCGCAACTGGTGCAGGCGATGGTGGGCCGCGATCTCGGTGACGTCTACGGTTATCAGCCGCGTGAATTGGGGCCGGTAAGGCTGGCGCTGCAGGGATTGCAGGCACCGGGCGTCAAAACCCCTATCGATCTGAGCGTGCGCGCCGGGGAGATTGTCGGGCTGTTCGGCCTGGTGGGCGCCGGGCGCAGCGAGCTGATGAAGGGCATTTTCGGCGCTACGCGGGTCAGTAGCGGGCAACTGACGCTGGATGGCCAGCGGCTGGACATCCGTTCGCCGATAGACGCCATCCGCGCCGGCATCATGCTGTGCCCGGAGGACCGCAAGGCGGACGGCATCATTCCGGTGCATTCGGTGCGCGACAACATCAACATCAGCGCGCGGCGCAAAAGCATTCGCGCAGGCTGCCTGATCAATAACGGCTGGGAAGTCAGCAATGCCGACCATCACATCCGTGCGCTGAATATCAAAACCCCAAGTGCCGGTCAGCTGATTATGAATTTATCCGGCGGTAACCAACAGAAGGCGATTCTGGGCCGCTGGCTGTCGGAAGAAATGAAAGTGATCCTGCTGGATGAGCCGACGCGCGGTATCGACGTCGGCGCCAAGCATGAAATTTACCATGTGATTTACCAACTGGCGCAACAGGGCATCGCGGTGCTGTTCGCTTCCAGCGATTTGCCCGAAGTGCTGGGGCTGGCGGACCGCATCATCGTGATGCGCGAAGGCGCCATTTCCGGCGAATTATTGCATGACGATGCCAGCGAGGAAAAAGCCCTCAGCCTGGCGATGCTGCGCACCCCCGATATTGCCCCTGATGCCGCTGTGGCGGTGGCTTGATTGTGAAGGAGAAAGAGATGTCGACCATAACGACCCATTCTGTGAAAAACCGCAGCGGCCGGGGGCTGGCGCGTATCTGGGACAGCTACGGCATGCTGGTGGTGTTCGCGGTGCTGTTTATCGCCTGCGTAGTGTTTGTGCCTAACTTCGGTTCTTTCATCAACATGAAAGGGCTGGGGCTGGCGATATCCATGTCCGGCATGGTGGCCTGCGGCATGCTGTTTTGCCTGGCCTCCGGCGACTTCGATCTGTCCGTCGCCTCGGTCATCGCCTGTGCCGGGGTTACCACGGCGGTGGTGATCAACCTGACCGAAAGCCTGTGGATCGGCGTAGGCGCCGGCCTGCTGTTGGGCGTGGCGTCGGGGTTGATTAACGGTTTTGTCATCGCCCGGCTGAAAATCAACGCCCTGATCACCACGCTGGCCACCATGCAGATCTTGCGCGGCCTGGCCTACATCATTTCCGACGGCAAAGCGGTGGGCATTGAAGACGAGCGCTTCTTCACCCTGGGCTACGCCAACTGGCTGGGGCTGCCTGCGCCGATCTGGATCACCGTCGCCTGCCTGATCCTGTTCGGTTTCCTGCTCAACAAAACCACCTTTGGCCGCAATACGCTGGCGATCGGCGGCAACGAAGAGGCGGCGCGGCTGGCTGGGGTGCCGGTGGTGCGCACTAAAATCATCATCTTTGTGCTGTCCGGGCTGGTTTCGGCCGCCGCCGGCATCATTCTGGCTTCGCGCATGACCAGCGGCCAGCCGATGACCTCGATCGGTTATGAGCTGATCGTGATCTCGGCCTGCGTGCTGGGCGGGGTGTCGCTGAAGGGCGGTATCGGCAAGATTTCCTACGTTATCGCCGGCATCCTGATCCTCGGCACGGTAGAGAACGCGATGAATTTGCTGAATATCTCGCCGTTCTCGCAATATGTGGTGCGCGGCGTGATCCTGCTGGCGGCGGTAATTTTCGACCGCTACAAACAGCAGGCCAAACGCACGCTGTAGAAAATCGTTAACCCTGCTCACAGTTCTGCCATCGGCTCAGGCAGTAATCTGCCGGGCCGATACACTACGTATACCAGACTGCTGACAAAGCCCGTTATTAGGGAGAGCGTGCCGAAGGGGTCGTAACGGCCTTGGCCGTCGACCAATTTGCCGGGAGCAAATTGGAACGACTTCATGTCGGCCCGAAGGGTGGGACACAGGGATGTGTCCCATAATGGCCCCTCGGTGCGCTAGGCCCGGGTATCTCGGACTCAAAGACAACTTTGTCATCAACCTCACAATACAAGCCGTTTGAGGAGGACCGATGTATCATCGCATGGCACAGGAACCGCAACCGAACCCGCTGTTACCGGGTTACACCTTCAATGCCTATCTGGTGGCCGGGCTGACGCCGATCATGGCGGACGGCCCGCTGGATTTCTTTATCGATCGCCCCGGTGGCATGAAGGGTTATATTCTCAACCTGACCATCAAGGGCCAGGGCAAGGTGTTTGACGGCGAGGACACCTTTTACTGCAACCCCGGCGACCTGCTGCTGTTTCCTCCCAAGGCATCCCATTACTACGGCCGTTCGCCGGACAGCGACTGTTGGTATCACCGCTGGGTCTATTTCCGCCCGCGCGCCTACTGGGCCGACTGGCTGGAATGGCACAGCAAAACCCATGAAGTGGGGCGCCTGACGCTGCCAAACAACAACCTGCTGCTGGAATTCGACCGGTTGTTCGCCAATATCGAACAGACCCAGCGCTCCGGCCGCCGCTTTGCGGAAGAGCTGGGCATGAACCTGCTGGAACGCCTGTTGCTGCGCGCGATGGAAGAAGATCCGCTCAGCCCGCAGAAAATCATGGATCCACGCGTCATCGAGGCCTGTCAGTTTATCACCGGCAACCTGGCGGGCGAGTTGCGCATCGACGAGGTGGCGCGTCATGTCTGCCTGTCGCCGTCGCGGCTGGCGCACCTGTTCCGTGAGCAGGTGGGCATCAATATCTTACGCTGGCGCGAGGATCAGCGGGTGATCCGCGCCAAGCTGTTGTTGCAGACCACGCAGGAGTCGATCGCCACCATCGGCCGAGTGGTGGGCTATGACGATCAACTCTATTTTTCCCGCGTATTCCGCAAGCGGGTCGGGGTCAGCCCGAGCGATTTCCGCCGCCGCAGCCTGGAGATTAACTACCCGGCGAAAAGCGAGCGCCAATCGCCTTACGCGGCGGTTACCGGTTAACCGTAGGGGGCGTTGAGGACATGCGCGGTAACCGGGCTGCCAGGGGGAGAGGAAACCCGGTTACCGCGCATACGACTATTCCCCCATCATGCTCGTCGCCGAACATGCGTCCATAGCCAAAATCTGTGTTGAAAGCCGCTTAGCGCCGACTGTGCTGATCTGCTCTTTCCCCCACCTGCCACCACCAGGCGATGGTCGGGATGTCGATCGGCTCTGACAGCTCGCTTCCCCGTGCTTGCCGGGTGAACCCTGAAGCGGTATAAGCCAACCTGCCTGATGTCGTCCCATCGATAAATCGATAACGTTGGGTTTCCTGACACCACAAGATCCCGCCAATGGTATATTCTTCCAGCGCATCAATATAAATTTCGGCTCCTTTGTCATGCGGTCCATTTAATACTTCATCACGCAGCTCGACAAAACGCATTAGCATGCGGTCCTGCATATTGAAGGCCATTGCCATTGCGGTTTCGACAGAAAGGTTATGGGTGTCCATCAGAACATCGATGATGTTATACCCATCGGCAGTACGTTCCGCCTCCTTGAAGTAGGAATAGCAATCACTTGACCAGTTGACCACGGTACGGGCCAGTTCCATCAACGCATTGACACGTCTGTCGAACAGCAAACCCGGCCCCAATTCCAACCCGTTGGCGATCTGCGTATTGAGCATAAATGTGGGGGTAGCGCCAGTATGCATGCGGGTCACCACATAATCACTCAGGTTAGGGCGTATCCCGCGTGCCACATTCGATGCTTTCTGGATTTCGATGAAAAACCAATGTCGGACCGAATCCACCCACTGGTTGGCAAGATAGTCAGGTGACAATTGGCGAACGCGTTGCAGAATATCCCGCATGGCCACCGCATAGCGGTCATTTTTATCGACTATGATGTCGTGGCATTCCAGTGCGCGAATAGTTCTGAAAGCGCTGTCCGCCATTTCCATCGGCTTGTCACGAGTTGGGCCTTCATCGCAAAATTCATCGTCCCAGGTAAAAGCAATCATCGCCAGATCGGCTCCCAATTGCAGTTGCTCGGCATTGGGGGCCAAGGTATAGACATAGCCTGCAATCCCCCCGCAATCCTGTCCGTACAGACGCTGGCGCTGTTCTTCAGTCCAGTAAAGACGGTAACGTTCCATGAAATCGAGCGCTTTCTTTTCAACTTCGGCTTTCAGGGGATGCACTTTGTACTGCCGGTTGAAGGGATTATAGTCAGGCACAATATGCATGACGGGTTGGGACGTCAGCGTCGGCTGGGCCTCGGGAGACAAAAAATCATTTGTGTTCATACTGTTCCCCATCATTGAATAGATATGACGTTAACGGATGATTATTTTTTGCAAGCAATCACGCTGTAAGTAGAAACCTTGTTCTTCAGCAGCGCCACCGACCAGTTTTCCGCCAGCACCCGCAGCTCCTCCAGCGCGCCGTCAACCCCCGCGGGGAAATGACGCTCGATATTGGCTTTGGAGTCCATCAGCCAGTGCGCTACGTCAACGTTTGACGGCAATACGCGAAAATCTTTTATGGTGAAACCGCTGTCTTCCAGCACCTGGCTAAAGTAAACCGGCGTTTTTTGATGGCGGCAGGCCAGGCGATCAACAATATCCGGCGTATCGGACTGGTAGCGATCCGGTTCGACGTTGTACAGATTGTCGGAAATGATCACCTTGCCACCGGGCCGCACCCGGTTGAATAACGCGCGCATGGCTTTCTCATACAGCTCGTTGGGGAAGTGAGAGATGACGCCGCGGATGATCACCAGATCATAAAGATCATCAGGATCCGGCAACAGTCCGATGTCCTGCGCGTTGCACAAAAACAGATTGATGCGGCCGCTCAACCCTTGCTCGGCATGGAAGCGGGCGCAGTAGTTGAGCTGCTGGGCGCTGACGTTAACGCCGTCCAGCCGCTGGCATTCCGGATAGCGCTCCGCCAGATGCTTGAGGATGTAACCCCAGCCGCAGCCGATATCCAGGATACGGCGCATCGCCGGCCGATCGCTGCCGGTTACCCCGGCCAGAAACAGCTGCTGCTCGAAATAACGGACACTGGACTCATCCAGCCCAGCGGTGGGTTTCAGTTTCGACGTCGGCGTCAGGGCAGGAGCCGTATCCTCATACACCCCAAATTGAAACAGCAGCGTATCGCCGATGGCCTTGCGCCAATGGTCCGGTTCTTCGCAGTAGGTCTGTACCACCTTCTCCTCATAGCTGTCGGTCTGGCTATCTCGGATCACCTGATACGGCAGATTTTGTAAATATACCGGATCGGGTGACTTTACTTCGGACAGATTGCTCATGGTCGCTCTCCTCGATAAACGCGCGTGTTTTCGTGTAAAAAAGCTTCACTTTCATCGGTAAAACTCCCCACGTCGGCAACAAACTTCGCCACCGGCGGTGTAACAAAGCTGACAATGGCGTTTTCGATGCCATCGGCGTCCAGACCGCAGGTCGCCAGCAGCTCAGCCGGCTCGCCGTGCTCGACAAAATTATCCGGAAAGCCCAGCAACAAGCTGTTTACCGCGATCCCGGCGGCGGACAGGCATTCCAGGCAGGCACTCCCCGCGCCGCCGGCGATACAGCCTTCTTCTACCGTAACCAGGGTCTCATGGGTACGCGCCAGGCGCTGCAGCAGCCCAACGTCGAGCGGCTTGACGAAGCGCATATTGACCACGGTCGCATCCAGTCGGACACCGGCTTCCAGCGCCGGCGTGACCATCGAGCCGAAGGCCAGAATGGCGATCCGTCGTCCAATGCGGCGAACCTGCGCCTTTCCCAACGGTAAGGTCGCCATCTCGCGCTGCGGCAGCACGCCGGGGCCACTGCCGCGCGGATAACGCACCGCCGCCGGGCCATGATGATTCAGCGCGGTATGCAGCATTTGCCGGCACTCATTTTCATCCGCCGGGCACATCAGCAGCAGATTGGGAATGCAGCGCAGATAAGCCAGATCGAACATGCCCATATGGGTCGCGCCATCGGCTCCTACCACGCCGGCACGATCGATGGCGAAGGTTACCGGCAGTTTCTGGATGGCGACGTCGTGGATAAGTTGGTCATAACCGCGCTGCAGGAAGGTGGAGTAAATCGCCACTACCGGCCGCATGCCTTCGGCGGCCAGGCCGCCGGCAAAGGTCACCGCATGCTGTTCGGCGATGCCGACGTCGAAATAGCGATCGGGAAAGCGCTGCTGAAAGGCCACCAGGCCGGAACCTTCACGCATCGCCGGGGTAATGCCGACCACGCGCACGTCGCGCTCTGCCTCGTCGCACAACCAGTCGCTGAATACCCGCGTATAGCTCAGCTTACCGGCGGGGGTGGGCAATATTCCGGCCTGCGGACAAAATTTGGCCGGCGCATGGTAGTTCACGGGATCGGCCTCGGCGTGCGAAAAGCCTTGGCCCTTACGGGTGATGACATGCAGCAACTGCACCCCGTGTCGATCGCGCACTCGCTCCAGAGCCGGGATCAGCGTCGCCAGATCGTGGCCGTCAACCGGCCCTGAGTAGTCAAAGCCCAAGGTGCTGAACAGTGACGCCGATTCGCCGCTTTGCAGAGCGACGAGATGCTGTTTCAGCGCGCCGACCGATGGCGAGATCGACATATCGTTATCGTTGAGGATCACCAGTAAGGGCAGGTCCGGATCGAGCGTGGCGTTGTTCATCGCCTCAAAGGCCAGACCGGCACTGAGCGCTCCGTCACCGATGACCGCGATGCAACGCCGGGCCTGCCGCTGCAGCCTGGCGGCGTGCGCCATCCCCAACGCGGCGGAGATTGACGTGCTGGAATGGGCGGTGCCGAAGCTGTCATAGGGGGATTCATCCCGTCTTGGAAAGCCGGAAATGCCGCCCTTTTGGCGCAGGTTGCTCATCTGTCCGCGTCTGCCGGTAATCGCTTTGTGCGGATAACATTGATGACCGACGTCCCAGACAATGCGATCGTTTGGCGTATCAAAGACATAATGTAGCGCCAGGGTTAATTCCACCACGCCGAGATTAGAGGCTAAATGACCACCGCTTTTTGCAATGCTGGATAATAAAAATGCCCGGAGTTCATGTGCAGCCTGTGCTAATTGCTTACGGGTTAATTTCCGCAAATCAATCGGAAAATTAATTAATTCCAATAAGGTGTCCATAGCCATTCACCAGTCATTTAATGTGGATAGCATTAACGGGATGCAAGCTTTTCCCATCGTGTTATTTCATTGGTATCAAAACTTTTTATTATTAACCTGAACCAGGTGGTGAATTTTTCCGGATGCAATTCAACCTCATGCAATAACGGGATAACATCAATCCATCGCGAATTTTCCACTTCGTCAGGATTAATATCAGGCTCACCTTCAAACAACCCAACATAAATATGGTCGAACTCGTGTTCAGTCAAATTTCCAGGTACTTCAGCATGATAGGTAAAGCTGGAGACCTTTTTCAATGGGGTGAAAACCCCCATTTCTTCCTGTAAACGCCGCTGGGCGGCAGCATCGGTATCCTCACCCCAGCGCGGATGGCCGCAGCAACTGTTGGTCCACAATCCGGCCGAATGGTATTTGCTGAACGCTCTTTGTTGCAGCAGCCATCTTCCTTTGTTATCAAATATAAAGATCGAAAATGCACGATGTAATAGCCCTTGCTGATGAACAGAGAGTTTTCCCTCCGAACGGATAGGATTATCTTTGTCATCAACGAGGATCAGCATTTCTTCCACGGGTGACCCCCGAAATAAATTCGATTGAGAATTGGGTGTTTTTTGATCAATGAAATTTAATTAAAGACACATTTCTTTCATTGTCAAATTTTATTTAATGATGGTTTTTAATAAAAATAAATTAATCATGATGATGACTATTTTATGATGAAGTATCAGCTAGTGATATATTTTTAACTTATGGTTTAACTTAATGTTAATTCAACGATGTGGGAGTTTTGCTAGGGGGCAACTATTTTTTGTTAAAGCCAGGCGATGGATGTTTTCGGCTACAGAAACAAAAGGGTCGGCTAGCCCAATGATGCTAAACCCTGTGTCCCTGGCTGTAATGAAGCGCCTCGGTCATGTTGATTGCAGAGTGGGGGTATTGTGCGTCGCTGCAGTTAACATCACATTTACTTCTTGTTCCCGCCTGCGTCATGGTGTCAAATCTGATCGGTCTATAGCGAGCCAGCAAGAGGAAATACCATGGCAGAAAAAATTCGGGTTGGGCTGGTAGGTTACGGCTATGCCAGCAAAACCTTTCATGCGCCGCTGATTGTCGGCACCCCTGGCGTAGAACTGGCCGCCGTGTCCAGCAGCGATGCCGGCAAAGTGCACGCCGACTGGCCTGCGATGACGGTAGTGAGCGATCCGCAGGCGTTGTTCAACGACCCGTCTATCGATCTGATCGTCATTCCCACCCCCAACGATACCCACTTCCCGCTGGCGCAGCAGGCGATGGCCGCCGGCAAGCACGTGGTGGTAGATAAACCCTTTACCGTGACATTGTCACAAGCGCAGGAACTGAAACAGCAGGCGGAACAGAGCGGCACACTGCTGTCGGTGTTCCACAACCGCCGCTGGGACAGCGATTTCCTCACGCTCAAGGCGCTGCTGAAAGAAGGCGCGCTCGGCGAAGTGGTTTACTTTGAGTCGCATTTCGATCGCTTCCGGCCGGAAGTGCGCCAGCGCTGGCGCGAGCAGGCTGGCGCCGGCACCGGCATCTGGTACGATTTGGGGCCGCACCTGATCGATCAGGCGCTGCAACTGTTCGGCAAGCCGCAAACGCTGTTTGTCGATCTGGGCGAACTGCGCCCTGGCTCGCAATCGGTGGATTATTTCCATGCGGTGTTGAACTACGGCAATCGCCGGGTGGTGCTGCATGGCACGGTGCTGGCGGCGGCGGAAACCGCGCGTTATATCGTGCACGGCACCCAGGGCAGCTTTATCAAGTTCGGGCTGGATCCGCAGGAAGATCGCCTGAAAGCCGGTGAGCGCCTGCCGCAGGCCGACTGGGGCTACGATATGCGCGACGGCGTAGTGACATTGTCACGCGATGGCATACTGGCGGAGAAGCCGTTGCTGAGCATTCCCGGCAACTACCCGGCCTATTACGCGGCAATTCGCGATGCGATTAACGGCGAGGGCGAAAACCCGGTGCCGGCCGGCGACGCCATCAAAGTGATGGAAATGATCGAGCTGGGCATTGAGTCTGCAAAACAGCAAAAGGCGTTGCCGGTGGTTTGAACGCCGTAGCTTCTGTCATCCACGGTTCCGGGTTCGCTTGCCGAACCCGTTTTACTCTTCGAGGGATCCCGATTCATGTCCTGGTTACAGCGTCTGCGCATTGATAAGTTTTTGTTGGTCCTGATTTTTGTGGTGATCGTCGCCTCGATCTTCCCCTGCGAAGGGGTATGGAAAACCTTCTTCGAACGCCTGACTACCGCCGCCATTGCGCTGTTGTTCTTTATGCATGGCGCCAAGCTGTCGCGCGAGGCGATTATCGCCGGCATGAGCCACTGGAAACTGCATCTGGTGGTGTTTCTCAGCACTTTCGCGCTGTTCCCGCTATTGGGGCTGGCGATGAATTGGATGGTGCCGGGGCTGATGACGCCGACGGTTTATCTGGGCTTCCTTTATCTGTGCGCGTTGCCGGCAACGGTTCAGTCGGCCATCGCATTCACTTCTGCGGCGGGCGGTAACGTGGCCGCGGCGATTTGCAGCGCCTCGGCGTCCAGTATCCTCGGTGTTTTCCTGTCGCCGCTGCTGGTGGGGGCCTTGATGCATACTCAGGGCGGGAACACCGACGTAGTGCACGCCATTGGTTCGATAATTCTGCAACTGATGGTGCCGTTTGTGGTGGGGCATTTGGCGCGGCCGTTGATTGGCAAATGGGTCGATCGCCACCGTAAACTGATCAACATCACTGACCGTTCATCGATATTGCTGGTGGTGTATACCGCGTTCAGCGCGGCGGTGGTGGAAGGCATCTGGCACCGCATTGATGGCTGGTCGTTGCTGACCATTCTGGTGATGTCGCTGGTGCTGCTGACGGTGGTGCTGATTATCAACACTTACACTGCACGCTGGCTGGGGTTCGATACCGCCGATGAGATCACTATTGTGTTCTGCGGCTCGAAAAAGAGCCTGGCGAACGGCATTCCGATGGCAAACGTGCTGTTTCCGGCCGCTGCGGTGGGGGCCATGGTGCTGCCGCTGATGATTTTCCATCAGGTGCAATTGATGGTGTGCGCCGTACTGGCGCAGCGCTATGCGCGCAAAACCGCCAAACAGCGGGAGGCGGTGGCGGTGAAATAAACCGGGGCGCGTTATACGCGCCCCTTGCTTAATCAGCCCTGCACTTTATCGCGCAGAGCCTGCTTTTCCTGCTCGCTGAGGAACGCCATTTTCAGGCCGTTTTCCTGTGCGGTGCGGATTTCAGCCGGCGTCAGCCCGGCTTGTGGCGCCGCTACCCGATATTCGTGTTCGATCTCGATGCCCTGAACCGCCGGATCATCGGTGTTGATCGAGGCCAGCACGCCGTGGCGCAGGAATTTCGCCAGCGGATGCTGGGCCAGAGAAGAGACGGTGCTGGTCTGAATATTGGAGGTCAGGCAGGATTCGATGCCGATGCCGTGTTCAGCCAGGAAGTCCATCAGCGCCGGATCTTCAATCGCTTTCACTCCGTGGCCGATACGTTCGGCACCCAGCTCGCGGATTGCCTGCCAGATGCTTTCCGGGCCTGCGGCTTCGCCCGCGTGCACGGTAATGCGCAAGCCGGCGTCGCGGGCGCGGTTGAAGTGGCTGAGGAACAGGCTGCCCGGGAAGCCCAGCTCGTCACCGGCCAGATCCAGCGCGGTAATGCCGTCGCGGTGCGCCAGCAAGCCTTCCAGCTCTTGCAAACAGGCGGCTTCGCCAAAGGTACGGCTCATGATGCCGATCAGGCGGACATCGATGCCCCGATCGCGAACGCCGGAACGAATGCCGTCAATCACCGCTTCGACTACCCCAGCCACCGGCAGTTGGTGTTTCATCGCCATGTAATACGGCGAGAAGCGCAGCTCGGCGTAGTGCAGGCCGGCATTGGCCGCGTCCTCTACGTTTTCATAGGCTACCCGGCGGCAGGCATCCAGGTCGCCCAGCACCGCCACGCCCCAGTCCAGCTTTTGCAGAAAGCTGATCAGATCCGGTTCGGCATGGGTGATTTGCACATGCGGGCGCAGCGCTTCCAGCTCGTCAGCGGGCAGGGCCAGATTGAACTGACGGCCCAGATCGAGAATGGTTTGCGCACGGATGTTGCCGTCGAGGTGACGGTGAATGTCGGTAAGCGGTAGGCGGGAGTCAATCATGATCTGCACTCGTTATTTTGTTGTAGGTAAAGTGCATATCAGTATAAAAACAAAAGAATGAAAATTGCCATTGCGTTGCATAAAAAAGTGATGAAAATCACATTAATTGCGGGTGGCGTCGCATTTTTGGCTAATGGCGGGCAAGAAGTCCCCGTGTTTGCTCTGACCCGCAATCGCGGAAAACATTAACCTGCCATCCGCTTACCGATGTTAGCGCCACCGATGCCGTACTCCGCCAGCCAATCGACAATCCTGCCTATCTCCACCGGCTGGGCCTGCTCAACCCGGAACACCGGGCCGAGGGCCATCGGGGTGGCGCGTTCGGCCAGCGCCCGCAATTCAGGCAAATACTCTGCGCCGGGATGGCCTTTGGGCCGTTGGCCGATGCGCGAACCATAGCGTTCGGCCGCCAACTCGCCGGAAATCTGGTTCCACACTTCGAGGGGCTGCACCACCCCGGCTTCTCGCAGGTAATGGCGCAACGGCTCCCTGGGCTGAAAGCCGAACCAGGCGTCGATAACGTAAGTACAGCATTCCGGTGCCTGCGCCACGATTGACCAAATGGCGTCATAAGCGGCGCAGCCAAGCCGCCGATTCAGTGCCCGATCCACGTTGTCCAGCCGCGACATAAACGGCTCCTTGATGCCGTCGAGGGTCAGATACGGCAGGCCGAAATGGTGTGCCAAGGCCTGCGCGACGGTGCTTTTGCCCGAGGCAGGAATGCCATTGACCAGAATGACGGTTTTTATGCTCGCCAGAGTCATAATATTTCCACCACTTCTTGCCATATTTTCGCGGCGCGGAGTTTGTCGAGCCGCTCTTTATTGTCCAGCAAATCGACAATGGCACGAATACCGTCTTCGATATGCCGGTTACTGTCGGTCGCGCCGAACAGGATAACGATATCGGCCTTTTCGCTGTCGCGAAAGGCGATAGGCTCCTCCAGCAACACCATGCTGAAGCAGTTTTTAATGACCCCGCACTCCGGCCGCGCGTGGGGGATGGCGATGCCTTCGTCAAACACGTAATAAGCGCCATGGGCCAGCGTATTGCTGATCACCGCCTGATAATAAGAAGCGTGAATATAGCCGTTATCCACCAGGGGCTGAGCCGCTAGCGTAATGACCTTTTTCCAGTCCGTTTCCTTGACGCCGACCTGAATGGCGCCGGCCTCAATCAGCAGTTGTTTAATTGTCATCATGATCCCTCAGAGATTTTTCCTGATAATATTGCGCAGCTCGTCCATCTTGATAAAAACGGCATCGATATGTTGGCGATGGTTCTGGCTTTTGGCATAAATCTTTACTGCCCGATTATAGGCCAGCATTAATGCCTTATGGATTTCGCCGTCCGTCGGCGTTGCCGCCAACCGCCGTTCCAGTGCGTTAATTTCGGCTGCAATTTCATTGGCTTCATCATCGTAATTCGTGGCGGGCAGCGTTTCTTTTTCCCGCTGACGTTTCATAAAATTAAACATATATTCTCCAGTCTATCCCTGCGCCTTTCTCGTCGCGGCATGGTGTATCAATCGGCCCCTGTAAGGGCGAATATATTCGGCCCCGACTCAGGCAGGCGCAGCATGCCGCGCCCCTACAATAGCGGGGATCCGGGACTGATGAGTTAACCGCTTGACCGCGACTTGAAATGCACAGGGTATATATTAAGAACTAATGACAACCGTTATTTAAACAGACCGATCTTTTCCGTTAATACCTCGGTGACGGCATTGTTAGCCGGGATCAGGAATTTCCGCACGCTGTCGTTCACTTTGCCTTTTTCAAACGTCTGCTTGCAGCGCCCAACCCACTGCACGTTCATCTCGGTGCCCACGTTGACCTTTTCAATGCCGCCGGCCACCGCGCGCCGCATGTCTTCATCGCTGACCCCGGTGCCGCCGTGCAACACCAGCGGGGTATGGGTGGCCGCGGTGATTTCCGCCAGGCGCTGGTGCTGGATATGCGCCTTGCCGGTGTACAGCCCGTGGACGGTGCCGACCGACACGGCCAGCATATCGACCCCGGTTTCGTCTACAAAGCGCTTGGCGTCTTCCACGGCAGTAAAACAGATGTCCTCTTCCGCGACCGCCTTGCCGTCCTCCGAACCGCCGATCGCGCCCAGTTCAGCCTCCACCGAGACGTTACGCTGGCGGGCAATGTCGATCACCTTGCGGGTATTGGCGATATTCTCGTCCATATCAAGGTGCGAACCGTCATACATCACCGAACTGAAACCGGCATCAATCGCCGTCTCGATCGAGGCGATGTCCGAGCAGTGATCCAGGTGCAGACAGGTGGGCACGTCTTCGCTTGCCGCCAGCGAGCGCACCGAATCAACCAGCAGCCGGTAGCCCAGGTACTCGGCGGTGCCGGTGGAGATCTGGATCATCAGCGGGCTGTGGGTGGCCTTGGCCGCCTTGAAAAAGGCCGGCAGCATCTCCAGGCAATGAAGATTGAATGAGCCTATCGCCTTGAAGTCGCGGGCCTTGGCAACGGATAACAGTTCGTTGAAATTATAGAGTTTCATGGACTTTCCCCTCAGGGTGTTTGGTTGATTTACCGTTAACGAACCACGCAATCAGCGTGACGAAGACAATAAACAGGGCGATGAACAGCCAGTTGCCCTGGAAGGCATGCCCCATCACCAGGCCGCTGCTGATGACGTCGGAATCGCTGAAGGTCACACCGACAAAACCGTAACTTTCCAGCATCGGCACCAGAATGGCCGGCAGGAAGGTGATGAACAGGCCGTGAACCACGCCACCGATCATCGCGCCGCGTCGTCCGCCAAGAGCGTTACCGAAAATGCCTGCGGTGCCGCCGGCGAAGAAGTTGGTGAGCAGGCCGGGCAGGATCATCGCCAGACCGAACATCGGGAAAACGATCATGCCGATGATGGAACCCAGGGTCGTGGCCAGGAAACCGACAATCACCGCATTGGGCGCATAGGGGAACAACACCGGGCAATCCAGCGCCGGGCGGGCATCCGGCACGATGCGCATGGCAATGCCGCGAAACGCCGGCACCAGCTCATTCAGCAACAGACGCACGCCGCTGTAGAGGATAAACACGCCGGCGACGAACTGAATGGCCTGCATAAAGGAGTACATCAGGTAATTCATACCACCGGCGTATTGGGCGATGAACTGCGGCCCGGCCGCCAGTGCGGGGATCAGGTACATCGGGATCATCACCACCGCCATCGACAGATAGGTGTCTTGCAGAAACTTGAAGTTGTCGGGTAATTCCAGATCCTCGGTGGAACGCGACCCTTTGCCGACCACCTTGGCGACCGCCGCCTGCACCAGATAACCGATGGTGCAGAAGTGCCCCAGCGCCACCTCGTCTGAACCGGTGATTTTGCGCACTACCGGCTGCGCCAGTGCCGGCATCAACACCGCCATCACGCCGCCAAAGATCCCGCCGGTCAAAATCAGCGGCATCCCGGTCAACCCGGCTTTATAGCCGATCACCGCGCCGATGGTAGCCATCCACAACAACGCCTGCCCGGTCAGGAAAATGTATTTGAACGGGGTGATGCGGGCGATGATGATATTCACGGCGAAAATCACCAGCAGCGTCATCGCCACTTCAGAACCCAGCTCGCGGTTGGCCAGGCCGGCAATGGCGGCGACGTCGGTGATGTAACCGGTCATGCCGAAGCCGTGGGTGAAGATACTGTTCAGGTAGGTCAGGGCGCCGACAATGATGTTGATGCCCGCCATCATGATCAGAAAGCCCAACAGCGTTTTGAACGTGCCTTCGGCGACCTTGCCGATGGATTTTTTCTGCAGCAACAACCCCAGCATGGCGATAAAGGCAATCAGGATCGACGCCTGACCCAGCAGATCTTTGACGATAAAATCGATCAGGCTACTCATGATGGGGGCCCTTCATGTCGCGCTCTTTCAAAAAGGCCACAATCTTTTGCTCGATTTCCGCTTTATCGGTGAGCCGGTGGAGAACAATGACCCGTTTTTTTTCTTCTTCGCTGGCGTCGGCATTTAAAATATCGGCGAAGGTTTTTTGGGTAAGAATAATATCTGATTTAAAGGCGCTGGCTTCAGAGATTGTGGTGTGATCAATATCGGCTTCAATCTCTAATTTTTTAAGCACCGCTTTTGCGCTCATTTCGATGGCAAAGCTGGAGCCGAGGCCGCAGCCGCAAACACACAGTATTTTAAGCATGGACATCTCCTCAGATTATATTTAACTGCCTGGCGAGTTTGTAATGGTGTCCTTCGGTGTCGACCAAACGTTTTTGCATGCTGATTAAATCAATCGGAATAGGTTGGTTGCCGGCATTAATAATGATTGCCTTGTTTTTCATTCCGGAATGAATACAGCGCACGACTTCGCTGGCCATAAGGGTTCCCTGATAAATTTCTTCGCAGGTGGGATCGCCATTGCGCAGACCGTACCCCACGATGGTTTTGCGAATACGCACGCCAATCTTGGGTTCCAGCTGTTTAATCATGGTGTCGATCGCCCCCTGGAAGCCTGGCGAATACTCTTTTGTATATCCTTCAGAACATAAAATGATAACGCTGTTTTGCCGCTCCAGCCGGTGGGTTATTTTTTCCGCCAATGCGTTCAAGGGATGTTGGCATTCTGGAATCAGGGCAAAGTCCGCATTGGATTTTATCGCCGATTGCAGCGTCAGTTCCCCGCAGTAACCGCCCAGCAGCTCAATCATAAATACGCGGCCCGGCAGGGCGCGCCCGGTATTTCTCAGCTTGGAGACTTCTTTTATCACCTGCTCGCAGGCGGTGGAAAAGCCGATGGTGTAGTAGCTGCCAAAAACGTCATTGTCGATGGTCATGCCCACGCCAAAACAGTTAACGCCAAACTCGCTGAGCGTATTTAAAAACTGCAGCGAGCCGTCGCCGCCGGCCATAATAAGCACGTCAATGTGCAGAGCTTTAAGTTGCTTGCCGATAGTTTCATATTCACTGGCGACCAGTTTCTTTGCCGTTCGGCCAGAAGAGATAATGGGCATCGATGAAATAGAGAAATCGACCAGATCGCGTCTGGCGATGGAATGATGCTGATTAGCCAGTAAGCCCGGTATTCCGCCGTTAAAAAGAACGATATCTGCCTGCGCCAGCCTGGCGACCTGGAAAATAAAGTTGTTGATACCGGTGACATCGCCACCGCTTATTACCACGCCGATTTTCATATGCCTGCTCCCAGCCCGTTCCGTTGCAGTCATTGTTATTTTTGGCATCGGTAAAATTTGCAAGCGATATCACAAAACAATCACAAATATTTCCTTGGAACACATTGACAGCACTATTGAGAGTGATTTTTCTGTGAGGCTTGTCTCGTTTTTGTTTTTGATAGATAAAAGAGAAAAGGTGACTATTTATTGATAATCAATATGTTGCCATTCGATTGCTGCGGTTTTTTTATAAAGCGGGAAAAATAGCAGGTTGGGCCGGGATCAGTTTAATGAAATGTGATTACTCTCGCATTTTTTGTGGCAGTGAGACGAATACGTAAAATTAATATCCCTCAATATGGGGGCAGGATTAAATAGCTGCGCCTAATAGTACTGCTGGTGAGGAGCATGCAGAGCGCCGACACGCCGTGAATGCATCCATGGAGGCTCGTATCGCGCGTCCATGCGCTCAACGGTCGGCTAACCTGCATGCTCTCCACCCGTCCCAAGCTTGGGGTGTTGCGGTATTAAACGCAGCCATTTAATAACCGCGCATTGATTAAGTCTTTTATTTGGCCGTGCCACTCAGGCCCTCACCACGGTGACCCCGGCCTGTTCCAGCGGGGCGATCAACGCGGCGTCGGTCGCACGTTCGACAATAATGGTCTGCGCCAGCGTGATGTCGCCAATCGCAAATTGTGAGGCGGCGTTCAGCTTGGCGGCGGAGGCCAGCACCACGGTTTCTGCCGCCCGTGCCGCCAGCGCGCGCTTGATATAGGCCTCTTCGAGATCGCCGGTGCTGAGCCCGGCGGTCGGGTGCACGCCCGTCACGCCCATAAAGTAAATGTCGGCGCGGATATGCGACATGGCTTCCACCGCAGCGGCACCCACGCTGACGATCGAGTGTTTATACAATCGCCCGCCGATCAGGATCACCTCCACTTTGGGGTGTTCAACCAACCCGACCGCCACGCTGGGGCTGTGGGTGACGATAGTCGCCTCCAGCGTGGGCGGCAGCTGTTTCACCAGCTCGGCGGAGGTGGTGCCGCCATCGATGATCACCACTTGCCCTGGAATGATCATCGCCGCTGCGGCTTTGGCGATGGCACGCTTGGCGGCCGATTCCTGCCCGTTTCTTTCGGCAAAGGTGCCGATGGCGGGGGAGACCGGCAACGCGCCGCCGTGCACCCTTTGCAGCAGCCCTTCGCTGTCCAGCTCACGCAGATCGCGGCGGAGGGTGTCTTCGGACAGCCCGAACATTTCGCTGAGTTGTTTGGCCAGCACCTGTCCGTCCTGTGCCAGTTTTTCCAGAATGATTTTTTTGCGCTGACTGGTGAGCATCGCGTTGTCCCGTTAAATTTTGCACTGCACGAAATATCTTGATCATACACGAAACTGCACGATAGTATCCAGTTCCTTTCCTGAGTTGTGGAGTTGACCAACATGATTGCGACCAAAGATCGGGTTCGAATCGTTGAAACCCGGGTGTTGTCCGACGACTGGTATCTGCTGAAAAAAACCACCTTTGATTTTTTGCGCCGTGATGGCGTATGGCAACGGCAAAACCGCGAAACTTACGATCGCGGCGACGGTGCGACCATTTTGCTGTTTAACCGGCAGGTGCAAAAGGTGGTGCTGACGCGCCAGTTCCGCTTCCCGGTGTTCGTCAACGGCCACGACGGCATGCTGATAGAGGCCGCCGCCGGCTTGCTGGACAATGCCTCGCCGGAGGAGCGCATTCGCGCCGAAGCTGAGGAGGAAACCGGCTATCGGGTGCAAAACGTGCAAAAGGTGTTCGAGGCCTATATGAGCCCCGGTTCGGTGACCGAAAAACTGCATTTCTTTGTCGGGGAATACGCTGCCGACAGCCGGGTGAGCGACGGCGGCGGGGTGGAGGCGGAAGGCGAAGACCTCGAGGTGATCGAGATGCCGCTGGCGGACGCTCTGCACGCCATCCGGCAAGGAATTATCGTAGATGCCAAAACCATTATGCTGCTGCAGTTTGTGGCGCTTAACCGTACCCTGGAGAATAACCGATGAGTGCTCAATTGATTCTGATAGCCGGCCCGTACCGCAGCGGCACCGATGGCGATCCGCAGCGCATTGCCGCTAACCTGCACCATTTGGAACAGGCGGCGCTCGAGGTGTATCAGCGCGGACATGTGCCGGTGATTGGCGAATGGTTGGCGCTGCCGTTGGCGGCGGCGGCCGGTTCAACCCAATTGGGGGACGCGGTAAGCGAGGCGTTTCTCTATCCGGTGGCTCATCGGTTGATTGCCCAATGCCAGGCTATTTACCGCATTGAAGGCGCATCGGCGGGGGCGGACAACGACGTGCGGCTGGCTAATGAACGTGGGTTGAGCGTGTATTACCGCCTGGACGATATCCCGCAGGTGAAATGAACAGAGGGCGAACAGGTTCGCCCTGAATGGCCCAATAGCGGGCGCGGCCTGTAACCGGTGACGGCTTGGCCAATACTCGGTGCCAGGCCGGTCGACTAAACCTCGCCCAGAACAAACCTCAGCCCGCTAATCAGCTTATCCATGCCGGCTTCCACCTTGCTGCGTGGGCAACCGACGTTCAGCCGCAGGAAGCCGCGGCCCTCTTCGCCGTAAGTGAAACCCGGCATAATCGCGACCTTTTCGCGGTCGATCAGTACCTGTTGCAGTTGGCTGTCATCAACGCCCAGCGGGCGCAGATCGATCCAGGCCAGATAGGTGGCCTGCGGCGGTTGCCAGCCGAGCGCCGGGAACGCCTGGTTCAGCCGTTCGGCGACGTAGGTCAGGTTGTCTTGCAGGTAATCGCGCAGTGCATCCAGCCAGGGTTCGCCGTGGCGATAGGCGGCAATGTGCGCCACCACCGCCAACACCGCCGGTGAAGACAGCCCGTCGCGGCTTTTCAGCAGTTGAGTGTAGGCGTCGCGAGCGGCATCGTCGCTGATAAACCCGTAGGCGCCGGTCAGCGCCGGAATATTGAAGGTTTTGGAGCCGGAAGTCAGCAGGGCCCAGGGCGTGGTCGCCACCTGGCTCCATGGCGTGTGGCGCCTCTCGCCCCACACCATGTCCATATGGATCTCATCGCTGATCACCCGTACATCATGGCGTTCGCACAGCTCGGCCATCTGCTGCAACTCCGCCACGCTCCACACCTTGCCGGTCGGGTTGTGAGGGCTGCACAACAGCAGGATCTTGGTTTGCGGCCGCGCCAGCAGCGCTTCCAGGTGCGCCATATCGCACAGCCATTGGTCGCCGTCCTTGTGCAACGGGCAGGCCAACAGTTGACGCTGATTACCGAGGATCACCTTATAAAAAGCGTCATAGGCCGGCGTGTGAGTGACCACGAACTCCCCCGGCGCCGACCACAGGCGGATCATCTGCGCTGCCATGTAGATCACCGACGGACCGTAAACCGCCATCCCGGTGTCGATCGGCGTATTGAAACGCTGCTGATACCAGTGGCGCACCGCGCCGAGAAATTCCTCATGCTGCCAGCGGCTGTAGCCCAGCACGCCGTGCTGCAGGCGCTGTTGCAGCGCCTCGATAATGCAGGGGGCGGTAGCGAAATCCATATCGGAGATGGTGAACGGCAGCAGATCATCGCTGCCAAAGCGATCGGCAATGTAGTCCCACTGCGTGCACCAGGTGCCGTGCCGATCGATCGGAGTAGAAAAATCAAACATGTGACGCTCCCTGCAGGGCGGCAGCAGGTTGCGATGCCGCTATCAGTGAGTCTAATTCATCTTTCACCGATTGTACCTGCGGGCCGATCACCACTTGCAGATTATGGTCATTGAGGTGCACTACGCCAATGGCGCGGTTGGCCTTCAGCGCCGCGTCATCCACCTGGCTCATGTCGCTGACCGACAGGCGCAGGCGGGTGATGCAGTTATCCAGCGAAACGATATTTTCGCTGCCGCCCAGTGCCGCCAAAATGGCCGGCACGTTATAACCGGATTTACCGACCGCGCCCGCCGGCGCGCTTTGGCTGGCGGCGGTGTCGCTCTCGCGGCCCGGCGTTTTGATGTTAAAGCGCTGGATGGAGAAGCGGAAAATGGCGTAGTAGGCGGCAAACCAGATGGCGGCGACAATCGGCACCAGATACCACTTGGTGGCGGTGCCGTGCAGGATGCCGAACACCACGAAATCGATGATATTGCCGTCGGTGTTCCCGATGGTCACGCCCAGCAGCGCCATCAGGGTGAAGCCCAGCCCGGTCAGAATGGCGTGGATGAAGTACAGGAACGGCGCTACGAACAGGAACAAGAACTCGATCGGCTCGGTGGTGCCGCCGACCACGCAGGCTACCACGCCGGAGATCAGCAGACCCTTGATTTTATGTCGGTTTTCCGGCTTGGCGCAGTGATACATCGCCAACGCCGCACCCGGCAGGCCGCCGAGGAACGCCGGCATTTTACCCTGCGACAGGAAGCGGGTAGCGCTTTCGGCAAAGCCGGTGGTGGTTGGGCAGGAGAGTTGCGCCTGGAAAATGGTCAGGGCGCCGCTGACGCTGTGGCCGCAAACGTCCAGCGTGCCGCCCGCCTCGGTAAAGCGGATCAGCGCCACCAGAATATGGTGCAAACCGAAGGGTAACAGCAGGCGTTCGCCGGTGCCGAAAATCATCGGGCCAAAAGCGCCCGCGCCGTTGATCACCCAGCCGAGGCCGTTGATGCCGGCGGCGAACCAGGGCCAGATCAACGGAATAACCAGCCCGCACAGACCCAGCACCAGGGTGGTGACGATCGGCACAAAGCGGGTGCCGCCGAAGAATGCCAGCGCATCCGGCAGACGGATGGTATTGAAACGCTCATGCAGCAGATAAACGATAATGCCGACGATCACCGCGCCCAAAATGCCGGTGTCGATTGATTGGATTCCGAGGATGTTCTGGATGTTATTGGCTTTTAACACCAGCGGATCTGTGGTGGGCAGGATGCCGGTAGTGGTCAGATAAAAATTGGTAGCCAGGTTCAGCACGGCAAAGCCGACAAAGCCGGAGAACGCGGCGACGCCTTTGTTTTCGCGCGCCATGCCCAGCGGAATGGCGATGGCGAACATCACCGGCAGGAAGCTAAAGGCAAAAGAACCCACCTTGCTCATCCAGGTGAACAGCAACTGGAAGGCGGGGTGGCCGATAAAAGGCAGCAAAGTGATGACATCGCGGCTGCTCAGCGAACTGCCGATCCCCAGCATGATGCCGCAAAAAGACAGCAAGGCGACGGGCAGCATGAATGTCTTGCCCAGGCTCTGGAAAAACTCCCAGAGCGTTATTTTTTGTTTTTTAGATGCTGGCATGACCGGCGGCTCCTGGCGAAAAAACGTGCAAAAGTGATGTGTGCCCCTGTTAGGTAAAAATAAGATAAAACGTTTTACCTAGCAAAAATGCGCCGCTAATCACAATTATGGCAGGTGCTTTACGGTGACAATGGTTATGCCAGTAAAACGTTTTACCGAACAAAGAGATTCGGTATACCATGGCTTCAAAGACAGGCCCTATGGCTTTCAGGCTGCAGCGTTTGCACACTATGCCCAGGATCGGGCTTGCAGGGGTTATGACCATCAAAAAGATCACCATCACCGATGTCGCACAGCAGGCTGGCGTCTCCGTCACCACCGTGTCACTGGTGCTGAGCGGCAAGGGGCGTATTTCGGGCACCACAGTGACGCGGGTCAATGAGGCGATCGAACGGCTGGGTTATGTGCGCAACCGCCAGGCGGCGACGTTGCGTGGCGGTGAATCCGGCGTGATAGGGCTGATCCTGCGCGATATCTGCGACCCTTTTTATGCCGAAATGACCGCGGGCCTGAGCGAGGTGCTGGAGGCGCACGGCAAAGTGCTGTTCCTCACCCAGAGCGGTCGCGACGGCAAAGGGCTGATGCGCTGTTTTGACACGCTGCTGGAACATGGCGTCGACGGTATGGTGCTGGCGGGCGGTATGCGTTCGGCGGCGGGTCTGAAGGAAAAGGCCGCAGAGCAGGGCGTTCCCCTGGTGTGCGCCGCGCGTTCGAACGGGCTGGAAGGCGTCGACGTGGTGCGCCCGGACAACATGCAGGCCGCCAAGATGGCCACGGAATTCCTGATCAAACGCGGCCACAGCCAAATTGCCTATCTGGGCGGCCAGAGCAGTTCACTGACCCGCGCGGAACGGCTGGGGGGCTTTTGCGCCACGCTGGTGCAGTATGGCCTGCCTTTTCGCTCCGAATGGATTGTCGAATGCGATGGCCATCAACGGGCGGCGGCGGAGGCGGCGGAAAACCTGCTGCGCCAATACCCGAACATCAGCGCGCTGGTGTGTCACAAGGCTTCGGTGGCGTTGGGCGCTTATTTCGGCATTGTGCGCAGCGGGCGCAGCATAGGTTCGGAAGGTGTGGACACCTATTATGGCCAGCAGGTCGCGTTGATTGGTTTTGGCGACGTGCCCGAAGCCGAACTGACCGAACCGCCGCTGACCCTGGTGTCCAGCTCTGCGTTGGAGGTTGGGCGCAGCGCGGCTTCACGCTTGTTGCAGCGGATTGGCGACGCCGGGTTGCCGGCGCAAAACGTCATGCTGCCGCCGCGACTGATCGAGCGCGGTTCTGCCTAAGCCTGTTCTTGCCGGGCCTGCTGTTGCAGCCAGCCTTCGAAGGTTTTCATCGCCGGGGTCATTGCGCGGGATTTCAGGCGGGTCAGCCAATAACCGCCCAGATTCGCTTCGGCGGCAAAGGGGCGCACCAGCAGCCCGCCCTGCAATTCCCGGTCGAACATACTGGCGGGAGCCAGCGCCACACCGCCGCAGTTTATCGCCCCCTCGACCATCAATCGCGACGCATCGAACACCGGGCCGTTAATGCGCCAGGGGGCGATCTGCGCGGCGGCAAACCAGCGTTCCCATTCATCCTTGCGGTAACTGCGCATCAGCAGCTCGTTTTTAAGATCCTCCGGTGAACGCAGCCGCACGGCGACCTCCGGCGGGCACAACACCGTCAACGGCGCGTCAAACAGTTTGATATTGCAGGTTGCGGGCCACAGCCCCTCGCCGAAGCGAATGGCGAAATCCATGCCGTCCGCCGACAGGTTAACCAGATTGTTGTTGGTCAAGATACGCAGATCGATAAACGGATGGGCCTCCCTGAACGACGCCAGCCGCGGCATCAGCCAGCCGACCGCAAAGGTACCGACCACCGCAATCGTCAGTACCTCATGAAAATGGCCGCCTTCAAACTGCTGCAGTACCGACTCGATGCGGTCAAAGGATTCGGTTAGCACCGGCAGCAGCGCCTGGCCTTCTTCGGTAAGATCCAGACCGCGCGGCAGGCGCTTGAACAGCACAATGCCCAGCTGTTCTTCCAGCATGCGCACCTGCTGGCTGACGGCGGCCTGGGTCACGCTCAGTTCCAGCCCGGCGCGGGTAAAGTTAAGGTGGCGGGCGGAGGATTCAAAAGCACGCAGTGCATTCAGCGGCAGTCGGTTACGCATAACAACCTATAAGTTTTTCTTTTGGCTAGGTGAAATTATTATCGCTTGTCAGGTGAAGGATAAACACCGATATTTTGCGCACTCGTTGCAGTTATTCTGCGGCGAGCCAAGGAATAATCGATACCCATGCCTTTCAGGCCGCAACGTTGTTGGCTGCAACCTGAAATTCGCCGGGTATAATCACTCAAGGACAGGGTCACGCCGACTGACAAAAAAATCTATTGGCGGCAACCCTTCAATACAATGAGCTTGTTATCATGAAGAGAATTCATAAGCTGGCGGTGGCGTTGCTGACCGCACTGGCGATACCGGCAGGCCATGCCGCAGACAAAGTCGACATCGATGCCATCGTTCAACCGCTGATGCAGAAATATGGCGTGCCGGGTATGGCGATCGCGGTATCGGTGGAGGGGAAACAGCAGTTTTATCATTATGGCGTGGCGTCCAAACAGACCGGCAAACCCATCACCAACCAGACGCTGTTTGAAATCGGCTCGCTGAGCAAAACCTTCACCGCCACGTTGGCGGCCTATGCCAACGATGAGGGCAAACTGTCGTTCGCCGAGCCGGCCAGCCGGTACCTGCCGGAGCTGCGCGGCAGCGCGTTTGACCATGTCAGCCTGCTGAATCTGGCGACTCACACTTCCGGGCTGCCGCTGTTTGTGCCGGACGAGGTGACCAACGACGCGCAGTTGATGGCCTATTACAAGCAATGGCAGCCATCTCAACCGGCGGGCAGCACCCGCGTTTATTCCAATCTGGGCATCGGCATGCTGGGGATGATCACGGCCAAAAGCCTGAACCAACCCTTTGCTCAGGCGATGGAGCAACGCTTGTTCCCGGCGCTGGGGCTGACGCACAGCTACATTAACGTGCCGACAGGCCAAATGGCGAATTATGCCCAGGGTTACAACAAAAAAGATCAGCCGGTGCGGGTCACTCCGGGGCCGCTGGATGCCGAATCCTACGGCGTCAAATCCAATGCGCAGGATTTGATCCGCTACCTCGAGGCCAATATGCAGGTCGCGAAGGTGGGGGATAAATGGCGCAAGGCGTTGGACGAAACCCATACCGGCTATTACCGGGCAGGGGTATTCACCCAGGATCTGATGTGGGAAAGCTACCCTTATCCGGTGGCGCTGGCGCGCCTGACGGAGGGCAACAATGCCGGGATGATCATGAACGGCACCTCGGCCACCGCCATTACGCCGCCGCAACGGGAACAGGGCGCGGCCTGGTTCAATAAAACCGGCTCGACCGGCGGCTTTTCTACCTATGCGGTGTTTTTGCCCAAGCAAAAAATTGCCGTGGTAATGCTGGCCAACAAATGGTTCCCGAATGACGATCGGGTGGCGGCCACTTACCGCATCGTGCAGGCGCTGGAAAAACCTTAAGTCGCAGCCTCAGGGCGCCGCAATGGCGCTCTGAGGCATATCCTGCAACGCCTGTTTCTCGCGCATAAAATCAACGAATACCCGCAGCTTGAGCGGCATATGACGGCTGGCAGGGAAATAGATGAAAAAACCGGGCGAATCGCCGGCGTAATCCGCCAATACCTCCACCAGTTGCCCGTTTTCCAGCTCGCGCTGCACCGTACCGCGAAAGCGCTGGGTCATGCCTAGCCCCGCCAGCGCGGCGTCTTTTATCAGCCGATCCTCATTGAAAATCAGGCTCCCGCCGACCTCCAGCGACAGGTGCTCGTCATTCTGCCTGAAATACCAGGGTTCAAATTTTCCGCTGCCGGGGAAACGGTAGCGCAGGCAATTATGCTCGCTCAGTGCCGCCGGCGTTAGCGGTATGCCGCGTTGCGCCAGATAGCCCGGAGAGGCGATCACCACCCGCCGTTGGCCGTTATCGATCGGTACCGCAACCATGTCTTTCTGCAACATGGCGCGCATACGGATGCCGGCATCGAAGCTGCCGAGCACCAGATCGGAAAAATGGTCGTCGGTAAACAGCTCAAGCTGTACTTCGGGGTAACGTGCCTGAAACTCCTCCAGATAAGGCATCACCAGCAGGGACGTGGCCAGTTGCGGCAAGGTAATGCGCAGCAGGCCGGAAGGTTGCCCGCGCAGGATGCGGAGATCGTCCGCCGCCACGTCGATTTGGCTCATGGCCGGCGCCACCCGCCGGTAAAAAATCTTTCCTTCATCGCTCAGCCGTACTGAACGACTGGTGCGGTTGAACAGCCTGACGCCCAGCCGCGTTTCCAGCGCCTGAATGTTTTGCGACACCGCCGGTGGCGTAACACCCAACTGGTTGGCCGCCTGGGTAAAGCTGCCCAGCCGGGCGACGGCCTCGAAGAACGGCAGCAACTGTAACAGTGAACTCATCGATTGCTAATTCCTGCTTAATGATTCGTTAAGTAATCCGACATTTAATTTTATAATAGACGCGTTAGACTGATTTTATTTCCTCTGAGAGAACAACAAAACATGTCGACAGTGAATCAGTCATTAGCAGAAAGAGTGCAGGCGGTCAGCCAGCGGGCGATCGACGAAGGGCGCATCGTGGGTAGCGTGGTGCTGGTGGCGCAACGGGGCGAACTGGTTTATGCCGGGGCCGCCGGCTATGCCGATCGCGAGTTGCAGCGGCCAATGCGGCGTGAAACGCAGTTTCGCCTGTCGTCGGTGTCCAAGCCTTACATCACACTGGCGGCGATGCGCATGATCGAACGACAAAAGTTGAGCCTGGACGATGCAGTAAGCCGCTGGTTGCCGTGGTTCACCCCAGCGTTGGCCGACGGTCACCGCCCGGAGATTAAAATCCGCCACCTGCTGAGCCACACCGCCGGGCTGGATTACCGCATGAATCAGCCTGCGGACGGCCCGTATCATCGGTTGGACATTAAAGACGGCATGGAGCTGTCGTCACTGACGCTGGAGCAAAATTTGCAGTTGCTGGCGCAGGCGGAACTGTTGGCAGCACCCGGCAGCCTGTTCAATTATTCACTGGCGATCGATGTGTTGGGCGCAGTACTGGAGCAGGCGGCGGGCGAACCTTTGCCGCAGCTGTTCACCGAATGGGTTGCGCAGCCGCTGGGGTTGGGCAACACCGGTTTTTACGCCGCCGATGCCGACAATCTGGCGACGGCCTATTACAACAGTGCCGCACGCCCGGAACCGATGCACGACGGCCTGCTGTTGACGCTGCCGGAAGGCTTTGGTTTTGACGTCGAGTTTGCCCCTTCGCGCGCTTTCGAACGGCAGGCGTATCCGTCCGCCGGTGCCGGCATGGTCGGTGACGCCGACGACGTACTGCGGCTGGTGGAGACGCTGCGCACTGGCGGTGACGGCATTTTGCAGCCCGCGACCGTGGCGCTGATGCGCCAGCCGCACGTGGGGGCTGAAGCCGAGGTTCAGGGGCCGGGCTGGGGGTTTGGTTTCGGCGGCGCGGTTCTTGCGGATGCGCAACTGGCGGCCACGCCGCAGCATAACGGCACCCTGCAATGGGGCGGCGTGTATGGTCATAGCTGGTTTTACGATCCGCAGGCGGCGTTAAGCGTGGTGGCGTTGACCAACACGGCGTTCGAAGGAATGTGTGGGCCGTATCCGCAGCAGATCCGGGATGCGGTGTACGGGATAGGGGAATAAAACCGGGGCTCCGTACAGGAGCCCCGGGAAACAACGATTTATTGCTTACTGTGCCGGTGCAGGAACTGCGTCCTGAGCCGGTGCTTCATCTTCTGCCGGTGCACCCAGCAGGCCGAACATGCCGATGAACTCTTGCAGAGTCATTTTATTGCCGTTCAGATCAACCTGGTTGTCGGCGTAGTGGAAGCTGCTGCCAATCACGTCGTCTTTCAGGGTGGTCAGTTTGAACATCTGGCCCATCGCCGCCAGCCCTTGAACCTGTTGCTGTGCCAGCTTTTGCGCTTCTTCCGCGCTATAGCCTTGCAGCAATGCCGTCTGTGAGGTGGTTTCGGTGGCCATCGCGACCGGAATGCTCAGGCTGGCGTCCAGTTTTTTCACCGAACGGGCAATCAGCTGGTCCGGCGATTGTGCCGGGGAGCCGGCCTGCGTCGGATCGGACAGGTCCAGATTCAGGGTAAAGGTGCTTTCACCCTTGCTGTTTTTCCAGCTCAGCGGCGCAATGCTGATGCTTGGATTGCCTTTCAGCAACAGCGGCAGGTTTTGCAGCAAGATATCGGTGGTTTGCTGCTGGTAAGCGACCGGATCGACGGGTTGGCCCTGTTGCAGCATCGCCAGCGCCTGCTGGTTGTAACGGTCGGCAAACTCTTTCAGCGACTTGGCGTCCAGTTTGTCGATTTTCAGCGACAGCTTGCCGGAACCGAAGTCGCTGTTCTGGATCTTCAGCGCATCCATGGTGTAATCGATCTGGCCGTTCAGGTTGCTGTCTTTCTCGCCGAACTTGCTCGCCAGGTTAAAGCCGTCCAGCGTCAGGGTATCTTTACCGTCAACGGCAACCTTGACCTGCTTCACCGCCATGTTCTGATCGCCGAGGCTGAGATCGAACTGGCCGGCATGGGTCTGGCTCTTCAGCGTAGCGCCTTGCAAGGTCACCTGTTCGATCTGGCCGAACTGGTTAGGGCCGCTGATCACGGCGCTGTCGCTGTTGGCGTCCAGGGTGAAGGCTTTCATATCGCGCGAGACATCGGCATTGATGGTGGCACCGCTGAACTTCAGCGCCGATTTGTCTTTGGTGTATTCCAGCGGGATCACGTCAATGGCCGACGAGGTGTCGCCGCTGTATGAAATGCGCGAGTCGGCGGTGAACAGCGACTTGCCTTTGGTAATGTCAAACAGGCCTTTGGTCGCCGGGGTGTTTTCCAGCTCGGTATGCACCGAGGCCATGCTTGGCAACAGATTGAATTTTTTCAGTTGGGCGAACGGGAAAGGGCCGTGATCGATGGTTTCCAGGAACGCCACTTCGTCGCCGGGTTTCAGTGCGGCATCGTCGGTGGTGACGCTGCCGTCGGCACGCAGCACATAACGGATTTTACTGCTGAAAATGCCGCGCTGGTAATTTTCATACCCCAGTTTGACACCGGCTTTCGGCAGGTAGGCTTTCAGTTGGCTGTTGGCGTTATCAACCACTTCACCCATCCGTTGCTCGATCAGTTTGCCGGTGTACCAGGAAGCCCCGGTCCATGCCGCGCCAAGAACCACAATGACGCTGACAGCGACTAACGATTTTTTCATAGTTCTGTTCATCCTTTATTAAGCCATCTGTTGCAAACAGATGGATGGGCAAGTTTGGGCCAACAAAAAAACGCCCGCAGGCGTTTAATTGTGAAGGTAACCCACTCTTTTTAGCAACTAATTTGCTGAAATTTACCGAGTGACTACGGCAACAGATTATAAACGCGCGCGATTCGGCCTGAACCGCTAACGCTGACCGGGGACTCGAAAGCGCCGATAAAGCAGGACTCACCCGGCTTCAGCGCCAGTTGCTGCCCCTGTTTTTCCAGCACCGCTTCGCCTTCGACGCAGAACACGATGGCCGCGCTGTTTTGCGCCAGCGTCTGCGATGCCGCGGAAAGATCGTGCAGCGAGAAGGCAAAATCCTCGACCGGGATCGGGAAGAACAGCTCATCGCCGCGTTTTTCCGGTTGGGTCAGCAGGCCGGAAACCGGCTGCGGACGGAACTGCAGATTAGCCAGCAATTCAGGAATATCGATAAACTTGGGCGTCAGACCGGCGCGCAGCACGTTGTCCGAGTTGGCCATGACTTCCAGCGCCACGCCTTTCAGGTACGCATGCGGTGTTTCGGCATACAGGAACATCGCTTCGCCCGGTTTGAGCTGCACCACATTCAACAGCAGCGGCGAGAACAGGCCGCTGTCGTCCGGGTAGAAACCGGCGATAAAGCGCAGGGTATTCCAGGGTTCGCCTTGTTGGTTGTTCAGCGCGGCTTTCAGCACCCCGAGCGCCAGCGACTTCTGCTCACCGCTCATCGCCAGCAGGCTGGCAAACAGCGTTGACAGGTGAGCGACGTCCGGTTGTTGCAGGAAGGCGGCGATATCATGGTGCGCACCGGCAATCGGCTGCAGCAGAGAAACGATGTCGGACAGCTCGCGGAAGCCGTTCATCGCCAGGAACGGGGTCAGCGCAAACACCAGCTCCGGTTTGTGGTTTGGGTCTTTATAATTGCGCTCGGCCGCATCCAGCGGAACGCCGGCGGCGTTTTCTTTGGCAAAACCGACAACGGCGGCGGACTTGCTGGGGTGTACCTGGATCGACAGCGGCTGATCGGCGCACAGTACTTTGAACAGGAACGGCAGTTCGCCAAAGCGGCGGGCAACGTCGGCGCCCAGCTGTTTGGGTTGGTCTTCATCAATGAGGTCGCGCAGCGAGCGCAAATTGCCCTTGGCATCCGCCACGCGGGAGCTGCTCTTCGGGTGAGCGCCCATCCACAGCTCCGCCATCGGTTGCCCCTGCGGGTTGGCGATGCCATACAGCCGGGTTAAGGCGTCGTGACTGCCCCATGCATAGTTTTGCACCGCGTTGGTCATTTTTTGCATCTTGATAAACATCCTTTGCGTTCGCCGCCAAAGTGGCGGGGAGTAGCTGACTGATTATAAGGCTAAAACAAGCAGACTCTGCGCACCCATCATACGCTCATCCGATGGCGCTCAATCAGGTGCGCGATCAAACAAGGGGTGCACTTGCGTCCTTCCGGGGGTAAATAACATTTGCAACGCGCTGCTGTTCGGTATTGGCGAAGTATAACGTGATAACAATAAGCGTCACAAATGCCTCTGGCGGTTCGACGGGGTTGCGGGCGGGTAAAAAAACGCCGGTAGAAAGGGATTGTGAAGAGGGTGTTGCATCGGCAGTTTTTGCTCTGGCTATTAATGGAAACGCCAAAGGCCATTTTGACGTTATTTCACACCGTTATATTTCAATGTGTGAATGTTGACGTGAATTATTACTCACTGAATATTTATATCATCATTATGTGGTTTTTTTATTGGCAACCACACATGGGGCTTAAATCGGAAAACAGTGCCGCTATACAGCGCGCGCAATTAAATGGATTCTTTTGATTATGGCTATTTAAACGCTGAGGCACTGATGAAAATTATTATTGGTTATGGGCGCAGGCGCCGGTTGCGGTCACCGCGGCACCGAGGGTAACTCACCCCGTCGCGGCGGTCGGCGTAGGGATATATCGTCATAACGAACGGCAGGATGCTTATGATGAAATCAATCATCTGCAAGATGAAAGGATTAATGCCTACAATCAGCATCATCACTAAATAGTGACAGATTAGCGAAAATACCTGAACCGAGCGTCCGATGGTGATTTTTATTGTATTGGCGCGTTAATGAAGCGCAGGCAGGGCACAGGAGGGAAACGGCAACGAAATAATAGCCATGCAATAAAAAAGACAATGGAGAAAAAATGCTGTGAGGCAACTCTCTTAATGCGAATAGTTATTATGTCACTATACTGAATGGGCGTGCCGACGGGCTTGAGCGCGTTGGCGTAATCGTACATTTTTAGGAATTGTACTAAGGAGACAGTGATGGCAGCCGTTCGTATTGAAAAAGACTCCATGGGGCCCATCGAAGTGCCGGCCGATCGGCTATGGGGCGCACAAACGCAGCGTTCTCTGGCGCATTTTCGCATTTCTTCCGAAAAGATGCCGACGGCATTGATTCATGCACTGGCGCTGACCAAACGCGCCGCCGCCGGGGTAAATCGGGATCTGGGGCTGTTGCCTGCGGAACGCGCTGAAGCCATCATCAACGCCGCCGATGAGGTGTTGGCGGACAAACACCCGGACGAATTCCCTCTGTCGATCTGGCAAACCGGTTCCGGTACCCAGACCAACATGAACATGAACGAAGTGCTGGCCAACCGCGCCAGCGAGCTGTTGGGCGGGGTACGCGGCGAAGAGCGGCGCGTGCACCCGAACGATGACGTCAACAAGAGCCAGAGCTCCAACGACGTGTTCCCGACCGCGATGCATGTGGCGGCGGTGATAGCGGTGCGCGAACATCTGATCCCCGAACTGAAAGTGCTGCACAAAACGCTGAGCGACAAAGCGGAAGCCTTCCGCGATATCGTCAAAATCGGCCGCACCCATCTGCAGGACGCCACGCCGTTGACGCTAGGCCAGGAAATTTCCGGCTGGGCGGCGATGCTGCAACATAATTTGCAGCACATTGAAGCCAGCATTCCGCACATTTGCGAGCTGGCGTTGGGCGGCACGGCGGTGGGTACCGGGCTGAACACCCATCCTGAATATGCGGTGCGCGTCGCCAGGGCGCTGGCCGACTTGACCCGCCAGCCGTTCCTTACCGCACCCAACAAATTTGAAGCCTTGGCGACCTGCGATGCGTTGGTGCATGGGCACGGCGCGCTGAAAGGGCTGGCGGCCTCATTAATGAAAATCGCCAACGATGTGCGTTGGTTGTCCTCCGGCCCGCGCTGCGGCATCGGCGAAATTTCCATCCCGGAAAACGAACCGGGCAGCTCCATCATGCCGGGCAAGGTCAACCCGACCCAGTGCGAGGCGATGACCATGCTGTGCGCTCAGGTGCTGGGCAACGACGTGGCGGTGAATATCGGCGGCGCCTCCGGTAACTTTGAGCTGAACGTGTTCCGTCCGATGGTGATCCACAACTATCTGCAGTCTATCCGGCTGCTGGCCGACGGCATGCAGGGCTTTAATGAGCACTGCGCGGTGGGCATCGAACCCAACCGCGATCGTATTAGCCAGTTGTTGAACGAATCTTTGATGCTGGTTACCGCTTTGAATACCCATATCGGCTATGACAAAGCGGCGGAAATCGCCAAGAAAGCGCATAAAGAAGGGCTGACGCTAAAAGCCGCAGCGCTGAAACTCGGTTACCTGACCGAGCAGCAATTCGATCAATGGGTGCGCCCGGAAGAAATGGTCGGCAGCATGAAGAAGTAACCTCCCACCTTTGATCGTCACCAAGGGGCGCAGTTCATTCATGACTGCGCCCCTTTCGGTATCAGCGTAAAGCGTCGAGCACCGGCAGCAGCTCCAGCGGATCTGGCCGACGGGTGTAATCGGCATTCACTTCGGCATAAAGGATTCGGCCATCCTGGGCGATGACATAGCGTGCCGGCATCGGGAGCGTGCCGCTGTCGTCCTGATTTAACCGGGTTAAATCGAGATTGAGTCGGTTGAAATACAGGTCGCGCAGATTGTCCGGCAGCCTGTAACTTAGCCCGAAAAGTGCGGCCAGTCGATTGCCATGATCGCTAAGCAAAGGAAAGGTAAGCGCATTGTCGCGGATTGATTGGCGGTTGCCGCGCGTCGTCTGGGGGGAAATGGCCACTAGCTGCGCCTGGCGGGATCTCAATTCCGGCTGAGCGGCTTCCAGCGCCTGTAGTTCGATGTTGCAGTAAGGGCACCACGCGCCGCGAAAGAAGCTGATAATCAACGGCCCATTCGCCAGAAGATCGTGGGAAGACAAGCGCGTATTGTCCGCATCCGGTAACTCAAACGCGGGGGCTGTATCCCCGCATTTCAACGCTCGTGCAGCGGCGCCCGTGGCGTTAAGTTCATTTATTGCGCGGCGCATCAGCTCATGATCCTGTGCCTCCAGCGTGAAGGGCAATTTACCGGCTTCAAATTCAGCCTTGAAAGCGTCGAGTTTGTCCTGAAGTTTCATCATGGCTCCTGTTGGGGGGGACTTATTATCGCCATCTTGCCCATTCCTTAACGGCCAGTGTAGACTGCCAAAAACGCTAATGGTTATTCCCTTAAGGAATGATGTGGGCAAATTTTCTGATTTGGAAACCTTTATCTGCGTGTGCGAAACGGAGTCCTTCACCGCCGCCGCCCGCAGATTGAACGTAGGGCAACCGGCGGTTTCAAAAACCGTGGCCCGGCTCGAGCAACAGTTGAATACGCGATTGATGCTGCGTTCTACGCACGGGCTGCGGCCCACGGATGCCGGCCAACAACTTTATCAACGGGCGAAACGTATCCTGAATGAACTGGCGGAAACGGAATCCTTGGTTCGGGAAGGTGGGGCGGGCCTAAGCGGCAGGCTGCGGGTCTCCTCCGCGGCGGTATTTGCCCGAATAGTCGCTTTGCCCGATTTGACCGCTTTCCTGCAAGCCAATCCCCGTTTGGGGATCGATCTGTTGCTGGATGACGGCAACCTGTCACTGATAGAAGAAGGTGTGGATATCGCGCTTTGCACCGGTAGCCTGGACGACTCGTCCTTTACCGCTCGCAAGTTGGGTGAAATAGAGCAGTGCGTCATGGGGACCCCAGCTTACTTTTCCTCCGCAGGCGTTCCTCTGCGGCCCGAAGATTTGGCGCAGCATGAAATGGTGGTCTATCAACGCCGCAGCGGCGCTGAAAATTGGTCATTCAGCCGGCAGGGTGAAACCCGCGCGCTGCGTTTACAGGGGCGAATGCGGGTCAATGCCGCCGAATGCTTGCGCGAGTTGGTGCTGTCTGGATTTGGCGCCACCGTGGCCGGCGAAGGGCTGTTTCGCAGTGAATTGCAAAGTGGGGCCGTTATGAAGGTCATGACCGACTGGCAATTGCCGCCGTTAGAACTCTGGGCCGTTTTTCCTGGCGGCCATTTCGCCCCCGCCAAAGCCAGGGCATTCGCCGATGTAGTCCAGCAAGCCTTGTGCAGGGAGTCATGACATGTCACGTACCGAACGTTTACTGGATCTGATGCAGATCCTGCGACGTCATCGTTATCCGGTCGCCGGCCATGCGCTGGCGCAGGAAATGAACATCAGCATGCGCACGCTGTACCGCGATATCGCCACGTTGCAACAGCAGGGGGCGGAGATCGTCGGGGAGGCGGGGGTGGGTTATGTGTTGCGGCCCGGTTTTATGCTGCCGCCGCTGATGTTCTCGCCGCAGGAAATCGAAGCGCTGGTGCTGGGAATGCGCTGGGTAGGGCGGCGTGGCGACACCCAATTGGCCGGCGCGGCGAATAATGCGCTGGCGAAAATTGCCGACGTTCTGCCCGCCGCGCTGCGCGATGAACTGGAGGCGAACACCCTGTTGATTGGCCCGATAGACGTGGCTCAGGTGGCGGACGAAACGGTGATGCTGATCCGTGATGTTATCCGCCAGGAGCGCAAGCTCGCCGTAAATTATTGCGATCTTGCCGGCAAAATCAGCGAGCGTATTTTGTGGCCGTTCGCGCTTGGTTATTTTGAACAGGCACGCATGCTGGTCGCCTGGTGCGAGCTGCGCCAGGAGTTCCGCCATTTCCGCCTCGATCGTATCCGTCTGGCTACGCCGCTGGCACAGCGCTACCCACGCGGCCGCCGCGTGCTGTTGAAAGAGTGGTATGAAATTCAAGGCATTACTCCCCAGTAAACAATAATCACTACTGCCAAAAACTGTCAGCAGGGCGGGCTAATTTATCGCTATCGGGAACCGCCGGTTCCCTTCAGCCATGAGGACAGTCTGATGACAACCCCAAACATGACTCTGCTTTACGTCGATAGCCCGGAAAAAAGCGTCGTTTTCTATCGCCGGTTACTGGGGCGGGAGCCGGTGGAGCTTTCACCCACCTTCGCGCTGTTTGTACTGAGTAACGGCTTCAAACTGGCGATGTGGTCGAAGCATACCGTAGAACCTGCCGCAACGGCTGCCGGTGGTGGCGGTGAGATTGGTTTTCTGTGCGAGCACCCGCAGCAAGTAGACGCGCTTTGTCAGCAGTGGCGTGAGCTGGGGGTGGAGATTATCCAGCAACCGGTGTCGCTCGATTTCGGTTATACCTTCGTCGCCACCGATCCGGACGGCCACCGCCTGCGGGGCTACGCGCTCAGCCTGTAGCTGCGTCGGTATACAGATGTAGCCGTTTGACCAGTAGCCGCAGCGGTTTGGCATCCGGTTTGTACTTGTGCTTGACCGTTGCGGCGTCGTAATTAAGCAGTTCGCCAATCTTCGGCACTTGCGCGCCGCTTTCCTCCTGGCACAGGGCGATCAGCGGCAGCGGACAGGGGTGTTGCACCTGTTTTTGCTGCTCCTGATACCACACCCGGGCGATCGGCTGTACCTTCACCGGGCGTTTGATTTTCAGCACCGCCTGTTGCGGCAGGCGGCTGACGTCATCGATCTCTCGGCTAACCAATTCGGCCCACTGCTCGCGATTATGTGGCGGCACGGCGCGCCCGGCCTTCAGGCTCTTTTCCAACTGAGCCAAGATATCGTCGCGTTTCACGTTTTTGATAATGTGTTTATTGGCCCAGCCGAAGCGGACCGAATCAGGATTGCTCAGGGCGGTGATGGCGCGATAGGCGCTGAGGGTGATCAGGCCATGCAGGTGAGTGTGGACGAAATCAAACCGCTGCTCCGGCGCCAGGCCCGACTCGACGGTGATAATCTGCTCCAGTTCGGCCTTCAGCCGATTAATCAGGGCGATCTGCGCCTGCAATGCCTGGTATTGCGGCAATTCCACGGCCAGACAGATCACGCCGGGCAAGCGTACCGCCGCCTTGCTGCTGACATTGTGTTTATTGTGATGGATAAACAGCCGCTGGTAGTGTTCCAGTGCGAGGTCGCGCGCCGCCTGGCCGACATGCTGCTCGACGGCGATTTGCTCCACCGCCGCGTGCTCTTTGCCTTTCTCGATTTCCGGCAGGCTGAACACCCGTGCCGCCAGCAGTCGCAGCGGGAGGATCTGCTGGTGGAGCGCGGCCAGAGCCTGCTCCAGCTCGGTGAAACACGCATTCATTCTGCCGATTAGACCGTATTTATCCATCATTCACCTCGTATTTTAGTTACAACATACAATAAGAGAACGGCAAACGAAAGGGCAACCTCGGCCACAGCGATAACAGCAGGCCCCCAGTGGTCCAGCCTGGCAGGGGAATTAAGGTTGCCGCCTGCTTCTGCGTACAGGCAGGCGGCAAGGAGAGGGGTCAGACGCGCGCCGCTTCCGGCAGTTTCTTCAGATAGTGCACTACCAGCAGAGCCAGCAGCAGCATCACGCTGATAAACGCCACCACACCGCTCCAGCCGAAACTGTGCCAGAACACGCCGCCGAGCGTACCGGCGACGCTGGAACCGACGTAATAGCAGAACAGATAAAGAGAAGACGCCTGGCCTTTGGCGCGCCGCGCCCGACGGCCGATCCAACTGCTGGCAACCGAATGAGCGGCAAAGAAACCGGCGGTAAACAGCATCATGCCGATAAAAATAACCGCTACCGGTGCCAGTGCGGTAATCAGGATACCGATCAGCATAATCAGGATCGAAGCCAGCAGAACCGGGCCACGGCCGAAACGAGACGTCATTGCGCCAGCTTTCGGTGAGCTGTAAGAGCCGGTCAGATACACCACCGACAACAGGCCGACAATCGCCTGGCTGAGGTGATAAGGATCGGACAGCAGGCGGTAGCCAATGTAGTTGAACAGGGTGACAAAGCTGCCCATCAGCAGAAAACCTTCGGCAAACAGCAGCGGCAGGCCCTTGTCGTGCCAATGCAGCCTGAAGTTAATCAGCAGGGTACGCGGGCGCAGCGAACTGGCGCGAAAATGCGTAGAGGCGGGCAGAATACGCCAGAACATGCAGGCTGCGGCCAGCGCGAACAACCCGATCACCGCCAGCGACACGCGCCAGGAGAAGAAATCGGTCAGCACCCCGGTTACCAGGCGGCCGCTCATGCCGCCGATGGAGTTACCGCTGATGTAAAGCCCCATCGAAAAGGCGACAAAGCTGGGGTGGATTTCTTCGCTGAGGTAAGTCATGCCAACGGCGGCCACGCCGCTCAGCGACAGCCCAATCAGCGCGCGCATCAGCAAAATACCGTGCCAACTGGTCATAAAGGCGCAAATCAGGGTGCATATTGCCGCCAGCAACAGCGCCACCACCATCACCGATTTACGGCCGATGGCATCGGACAGCGGGCCGGTAAACATCAGGCCGAGTGCCAGCAGGCCGGTGGACGCCGACAGCGACAGGCTGCTTCCCGCCGGCGAGATGCCAAAGTCTTGCGACAGAACCGGCAGGATCGGCTGCACGCAGTACAGCAGGGCGAAAGTAGCCAACCCGGCGGAAAACAGCGCCAGGGTAACGCGCATAAACTGCGGCGTTCCGCGTTCGATATAAGGGAGTTTATTCAGGGTGGAGCGTTTGGCTTTTGGCGCAGCAGCCGCCTCGTCGTTGGCGGCCAGCGTCGACGGCATACTAGCCGCAGAACGCACAGGGGTTGTCACAGTCTTTCCTTACCGAACGTCGGGAGATTTAAATCAGCACATCATGGGTTAACAAAATGATAGGGAGAGCTCAGTTTTTTGTCTAATATATTAATAATTCAAATTAAGACGTTTAAAGTATGAATATCGAACTGAGACACCTGCGCTATTTTGTCGCCGTGGCGGAAGAGCTGCATTTCGGTCGTGCGGCGGAACGTCTGCGCATTTCGCAACCGCCGCTCAGCCAGCAAATCCAGGCGTTGGAGGAAATGGTCGGCGCGCGTTTGTTGGCGCGCAACAACCGCAATGTCAGCCTGACGCAGGCGGGAGAAATGTTCCTGAAAGAGGCTTATCAGGTGCTCGATCAGGTCAGCCGTGCGGCGGAGAAGGCCGCGCGACTGGAGCGTGGGGAACTGGGCGAGTTGACCATTGGTTTCACCTCTTCGGCGCCGTTTATCAGCGTGGTATCGCGCAGTTTGCGAGCTTACCGCCAACAGCACCCGCACGTGCATATAAAAATGCGTGAAGTGAACACCAAGCAACAGATCGAACCGCTGCTCAACGGCGAGTTGGATCTGGGCGTGATGCGCAATACGCGCTTGCCGGAAGTGCTGAAGCATCAACTGTTGCTGTGCGAGCCACTGGTCGCGGTGGTGCCGGAAGGGCATCCGCTGACCCATGTTGCGCCCGGCACCTTGCGTTTCCAGCATCTGGCGGAAGAACCCTTTGTGTTTTTCTCGCGAGAGGTAGGTACGGCGCTGCATGACGAAATCCTGTCGCTGTTGGCCAAAGCGGGGATCACGCCTTATATTACCCAGGAAGTCGGTGAAGCGATGACCATCATCGGCCTGGTGTCTTCCGGGCTGGGTATTTCTATTTTGCCGGCGTCTTTTGGCCGGGTGAAAGTCGATGGGGTGAAATACCTGCCGCTGGCGGAACCGGAGGCGATGACCGAAGTCTGGTTGGTGCATCACCGCCAAAGGGCGCTGACCGCCGCGGCCAAATCGCTGATGGCACTGCTGCTGCCGTGACGGAGTGCTGCGCAAATAAAACGCAATCCGCAGCGAAAGCGGGGCGAATTTGTGCGGCAAATCACATAACGAATCAAATAGTTGACGCTGTATTACAAAAGCCCCACCATAGCCTCTAGTCTTTATTTAGAAGCGCGAAAAATAGTAGGAGCAGGTTTGTGATTGCTGTTGGGCAGCCTGGGCATATCGATCAAATCAAACAAACAAATGCAGGGGCAGTTTATCGGTTAATCGATCAACTGGGCCCAATTTCGCGCATCGAACTGTCAAAACGCGCGCAGCTCGCCCCCGCCAGCATCACCAAAATCGTGCGTGAGCTGCTGGAAGCGCATCTGGTTAAAGAAAACGAATATCAGGAAGTCGGCAGCCGTGGGCGGCCGGCGGTCGGGCTGGTACTGGACACCGAAGCCTGGCATTACCTTTCCGCTCGTATCAGCCGCGGCACCATTACGCTCGCGCTGCGCGATCTCAGCAGCAAACTGGTGGTGGAAGAGCTGTTGCCGCTGGATGCCGAACACCCTGAACCGCTGCTAAAACGCATTCTCAGTGAAGTTGACCAATTTTTTATCCGCCATCAAAGCAAACTTGAGCGGCTGACGGCGATCGCCATTACGCTGCCGGGCATGATTGATGTGGCCTCCGGCGTGGTGCACCGTATGCCGTTTTACGATGTCGTGGACATGCCGCTGGGGCCCGCGCTGGAAACCCGCACCGGGCTGCCGGTCTACCTGCAGCACGATATCAGCGCCTGGACCATGGCCGAAGCGCTGTATGGCGCCTCGCGCGGCAGCCAGAACGTGATTCAGGTGGTGATCGACCACAACGTCGGGGCGGGTGTGATCACCGGCGGGCGGGTGCTGCACGGCGGCAGCCACAGCGTGGTAGAGATTGGTCATACGCAGGTCGATCCTTACGGAAAACGCTGTTACTGCGGCAACCACGGTTGTCTGGAAACCGTCGCCAGTATTGAAAACATCCTGGAGATCGCCCAGCAGCGTCTCGCGACCTCCATGAGCTCCAGCCTGCACGGCGCGCCGCTGACGGCTGAATCCCTGTGCGATGCTGCGCTGGCGGGCGATCAACTGGCCAAAGACATCATCCTCGGCGTGGGCCACAGCGTGGGGCGTATCCTGGCGATCATGGTCAACTTGTTCAACCCTGAAAAAATCCTGGTCGGCTCACCGCTGAATCGTGCGGCAGAAATCCTGCATCCGGCCATCGCCTCTTGCATTCGTCAGCAGTCGTTGCCGGCTTACAGCGACCATGTACAGGTAGAATCTACCCAGTTCTTCAACAAAGGCACCATGCCCGGGGCCGCACTGGTGAAGGAAGCCTTGTACAACGGTTCGCTGTTGGTGCAACTGTTGCAAGGGTAGTATCAGTAATACTTATCGTTTAACGACAAAAGATTGCGCTACCTCAAGCCCCGTACGCTCAGCATCCCCTAAAATTTTCCCGTTCGTCTCCTTCGCCTTATTGCGGCGATATTTGGATTTATGGAGCATTTCGGGGCAATTAAAACATGTTAAAGCGTTTATTTGTAACAGGCACGGATACCGACGTCGGTAAAACCGTGGTTTCCCGCGCCTTGCTGCAGGCGCTCGCCGCGCAGGGCCGTTCGGTAGCCGGCTATAAGCCGATCGCGGCGCGTTGTCAGGAAACCAGCGAAGGCATTCGCAATAAAGACGCTTTGGTTTTACAGGCGTCTTCGACCCTGCCGCTGTCGTACGAGGAAATTAATCCCATCACCTGTCTGGATGAGGTGTTTCACGCCCATGCCACCGAGGATATCAACTACGGCGTGATGAGCAGCGGGTTGCAGAGTTTGTCCGCCAGAGCCGACACCGTGGTCGTGGAGGGCAGTGGCGGTTGGCGTGTGCTGATGAACGATCTGCGTCCCTACGCCGAGTGGGTGATCCAGGAGCAATTGCCGGTGGTATTGGTGGTGGGGATCAAGCTGGGCTGCGTCAGCCACGCCTTGTTAACGGCGCAGTCGATCATTAATGACGGCTTACCTTTGCTGGGATGGGTTGCGAACCGGATTAACCCGGGGCTGGCGCATTACGCAGAAACCATTGAAGCCTTGCGTCAACGCATCCCTGCGCCGCTGTTGGGTGAAATCCCTTATCTGCCCCGCGCCGAGCAGCGCGAGCTGGCGCACTATCTCGATATCTCCGCGCTGTTGAACCGTTAGGCGTTGTGATAGACCGACACTGAGCGCAAGCCACGCGACACGGTGGTGGCGATCACGCAGGCCAGCAGGATACCGGGCAACAACGTGTATTCGCCGGTCATCTCAAACACCATCAGTGCGGCCATGATCGGCGCGTGAGTAGTGGCGGCCAACAGAGTCGCCATGCCGGTCAACGCCATCAGCAAGGGTACGGCCGCGCCCAGTTCGGGCCAGGTGGCGCACAGTTGCCCAACCAGCGAGCCCAGCGCCGCCCCGACAAACAGCGTTGGGGTGAACACGCCGCCAGGCGCGCCGGAACCGCTGCTGGCAAGCACCGCCAGCAGTTTGCAGATCAAAATGGCGCCAACCAGCAATACGCCGGGCGGCGTGCTGAGCAGAGACTGCACCACGCTGTAGCCATTGCCCCACACTTCAGGAAACAGCAGCGACAGTAAACCAACAATGAATCCGCCCAGCGCCAGCTGCAGCGGCGGCGTCAGGCGCAGCGAGCGGAACGCATGGCCGGAAGCCGACATCGTCCACAGAAACAGCGGGCCGCAGATACCGGCCAGTATCCCGAGCAGCGCCATCAACAGATATTGCACCGGCCAGGGCGCAGGCAGCGGTTCCACCAGATACAGCGGCGCCTGGCCACCGTTGAGCAAATTGGTCACCAGCAGCGCGCTGACGGCGGCAATCACCACCGGGCCGAGCGAAGCCAGCATCAGAGTGCCAAACAGAATTTCGGCGATAAACAGGCTGCCCGCCAGCGGCGCGTGATAGGCGCTGGCCATACCGGCGGCCGCACCGCAGGCCACCCACAGTTTCCACTCTTTCTCATGGGTGAAGCGTTGGGCAAATACCGATCCCACCAGCGCCGCCAGCAGGATCATCGCGCCTTCGCGGCCGATGGCGCTGCCGCTGGATACCACCAGCAATGAAGCCAGGCATTTCACCAGGCTGGCGCTGACATCGAGCCGTCCGTCGCCGGTTTCTATCGCTTCCATATAATCGGTGGGCGCTATTTGCCGCTGATGCTGATAACGCTGATAAACCCACAGCAACAAACCTGCCGCCAGGCCGCCCAGGGCCGGAGTCAAGGCTCTGCGCCAGCCCGGTAATGCGGCGGCGGCGGCCACCAGGCTGCCATCTTCGTGATCGAGCAACGCCCACTCCAACCCGAGCATGGCACGGTGAAACAGCCAAACGACCAACGCGGCGGCAATGCCCAGAAATATGGCGATAAACAGGCGGCGCAGCAGGGCGCGGTAGTGATGCAAGTGGACCCATCGTTTCATGAGGCGGTAAAATCGTGAGAAAAATGAAAGGTTCAGTTGGGCATTGTGCTTGCCGGTCCGGCCGAAGGCCAGAGAATCTTTTTAGATTCGCCGCTGGGATCGTGGTTTCAACGGCGAAACGATAAATCCCGTTGATTTACGGTTACGTTGTCACCAAATGTTCAAATGATGCGTTTTTCGCCATTGAAAACAGGGAAGTAGACACAGCTTACGGCAGCGTTTAACCCGGCGGGTATAATTTGATGACAATAAAAATCCAGAGCCAAACAACGCCATGACAAATAACGACTCATCTGCACCCCTCGCTCATCGCCCGCTGATTCTGATCGCCTGCATGCTGGCCATGTTTATGTCAGCCATCGAGGCGACCATTGTCGCCACGGCGATGCCGACCATCATCGGCGATCTCGGCGGTTTCTCGCTGCTGGGCTGGGTCTTTGCGGTCTATTTGCTGGCGCAGGCCATCACCATTCCGATCTATGGCCGGCTGGCGGATCTGCTGGGCCGCAAGCGGGTATTTTTCTTTGGCGCATCGCTGTTTTTACTGGGTTCGGTGTTGTGCGGTTTTTCGCCCAACATGTACTGGCTGATTGGTTTTCGGCTGTTGCAGGGGCTGGGGGCCGGGGCGATTATGCCGATTGCAACCACCATTATCGGCGATATCTACAGTGCGACCGAGCGGCCGAAGGTCATGGGCTATCTGTCCAGCGTGTGGGGCGTGTCGGCAATCATCGGTCCGCTGCTGGGGGCGTTTATCGTCCAGCATTTGCCTTGGGCGCTGGTGTTCTGGGTCAACTTGCCAATCGGCCTGCTGGCGATGTTTTTCCTTGGCCGCTATTTGCCTTCCAGTAAACAGGTGCGTAAACACGCGCTGGATCTGGCGGGCACGGCGTGGCTGACGCTGTTTGTCGCGGCGCTGCTGATGTCGCTGCTGCAGGCGGAAAGTCTGGGGTGGTGGGTATTGCCGCTGTTGTCGCTGGCGGCGGTTTCGCTGATGCTGCTGATCCGCCAGGAACGCCGTGCGCCAGAGCCGCTGTTCCCGCTGGCATTATGGCAAAGCCGGGTGATTGTGGCCGGCAATATTGGCGGGGTGGTGATCGGTGCGGCGATGATGGGGATCAGCGCTTTTCTGCCGACCTTTATTCAGGGCGTGATGGGCGGAACGCCGCTGGAAGCCGGAACCACGCTGGCGCTGATGTCGATCGGATGGCCGCTGGCCAGCACCCTGAGCGGGCGGCTGATGTTGATGACGTCTTACCGTACCACCGCGTTGCTGGGGGCGCTGTTGCTGGTCGCAGGCGGGTTGATCTTACTGCTGCTGCAGCCGAACGGCGGTCTGTTGTGGGGGCGGTTGGCGGCCTTTATGGTGGGTGCCGGCATGGGGCTGTGCAACACCACGTTTCTGGTTTCAGTGCAAAACGCCGCGCATCACAGCATTCGCGGCATAGCTACCGCCTGTACGGTATTCACCCGGATGATGGGATCGGCCATCGGCACCGCTATTCTGGGGGCTACGTTGAATCTGAATTTGCAGCATCGTCTGCCGCAGACGGCCGATCCGGTGCAGCAACTGATGGAGCCGGCGGTGCGGGGCGCAATGACGCCGGAAAAGCTGGCCGATATCATTCAGCAGGTGGCCGCTTCGTTGCATTGGGTGTTTTTGGTTTCCGCACTGATTTCGTTGCTGGCGCTGGCGGCGGCGATGTTGATTCCCGCACGGCATAGGCCGCAAGGCGAGGGTGAAGAGGCGGAACAGGCGTAAAAAAAGGAAAGGGCGCGGTTGCGCCCTGAGCTGCAGTTATTGTGCGGTTTTGGTGTCCTGGCTGGTGCCGGTCTGCGCCGCGTCACCGTTGTCGTCGCCGTTGCTCAGGCGGGTATAGACAATTTTCTGGGTGTCGTTTTCGCAGTGACCCACGACCAGTCCGCCAGCCTGTTGAGCCTGGTCATTGGGCACGATGTCCAGTTTGAAACCGGATTCCGGTACGCCGTTTTTGACAATTTTCTGTGAAATGTCCGCCTTCACGCTTTCGCATGAAGCCAAGGCTGCCAAGGGGGCTGCGGTTAGCAGCAGTGCACCCAGGATAAGCGCTTTTTTCATCAATTCGTCCTTATTTGAGCATGAGCTTCCTTTGTCACAATAGCAGCAATGGCGGCGGAGGTTAACGTTCGCCGCTTGCTGCGGCGTGATTAAGGATTAATCTGACGACCGGTCTGGCGATCCAGACACTTGCGGGTGTTCGGTTCCCAATAGGCGTTAACGTTCAGGCTGTCGTCGCAGCGGTCTTCGTTATCAATCGCCTTGTCTACCTTGTCGAACTCTTTCTCCACACGGGTGTTGACCTTATGGCGCAGGGATTTTGTGTCGTTAAACTGTTCTTTGCTCTGGCGTGCCGCTTCGGTGCTCATGGCACCGCTGTTGCTGCCATCGACAGTGACGCAGGTGCTGCCCTGAGTGCAGGTGGCAGCCAACGCCGGAGCCTGCCAGGCACCCATCAACATCAGCATGGCGACCGGCAGCATCCCGCGCAGCAGTCGTGGAGTAGAAAGTGTTTTCATCGTTTCATCCTTATGAGTTAGTGTTGCCGGGAGAAGGTAACACTGGCTTAATCTCGCCCGCAGGCGTGGCAATAAATATACCACCGAGCTTTGATGCTGCACCAGCCAAGCACCGCTTCGTTTACTTTATAGAGAGAAAATCGTTACCCATGTTAAAGACTACCCTGCTATTTTTCGCCACCGCGTTAGCCGAAATTATAGGCTGCTTCTTGCCTTACCTGTGGCTGAAAAAAAACGCCGGCGTTTGGTTATTGTTGCCGGCGGCGGCCAGTTTGATGTTGTTTGTCTGGCTGTTGACGCTGCACCCGGCCGCCAGCGGGCGAGTCTATGCGGCTTATGGCGGTGTTTATGTGGCAACGGCGCTGCTGTGGTTGCGGGTGGTGGACGGGGTTAAGCTGTCGGCGTTGGATTGGCTGGGCGCCGGGGTGGCGCTGGCGGGGATGTTGATTATCGTTTCAGGCTGGCGTGCCGCCGGATAACCCGGCGGCACGGGAAAAATCAGGACTCGCGGTGGATGTTCAACCCGGCGAAGGACTGGCTGACCGGCATGATTTCCAGCGTATTGATATTGACGTGGGCCGGCAGGGTCGCAACCCAGAACACCGACTCGGCGATATCTTCCGGCGTTAGCGCATTGGCGCCGTCGTAGATCTTGTCAACTTTGCCATCGTCGCCTTTGAAGCGCACGTTGGAGAACTCGGTACCGCCCACCAGGCCAGGCTCAATGTCGGTGACGCGGATGCGCGTGCCGTGCAGATCGGCCCGCAGACCCAGGCTGAACTGTTTGACGAAAGCCTTGGTCGCGCCGTAAACGTTGCCGCCGGCATAGGGCCAGTTGGCGGCGACGGAGCCGATGTTGATCACATGGCCGATATTGCGTTCAACCATCGCCGGCAGCAGGGCGCGGGTCATATTGACCAGGCCTTTGGTGTTGGTATCGATCATGGTATCCCAGTCGTCGGCGTCTGCTCTGTGCGCCGGCTCCAGCCCCAACGCCAGGCCGGCGTTATTCACCAGCACGTCGATTTGGCGCAGCGTTGCAGGCAATTCGTCGATCACCTGCTGAATAGCGGCGCGGTTGCGTACGTCCAGGCGGACGATATGCAGCGCGTCACCCAGTTCGTCTTTCAACTCTTCCAGACGTTCAACGCGACGCCCGGTGGCAATCACCTGGTGGCCTTCGCGGATAAAACGTCGTGTGATAGCCTCGCCAAAACCTGATGTGGCGCCCGTGACAAAAATGATCATGTGACTGTTCCTCAAGTGTTTATACCCTACATGCTATTAGGATTAGCATAATCCCACATCAAGTGGCAGCGGTTATCTGCGTGAGCAGTAAAAAACAGTCATCGATGCCGGAAAACGGGCGGTTTTCGGTCGGTTAATGACGAAAGGATAAGGGCCGGGCCGCTAAACGATGATCAAGGGGCCGGCCCGGCAAAACGCTTAAAGCTGTGGCGGGACGTGGTAGACCACGCAGTCGTATTTGGTGTTTTCGCGCCGGCCGGCTGCCACGCCGCCGAGGGATTCAGCGATACGTCGGCTGGGGACGTTTTGCTCGGCCACCGGGTAGACAAAGTGCTGCGGCCGGTAACGCTCACTGGCCCAGACCGCCATGGCGTGGACAATTTCGCGGCCATAGCCGTGGCCCTGCTGAGTCTCTTTCACCCAAATACCCAGTTCCGGCGTTTGGCTGTGCAGATCGTGTGCGCCACCCATGCCGACAAACTTTTTACCGTCGCGCAGACGGGCAACAAAAATCACTTCCTCGCCTTCACGGATCAGCGGTAACCAGGCTTCCCAGACGTTGGCGAAGGCCTCCGGCGACTCCTCCGGTTCAAAATTCATAAAGCGCGTCAGCGTAGGGGTAATCGCCTGGTAAACCTCGTCGGCGTCTGCTGCGGTAAATGGAGCAATCAACAACCGGTCGGTGTTAAGGCGGCACTGAGAAAGGTCACTGTGAATCATTCTTATTACCTCGCTTTTCAGGCCAAAACGGCAAAAAATCCGCGCCCGTCAAAACGGGGCGGATCATCGATATTACGTTGATTAGCGGCAGATGCGACTTATTTTTTCGGCAGGTGCGGTGCCAACAGCAGCAGGTCGGCCGCCGACAGACGGTCCGGCGCGGTGGCGGCCTGGTGCCAATAAGGATAAATCAGTGGCGGGCGGCTCACTTCCTCCAGCCGCTGAAGGTCCTCCTCATTCAGGTTCAGATTGGCCGCTTGCAGGTTGTCCTGCAGTTGGGTGTCGTTGCGCGCACCGATCACCACCGAGGTGATGGTAGGCCGCGCCAGCAGCCAGGCCAGGGAGACTTGAGCCGCGGACACGCCGTGCGACCGGGCGATATCCACCAGCACGTCGACGATATCGTACAGCCGTTCCTCGTCGCGAACCGGTGGCTCGCCCCAGTTGGCCAGGTGACGAGTGCCTTCCGGCGCGGGCTGATTGCGGCGGTATTTACCGGAAAGCAGACCGCCGGCCAGCGGGCTCCACACCAGGACGCCGACGCCCTGATCCGCTGCGATCGGCAGCAGTTCATACTCTGCCTCGCGGGCCTGCAGCGTGTAATGAATCTGCTGGCTGACCGGGCGCACCAGACCCAGGCGTTCGGCGGCACCCAGGTGTTTCATCAGGTGCCAGCCGGAAAAATTGGACACGCCGACGTAACGCACCTTGCCGCTGCTGACCAAATGCTCCAGCGCGTGCAGGGTCTCGTCAACCGGCGTCAGGCCGTCCCATTCATGCAGTTGATACAAGTCGAGATAGTCGGTGTTCAACCGCCGCAGACTGGCTTCGCAGGCGCGGATCAAATGATGGCGAGACAGCCCCGCGTCGTTCGGGCCGGCGCCCATGGGGAAGCGGGCCTTGCTGGCGACCAGGACCTGCTGGCGTTTTTTGCCCAGAGCCTGGCCCAGGATCTCTTCCGCCTTGCCGGCGGAATAGACATCGGCGGTATCGAACAGGTTGATGCCGGCGTCGATACAGCGGTCTATCTGGCTGCGGGCTTCGTCAACGCCGGTATCGCCGGTTTTGGCGAATTTGCCTGCGCCGCCAAAGGTCATGGTGCCGAGACTCAGCGCCGAAACTTTCAGGCCGGAATGGCCAAGCTGACGGTATTGCATCGTTTAACTCCTTGCCTTGGTTGCCACGGATTCATCAGCGCCAGCCGGTGCCGACGAAGGGGATTTTTTCCGGCGGACTTCGCTGCCGGCATCGGGATTCAACGTCAGACTGTCTGCCACCGCCAACAGGGCGATAACGCCGATAGCCCCAAACGCCAACTGGAAATCGACCAGCGGCAGTCGACCGGCCGACGGCGGTATCAGCATTTCCGCCACCCGCAGCGCCAGCGCACCGATGGCGATGCCCAGGCCGCTGCCCAGTTGCTGCGATACGGTGAACAGGGTATTGGCGCCGCCCATCTGCGGCTGCGGCACTTCGGAAAATGCCAGCGTATTCAGCGCGGTGAACTGCATGGAACGCGTCAACCCGCTGACGAACAGCAATGCCACAATCAGCCAGGTTGGGGTTTGCGGCGTCAGCAACGCGCAGGCAAAAATGGTGGCGGCGTTCAGCAGCCCATTGACTACCAGCGTGGTGCGAAAACGGAAACGATAGAGCACGGCAGAGGTAAAAGGCTTCATCGCCAGATTCCCGGCAAACACCGCCAACACCAATAACCCGGCGTCGAAGGCGTTGAGACCAAAGCCGATCTGGAACAGCAGCGGCAGCAAGAAGGGCACGGCGCCAATGGCGATGCGGAACAAGGCGCCACCCCAAATAGTGACGGCGTAACTTTTTATTCGCATTGCCCACAGATCGATCAACGGGTGCGCGGTGCGTTTGGCGTGGCGCACCGCCAGCGCGCCCAGCGCCAGGCTGCCGAGGATGCACAGTACCGGCACCAGCCAGGAGAGCTGCGGGTGGTTGATCAGGTCCAGGCCGAACATCAGGCCGAAGCAGGCGATGCCGGTCAGCATGAAGCCGATGGCGTCAAAGGGCACGCCTTTGTGCGGCGCTTCTTGCGGGATCAACCGCCAGGCCAACCACAGCGCGGCGACGCCCAGCGGCACGTTGAGCAGAAAAATCCAGTGCCATGACGCGTAGGTAGTAATAAAACCCCCGACCGGCGGGCCAAGAATGGGCGCCACCAGCCCCGGCCAGGTAATGGTGGCGATGGCTTTTATCAGATCCGGTTTGGCGGTATTGCGCAGCACCACCAACCGGCCGACCGGCACCATCAGCGCGCCGCCAAAGCCTTGCAGAATGCGGGCAGCGGTAAAGGTGGGCAGGTTAACGCTGGCGGCACACAGCACCGAGGCCAGGGTAAAAATCACTACCGCGGCGGCAAAGATATTGCGCGCGCCAAAGCGGTTGGCGATCCAGCCGCTGGCGGGAATAAACACCGTCAGCGTCAGAATATAGGCGGAAATGCCGATGTTCATATCCACCGCCCGCACGCCGAAAGCGGCCGCCATCTGCGGCATGGCGGTGACAATCACCGTACCGTCGAGGTTTTCCATAAAAAAGGCGCCGGCCACCAGCAACGGCAGCGCGCTGGCGCGTGAAAACCAGCTCATGGCACAGTGCGCCAGGTGACGCACAGATGGAATGCAGGCATAACAAGAAACCCCGTTTCAAAAAATGTAATCCGGACGAGTTTTCGAGCATAGCGCATCGTACACAGGTTAAACAGCGGTTAAGCAGGCGATGATTAGCGAGCGCAGCATTCTGCGCTCTCAGAGGGGGACAGCCGGTTTCAGCCCGGTTTTTTCGGGCCGAAGTCATGGGTAATCAACACTTAATTTTCGCTTAACCGCTGGCCGCTGGCGGCGTCGAACAGGTGGATCGCGTCGATGTTGGGCGCCAGCCACAGCGGCTGGCCGCTTTCTGCATTGATGCGGCCGCTGAACTGCACATGCAACCGGTAACCGCCCCAGGTCAGGTGCAACAGACTGACGTCACCGGTGATCTCCATCAGCCGAAGCTGGGCGGGCGGTTGTTCGCTGACCTCCACCTGCAGAAAATCGTGCGGACGCAGCCCGAGGATCACGTTACTGCCCGGAATTGCTTGCCGCCACTTATCGGGCAGCGGCAGCCAAAGTTCACCGCAGGTTACGCCGGGGCGATCGCCGCGCGGCGTGACGATGCCGTCCAACAGGTTCATGGGCGGCGAACCGATAAAGCGCGCCACAAAGGTGTTGGCGGGCGCGTCGTAGATCTCCAGCGGCCGGCCCTGTTGCACGATATTGCCGTCTTTCATCACCACGATTTGATCGGCCAGCGTCATGGCCTCGATCTGGTCGTGGGTGACGTACACCGTGGTGGTTTTGAATTGCTGATGCAGCGATTTTATCTCGGCGCGCAGCTCCATGCGCAACTGGGCGTCGAGGTTGGACAAGGGTTCATCGAACAAAAAGACCTTCGGATTGCGCACCATGGCTCGCCCCATCGCCACCCGCTGGCGCTGGCCGCCGGACAGCTCTTTCGGATAGCGCTGCAACAGGTGATCGATCGCCAGAATGCGCGCTGCCTGCTGCACTTTGGTCTGCTGCTCGCTTTTGCTGACCTTCATGACCTGCATGTGAAACGCCATGTTTTCCGCCACTGTCAGGTGCGGATAGAGCGCATAGCTCTGAAACACCATGGCGATATCGCGATCGGCGGGGTCCAGATCGTTAATTTTCTGTTTATCCAGCAGGATAGCGCCATCGGATAGCGTATCCAGCCCGGCCAGCAAGCGCAGCAATGTAGATTTACCGCAGCCGGAGGGACCGACCAGCACGGTAAAGCTGCCGTCGGGAATGATCAGATCCAGCGGATTCAATACCCGCTGTTTGCCATAATATTTGGCGACTTTCACCAGTTCTACGCTTGCCATCAGATCATCTCTCCGGCGCAGGTTTTCAGGGTGTTCCAGTCCAGGTATTGACGCGGCGAACTGCTGATGGCGTGGCTGGCGGCGCGAATGCCCCAGCGCAGCGCCACCGTGGCCGAATGGCCGTGCAGGCAGGCGGTCAGGAACCCGGCGTTGAAACTGTCGCCGGCGCCGATGGTATCGACCACCTTGATCGGGTGCGCCGCAGCTTGCAACAGCCGTTCGCCGCACCACATGCGCGCGCCGTCCGGCCCGCACTTGACCACACAGGCGGCGTCGGTCGGTTGCTGGCGGTTCAGGGTGCGAGCGGCGGTGTACAGATCTTCATGGCCTGCCATGCCGCAGGTTTCCACTTCATTCAGCAGCAGAATGTCGCAGAACGGCAACCAGTCGGCGATCTGCCCGCGCAGCGCGTCGCTCCAGCCCTGCGGCGGCCAGCCGGTGTCCACCGCAATGCGGTAGCCGCGTTGGCGCAGCGTTTGCAGCAGCGCCGGGTAATCCGCCAGCAAAGTGGTGCACAGGAAGGTGCCGCATAACAGCACGGTGTCGCCGTTGCCGGCGAACAGCGGGATCTGGTGCAGCACGTCATCCTGGCTCAGGCGGGTGATGTGCCCTTGATTGCTGAAAAAGGTGCGTTCGTTGTCGGGGTGCGTCACGCCGAAGGTCAGCGAGGTTTCACAGCTGTAGGTCGGCCAGTACAGCGAGCTTTCCGGGAACAGCTGCGCCAGCCAGGGGCTGAAATAGTCGTTGCCCTGATTGGCCACCAGCCGGTAAGGCGTCTCCAGCGCCGCCAACGCCAGCGCGCAGTTGCCGGCCGAGCCGCCGGGGCGCAGTTCGCTGTGATCCAGCATCGCCTCGGTGCCTTTCTGCGGCCACTGGTGCAGGGTGCTCATGATCACGTCGACGTTGATATTGCCGACCACGTACAGGGTGGGTTTGGTGTTGGTATTCATCATGTGAATTCTTTCCCTTTTAAGTCAGCCCTTGCTGCCGCCGCTGGTTAACCCGCTGACCAGCGTTTTTTGCAGCCAAATGGCAATAAAGAGTGGCGGTATGGCGGCCAACATGCCGACGGCGGCGATCAATCCGTCATCGGTGGCGCGTCCCGCGGTGAAACCGGCGATAGTCACCGGCAGCGTCTGGGCCTGAATGTTGCTGGTAAACAGCAGCGCGTAGAAAAATTCGTCCCAGGCCAGCAACCAGCCGAACAACGCCGAGGCCCCGAGCGCCGGTTTCGCCAGCGGCAACGTGATGCGCAGCAGCACCTGCCACTGACGCAGCCCATCCAGCCGCGCCGCCTGTTCGATATCGATCGGCAAGGCGTCGAACTGATTCTTCAGCATCCAGGTGAGGAACGGCAGGATCAGCGAGCAGTAGACCAGCACCAGGCCGATATGGGTGTTCAGCAGCGCCAGCTGTTGCAGAATAAAGTACAGCGGCAGCACGAAGGCGACCGGCGGCACCATATAAATCGCCAGACTGGCGAACAGCCAGCCGTCGCGGCCCGGATAGCGTGAGAAGCTGAACGCCGCCGGGATCGCCAGCAGCAGCGAAATCAGCGTGGCGCCGCAGGCCACCAGCAGGCTATTGAACAGCGCGTGCAGGAACAGTGCCCCAGGCTGGCCGGCCTGTAACGACAGCAAGCTGCCGTAGCGTGAAAAGTCCCAGCGGCGCGGCAGCCATTCCAGCGGCACGCGGGTCAGATCGGCGGAGGAACTGACGCTCATCAAAAACAGCCACAGCATCGGCGCGAGGATCGACAGCGCCAATAGCAGCGCGGCGCCATAGCGTAGTATCAGGCGGATTTTACGCTTCATCGGCGAGGCTCCTTCGGCGTTGGCGGAACAGCATCAGCATGTAGAGTGCGATCAGCAAACCGCACAGCAGGGTCATCAGCACTGCGTAGGCGGCGCCGCTGCCGGCACGCAGATAGCTGAACGATTCCTGATAAACGAAAAAGCTGAGGGTCTTGGTGCTGTCCATCGGCCCGCCGCGGGTCATCACGTAAATGATGTCGAACACCTTGAAGGCGTCGATGGTGCGTAACACCAGCGCCACCGCCAGCGGGGCCAGAATGGCGGGCAGGGTGATGGCACGGAATCGCCGCCAGGCGGAAGCGCCGTCCAGTCGGGCCGCCTCGTACAAATCCTCCGGGATGGATTGCAGTGCCGCCAGCGTCAATAGGGTGATCAGCGGGTAGTTTTTCCAGATATCCGCCAGCATCACCGCGTTCAACGCCGAGGCGGGATCGCCCAGCCAACTGCGGTAATGGTCGATGACCCCAAGCTGAGTCAGCAGCGCATTGATGCTGCCGTAATCCGGATTGAAGTTCAGCCGCCACATTGTCGCGTTGACGATGGTGGGCAGCGCCCAGGGCAAAATCACCAGTACCCGCAGCAGGTTGCGGCCGTGGAATTGCTGGTTGAGCAGCAGCGCCACCAACACGCCAATCACCCCTTCGAACGCCACCGAAACCACGGTGAAATAGAGCGTGCGCCACAGCGTGGCCTGGAAATCCGGGTCGGTCAGGGCATACAGAAAGTTATCGACGCCGACCCAGGCAGGCGTTACGCCGTCACCGACCAGCGCCGCGTCGGTAAAGCTCAGCCACAGGGTGCGGCCCAGCGGCCAGGCGGTTAACAGCAGCATCATCAGCAGCATGGGTGCCAGCAGCACCCATGCCTGACGCCGCTCACGTTGGGGCAAAGTGAGCATCGTCATCCCTTAACGCAGCCGTGCCGCGCTTTTGGTAGCCGCATCCAGGCCCGCTTGCGGCGTCACCTTGCCTTGCAGGATCTGCTGCAAATCTTGCTGCAATCCGTTGGAAAGCCGTGAGTAATCGGCAGTTTCAGGGCGCGACAGCATCACGTTCAACGATTGTTTGGCGGCGGCGATCAAGGGTTGCTGGTCTTTCTGCACCGCCGGATCGTCGTAGGAAGATTTCCAGATCGGCAGGCTCAGTTTGGCGTACTTATCCTGTACCGGCTGGGAGGTCATGTAGCTGATGTACTGCCAGGCCTGGTCCGGGTGGGCGCTGGCCTTGGCGATGCCGAGGCCCATCGAGCCGTTGACGGCGGAAACCTGGCCCTCAACCGATCCCGGAGCCGGCACGATGCCGACATCGCCGGCCACTTTGCTCTGCTTCGGATCGTTGGCCATGTTGTACATATAGGTCCAGTTGAGCGCGAAGGCGGCGTCGCCATTAGAGAAGGCTTTGCGCACGTCCTCTTCCAGATATTCGCGCGAGTTCGGGTTGGTCAGCCCCTTGTCCAGCGTGTCTTTCATGTAGCCGGCGGCCTGTAATGATGCTGGGGTGGAGAAGTTGATTTTCCCCTGTTGGAAGAATTGCCCCTTGAAGGCGGACACCAGCGTGGTGTAATCGCAAACCAGCGCCTCGGCCTGTGACCAGCTCCACACCAGAGGGTATTTGACCACGTTTTTCTGTTTCAGGATTTCCGCCTGCTGCGCCAGTTCCTGCCAGGTTTTCGGCGGGGCGCCGATGCCGGCCTTGGCCAGCATGGCTTTGTTGTAATACAGGTATTTGGTATCGAGGATCCACGGCATTCCCCAGCGCTTGTCTTTGTAAGTGACGGTGGTCATGGCGCCGTCGAAAATCTTGCCGCTGTCGTCGGCGCTGATGCGCGAGGTGACATCCTGCAGCAGGCCGAACTTGACGAATTCGGCCGGCCAGATGGCGTCGAACAGCACCACGTCGTAGCCGTTGCTGCCTGCGCCGCGCGCCGCGACGATTTTATCGTGCAGCGCTTCGTAAGGGACGAACTCGAGGTTAACGGTGATATCCGGGTGCTGTTGGGTGAAATCGGCGGTCATGGCGCGAATGTCGTTTTCGCTATAAGCCGCCTGGGTCATAAACAGCGCGTTGATTTGCGTAGGGGCGGCAAAGGCGCTTGAGATGCAAAACGCCAGGGCAGACAGGGTACAGGCGGCCTTAGCGGCGCGGATAGGGCTTTTCATGGTGCGTTCTCCGGTGTTAAAAAGATTCTTAAATCAATTTGATTGCTTTAATGGAGGGCACCATACTGCAAACACCGATTTCCCTTTCTGCATAGGCAGTTATGACGACATCCGGCACTAACCTTGAACATGCTCGTGCACACAACCGGCGCGTAGTGATAGAGGCAATCCGTCTGCACGGCGAACTGACTCGTGCCGAAATCGCCCGGCTGACCTCACTGACGCCGCAAACCGTTTCAAACATCGCGACAGAGCTGGAGCAGGCCGGCATTCTCTCCTCGCACCTGCCGCGCCGTGCCGGAGGGAGGGGCCAACCGGCGACGCCGTTGACCCTCAATCCAGACAGTGCATATTCCATCGGCATCCATCTGGACCACCAGTCGCTTCTGATCATCGTCGTTGATCTGTCAGGAAGCGTTCGTTTCCATCGGCTGATTATGGTGCAAAAGCCGCAACCTGCTGCGACCTTGAAACTGATTTGTGATGTACTGCAAGAAATGCGCCAACAGCCGGATATGGCCTGGGGAAAAATGCTGGGCATCGGCGTGGTGATGCCGGGGCCGTTTGGCGTGGAAGGGATCTCCTCCGTTGGGCCGACTACCCTCAACGGCTGGGAAAATATCGATGTAGTGGCTGAACTTAACGCGCAGAGCGGCCTGCCGGTGACGCTGGAGAACGACGCCACCGTCGCCGCCATCGGCGAACGTCTGCACGGTGTGGCCAGGCAGCTCAATTCGTTTATTTATCTGTATCTCGGCACCGGCCTCGGGGCGGGGATCTTCACTGACGGGCGTATTTATACCGGCCATGCGCACAATGCCGGTGAAATAGGCCACATGATTGTGCAACCGGGCGGGCGGGCTTGTTATTGCGGCAACCAGGGTTGCCTTGAACGCTACGTCTCGCTGCAGGCAGCCTATGAGAGCTGCGGGCTGGATCCGATGCGTGCCATGCCGCAGGATCTGCTGGCATTGCCGCAGGCGCAGATCGACCTCTGGTTGGAGTCTGCGGTGCCTGCGCTGCGCCAGGCGATCAACATCGTCGAGTGCATGTTCGATGCCGAGGCGGTGATTATTGGCGGGCTGATGCCGGAAAGCATCGTTGAACAGTTGATCAAACGCTTGGCGCCCTTGCACCGCTCGGTGCGCAGCAAATACCTCGATGGTCTGCGCGTGCGGTTGGGCACCACCGGCGCGGATACCGCAGCATTGGGGGCGGCGGCGCTGCCGTTGTTCGACGAGTTTAACCCACGTTATGAAGTGTTATTGAAATAGCCACTTAATTTTCTCGATTTATATTTTTGCTCGATGTTGGTGCATCGGTTTAATTAGCTCAGGCAAGCAAACGGTTGCTATTTTCCAGGCAACCGTTTGCTTGCTTTTTAATTATTTTTACTTTCTCGTGCAATTCCAATTGTTCATTTTATGGTATTGTTTTTAAAGGGTATTTTTTAATAAAAAACCAACTGGCACGCTGCTTGCTATCCTTAAATCAACATCTGCAAACGATAAAAAGACCGACATATTCCACCGGATTGAGTTCACTCAACGGGGGGCGGTACGTGGGTCGGTAGAAAAGGAACGGCAACATGAACATGCAATTCACCACGGCTATTCGTGGCAATTTTTTCGATATCGCGGCCTGCGTGGAGAGCCCGCAACAGTTGAATGAGCAACTGCGGCATATTCCCGACGGATTACTGCTGCTAAACGAAGGCACCATTGTCTGGCTCGGCAGTTGGCAGCAGGGCGAACCGTTGTTGCCGCCGGGTTTTGAGGTGACGCATTACCGCGACAAGCTGATCGTGCCGGGGTTTATCGATACCCATATTCACTATCCGCAAACCGAAATGATCGGCGCTTATGGCGATCAGCTGTTGGCGTGGTTGAAGCACTATACTTTCCCGACCGAAAGCCAGTTCTGCTGCGAACGGCATTCCGGCAAGATGTCGGCGTTCTTCCTGCAACAACTGTTAAGCAACGGCACCACCACGGCGTTGGTGTTCGGAACGGTACATCCGCAGTCGGTTGACGCGTTGTTCAGCCAGGCGGCGGCGCTGAACATGCGTCTTATCGCCGGCAAAGTGATGATGGACCGCCACGCACCGGATGAACTGCTGGAAACCCCGGAGCAAAGTTACCGGCAAACCCGTGAACTGATCGAGCGCTGGCACGGCAAACAACGGCTGGGCTATGCGATAACGCCGCGTTTCGCCCCCACCAGCACCCCAGCGCTATTGGCGCAGGTGCAGCGGTTGCGCGAAGAGTTTCCGGATGCCTGGCTGCACACCCACCTGAGCGAGAACCTGGATGAAGTGGCCTGGGTGAAAGCGCTGTTCCCGGAGAACAGCAGCTATCTGGATGTGTATCACCAGTACGGCCTGACCGGCGAGAAAAGCGTATTCGCTCACTGCCTGCACCTGGAAGAGCAAGAGTGGGATTGCCTGTGCCAGACCGGCTCGGCGATCGCGTTCTGCCCGACCTCCAACCTGTTCCTCGGCAGCGGGTTGTTCAACCTGCAAAAAGCCTGGCAGAAGCAGGTGAAGCTGGGCATCGGCACCGATGTCGGCGCAGGCACCACCTTCAATATGCTGCAAACGCTGGGCGAGGCTTACAAGATCGGCCAGTTGCAGCGCTATAAGCTCTCCGCCTGCGAAGCCTTCTATCACGCCACCTTGGGCGGTGCGCGCGCGTTGGCGCTGGACGATAAAATCGGCAACTTCGGCGTCGGTAAAGAGGCGGATTTTGTGGTGTTGGATCCGGCGGTGTCGCCGCTGCAGAAGCTGCGCCATGAAAACAGCCGCGAACTGGCGGACCAGCTGTTCTTGCTGATGACGCTGGGGGACGATCGCAACGTTTATCGTACCTACGTTGACGGCAAAGTGGTTTATCGCGCGGCCGCGCACCAGGAGGCAGCATGATCCAGTTTCTGCTTAATCAAACGCTAAAAAGTGAAAGCGCGCTCGATCCCAACACCACGGTGCTGAACTATCTGCGCCGCAACCTGGGCCGTTGCGGCACCAAAGAAGGCTGTGCTTCCGGTGACTGCGGCGCTTGCACCGTCGTATTGGCCGAGCCGGAAGGCGGACAGTTGCGCTACCGCAGCGTCAATGCCTGCCTGACGTTCGTCAGCGCGCTGCACGGCAAACAGCTGATTACGGTGGAGGATTTGAAACACCATGGCCAATTGCACAGCGTGCAGCAGGCGATGGTCGATTGCCACGGCTCGCAGTGCGGTTTTTGCACGCCGGGATTTGTGATGTCGATGTTCTGTCTGCAAAAGAACGGCGGGGAATACCAGCGTGAGCAGGCGCAACAGGCGCTGGCGGGCAACCTGTGCCGCTGCACCGGCTACCGGCCGATTCTGGCGGCGGCGCAGCAGGCCTGCGGCGTCAAGGGCGAGGACAGTTTCGATCGCGGGCAACGGCAAACCGTGGAACGCCTGCAAGCCATCCGTGCCGCGACACCGCTGGAAGCGGCGGGTAAACGCTGTCTGATGCCGCAAACGATCGACGAGCTGGCGGGGTTGTATCAGCAACACCCGCAGGCAAAATTGTTGGCCGGCGGCACCGATCTGGCACTGGAGGTCACCCAGCGCCACCAGGATTTACCGCTGATGATCGCCATTGGGCAGATTGAGGCGTTGAAGCAAGTCAGTTGGCAGGGCGAACGCTTGACGATCGGTGCCGGTGCGGCGCTGAGCGACCTGTATCCGCTGCTGGAAAAATATCACCCGGCCTTCGGCGAGTTGCTGGCGCGTTTCGCTTCGCAGCAGATCCGCAACCAGGGCACCTTGGGGGGTAATATCGCCAATGCTTCGCCGATTGGCGACGGCGCACCCATGCTGCTGGCGCTGGATGCCATGCTGAACCTGCGCTGCGGCGATGTGCGGCGTGAGTTGCCGCTGCACGATTTCTTCCTGGGCTATCGCCAGACCGCGCTGCAACCGGGGGAATTTATCGAAAGCATCGTGTTGCCGGCCACCGCTCCGGCGGATTTCCGCGCCTGGAAAGTCTCCAAACGGCTGGAGGACGATATTTCGGCGGTATGTGGCGCCTTTAACCTGGGGATAGAACGCGGCATTATTCGCAGCGCCCGGTTGGCATTTGGCGGCATGGCGGCGACGCCAAAACGCGCCTTGCTATGCGAACAGCAACTGGTGGGGCAGCCCTGGCGGCGCGCCACCGTTGAACGTGCGGTGCAGGCATTGGCGCAGGACTTTACGCCGCTGAGCGATTTTCGCGCCAGCAGCGGTTATCGCCTGCTGGTGGCGCAAAACCTGCTGCGCCGCTATTTCATTGCGCTGACCGCGCCGCATTTGGCGATTGAGGTGACGGCTCATGAGTAATAACAAACGCATTGAAGCGACGCAGGAACAACTGGCCGAACGTTTCCGCCAGCCATTGACCACCGGGGTGGGCCGTAGCCGCAAACATGAAAGCGCCGACAAACACGTCAGCGGCGAGGCGCAATACATTGACGATCGGCTGGAGTTCCCAAACCAGTTGCATCTGGCGGCCAGGCTGAGCGAGCGGGCGCATGCGCGCATCATCAAGCTGGATTTGTCGGCCTGTTACGCTTTCCCCGGCGTGGTGCGGGTGATCACCTGGCAGGATGTGCCGGGGGAACTGGATATTGCACCGCTGACCCACGGCGATCCGCTGCTGGCGAAGGAGACGGTGGAGTACGTCGGGCAGGTGATCGCGGTGGTGGCGGCAGAAGATCCCGAGATCGCCTGGCGGGCGGCGCAGGCGGTGAAGGTGGAGTATCAGGATCTGCCGGTGCGGCTGGACGTGACGCAATCGCTGCGCGAAGGCTTTGTGGTGCAGGAGGCGCACCATCATCGGCGCGGCGATGCCGACGGCGCGCTGGCGCGGGCTTTGCACCGCATTCAGGGCGAGTTGCACGTCGGCGGCCAGGAGCATTTTTATCTGGAGACCCAGATTGCGTCAGTGATGCCCGCCGAGGACGGAGGCATGCTGGTGTATTCCTCCACCCAGAACCCGACCGAAATCCAGAAGCTGGTGGCCTCGGTGCTCAATCTGCCGATGCACAAGATCACCCTCGACATGCGTCGCATGGGCGGCGGCTTCGGCGGCAAGGAAACCCAGGCTGCCGGCCCGGCGTGCCTGTGTGCGGTGGTGGCGCACCTGACCGGCCGGCCGGCCAAAATGCGCCTCAACCGCCGCGACGACATGCTGATCACCGGCAAGCGCCACCCGTTTTATATTCACTATGACGTTGGCTTTGACGATGCCGGGTTACTGAACGGCATCAAGATCGACCTGGCCGGCAACTGCGGCTATTCGCTCGATCTCTCCGGTTCTATTGTCGATCGCGCCATGTTCCACGCCGATAACGCCTATTTCCTGCAAGATGTATTGATTACCGGCCACCGATGCAAAACCCATATCGCGTCCAATACCGCCTATCGCGGCTTTGGCGGGCCGCAGGGCATGATGGCGATTGAGCAGATCATGGACCATATTGCGCGCTATCTGGCGCTCGATCCGTTGGCGGTGCGCAAGACCAATTATTACGGCAAGGACCACCGCAACATCACCCATTACCACCAGCCGGTGGAGCAGAACCTGCTGCAGGAAATGACCGCCGAACTGGAACGCAGCGCGGATTATCAGGCACGGCGCGAGGCTGTCCGCCGTTTCAACGCCGAGAACCCGATCCTGAAAAAAGGGCTGGCGCTGACGCCGGTAAAGTTCGGCATCTCTTTTACCGCCAGCTTCCTCAACCAGGCCGGTGCGCTGGTGCTGGTTTACACCGACGGCAGCATTCAGCTCAACCACGGCGGCACCGAGATGGGCCAGGGGCTGAACACCAAGGTGGCGCAGATCGTCGCCGAAGTGTTCCAGGTGGATATTGAACGCATACAGATCACCGCCACCGACACCGGCAAGGTGCCGAACACGTCGCCGACGGCAGCGTCATCCGGCACCGATTTGAACGGCAAGGCGGCGGAGAATGCGGCGCTAATCATTAAACAGCGGCTGATCGACATGCTTGCCAAACAGCACCAGGTCAGCGCCGAACAAATTGCCTTCAGCAACGGCCAGGTCAGGGTGGGCGAGCGCTATTTCAGCTTCGAGCAGGTGGTCGAGCAGGCGTATTTCAATCAGGTTTCGCTCGCCAGTACCGGTTATTACCGCACGCCGAAGATTTTCTACGATCGCGACAAGGCCAGCGGTCACCCGTTCTATTACTTTGCCTACGGCGCGGCCTGCGCGGAGGTGTTGATCGACACCCTGACCGGCGAATACAAACTGCTGCGCGCCGATATTCTGCATGACGTGGGCGACTCGCTGAACCCGGCTATCGACATCGGCCAGGTTGAGGGCGGCTTTGTGCAGGGCATGGGCTGGCTGACCAGTGAAGAACTGGTGTGGGATGAACAAGGCAGGCTGCTGACCAACGGCCCGGCGAGCTATAAAATTCCGGCGATTGGCGATGTGCCCGCCGATCTGCGCGTTACGCTGCTGGAGAACCGCAAAAACCCGGAAGATACGGTGTTCCATTCCAAAGCGGTGGGCGAGCCGCCGTTTATGCTGGGGATCTCGGTTTGGTGCGCGATCAAGGACGCGGTCGCCAGCCTGGCGGACTACCGCCTGCAGCCCAATATTGACGCGCCGGCCACGCCGGAACGGGTGCTGTGGGGCGTGCAACAGATGCTGTCAAGTGACATTGTCACTGAACTGACGCGGGGGAACGGCGATGGACGAATGGATTGAGGCGCTGGCGGAAGCGCGCAGGCGTGGCGAGCCCTGCGTGCTGGTGACGTTGGTGGACGAACGAGGTTCCACGCCGCGTAACCGCGGGACCAAAATGCTGGTGACCGCCGAACGGGCGGTCAATACCATCGGCGGCGGTCACCTGGAGTTCCAGGCGCTGGCGATTGCGCGTGAGATGTTGCAACAGGGTGACGCCACGCTGCGGCTGGAGCGTTTCCCGCTGGCGGCGAGGCTCGGCCAGTGCTGCGGCGGAACCACCAGAGTGCTGTTCGAACCCTTGATCCCACCGCGCCCGCAAATCGCGCTGTTTGGTGCCGGGCATGTGGGCCGTGCGCTGGTGAACATTCTCGCCACCTTGCCGTGCCGGGTGCGTTGGGTTGATGGGCGTGCGGAGGAGTTCCCTGCGGCGATGCCGCCGGGAGTGCGGCAAGAAATTTGCGATGAGCCGCTGGAGATCGTCGATGCCATGCCGCCGGGCAGTTATTTCATCGTGATGACCCACGATCACGCGCTGGATCTGGCGCTGGCGGAGCGCATTTTGCGCCGTGGCGATGCCGGTTACTTTGGCCTGATTGGTTCGCTGACCAAGCGTAAACGTTTCGAATACAAGCTTGGCCAGCGTGGCATCAGCGAACAGGCTATAGCCGCCATGCGTTGCCCGCTGGGCTTGCCCGACGTCAAAGGCAAACTGCCTGCAGAGATCGCGGTAGCGGTGGCCGGGGAGATTATTGCTTGTTACGGGAGGGGGGAACGGGGTTAAAACCGCGGCGGGTTGTTTTCGAACATTGTGTGGGCGCCCCCCGAAGGTTGCGCCGCCACAGATAATAATCGTCAAATCACTTCAGTTCTGGCCAGTAGTCTTTATTGGCTTCGAGCAGATCGTCCAGAATGGCTTTAGCGACAGAAGCGCTCGGCACGGTTTTCGAGAGCGTTATCGCCTGCCACAGTTTCAGATAGGATTTCTCAATCCAGGCTTCGACCACCAGTTTTTCAACCGCCACCTGCTGGCTCATCAACCCCTGCTGGAACAACGGGATCTTACCGACAGTCAGCGGTTCCGGCCCGTTGCTACCGACGAGACACGGAATTTCAACCATCGCTTCCGGATCAAAATTGTTGATGGCGCCCTGATTCGGCACAATCAGCAACATTCTTTCCTGAGTGTTGAAGGCGATGGCGGTTGCCAGGTCAACGATGTAAGACGCGTGTTCATCAATCTCCAGTTCGCCGGCGGAAGATTTCCCCGCCTTGGTAATCGCAGCGCAGGAACTGAAAACGTGTTTTTCTCGGTGCTCCATCACCTCATTGGCGCGGGTATGTTCCGGATTGGAATGCGCAACCACGTAGTCCGGGAACAGGTAATATTTCAGGTAGGTGTTAGGGAACGTAGACGGATCTAACGCCCAGACATCTTTCGCTTTGGCGAATGTATCATTCCAACTGGCTTCGACACCCGGCTCATTGGTTGACGGTACATAGCCGTGTTTAGCCACATGTTCGCGGATCTTGGGCATCAGATCGTTACCCTTCAAATCTTCAATCGACGTCCACCAGCCAAAGTGATTCAGTCCGTAATAACGCACCTGCATTTCTTTACGCGATTTCAGCCCGACAATCTGCGCCATGCGTCCTTCAATGCCGATCGGCATATCGCAAATGTTGAGGATCCTGGAGTGCGGGCGCAAACGGCGCGTCGCTTCCGCCACAATTGCGGCCGGATTCGAGTAATTCAGCATCCAGGCGTTCGGGGAATATTTCTCCATGTAATCGACGATTTCCAGTACGCCGCCGATGGAGCGCATACCGTAAGCGATACCGCCAGGCCCACAGGTCTCCTGTCCTACGACGCCATGACGCAGGGGGATTTTTTCGTCTTTTTCGCGCATCGGGTATTTACCGACACGGATATGCGCCATGACAAAATCGACATCGCTAAAGGCCGTTTTCGGATCCGTGGTATAGCCGAATTCAATGTCCGGCGCCTGCTCTTTGAGGATCACCTTGCATGCTTCGGCCACAATTTCCTGACGTGCGCCATCGTTGTCATAAAACTTGATGGAACGCAGCGGGAACCTTTCCAGATTCGCCAGTAACATCAATACGATACCCGGTGTAAATGTGCTGCCGCCGCCGGCCACGACTACTGAGAATTTCTTCTTCATACTGCCTCCGTAATGGATGTTTTTGTCGGGGAACTCGCCCCGGATATGGATGATGGTGTGAAAGCATCTTGCTTCATCAGCGTTTCTATCTGGTCCCTGACCTGAGGAACGTGCAGGCCCACGATGATCTGAATGCCGTTGCCGCGCCGTACCACGCCATGTGCGCCCAAGGCTTTGAAGATGTCGTCACTTTGCGTCAGCGCCATGTCGCCGAGCGTGATACGCAGCCGCGTCGCGCAGTTGTTGAGATTGACAATATTGCCGTTGCCGCCGAGTGCATGCAGATAGCCAACAGCCTGAGCTTGTGCTGAAGAAGGTGCCGGGATGTCGCTGGTGCGGCCCGACGGATTTTTCTGCGCCTGATAGTCAGCCTTACTGTAGAGTTTGATTTCGCTGTCCTCACGCCCCGGTGTTTTCAGGTTAAGACGCAGGATTAGCGTGCGAAATACCAGGAACCAGATGCCGGTGAATACCAGCCCGATGCCAATCTGGGTGAACATCATCGAGGCGTGATTGTGATACATCGGGATCCAGTTTTGCGGCAGGAACTGGTCCAGTAGCCCACCACCCATGTTGCCGACCACGCCTGCCATGTACATCAGCGTTGCCACCGTGGCGGCAAGCAACGCATGTATGGCAAACAGCAGTGGCGAGATGAAGAGAAAGGTGAACTCAAGGGGTTCGGTAATACCGACAAGTAAGGCGGTCAGCGTCGCCGGGATCAACAGTCCTGCCACCTTGACGCGATTTTCCGGTGCGGCAGTGGCGTAGAGCGCCATCGCAATACCGACCGATCCGAAAACTTTCGAGTTGCCTTGCAACGCGAATCCGCCTTGCGGGAATAAGACTTTCAGCGGCTCTGTGCTCTCGCTGAACGCCTGCAAGTGCTCTGCCCAGTAAACCTGAATTCCGCCTTCGACAGCTGCCGGGCCGAAGATAAACGGGCCATAGATGAAGTGGTGCAATCCGGTAGGGATCAGAATGCGTTCCAGGAAGGTATATACCCATACGCCGAGAGAACCAGAGATCAACATAAAGTGTTGCATCGAGAGGATGCCGGCCTGCACTTTCGGCCACACCAGCAGCGTCAGCCATGCGCAAGGGATCATCAACAGGAATCCGACGATGACCACGAAGGAGCTGCCCTGAAAAATACCGAGGAATACAGGAAGTTGTTTATCAAATAAATGATTGTGTATTGAGGTGACTATGCCGGAAATTATAATTGCACCAATAATACTGGTATCGATAGTTTTAATTCCGGCGATCATTGTCAGTCCGCTGTGTCCTCCGGGATCCGCGTTAAAGTTAACGCCAAAATAATCGCCCCATGTTAATCCCATTGCGTTAATGAAATAATTCCAGGTCATAAAGCTGACCAGTGCCGCCAGGCAGGCGCGACCTTGTGCATGTTTCGCCAGCCCGATGGGCAGGCCGACCGCGAAAATCAGCGGCATGTTGCGGAAAACGGTCCAACCGCCTTCTTCTATAATATGAACAATTTGTGCGAAAAGACTACCGGGTGCGGTGAGTGAATCCCCGAGAAACATAGGGTTCTGAAGCATGATTGCAATGCCCACCACCATTCCCGCAAACGGAAACAGCAAAACGGGTGTAAACATCGCACCACCAAAACGTTGAATTTGACTGAGCATAAATACTCCTCATATTTTTCCGGGTCAGATTTTTATTATTTCGTTTTAACCGATTTTGTTTCCATTCAAAGAGTAGGGACTTTGAAAAAAAAGGTCGCAAAACGATTAATCATTTTGTGATCGCATTCATGTTTTCTCCCTGGGTGAAGTGGTCTACTTTTATGGCGATTTGTATACATTTAAGTGTTTGAGGAAAAAATAGCCAGGGGAATATAAAAATAAATTTCAGGTTTTACAGTGCGATAACCTCTTTTTGTTGCGCGGTTATCAGGATTCATTTAGGGATAAAGAGGTCTTCAAGTGATCTACAAAACGCTTGCCGAACGTCTGAGAATACGTATCAATTCTGCTGATTTTGCTATCGGCGATGCCTTACCCAGCGAGAAACGTCTGGCTGCCGAATTTTCCGTATCGAGGATGACGCTACGCAAAGCGGTAAATTTACTGATTGAATGGGGGCTGGTGCGTCGCTGTCACGGCAGCGGAACCTTCGTCGCGCAGAAAGATCTCCAACATGAAACTCGCGGGCTAATGGGTTTCTCGGAACTGATGAAAGAACTGGGTCGCCCCACGGTGAGCCAGGTGCTGGAGTTTCGAATGATGGGAGCCCCCCCAGCCATCGCCAGCCAGTTGCGAATCAAGGCCGATGAGCGTATTTACTATTCGCGTCGCGTCAGGTTTGTAGAAGGGAAGCCTGTGGTGCTGGAAGACAGTTATATGCCTGGCAGGTTATTTGGCAACCTTTCGGTCGCACACCTGGAGGGTTCAAAGTTTGCGTATATAGAAGACGAATGCCATATCAATATCGCAGGGAATTACGAAAGCTTCAGCCCGATCTTGGCAGACAGCACGATCGGCGCTTTACTGCACGTTGCCGAAGGCACGCCGTTGCTGCGCCTGACATCGCTTTCCTACAGTGATACCGGCGACTATATCAACTATTCGGTGATATTCAGAAATGCCAATGAATACCACGTGGACTACCATTTGAAGAGGAATAAATAGCGGTCGAAGGGGGCTACATATTCACTATATGACAATTGCAATAATTTCCAATCTAATCATAACGTTGATTAACGTAATTTCACGCAAAATAATATAAAAATGTTTTTTGCCATCGCAAATTAATAGTGTTTTAGAGCGTTCGTAGCGCCTGAGCTAACACGGTTTAGCAAAGTGTGCTAAAAAACGACCGATTTAAAACGAATGCCACTTAAAAAGTGCCAATGCCTTATATTTACTTTACCCGTTCATTGTTCAGGAACATAATTGAAAAGCTTCTATTAGATACTGAAAATTAGTCGGTATTAAACTGATAAATTAACGATTAAATATTTAAATGTCAGGGGAAACATTGATTTTTTTTATTTTTTGAATGAGAAACAGGAGAGTATTGTAATGCCCCGTCAAGGATTGAAAACTGCACTAGCGATTTTTCTAACCACATCATTAAGCGTCTCATGCCAGCAAGCCTTAGGTACGCAACAACCCTTGCTTAACGAAAAGAGTATCGAACAGTCGAAAACCATACCTAAATGGTGGAAGGAGGCTGTTTTTTATCAGGTGTATCCGCGTTCCTTTAAAGACACTAACGGGGATGGTATCGGGGATATTAAAGGCATCATAGAAAAATTAGACTATTTAAAAGCTTTGGGGATTGATGCCATTTGGATCAACCCACATTATGATTCCCCGAACACGGATAATGGTTACGATATACGTGATTATCGAAAAATCATGAAAGAATATGGCACGATGGAGGATTTTGACCGCCTGATTTCTGAAATGAAAAAACGTAACATGCGGTTGATGATTGATGTGGTCATCAACCACACAAGCGATCAAAACGAATGGTTTGTTAAAAGTAAAAGCAGTAAGGATAATCCTTATCGCGGCTATTACTTCTGGAAAGATGCTAAAGAAGGGCAGGCGCCTAATAATTACCCTTCATTCTTTGGTGGCTCGGCGTGGCAAAAAGATGAAAAGACCAATCAATACTACCTGCACTATTTTGCTAAACAACAGCCTGACCTAAACTGGGATAACCCCAAAGTCCGTCAAGATCTTTATGCAATGTTACGTTTCTGGTTAGATAAAGGCGTGTCTGGTTTACGCTTTGATACGGTAGCGACCTACTCAAAAATTCCGGACTTCCCAAATCTCACCCAACAACAGCTGAAGAATTTTGCAGCGGAGTATACCAAGGGTCCTAATATTCATCGTTACGTCAATGAAATGAATAGAGAGGTTTTGTCTCATTACGACATTGCCACTGCCGGTGAAATCTTTGGCGTACCCTTGGATCAATCGATAAAGTTCTTCGATCGCCGTCGCGATGAGCTGAACATCGCATTTACCTTTGACTTGATCAGACTCGATCGAGACTCTGATCAAAGATGGCGTCGAAAAGAGTGGAAATTGTCGCAATTCCGGCAGGTCATCGATAACGTCGACCGTACGGCAGGCGAATATGGTTGGAATGCCTTCTTCTTGGATAACCACGACAATCCGCGCGCTGTCTCCCACTTTGGCGATGATCGCCCACAATGGCGCGAGCCATCGGCTAAAGCGCTTGCAACCTTGACGCTGACTCAACGAGCAACGCCTTTTATTTATCAAGGTTCAGAATTGGGCATGACCAATTATCCCTTCAAAGCTATTGATGAATTCGATGATATTGAGGTGAAAGGTTTTTGGCATGACTACGTTGAGACAGGAAAGGTGAAAGCCGACGAGTTCTTGCAAAATGTATGCCTGACGAGCAGAGATAACAGCCGGACACCGTTCCAATGGGATACGAGCAAAAATGCAGGATTCACGAGCGGAAAACCTTGGTTCAAGGTCAATCCAAACTACCAGGAAATCAATGCGGTAAGTCAAGTCGCACAGCCCGACTCGGTATTTAATTATTATCGTCAGTTGATCAAGATAAGGCATGACATCCCGGCACTGACCTATGGCACATACACCGATTTGGATCCTGCAAATGATTCGGTCTACGCCTATACACGCAGCCTTGGGGCGGAAAAATATCTTGTTGTCGTTAACTTCCAGGAACAAGTGATGAGATATAAATTACCGGATAATCTATCCATCGAGAAAGTGATTATAGAAAGCAACAGCAAAAACGTTGTGAAAAAGAATGATTCCTTACTCGAACTAAAACCATGGCAGTCAGGGGTTTATAAACTAAATCAATAAATCCCATAATCACGCCAAATAATGCAGATATATTGAAACCATTAAAACCGGCACCTTATGCCGGTTTTTTTGCGCGAAATAGGGCTGGCAAAGAGAAAGCAGGGGGCTACCACCCTGAGCTATAGGCTTTTTTAAAGGCAAGATTACCCGTTGAGGCTCTGCCGTCACCCGGCTGCGATAAACCGCGTTGATCCTCAGACGCCTGGCCGTTGCACGAAAACGAAGACCGGGGTTTGAGGGCTTGTGGGGCAACGCCGGCGAGCCAGTTAGCTTCTCGTGGGCGCGAGCACGTCGCTACTGAACAATCTCGCTTCAAATGTTATCGTGATAATTGAGTGTTGCAGTGGCGCCGCCGGGTTTTACGCTCGGTTCAGGTCTGATTCACATAACAAGGTCACATGGAAATGAAAGTGTTGTTCATCGCTTCGCTAGGCGCTTTATCGTTAATGCATGCCTCATTTTCCTTCGCGGATAATGCCAATGGGAAAAACATCTACTTACAGCGATGTAGCATGTGCCACGGAAGCGATCTCAAAGGCACGGGGCCATTGGCTGACAAAACCAACCCGCCTCCACCTGACCTGACAACCCCCGCGTTCAAAGAACGGCTCAATGATTATCCGGGCGTTATTGTCTCATCGATAATACTTCGTCCAAATGGGGACTTGATTCCCAAAACTTTGCGAGAAAATGGGGTAAAACTACCGCCGTTCACTTGGCGGATTCAGGATCTGCGCGATTTGAATCAATACATGAACGGCGTGATTTCAAAAAATCGATAATGTTGAGAAGAGAGGCAGGCACAGAAATCGAATAACCCTTTCAGAGTGGCTACCTGTTTGACGGCATCCTTCATGTAAAGCCAATACACGCCAGAAGGCAGTCGGCAAGGCGGTGTCCTGCAACGGGACACGCCATTCTAATCACTTGTTTTTGCTCAAACTGCCAACTGCGCCTAAGCTAGGATGTGTCCTGGGGACTGGGGTCCCTTTGCACTTTATTCTGTGAACATGGAGGAGTTTCGATTTGATGCGTTTATCTACATTGGTGCTGGCGATCGGCATGGCGCTGAGCTCGCAGGCACAGGCAGCAGAAACCAATCCGCACGCGAGTCATAGCGCGTTGCCAAGCGGCCAGGCTAAGGAGGCTAACGTGACCGGTGAAGCTAACCAGCACGAGAACAAAAAGAACGAGAACCCGTTCTTCTATCAGAGCCGTCTGCCGTTCCAGGCACCGCCGTTCAATCTGATCAAAGAAAGCGACTACGCCCCGGCTATCGACGCCGGCATCAAGCAAAAGCGGGAAGAGGTGGAGAAGATCGCCAATAACCCGGCCAAGCCCGATTTTAAAAATACCTTTGTGGCGCTGGAGCAGGCCGGTGCGCTGTTGACGCGGGTGATGAACGTGTTTGGCGCCATGACCTCGGCCAACACCAGCGACGCGTTGCAAAAGTTGGATGAGGAAAGCTCGCCGAAACTGGCGGCGCTGGAAGACGCCATCATGCTGAACAGCAAGCTGTTTGAGCGCATCAGGGCGATTTATCAGCAGCGCGACGCGCTGAAGCTGGACGCGGAATCGCGTCGCCTGGTGGAGGTGACTTACAAAAACTTCGAGCTGGCGGGGGCCAACCTGTCCGACGCCGATAAAACCAGGCTGAAAGCGCTGAATCAGGAAGCGGCGACGCTGAGCACCCAGTTCTCCAACAAGCTGCTGGCGGCGACCAAAGACGGCGCGCTGGCGATCGCCGACAAAGGCAAGCTGGACGGCCTGTCGGAAAGCGAACTGGCTGCGGCGGCTCAGGCTGCCGGCGAGCGCAAGCTGGACAAGCAGTGGTTGCTGGTGTTGCAAAACACTACTCAGCAGCCGGAGTTGCAGAGCCTGAAAGACAGAGACACCCGCAAGGCACTGTTTGACGCTTCGTGGAACCGAGCGGAAAAGGGCGACGGCAACGACACCCGCCAGACCATCGCGCGCCTGGCCAAGGTGCGCGCCGAGCAGGCAAAACTGCTGGGCTTCCCGAACTATGCCGCCTGGAAACTGCAAAATCAGATGGCCAAAACCCCGGATGCGGCGCTGAGCTTTATGCGCAATATCGTTCCGGCGGCCACCGCGCGCGCCGAACGCGAAGCCAAAGACATTCAGGCGGTAATCGATCAGCAGAAAGGCGATTTCAAGGTTGCAGCCTGGGACTGGCAGTTCTACGCCGAGCAGGTCCGCAAGGCGAAATACGATCTGGATGAATCGCAGATCAAACCTTACTTCGAATTGGATAACGTGCTGAACAACGGCGTGTTCTATGCCGCCAACCTGTTGTATGGCATCAGCTTTAAAGAGCGCAAGGACATCCCGGTCTACCAGCCGGACGTGCGCGTGTATGAAGTCTTCGATAAAGACGGCAAATCGCTGGCGCTGTTCTACACCGACTTCTTTAAGCGCGACAACAAGGGCGGCGGCGCCTGGATGAGCAACTTTGTCGAACAGTCGAAGCTGAAAGGCACCAAACCGGTGATCTACAACGTCGCCAACTTCACCAAACCGGCACCGGGCCAGCCTGCGCTGCTGTCGTACGATGACGTGATCACCCTGTTCCACGAGTTTGGCCATGCGCTGCACGGCATGTTTGCCGATCAGGAGTATCCGAGCCTGTCCGGCACCAATACGGCGCGCGATTTTGTCGAGTTCCCCTCTCAGTTCAACGAACACTGGGCCAGCGATCCCAAAGTCTTTGCGCACTTCGCCAAACACTACAAAACCGGCGAAGCCATGCCGCAGGAACTGGTCGACAAAATCAAAAAAGCCGACAAATTCAACAAAGGGTATGACATGACCGAGCTGCTGTCCGCTGCGCTGCTGGACATGCACTGGCACATGCTGAGCGCGGATCAGCCGCAGCAGGACGTGGACAAGTTCGAAGCCGAATCGTTGCTGAAGGATAAAATCGATCTCAGCTACGTGCCGCCGCGTTATCGCTCCAGCTATTTCAAGCATATCTGGGGCAACGGGTATGCCGCCGGTTACTACGCTTATCTGTGGACCGAAATGCTGGCGGATGACGCCTTCCAGTGGTTCACCGAGCACGGCGGCCTGACGGCGGAGAACGGTCAACGTTTCCGCGACATGGTGCTGTCGCGCGGCAATAGCCAGGATCTGGAAAAACTGTATGTCGACTGGCGCGGTAAAGAGCCCAGCATCGAGCCGATGCTGATTAACCGCGGGCTGAAAGACGAATAAAATATTCTGATGTCTGTACGGAGAACAGAGGGCGCGGAAACCCGCGCCCAGCTTCTTCAGCGGTTAACCACCTTGGCCGGCAGCGCGATCACCAGCAGCGAACTGAGCAGCAGACAACCGGCGAAGGCCCACAGCGCGCCGCCGCTTTTGCCGGTCAGATCCAACGCCAACCCCATCAGCGAGTTACTCACCAACCCGGCGATATTCGCCAGCGAACAGGCCAGCGCAAAGCCGGTTGCCGCTGCCGTGCCGCGCAAAAAAGTGGCCGGCAGGCTGAAGAACACCGGCACCGCGCCGATGATCGCCGCCTGGGCGATGGAGAACAACAGCACAGTAGCGATCACGTTATGGGTGAAGAAGGTGCTGCCGGCCATTGCCATCGCACCGACGATAAACGGCACTATGATGTGCCAGCGGCGCTCGCGCATGCGGTCGGAACTGGTGCCAATCAGCAACATGCCCAGCAGGGCGGCGATACTCGGCAGTGCGGTCAACATGCCGATGGTGGTAATGTCGGTGACCCCGGCAGTTTTGATAAAGGTCGGCATCCAGAACCCCATCGCATAGGCGCTCAGCAGGATCGAGAAATCAATGCCGCCCAACATCCACACCTTGAGGTTAAAGAAACCGTCGCGGAAACTGTGCTTGCTGTGGCTGGCTTCGGCTTCGTCATGCGCCAGATCCTGCTCAATGCGTTTTTTCTCGTCCTCGGTTAACCATTTCGCCTGGCGATAATTATTGGGCAGCACCCAGAAGGTGAGCACGCCCAGCAGCACGCTGGGAATGCCCTCCAGCAGGAACAGCCATTGCCAGCCATGCAGCCCGTGGCGCATATCGAAATGCCCCATGATCCAGCCGGAGAGCGGGCCGCCGACCACGCTCGACAGCGGCAGACCGATCATGAACAGCGCAATGATGCGGCCGCGGCGATAGGTGGGGAACCATAACGTCAGGTAATAGAGCACGCCGGGCAAGAAGCCGGCTTCCGCCACGCCAAGCAAAAAACGGATGGCGTAAAACTGATTCGGGGTAGTGACGAACAGGGTACCGGCGGAAAGCAGGCCCCAGGTGATCATGATGCGGGCAATCCATACCTTGGCGCCGACGCGTTGCAGGATCAGGTTGCTCGGCACCTCAAACAGAATATAACCGACAAAAAACAGCCCTGCGCCCAGCCCAAAGGCGGCTTCGCTCAGTTGCAGTTGATCGGCCATCTGCAGCTTGGCCAGCCCGACGTTAATGCGGTCAAGGTAAGCGGCCAGATAACACAGGCAGAGAAACGGGATCAGCTTCCAGGTGATTTTGCGGTACAGCAGCGATTCTGTTCCCGCTTTCCCCGCTAACGGGGTTTCAACAATGGCCATGATGATGTCTCCAGGTGGTGCATGGTGGCCTCCGGAGGAGGTGTGTTGTGTGCTTGCTTTTGAGGCGCTTTCCGCGCCTTCTTTATTGTTCTGCTCTCCGTGCAGGTGAAGCCTTTTGGATCTACAACAGGGTTAAATAGCCGATCGCCTCCTGTTTGCTCACCACGTCGCCGTATTTGCTGTCGATGTCGAACAGGTTGGCTTCGTGCGGGCCGGCGTGGCGGTCGCCCACGCATTCACGCACCACGATAGTGCGAAATCCGTGTTGCACGGCGTCCACCGCGCTGGCGCGGATACAGCCGCTGGTGGAACAACCGGCCAGCAGCAGGGTATCGACGCCGAGCGCCACCAACATAGGTGCAAGCGAAGTGCCGAAAAAGGCGCTGGCGTATTGTTTGGTCAACACCACCTCAGCGGCTTGCGGCGCAACCTGGGGGCAGAACGCCGCCAGCGGATTGCCCTCGACCATGTCTTTCATCACCGGCGCTTTTTTCACCCAGATGCCGCCATCGGCGAAATGCCCCGCATGATAGCGGATATTGGTGTGGATCACCGGTATTCCTACCTGTCGCGCCGTTGCCAGCAGCGCCACACTTGAGTCGACTGCGCTGACCACGCCGGGGGCGAACAGCGGTGCGCCCTCGGTGGTATAAGCCTGCATAAAGTCGATCACCAGCAGCGCCGGGCGCCGGCCGAAGCCGATACGGTTGCCCCAGACGCCGCTGTAGTTATCGATGAGAGAGTTATCGGCTGCGGATGCCATTTTTCCTCCTTAATAGGCGCCGGACAGCAGGGCGCCGGCGCCGGGCACGATCGGCTCCAGCTCCAGCGCGGTCAGCATGGCGTAGGTGGTGGCGATGGCGGCGGTCAGCACCGGCTTGCCGGTTTGCGCTTCAACGGTGGATACCGCAGGTAAAGACGGCATTTGCACGCAGGCGGACAGCACTATGGCATCCACGCCGCTCAGGTCCATCTCGGCGACAATTCCCGGCAGTTTGGCCGGATCGTGGCGGCCCACCGCCAGGTTGTCCGGGATCTCCAGCGCGCGCCACACCTTGACCTCAATGCCCTCGTGTTCGATGTAATCCACCACCATTTGGGTCAGGGGTTTCATGTAAGGTGCCACCAGCGCGATGCGTTTGGCGCCGAGCACTTTCAGGCCACTGACCAGCGCGCCGGCGCTGCTGATCACCGGTGCGGCGGCGTCGTTGTCCTGCGTAACCTTTGCCAGCCGGGCCTGGGACTCGCGATGATAGCCCAACCCCATCGACATGATCGCCACCAGACAGGCATAGCCGAGCACGTCGACCTGCGCGTCGGAAAGCTCGAGCGCGCAGCGGTCTGACTCGGCGTCCATCGCCGCCAGCTCTGCCTTGCTCACATGCTTCATGCGCATGCGGCTGGAGTGAAAGGTAAAACGCTCCGGGCGGATCAACTGGCGCGCGGTCAACATCGCCGGAATTTCGGTTTCCATCGTGGTGTTGGAACTGGGTACGATCTGGCCGATACGGTAATTTTTGGTCATGGAAAATGCTCCTCAGTTAATCCAGAAAATCGCCCAGGGCGCGGAAGAAACCTTCAAAGTCGTCCCACGGGATCATATGCCCGGCGTTTGCTACGTGCGCGAGGGTGATTTCCGGCTGTAACTCGCGGATCTCCGCCTCGTCTTCCGGCAATATCACGCCGCCCAGGCCCGCGACCATCAACAGCGTCGGCATGCTCAGGTCGGGATAGTCGCGATGGCTGTCTACCTGATGGAAATCTTCATAGGCACGTTGAATGGCCGGTTCATAGCAGGTGTGCAGCCATTCGGCGCGCAACTGTCGCTGCTCCTCGCTCCAGGTCGGGCAGTAGGCGCGCATCTGCTCGGCATCCATCCCCGATAGCGCCTGGCGGATGGAATCGACGTACCACGGCCATTTACCGGGATAGTCGCGGCGGCCGGGGCCGGAAACCGGCGGATCGACCAGCACTAACCGGCGCACGCCGGCCGGTTGCAGCACCGCAGCGCGCAGGGCAAAACGCGCGCCCATGGAGTGGCCGATCAGCGAATAGCTGCCCAGCTTCAGTGCGGCGGCGAAAGCGTTGACGTCCTGCGCGCAGGTTTCGGCGTCATAGGCCAACTCCGGGCCGCTGGAAGACAGACCGCGCCCGCGCACGTCCAGCACGTAGGTGTCGTATCTTTCTCCCAGCCGTTCGGCGACGAACCCCCAGGTGATCGCCGGGCTGGTGATGCCGGGGATCAGGATCAGCGCAGGGCCCTGGCCGCCGTAGCGCAGGTAGTGCTGGCGAATGCCGTTGGCCTGCACGTTGGCGCCATACAGGAAGCGACTCATGCGGCGTTCTCCGATTTCAGCGCCTGCGCGTACAGGTCATAGCCGTACACCCAGGCCGGATCTTCCTGGGTGCGCAGGAAAGTATTGGCGTTGGATACCGCCTGCACGCGGGAGGCGCGCTCTTTGCGGTTGGCTTCATACAGCTGGAAGGCGGTGCGGTAGTCGGTCAGGCCGGTTTCCTGCAGGCAGCGCGCCAACATGGCGGCATCTTCGATCGCCATCGCCGCACCCTGGGCCATATGGGGTTTCATGGGGTGGCAGGCGTCGCCGAGCAACACCATGCGGCCTTCGCTCCACAGCGGCAGCGGTTTGCGGTTCAGCAGCGGCCATTTGGTGACCTGCTCGCTGGACTCGATCAGCGCTTGCACGATCGGGTGATAACCGGCGAAGGTTTCGTACATTTCTTCGCGGCTGCTGTCGATGAAGCTGCCCTGGAAATCCCACGCCGGGTGGGGCACGCCGCTGACGTAATAGTATTCGTCGCGTTTTTGCGTGGTGTAATAGACCATCAGGTGGCGATCCGCCGACCACCACTTCACGCAGTCTTCGAAGCTCAAATTGTATTTGGCCAGTTTCTCGCCGCGGATCAGCGCGCGGTGGGCCACCCAGCCGCTGTAGGTTGGCGCTTCGACGCCCAACAGGTGTTCGCGAATGCGTGAGTTGATGCCGTCGGCGCCAATCACGATATCGGCGGTGGCGCTGGTGCCGTCGGCGAAGTTCAGCACGACCTCGTCGCCGCGATCTTCAATCTTGCTCAGGCATTTGCCAAAGTGCACGCTGCCCGGTTGCAGAGCGGCCATCTGCAACGCCTGTAAATCGCCACGATGCACGGTAACGTATGCCGCGCCGTATTCTTTGCGGGCAAATGCCCCCAATTCAATGCGCGACAGATAGTCGCCGCTTTCGGCATCGCGGCTGAACCAGAAATCCGGGTGCGAAGCCATTTGCTCCAGCGGCTGTTCGATGCCGAGGCGACGGAAAATCTTCAGTACGTTCGGCCCCATATGGATACCGGCACCGAGGCGTGAAAACACCGGGCTTTGCTCATACAAATCGACGGTAAAGCCGGCTTTTTGCAGCAGACCGGCGGCGGCGGCGCCACCCAGGCCTGCGCCGACCACGGCAATGCGCTGTTGTTTGCTCATCATTTTTCCCCTGACTGTTGGTCTTTTTAGGCGTTGTCCGCAGCAATGCCGGACGATTGATTTATAGTGTATACGCTAAATATAGCAAGGTTGCACAAGTGTTAATTTAGATCCCGCTCACGCTAATTGGCCGCAACTTGCTGGTAAACTCATGTTAATCACAGCCTGTTACGGGCATAAAATAGGATTTACTTATGGATGACGTTAGCGACTTGCTTCCCATTGAATTTTCGGCTTAGATGATTAAAAGAGTGTGTTCGCTTTAATTTGTGCAAAATAACCTCACCGGCGCCGAGTGCATCGGTCATTCATTAGCGAAACAGGAGATACGCCATGGCGGTCAATGAGAGTCAGCTGGTTCAACTGTTCGAGCAGGTGCTTAGGTTGTCGAAGGTGGATGCTTCGCAGAGCGTAGCCATCCTGAAAAGCCACTATTCCGATGCGCGTACGGTGCGCGCCGCCACCGATGCCGCGCTGCGGTTGGGGGCCAAGGTGTATGCGGTGGAGCTCCCCTCGTTCAACCATCCGCGGGCGATGGGCAATGACATGACCGCTTACTGCGGCGACACGGCGCTGACCGGCAATCCTGCCGCGCAGCGTGCGCTGGAAGCCGCCGATTTGATCGTCGACACCATGATGCTGCTGCACTCGCCGGAGCAGGAGCAAATATTGAAAACCGGCACGCGCATACTTTTGGCAGTCGAGCCGCCGGAGGTGTTGGCACGAATGTTGCCTAACCCAGAAGACAAGGCGCGGGTGTTGGCGGCGGCGGCGGTGCTGGAGCAGGCGAAGCTGATGCGGGTGACATCCGCCGCCGGCAGCGATTTTCGCGCCCCCTTGGGGCAATACCCGACGGTGACCGAATACGGTTATGCCGACGAGCCGGGGCGTTGGGATCACTGGCCGAGCGGTTTCCTGTTTACCTGGCCGAATGAAGAGCAGGCGGAAGGGGTGTTGGTGCTGGACGTCGGCGACATCCTGCTGCCGTTTAAAAGCTATGCCCGTGAACGCATTACGCTGGAGATTGAAAAAGGCTTCGTGACGCGCATTCACGGCGGTTTCGAGGCGGAATACCTGCGCGAATACATGAAGTATTTCAAGGATCCGGAAGTGTACGGCATCTCGCATATCGGTTGGGGCCTGCAACCGCGTGCCCAGTGGACGGCAATGGGCCTGCACGATAAAAACGACGGCATGTGTATGGATGCACGCGCATTTTACGGCAACTTCCTGTTCTCCACCGGCCCGAATACCGAAGTCGGCGGCACGCGAAAAACGCCGTGCCACATGGATATTGCGCTGCGTCGCTGCGACATCAGCCTGGATGGTCAGACGGTGGTGGCTGAAGGGGAAGTGGTAGCGCCCGAGGCATCGCGGGTGCGCCAGGGTTAACCGTTGCTGTTAACCGCGGGGGTTTGTACTATTCTCGATAGTTTCCATAGATGGTGAGAGTAACGCAATGACGCCCCCCGAAGACTTGACCGCCGATGACGGCAAAGCCGAAAACTATCATTTTACCGAACAAGTCGGGCACCTGCTGCGCAAGGTTTATCAACGTCACGTGGCGATATTCCAGCAGAACGTCGGCGATTCGCAACTGACCGCCGTGCAGTTTATTACCCTGTGCGCGGTGCGCGATATGGGGCCTAGCTCATTGACCGAGCTGGTGCAGGTGACGGCGGTCGATCAGGCCACCATTCGCGGCATCGTCGAGCGCCTCAAGGCGCGTGAGTTGATCACCGTCATGCCGGATCCGATAGACAGACGCAAAGTGGTGGTCGGGTTGACCGACACCGGCGCTGCGCTGTTGGCGGCAACGGTGCCGCATGCGGCGAAGATCACGGAATTAACCTTCGGCACGCTCAATCCGGCCGAACGTGTAGCCTTGATGTTCCTGCTCAATAAAATGCTGGAAGACCAGCCGCCAGGCTAATTCGCTCCCCGTAACTGCGGTTGTCCGGTGAGTGGCCTGCGGCGAGGTCACGGCCCACAATACATACCCTATAGCTTTCAAGTTGCCGTTGGGCACCCAGCTGCGGCTTGAAAGATGACGGGTATAACCGGAACGCAGGCGGAGACGCGAGAATGGCGATATCTGAAGTGCCGACGTCCAGGGAGGGGGCGGTAAAAAAGCTGATGGAGCACCCGCTGCTGCTGTCGGTGAACGGAAAAAGTATTCACACCCAGGTCATGACGGATACGCCGCTGCTGTTGGTGCTGCGTAACGATCTGGCGCTAAACGGCCCGAAGTACGGCTGCGGCCTCGGCGAATGCGGCGCTTGCACCGTGCTGATTGACGGCATTGCCGCCCGCTCCTGCGTGATCCCGGCGCTGGGTGTGGCCGATAGGGCGATCACCACGCTGGAAGGGCTGGGGGCGCGCGATCACCTGCACCCGGTGCAGCGCGCCTTTATTGAAGAGCAGGCCGCGCAGTGCGGTTATTGCCTCAACGGCATGATCATGACCACCAAAGCCCTGCTGGATCGCAACCCTTCGCCGAGCGACGGCGAAATCCGCCAGGCGCTGTCCGGCAATCTGTGCCGTTGCGGCACCCACATCGAAATCCTGCGTGCGGTTCAGCGCGCCATTATTCTCTGCCGCAATGAGGAAACCCCGCATGACTGACGCCCGTTTCTCATTGCCGAGCCAAGCCGAATTACTGCAACGTCACGGCACGCTACTGGTTATCGATCAGATCCAGCCGCCGTCGGGCCTGGTGCCGAAAGGCCAAACGCCTACCCTGAAACCCAAGGAGCAGGGGCTGTTTATCGCCATTTGCGACAGCGGCGAGGTCTACGCCTTTAACGGCCATGTCGATCTCGGCACCGGTGTGCGCACCGCGCTGGGGCAGATCGTCGCCGAAGAACTGTATCTGCGGATGGAACAGGTCTGCATGGTGCTGGGCGATACCGAAAGTACGCCAAACCAGGGGGCGACCATCGCCAGCGCCACGCTGCAAATTTCCGCCGTGCCGCTGCGCAATGCGGCCGCCGAGGCACGGCGCTGGCTGCTGCAACAGGCGGCGCAGCGTTTTAACTGTGCGGTAGATCAACTGACGTTGCGCGACGGCGCTATTGTCGATCCGCAAGGGCAGGCGTTGACCTACGGCGAGCTGGTGGCGGGCGTGCATGTCGAGTTACCGATTTCCGGCGACGCGCCGCTCAAACCGCAGGCCGAATACCGGTTGGTGGGCACCAGCACTGCGCGGGTCGATATTCCGGCCAAGGCGACCGGCGAAACCACCTATGTGCACGACATGCGCTTGCCGAACATGCTGCATGGCCGGGTGGTCCGACCGCCGTACGCCGGCTATGACAGCGGTGAGTTCGTCGGCACCAGCCTGCTGGCGGTGGATGAGCGGTCGATCGCCGCTATTCCCGGTATCGTCAAACTGGTGGTGATCGGGGACTTTATCGGCATCGTCGCCGAGCGCGAGGAGCAGGCGATCAAGGCGGCGCAGACGCTGCAGGTGAGCTGGAAGGATTGGCGACGCAACCTGCCGCAGATGACCGACGTGGCGCAGGCGCTGCGCGACAATCCGCATTCGACGCGGGTGGTGCATGACACCGGCGACGTCGATGCGGCGCTGGCGTCCGCCGATCGGCGTTTCACCCGCAGCTACCTGTGGCCTTACCAACTGCATGCTTCTATCGGCCCCTCTTGCGCACTGGCGGACTACCAGCCGCAGCAACTGCGGGTCTGGTCCGGCACTCAAAACCCGCACCTGCTGCGCGCCGACCTCGCCTGGCTGCTGGAATACCCGGAAGCGCAGATTGACATTATCCGCATGGAGGCCGCCGGTTGCTATGGCCGCAACTGCGCCGACGACGTGTGCGCCGATGCGGCGTTGCTGTCGCGGGCGGTGGGCCGCCCGGTGCGGGTACAACTGACGCGCGAGCAGGAACACCTGTGGGAACCGAAGGGCACCGCACAGCTGATGGAGGTCGATGGCGGGCTGGACGCCGCAGGCCATCCCGTCGCCTACGATTTTCGCACCTATTACCCCTCAAATGGCGCGCCGACGCTGGCGCTGCTGCTGACCGGCAGGGTTGAACCCGTGCCTGTGGCTTATGAAATGGGCGACCGCACCTCGGTGCCGCCTTATGACTACCCGGCGCTGCGCGTCAGCATTGAGGATATGGCGCCAATCGTGCGCGCCTCCTGGATGCGCGGCGTGTCGGCGTTGCCGAATACCTTCGCGCACGAGTCTTATATCGACGAGCTGGCTAACGCCGCCGGCGTCGATCCGCTGGAGTACCGGCTGCGTTACATCAACGATGAGCGTGCCACCGAACTGATGCGCAGCACCGCCGAACGCGCCGGCTGGACGCCGCATACCGAACCGATGCAGACACCGGCGGAAGACGGCGTGCTGCGCGGGCGCGGTTTCGCTTATGCGCGCTATATACACAGCAAGTTTCCCGGTTTTGGCGCCGCCTGGGCGGCCTGGGTCGCCGACGTGGCGATCGACAAGGCCAGCGGCGAAGTGGCGGTCACGCGCATTGTGGTGGGGCACGACGCCGGCATGATGGTCAATCCGGACGGGGTGCGTCACCAGATCCACGGCAACGTCATCCAGTCGACCAGCCGGGTATTGAAAGAGCGCGTCACCTTCGAAGAATCGACGATTTCCAGCAAGGAATGGGGCGCTTACCCGATATTGACCTTCCCGGAGGTGCCGGAGGTCGACGTGGTGATGATGCCGAGGCCGTACGATCCGCCGCTGGGCGCCGGTGAGTCCGCTTCGGTGCCCAGCGCGGCGGCTATCGCCAATGCGGTGTTCGACGCCACCGGCATTCGCTTTCGCGAATTGCCGATCACCTCCGATCGGCTGCGCGAGGCGTTGAACGGCCCGGACACTGCCCGGCAGGAACCTGCGCCGGCGACCAAACCCCGGCGCAGCAAATGGTGGTTCGGCGGCGCGGCCGGTATTGTCGGCGCCCTGTTGGGCGTCGCGGCTACGGCACTGCCGTGGCGTACGGCGATTGCACCGGTCGCCACGCCGGGCGCAGGCACCTGGTCGGCCGCGACCCTGGAACGTGGGCGTCAGTTGGCCGCCGTCGGGGATTGCGCGGTCTGTCATACCGCCTCTGAAGGAGCGACCAACGCCGGTGGCCTGGCGATGGAAACCCCGTTCGGCACCCTGTACAGCACCAATATCACCCCGGACGTGGCAACCGGCATCGGCAACTGGTCGTTTACCGCATTCGATCGTGCGATGCGTCAGGGCATCAGCCGCGACGGCCGCCATCTGTATCCGGCGTTTCCTTATACGTCGTTCAGCAAAATGACCGACGGCGACATGCAAGCGCTGTACGCCTACATGATGTCGCAACCGGCGGTTGCGCAAAGTAATCCGGCTAACCAGATGCGTTTCCCGTTTAATCTGCGTCCGCTGATGGCCGGCTGGAATGCGCTGTTTCTGCGCCAGGGCGAGTACCAGCCAGACCCCACGCAAACTGCGCAGTGGAATCGCGGATCTTATCTGGTCAACGGGTTGGGCCACTGCGCAGCCTGCCATTCGCCGCGTAACCTGATGGGGGCGGAAAAGGGCGGCGCCGGTTTCCTGGCTGGGGCGATGGTGGACGGCTGGGAAGCGCCGGCGTTGAACCAACTGGCCAACGCGGACAAACCCTGGAGCGAAGAACAGCTGTTCCAGTATTTGCGCAGCGGTCATTCCGCCGAACACGGCGTGGCGGCCGGGCCGATGGGGCCGGTGGTCAGCGAACTGGCTACGCTGCCGGAATCGGACGTGCGGGCGATGGCCGGCTATCTGATTTCCCTGAGCACCCCGACAACGTTAAACCTGGAGCCGCAGGTACAGCTAGCCGGAAGTTTGCAATCCGCGCAGGCGCAACAGGCCGGCGAGCGTCTGTTCCAGGGCGCTTGTCAGGCCTGCCACAGCGCCGCCAGCGGTGGGCCGCAGCTGTTTGGCGTCAGCCCGGATCTGGCCAATAACACCAATATTTTCAGCGATCGGCCGGACAACCTGATCAAAGTGATCCTGCAAGGCATTGCCAAACCGGCCACCGCCGATCTGGGCTTTATGCCGGGCTTCAAGGACAGCTTCTCCGATCGGCAGGTAGCGGATCTGGTCAATTACCTGCGCCAACGCTATGCCGGCCAAAAACCGGCATGGCGAGAAGTGGAAGCTCAGGTAGCCAGGCTGCGCGCCAATCCGGGTAGCCATTAGCGGCGTTATGGCCGCTGCAGGAACGCCACCCGCCGTTGCAACGGCAACGGCGCCAGCTTGCGCGCCGCTATTGCCGCCCGCCGCTGTTTCGCCGTCTTTTCTTTATCGGGCTATTAATCCTGAATATTGAGATTGTTTGGCATTCAGTTACATAAGTCGAATCGCTTTCCGTGATGACTTCAGTTTTTATCTTGGTTGTTCATTTAATTAATTGGGGTGGTTTTTTAGTTGTTGATGTTAAGTGAAAGTATAAATAATATTTTGATGATTTAATTAAGTTGCACCTTTAATTGATGTGGCGTTATTTTATTTATGCCTTTGTTTATTGTTGACTTGGTTGTTTTTTGTGTTTATATAATTAGCCGGCGGATTAGATATGTGGCTCGTAAAAAATATCATAAATGGCGTTGGAGGGAGTTATGGGAATATTAACAAAATCAGAAATAGATATGATTGGCGGCGGTAGCGAAAGCAGCGTGGATACCCGCAGTAAAAAGGGCTGCTACGGCAACGGAACATCGACTAACTATGGTGGACAGGCTAACGGTTTCGTGCTCAATTTATCCCCCGGAATAAGCTCTGAATGCGCATGGCTCTAGACCTTGCCGCATTTGGCGGCGGTGTTGGCGGGGCTATTGCCGGCAGTGCCCGTGCGATTGCGGGCGGGCTAGTCTCAGGCTCAATCGGCGGCTTGTCTTCCTGTATCGGCAATGGCGGCGGAAAAGGGACGCAGAACGCATCGGAAAAAAGGTCTGATAGTTATAATGGTGGAACCTGCCGTTGGTAATTTTATCCTAACCGGTAATTTTAATGCAATATAGCCTGCGTGATTGAGTTATATTGTTTTTGGTGGGGTTAATCGTTGAAAAGCAAAGGCGTGGTGATTTTTGTTGGCATATTTCTCGTCTTTTCATTGTCTCATGATTTATTCAGGGCTGTGGGACTGAGCCAGTCTGGCGGTTGGTTTAATATCGATATCTCTGATGGGTTGGCGAAATATATTATTGTTTTCTGCGTGCCGGTGGGCATGATTGCTACAATAAAATGCCTTTATATTGCACTACATTGGTGTATCCGCATGGGGAAAAGTGCGGGGAAAGGAAAATAACCACCGGTTTATAAACGGGCCTTAAGGTGTAATCCCCATGACAGGACGTCCGCCCCAGCTGTATCGAGAGGGCTATTTCGCCGCGCAGGCGACAAAGGCCGAGGGCGAGGTCATTATTCCGCCCAGCCTCAGTTTAACCGCCTATGCCTGGGCCAGCGGGGCGCTGGTGCTGGCTATCCTGCTATTTCTGATGCTGGGCGAATATACCCGCAAAGCGCGGCTGGAAGGCGTGGTAATGCCCTCCAGCGGGCTGATCAAAGTGGTCGCCCGCAACGCCGGGCAGATCACTGAACGACTGGTGGCCGAAGGGGCGGCGGTTAAAGCCGGCCAACCGCTTTATCGGCTCAGCGGCGAGCATTTCAACGGAAAGGGCGTTGGCGCGCTGGCGTCGGTGGCCGCGTCACTGGATCAGCAATACCGCATGCTGGAGCACCAGCGCGAACAAGAACAGGTGACCAGCGCCCTGCGGCAAACCGGCGTGCGGCAACGCATCGCGCAGTTGGATGACGAACTGACCAGTGCAGGCTCCGCCTTGGTGTTGGCTCAACAGCAGGAAACGTTGTCACATTCGGTGATGGCGCGTTACCGCAAGCTGATAGCCAAAGGCTATGTGTCCGAAATCGAATTCCAGCAAAAGCAAATGGAACTGTCGACGGCGCGGGAAAAGGTCGAAAGCCAACGGCAAGCGCAGTTGAGGTTAAAGCGTGAATGGGCGGCTGCGGGCTCGGAGCTGCAAACCTTGCAGCAACAGCAGCAAGGGCGGGATGCCGAGCTTGAACGCCAGTTGCAGAGCATCGATCAGCAAAAAATAGAGCTCAACGCTCAGCGCGAGACCACGCTGACGGCACCGGTCGATGGCCACATCGCCGTGGTGCTGGCCCGCGCCGGGCAGACGGTGAAACCCAACGATCCGTTGTTGATGATGGTGGCGGACGGGGCGCAGTTGCAGGTAGAGCTTTTTGCCCCGAGCAAGGCGGTGGGCTTTATCAAACCCAACCAACGCGTCGGCCTGCGTTTTGCCTCGTTCCCCTATGAAAAGTTTGGCGTGCAATACGGTTCTACCCGCGCCATCACGCATGCCAGCCTCAGCGCCGGCGACGCGATGTTGCAAAATCCGCTGGTCTGGAAGGAAAACGAAGGGCATTACCGTGTGGTCGTGGCGCTGGATAAAACCACCATTACGGCTTATGGCCGGCAGGAACCGCTGCGCGTCGGCATGGCGGTGTCCGCGGACATCGAGCTGGACAGCCGCCGCCTGTACGAATGGCTGCTGGAGCCGTTATGGAGCCTGCAAGGGAGGATGTAAGCATGGACGTGACAGAGATGATTAACTGGGGGTGGCGAAAGCGCCTGCCGCTGATCCGCCAAACCGAATCGGCGGAGTGCGGGGTGGCCTGTCTGGCGATGATCGCCGGTTGGCATGGGCACCGGGTCGATATGCGAACGCTGCGCGCGGAATGTCATGTCTCGCAGCTTGGCATGACGTTTTCGCAGTTGATGGCGTGCGCCGAAGGCTTGAATTTAAGCGGCCGCGTCATTCGGCTGGAGCTGGATGAACTGCACCTGTTGGCCGTGCCCTGCATTTTGTATTGGGACATGAACCATTTTACCGTTCTGCGGCGGGTGCGGGGGCAAACGCTGGAACTGCACGATCCGGCGCGCGGCCTGCTGAAGATGACGCTGCAAGAGGCGAACCGCCATTTTACCGGCATCGCGATGGAGCTGACGCCCACCCACAGGTTTGAAACCCGGGATCGCCGGGAAAAGATCCGTCTCACGACGTTGATTGGCAAAACGCACGGCCTGAAGCCCGCGCTGGCCAGGATCTTTTGCTTCGCCGTGGCGCTGGAGGTGTTGGCGCTGCTCGGCCCGCTGATAAACCAACTGGTGATTGATGAGGTGCTGGTGGCGCTGGACGCCAGCCTGCTGACGCTGATCGTCATCGCCATGCTGCTGATGACCGGCACTCAGATGCTGCTGGAGCTGGCGCGGCAATGGGCGACGCTGACCATGGCGGTCAACTTCAACATGCAGTGGACGGCCAACGTGTTTCACCATCTGCTGCGCCTGCCGATAGGCTGGTTCGAGGCACGCAACATGGGGGATATCAGCGCCAAGTTCGATGCCGTCGACACCATACAGGACACCCTGACCACTACGCTGCTCGAAGCCTTTTTGGATGTGCTGTTGGTGGTGGGGACGTTGAGCATGATGTTTTTCTACAGCGCAAAGTTAACCCTGGTGGCCTTGGCCGCCGCCGCCGTTTACGGCCTGTTGCGCCTGTGTTGGTTCAGCACGCTGCGGAAAGCGGCGCAGGACAGTTGGAATGCCGGCACCGAGGAGTCCAGCCATTTTCTGGAAAGCCTGCGTGGCGTCTTGAGCCTGCGGGTGAACGGCGCGTTGATGCCGCGGGAATCTGCCTGGCGCAACCTGAACGTCGCCCGGCGCAATGCCCAACTGCGCGAAAGCAAACTGATGATGGTGTACGGCATCATGCAGACCCTGATCGGCAGCCTGGTAGCTGCGGCGGTATTGTGGCTGGGCGCCGGTTCGGTGCTGGCCGGTGAGTTCTCGGTGGGCATGCTGGTGGCCTATATGTCTTTTCAGGGGCGGTTTTCGGCCAGCATTAACGGGTTGATAGACAAAGCGGTCGCCTACCGAATGCTGGACGTTTACAACGAACGGCTGGCCGATATCGTGCTGACCCCGCGTGAAGGCGCGACGGCGTTCCAGGCCGGCAACAAGGGCCCGGCGTACCCGGCAGGCGATTGGCCTCCCGATTTGCCGGTTCTGAGCCTGGAGCAGGTCAGCTTTAAATACGCCGGGACCGAACGGGAGATCCTGTCGCAAGTCTCGCTGGATATTATGCCCGGCGAGGTGGTGGCGTTGGTGGGGGCGTCCGGCAGCGGCAAAACCACTTTGGCCAAGCTGGTGCTGGGATTATATCCGCCGTCTGGCGGGGTGATACGCACGTTGGGGCTTGAACACCGGCGTACCGATTATCAACAGATTCGTCAGCATATCGGTGCGGTGCTGCAGGAGGACCAGCTGTTTCGCGGTTCCATTGCCGACAACATCACGTTTTTCTCGCCGAAAATGGACAGCGAAAAGCTTGGCGAGTGCGCCAGGCTGGCGCAGTTGGATAGGGACATTGAACAACTGCCGATGGGCTACCAGACGTTAATCAGTGAAATGGGCGGGACCTTGTCTTCCGGGCAGAAACAGCGATTGCTGCTGGCGCGGGCGCTGTATAAAGAGCCGAAGCTGCTGATCCTGGATGAGGCGACCAGCCATTTGGACGTCGCCAACGAAATGTTGGTCAGCCGCACCTTGCGCCAACTGGGTCTGCCGATTTTACTGATCGCGCATCGGCCGGAAACTATCGCCTCGGCGGACAGGGTCATAGAACTGACGGCGGGGCGCCTCCGCACGCTGGGGCTTTGAGGATTGCCCCTTCTCCTAGCCGGAGAAGGGGGAGCGGATCAGGCCAGCGGCCCGCCCAGTATGGTTTCCTTCATGCCGGAGAGAATGCGCTCGCCGGTTTCAGTTTTCAGCTCTTCGTACCAGCTGCGGGTGATCTCCATCTCTTTGCCGTGCGTCACGTCACAACGCTTGCGCGCCTTCAACACCAAATCCTTCACCCGGTAGCTGCGCTTTTCCTGATAGCGCAGCAGCGCGTCTTCAATCCCCAGCGAGTTGGTTTGCAGCGCAATCGCCAGCACCACCGCGTCTTCCATCGCCGCGCAGCCGCCCTGGCCGATATCCGGCGTGGTGCTGTGACCGGCGTCGCCCAGCAAGGCTACGCGGCCGCGCACCAACTGTTCGAAAGGTTCGATATCGTGAATTTCAATGCGGTTGACGGTGTCAGGATCGAGCGCGGCGATCAATTTCTGCACCGGCTCGGCCCAGCCTGCGAAGTAGCGCTGCAGATCGGCGCGCGCCGTGCTGCGGTCTTCCGCCAGCCCGGTCGGCAGCGGAACGTCGAAGAAAAAGTAGAAACGGTTGCCGGAAACCGGCATCAGCGACACCCGCTTGCCTTCGCCGACGAAGGTGGTCCACTGATTGGCCGGCGCGATGGATTCATCGATCGCCACCAGCCCGTTCCAGTTGACGTAACCGGCATAGCGGCGATCCACCCCATGCCCGAGCACGTAAGGGCGGATAGCCGAATGGGTACCGTCGGCGGCGATCAGGAAATCGCCGCTGGCCTGGCTGCCGTCCTCGAACCAGGCGGTGACGCCGTCTTGGGTCTCTTCAAGGCCGTTGACGCGCTTGCCAAAGCTAACATTGTCACGGCCGTAGGTCTCCAGCAGCATGGCCTGAAGTTCGGCGCGGGCCACCGGATAAGGGCGTTCGCCGACGCTGGCGATCAACGGATCCAGGCTGAAGCGCGTCAGGGTCTGGCCGTGCAGATATTCCTGATAGGCCATGTAGTGCATCGGGCCGCCGAGCCGGCGCAGGGGTTCTTTCATCCCCAAATAGTTGAGGCACTTAACGCCGTTCGGCCAGATGGAAATCGCCGCGCCAACCGGTTTGATCTCTTTAACCGCTTCAAAAACCTCGGCCTCGATCCCGCAGCGCTTCAATGCGATGGCGGCGCACAGCCCACCGATACCGCCGCCTATGATAATTGCTTTCATGTTCTTCTCCTTTGTCGCCATAACAAAGGAGAAGCAATTTCCGTACCAGCCTGCGAGCGTCCGAGAGCGGCATTGAGGGGGAACATTGGCGCGATTTGGTGCAAAACCTGAGCCGGGGTGGGGCAAAATGTGCTCAGTTGCACAACAGCAAAATAATTCGACTAGTATAAGTTTGTTGCGCCCAGGTTAAAAAAGAGGCCGTGATAACAATATGAAAGCGCCGCGATGGTGATGTCATGCGGCATTTTGGAGCGATGATCAATGAAAATACCCGAAGTCCCGCTTACGCGGCGGCGGTTTATCGTCGGCGCCGGCGCGCTGGTGATTGGCGCCTATCTACCTTCTACCGGCGCACTGGCTCGCACTACTCCCGCCGCGGCGCCAGAAAGCAACGCTTTTGAAGCCAACGCCTTCGTACAGATCGGCGAAGACGGCATCGTCACCGTCATCAGCAAACACACCGAAGTGGGCCAGGGCGTCTATACCGGCATGGCGACGCTGGTCGCAGAGGAACTGGACGCAGACTGGGCGCAGGTGCGCGTAGTCGCCGCCCCGGTGGACACCAGCGTCTACAAAAACCTGTCATTCGGTTTCCAGGGCACCGGCGGTTCCAGTTCGGTGGCCAACGCCTATGACCAAATGCGGCGCATGGGCGCCATGGCGCGGGCGCTGCTGGTTCAGGCCGCCGCTCAGAGCTGGAAAACCTCAGCGCAGGAGATCACCGTACAGGCAGGCAAAATCAGTCACGCCGCCAGCGGCCGCGAAGCGGGCTTCGGCGAGTTCGCCGCATTGGCCGCTAAACTGCCGCCGCCGGATCCCGCAGGGTTGACGCTGAAGGACCCGGCCAATTTTACCTTGATCGGCAAAGTGAGCGGCCTGCACCGCGTGGATTCGCTGGCGAAGATCAACGGCAGCGCGCAGTTCACGCAGGACATTCATGAGCCGGACATGTTGACCGTCACCGTGAAAAAATCGCCGCGCTTTGGCGGCAAAGTGGCGTCGTTTGACGCCAGCCGGGCGCTGCAGGTGCCCGGGGTGGTGGATGTGAAGCAAACCGACACCGGCGTAGCGGTCTACGCCAAAAATACCTGGGCGGCAATCCAGGGCCGCGAAAAATTGCAGGTAGAGTGGGACGATTCCCAGGCCGAAAGGCGCAATAGCGAGCAAATTTTTGCCGAATTCCGCCAGGTGGCGCAAAAAACCGGCGTGGTGGCGACCAGCCGCGGCAAGTCGGACGAGGTTTTCGACAAGGCCGACAAGGTGATCGAAGCGGAATATACCTTCCCCTACGTGGCCCATGCGCCGATGGAGCCGCTCGACGGTTATCTGTTCTGGGACGGCGAAAGCGTCAAGGCGCGTTACGGCTGCCAGATCCAAACTCTCGACCATAAGCAGCTGTGCGATCTGTTCCAACTGCCGCCGGAAAAAGTGCAAATCGAAACCATTCTGGCGGGGGGCAGTTTCGGCCGACGCATCGATCTGGGCAACCCGACGCTGGGGCCGGATCTGGCGGCGGATATGGCCGCTGCCGCCAAGGCTATCGGGCCCGGCCACGGGGTGAAGGTGGTGTGGACGCGCGAGGACGACATCCGCAACGGTTGGTATCGTCCGATGATCTTGCACCGGCTGCGCGGGGCGATCCGGGGCGGCAAGGTGGTGGGCTGGACCGACACCGTCGTCGGCCACTCCTGGACGCTCAACAGCGCCATGACGGCGCTGGTGGTCAACGGCGTCGATCAGATGATGATCGAAGGCGCCAGCGAGCTGCCTTATACCTTCGAAAGTTTCCGTTGCGATGCCCATATCGTGCCGGGCAAGGTGCCGACTTCCTCGCTGAGATCGGTCGCCAGCACCCATACCGGCCATGCGGTGGAAAGCTTTATCGATCAGTTGCTGCAGGCAACCGGGCAGGATCCGGTGGAAGGGCGGCTGGCGCTGATGGGAGACGCACCGCGCGAAGCCGGGGTGTTGCGAGCGGTGGCGAAAGCCGCCAACTGGCAGGGCGCGAAGGTGGTGGATGGCCGGGCGCGCGGCGTCGGTGTCGCCAAGGCGTTTGACACCCGGGTGGCGCAGATTGCCGAGGTGTCTATCGGCGAAGGCGGAATTCCGCGCGTGCACAAGGTGTGGTGCGCGGTGGATTGCGGCGTGGCGGTGAATCCTGACGTGATCCGCGCGCAGATTGAGGGCGGTATCGGTTACGGCCTGAGCATCGCGCTGTACGGCAACATCACTTTAAAAGACGGCCTGGTCGAACAATCCAACTTCAACAATTTCCGCCCGTTGCGCATTGACGAAATGCCGGAAATTGAGGTGATTATCGTGCCTTCAACCGAGAAGCCTACCGGCGTGGGCGAACTGGGCGTGCCGACCATCGGCCCGGCGGTCGGCAATGCGTTGGCGCTGCTCGGGCGGCCCCGCACCTCGCTTAGCCTGCCCTTACACCGTCCCAACAGCGACGCCAGCGTCTAATCAAGGAGAACATCATGATTACTTTAACCGTTAACGACCAACCGCTGACGTTTGAGGGCGATACCCATATGCCGCTGCTGTGGTTTCTGCGCGATGAAGCTGGGCTGACCGGCACCAAGTTTGGCTGCGGCATCGCCATGTGCGGCGCCTGTACCGTTCATCTGGACGGCGTGCCGGTACGCTCCTGCATGACGCCGGTTTCGGCGGCGGTCGGCAAGAAAATCACCACCATCGAGGCCATCGGCGAAACGCCGGCCGGGAAAGCGGTGCAGGAGGCTTGGGTCAATCTGGACGTGGTGCAGTGCGGCTACTGCCAGTCCGGCCAGATCATGAGTGCCAGCGCGCTGCTGGCCCAGAGCAAAAACCCGAGCGATGCGGATATTGACGCGGCGATGGGCGGCAACGTTTGCCGCTGCGCTACTTACGTGCGCATTCGCGCCGCCATCCACCAGGCCGCCAAGGCGCTGGATTAAGGGAGAAACTCATGAGCAACGCCCTGAGATGGCTGTTATGGCTGATTGTCGCGGTAGTGGTGATAGTCGGCGGCTATGCGCTGTATACCCTGCTGCGGCCGGTTGGGCCGGAGCCTGCCGCGCCTATCGCCGGTGCGCCGGCCGGCATTACCGACAAACTGGCGCGCGGTGAATATCTGGCGCGCGCCGCCGACTGCGTGGCTTGCCACACCGCGCCGGGTGGCAAACCTTTCGCCGGTGGTTTCGCGTTTAAACTGCCGTTCGGTACGATTTACGGCACCAATATTACCGCGGATAAAGAAACCGGTATCGGCGACTGGAGCGACGACCAGTTTGTGCGTGCGGTGCGTGAGGGCGTCGGTCCGCAGGGTAACCTGTATCCGGCGATGCCTTACACCTCTTACACCGCGTTGAGCCGTGACGACGTGCTGGCGATCAAGGCTTATCTGTTCAGTCTGCCGCCGGTGAAACAGGCCAACCCGCAAAACGATCTGCCATTCCCGTTCAACCAGCGCTGGGGCATGAAGTTCTGGAATCTGGCGTTCTTCCATGAAAAACGCTTCGAACCGAATCTCAACCAGGATGAACAGTGGAACCGCGGTGCCTACCTGGCGACCGCGCTGGGGCACTGCAGTGAATGCCACACGCCGCGCAATCTGGCCTTTGGCATTAATCAGAGCAAGAACCTCAGCGGAGAGGTGGTCCAGGGCTGGTTTGCCGCCAACATCACCCCGGATGCGCAGACCGGCATCGGCGGCTGGAGCGAGCAGCAACTGTCGCAATATCTGGCGACCGGCCACGCGGAGGGACGCAGCAGTGCCGCCGGCCCGATGGCGGAGGCGGTGGAAAACAGCCTGCAGTATCTGACGCCGGAGGATAATCAGGCGTTGGTGAAATACCTGCGCAACATAGAACCTATCGCCGGCGACAGTGCCAGTGCGGTGAACCTGCAGCCGAAGGGCGCGTTGTCCTCCAGCGCGGTGCTGCCGGGCGGGCAAGAGGATTCGTTGGGCCGCAGGCTGTTTGCCGGTGATTGCAGCGGTTGCCACCAGTGGAACGGCGTGGGCCGCCAGAGTAAATACGCTTCGTTGGTCGGCAGCACGGCGGTGAACGATCCGCAGGGCCGCAGCGTGGTGCAGGCGATCCTCAAAGGCACCCGCATCAGCATCGGGGAACAGCATGAGGTGATGCCGGACTTCGGTGCCCAATATTCGGATGAAGAAGTGGCGGCGGTGGCCAACTATGTGGTCGGCCAGTTTGGCGAAAAACAAGGCAAGGTCACAGCGAAACAGGTCGCGGAACAACGCAAACAGTAACGATCGGCGAGGGGGAGTTATTCCCCTTCGCCGTTCATCCGTGACGGCCTGCGCTAAAAAAGCGCATGGCAGGGGGCAACGGGCGACATTGCAGTGCATTTTCGGCGAAGAGTGATGTCGCTCGCAAAGTTTGACGAAGGCAGTTGCCGAAAAATCGCAACTATGGCGATACTTCCGTCGCGATCTTCGTGGTCGCCAGACATTTTTATTAAGGCGTGTTACTGCTCAGGCAGGCAAGACCAAAATAGGAATGCACCTCTCATCATGATGAGGCGCATTTTCATTTTGGTCTTTTTTTTTGCTTTTTTACCGGGGAAAATCGATGGATTACAAACAGTTGGGCCTGGAAATATTGGCGCGGGTAGGCGGTAAAGCTAACGTCAGCAAACTGACGCACTGCGCCACGCGTCTGCGCATGGAGTTTAACGATGACAGCAAGGTGCAGGCGAAAGCCATTGAGGCCTTGCCGGGGGTGATAAGCGTGGTGGAGCGCGGCGGCCAGTTTCAGATCGTGGTCGGCAATAACGTGCAGCAAACCTTCCGCACGTTGCAAAAAGAGATTGGCGATCTCAGTGGCCGACAGGGCGAAAAGAAACCGCAGGCCAGGGGCGGGGTGTTTTCGCAGATCATCAGCGTCATCTCCACCACGTTCACGCCGGTGATCCCGGCGATCACCGGGGCGGGGATGATCAAGGCGCTGCTGGCGATCCTCAAACTGACCGGTGTGATAGACGCCGCCAGCCCGACGTATCGTCTGCTGGACACCATCGCCGATGCGGCGTTTTTCTTCCTGCCGGTATTACTGGCCTACGGCGCTTCGATCAAGTTTGAATGCAACCCGATACTGGCGATGACCATCGCCGGCGCCTTGCTGCACCCCAATTTGGCGCAGATGCTGGCGGCGGGCACCGCGATTGATTTTATCGGCATTCCGGTACGGCTGGCGGATTACGCCGGTTCGGTGCTGCCGATTATATTCACCGTGTGGCTGATGTCCTATATCGAGCGATTTGCGGAGAAAGTGTCGCCGACGATGATCAAGTTTTTCACCAAACCTATGATTATCCTGTTGGTTACGGCGCCGCTGGCGTTGGTGGTGGTCGGGCCGTTCGGTATTTTCCTTAACGACCTGGTCGCCGCAGGCGCGGCCATCGTCGACGGCAAGGCCAGTTGGCTGATCCCGATGCTGATGGGCGGGCTGCAACCCTTCCTGGTGATCACCGGCACCGCCTGGGCGATGACACCTATCGCTACCGGCCAGTTGAGCAAAAACGGTTTCGAAATGATTAACGGGCCGGGCATGCTGGCGTCCAATATCGCGCAGGGCGCGGCGACGCTGTGCGTGGCTTTCCGCACCAAAAACAAAAATCTGCGCCAGCTGGCGTCTTCCGCCGGGTTCACTGCGCTGCTGGGGATCACCGAACCTTCGCTGTATGGCGTGACCCTGAAGCTGCGCAAACCGCTGATTGCGGCGATGATCGGCGGCGGCTGCGCCGGTATCTATGCCGGGCTGAGCGGGCTGGTGCGCTATGCCTTTGTCTCGCCGGGATTGGCGGCATTGCCGGCATTTATCGGCGAAAACCCGATGAATATCGTCCATGCGCTGATCACCTGCGCCATTGCCATCGTGGTGACCTTCGCGCTGACCTGGATCCTCGGCTTTGACGATCCTGTTGAGGAGCAAGAGCAGGAGACCGCACCGGCGGTGGCTCCCATCAGCGGCGATGAGCAGCAGATTTTCAGCCCGCTGGCCGGCCAACTGGTGGCGCTGGAGCAGGTTAACGACGACGTGTTCTCGCAGGGGTTATTGGGACAGGGCGTAGCGATAAAGCCGCAGGAAGGGGTACTGCGTGCGCCGCTGGACGGTGAGGTGATGACCTTTTTGCCGTCGATGCACGCGGTGGGCATCAAGGGCGACAACGGCGTCGAACTGCTGGTGCACATCGGCATAGATACCGTCAATCTGGCCGGCCGGCATTTTGCTTCCGAATTGCAGATTGGCGATCGGGTCAAGGTGGGAGATGAACTGGTGCGTTTTGATATTGCGGCGATAACCGCATTGGGTTACGACCTTACTACGCCGGTATTGGTGATCAACAGCGAAGCCTTCCCGCAGTTGAGCTGCCGTCAGCCGGGCAGCGTGGGCTTTGGCGAGACGATCATCACCCTCAATACCCCCAAGGAGCCGGCATGATTTATCAACGTCTGGACGATTTCCCCGCAGATTTTCTGTGGGGGGCTTCTACCTCCGCCTATCAGGTGGAGGGAGCCTGGGATGAAGACGGTAAAAGCCCGTCGATTGTAGATATGCTCGATCATCCTGAAGAAACCGCCGATTTTAAGGTGGCCAGCGATCACTATCACCGTTTCCGCGAAGACGTGAAACTGTTCGCCGAGCTGGGGCTGAAGGCCTACCGCTTCTCCGTCGCCTGGACGCGGGTGCTGCCCAACGGCACCGGTGAGGTTAACGCCGCCGGGCTGGCGTTCTATCGGCAACTGATCGATGAACTGCAGCGTCACGGCATTGAACCTGTGGTGACGCTTTATCACTTCGATTTGCCTTACGTGCTCGAACAGCAGGGCGGCTGGTCGAATCGCGCCACTATCGATGCGTTTGTCGAATATGCGGCGGTGCTGTTTGACGCCTTTGGCGATCGGGTAAAATATTGGCTGACCATCAATGAACAGAACACGATGATCCTGCATCCGGGCGCGATTGGCATGCCGAAGGGCGGAGAGTTGCCGTCCAAACAGGTACTGTATCAGCAAAGCCACCACATGCTGGTGGCGCAGGCCAGGGTGATGGCGTTGTGCCACCAACGCTGCCCCTCCGGCAAAATCGGCCCGGCGATTAACACCACCTCGATGTATCAGGAAACCTGCCATCCGCTGGACGCCATCGCCGCGCACAACTGGGAAACGCTGCGCTGCTGGAGTTTCTTGGACGTGGCGGTGCATGGGCGCTATAACGCGCTGGCCTGGCGATATTTGCAGGATCGCGGGCTGGCGCCGCAAATGGAACCGGGCGATGCGGCGCTGTTGCTGCAGGGCAAACCGGATTACGTGGCGATAAACTACTATTCCACCGCCACCATCGCCGCCAGCCGGGGCGATGCTTCGGACATCAGTGCCCGCGCCGGCGATCAGCAAATCATGCTGGGGGAACCGGGCGTGTACCGCGCGGCGGAAAACCCGTTCGTTGGCAAAACCCGTTACGGTTGGGTGATCGACCCGGTCGGGCTGCGCCTGACGCTGCGCAAAACCTACGAACGCTACCACTTGCCGATATTAATTACCGAAAACGGCATAGGCGCCCCGGATGAGTTACAGGCCGATGGTACAATTAACGATGACTACCGCATTGAGTTTATGCGCCAGCACGTCGAACAGATGCAATTGGCGATCAACGACGGCGTTGAACTAATGGGGTATTGCCCGTGGGCGGCGATAGACGTGGTCAGCACCCATCAGGGCTACGCCAAGCGTTACGGGTTTATCTATGTAAACCGGGGTGAGCAGGATCTGAAAGATCTGCGCCGCATCAAAAAGCGCAGTTTTGACTGGTATCAACGGCTGATTGCCACTCATGGCCGGCAACGCTAATAAAAATAAAGGGTGATGGCCGCGACGATGAAAGTCATTAAGGTACTCAATAATAGCCTGGTGCTATCAACAGACAGCGATAACAACGAAGCTATCGTCATGGGCAAGGGTATTGGCTTTAACAGCAAAGTGGGTGACGTTCTCGACCCGGCCACTATTGAGAAAGTGTATGTGGTGCAGAATAGCCAAAAGGGCCGTGATTACCTGCGGCTGATGGAAAACACGCCGGAGGAGCACCTGGAGATTGTGCAGATGATCCTCGCTGAGGCCAACAGGCAGCTCAATGGCCGCATTAACGAGCAGATTTTCTTCACCCTGGCGGACCACATCAGCTTTGCCATTGAGCGCTATCACAAAGGCATTGCGATCCAAAACCGGCTGTTGTTCGAGGTGAAGCGCTTTTATCCGCAGGAGTTCGCAGTGGCGATGCAGGCGCTGGGGCAAATCAATCAGCGGCTTAACATCGCTCTGCCGGAAGAAGAGGCGGGGAATATCGCGTTCCATCTGGTCAACGGCCAGACCGACGTGCAGAACATGGAACATACCCTGCTGTCGGTGAAGATGCTGAAAGACATTTTCAATATCATCAAGTACCACTTTCGCATCAATATCGATACGGATTCGCTCAATTACGCGCGTTTTCTGGTGCATATGCAGTTTTTTATTCAGCGGATGGTCGAAGGGCAACAGATGGCGTCGAAAGACGACTTCATCTTTGCCCAAGTGACCAGGGAGTACCCGAATGCTTATCGCGGTGCGCTGCTGATCCGCGACTATGTGAAGAATCTGCTGGAGATGGAGATGTCGAACGATGAACTGCTGTATCTGGTGATCCACCTGACGCGTATCACCGACCAGCAGGATTAACCGGAATGCTGTGCGCTGACCGCCTCCGTCACCAGCGCGCGAAAGCGCTGGATGAGGGCGGACGAACGGTTGCTGCGCAGCGCCAGGTACAGCGGTGCACTGAGCTGGGCTTCGTCGCTGATTGCCCGGTAGACGATGCCGTCGCCGCCCAACCGCCGCATCGAGGCCGGTACGATCGACAACCCCAGACCGGCCCCCACCAGGCTAAGCGTCGCGGGCAGGCGCGGGGCCTCTTGGATGACGCGGGGGCTGAACCCGGCGCGGTGGCAGGCGGCTAAAATGGCATCGTACAAGCCCTGGCCCGCAGGGCGGCGGTAGAGAATAAAAGCTTCGTTCGCCAACGACGCCAACGGCAACGGCTGAGCGCCGTCGACTGCCCGCGGGTGGCCGACCGGCAGGGCGACCAGCATGGGTTCGCGCAGCACCGGCTCAATGGTCAGGCCTGGAATGCCGCTGGCCGGCGAGCGCACAAAAGCCACGTCGAGCCGTTCATCCACCAGCGCATCCAGCAGTTCGCCGCTGCCGGCTTCTTCCAATTGGGTGGTGATGCCCGGCAGGATATCGCGATAGCGGCGCAACAGGTTAGGCACGAACGGGTGCAGCGCGGCGGAACTGGTGAAGCCGATGGCGATATGCCCCTGTTCACCGCGTGCTGCGCGATGCACCGCTTCGGTCAACAGCTCGGCGCGGGCCAACAGCGCACGCGCCTCATTAAACAGCACGTTGCCCGCTTCGGTGGCGCGCACGCCACGCGGCAGACGCTGCAACAGTGTTACCCCCAGCTCATCTTCCAGCCCTTGCAGCAGGCGGGTCAACGGCGGCTGTTGAATAAACAGCCGTTCTGCGGCGCGGGTAATATTGCCTTCTTCAACTACCGCAACGAACGCCCGCAAGCGGCGAAGTTCGATCATAGCCATACCTAAAAGGTATCCTTGTTGATTCTGAAATGCATTAGACATCATGACATGGCGGCGCGCATCATACCAGGCATCAAAAATAAGCGATGTGGAACGAACAATGTCTGAATCGGATGCGGTAAAAAACACCCGGCTTGCGGCGTCGCCGGGCAATGGGGAGCTGTTTTGGGGCTTTCTGATGCTGGGGTTGATGGGGTTTGGCGGCGTGCTGCCGCTGGCGCGCAATATGCTGGTGGAGGATCGGCGCTGGCTGAGCGACGAACAGTTTACCGAGCTGCTCGGGCTGTGCCAGTTTCTGCCGGGTGGCAACGTGATCAACCTTTCGGTCGCGGTGGGGATGGAGTTTCGCGGCCTGAGCGGTGCTTGCTGCGCGCTGTTGGGGTTGATCAGCGCGCCGACCGCGATTGTGGTCGGGCTGGGGATGGTTTATGCCCGCTTCCAGAATGATGCGCATGTGCAGCACGTGTTTGCCGGGTTGGCGGCTGCGGCGGCCGGTTTGCTGCTGTCCACCGGGATAAAAATGCTGTTGCCGCTGCGCGGTAAATGGCTGGCGCTGGGGATTGTCGCGCTGTGCCTGATCGCCATCGCCTGGCTGCGCCTGCCGCTGTTGCCGACCATGCTGGTGCTGGCGCCGCTGAGCATTTTGTTGCTGTGGTGGAGGAAGCCCTCATGATGGGCGTATTGATCTCGCTGGCGATTATTTTCACCGAGCTTTCGCTGTTGGCGTTCGGCGGCGGCATGACCATCCTGCCGGAAATGCAGCGCCAGGTGGTGGAGATTCATCAATGGATGAGCGCACAGGAGTTCAGCGCGCTGTTCGCCATGGCGCAAGCCGCGCCGGGGCCGAATATGATGATCGTGCCGCTGATTGGCTGGCACGTGGCCGGCTGGGCGGGGCTGCTGGTTTCCTCCATCGCCAAGTTCGGCCCGTCATCGATCGTCACTTTACTGGTGATGGGCGCCTGGCGGCGCTTCAAGGACAAACCCTGGCGGCGTATCGTGCAGACCGGTCTGGTGCCGGTTACCGTCGGATTGGTGGCGGCCAGCGGGGTTTTGATTGCCGAAGCCTCTGCGCCGAGTTGGCCGTTGGCGGCGATTATCGCGCTGGCCACGTTACTGAGCATGAACAAACGCATTCACCCGCTGTGGATACTGGCGGGCGGTGCGCTGCTCGGGCTGCTGGTCGCTTAGTCAGCGCGGCGTCAGTACAAAACGGGGTTTACCGCCGTGGTTCATGACTTCGTAGCGTTTGGGGGCGGTGAGCGCCAGAAACGCCACCCTGCTGCCGTCGGCGTTGGTCAACGTCATGCCGTCCGGGGTCGGACGCCAGGCTACCGGCAGCTCGGTGAGCGCCAGCGGTTGCAGGCACTGCGATGAGGCGGTGAAACGGTAGGCGTTGGTGCTTTCGATCCGTTCATCGCTCAGTTCAACGTCACAGGCGGCGATCTTGCCTTCGGTGTCGGTCAACTGCCAGTGCCCTTTCAGCGCGGAGGGGGCGAGCAACGGCAACGAACTGGCGAAGGTATTGCTGCACAACAATAGGCTCATAACGGCTCCTGTCAGGGCAATGCGCCGTAATGCGCGCAACGGGGTAGAGGGGAAAAGGGTGATCATCAGTTTCCTTAGTTTCCTTACTGTCGCTTTTGTGGCCGGGTGGAAACATCTTTTGTGTCTATGATGATAGCAAAGTTGCCGGCGTTGACGTTTGGCTTTGCGGGGTGATAATTTGTGTTAATAATTCACACAGGAGGAGTTATGCCTAGAACAACCAGCGTAACCATTGGCGAACAACTGGATGCATTTGTCAGTCGACTCGTTGAGAGCGGCCGTTATGGCTCAACCAGTGAAGTGATGCGATCTGCATTACGTTTGCTTGAGCAAAAAGAATATCACATTGAAACGTTACGTCTTGCTCTTGAAAATGGTGAGCGTAGTGGGGAAAGCGCGTTAAGTTTGCGCGAGATCGCGGCTAAAAAGAAACGTGAGCACAATGTATAAGCTTTCGAACCTGGCTGCCGATGATTTCGCCGGGATCTACGAATATACCTTGGTGAACTTCGGTGCAAAGCAGGCTGATCGTTACACTGATGATATGGAAAACTGCCTGCAAACTCTGATTATGGCTCCTGGCATGGGGCGTGAATATGCGGAGATAAAACCCGGCATACGTCGATTTGATCATCAGCAGCATGCCATTTTTTACCGTATTCGTGACCACGATATATTTATCATCAGGATCCTGCATCAACAGATGGAACCGATGATTCATCTGTTGGATATTTAAATATGTGAGGCAGACCCTGCACCTTAGCGTGGTGGACATCAGCGGCGGAATGCACGCAGCGCCTTCCAGACAATCCTGCAATACCACGGTTTCTTCCCGGCAGTATCGTCACTCAGCGCTTCTCAAGGGCCTGCGTGATGACACCGTTTAATCTCGCCATGGCCAACGAGCCTTTCGTCAAGGGTTAGTGGGGAAGGAACAGCAGCGGCTGCTATGTGGACCCTTCAAATAGTGGCAGATTGATAAATTGATGTAAGCCATTTAACAGAGCTATCATCAAGCCTTGTATATAGCGGATTATGGTCAATGCTCCGAAGAGATGATGTGATACCACGCGCTTACAAGCAGGTGGATGTATTTACCACCTCGCCATTGCAGGGAAATCCCTTGGCGGTGATCCTGGAGGCTGAGGGGTTGAATGAAATGCAGATGCTTTCATTGGCTCGCTGGACCAACCTTTCAGAAACGACGTTTGTTTTCAAACCGACCAAACCGGTTGCAGATTATCAGGTGCGTATTTTTACCCCCGAAAAAGAGTTGCCCTTTGCCGGACATCCGACCTTGGGTACGGCCCATGCATTATTGGAGGCGGGGCTGGTGACTAAACAGCCGGGAGTAGTTATGCAAGAATGCGGGGTTGGTCTGGTTGCGGTCAATATCTTACCTGACGGAACCCTGGCGTTTGCCGCGCCAGCGGTAACGTTTCGAACGCCGGCGGTTGGAGAAAGGGACCTGCTAAAGGCCGCTTTTCAGCAGGCGGTTATTGAAACAGATACGATGCCGGTGATTGCCGACATGGGTATTCGCTGGCTTATGGTACGTATGCCAAACGCTCAATCCTGCCTGAGGGTGACGCCGGATCATGCCATGATTAAAAAGCTGCAAATTGCCTGTCACGTTGATGGCGTGGTGATTTATGGTGCCTATTCATCTGGTGATCCAGCTGATTACGAAATGAGAGCGTTTCTGGTTGAAGGGGGGCAGTTGGTTGAGGATCCCGTGACTGGCAGCGCTAATGCGTGCCTGGCCCATCTGTTGAAGGCCAATAACTTCCCCGACGGTGGCTCGACGGCACAGGGGTATCAGGTTCGACAAGGAACCCAACTCCAGCGAGAAGGCCGGGTTAGCGTTCGTTTCATTCACGATGAGCCATGGATTGGTGGACAGAGTTGCACGCTGATTAATGGCTGGCTGCACATTTAGGCGTGGTAATCACTCACTGATTACCAGACATTGTGACCGGGAATGGGTACCGCGCCCGTTCCCGGCCTAGAGTGTACAAGTTGATAGAATACCCCCAGATGGTAAGGAGGCATGCCAATCGACCGCTGTTATTGCAGTTTCTCCTTACGCCGCCCGCCGCCATAGCGTCGCGAACATACCGGTTTTGGCGAACATCACCAGATTCATCAACAGGATCAGGCACAGGCCGATCACTGCGTTGAGGTGCCACTGGTAGCCTTCATAAATTGTCGAGATACTCAGCGCCACGAAATCTTTTTCGTTATGGAGCCGTAGATGGGTTATTTTTCGCAACTTCCATTCGATATTCGTCTTGAGTGGGGAGCAAACGCCATCGAGCATATGGCGGGCGACGTTGATTGCGTCATCATTGTCGATGTGATGTCGTTTTCAACCTGTGTCAGCGTGGCAACCAAACGGGGAGCCAGCGTCTATCCCTATGCATGGAAAGATGACTCGGCCAAGGATTACGCAAGCAAGTTAGGCGCGGTAACGGCTAGCAACACCCGGCGTTTTGATGGCGCAGGGTATTCTCTTTCGCCACTCTCGCTGGTCAATATCCCTGCGCATACCAAGCTGGTACTCCCGTCCCCCAATGGCTCCTCGTTGGCTTTTAAGGCTCGAGACTCAGGGGCTGCTGTATTCTGCGCTTGCCTGCGCAACCTTAAAGCGACAACCATTGCCTGTGCGGCGTATCGAAGCATATTGGTGGTCCCCAGCGGTGAAAAATGGCCGGACGGCAGCCTGCGACCGGCACTTGAGGACTGGCTGGTTGCTGGTGGGGTCATCGCCCAACTGCCGGAAAGAAACCCGTCGCCGGAAGCACTGGCGGCGGCAGCAAGCTTCCATGCGTTGCCTGCGACCGCATTGCGCCAGTGCAGCTCAGCGCGGGAGTTGATTGAACGCGGGTTCGCCGCAGACGTTGATCTCTGTTTGGCGACTGATGCAGACGACAGGGCCTGTCGGTTGCAGCACGACCATTTTGTCGGTAACCAATGAACCCCCCCAGCCTATTAAGGCCTCATTAAACCGGGTTGATTCTCTACGCTGCGGTACATGCCACAGCCCGGTAAATTCGATGAGGAGCGCTTGTAAGATTCGTCGCTGTATTGCAGTTTTTCCTTACGCCGCCCGCCGCCATAACGCGGCGTACATGCCGGGTTTGGCGAACATCACCAGGTTCCCCAACAGGATCAGGCACAGGCCGATCACCGCGTTGAGGTGCCACTGGTAACCTTCATAGAGTGTCGAGATGCTCAGCGCCACCAACGGGAACAGCAGGGTGCTGTAGGCCGCAGCGCTTGCGCCGATGCGGCCAAGCAGGCTGAAGTAAGCGGCAAAGGCAATCACCGAGCCAAAAATCGCCAGATACAGCAATGAGCCGATATAACGGGTACTGAACTCAATCTGGAAGGATGCACCCTGGGCCAGGGCGATCAGTGCCATCAGGATGGCGCCATAACTCATTGCATAAGTATTGGTGGAAAGAATGTCCAGCCCACGCCGCTGGTGGCGTGAACTGATCATATTACCGAGTGAAAAACCGTAGGTGCCGAGCGCACTCAATCCGATGCCTTGCAACAGTTCCGGTGCCATTTGCGTGGCGACCAGATCCTGCCAGAACAGGGCGACGATCCCGGTCAGGCCCAGTACCGCCGCAGGCAGCAAGTTTGGGCTGGGGCGTTGACGGAAGAAGATCATGCCGTTGACGGCATTGAACAGCACCGCCATCGAGAAAATCACCGATTCCAACCCGCTGCTGATATAAGCCGCCGCATGGTAGAAACAGAAGAAGTTAAAGCCGAACACGCAGCAGCCTTGCAGGATGCAAAACAGGTGATCACGCAGCGCAATGCGGCGCAGGCGGCGCGCCAGCAGCAGAACCAGCAACATCACCGCGGCGGAAAGCACGAAGCGGTAACTGATCGACACCGGAATGGCTACCGGTCCTGCCTGTTGCAGGGTAATCGCAATCCAGGTGGTGCCCCAAATCAGCACCACGGCAAGGTACAACAGCACGTTCATAATCGACTCCGGCAAAATAGATTGCCGCAGTATCCGCCGTTGCTCGCTGTCGCGCTTTCAGCGCTTTGCGCACAATTGCATATTCTTGCGCTTTTTTTAGCAAAAGCGCGGGTCGTGGACTGGTGCGGTGTGGCGTCACTCTTTACACTGAAAACACTTCAGCGAAGCGGGGCCGGCGATGTCCAGATACAAGGCGTTTGAAACACTGCGGGAACATAAAGCGCGGTTGCACGGCAGCGTGCTGCTGGGTTCCGGCGTGGAGCTGGCCGCCTGGTCCAACCGTGACGATCGCATTACCCAGGAAAGCGCCGATCACCATACCCTGAGCCTCTATGTCGCCGATGGTTACGAGTGCTATCAAAAAGTGCCCGGCGGCTGGAAGAACGGCGGCGGGCCGGACCGTTTCTGCATTATGCCTCGCCAGTATGAATCCACCTGGGACGTGCGCAGCGATTTATCGTTCGTGCACCTTTACTGCACCGACCGGCATCTGCGGCAAGTGGTGGAGCAAACCTGGGATCGCAGCCCGGCGGCGATCGCTCTCGAACCGTGCGCTTTTGCCGAGGATCCGCAAATTACGCTGTTGTACCGCCAGTTTTTGCTTAACTGCAACTGGCAGGAGCGCGCCAATCACTTGGCGCTCAGCAGTGCTACAACCCTGCTGATGTCGCATCTGGTTCAGCGCTACAGTCAACTGCAATGGGCCTTGCCGACGGTGCGCGGCGGCCTGGCGCCGGCGGTGGCCAGGCGGGTAAAAGAGTATATCGAGCAGCACCTCGACAAGCCGCTGTTGCTGGCGGACCTGGCGGCGCAGGCCGGGCTGAGTGAGTTCCACTTTGCCCGCATGTTCAAACATGACACCGGCCTGGCGCCCCACCAGTTTGTGATGCGCGCGCGGCTGCAACAGGCGGAAAAATTGCTGTGCCACAGCTTGCTGCCGCTGACGCAGATTGCGCTGGAATGCGGCTTCAGTTCCGCCAGCCATTTCAGCAACCGCTTCAAAGCGGCTTATGGATTTGCCCCGATGCAGATGCGCCAGGGGCGTTAATCCCCACAGGAGAGAACATGGAACAACAGTTCGCAGGACTTGGCGTATTGTTTATCGCCGGATTTGGGCCGATTACGCAGCAAACGGAGCACAGCAAGGCGTTTTATGTCGACGCGCTGGGGCTGCCGCTCAAGCCGATGCCCGGCAATGCCGATTATCTGCTGGCCGAGCATGGCTCGCTGGAAGGGGTGAAGCACTTTGCCTTGTGGCCGTTGGCGCAGGCGGCGCAATCTTGCTTCGGCAGCGAACAATGGCCGGCCGATCTGCCGGTGCCGCAGGCATGGATGGAGTTTGACGTCGCCGATATGGCGTTGGCCACCCAAGGGTTGATCGACAAGGGTTACCGCCTGCTGGTCGCCAACCGCGAAGAACCCTGGGGCCAGAGCGTCACCCGCTTGCTCAGCCCGGAAGGGTTGCTGATCGGCATCACTTTCACGCCCTGGTTGCGCGACTGAATTACAATCATGGCCCGTTAGGGAATTTTGCTGTTGGCTTATGAGGGATCATGGATGGAAAACAAAACCCTAGAGATACTCACCTACATCCTCAAGAAGGGGGCTGGCCGCGATTTTCACAAGATCATGACGGAAACCAGCGTCCCTCTGCATCGTAAGGCGGGGATCGACGTTGTCCGCTTTGGGAACTCTTTGCACGATGCAGATTCGTACTTTCTGATCCGGGCTTTTGACAGTGTCGAACATCTTGAAAGCGCCCAGGATGAATTCTACAAAAGCGATGCCTGGCGCGCGGGCCCGAGGGAGGCGATTATCGAAAGGATTGAGCAAAGCATCAAGTCTGTACTGACAATCAGCAACGCTGCACTGGATGCGATGCGGGTTTAGCCTGTCCAAATAGCGTTAAGGCAATAACCGGAACGTTAATCAGGAAGTGCCGTTACGGCACTTCCCTGTTCTGAACCATACTGCGGCTCACTTGCGTACGCTTTCCACCTTTCTAAACTGGCTGCGCAGCAACAGGCAATTGATCAGCACCAGCACCGCCGTTACCGCAAACACCCAGCGGAAGCCCATCAATGCGGAAATACTGGAGCCAATCAGCGGGCCGACCACGTTGCCGAGGTACATAAACGATTGGTTATAGCCGAAGATGCGGCCGGTAACCTGATCGGAGGAATACTTCAGCAGCAGCGTTTGCACTGCGGGCATCAAGGCGCCGTCGGCAAAGCCCAGCAGGAAGCGCAAGATCCCCAATTGCAGCGGCGTTTGCACCCAGGCCATGATGGCGAACAGTAGGGTGGTCAACCCCAGCGCCGCCATCAGAATGCGAGCGGTGCCGATACGGTCGCCAAGCCGGCCGAGACGCGGCGCGGAAACCAACGCGGCAATACCGGGAACGGCAGCGATCATGCCGCTGATAAAGGCGATATTGCCGCTGTCGCCGGACAAATCCTTGATGAACAGCGTCAGGATCGGGCTGATGGAGGAATTAGCCAACTGGATCATCAACGTACTGATGAACAGCGTGACAATCAGCGTCGGATAAGGCAGCGACTGGAATACCGCCTTGCCGCTCAGTCGGTTGGCCTTTTTCACTTCGATATGGCGTTCTTTTATCAGGAACAGGGTAATGAGGAAGCTGACGAACATCAGCCCGGCGGTAACGAAAAACACCACGCGCAGGCCCAGATGGTCAGCCATCAGGCCCCCCAGCAGCGGGCCGACGATCACCCCGGAAACCGGGCCGGTAGATAAAGTGCCCAGCGCCCAACCGCTTTTATCACGCGGCACCTGCGAGGCCACCAGCGCCATAGCGTTGGGAATATAACCGGAGGTCAGGCCCATCAGCGCGCGCAGTGCAAACAGCTGGTAAACGTGGGTCACCATGCCCTGCAGCACAATGACGATCGCCATCCCCAGCGAAGCGCGCAGCAGCATCAGCTTACGGCCTTTGCGGTCCGCCAGGCTGCCCCACAGCGGCGACACCAGCGCAGAGACCAAAAAGGTGCCGCTAAACACCAACCCTGACCAGATGCTGAGCGACTGGTGGCCGCTGACGCCGAGCTGTTCAATATACAGCGGCAGAAAAGGGAGGATCTGGCTCATCGCCAGCCCGGTGAAAAAACAGCCGAGCCAGACCGAAATCAGATTGAGTTTCCACGCTTCCATCAACTTGTCGTACCACTTTGAATTAAGAGGACATTATTGAGCAGAATAATAATAACACCGGTTATCAGGCGTGGGTGGCGAAATAAGTGAGCAAAAGTAAAACCCGCGTTGCGCGGGCTCAGGGATTTAGCGTTGGTTGTCCTGTTCTACGGCGTCATACAGCCGCTGGAGAATATCCGGGAAGGCGGATTGTACGCGGTTCCAGCTTGGCACAAAGGGTTTATCGCCGGGGTTTTCGCTGAAGGCTTGCCCGGCCTGCGAAATCACCCGAGAGAACAGTTCGACCGCTGATTCTTCGCTGTGGCGATCGAAATCCAGACCGTTCATTTTGGCATCGTGCTCAAAGGCATCGATCATATCCAACGCCGTGCGGTAGTAGGTGGCGCGCAGTACGCGAAAAGAATCGCTGGTGATCGGCACCCCCTGGATCGCCAGTTTGCGGTACAGCGCTTTGGTGATATCGCCCGCCATACGCTGCAGGCCGCTGTGCGGATCCTCTTCCGACATTGCCTGGTGCTTATGATCGTAATTATCGGCGATATCCACCTGGCAGATTCTATTAGTGGCGGTGTTGCGGTGGACTTCCGACAATACGCCGATCTCCAGCCCCCAGTCGCTGGGAATACGCAGGTTGTTGAGAATGTGGGTCCGCATGGCGAACTCGCCCGAGAGCGGGTAGCGATAGCTGCGCAGATAGTCGAGAAAATCCGAATTGCCGTACACTTTCTGCAGCGATTTCAGCAGCGGAAACACCAGTAACCGGCCGACCCGGCCATTCAGCTTGCCGTTAGCTACCCGGGCATAGTAGCCCTTGCAGAAATCGTAATGAAAATGCGGGTTGGCCACCGGATACAGCAGGCGTGCCAGCATGCGGCGATCGTAAGTGACAATGTCACAGTCGTGCAGCGCCACACAGCTGGAACGGCGTGAAGCCAGAGTGTAGCCGACGCAAAACCACACGTTGCGGCCTTTGCCCGGTTCGTTGGGCGCCAGCCCTTCGGCGCTGAGCTGGTCGGCAATCGCCGTCAGGCGCGGCCCGTCGTTCCACAAAATGCGGTGGCGCTGCGGCAGGCGGGAGAAAAAGCTTTTTGCATGCAGGAATTGCTCATGGTCGGCGCGATCCAGGCCAATGACGATCTCCTCCAGATAGGGCACCTGCGCCAAAACATCGACGATCTTGTCCAGCGCCGGGCCTTCCAGTTCGGAATAGAGCGAAGGCAGTATCAGCCCCATGGTGTTGCGACCGGAAAATACCTGCAACTCGTATTCCAGTTCGGACAATTCGCGCTGTGCGAGATTGTGAAAGTTGGTGATGATGCCATCTTGATAAAAATCACTCATGGTGAGATCTCCCGTTAATCAGAAAATGATCCAATCCTTCGCACCAGCCCTGGGGGCCTTGCAGGCGCGTACGGTACAGCCGGCCGGCGAAATCGCCCGGTAAATCGAGAGGTTTGTCCTGCTGCCCCCGGATCAACACCGCCAGATCGCTGGCTTGCAGCAGGGAAATATCGTTGGGGCCGTCGCCCAGACTGAGGGTGGTAAGGGGCGAACCGTGCGGTAACTGATAATCCGCGGTTATCCAACGGGCGGCGTTGCCTTTGCTGACGGCCGCGCTCATCACGTGATAAAAGCGTCCGCCCTGGGTCAACTCGAGATCGTGCTGCGCCAGGAGCGTGCGAAACTGGGCAAGTTGTTCATCGTTACCGGCCCAGCGCAAGGGTTCAGAACCGGCACGCCGGCGCGCCAGATGCGCCTGATCGCGCGTTAAACCTGTCCATTGCGCGACGGTTGCGTCATCCACATCGGCAAAGCCCTGAAAGGCAAAACCCGTCTGGCTGCGCAGTTCCCGCAGCGTGGCGCAAAGGCTGGGGTAATCTGCACCCAGGTGCTTGGTTGGATAGTCGGGACGATCGCGCCATTGCGCGGGGAAGACAATCTGCGCGCCGTTTTCCGCAATAAACGGCCAGTGGCTCAGCCCGAGTTGCCGCTGCAGCGGGGCGACTTCTGCGGCGGTTTTACTGGTGGCGATAATCAGCGGCGTCTTCGTGCGCGCCAGTCGTTCCAGCCAGGGCTGCGCCGCGTGCCAGCGGTAGCTGTGGTGATCCAGCAGCGAACCGTCCAGATCGGTGAAAATTAACAGATTGGGGCTCGGTTTCAGCATTTCATCTCCATGATATCGTGCGCAATTCACTGATAAACAGGTTGATTACTTTGTTGTCATGTAGACCGACGGAGAAACGGCGCGTGGCGTTGTAGAGGGTGCTTGCCGTAGACACCGTGACTCCCCCAGGCGAAAATTGTGATGCGAATCACAATTTACCCTAACGGCTTATCGCAGGGGGTGCAAGTTTTGGCCGTCACCCGCAAAACGGGTTATTGCGTTTAATCGTTGCAAAATGGGGGGGGCGTGTCCGCTTGGCTGGCGGGATTACGACGCAATCAGCCGGTTAAACAGTGTTTGTTGAATATCCTGCTTTTGGGCAAGAAAGGCATGGACGGTGATAAGTGAATCTTCGAGCGAATAAATAACGCGATAGCCGTTGACCGTATTACATTCACGGTATTTATCGCAGCCAATTTTCAAGAGTTCAGGGCAAATCTGACAGCCGGTTAGAAAGAGGTTTACCCTGGTTTCGAACCCGGTAATGATGCTTTCAACGACCGGTAACGGCAGCACATTATTGGCTTTCAAATGGTGGACAATCTCGAGCAAAGTACTCTTTGCCGTTGCGGTATACTCAATATCAATCCGTTCCCTCATGCGACATCTCCTTTTGAGCGCATTACTTATCTATATCAGCCAGCAATTGGTCGCGGGAATAAACTTTGCCTTCTTTTTTGTCTTTTTCAGACAGCGTTAGCAATTTAAGCAAGGAAATGGCGTCATCCCTTTGCTGGCGTTGTTCATAAGATTCGATCACATAAGCAGGGGTACCATTTTGCGTCACCAAAATAGGCTCAGACAAATCGAGCGCGGCGGCGTGCTTCTTAACATAGCTGATGGTTTCAACTTTCATACTGGCGTCCTCGTGTCTTGTGTGAGTCAAATTTAGTTCATATTCAGACCATAAGCAATGCACCACGCAGAACCGAATCTGCTACTCTGCGGGGAGGCGGTTTTCGCCATCCAGTAAAATTATCCCTATCGAATCAGGAGGCAAACGTGCCCGAGGAAAAGCAAAGCATTCACCTGCGCCCGATGATTGAAAGGGATCTGCCGGCGGCGTTCGGGCTGTCGCAACAGGCGCGCTGGCCTCACCGCCTGGAGGATTGGCAGCAGGCGTGGGGATTGGGGATGGGAGTGGTCGCGGTGGCCAACGGAGAGACGGTCGGCACCGCGCTGCGCTGGTTGTGGGGGGCGAATCGCGCCACGTTGGGGTTGGTGATTGTCGACGAACGGCATCGCGGGCAAGGCATCGCCAGGGAAATGGTGCAGACGCTGATGGCGCCATTGACTGACCATCAACTGCACCTGGTGGCTACCGAACAGGGCAAGCCGTTGTATCAACAGTTGGGGTTTATCGAACAGGGGTGGCTGGCACAGCATCAATGTCGGGAGTTGCCTGCCCGCGAAGCCGAGCCTTTGCCGGAGGACGTCACCCTGCGCCCGGCATCGCCGCAGGATCTGCCAACTCTGGCCGAGCTGGATTTCGCCGCTTGCGGCATGCGGCGCCAGCCGCTGCTGGAGACATTGCCGAGTAGCGCAGGGCAGGCGCTGGTGTTGGAACGGCAGGGGATTACCGTCGGTTTCGCGGTGCGTCGCCGCTTTGGTCATGGCAACATGATCGGCCCGGTAATCGCGCCCGATATGGCCTCCGCCGTCGGGTTAATCGACGCGCTGTGCCGGCCCTGCACCGGCCAGTTTGTGCGTATCGACACGCCGCAGGCCAACAGCCTCGGCCCCTGGCTGGTCGAGCGCGGTTTGCCCAGCGTGGACACGCCCGCCATCATGGTGCGCGGCGCGCCTCATAGACCGGATCCTGCGAGCGTGCAGACTTTTGCATTGTTTTCGCAAGCGCTGTCATAAAATTGAAAATCAGGTGCCACGGCGGTGCATCGCCAGATGCATTGCCCAATTGTTGTGCAATAGTTATCAACTGATGACTTTGCTGTAAACGCAGGTTTTGCCGTTCCTGCGCCGCCGTACGCCGCCGCGCGTGAAATATCCCCAGAAAGTCCGCAATTGGCACAGGCCATGCATTGTCATCATCAGTCTTTGTTACCTGAGTAACAGACAGCGGTTTGATGACAACTCACCAACAGCGGGCGAACTATGGCAGACCATCCTGATGTGATCGCACAGATAGAAGCGTCATTTGCGGTACAAACCCCGACCGGCAAGCGTATTGCCGGTTATCTGCTGGCCAATCTGGCGCAGGTGCCGTTTGAAACCGCCGACGGCATCGCCCGCAGCACGGCGACCAGCGGCATTTCGGTCGGCCGCTATCTGCGCAGCCTGGGTTACCGCAATCTCGACGATCTGAAACGCACGCTGCGTGAACAAGGGGCGGCGCTGTACCAACCCTGGGGCGTCACCGATCGTCTGGGGGCTTACCGCCGGCGGCGCGATCAGCCGCAGCCGCAAAAGCTGCGCCAGGCGTTAACCCTGGAGCTGGAGGCGATAGAACACGTTTACCAGTTGGCCGGCGGGGAGGCGTTCAACCGCGTCAGCCGCCAACTGGCGCAGGCGGAAGCGGTGTTTGTGGTCGGCATCCAGTCTACGCGCGGCATCGCCAACGCCTTTTACAGCCATCTGGAGTATCTGCGGCCCAGAGTCTATTACGCCGACGGGCTGTCCGGTACCTACGTGGAATCGCTCAATTCGGAATTTGGCGCGCCCTATCTGGTGCTGACCGACACTCGCGCCTACTCGACCATCGCCCGGCAGTATTGTCAGGCGGCCTGCGCGCGCGGGCTGCGGCTGGCGTTGATCACCGACATTTACTGCCCGTGGGCGCGGGATTACCCGATTGACCTGCTGCAGGTAAAAACCGACACCGGCCAGTTTTGGGATTCGCTGGCGCCGCTCAGTTGCCTGTTCAACCTGTTGCTGTCCTCGGTACTGGAACAGGGCGGCGCGGCGGTGGAGCAACGGCTGGCCAACAATCGCCTTCTGCAAAAAGAACTGGGCCAATTTGAATCTTAACCGCATGGGAACAGGTAATGAGTGACAATGTAACGTTAATGGATCTGGCTGAGGCGTTTCCCGATCTGCCGATCGAGTTGAAATACGCCGGCGCCGATAACCTCACCGGCCGGCCGATCTACCGCGAAAGCCGCTGCCTGTTGCACCCCGACGCGGTACGCGGGCTGACACGCTGTCTGATGGCGGCACGGCTTGCCGGTTTATCGCTAAAGGTGTTTGACGCCTATCGGCCGCAGCAGGCGCAGGCGCTGCTGTGGCTGGCATGCCCGGATCCGCAATATGTCACCAGCACGCAAACCGGCTCGCACCACAGCCGCGGCGTGGCTATCGACGTGACGCTGCTGGATGCGGCGGGCGCGGCGCTCGATATGGGCACCGGCTTTGATGAGATGAGCGAGCGTTCCCATCCGTTTTACCCCGATTTTCCTCCCGAGGTGCAGCGCAACCGGCTATTGCTGAATGCGGTGATGGCCGCCGGGGGGTTTTGCGGCATCGCCAGCGAGTGGTGGCATTTTGAGCTGCCCAACGCCGGTGACTATCCGCTGTTGGCCGATCGCTTCGGCTGTTTTTCTTACGATTAAAACGACGCACCTTCAACACACCAGGAGTCAGTTTATGAGCAAAGTTAAATACGCCGCGCTGGCGGTGGCAGTCGCTGTGGGTCTGGCCGGTTTGGCTCCGGCGCAGGCGGCGGTACCCAAGGATATGCTGGTGATCGGCAAAGCGGCCGACCCGCAGACGCTGGATCCGGCCGTGACCATCGATAACAACGATTGGACGGTAACTTACCCTGCCTACCAGCGGTTGGTGCAATACAAAACCGAAGGCGGCAAAGGCTCCACCCAGGTTGAAGGCGAATTGGCGGAAAGCTGGGCCGCTTCGGACGATCAATTGGTCTGGACCTTTAAGCTCAAGCCGGGCAACAAGTTCGACGACGGCAGCGAGGTTAACGCCGAGGCGGTGAAATGGTCGTTTGAACGGCTGATGAAGATTGGCCAGGGGCCCTCAGAAGCCTTCCCGAAAGATCTGCAGGTGACGGTGGTGGATCCGCTGACGGTGCGTTTCACGCTGAAAACGCCGTTTGCCCCGTTCCTCTACACGCTGGCCAATGACGGCGCCGGTATCGTCAACCCGGCGATCGCCAAGGCCAATCCGGCCGACGAAGGCAAAACCTGGCTGGCGAATCACAGCGCAGGTTCCGGCCCTTACAAGCTGGATCGCTGGCAGAAGGGCCAGCAGTTGGTGCTGGTGCCCAATCCGCATTACGGCGGCGCCAAACCGGCGTTCAAACGCGTAACGGTGAAAATCATCGCCGAAAGCGCCACCCGCCGCCTGCAATTGACGCGCGGCGATCTGGACATCGCCGAATCTCTGCCCATCGACCAGCTCACGGCGCTGAAAAGCGAAAACAAGGTGGCGGTCAATGAGTTTCCTTCGTTGCGCGTCACTTATCTGTACCTGAACAACGGCAAAGCGCCGCTGAATCAGGTGGATTTGCGCCGCGCCATCTCTTATGCGGTGGATTATCAGGGCATGGTGAAGGGCATTCTCGGCGGCAACGGCAAACAGATGCGCGGACCGATCCCGGAAGGCATGTGGGGCTACGACGCCGCCGCACAGCAGTACAGTCTGGATGCGGACAAGGCCAAGGCCGCGCTGGCGGCGTTGAAAGACAAGCCGGCGTCGCTGAACTTCCTGTATTCGGTCAGCGATCCGAACTGGGAGGCGATAGCGCTCTCGGTGCAGGCCAGCCTGGCGACGGTAGGCATTAACGTCAAACTGGAGAAGCTGGCTAACGCCACCATGCGCGATCGTATCGGCCAGGGCAATTACGACATCGCCATCGGTAACTGGAGCCCGGACTTCGCCGACCCCTACATGTTCATGAACTACTGGTTCGAATCCGACAAGAAAGGGCTGCCGGGCAACCGCTCGTTCTACAGCGATCCGCAGGTGGATGCGCTGTTGAAAAAAGCGGTTTCGGTGTCCGATCAGCAAGTGCGCACCACCTATTATCAGGCCGCGCAGAAAATCGTCATCGACCAGGCGGCCTACGTCTATCTGTTCCAGAAAAACTATCAGGTGGCGATGAACAAAGAGGTGAAGGGCTTTGTGTATAACCCGATGCTGGAACAGGTGTTCAACGTTGGGCAGATGAGCAAGTAATTCTCTTTCGGGCAGCCGTTTGGCTGCCCCCTTGCACCACGGGAAACGACTATGAACGTTTGGAGCCTTATCCGCCAGCGCTGCTGGGGGCTAGTGCTGGTGATGTTCGGGGTGTGCGTCATCACCTTTACCATCTCGCATCTGATCCCCGGCGATCCGGCGCGGCTGCTGGCCGGCGATCGCGCCAGCGAGGAAATCGTCCGGCATATTCGCCAGCAACTGGGGCTGGACCAGCCGTTATACGTGCAGTTTGGCCGCTATGTGCTGGATCTGCTGCACGGCGATCTGGGCACGTCTATCCGCACCGGGCGGCCGGTGCTGGACGACCTGCGCGCCTTCTTCCCGGCTACGCTGGAGCTGGCGTTTTGCGCTTTGCTGCTGGCGATCGCGCTGGGGGTGCCGCTCGGCGTGCTGTCGGCGGTTTACCGCAATAAATGGCCCGATCATCTGGTGCGCCTGCTGTCGGTGACCGGCATCTCCACGCCGGCGTTCTGGCTGGGGCTGGGGGTGATCATTTTGTTTTACGGCCAACTGAACGTCTTGCCCGGCGGCGGCAGGCTGGACGACTGGCTGGATCCGCCCACCCATATTACCGGGTTCTACCTGCTGGATTCGTTGCTGACCGGCAACGGCGAAGCGTTTTGGAACAGCCTGCAGCACCTGATCCTGCCGGCGTTGACCCTGGCGTTCGTACACCTCGGGGTGGTGGCGCGGCAAATCCGCTCGGCGATGCTTGAGCAACTGGGCGAAGACTATATCCGCACCGCACGCGCCAATGGCCTTTCGCACTGGCGGGTGGTACTCGGCCACGCGCTGCCGAACGCGTTGATCCCTTCGGTGACGGTACTGGGGTTGGCGTTGGGGGATTTGTTGTACGGCGCGGTGCTGACCGAAACGGTATTCGCCTGGCCAGGCATGGGCGCTTACGTGGTGGATTCCATTCAGGCGCTGGATTTCCCTGCGGTGATGGGTTTTGCCGTGGTGGTGTCTTTTGCCTATGTGATGGTTAATTTGATCGTCGATCTGCTTTATCTGTGGATCGACCCGCGAATGGGGCGCGAGGGCTAATGACTATGTCTCAACTTGAACAACCGTCGTCTCAACTTGAACAACCGCCGTCTCAAATCGAGCCACCGCCGGCGGCGGAACCTGCGCTGCGTTTTGTCGGCGCGCGGCGCGCCTGGTATCGGGTGCGGCGCAGCCCGCTGACGCTGTTGGGTGGCGCCATCATGTTCTGCGTGCTGTTTTTGATGCTGTTTTCCCCCTGGCTGGCGCCGCACAATCCGGACGCCATCGACCTGACCGCGCGGCTGCTGCCGCCTTCGGCCGAACACTGGTTCGGCACCGACGAAGTAGGCCGCGACCTGTTCAGCCGGGTGCTGGTCGGCAGCCGGCAGTCGGTTGCCGCCGGGCTGGCGGTGGTGGTGCTGGCGGGCGGAATTGGCTCGCTGCTCGGCTGTTTCTCCGGCGTGATGGGCGGCACGGTGGATGCGTTGATCATGCGCTGCATGGACATCATGCTGTCGGTGCCTTCGCTGGTGCTGACCATGGCGCTGGCGGCCGCGCTCGGGCCAAGCTTGTTCAACGCCATGCTGGCGATTGCGGTGGTGCGCATTCCGTTTTACGTGCGGTTGGCGCGCGGGCAGACGCTGACGCTGCGGCATCAGGCTTATATGCAGGCGGCTCGCACCTTTGGCGCTTCGCGCTGGCATTTGATTGGCTGGCATGTCCTGCGCAACGTCATGCCGCCGTTGGTGGTACAGGCGTCGCTGGATATCGGTACCGCCATCTTGATGGCCGCCACGCTGGGCTTTATCGGCCTTGGCGCCCAACAACCGACCGCCGAATGGGGCGCCATGGTGGCCAACGGCCGTAACTATGTGCTCGACCAGTGGTGGTATTCGGCCTTTCCCGGTACGGCGATCCTGATCACCGCCACCGGTTTCAACCTGTTCGGCGACGGTCTGCGCGACTTGCTGGATCCTAAAACCCGGGGGCGTTGATGAGTGACACTACGGTTTTATCGATTGATGAGCTGCAACTGGAATTCCCGGTTTACGGCGGCAGCGTCAAGGCGCTTAACCGCGTTTCGTTGCAGGTCAAGGCCGGCGAAATCGTCGGCGTGGTGGGGGAATCCGGTTCCGGCAAATCGGTGACTGCAATGATGACCCTGCGCCTGCTGGCCGAAGACGGTTACAACGTGACCGGCGGCAAGCTGGAGGTATTGGGCACCGACGTGCTCAGCGCCAGCGAGCGGCAAATGCGCCAACTGCGCGGTGCCCGGGTATCGATGATTTTTCAGGAGCCGATGAGTGCGTTGAACCCGACGCGGAAAATCGGCCGCCAGATGTGCGAGGTGATCCGCCTGCACCAGCGGCTGTCGGCGCGGCAGGCGCATGACAAGGCGATCCAGTTGCTGCGTGAAATGCAAATTGCCGATGCGGAACGGGTGATGGAGCGTTATCCGTTCGAGCTGTCGGGCGGCATGCGCCAACGGGTGCTGATCGCCATGGCGTTTTCCTGCGAACCGGAGCTGATTATCGCCGACGAGCCGACCACGGCGCTGGATGTTACGGTGCAGCGGCAGGTGTTGCGCCTGTTGCAACAGAAGGCTCGCGCCAGCGGCACGGCGGTGCTGTTTATTACTCACGATATGGCGGTGGTGTCGCAGCTTTGTGACCGGGTGTACGTGATGTACGCCGGGCACGTGATCGAAAGCGGGGCCACGGCGCGGGTGATTGACCACCCGCGCCACCCGTATTCCATCGGGTTGTTGCTGGCGGCACCGGAACGCGCAGAGCCGCGCAGCCTGCTGCGGGCCATTCCCGGTACGGTGCCTAATTTGAGCGCGTTGCCGCCGGGTTGCGCATTCAGCAACCGCTGCAGCTACGCCAGCGGCCAATGCCGGCAAACGCCGCGGTTGACGCCATTAGCCGCTGACCCGACGCGACGGGTGGCCTGTTGGCATCCGCAGTCTATCGATCTGGAGGTGCAAAATGAACGTTGAAGCGCTACTGGAACTGCGCGATGTGCGGCTGCGCTTTCCCGCCAACTATAACTGGCGCGGTAAGCCGAGAGAATATGTCCATGCGCTCAACGGGCTGGATCTCAACATCATGCGCGGCGAGACCCTGGGGATCGTCGGCGAATCCGGCTGTGGCAAAAGCACCTTGGCGCAACTGCTGATGGGATTGTTGAAGCCCAGCAGCGGCGAGTTGCTGCGCGCCCGTTCCGGCGGCTCCTGGTTTGGCAGCGGCATGCAGATGGTGTTTCAGGATCCGCAGTCGTCGCTCGACCCGCGCCTGCCGGTATGGCGCATTATCACCGAACCGGTCTACGTGCAGCAGCATAACGGCGTGGCAGAGCGGCGGGCGTTGGCGGCCGAACTGGTGCAACAGGTTGGGTTGCGGCCGGAGTCTATCGACCGGCTGCCGCATGAGTTTTCCGGTGGTCAGCGCCAACGCATCTCGATTGCCCGTGCGCTGTCCTCGCAACCGGATATCATCGTGCTGGACGAGCCAACGTCGGCGCTGGATATCTCGGTGCAGGCGCAGATCCTCAACCTGTTGGTGGAGCTGCAACGCCAGCGCAATCTGACCTATGTGCTGATCTCGCATAACGTTTCGGTGGTTCAGCACATGAGCGATCGGGTGGCGGTGATGTATTTGGGGCAAATCGTTGAGCTGGGGCCAACCGCGCAGGTCTTGCGCCAGCCGCAGCATCCTTATACCCGGCTACTGCTGGATTCGGTGCCGCGTGCCGGGCGTGCGCTGAGCGACAGCACTATTGAAGACCGCAAAGGGGAGTTGCCGGGCAATCGCCAGTTGCCGCTGGGGTGTTTTTTCCGCGAGCGTTGTCCCTACGCCGGGGAAGGCTGCCAGATGCCGCAAACGCTGCGGGTGAATCTGGGGGGGACGGCGGTGCGCTGTCATAAAGTGGCGTGACGGCCACATTTTCAGCGAATGATGCCCCGCGTAGAGCGGGTAAAAAAATCAGTGAACAGCCGCAGTAACGGGTATTCCACGCTGAGGCGGGCGGCTTCTTGCCGCACGTCTTCCAGCGCCATCGCCTGGTGATACAACATGTCGTAAAGAGAATGAATAACCCGCTGCTGTTGCTCGTCGGCGGCCAGAAAGGCCGGCGCCAGCAGATGCAGGCCGTCCGGTTTGGCGCGGTTGCCGCCGGCCTGGACGAACGGCGGCAAATCCTGCACCGCGAGCGTGCCGTCGGCCAATCGCGCGTGGGCACCGATAATACAAAACTGATGCACCGCACAACGCGCGCCGACCCAACCGCCGTCGCCCAATTCCACATGCCCGGCCAGCCCGCTGTTAATGCCGATATGCGTGGCGTTGCCAATGATGCAGTCGTGGGCAATATGCACATTATCCTGCAGATGGTTGTCATCGCCGATCGCGGTGTGGCGGCAGCCTTGAACGGTGCCGCGATGCAGGGTGGCGTATTTGCCGATGCGGTTGCGATCGCCGAGGGTGAGCGTGGTCGGTTCACCGGCGTATTTCAGGTCCTGGCCGGCTTCGCCGATCGAAGAAAACTGGTCGATGACGTTGTCGCGGCCGATGCGCGTCATGCCGTTAATGACTACGTGGGAGGCGATAGAGGTACCTTCGCCAATCTCAACGCCGGCGGTGATGAAGCAAAAAGGACCGATGCGTACGTGCGCACCGATAATCACGCCAGGCTCAATCACGCTGCTGGCGGCAATACGGGCAGAAGGAGAAATCATGCTGCTTCCTGATGGCGGCGCGTGGCGTATCCTTCAGCCAGGCCAGACATCGGTTAACCATTAAGCCGGATTCTGGATTAATCAGGGGAAAAACAAGAAAGTGCGGGCATGAGGGCTTGCCTCTGGGCCAGGTGCAACCAAGTTGTCTGAGGCCAGCATAAGCCTCTGCCGGTCTCAGACCACCCGATTATATTTTATTTATTTTATGAACCATTCAGTAATAACGAGATGTTATTACCGGGGGAGTGCGGCTGCCGTTTTCCAGGGGGCGAAAATCATCAGGCTGGCCGCAGCCAACGCCCAGGCACCGAGGCCGCCGTACAGCATCACCAGGCCAAAACTTTGCGTCAATGCGGCATGAACCAAGGGGGCCAAGGCATCCCATTCGGGGAGCGTTTTCAAGGCGGTGAGATTACCCGCCACTATCTGCTCCGCCACCGAATGCAGCGGCAAGGTGCCGAATGATTCGGGCAGCGTTTGTTGCAGATAAGCGTCAACGCCCGCCAGCAAGATAAACCCCATGGCCGCAATATTGACAGCCAACGCGATCATTCTGGCGCTCATGTCTATCCCGGAGGCCATGCCGGCGCGGGCATTCGACACCGAACCTGTGGTGGTGTTGGTCACCGGGGTATTGGTGATGCCCAGACCGATGCCGGCGATAAGTAACCCCGGCAGCATAGCCAATCCGCCGGCCTGTTCGCCGCCTGATTTCATCAGCAGGAAACCCAGCCCAAGCGCGAATAGCCCTGCGGGGATCACGGTTCCGGCGCGGTAACGCAAAGCCAATCGCTCGCCCACCGGGGGGAAGACCAGCGTGGGCAGCGTATAGGCGAGCAGCGACAAACCTGTGGTCAGGCTGTCATAGCCCAGCCCAATTTGAAAATAGAGCGGCAGGTAGATCATAAAGGGCCAGAAGCTGAAATTCATGCCGATAGAGCCCATCAGCGCCCCGGAAAATTGCCGATTCCTGAACACGGAAAACTCCATCATCGGATAGGGGCTGCGTCTCTCAACCCAAATAAACAGCAGCAGGCTGAGGGCTGCAGCCAGAAGAATCCCCCCGGCACGAACGCTGGCGAAACCGAACCCCGCCCCCTGAGTGATAAAATACACCAGCCCAAAAACCGACAGCGACAATGTGACGATCCCCAGAGTATCCAGTTTTGCCGCCTGCGGATCGCGGGATTCTTGCACGCTGAAAATCACCAGTAACAGTGTCAGAACGGCGATGACCGCATGAATCAAAAATACCCACTGCCAGTTGGCGAGCGCCACGATAACGCCGCCGATCGCCGGCCCAAACCCTAAGCCAATGCCAAAAACGACGCCCCAAATGCCGAAGGCCTGAGCACGCTGTTTGCCGCTCTGAAACTGATGCGACAATGCAGCCACCTGGCAAATCAACATGGCGCCGCCCGCCATGCCTTGCATAAAGCGGCCCAGGATCAGCAGCGTCGAGCCGTTGGCCAGGCCGCAGAGTAAGGAGGTTAGGCCAAAAGCGGCAATGGCGAGGATGAAAACTCGCCTGCGGCCAAAACGGTCAGACAGCGTTCCGGTGGCCATCATCACGGCGGTGCAGGCCAGGGTGTAGGCATTCATAATCCACTGCATATCGCTGAAATCACTGTGTAATACCCGTTCCAGCGTCGGCAGTATGACCGGTACGCTGGAGATTTCCAGGCCGAACATCAGCGCGGCGAGGCAAATTGCCGTTAATGCCAGTCGGTTTTTACTGGCGTGAGAGAGCGTCATGAATTTTTTCCACAAAAGAAAGGTTAGGGAAACGAACAGCCATTCTGGATAAATGGCTTGCATGATAGAAATGATTTAATTTATCGTTATTAATTAATTCCTGTCATGTAATCGCCCTATGAACATTGACCCGACACTGCTGCGCACCTTCGTTACGGTTACCGAAACCGGCGGCTTTACGCGCGCGGCGCAGCAACTGAATCTGACCCAATCCGCGATCAGTCACCAGATCCGTCGGCTCGAGGAGCAGATTGGCCGGCAGTTGTTGCACCGCACTACGCGGCGCCTGACGCTAACCGAAGACGGTGAAGATTTGCTGCGCCACGCCGTGCACGTTTTGCAGGCGCTCGACGCCATGCAGCGGCGCTTTGAATCCTCACCCGTGTCGGGATCAGTACGTTTTGGCCTGACGGAGAGTTTTCTGGGGGAACGATTGCCGCCGCTGTTATCCCAGTTCGCCCGGGCTTTTCCTGCGGTCAGGTTGGAGGTGAATGTCAGTATCGGGCTGGATCTTTGCGGGATGGTGAAGGGCAACGAACTGGATTTGGCCGTCGTGATGTCGCTGGCTAACCGTATTGAGGGCCGGTTATTGCGGCGGACGCAGCTGGTGTGGGTAGCGGCTGAGACATTCAGCCTGGCGGGCTCGTCGTTGCCGCTGGCGTTGTTGCCCGCGCCGTCGGTCAGTCGCGAAGCCGGGATCGCCGCTTTGGAAAGCAAGGCAATCCAATGGCACACCGCCTTCACTTCACAAAGCCAACAAGGGCTACGGGCGGCCGTGCTGGCGGGGTTGGGCATTGCCGTCATGGCAAGCGGGGATCTGGCGCCGGGAATGAAAACGGTTAATGGTCAGTATGGGCTACCTGAATTGCCCGACGTCGATTTCACCCTGATCGTCAACGGCGCGGAACCTGGCGCGGCTGCGCAGGCATTCGGCAAAATACTGCTGGAGATGTCGGCACCGTTGCCTGCTGCAGGGGGAGATTAAGTGCGGCTCAGGGCATTGGCCAGTCGGTCGGGGTTTTGCTCATCACGTCGAAGAATACGTCTTTGGTCACTGACCAAAAATGCAGGAATCCTTCCTGGCTGAAACTGATGCCCATCAGGCCCATCACAAACCAACAGGTGGTGAACAGCCCGAGGCTGCTGAACATGAATGCCATGCCGTTACGGCTGGTCTTACGGCAAACGACGTTTAACTGGCTGGCCATAAACATCATTACGGCGCTCAGCAATTCCCAGCGCATCATAATCAAACCCGTGGCTATGGTACTCATCGAACGTGATCCTTTGTGACAAAGCCGCAGCCGGCAGGGCGCCGGAGAACAGTGCGGGCAAAAATGGAGTAGTGTGATCTGCGTCACATTGTAGCACTGGGATAAAGGGGTGCTCAATCCCTGTACGGCATAAAAGCCGGTACCCGGAAACATTCCAATATGCTGAAACATTTATGCCATTTCATTAGCAACCTTTTAATGGGGGCCGTTAACCAATAACGCTATGCTTGCCGACTTTTCACTGCCCTGATTTATCTGGGGAAAATGTGACGTCAGACAGGTACTGCACTGCGTATGGCCCTCTTAAAAGAAAAAATCCGTGACCATTCCGCTGAGGAAATGTTGTTTATTCGCCGTGCCTGCGCGGCGATGGCGTTGGTGATCGCCTGCTTCGGCGCACTGATCGTCAACCTGTATCACCTGCAGATTAAGCAACATGCGTTCTACCAGACGCGCTCCAATCAGAACGACATCAAAATGCTGCCGATTGCCCCTAGCCGCGGGCTGATATTCGACCGTAACGGCATCCCACTGGTGCGTAACATCACGCTGTACCAGATCCAGGTTATACCCAGCAAAATCGCCAATATGGCCGCGCTGCTACAGGCGCTGACGCCGATTGTCGATCTGACGCCAGAGGACATCGCCACCTTTCGCGACGATATGCACCACAACGGCCGCTATAAACCGGTGACGCTGAAAAGCGGGCTGAACGACACTGAGGTCGCCCGTTTTGCGGTCAATCAATATCGTTTTGACGGGGTGACCATCGACACCTATCAGCAGCGGGAATATCCGTATGGCGCCGAACTGGCGCACGTGGTGGGTTATGTATCGAAAATCAACGATGGCGATGTGAAACGCCTCGATAAAGCCGGCATCGGCGAAAATTACTCCGCCGATCATAACATCGGCAAGCAGGGCATTGAGGCTTACTATGAGTCGGAACTTCACGGCACCACCGGCTATCAGGAAGTGGAGGTGGATAACCACGGCCGCGTGATACGCCTGCTGAAAGAACAGCCGCCGCAGGCCGGCAAAAATATCTATCTGACGCTCGATTTGCCGTTACAGCAGTATATCGAGTCGGTGCTGAAGGGGCAGCGAGCGGCGGTGGTGGTTGAGGACCCGCGCGATGGCGGCATTTTGGCGATGGTGTCCAGCCCCAGTTACGATCCCAACCCGTTCGTTAAGGGGATCAGTTACAAAGCCTATAAAAGCTTATTGACCAACCCGGATCTACCGCTGATTAACCGCGTCACTCAGGGGCTGTACCCGCCGGCGTCTACCGTGAAGCCTTATATGGCTACCTCTGCGCTGTTCGCCGGGGTGATAACCCCCAACACCAGCTTCTTTGGCGCGCCGACCTGGACGTTGCCGGGTACCCAACGCCGTTACCGCGACTGGCTGAAGAGTGGCCACGGTATGCTGAACGTCACCAAAGCGATAGAGGAGTCCGCCGATACCTTCTTTTATCAGGTGGCGTTTGAAATGGGCATCGATCGCATTCACAGCTGGCTGAGCCAATTCGGTTACGGCCAGGCGACCGGGATCGATCTCAACGAAGAGTATCGCGGCGTACTGCCCAGCCGCGACTGGAAGCAGCGGGTGCATAAAAAACCCTGGTATCAGGGCGATACCGTATCGGTCGGCATCGGCCAGGGGTATTGGGTCGCCACGCCAATTCAGATGGTGAAGGCGCTGACCACGCTTATCAATAACGGCAAGGTGAAAACGCCCCATCTGTTGTATTCCATGCGCCAGGGCAATCGGGTGAGCTGCTATCAACCGCCGCTGCAGACGGCACAGATCGGCGATGCCAAATCACCGTACTGGGGCATTGTGCGCAATGGCATGTACGGTATGGCCAACTTGCCGAACGGCACCGGTTACAAGCTGTTCCATACCGCGCCGTATCAGATCGCCGCCAAATCCGGCACTTCGCAGGTATTCAGTCTGAAAGAAAATCAGACCTATAACGCCAAGATGATCCCGGTACGGTTGCGTGACCATATTTTCTACACGCTGTTCGCTCCCTATAAAAATCCGCGGGTGGCGATGGCACTGATTCTGGAAAACGGCGGCGGTGACGGTGTGGTGGCGGGGCCAACCGCACGGGCAATCCTTGACCACATTTTTGACCCGGCCAACGCGCCGAAACCTGATGATGGGCAGAAAGTTAAACCGGAGTTAAACGACAGTGAGGATGTGCAACAGTAAACGCGTTTGTTTTTACTTTCTTACAAACTGCAATCTTCTAAAGATTTCCGTCAGGGTAGACTGAAATAATTACATAATCCGAATAAAAACGCAGGGTTAACAGTGGCGCCACTAATAAAAAAAAGCGGTAAAAATTATTCCTCACTGAGGTTTGGCTGGATTTGCGCCGGTATTCTGGTGTGTTTTTTCCTGCTGGCGTTCCGGGTGGGCTATTTGCAATTGATGGAGCATCAGCAGTTGGCGGACCAGGCGGATCAGCGCTCAATTCGCACGCAGGTGCTACCGACCAACCGGGGTATGATCACCGACCGCAATGATGAAGCGCTGGCGGTGAGCGTGTCTTCGAAAGATATCGTGCTGGATCCCAAGCATATTCTCGACACCCATACCGATACCGGCAACGAACGCTGGCAGAGCCTGGCCAACGTGCTGAAAATGCCGCTGACCGACGTGCAAAAGTTGATTCAGGCCAACGCCCATAAGCGTTTCGTCTATCTGGCCCGCAAGGTGGAAGACGATAACGCGAACTACATCAATAAACTGCATCTGACCGGTGTCAGCACCGAGCAGGATTTCAGCCGCTTTTACCCGATGGGCCAGGACGCCGCCGGGCTGATAGGTATTGTCGGGCAGGACAATCAGGGGCTTGAAGGCATTGAGCTGGGCTTCAACCACCTGTTGCAGGGCAAGAACGGGATGCGGGTGTACCAGAAGGACGGCAGCGGGGCGGTGATTGGTGTGATCAAGAGCGTCGATCCCGTACCGCCGCCGAACGTTACGCTGAGCATCGATAAATTTATCCAGTACGTACTGTTTGCGCAAATCCGCGATGGCGTGCTGGCCAACCAGGCTGATTCCGGCTGTGCGGTGCTGGTGAAAGTCAGTACCGGCGAGGTGCTTGGTATGGCCAGTTACCCGTCGTTCAACCCGAACAACTATGCCAATACGCCGGCAAAAGATATTCGCAACGTTTGCAGCAGCGACAGCTTCGAGCCGGGTTCGACGGTGAAACCGGTGGTCGTGATGGTCGGGCTGGAACATAGGCTGATTAAGCCGGATACGGTGCTGGATACCACGCCGTACCGGGTCAACGGCCACTTGATCAAGGACGTTGGCCACTGGTCCAAACTGACCATTACCGGCGTGCTGCAAAAATCCAGTGATATCGCGGTGTCGCATATCGCATTGGCGCTGCCTGCCACCGTGCTGCCGGCGGTCTACAAGAGTTTTGGTCTGGGGTTGCCGACCGAGTTGGGCATCGGTAACGAGAGCAGCGGTTATCTGCCGCAGCATCGTGAACGCTGGGCCGATATCGAACGGGCGACTTTCTCCTTCGGCTACGGGTTGCGCGTTACGCCGCTGCAAATGGCGCGTGAATATGCCGCCATCGGCGCTTACGGCGTCTATCGGCCGCTGTCGATCACGCGGGTGACGCCGCCGGTCATGGGGCAGCGGATCTTGCCGGAAGAGACGGTGAAAACCGTGGTGCATATGATGGAAAGCGACGCCTTGCCGGGCGGCAGTGGGGTCAGCGCCGCGGTGCCGGGTTACCGGCTGGCGATTAAAACCGGTACTGCCGAGAAGATGGGTGCCAACGGCAAATATGACGGCGGCTATATCAACTACACCGCAGGCGTGGCGCCGGCCAGCGATCCGCAGGTGGCGCTGGTGGTGATGGTCAACAATCCGAAAGCCGGCAAGCACTTCGGCGGTTCGGTGGCCGGCCCGGTATTCGGCAAGATTATGGCGCAGGTGCTGGAGCATATGAACATTCTGCCGGACGCTCAACCGCTGAATGTGGTTTCTCAGGTGAAGGGGTAATGTTTTTGCGTTGCCGATAGAAAGCCGAAAGGGGGCCGGTTTCCGGCCCCCTTTCGTTTACCCGGCAGGCTGCGTAATAAACTGCCGGCAAGCCAAATTATTACTTACCCTGAACCGCCCACCATTTTGCCACGCAGGCATTAGGCGCCTGGATTTTTTTGCCGTCTTTGGTGACGTAGGGAACCGGCGAATAAATAAAGGTGCAAACGCCGGCGGGACGTTGCGCGGCGGAGGCGACGGCAGACATGCCCACTGCGGAAGCCAGAATTGCCGAGAGAAGCATTACGTTTGATAATTTCATAACTCATCCTTAATAATGAAAATAGAATTGTATTCTTAAGCCTCATCAAGATGCCCCTGAGGCGGTTCGAGTTCGAGAGTGTCATCATGACCTTCAGCAATGTCATTTCTTTGTTTTGAAGGGGAGACCTGGCGAGGTTATTAGCTTGCTGTGTCATCGTCTACAGCGAATTTTATTATGGATTTGCTATGAATTATTCATTAATAAATGACGTGAATGATTTTAAGGCAAAGCCCCATTGATTAGTTATAGACCTGGTGGGCGGTCAATATTTTCTTTTTAAGTAAGGTTTTTTCTGCGGCTAACGCGCATTATTTTTCGATGCGGCTTTGACAGGTTGTTAAAACGGGGGAGGCGATGCAGATAAGTCCAACAGCGTTTTCAGCAATAATCGGTTGTCGTTTATCCGACGTTTGACGAGATTTTTAAAAAAGAAGAAAAAATAGACGTAAAAATAAAAATCACTCAGGCAGGAAGAGTCTTTTATTACAGACGTTCCGGCCTGAGATTTTTATTATTCAGCTATCGTTAACGGCTGGTTTGGTGACCGATAATACCGCCCAGTGCTGCCCCGCCCAGCGTGCCCAGGGTGCTGCCGTCGGTCAATACTGCGCCACCCAGCGCGCCTACGCCGGCGCCGATTGCGGTGTTGCGATTGCGGTTAGACATATGCCCGCATGCAGTGACAGAGAGCGTAGCCATTACGAGAACCAACACGCCAGCAACACGTTTAATGTTCATAAGAATTATCCTGGTAAAATGATCGATTACTTGGCTAAAAATACGGCAATTAATCGTTCGGTAGAAGTTGAGATGAATGTATTCCTCCGGCAGAAAATAGAATAGGTAAATATTCTTAAATTTGAGTCGCCGTATATTATTTAAGGGCCGCCAGATGGCGAATATCCGGCCAGACGTAAATCACATTGCTGGAACGCCACAACGGACCGGGATCGGTATAGTTACCGGCCGGAGCACCGCCCAATGCCTGATAAAACCGGATGGCGTTGTCATTCCCGTCGACCACTCCCAGCGCAATGCTGCGATAACCGAGCTTTTGCATTTCTCTTGCCGCTGCACCGAGCAGCCTGCGGCCGATACCCTGGCGTTGATGTTCATCGCTGACGAACAGTGATTTTATCTCGGCATGCTCGCCAAACTGCGGATGGGAAGGGGCGTCGGCCAGACAGAATCCGGCCAATTGACCAGCCGATTCGGCCAGCAGCACTTGCGCTGCGCCAGGTTGTTGCAGTTTTTCTTGCCACTGGACCAACCGCCTCGGTTCATCCAGCGCGGCATAGGCCGCTTGCGTTGCCAGCCCTTGGTAGGCGCTGCGCCAGACCTGCACGTGCAGACGCGCGATCGCCGGTGCATCCGCAGGCCGCGCCATTCTCAGTGTTATCATCATTGCTCCCGTGATTTGGCCGCTATCGCCATTATTTGCGTCTTGGACACCTGTTTTCGAGCAGGCGTCCCACCGATGTTTCGTTGCGTTATCCCGCCTTTCCCAGAGCATTTTTTGTCATTGTTTTAATGCAACTGTGTAAGTTACATTAGCCGAACTTAAAGTGTGATGTCTATCACACATCGAAAATACCAACAATAAAATGTGCGGTATCTCGGAGAAATTCCATTCCATTTGTGAATGGCTTTCTCCGCTTAAAAAACCGGGAGACAACGATGTTAGAAATGATTGAGAGTTTGGCAACCGTGGTGATCCTGGTGCCGGTAATGATAGCTGTGTTGCTGGGCTCGATTTATGGTCTGGGTGAAGTGTTTAACGTTTTCTCCGCTATCGGCAGAAAAAAAGACTGAATTCCATGATCAGGGGAGCGCAATGCTCCCCTGATGCAATTTAGAGTACCGTCGCCAGGAAATTACGCGTTCTTTCATGCTGAGGTGCATCCAGCACCTGCTGCGCAGTCCCCGTTTCGACCACTTTCCCCTGATCCATAAAGATGATTTGATCGGCCACTTCGCGGGCAAAACCGATCTCATGGGTGACCACGACCATCGTCATGCCGGAGTGCGTCAGGCCTTTCATCACCTGCAACACTTCGCCAACCAGTTCCGGATCGAGCGCGGAAGTCGGCTCATCAAACAACAGCACCTCGGGATTCATCGCCAGCGCGCGGGCGATCGCCACACGCTGTTGTTGGCCACCGGAAAGCTCGCGTGGCCAGGCGTTAATGCGATGCTCCAGCCCCACGCGGGTCAGCAGGGCCTTCGCCCGTTCGACCACCACGGCTTTCTTTTCCTTTTTCACCAGCAATGGCGCTTCCGTAACGTTTTCCAGCACCGTGCGGTGCGGGAACAGGTTGAACTGCTGGAACACCATGCCGATGCTTTTACGCTGCTCGGCGACCTCAGACTCCTTCAGTTCATACAGATGCTTGCCTTTCTGGCGATAACCGATCAGTTGTTCGCCCACGCGGATGGTGCCGCCGTCGAGTTTTTCCAGGTGGTTGATGCAGCGCAGCAAGGTCGATTTCCCCGAGCCGGAAGGGCCGAGGATCACCGTGACCGAACCGGCCGGGATCTGCAGGCTGATGTTTTTCAGCACTTCGGTACCGGAGAAGGACTTACGTACCCGGTTGATATGAATGGCTGCGCTCATTGTTCTGCTCCCTGGTTCAGTTCGGGCGTGGCCTTACGGTTGCGTAACAGCCAACCGCCGCGCGTGGCCTGAGTGCCACGACCGAAATAGCGCTCAACATAGTGCTGGCCAATCGACAGAATCGAGGTCATCACCAGGTACCACAGCGTGGCGACCAGCAACAGCGGGATCACCTCGTAGGTGCGTTGGTAGATAATCTGCGCCGAATACAGCACGTCTTGCAGGGCGATAACCGACACCACGGCGGTGGTTTTAAGCTGCCCGATCACCTCATTGCCGGCCGGCGGCAAAATGGTGCGCATGGCCTGCGGCAAAACCACTCGCCACAGGATCTGCCCACGGCGATAGCCCAATGCCTTGGCGGCTTCCAGTTGGCCGCTGCCCACGCTTTGAATGCCTGCACGCACAATCTCTGCCGCATAGGCCGACTGATGCATGACCAGAGCAATCACCGCAGCGCTGAAGGTGCTGATAATGGTGTTGGTCGGCGCGCTGGCGACCTCGCCCAGAAACGGGAGCCACAGGCTGATGCGCGGGTAAAGCGCGGCGATGTTGTACCACAGGAAAAGTTGCACCAGCATAGGTACCGCGCGGAAGAACCAGGTATAGAACCAGCTTACCGCGACCAGCACCGGGTTGGCGGAGAGGCGCATCAACGCCAGCAGCACGCCGCCGGCGAAACCGAAGATCACCGAGATGACCGTCAGCTTCAGCGTCATGATCACGCCGTTGATGATTGACGCCTCGGTAAAGTTTTCCGCCACCACCGCCCATTCGAAGCGCGGGTTATGCAGCATCGAATGGGCGATAACGCCGACGATCAGCAGTACGATCAGGGCGCTGAACCAGCGCCCGTAATGCCGATGACCGACGATGCTCAGTTCGGCATCATCGGCAGGTTGTTGCGCACTCATTTTGCAATCTCTTCGTTGATGCCGGCGGTTTTCACCGCACCGAAACCGATATCCCAACCGTCGAGGATTTTCTGGTAGCTGCCATCGGCAATCAGCGAGTTAAGCGCGGCCTGCACCGGTTTCACCAGTTCGGAACCTTTTGGCAACGCGATGGCTACCGTGGTGCCTTCGATATTGATGTCGCCGGCCAGCGCCAGCGCTTTAACATGGCTCGCCTGGTAGCGCAGGCCTTCATAAGGGCCGAAGAACATCGGTACGCGGCCGCTGATCGTCGCCTGCACGCCGGCCGGGCGGTCCGGGAAGATCGGAATGGTGATCGCCGGTTTGCCGGCGCTGACGCACTGGTCGCTGGCCTGCTGCAAACGGGTGACCTGCGAAGTGCCGGCACCGGCGCCGACGGTCTGGCCGCACAGTTGCGCCAGCTCGGTGTACGGGCCGAGCGCCGCATCTTTACGGGCGATCAGCGCCAGTTTGGAGGCATTGTAATAGCCGACGAAGTCCACCTGTTGGAAACGCTTCTTGTTGGCGTCGATGTTGGCCAGCGCCACGTCGTAGCGACCGGATTTCAACCCGGGAATGATATTGTCGAAACCGCCGGTGTCCTTCCAGTGGATCGCGACACCGAGACGATCGGCAATGGCGCTCATCACGTCGATTTCACGCCCGGCCAGCGTTTTGTTGTCCGCCTCGTAGAAGGTGGTCGGCGGCGTGTTCGGGTTAGTGCCCGCCACGATAAAGCCGGCTTTTTTGACGGCGTCGGGCAGGCTGTCGTGCAGTTTCGGATCGGCGCTGGCTTTCAGCGCGGCCTTGAAGGGAACATCGCCTTCGGCGGCATAGCCAGTGGCCAACGGGGCTAAGGTGGAAGAAGCCAACAGCAGGGACAGCACGGTGCGTTTAACGGTAGCTTTCATGGTATTCCCCTGCAGATTAAGCCGATTTTACGTTGGCGAAGTTGATTGCCGGTTCCGGCAGGCCCAGGTTTTCACGCAGGGTTGAATAGTGATATTCCTCGCGGAACAGGCCACGGCGGCGCAGCTCCGGTATGACCAGCTCGACGAACAGCTCCAGCTGATTTGGCAGTACGGCGGGCATGATGTTAAAGCCGTCGGCGCCTTGCTGTTCCAGCCACAGCTGGAAGTCATCGGCGATCTCTTCGGCGGTGCCGACCACCACGCGGTGTCCGCGCGAGCCTGCCGCTACCGCAGCCAGTTCCCGCAGCGTCAGGTTTTCCCGCGCGGCCAGATCGGTCAGCAGTTTCACCCGGCTTTGGCCGCCTTCGGTTGCGCCAACATCCGGCACCGGGCCATCGAGCGGGTAGTCGCTCAGATCGAAGCCGAAGCGGGCGGAAAGCTGCTCGATGCCGTTATCGATATCCACTAACTGATTCAACTGATACCAGGTCTCCTGCGCTTCAGCCTTGGTGCGGCCGATAATCGGCATCACGCCCGGCAGGATCAGCAGGTGATCCGGGTTGCGGCCGGCATCGGCCACGTACTTTTTCTGACTGCGGTAAAACGCCTGGCCTTCCTCCAGCGTGGCAGCGGCGGTAAAGACTACCTCGGCGGTTTCCGCCGCCAGCTGCTGCCCGGCCGGTGAAGAGCCGGCTTCGATAATCACCGGGCGGCCCTGTGGGGAGCGCGAAATATTCAGTGGCCCCTGAACCGAAAAGTGTTTGCCCTTGTGGTTGGCCGCATGAATTTTGTCGTCGATGGCGTAGATGCCCTGTTGTTTGTCACGCACGATGGCGTCTTCTTCCCAGCCGTCCCACAGCTTGTAGCTGGCTTCGAGGAACTCGCGCGCCACTTCGTAACGTTCGGCGTGCGAAGGCAGATCGTCACGGCTGAAGTTGCGTGCGGCATCGCTGGAAAAGGACGTCACCACGTTCCAGGCTGCACGGCCGTGGCTGATATGGTCGATGGACGCCATGGCGCGCGCCAGATGGAAGGGTTGGTCGAAGGTGGTGGAGGCGGTGGCCGCCAGCCCGATATGGCGAGTATTGACCGCCAGCGCCGCCAGCAAGGTCAGCGGCTCCAGACGCGACATCGTCGAAGGCAAACGGTGTACGCTGGTGGCCAGCGCGTCGCCGACGAAGAACATGTCAAAGGTGCCTTCTTCGGCTTTTTGGGCGATCCAGGTGAACCAGTCGATATCGGTCGGTGATCCGCTGGCGCCTTCTGCGCGCCAGCCGCCGACATGGTGCCCCAGGGCTTGAACAAACAGGCCGAGACGTAATTGACGCGATGGTGTTGAAGGTGAAGCACTCATAATTAGTCCTCTATTTATTATTGATTTAATAATGCAATTAACCGTGCCGTCGCGCCGGGCTGCGCCAGTGCGCAGTCGCGAACCACGCGGTCGCCGTCCAATTGCGGCAGCAGTTGCAGGATGCTGCGCAGCTTGGCTTCGACGTCCGTTGGGCGGGCGGCGGTTTGTTTTCTGGTGACAATGTCACTAAATTGGCGGCCGTCGTGCAGCGTCAGCGTCACGCGATGGAAACGCAGTTCCGGATCCAACTCATCAGGCGGAGCAGAAAGGTCGGCATGCCGTTCCACCCGCGCCGCCAGTGCGGCAATTATCGGGTCGACGGGGTTTTCACCGTAATGCATCAGCGGCACGGCACCGCTGTACAGTGCATCGGCGATCACGTATTCCAGGCTGAAACGCGCTTCGACGCCGTTTACCGGGCGGCGAATATGGGGAGCGGTATCCGCGCCGGGCGGGAAACTGACCTGAATGCGGCTGATGGCGGCAGGCATCTCGTCGGCGGTAATACCTTGTTCGAGCAGGTTTTCACGCAGGGCGAAGGCGGCTTCGGCCGCGCTGTGGGTGCCGCCGCAGGTTGGGTAACGTTTAAACTCCAGGCCCGGTTGCAGGATGCGCCACGGCGCGCCCCAATCTGCAGTCAGCAGAGCCGGCCGCTGCCGGCCGTCACCGTGGGAACTGAACAGGCTGTCAATCACGCCTTCCGGCTGGCCGGCAAAGCCCGCCTGCGCCAGCAGCACGGCATTGACCGCCGCGCGCGCCGCCAATCCGGCGTGCAGCGGTTTGGCGGCAGAACCGAACTGGCTGCGCAGCCCGGCGGCCTGGGTAGCCGCCAGGCCGAGTGCAATCTGCGTCTGGTGCGGGGTCAATCCCAAATAGCGTGCGGCGGCTGCACTGGCGGCTACCGTGCCCAGAGTCGCGGTGCTGTGGAAACCCAACTGATAATGCTGGGTTCCGGCCGCCAACCCCAATCGCCCGGCGGCTTCTACCCCTATCGCATAGGCGCTCAACAGAGCGGTGGCATCGTCGCGATCGTCGGTCAGCGCCAACAAGGCAGAGAGCACCACCGTGGTCGGGTGGCCGCGTAGCGCAGGGTGGTAATCGTCGAAATCCAGCGAGTGGCTGACGTAGCCAAAATACAAGGCACGGTTCTCAGCGCCGATCGGCGGGAACACCGATTTCACCGCCGCCAGCCCGGTATCGCTCAGCGCGCCGTGGACGATCGGCAACGCGCAGGCAAAGTAGTCCATCAGGCCGCGACGAGCGGCTGACAGGGCGAGAGCATCAGGCTGGGTATCCAGCACCAGACGGGTAAATTGTGCGGTTATTTGCGATGACAAGAGTATAAACCCTGATTTTTTATGCGGTTATGGGCCGGCCTGCGATTCAGGTTTTATTGTGTGGTGATTTTCCTTGCCCCGAAAGAACGAACGAGACTTTCATATTTCAAAATGGAATATCATAGACAGAAGCTAATGCGGTGAGGCCCGCCGGCAGGCACTGTGGTTGCTGGCTTAGCTGATTTTGTGCAAAGCAAAGCCGGAATTGCTCTTAAGCCGCGTTGCGCCGTTAAGCCGGAAACAACCGTTCGCTCAGCAGATCGATAAACACCCGCAGTCGGGGAGCCAGGTGCTTGCTGGAGGGCCAGAGAATTTTAAAGCTGCCGGTATGGTGGCTGTGCTCGCCGAGAACCTGCTGCAACCGTTGCCCGGCCAGCGCCTGTTTCACGGCGAAGTCGGGCAGGCAGGCGATGCCCTGGCCCTGTTCCGCCAGATAAATCAGCGTATCGACGGTATTGCACACCACGCTGGTCCGCAGACCTTCGCCGAGGATTTTGTCCCAGTCCGCCACCGGCCAGCTTTCGACTTTTCCGGTGGTGGGGAATTTATACAGCAGGCAGGCGTGTTGGCGCAGATCGGCCGGCTGTTGCGGAATACCCGCCTGGCGTAAATAGCCGGGTGCCGCCACCAGTTGCAGGTGGAAGGTGCCCAATTGGCGGCTCATCAGCCGGGAATCTTCGGTTTCTCCGACGCGGATCACCGCGTCAAAGCCTTCCTCAATCACTTCAACCCGGCGATCGGAGAAATCCACCTCCAGTTCAATCTGCGGATATTGACGGATAAACTCCGCCAGCACCGGATTAAGCAGGCTGCCCACCAGGGGCAAACTGACGCGTAATTTACCGCGTGGCGCACTGCGGGTATCGCTCAGTTCCTGTTCCGCCGCCGCCATTTCGCCGAGGATCCGCTGGCAGCGCTGCAAGAAAAGCGTGCCTTCCGCCGTCAGCGTCATGCTGCGGGTGCTGCGGTGAAACAGCCGCACGGCCAGGCGTGTCTCCAGCCGGGCGATGCTTTTGCCGATAGCCGAAGCGGAGACACCCAGCACGCGGCCTGCCTCGACAAAACTGAGTGTTTCGGCTGCCTGAACAAAGGCCGAGACGCCTGCCAGATTATCCATGTTCTTCCCCTATTGCGGACGCCAGCGTCCAGTATGAAGGGAAATCTAGCCTGTTTTTCCGTTAATCACCACACTCTATTCTCGGTAGCTACAGAATTACTGTCTACTGGAGTGTGACCTATGAGTGAATACAAGCTGGCTGCCCAGGCTATTGATAAGGCCATTGATCGGGCGCTGGAGGAAAAACGGCTGGTTGGGGCGGTGGTGTTGGTGGCGCAGGGCGGTGAGGGGGTTTATCGCCGTGCGGCGGGCATGGCGGACCGAGAGGCCGGCAAGCCAATGGCTGCCAACGCGCTGTTCCGGCTGGCTTCGGTCTCCAAACCTATCGTTTCCACTGCCGCGCTGGTGTTAATGGCGCAAGGGCGTTTGGGGTTGGAGGACCCGGTGACGCGCTGGTTGCCGGCTTTCCGGCCGCGCACCGCCGACGGGCACGAACCGCCAATGACGGTGCGTCATCTGATGACCCACACCGCCGGGTTGAGTTACCGGTTTTTCCAGCCGGAACAGGGGTTCTATGCCCAGGCGGGCGTCTCCGACGGGATGGATGATGACCGGCTCAGCCTGCAAGAGAACCTGCGGCGCATTGCTTCGGCCCCGCTGTTGGCGGCACCGGGAACCGAGTGGCGCTATTCGATTGCTACCGACGTGCTGGGCGCCGTGATCGAGCAGGCCAGCGGCTTGCCGTTAGCGGAGGCGGTGGCGCAGTTGGTGACCGGGCCGCTGGCGATGCACGACACCGGTTTTACCGCCACGGATGCGCAGCGGTTGACGGTGGCTTATGCCAACCACCACCCCGAACCCCGGCCGTTGCAACAACCCGATCGTTTACCTTTTATCGAGGATACGGCCGGTTTTAACCTGTCCCCGGCGCGGGCGTTAGAGGCTGGCGCCTATGCCTCCGGCGGCGCAGGCATGGTGGGCTCCGCCGAAGATTTCTTGCGGCTGTTGGAAACCTTGCGCCAGGGCGGCGCGCCGCTGCTGCCAACGGAGTGGGTAACGGCGATGACCAGCAACCAGATAGGCGATCTGCCGATGCCGTTCTGGCCAGGGCGCGGCTTTGGTCTGGGGATCACCCTGCTGAAAGATCCGCAGGCGGCGCAGACGCCGGAATCGATCGGCACCTGGCGTATGGGCGGCACCTACGGCCATTCCTGGTTTGTCGATCCCGCGCGCCAACTCAGCGTGGTGGCCTTCACCAATACGGCGCTCGAGGGGATGGCGGGGGCATTTGTCGGCGAACTGTGCCAGGCGGTGTATGACGGGTTGGGAGAGCCGCGATGAAGATCCTGCCGCCGATTTTTTTCATCGCGCTGGGGCTGTTCGGCGTTTACTGCATCGAGTTTGGCGTGGTGGGCATTTTGCCGTTGATCATTGCGCGCTACGGGGTTTCAACCGCGCAGGCCGGGTGGCTGGTCGGTCTGTTTGCCGTGACCATCGCTTTGCTGGGGCCGTTGCTGGTGCTGCTGGCTTCGCGCTTCAACCGCAAGCGGATGCTGTTGATTTCGCTGGCCGTGTTCTCGTCGGTCAGCGTACTGTCGGCTTATGCCGCCAGTTTCAGCACCCTGATGATCCTGCGTATCCTGCCGGCGCTGTTCCACCCGATTTATTTTTCGCTGGCGATGGTGGCCGCGGCGTCGTTGTACCCCAAACAGCAGGTGACCCGGGCGACCGCCAATGCGTTTATCGGCACCAGTATGGGCATGGTGCTGGGGATCCCGCTGACCCACTGGATCGCCGGTCAGTTCAGCTATGAAGCCTCTTTTCTGTTCTGCGCGTTGGTTAACCTGCTGGCGGGCGTCGGCTTATTTTTCCGCCTGCCCGACGCCGCCACACAAAAACTTAGCTACGGCAAACAGTTGGCGATATTGCGCAGCGGCGCGCTGTGGCTGAATATTGCCGCCTGCGTGCTGATTTTTGCTGCCATGTTCTCCGTTTATGCCTACGCTACCGAATACCTGAGCCGACAAACCGCCATTCGCGAGCCGATGGTAGGTATCCTGCTGGTGATTTTTGGCGCAGGCGGGGTAGCCGGTAACCTGTTGGCCGGTAAGTTGCTGAACCGGAACCGGGTAGCGACTACGTTACTGCACCCGATAGTGTTGGCGGTCGCCTATCTGCTGCTGTACCGCTACGGCAGCGCGCAGACGGGGCCGATGATCGCGCTCTGCCTGTTCTGGGGTGCAGCGCACACCAGCGGCCTGATCGTGACCCAGATCTGGCTGACATCCGAAGCGCCACAGGCACCCGAGTTTGCTACCGGGCTGTATATCGCCTTTATCAATTTGGGCGTGGCGGTCGGTTCGGTGGTCAGCGGGTGGTTTATCGATGCGTTGGGCCTGCAGGGCAGTATTCTTTGCGGTGGGCTGTTCGCTGCGCTGGCGGCAGTGACGATTGCGGTTAAGGTTGGGCTTTATCCACGGGGAACTGCCGTGGCGAGCGAGGGTATGGCGTGATCATGGTTACTGCGCAGTGAGTACGGAAGCCGGATAAATCATTAATCGCCGCTGTGAATACCCACGGTGGCGATTAATTCCCTGCATGTTACCGGCGGGGGGAAGTTATTATAAACCGTTATAACCATCCCAATAAGCGCCCGTGGCTTCTTTCGTAAAGACAGTATAAATCTTTTGATTGGGATCAATTTTGTAGGTTTTATTCAATACGATGTTATTAAGTTCAAGTTGGCTTTTAAATTTTTCGCTGGATAAATAATCGGCTTTTGCTTTGGCCTCCGCCAGGGATAAATGGGCGTTGCGGTCGCATTTGCCTTGCTGGTAGAACTGATCAAACGTCGGCGTGCTGGCCTTGATGCTGTCTTGAACCAACGTCCTGATTTGAGAATCGTTTTCGTTTGAGATTTGGTAAATATAGTGCGAAGCGTGTTTTTCGGCGGGGCTTTTTGCTGCACATGCGGCCAACATGAGGCAACCCAATGCCAACGCGCTGGCATTCACTCTTTTATTGCATTCCATTACCTTTCCTTTTGATAATTTCAAATAGAGCGAGGATACGAAAATAATGCTAACAGAACCCTTTTGTTTTCGTCAATAAATAAAGGCCGGCAGTTAATTGCAACGTCGCTCTATTTATTTGAGTTATTATTCTGTTGCTAGTCTGTTTTATAGTGCGCTAATTATATCCGGGAAAGAATTGCTTTCGGGAAATATGATGCCTATATCCAGTCCAGGTTATCGCAACCCAGATATGGCGTCGGATGCACTGGTAAACTGCATTTGCTGCGCCTTCCGCCTTATCAGGCGATGACATAGGCTGCTGACAGGTTCTTTCAGGAGGCAGCAACATGAAGTTTACAGTTAAATCCGGCGGCGCAGATCCAAGGTGGATCCTCGTCAGTCTTTCTCTTTCGATGCTGCTCTCGTCGCTGGGCACCAGCATCGCCAACGTCGGTTTGCCTACGCTGGCACAGGCGCTCAACACCTCTTTCCAGGCGGTACAGTGGGTGGTGATCGCCTATCTGCTGGCCATCACCACCTCAATTATCGCTTTGGGGCGTCTGGGCGACAGGATTGGCAGGCGGCGGTTGCTGCTGGCGGGCATCGCGCTGTTTACCTTTGCGTCTGTGCTGTGCGCTGTTGCACCGAACATCGGGCTGCTGTTCGCAGCGAGGGTTACTCAGGGGCTGGGGGCGGCAGTCATGATGGCAATGACCATGGCATTGGTAGGCGAGACCCTGGGTAAAGACAGCACCGGCCGGGCGATGGGGCTGCTCGGCACTATGTCCGCCATCGGGACTGCGCTTGGACCTTCGCTGGGGGGCGCGCTGATTTTTGGTTTTGGTTGGCGGGCGATGTTTCTGATCAATCTGCCGGTGGGCCTGCTGGCGTTTATTCTTGCTTACCGTTACCTGCCGACTCCGGCTCAGGCACCGCAAAAGGAGCGGGCCAGGTTTGATTACCCCGGTACCTTGTTGCTTGGGCTGACGCTGGCCAGCTATGCGCTCTCCATGACGCTGGGGCGCGGCGATTTCGGTTGGCTTAATCTGCTGCTGCTACTGTGTGCCGCATTGGGGATCGGGTTGTTTGTTTGGGTGGAGAACCGCACTGTATCGCCGTTGATTCACCTGGCTATGTTCCGTCAGCCGGGGCTGAGCGCCGGGCTAACGATGAGTCTGCTGGTGATGGCGGTGATGATGACTACGCTGGTAGTGGGGCCGTTTTACCTGACGCACGGCCTGGGGTTGGCGGTTGAACAGGCGGGGTTGGCGATGTCGGCAGGGCCGATTACCGCTGCGGTGGTCGGCGTGCCGGCCGGCCGGTTAGTGGACAAGCTGGGGGCGCAAAAGATGACGGCCGTGGGTTTGGTTATCCTGGCCACCGGCGCCGGTGCCATGTCGATGATGTCGATAAGGCAAGGGGTTCTGGGGTACGTGGCGCCGCTTTGCGTGATCACCCTTGGCTATGCGTTGTTTCAGGTCGCCAATAATACCGCGCTGCTTAAAGACGCTACCCCCGAGCGGCGCGGGCTGATTTCCGGCATGATAAACCTGTCGCGCAACCTTGGGTTGATCACCGGTGCCTCCGCCATGGGCGCACTGTTTATGTTTGCCTCGAACACGGCAGATATCAACGTCGCCGAGGCTGCCGCCGTGACCGCGGGTATGCATTTCACCTACGGAGCGGCGGCGTTGCTGGCGCTGGCCGCATTGGGCATTGCCCTCGGCGGCCGGGCGCTTAGGGTCCGCTATTCGGCGCAATGACGGCGTAACGTTCCTGCACGAATCCGTTGTCGGAATGCATCGCGGCGATCAGGCGCAGCTGTTGCTCTGTACCCACGGCGCCAAACAGCGGTATGCCGGAGCCCAATAACAGCGGAACGCGCGTAATGGTCAGTTCGTTAATCAAGCCGGCCTGCAGGAAACGCTGCACGCAATTGCCGCCATCGATATACAAATGTCGGTATCCTTCATTCGCTAACCGGGCGACGATTGACTCAGGAGCGCCAGCCTCCCGCCTTACGCTGTTTTGCAGGTGAGGCGGGATGTCGAGCGCGGATGACGACAAAACGATCACCGGCAAGGCGCCATAAGGCCATTCGGGGAAAGCGCTCACCTTTTCATAGGTATTGCGCCCCATCACCAAGGCATCGACGTCGGCAATAAATTCCTCGAAACTCAGCCCGTTGAGCAAGGATACGGCGTATTCAGGCCGCAGCAGCCAATCGATATCGCCGTCGGCTCTGGCGATAAAACCATCCACGCTGGTGGCGATGTATACCGAGCATTTCATCACAGCAAGTCCCCGCGATAGGCGATATGGATCTTGTTGCCGTCCGGGTCGCGCAGGTAAGCGCCAAAATAGCCTTTACCGTAATTCGCGCGCTCGCCGGGTTCCCCCTCGGCGCTGCCGCCTGCCGCCAGGCCTGCGGCATAGGCTGCCAGCACTTGATTCTCATTGTCGGCGGTGAATGCCACCATGCTGCCATTGCCTGCGCTGGCGGGGTGACCGTTATACGGCTCGTAGGCGTAAAATCGCGGCAAAGTCAGCCCCGGTTTGATCCAACAACGCGCGGCAGGGCCGCCATCGGGCGTTACCGGCCGTTGTATTAATCCCAGCGGCAGCAAAATGGCATCGTAAAATTCTGCGGCCTTGTCCAGATTGCTGACGCCTACGGTGATATGGCTAAACATCTCTTCTCCTTGTTCCGGGGTCTATTGCCTGTTCATTCATACTATCCCAAACAGACAAAAAGCCGGCATTGCGCCGGCCAATTTTCACCCCAGATACTCGATAATGGACAGACCGCCGTTGTAATCCGTGCTGTAGATAATGCCCTGGGCGTCGACAAACACGTCGCAGGACTGGATCACCTGCGGGCGGCCCGGGCGTTTATCCATCATGGTCCGCGGTGCGGCGGGCACCAGCGCGCCGGTTTCTTTCGGCTGATAAGGGTTGCTGATGTCGTAGGCGCGGATGCCGGCATTTTGGTAGGTGGCAAAAATCAGCGTCGAGCTGACAAAGCTGCCGGGGCGGTTCTCATGCAGATTATGCGGCCCGAAGTGCGCGCCCTTGCTGACGTAATCCCGTTCATTCGGCTGCGGGAAGGTGGAGATGCTTACCGGGTTGGCCGGCTCGCGGATATCAAACAGCCAGATCAGCTTTTCGCCGTCCTCCTGGTTGTCGAGCACCGCCTCATCCAGCACCACCAGCAGATCCCGCTCCGGCAACGGCAGCGCGGTGTGGGTGCCGCCGCCAAAGGGCGGGCTCCAGTTGCGGTGGGCGATAAGCTGCGGTTGGTTGCGATCGCGGATATCCAACAACGTCAGCCCGCCGTCGCGCCAACTGGCGTAAGCGGTGTCGCCGCTGATAATGGCATGGTGCAGGGCGTAGCGTTTGCCCTCCGACCAGGTTGGCGTCTCGCCTCCGGCGCTGTGCATGCCCGGCAACCACCAGCGCCCGGCGATTTGCGGGTTGCGCGGGTCCGCCAGATCGACAGTCAGAAAAATATAATCGCTGTAGCCGTCAATCAGGGCGGAAACGTACGCCCATCGCCCACCGACATACCAGATGCGGTGCACGCCGATGCCCTCCAGCGCCAGAAAACCGATTTCCTGTGGCCGCTCCGGCGTGGAGATATCGAAAATACGTACCCCGGCGCTCCAGCCGCGGGCGTCGTTGCCTGACACCGTCTGGCTGATGGCGCGGGTGTAATAGACCTTTTCGTCGGCAAAACGGGCGTCGGCAAACAGGTCACGTGCGTTGATCACCAACAGCAAATCGTCATGCGCCTGCAAATGCACGTTCCAGGTGCCGGGCGGCGCAGGGACGAAGCCGACGGCGCGCGGGTTTTTCGCATCGCGCACGTCGACGATGGAAAACCCCTGCGACACCATATGGCCGATGTAGGCGTAGCCCCGGTGAACCATCACCTGTACGCCATCGGGCCGTCCGCCCTGGTCGCTGTGGCCAATCAGCCGCATGTTGCGGCTGTACTCGGGTTGGGGAAGCGGTTGCGATGCCATGAACCTTCCTTATTTTTTAGCCTGTTGCGCTTCAAGCGTGGCGAACCACGGCGCAACGAAATCGTCCGATTTGCCCCAACCAGGGATCACCTTGGCCAGCGAGGCGACGTTGGTGGCTTCCGGGTGGCTCAGCAGCAGCGCTTGCGGAATGGCGGCGGCTTTAAACTCATAGGTTGCCGGGGTTTTCTCGCCGGCGATTTTGTTGGCCACAAGGCGCAGGTTAACGGCGCCGATCAGCTTGGGATCGACCGCCACGCTGAGTTTCCAGGCGCTGCCCTTGGCACGCATCAGCGCCAGATCCTGGTTCGAGATATCAATGCTGTAGAGTTTGATTTCGGTGCGGCCATTTTCCTGCAACGCTTTGTACGCGCCCTGGCTAAAGGCGTCCCAGGTTCCCCAGATGGCGTCGATTTTGCCTTTGGGGTACTTGGCCAGGATCGCGCCGATCTTGTTGGCCGTATCGCCCTGAACGTCGGAAGACACCGCGCCGATAGACTCAAGCTCTTTGATGCCGGGCTGGTCGCGCAGCAGTTTCTGGTACTGCGCCTGGCGCCGCTCCATCGGCGGGAAACCGGCAACCCAGAGTTTGACGATATTGGCTTTGCCGTCGAAGTCTTTCACCAGTTGGCCGAAGGAGAGATCGGTTAATGATGCGTCGTCCTGCTGGCTGACGGTAACGCCCGGGATCTCGCCCTGAACCGCGGTATCAAAGGCCGCCACCGCAATACCGCTGTCGGCAATGCGCTTGAGCAGAGCGGTTGAGTAAGGATCGCGCCCCTGCGACAGAATAATGCCGTCGTATTTCTGGCTGATCGCCTGATTGACGAAGTCCTGGAATTTGGCATCGTCGCCGTTGGTCAGAAAGGTGTTGACCTGAAACCCCAGTTTGCGGCCTTCCTGCACCGCCCCGGTGACGAACTGCGTGGTATTGTCGTCCGAGCCCAGATTGCGGATCACCGCAATGCGGATCGGGCCCTGATGGTTGGCGATCGCCGCAGGAACCGGTGCGGCAGTGGGGGCGGAGAAAGCGGGAAACACGGCGAACAGGCTTAACGCCAGTAATGAGGTGTTGAACAGTTTCATTAAGTTTTACCCTGCGTGGTTAAGCATCATTAAAAAACGGGAGGACAATTCATCGTCACCATTGGAATGGTTTTTTTTACCGGCATGAATTGAGGCAGCCAGTTTCCACGGCGGCCGGGCGGATGACAATGAACGAAAAATCATAAGCTAATGCAAAACAGTATTAGTCATCGGCTTTCCCGTCTCTATGATGGCAACAGCAAACAAAATAAGGACTTGAGCATGAGTGATACCCACATTCGCGTGGTCGCCGGCCCCGCCAACTATTTTGCTTTCCCCGGTGCGATTGGCCGATTGGCGCAGTTTTATTCCCCGCAGCAGTTGGGTAACGCGCTGTGGATTTATGGCGAGCGTGCGCTGGCGGCCGCCAAACCCTGGTTACCAGAGGTGTTTGACGCGCCTGAAGCCCGCAGGGTGTTGTTCAACAGCCATTGCAGCGAAAGCACGGTGCAAAGCATCGTGCAACAGGCGGGGGCGGAGCGGCAGGTGGTGATTGGCCTTGGCGGCGGCGCGGTGCTCGATACCGCCAAAGTGGTGGCCCGCCGGTTGGGTCTGCCGGTGGTGGCGATCCCGACCATTGCCGCAACCTGCGCCGCCTGGACGCCGCTTTCGGTCTGGTATAACGATCAGGGGCAGGCGCTGCGCTACGAAATTTTCAACGATGCAAATCATCTGGTCCTGGTGGAGCCGGAAATTATCCTGCGTGCGCCGAAGGCGTATTTACTGGCGGGCATTGGCGATACGCTGGCGAAATGGTACGAAGCGGCGGTGCTCAGCCCGCAACCGGAACGTTTGCCGCTAACCGTGCAACTGGGTCTGAATACTGCGCTGACCCTGCGCGACGTGCTGCTCAGCGAAAGCGAAGCGGCGTTGCAGGCGCTGGCGCACGGGCAATTGAACCCACCTTTCCTCAACGTGCTGGAGGCGATTATCGCCGGCGGCGGCCTGGTTGGCGGGTTGGGGGATCGTTACACCCGCATTGCGGCGGCGCATGCGGTGCATAACGGCCTGACCGCCTTGCCGCAGACCGATGCCTTCTTGCATGGCACCAAGGTGGCTTATGGCATTCTGGTGCAAAGTGCCTTGCTGGAGCAGTGGGAAACCGTGACGCAGTTAATCGCGCTTTACCGCCGCCTGGATCTGCCGGTAAACCTGGCCGCATTGGCGGTGGATATTCACGATGACGAGCAGGTTCAGCGCCTGATTGCACGTACATTGCAACAGGGTGAGTCGATTCATTTGCTGCCGGTTGCGCTCAGCGAGGCAAAATTGCGTTCTGCACTGAGTTATGTGGAAGCGCAAGCCGCCTAAATAGCCGCGCCTAAGAGTGCTACAGGGGAGGAGCATGCAGAGCACCGACACGCCGTGAATCCGTCCATGGCGGCTCGTATCGCGCGTCCATGCGCTCAACGGATGCCCCCACCTGTCTCAGGTTCGGGGTGTGGCGGTACTAAACTAAACCGGGGGAAAGGGCTTTCCCCCGGTTCGATTAGCTTTCAGCGGCGTGATTACGCAACCACGTCACCGTATCGCCGATGGTTTGTTCTACCGGCCGGAATGTCAGGCCCAGTTCCCGTTCGCTTTTGGCATGATTGAAATGGGAGCGGTTGGCCTCTTTGACCATCAAACGCACCGTCGCCAGGCTGAGCAATATCGGCTTGCCGCTGAGGCGGGCGTAAGCTTCCTGCAGCGCGGCGATGATATAGAGCAGCGGTAACGGCAAGGTACGCTTTGGCGTTTGAACTCCGGCTATCTTGCCCAGCAGCGGCACCAGTTGCTGCATGGTCATATGCCGTCCGGCGGCCAGGTAACGTTCTGCGCGTCGGCCGCGCTCGGCTGCCAGGATCATCGCCAATGCCACATCTCGCGCGTCAACCACTGAAAAACTGCCCGGCACCAGACCCGGCAATTTGCCGTTCATCACGTCATTGGCCAACTGGCCGGAAGAGGTGGGGCCAAGATCGGCCGGGCCCCACATCCAACCCGGCAGGACCAGGCTGCCGTTCATATCGGGGTGGCTTTGCAGAAACGCCAGTACCACCTCGTCAGCCAGAATTTTACTGCGGTAATAATCATCGGCATCCTCCGAACGACGCAGACAGGTTTCGTCTATCGGCATGCCCGGTTCACCGTTGAGCACCGCAATGGAGGAGGTATGAACAAAACGGCGTATGCCTGCGCGGTATGCCTGTTCCAACAGGCGCTCCGTGCCGTCGACGTTGATCGCTTTCAGTTCGGGCCAGTGGCTGCCGCCCTTGTAGTTGTCGCGAAAATAAGCGGCGGTATGAAACAGTACGTCACAGCCTTGCAGATGCGCGGCAAAGGCGGCCACATCGGTCATATCACCGGCAATCAACTCAACGCCTTCGACGGAACCGAACTGCCGGCGGCCTTTTTCCAGCGAGCGTACCAGCGCTTTGACGTGGCAGCCTTTTGCAATCAACTCTCTGACCAGATTATTGCCGAGCAACCCGGTGGCACCGGTGACAAAAGCCGTTTTCATGTTCATCATCATTAAAATCTTAAGTGAGTTTCAAAGTTCATATGATATCTTAATCTAGTGGGGTGCATTTAAAATATCAAGTGATATCTTAAATGCGTATCTATGACGCCAAAGCAGCCTAAAGTCGAAGAAAATGAAGACAGAAAAAAAGCGGTTAACCCGCGAAGAAAGCCAGCAGCAAACCCGTGAGCAGTTGCTTGAAACCGCACGCCAATTGTTTGTCGCCGGCGGTTACGGCGGTACCTCAATCCGGGATATCGCCAGCCAGGCCGGGTATTCCCAAGGGGCGTTTTATTCCAACTTTGCCTCCAAGGAGGCCTTGCTGCTGCAACTGTTACAACGCCATATGGAAGCGGAGGCCACGCAACTCACTGCGCTGGCTCAAAGTGATATCGATACCCCGGAGCGAGTGTTGACGGCGCTGGAGGCTTGGGCGGCAACCCTGAATCTGGAGGCTGACTGGTGCATGCTGTCGGTTGAGCTGCAGTTGCACGCGAAACGCAGCCCGGCCTTCGCCGTGGAGTACAAAAGTATCTGGGACGTGCATCAGGCCAAAATCGGCGCGGTGATCGGTTCACTGTTTCAACGGGTGGGCAAAGCGCCGCCGGCGGATCAAAACGAACTGGCGGCGGCCTTTATGGCGATGGCGCATGGGCTGGCTTTGCAGAAGACCGGCACCGGCGCCGATCCCTCCGGCAAATTGATCATGCTGTTTCTGCGCAGCCTGCTGTTTGCGCCATCGGCAACCTGAAATGTCTATCGCAGGCGCGCCGTTCACGGAACGTAAATGATTTCAAAACTCGAGGTTTTGTCGTAATGGGGCGTCATGCCCCCGTCGACGTAATAGACTTGCAGATCATAATGATAAACCAGCTTTTTATCCGGATTGAGGATCAGTTCCAATACCGAGATCTTCACGTTGACCGAATGAGCGGGATGGTCTTTATCCAACTCGACGGTTTGATTGTCGATATTCACCAGAATACGCTTGATCGGACGCGGGCCTGAGGGATCGTAAGCACCGCTGTCGCTCCTGAATTCAACGGTTTTGTTGATGTCTACCGGGGCGGACTGTTTGATGAATTCCCGTACTTTGCTTTGGTATTTGGCGTCCAGCGCGAGCAGCACCGGGAGGTTGTCCGGGTTAAAGCCGACGAATTGCACCGTCAGATAGCCCTTGAGCAACAGGTTTTGCGGTGAGCGGCCAAATAACGCATCCCAGATCAACGCAAACTGTTGGGCGGGCAGCGTGAAGGAGTCTACGATGCCGCTTTGCAGGTTGATCAGCGCATTTTTCTCCTCGGTTTTTCCATCGGGCAAGCCCAATTGCAGCTTCAGCGTGTCGGCATTGGCGAACGGCGCCAGCTTGCCGTCCAACTGCGTTTGCGCAAACTGTTCAGCGGCATCGGCGATGCGCGCCTGGTTTACCTTGGGTGAGAGAAAATAATCGAAGGTCACTTTGACATCGTCCAGCGACGTCGCGTGTTCTGCGGCGGTGAAGGAAATCGACAGCATGGGTTTGTCGTCGTCGGCGGCATTGGTGGCCAGCAGGAAGGTATCCGGCAGATAGTAAAGGTAATTTTTGCGGACATAGTCCTGATAATAGTTGTACCACACGTCCTTGTAAGGCATTGGGGTGAGAATCAGTTGCAGACGCGGTGGCGGCGGCACAATGCCCTGGTAAATATAAGGGTAATAGTTCTCGGCAAAATAGAAAATTTTAGGCGAGGTAATGGTGTTGAGAATGCCGTGATCGGTGACGATGGCCACCACCAGCGTGGTTTGCGCGTCGTAATCCGACAGGGCGCGCAGCAGGGCGTCGCGCTGTTCCAGCCGATCCAGATCCAACTGCGCGTGGTAGCGGTTTTCCGTGGCGGTCAGCAACACTTTATTGAATATCATTTCGTCGACGTTGCCGAAGGTACTGAAGGTCAGCACCACATAGGGGACTTGCGGTACCTGCCTGCTCAGTGCGAAATCCAGCGTCATGCTCCAACTGGTGCCGTCGGTACTGGTGGCGATCTGGTAACGGGTTTCCCCCGAAACGATCTCGGTGCAGACCTCTGCGGCCAGATCCTCTGCCAATGTGGCCGGCGCGGCGCGATAGCGCAACCGTTTTGCCTCGGCGTCTGGAAACTGTTCGCGCGCGTTGTCCAGAATGATTTTGTTCAGTGTGACCAGATCATTGAGAAAGGTATTCATGGCTATCCTCAGTGCGATGGGTGTGGGCCAGAGATCTGAATGGGTTCAGGCAGGCCGAGGTCCAAAGGAAGCGCCCGTCATGCCGCCGGTAAAGCGGGCTTTCCAACCGGTCGGCGGGCCGTTGCCAGCGGGCCAAAGCGTCAATCACGGGCGTGAGTTGCGGGATCCCGCGCTGTCTGGCGTATTCCAGGGCGACGCGCCATTCGTGGGGATGAGCGTAATAGGGCGTCAGGGTGCTAAGCCTGTCGTAGTACTTGCCGCACCACTGCACGGCCCGGTTCAGCATCTGAAGAATACGCAGGTAGGCCGGTGCCACAACGCCGGTTTCAGCCTTTAGCGTATTGAGCAAGATCAGTGCGTTGGTATTTACGCAGCAATCCAGTTGGCGGATGTCATTGTCGTCCTTCATCCAGGTATGAAAACTTTGGCACTCCGCCCACTGATGTTGCACGGCCGCCAGGCGGGGATCGACCCGGCGGACCTGATAAGCGTTCATGTGCGCAACGGTCTGCCTGAGCTGCGCCAGCGAAATGCGGCCGAACTTGTAAAGCAGTTCGGTAATGATGGCGGTGTCGTCAATGTCTGCGCAGATGCTTTGGTTCGCCATCCATGCAGGATGGGCTGCGGTTGGCCAAAAGCTGAAATGGAACGGCCGGGTTTCGCAGGCGATTAAAAAATCGAGCGCCTTCTCGATATAAGGCGCGGTCTGCGGGGTGTACTTCAGGGTTCGCAACACCTGGGCGGTGACGAAGGCATTTTCATCCCGATGCCAACGGCCATCCGGCGTTCTGACATGGGAAATAAAGGCACCGCTGGCGCACTGCTGCTCAAGCAATGCCGTCAGGTTGGGGCGGACGTCACTCACCGCTGGGGGGGCCGTTCTCAGTGGCAACACCTCGAATTGCGTGTTTTGCGGGCTGAAAGTACAGCTGATGCCGTGACGGCCCTGCATATCAACCGAAAAACCGACCACGTTGAACTGCAACGGGACCTGCGCGGCCATCGCCCGTTGCAGCAAGGGCAGGGTGTGGCCGCTTTGTGCCGACAGCGCTTGCACGGCAGGAAATACCCGCTGGTTATCGCCAAAGAAACCGGGCGCGATGGTGAACAGCGTAAAACTCTCCAGTGCGCCGTTTTGGTCATAGGCCAGGCTAAAACCGTAGGTGGTGGGTGGGAAGCCTTCGTCACTCAACGTGTGTTGCAGTGCGCTATCCAGCAGGGGCGTTAGTGCCGCAAGCCATCCCTCGCAGCCGAAAAAGGCCATGACAGCCGCAATATCTGCGTGGGTGATCAATGCGCTGTGCCATTGAAAGTAATATTCGCGCGGTGAGGCAGGCAGTTCCGGGTAATAGCCGACCATCAGCAACGACAAACCTGCCTGTTGGCAACCGGCAACCGGGTAATCCGCCGCGCCGCCAGGCCATGCGGACGCGTCGGGCACTTCGGAATACACTTTGAACTTGACGGCATCCGGCGCATATTTTCGCCCCAGCCAAGAGCCAAATCGCAGCGGCTGCGTACTTTCGCGCTGCATGCGATTGACCGCGTCAAAACTGGCCTCAGCATTGGCGTGCGGGGGAGCGGCGGTGATTCGTTGGCAATGCCGGTAAAAAGCCGCGATCCCGCGATCTTCCGCGTAACGCGGCAAAAAAGGATCCAGCGTGCAGGAAAGCGCCTGCGGTTTAACCGAGGAGACGGTGAACTCAAGCGGGCAACCGTTATACGCCAGCAGGCTGGTATTAAAGGCGGCGGCCAGGCAACCGGAGGCCAGACGCGCCTGGCTGAAACGGGCGATCTCGGGGGCCAGCGTGGTCCGCAGGTAAGGCGCTTCCTGGCACAGGGCGTTTACCAGGGCGTTCCATGCCGCTGGCAATACTGAGTTACGTTCGACCATCGTCAGTCACCTAGGCCACGGTTGGAATAACGATGGCGGGCGGGTTCTCGGTACCGTCACGAACGACGCTGTCGCCGCCGACCAGGAAGTACGTGATTTTATAGCCAACCTTCCAGGGTTTTTCCGTCAGGCAGCGATATTTGAAGGTCTGTTCATCACTTTTGTCTTCGGTAAACAGGTATTTCTTGGTTTTATGGCTTTGCTTGTCATCCAGATAATTCAGCTCGACGATCACCTGATTGTAATTTTCCCAAGAGAATTTCCGGTCGAGGAAGATGGCTATCTCGTTGAAGGTCAACACCGATCCGGGATCCAGGTTCAGCAGGGTTGAGGCCGATGCCGTCTGCGGCTGATAGCTGCTGCTGCCCTCCCAGCCGGATACGGCTGCAGACCTGAAGACAAACTCGCTCTGGATCCGAAACAGTTCATTGCCGTCGCGGCTGCGGGAGATGACCTTGCTCCATTTGCCGTCATCGGCGACAAAAGGATCGGCGGTGTAAACCTGGTTGTTGTACTCTATTTTGAAGGCTGCGGCTTTAATGCCGTACTCGGCAAAACCGTCCGGCCCCAGCACGGTAAAATCGATTCTTTGGAAGAACGGATCGTTGACGTTAACTTCAATAAAGTAGGGCGGTTCTTTTTTTGCCCGCAGGATGTCGCTGCCGATAAAGTTTTGCGGTACCGCAGACTGGCTAAGGGCCTTCGACGAGGTGTAGTTGAAATTCAGGCTCTTGGTTTCTTCGATTCTCACCAGTTTTATTTCCAGCGAGGCGCTCGGGAACAAACCGCCTTTACCGCCTTCTTCGCCGTCTTTACCGCTGGAAATCAGCGAATCCAAAATCGAGTCGCTGGCCGATTTTGCCTGGGTATTGCTGTCGTCATTGGGTTTGAGCGACGCGGTGAAGAAGCTTTTCAGGATCTCCTCTTTAACGAATTGCAGCGCCCATTCCTTTTCCTTCGCCTCCTCTTCGCTCGGCATGCTCTCGGTCACCTTGATGATCAACTTTTGATCCTGTTGCAGTTTCTTGATCACGCTGTCAAAGCCCAACCAAAAACTGGCGGGGGTTTCCACCGGGATCGGGATATTGGCGCCAAATTTAAGATCGAACTCTTTGTAAAGGCTTTCAAACCTGGCCTCGACCTCGACTTTTAACGCCGGGGTGATGCCGGTAAAACTGAGGTTATAGGCCACGGCGGCCGGTGCCTGCGCCTGATTAAACGCCGCTTCGAGGATGACGGCCTGTTCCGGCGTCAGTTTGGCGCTGAAGATGGCGCTGTTATTGCCAAACAGGCTGGGACACTGCGCGCTGATCAACTCGCCGTTGGCACTGCCGACATCAAGCACAAAAAAGTTGACCGTGCCTTTGTCATACGGCACCTGGGCCTTACGGGCGGTTTTGGGATCAACCTTCAGTTTACGCAGGTATTCGTTGAAGGCGCTTTCCAACTGGGCTTCATCGATCGCGGTATTCACCTCAAAGTTAATGTATCCCCCTTGTTGGTCACTGCCATCTCCGGTGTATTTGATCAGTGAAAATACGGGCTTTTCGCCTTGCTGCGCGATATGAATGTCACCGGGCAAATACCAGAACTGGTTGTCATCGGAGTCATCGGCAAAGAAGGTGATGTTGTTGATGGTGGCGGTTCTTGCTCTGAGTAATAACATGGCGTTTCCTTAATTAATTGAGGTTGGCGATATCAATAGCGTCTTGAGCGGTGGCGGTTTGGACATAGTCGGGCTTATCCCCGCCCTGGCCCGGTAGGTAACTGAACCAGATCTCCAGATTGACAATGAGCCGTTCGGGGTCGACCTGGTCGGCGCTGAATCGCTGGGGGGCGTCATCGGATTCGGTAAACTGAAAAATTTGCTGCAGAGGCGGGGTCTCATCGCCGGGCAAATAGGCATAGCTGGCAGACACCAGCACCGACTCCACCTGTTGCCAGTCCATACTGGCAGACAGCGTTAATACTCGCTGGTGATACAAACTGGAGAAAAGATACACATCCTGACTGGTCGGTTCGTTCAGCTCCGCAGAAATATGGGGAGAATTGACGGCGCTGCTGTACTCCTTGGTGACGTCAAATAAGTACTGGTCGGGGTTGGGCAGCATCACCGGGTAGCTGTCCTGCTGCGCCGTCTGGCTAATCTGAAAGCTTTTCGACAGGCTGGATGCCGGCATTCCAATGTGCCTGCAGCGCAGGGTGACCAACACCGACTGGTACCAGCGCCAGTCAAACAGGTTGGCGGCTTTGATGACAAAATCATAGCGGCCGTAGAGCGACTCAATATCCAGATAGACATCGTTCAATTCGGTTTGCAGCGCGCCGGAACTGACCGATCTTACGCCGCCCACCGCCTGGTTGAGGTAGACGGTGAAGTCATACTCGACGGGCCACAACATTTTGCCGGTTTTAGGATCGGTAATGCTCGGTGACCTGAATAGTTTCGGTTTGGTATCGCCTTCGCGAAAGGTGAATTGCTCGCTTTTCGACCCATAACGAAAACGCGCCATCACCAGTTGAATGTTATCGTCCAGCTCGTCGGACAGCAGACTGATCCGGACTTCCCGGTAGGCGAAGAAATCATCCTGCAGATCGTGTTGGCTGATCACCCGATCGGCTTGATAGTCGGTACCGGCGACCAGTTCGGCAAACAAGGCCTGCGGATAAAGCGAGCGTTTGACTACCGTGGTTTCAGTCAGTTTTCCGCTTAAACGTCGTTGGTCAATATCCTCAACCGACAGCCGTTGCAGATAAAACCCGGCCTTTGGCTTGGATTGCTGCGGGACTTCGGCAAATACCGGGGTAAAAAATTCGCTGATCAGGATCTGCGTCAGTTCGGCCGCGGCCTGCTTGAAGTGGCCATCGGGGTCCGTGTCCCTGACTTTAACAGTGACCACTTTTTCGCTGATGAGACGCGACGAGGTTTCTTCGATATCGACGGAAAAAATCAACAGGTTGAAACCGACCGACTCTTGCAGGAACTGATAAACCTGGTCCCAGCGGGCTTCCAGCTCAAAGGTGGCTGGGGGGAGCTGTTGCAGATAGTCAATTTTGTAGCTGATGGCGATCGGCGTGGAGGCCGGCGCGTTCATCAGGCTCGCCAACAGCGCAATATCGGCGTCCGGCGGCAATTTGGCCAGCAGATAGCAGTTCTGTTGCTCACTCAATGAGGTTTTGCTGGTTTGACCGGCGATAAAACCGGGAATGTCCAGCGTGGCGCTGCAGGCAATGGCTTGTAACGGCAATAACAGCGCATCGCGCGGGATATCCGGGCTGGCGTCTGCGGCCTTGCGTGCCGCCTCGGGGCTGCTGGTCAACTGGGTTTGCAGCGACAACATGGCATAGTAAACCGTGGCCGGTTGACGGCTGTTTCTGAATATCTGCAGTTGGACGGCGGGCTGGTTGCCGTCAATAACGCTAATGCCCGGCGCGGCCGCGCAATAATAATAAATCGGCCTGTCCGGGTCGGCTCGGATAAAACAGATGTTCTGCACTACGACCTGAGTGTTCATAGCGACCATTCCATTTTATAAAGGTGAATCAGGGCAAAGCAGCTTTGCCCTGGGGGATCTCAGCGCATCAGAAAGTCACCACCACGATGGTGCTGGTTCCTGTCACCTCCTTCTCGACGGTTTTTTCCTGATTGTCAGCCCCGTAATACACCGTAGCAACGTAATGGATCTTCACCTCATTCTCTTTATCCGCCTGCATCAGGTCGAAGGTCAGATACTGGGTGAGGGACTTTGAGTCAAACTCGGTCAGGGCCAGGGATTGGGATTGCGTAAAGTCCCATTTCGGGTAATACACCACCATTTCATAGGTGATCAGAGAGATCTCTTTCTGGGTCGGTTTGAAGATAATGGTGTACTTCTGCGATTTCGGCAGGGCATTGGCGACCAGGATCTGGTGGCCACGGATCAGCCCATAGCCCGGTAGCTGCGGGCTGGTCTCAACGCCGCTGGGGATATAGGTCAGGCTGTCACCATCCAGGGCATAGTAATCGGTGGAGAAATAAATCGGTTTATCCACATCGACGCCAATCGGGTAAATAAAGGGTTGAGGCGGGGTCGACTCACTGACTACCTGGCTGTTGGTCTTGAGTTTGACGCCCTTATCCGGATCGGAATATTGCGTTTTGATCACCACCTGGCTGAAAACTTTCCAGCCCATAGGATCGAGCAGCGTAGCAATGTCGGCATAAACGATGCCGCATTCGGCCACGTTGATGGAGATAATCAGATCCTGATCGCTCTGAAGTTCGCCAGAGTGGTAGGGCTTGGCCTGCATACCGGTGAAGTTGACGGTATAGGAATATTTAAATGCACGGCCCAGCTCGGGTTTGATAAACCACTTGCCGGTTTTTTTCGCCTCGCTGTCGCCAGGGGAAAACTGCAGAGTGCTCTGATTGTCTTTGTCGTAGATGGCGGTTACCACGATATTGGCCACGTTGTATTTCGCCAGGTCCTGAGTGACAAAAAACTCGGGCTGAATGTACTGATAGAAAGGATCGTTGAGATCGTACTCTTTAAAGTAATCTTTCAGATTGGCTTCGCCGACGATGGATTGGATAGACGGCAGCTGGGTCTGGGGGGCGATGGAGAAAGAGACCACCGAGTTTTCCTCATAGACGCGGGTAAAACTTTTGGTTTCGCTGAGGCTGGATTTGAATTTATCAAAGCCGTCGGCGTCATTAAGCAACTCGAGGCTCATGTCCAACCCGGTTTGGCTACTTAAAATCTGCTCTACCTGTTTTTGCCCCCAGGCGGCCAGCCCCTCTTTCCATTTATTGTATTGTTCCTGCGTCATGCCCATTTCATCGTAAGAGAGCCCGGTCTGAACATCGACCTTGATCGCGCCTTTTTCGATATATTCGCGTTCAATTTTTTTCTCATCGGCCGACCAGGTGTGGTAGCTGATATCTTGCGTTACCGATTTGGTGATCTCGCTATCGTAGCTGACGGTGACTTTGGCCGCCGGCAGGGAAGCATCCAGATTGAAATCGAAGCGAATGCCTACGCTGGAGTTCGTATCGGTGCCTTTCAACACCTGTTCGAACAGGGTGGCGCCTTCGCCCGTGAGTGAAAGGCTGAAAACGGTGTTGTTATCCCCCAGGCCTGATGGCGATACCGTGGTAGGGATTTGGCGATAGAATTTCTCGTTGCTGTCCAGAATCAATGAAGCCTGTGCCGAGGTGAGTCTCGGGACTTCCAGCTTGATTTTTGTTGGCGTCAATTCAAGCACGAATTGGTCATTGCCTTGGTTGCTGTCATATAACGCGACAAATCTTGCAGCCTGATCGTCATTTAAACCGGTATTGCGCAACGCGGTATCCATGGCTGCTTTTTTGGTCGCATTTTCGGGATCGGCCACCGAGGCCTGCTCGGCTTGAACATACTTGACGATCAGGGTGGATTTCGCGAGCAGCGGCTTTTTAAGCTCGCCGAGCAACTCGATGCTGATCTTGTCTTTCATCTCCGAATCAGGCTGCGGCAGCATGACGGTAAATTGCGCATAGCCGCCCTGGGTGTCTTCACTGCGATACTTGTAGAACATGAAATAGGGGCTTTTGGGATCCCTGGCGACAAACACCGGGATCTCAGGCACCACATAGTAAATATTCTTATCAATGCTGTCGCCATAACAGGTAAAGGCATATTCCTTAATACCCAGATACTTATCCGTGGCGATCTTGACCGATTGCTGCAAAGCGGTGGTTAACATAGGGAATTCCTCTTGTTTATGTCACTTGTTGTATTGCAGTTTGACGGGGCTGACGGTGGCCTGCTGCGGGCCAGAGTCGTAGGTTTTGGGGAACAGCGACGAGGTTTTTCCTTGCCAGCGGTAATCGATTCGGCCGTTTAGTCCGGCTGCATGGGCATTGATCCACCAATTGGCCTGCCATTGCTGGTTGGCAAACGCGAAGCTGAAGTTTTGTTTTTTAACCTGGCCGGCAGGGACATAAGTGGCCGTGCCGTTAATCGATTTAAAGCCGTCCTTCAGGTGCCCGGCTTCAAACAGCACGCTGTAAAAGCCCAGGTCTTGCGGGGTGAGCGCGACCGCGTCTTGCCAGCCGAATTGGCTTTCATAGCTGGAGTAGTCGGAAAACGTCACTTTGAGAGTGATGTCGCTGACCGCCGTTTCGGTTTTTAAGGTCACCGGCGGGAAATTGGGCCACTGCATCGGCGTTTGCTGGCCCGCCCAACGCAGTTCGATAGACATGATGTTGAAACCATTAGGGTTGAACCCCAGGCTGACCAGGCACTGGTGGTGCTCGATGGGTTTGTCCGGTCGGCTGGGTTCCGGCAACGGCGTTGGCGTAAAGGTGATAATGCTGTCGGCGGGCAGTTGGCCGAGCAGGGCAGCGATGTCTTGTTGCTGCGCCAGCAAATAGCGTTGCGGCACGCTGTTGCTGTAGCTGACGTCATAGCTGAGCTTGTTGGGGATCTCACCCACCGAGTGGATGTTGCGTAACGTGTTGCTGACCAGTTGCGACGCGGTTTTCACCAACGAATCCCTTACCAGCTGACGGGTCTGTTCCGAGGGGGCATTGTCAAACTGCTCAAGCAGGGTGATCACGCCGGCGTCAATCTGCTGGTTGAGCAACAGGGCGATAGCCTCCGGTTGGCGCGCCTGTTCGTTGAAGGCCAGGGTTAAAAACGCGACCCAATCCGCATCCAGGCTGGCGGTGGCGCGGCTGCTGACGCTGAACTGACTGTGCGTGACCAGGTAAACCTGGTTTTTGGCCCCGCGAATGGCGTTGTCCAGCAGGCCGGCTTCAGCGTGGGTCAGCGGCATTTTTGATTGTTCGAACTCGACGTTATAGCTGTCTGACTCCGGCTGGCGGACAAAGCGCAGGAATAACGATTGGCGAATATCGCCTTGCGCCAGGCTGATTTTCCCCGGTGCCGGGATGAAATGCTGGCGGATATAGGCTTCGATCGCCGCCGTATCGACCGGCATGTTTGGCGCGATAAAGGTTGCCAGGCCCCCGCCGGGGCTGGTCAGCAAATGCAGCGCGCTGACTTTGCCTGCCGGGGTGTCCAGCACCACCTGCGGGGTAAAGCTGCCGTAGGTGTAACACTCCGATGGCAAGGTTTGATCGTGAAACGCCAAGGCTCTGCCGAGCAGGAAAAAATTCTGTAACGTTTGTTGGGGATTCAAAAAGTCAGTCATTATTTTTCACCCTTGATATCAATCGTTTGATCGCCGGTCACATAGGGTGACCATGAGCCCGTAGAGGTTTTGTAACGAAACCCGGCAGCAAAAATAGAGGTGACATTCCATTGATATTCGAAGCTATCCTGCTGGTGGGTAAAGGTATGCTCCGACGTTCGGGTTTCGTTTTGCGGCTGAAAGGTCACCACGGCTTTAAGCATTTCGGTGGGCAGATGGGCGGTGATCCGCGCTCGCTGTGCACCAAACTGCGGGAAACTGTAGGCACCGATGGTGGTGTCCTGGGTTATTGGCATGGGGAGCGGTACGGCCTCGCTGCCGGACAAGGAATATGCCGTCGCATCGGCATAGGTATCGTCACCGAGGATCGGGCAACTGAAATAGGGCGTTGCCGCCGTTAACGCCAGCTCCTGCAGCCAGCCGGCAGAGTGGTAAAGGCCGCCAATCCGGCTTTGCTGGGTAAACCCCGGGTCAATGCTGATGGTCAGGAAATGGCAGGGCAGCGCGGCGTAATCCAGTACCAGAGCGCGATTATCACTGCACCGCACTTCACTGCTCAGGGTGCAATAAGCGCCATCCTTCGGGTAGTTAACGCGTATTTGGTAGAGGAACGCTTGTTTGTCCAGTGCGCTGTTATGGAACCTGAAGGTCAATCGACTGCTGTCGGGAACCAGTAATTGCGTTTGCGTCTGCTCAAGCGGGTAAATATCGCCCGCCGGCACGGTGAGCTGAATGTCGATAAAGACGTTACTTTTCAACCCAAGCGGGAAGGCGTAAAAGACGTCGATCTCCAGTTCGCCCGCCGGTAATGGCGGGGCGGTGGTGCGATGGATAATGGTATCGGGCGAGACCTTGGCAATTTGCTGGGCGGCGGCAAAAGGATCCAGCAAAAAGCAAAGCGGCCGCCGGCTAAGTACTACCCGATCCAGGTTGAAGATCACCCGGCCGCCTTGCGCCGGCAGGCTCAGGCAGATCATGGCCACGTTACTGGCCGGTGGGCCGGCGTAAGGCGAACCCAGCAGGTTGCAGAGCCGATCAAGAAACGCCTGGCTGAAAAGCAAGGTTTCCTCGGGGGCGTCAATCGGCAGCGGCGGGGTGATTTTCAGCGGCAGCCGCGCGATATTCTGGTACAGGTATTGGGTCAACAGGCCATAGTCAAAGGCTACGCGATCGCCCTCAACGGGATGTGCGCCTTTGACCCCGGCGGCCAACTCGAGCATCAGCGCTTGGGGATCAAACTCGATGGCATAGGCGAGACGTGGCGATACCCCTTCGACAAAGCCGTCCAGCCGCGCATTAAAGCCGAGGGTGTCATCGAGCAGCGTTTTCTCAATGAGTTGGGTGCTGGCAGAATTCAGCAAAATAATAAACTGGATGCACTGTGCCGAATACCAGGTGGCATCATAGCTTTGCCCGCTCAGAGCGCTGTGATACTCGATAGGCACGTCAAACCCCAGGCTGCCGGGCAACACCGGCAGCACCCTTACCGCTTTATCCGGGTATTGCTGTTTGAAGTCCGTCAGACTTTGCTCGCCGGCAAACTGCAGTTCGGTGGTGAAGTTCAGCCAACCATAAATGCTGTCGGTGCTGACACTGCGGACAATATCCAGCGAGAAGGCCAGTGGGTCTGCCGCCAGAATGCTGACGGATTCCGGGTATAAGAAATAGGCATCATTTTGCTGATAGGTGGCGATAAACCTTTGGCTACCGCTGATGATAATTTGCTGAAAATCCGGATATCCCTGGTACATGATATTACTTACCCGCCAGATTGAGATGGTTTTGGTAATCCTGATGCCATTCTTGAGGCAGTTTGCTCAGGATATTGACCGGTCGCCGATGATATTCATCCTCACAAATCCTTTGCATCAGGTTATCGCCGACCAATATGCCATTGGCATAGAACGTATTATTGTCGTAAGGCACCCTGTCTACCGGCGTATCTATCGGTAATTGCAGGTTATAAACCTTAATGTCGCCTTCTTTTTGCACCAGGCTGACAATTTCAGCCTCACCATCCAGCGTAATAACCCGGCTGGCGTGATTGAGTTCCCGCGCCATGACAATGCCTGCCGATGTGATAAAAGGGTGCCCAAGGCTGGCGGTGATGTTTTTTATTTTATTGCCGTTGTCTCTCAGAGTGATTTCAACATAATGGCGTTCATGCCCGGTGGTAATGGCATCAATCCTGAGTGCATGGCCATTACGCGTTCGTATATATTCGCCGGCGCTAATGTCGGCAATGATCTTCTCGTTGCCATCCTGCATCAGGATTTTTGTATTCTCACCCAGGCAACCATAAACAATGCACATGGGTTTTAACGGTGCGGTATTTAAAAAACGTTGGTCCGGTTCAAGGTTCTTGGGGGCATTGGTAATAAATGCAACGATGTTTCTGCCCTCGACGTTCAGATTGACTCTGAATACATAATAAACCCATTCGCCAGATTCAAAATCAACCTGTTTGAACTTTAACCAATTAAGATCCCAGGAGAGGGTATCGCCATTAATTTGGGTGTTGGGCGAGTTAAAAATATTTAAATCGTCATAAGGCGTTACGGGATCGCCGCCGGCACGGGTGCGTATCAGATAAATAACATTCTTTGCGTTTACCGGCTGGCCGGCATTAAGGTCTATTTTTCCGTTATAGGTGATGGCGCCTTTAATCGGCACCCTGACGGTACCGTCGCCATCGTAGCTATAACGATAGTCGCAGTCTGGCGCATCACGGGTTAAACAAATCTTTATGGCGTCCTGGTTATAGAGACTGCGCGGTGAATCATTGTAAATGCTTTTAGGGTAACTTTGCGTAGTAATAATTTCCGCGCCATAAAAGGTATTTTGGTCAATAGTCTGCGCGAAGGTATAAATGACCGTGACCGGAAAATCACCGGTGAGTTGGCTTTGCGGATAATCGCCATTCGCAGTGATTGCGCAATCTGCGGTGTAAACGTAGGCCTTGTTGGATGTCACCTGGCCAACATTGGTCGCCTCGGCGTCAAACAGCCCGAGGGTCTGCGTCACATTGCTGGCAGAAACCGGCAAGGAGCCAATGGCATCTGCGCGATAGCTTCTGCCGTCGATGGAGTCTAACCGCACTATGCTGTAGACCGGTTGGGCGTAGCCGTTGCCGGCCTCGCTCAGCCGGCCTGCGGTGCGTTTACTCTGTTTCGATTGTTGCCAGACTTGGGAGAATTGCGGCGAAGCACCCGGAGTGACCCCCGCAAGTCTTAGTTGGATATCGTAAAAATCGACCAATAATGGATTGCCTGGTTCAATAATAAATATGCCGGTATTGCTATACTGGTTGATAACCGCTTGAACAATACTCTTTTCATATGGCGTATAATTTTGCGTAATCATAATATCAGGCACCCAATAAAATTCTGGCACTGTCGTGCGAAAGTGTCGACGGATAAAATAATTGGCGACAAATAGGGCTGCGGATTTATTTACAGGTTGCTTTGCAATAGGAATAAATGGCGCTCAGACTGTCGGAACCAAGATAGGCTTCAAATTCACCCTCGGTCGGATCGATATTGGGGTCCGCGGTCATACTGAAAAGTTCTTGAGCAAACATATCTTTGGTGGCGGAAGGTTTATTTTGAAAGTAGGCTTTTAATTTCCCTTTGCTCACCTTGCGTATCCATGCGAACTCACCGCCAAGGGTGACCTGGCCGGTGAAGATAAAATCGTTGCTGGTATAAACGCTGATATCATTGGGATAAGCCTGATAACGAACAACCTGATTGACTTCAATATTCTTTAGGGTTTCTTCCCAGGTTTCTCTTTTTATCACGTTTAAGGCAAAGTTTTTGCCGTCAACCGGGCCGTCTTTTGCATCTGCGGTTCCCCCAAATAACATGGGGCAACCTCTGGCGAAACCGGCGGCTTTCAAACCTAACAGAATAAAGTCGTTATTCCCGACAGCTTTTGGATTACTGTCAAGAATGACGTATTTTTTAATGGGCATAGTCAAATCCTTATACGCTTGTGAGTATAAAAATAGAATATATTTGCTGGTCGGGAGCGGTGATTTACTCACCTTCAACAATAGCAATGGCGACTAAAAAATCAACTGACACATAAAAATAAATGAAGTATTTTTTTGTGGCTATCGAGATAACCAAACAAATCACCACGTTAAAAAAACAGATGAAAAATCTTTTAAATAATCAAAAAAAGAGGATGCGATTGTTCCGTTTTTGTTAAATGCAAGCGTTAGACGTATGAAATCAACGTATTGGAAAACGGCTTTTTTTGAAAGCGGCAGGTGGCTTGTCATTAACTGTAATTGTTAGCAATGTAATTAATCTATTGCTTAGGAATTTATTTATTAATGGCATTTATGCAAAGGAAGGTTAACAGAAGAAATAGCGATGAAAATAGATCAACAGTCATATTTATTCCAGGCTAATTATATGCAGGTGCAATGAGCATTCAGATCCTTTCGAACGACCAAAACTCGCTAAGCGAGCCAGATCCCGGCTCGAGCATGTCGAATTTCCCGGCCGTGAAGCCGGGGAAACACTGTGAACGAACCTTCTATAGACAGGGGGCAGTTTGGATATCGAAAATTATTGTACGTTAAGCCTGTTTTTAACCACAATCCGTCGAGGGTATATGACTCAATCTCTGATGTATGAAATCAATGAGCGCTCTTGTTTTAGCGGGCAAGTAACGCCGATCTGAATAAAGTGCGAACAATTGCAATGGGGCTGCCGATTGTTCAAACTCAACCTCGATTAACCGTCCATCGTTAATGTAGGGTTGGCAGGCTTGTTTCGATAGAATTGCAAAACCGACACCTGATACCGCAGCTCGTCCTGCCATCTCTCCGCTGTTTACCCGATAATGCCCTTTAACCTTAATTGTTTCGAATCCCCCCTTTATATTGACAAACTGCCAGGGAGCACCTTTCAGAGCACTTACCGTTGTAATACAGGGTAATTCTTCAAGTTGCTGGATATGAGAAGGGGTGCCATAACGCTGAATGACGGAAGGGGCTGCAACAATGGTGCAAGGGATTGTCACCAGATGACGGGCTATGTAGTCACTGTCATCCATCTGACCACGGGTAATAATGATAGCTAAATCCAGATCATCTCGCAGGGATTCGAAACCTGACAAATTTGTGACACAGCTGATCTCCAGGTCCGGGTACTGACAGGCGAAATCGGCAACAACAGAACCCAGCAATGCAGGACCTATTTCATTGGGAATACAGATACGTAATGGGCCCTTGAGTTGCATTTGCCGCAACGTTAATTCTGTCTCAGTTTGCTCAAGCGCCTCCAGTAATGGCTTCGCTCGGGTATAGAGTAGGTGCCCTGCCTGGGTGAGTTTCATATGTCGGGTGCTGCGCTCAATGAGCTGAAGATTCAGTTTTTCTTCTAACTGAGAAATACAACGACTAACATTTGATGTCGGCATTTCAAGGACTCTCGATGCCCCAACAAAACTTTCTCTTTCAACCACCGCAATGAACACTTTCAGGGTATTAAAATCAAGAGCCGAACGCATCAATTATCCCATATATGATAATAATAAGTGCCATTTTTACCATGTAATGAACACCATTGATAGCAGTTAAACTCGGATATCTTTCATCCATAGGTTGCTTGCTATGCCACTGGTCCCACAGACGTTTAATCATAAAGCCCTCATGCGGATAGCCATTGTAATGGCTTTTATCCAGTTCACTAATGCGCTGGAATATATGGCGTTCAACCCTGTTTTTGCTTTTATGGCAGCAGATTTCGCAGTTCCCGTATCATTCTCAGGCTATGTGTCTGGTATGTACACGTCTGCTGCAGTCCTTTCTGGAGTTATCGCCTTTTACTGGATTGGTCATTTCAATAAGAAACGTTTTTTAATCGCCAATATGACACTATTAGGCCTACTGACGCTTTTGACTACATTCACTTCCAGTTTTAGTCTTCTGCTTACACTACGATTCTGTGCAGGGTTGGTTGGAGGTACGACAATGGGGGTGGGTACAAGCATATTGATAAACAACGCGCCGGCTAACTTGCGTGGAAAAATGTTGGCGACGGTGATTGCGTCATTTTCGATGGTAAGCATTGTAGGAATGCCCACTATATTATTTTTGTGCACAAATTATGGTTGGCATGTTGCTTTGTGGTTAATAAGTACACTGTGTTTTTTTGCATTACCACTGATTGTCTCCATCATCCCTAAAGACCCTGTCTCTTTCGACACACAGCACGCGGTGCCTCTCGATGTGGATACTTTACTGTTCGCCTCCAGTAATGCGCTTGTACAGTTTAGTCCAATGCTGGTCGTTCCTATTCTGGTACCCTTGATGACCCAGCAATTGGGCGCTTCGCAAGACCTGTTGCCTTGGTTGTTCTTCGGCGGGGGTGTTACAGGTTATCTGTCTACAAAAATTACAGGCGTGTTAACCACCCGTTTTTCTGCTTTGATTCTGGCTACAGGTTCAACCATAGTCTTTATACTGAGCTTGCTAATACCCATCCTGGGCTATCAGCATGCAGCGTTATTTATTACTTTATTTCTCGGTGCATCTTACAGTCGTCTGGTTTCATCTTCAGCGGTTACGATTCAGTTTCCTGATGATAAGCAACGAGCTGGATTCTCTTCATTACAGACATCAATAATGTATCTGATTACAACCGTCGCATTTTTCCTGTCCGCTTTTCTATTACCTGATCATGGCATGGCACCACAAAATGTGAATAAGTTGCTGGCGGTATGTGGAATTTCCGCATCAGGGTTCCCAATTATCGTTATCATTCTGCAAAAGAAACTGGCTAAACGTTTTCATCGGTCAGCCATCTCACCTTAACGTTCAGATTTATGGCGTCGTAATGGTTCAGTGGGGTACGGTGTCGGGCACAGAGCGAACACTTTGGGTATTGCATACCTCCAGGCGGCTTGCGGCACCAAAGGTTCGCGCCTTCGTCGATTTCCTGTGCGCCAGATACACGGACATGTCGCTGGTTCTGACGGGGTGATGTTGCAATACTGATAACGCATCACGGACAGGAAAGGCAGGTATCGCACGCTTTGGTGATCTGGATAAATAAGGGAATTATGATGAAGAGAGAGACATTATTCAGTTATGCCCGGGAACATTTTAAATCTGAGCCGGAATATCTCTGGAGCAAGCTGCCGGGCTATGCCGTACTTCGCCATCATGACGGCGCCAAATGGTTCGGTCTCGTGATGAATGTACCAGGTACAAAGCTGGGTCTGAAGACGGAGGATGTGTTAGACGTCCTCGAAGTGAAAGTCAGGCCGGAGTATATCGGTTCGTTGCGTAAAAAAGAGGGCATTTTGCCCGCTTACCATATGAACAAAGAGCACTGGGTCAGCGTGCTTCTTTCCGGGCCGCTAACGCCAAAGGAAATACATGAACTGCTTGCTGACAGCCATGATCTGACATCCTGACAACATCATTCAAAAAACAAGATGCGCGTGCTTCAATGCGCAGTGCGCGTGATATCGCAGACATCGCGGCGGCTGAACGGCTGCGTCGCGACAGGGCGGGCTCGATAGCGTGGCACCGGCTCGGCATAACCGGGCTTGGCACGCTGTGATCGCGGGTTTCTCTCGCTATCACAGCGCATGACCGACAGGATTTCTTATCGGGTGTGGCGACGTCTCAGGATTGCGGAATGACGATATCGGCGCTGATGCGCGCGCCGTCGGCATCAAACACCAGGCATTGCTGTGCCTGGAATCCCGGTTGCAATTTTTGATAGGGCCGGAAATTCGCATCGCCGGGCAACAGCATTTTAAAACCGTCGTGGCCGTGGCATTGGCCGAACAGATAGGTGTTGTTGCCGAGCCGTTCGACCACTTCGCAGTGGAAATCCAGGCGTAACGGTGAATCTGAGTGGGTTGTCAGGTGCTCGGGGCGAATACCCAGCGTCACCGGCTCGCCGGGAGAGATCTGCAGGGTGGAGAGGGCGAGGGCCAGGGTTTTGTCTGCGCCTATGGAGACGGTCAGTAGCTCTGGCGTCCAGCTCACCACGGTGGCCGGCAAAAAGTTCATCTTCGGCGAGCCGATAAACCCGGCGACGAATTTGTTGATCGGGTTGTAATACAGCGCCATCGGCGCGCCCATCTGTTCCACCTTGCCGTAATTCATGACCACAATCTTGTCGGCCAGCGTCATCGCCTCAACCTGATCGTGGGTAACATACACCATGGTGGTTTTCAGCTCCTGGTGCAGCTTGGCGATATGCAAGCGCATATCGACCCGCAGCTCGGCATCCAGGTTGGAAAGCGGTTCATCAAACATGAAGACTTTGGGATTGCGCACGATGGCACGCCCGATAGCGGTACGTTGGCGCTGGCCACCGGAAAGCTGTTTGGGTTTTCTGTCCAGCAGATGGGTCAGCTGCAGGGTTTTTGCCACCATCTCAATCTGATGGCGGATCTCTTCTTTCGGCGTTCCGTTCACCTTTAATCCATAACCCATGTTTTCGGCGACGGTCATGTGCGGGTAGAGCGCATAGGACTGAAACACCATGGCTACGCCCCGGTGAGCGGGTGCCACATCGTTGACCCGTTCTTCGCCAATCAGGATATCCCCGTCGCTGATCTCCTCCAGCCCGGCAATCATGCGCAACAGCGTAGATTTACCGCAGCCTGACGGCCCCACGAACACGGCGAACTCACCGCCTTTAATCTCAAGGTTGATATTGTGCAACGTCACCGTTTTACCAAAACGCTTGGTGACATTCCTCAGTCTTATGCTGGACATCTTGTTGATCCTCGGAAGTTATCAATAGGCAAAGCCTGTCAGGGCGTCTTCTGGCCGTTGTCATCGTTGTTATGTAATACGTATAACAAATATTTTCTCATCGTCGTAACAGCCAGAAAGTCTTGAAAAGACTATAACTGCGCTGGATTTCAAGCCATATCACCGGTTTTCATTTCTGCAATAACGATCACACAATGGTGATAATTGTATAGAGTTGGCGCGGTTCTCAGCGTAGCGTATAACAAGCCGAGACAATGACCCGGTTATCGCATTACGCGTTGTAATACTGAACATTGCACCTGGCCTGAAGCATCTAATCCCAAAGTGATAAAACAAAAATGTAATACCTTCACATGAGGTGGGTAATGAAAACCAAAACAATCACTGCTCTGGTACTGGCCACATTGGCGGCCAGTCAATATTCCGGTTTCGCCCTCGCAGCGGCAGGCCAACAGCTTACCGTCTGGGAAGACATCAAGAAGTCCGACGGCATCAAGGGCGCCATCGCCGATTTCGAAAAACAGAACGACGTGAAGGTTAACGTGCTGGAAATGCCGTTTGCGCAGCAGATTGAAAAGCTGCGGCTGGACGGCCCGGCCGGTATCGGCCCCGATGTGCTGGTGATCCCTAACGATCAGGTGGGTGCGGCGGTGGTGCAAGGCTTGTTATCGCCGATAAAGCTGGATCAGGCTGCAGCCGACGCGTTCACCAAGCCGTCCATCGGCGCGTTCACCATGAATCAAACGCTGTACGGCGTGCCGAAAGCGGTAGAAACGCTGGTGCTGATTTACAACAAGGATTTGCTGCCGCAGCCGCTGGCTAATCTGGATGCTTATTACGACTTCTCCAAACAGCAGCGTGCGGCGGGCAAATACGGCCTGTTGGCCAAGTTTGACCAGATTTATTACAGCCGCGGCGCGATCGCTGGCATGGGCGGTTATATCTTTGGCAACGACGGCAAGGGAGGGCTGAACCCGCTGGATATCGGCCTGAACACCTCCGGTGCGGTTGAAGCCGTCAGTTACCTGAAAAAATTCTATGCCGATGGCCTGTTCCCGGCGGGCATTATCGGCGATGGCGGGTTGAACGCTATCGATTCCCTGTTCACCGAGAAGAAAGCCGCAGCGGTGATCAACGGCCCGTGGGCCTTCCAGCCTTATGCCGACGCGGGCATCAACTATGGCGTAGCGCCACTGCCAACCTTGCCGAACGGCAAACCGATGAACTCTTTCCTGGGCGTGAAAGGCTACGTGGTCTCCACCTGGAGCAAAGATAAGGCGTTGGCGCAGAAATTCATCGAGTTTATCAATCAGCCGGCCTACGTGAAAACGCGCTATCAGGTGACCAAAGAGATCCCTCCGCTGGTGGCGATGATTGAAGATCCGCTGATCAAGAACGACGAGAGGGCCAGTGCGGTAGCCATTCAGGCCAGCCACGCGACCGCCATGCCGGGCATTCCGGAAATGCAGGAGGTCTGGGGGCCGGCCAACGCGGCGCTGGAACTGAGCATGACCGGCAAACAACCGCCAAAAGCGGCGCTGGACGATGCCGTCAAACAAATCAAAATGCAGATCGAAGCGATGCAGGCCAGCAACCAGTAACCGAGCAACGGGAGGTCTCCTCCCGTTTTCAAGAAGGAGCAGTGTGTGATTGTCACTCCAAGTGAAAAGTTGTCCGCCGACCGAGGCCGATACAGCCATTCCGTGGGGGCGCTGATATTGGCGCTGATCCCCGGGTTTGGTCAGTTTTATCATCGCCAATGGGCGAAAGGGCTGATCTTTCTGGTGCTGCTCACCAGCTTTGTCGGGGTGACCTGGCAGTTCCTCACCGAAGGGCTGTGGGGGCTGTATACGCTCGGCAGTGAGGTGCCACGCGATAACTCCATTTTCCTGTTGGCGGAAGGGATCCTCAGCGTACTGGTGATTGGCTTTGGCCTGGCGATTTACGGCCTGTCGATACGCGACGCCTGGGTGAACGGCAGAAAGCGCGATGCCGGCATGGCGCTGAACAGCGTGCGCAAGCAATACCAGATGCTGCTGAGCGAAGGCTTTCCTTATCTGATGATCACGCCGGGGTTTATCCTGTTGGTGTTCGTGGTGATCTTCCCCATTTTGTTTGGCTTCTCTATCGCCTTTACCAATTACAACCTGTATCACACGCCGCCGGCCAAGCTGGTTGACTGGGTCGGGTTCAAGAACTTTATCAATATCTTCACGCTGTCGATCTGGCGTTCCACCTTCTTTGACGTGCTGCAATGGACCGTGGTCTGGACGCTGTTGGCCACCACGCTGCAATGCACGGTAGGGGTGATGTTGGCGATCCTGGTCAATCAAAAGGATTTACGCTTCAAACCGCTGATCCGTACCATTTTCATTTTGCCTTGGGCGGTGCCGGGCTTTGTCACCATTCTGGTGTTCGCCGGGATGTTCAACGACTCGTTCGGGGTGATCAACAATGCCATTCTGGCGTTTTTCGGCATCGCGCCGAAAGCCTGGATGACCGATCCGTTCTGGACCAAAACTGCGTTGATCATGATGCAGACCTGGCTGGGCTTCCCGTTTGTGTTCGCCATGACCACCGGCGTGCTGCAGGCGATCCCGGATGATCTGTACGAAGCCGCGACCATGGACGGGGCGAGCACCTGGACCAAGCTGCGCACCATCACGTTGCCGCTGGTGCTTTACTCGATTGCGCCGATCATCATCACGCAATACACCTTCAATTTTAACAATTTCAATATCATCTACCTGTTCAATAACGGCGGCCCGGCGGTGGCAGGCTCCAACGCCGGGGGCACGGATATTCTGGTGTCCTGGATCTACAAGCTGACGATGTCGTCTTCGCAGTACGCCATCGCCGCCACCATCACCATTTTGTTGTCGATTTTCGTGGTGGGCATCGCGCTGTGGCAGTTCCGCGCCACCAATTCGTTCAAGAACGACGACGCGGCCTAAGGGGATAGCAATGTCAAAGAGCATCAAGAAAGAGAAGTGGGTGCGTTTATCGCTGTCCTGGCTGGTGATTATTCTGGTGTCCGCCATCATTATCTACCCGCTGGTGTGGACCGTCGGCGCGTCGCTCAATGCCGGCAACAGCCTGTTGAGCAGTTCGATCATCCCGGAGAACCTGTCGTTTCAGCACTATGCCGACTTGTTCAACGGCAAGGTCAATTACCTGACCTGGTATTGGAATTCGATGAAAATCAGCTTCCTGACCATGGTGCTGACGCTGATCAGCGTCAGTTTTACCGCCTATTCATTTTCACGCTTTCGTTTCAAGGGGCGGCAGAACGGCCTGATGTTGTTCCTGCTGTTGCAGATGATCCCGCAGTTCTCGGCGCTGATTGCGATTTTTGTGCTGTCGCAGCTGCTGGGGCTGATCAACAGCCATATGGCGCTGGTGTTGATCTACGTGGCGGGGATGATCCCGATGAACACCTATCTGATGAAGGGCTATCTGGATGCGATTCCGAAGGATCTGGACGAGTCCGCCCGGATGGACGGCGCTGGCAACTTCCGGATTTTTATCGAAATCATCATGCCGCTTTCCAAGCCGATTATCGCCGTGGTTGCGCTGTTCTCGTTTACCGGCCCGCTGGGGGATTTCATCCTCTCCAGCACCATTTTGCGTACCCCGGACCAATATACGCTGCCCATCGGCCTGTATAACCTGGTGTCGCAAAAGATGGGCGCCAGCTACACCACTTACGCGGCGGGAGCGGTGTTGATCGCGCTGCCGGTCGCCATCTTATACCTGGCCCTGCAAAAGTACTTTGTTTCCGGCCTGACCTCTGGCAGCACAAAAGGATAATGCGATGAAAACATTCAAACCGGCTTTATTAAGCCTGTGTCTGGCGGCCGGGCTGCTGTCCGCCACGGCGTTTGCGGCAGACAGCGTCATCATCAAACCGCTGAACAATGTTCCGGCCGGCTTTATCAAGGGCGTGGATATTTCTACCCTGGCGGATGTGGAGCAGCACGGCGGCAAGTTCTACGACCAGAACAACGTTCAACAGGATCCGCTGGTCATCCTCAAACACAACGGCGTGAACTATGTGCGTCTGCGCCTGTGGGTCGATCCGCAAGACAGCGCAGGCCAACCTTATGGCGCCGGCAATAACAATCTCGCCACCACGCTGGCGCTGGCCAAGCGCGTCAAGGCGCAGGGCATGAAGCTGCTGCTGGATTTCCATTACAGCGACTTCTGGACCGATCCCGGCAAGCAGTTCAAGCCTAAAGCCTGGGACAAAATGAGCTATGACCAGTTGAAAACGGCGATCCATGATTATACCCGCGACACCATCGCCAGCTTCAAGCAGCAAGGCGTGTTGCCGGATATGGTGCAGATCGGCAACGAGATTAATGGCGGCATTCTGTGGCCGGAAGGCAAAAGCTGGGGTCAGGGCGGCGGGGAGTTTGATCGCCTGGCCGGGTTGCTGAACGCGGCGATCGTCGGGCTGCGGGAAAACCTCGATTCGCCTTCACAGGTGAAAATCATGCTGCATTTGGCCGAGGGCACCAAGAATGACACTTTCCGCTGGTGGTTTGACGAGATAACCCGGCGCAATGTGCCGTTCGATGTCATAGGTTTGTCGATGTACACCTATTGGGACGGCCCTATCTCAAAGCTGCAAACCAATATGGACGACATCAGCAAGCGTTATAACAAAGACGTGATTGTGGTTGAGGCCGCTTACGGTTATGGCCTGGAAAATTGCGACGATACCGACAACAGTTTCTCCGCCAAAGAAGCGCAGGATGGGGGGTATCCGGGCACCGTTCAGGGGCAGGCCGATTTTATTCGCGATCTGATGCAAAGCATCATTAACGTGCCGGATAACCGTGGCAAAGGCGTGTTTTATTGGGAACCGACCTGGATCGCCGTGCCGGGCGCCGGCTGGGCTACGCCGGCCGGAATGAAATATATCGGTGAATCCGGCAAGGATGGCAACGCGCGTGAAAATCAGGCGCTGTTCGATTGCCGGGGTAAAGTGTTGCCTTCATTAAAGTCATTTAATTAATTGCGTCGTCCGTAATAAAGAATTTCAGTGATTATTTTCTAAGGAATTATGATGAATAAATTTCCTCCTTTGAGTGCAAAGGTGCCTGGCCTATTGCATGGAGCAGACTACAATCCGGAACAATGGGTTAATTATCCGGGCATGGTGGAGAAAGATGTAGAACTGATGAAGCAGGCTAGCTGCAATATTATGTCGGTGGGGATATTCAGCTGGTCGAAACTGGAACCTGAAGAGGGGAAATATCAATTCGCCTGGTTGGACGAGGTGCTGAATAAGTTATATGAGCAGGGCATTCACGTATTTTTGGCTACGCCAAGCGGCGCGCGCCCGGCGTGGTTGTCGCAGAAATACCCGGAGGTGTTGCGTGTAGGGCGCAATCGGGTACCGGCGTTGCACGGCGGTCGACACAACCATTGCCTGTCATCCCCGGTGTACCGCCGCAAGGTGAATGAGATCAACCTGGCGTTGGCTCAGCGCTATGCGCACCACCCGGCGGTGATTGGCTGGCATATTTCCAACGAATACAGCGGCGAGTGCCATTGCAGCCGTTGCCAGAGTGATTTCCGCGTGTGGCTGCAGCAGCGTTATCAGACGCTGGAGCAATTGAACGAGGCCTGGTGGAGCGATTTCTGGAGCCATACCTACAGCGACTGGTCACAGATTGAATCGCCTGCGCCGCAGGGCGAGGTGTCGATTCACGGTCTGAACCTGGACTGGCGGCGTTTTTGCAGCACCCAGGCCACCGATTTCTGCGCGCAGGAAATTGCGCCGCTGAAGGCGGCCAATCCGGACTTGCCGGCCACCACCAATTTTATGGAATATTTCTACGATTACGATTACTGGCAGATGTCGAAAGTCATCGATTTCATCTCCTGGGACAGCTACCCGATGTGGCATAACCGGCAGGACGAAACCGGCCTGGCCTGCTATACCGCCATGTTCCATGACCTGATGCGCAGCCTGAAACAGGGCAAGCCTTTTGTATTGATGGAATCGACGCCGAGCGTCACCAACTGGCAGCCGATCAGCAAGCTGAAGAAACCGGGCATGCATATTCTCTCCTCACTGCAGGCGGTTGCGCACGGTGCGGATTCGGTGCAGTACTTCCAGTGGCGCAAAAGCCGCGGTTCGGTGGAGAAATTCCACGGCGCGGTGATTGACCATTCCGGGCGGCTGGACACCCGCGTCGGCAAGGAAGTGAGCGAACTGGGCCGATTGCTGGCCGCCATGGCACCGGTCGCCGGTAGCCGGGTCGAGGCGCAGGTGGCGATTATCTTCGACTGGGAAAGCCGCTGGGCGATGGATGATGCCCAAGGGCCGCGCAACGCCGGGCTGCATTACGAGCAGACGGTGGTGGATCATTATCGTCCGTTTTGGGAACAGGGCATTGCGGTGGATATCATCAACGCCGATTGCGATCTTTCCGGCTACAAGCTGGTGATTGCGCCAATGCTGTATATGGTGCGCGAAGGCTTTGCCGCGCGGGCAGAAGCCTTTGTCCGGCAGGGGGGAGAGTTTGTCGCCAGCTACTGGAGCGGCATCGTCAATGAAAGCGATCTGTGCCATCTGGGCGGTTTCCCGGGGCCACTGCGGCCGTTGCTGGGGATCTGGGCAGAGGAGATCGACAGCCTGACGGATGACGAAACCAACAGCATTCGCGGTGTGCCGGGCAACGAGCTGGGCTTGCAGGGCAGCTATCAGGCGCGCCACCTGTGCGAGTTGATCAACCTGGAAGGCGCCAGCGCGCAGGCGGTCTACGGCGGTGATTTCTATGCCGGCCGCCCGGCGTTGACGGTCAACCGCTTTGGCGACGGTAAGGCGTGGTACGTCGCTTCGCGCAACGATGCCTCTTTCCAGCGCGATTTCTTTATGGCGATAGCGCAAGAGCTGGCGTTGCCGCGCGCGCTGGACACCCTATTACCGCCGGGCGTGACCGCACAGCGGCGCACCGACGGCGAGTCCGAGTTTATTATCGTGCAAAACTACAGCGACAAGGCAAAAACCGTCGAGTTGCCGGCGGTGTATGTCGATATGTCGGATGCGGGTACCTTGCAGGGCGAAATGGCTCTGGCACCCTGGGGCTGCCGCATATTGACCCGCAAGTTGGCATAGTTTCTTCCCCTTGCGCCCGTTCAGTCGAACGGGCGTTTTTTTACGCCTGTATCTTATGAGGAAATAACCATGGTCAGTTTGAAAGCCTTTACGCATTATTTCTCGCACCCGAAATTGCCGGTGGAAGATAATAGCGTCGATATGTCTTTTTTAGAAACGCTGATGCAGCATCTGGGCGGCCGAGAAAATATCCGGCATGTCGATGCCTGTATTACCCGCTTGCGCGTGACGGTGACGGATTTAGCCAAAGTCGATACGGAAGGCTTGCAACAGTCGGGCGCGTTGGGGGTGATTATTATTGGTCAGGAGGTTCACGCGATATTTGGCAAGCAATCAGATAATTTGCGTAAATTATTGGCGGAGCGGTTTTCGGTTAATCATCAGGAATAAAAAATAATTGGTAACCACCCTTGGGTGGTTACCAATGGACGACAGCAACCGGAGAGCGTCGTCAAAGACACAGGAGATAATGATGAGAGAATTAAGGTACTGCCAATAAACCAGGAGCCGTTATTTACCCTGGGGCATGCCTGTTACCACCATGCTTCGACCTGCACGCCAAAGTTCCAGGTATTGCTGGCGGTGCCGTCCTTGAATGAATTGCCTTGCTCCGAATCATTGAGATAGGAGGCATATACGCGCAATTCAGGGCGGGACATGAATTCCGGCCCATCCGCCAACCCCAGCGCCAGCGTGTACTTCTCGCCGCCTTGCTTGTAGTGGCTGCCGTCTTTGTGGTCATCTTTCTGGTAGAAAGCGCCGGCTTCGCCAATGCCGCGCACGTACTGCGTGAACTGGTACTGCGCCCGGCCCACCAGAGAGATCAGGTTACTTTTGTCGATCGCATCGCTGAGGTCGTTGGCCGAACCCCAGGTCAACACGTGGTTGAGGGAGAACTTATCGGTAATCGGGATCAGCCCGGTATTGATCACCCGATAACCGGTGGCATCGCGGGTATCGTTCCAGACGTCATACCAACCGCCGCCCTGGGACACCATGTTCTGCGCCAGACCTTTGGTGGCGTACTGCAACACCATTTTGTTATAGCCGCCCAGCATGTCCTGACTGATCTCGCCGGTCAGCATCACGCCGTTTTCCGCGTCATACAGGCCGCCGTACTCTTTTTGCTTGTTGGTCGGGTTCGGCATCGCATAGTCGATACCAAACTCGGTCCAGGCGCCGGTCCACGGCTTCCAGCCGGCATAACGCAGGTCGATATAGTTGATGTTGAGGTCGTTATCGTTGTCGACACGGTAGTCCACGTCGTTGCCGTCACCGCGGATCCAGGCGACGGAGATGGCACCCGGCCCGAAGGAGAGGTTTTCCACGCCGGCGCCGGCGCCTGATATGTTCCAGTATTTGGTATCTATGATGTGCAGGTCATGGCGCTGATAGTAGCGCTTGCCGCCCCAAATCACCGCGTTCGGGTCGCCCGGGATCAGCCCCTTGATTTGCAGATTAAGCTGACGCAACCCGAATTCGGCGTCATCCCCCAGCGTGGTTTCGCTGTCGTTGGAGCCGTCCGATACCATGCTGACCATAGTGTCGAGATAGAAGCTGACGTCGTTCTTTTTGTAGACTTCACTGCCCAGTTCGATTTCACCGTAGGTATCGGATTCGTTGCCCAGGCGGCCAATTTTGTTTTTCTGCCATTCTTCTAATCCACCATCCTGAGAAACGCCGACCCCGGAACGCAGGTAGCCATGGAAATCGATCCCAGGGGTCTCGACGGCAAAGGCGACCGGTGAGGAAAGCGCCATCGCCAAAGCGACAGACAATGTGCGTAGTCTTGTTTTCATGTATGCCTCATTATGTTTTTTGTATTACGTTCACATCCACACGGCAATAGAATGGCTAATCATGACAACAAACAATCGCGTTGTTGATTTATTGTGATTTAGTGCAAATAAAACAGCAGGATTTGTAACGGTTAGTGAGAGAGATCACTAAGGCGTGATATGTGAACGAATAACTTTTTTGGAAATTTGATGGATGTGATCGGGGTAACTATGCGGTGAGGGGGGGGCCTGTTACAATCAGTCCAGAGCAATCACAGGGAACGGATTATGAAGTCGAAAAGCACCACGTTAGAGGATGTTGCCCGTCATGCCGGCGTGTCTTACCAGACGGTTTCACGCGTGTTGAACAAGTCAGCCAATGTCTCTGAAACCACGCGCCGCAAGGTTGAACAATCTATTGAGCTCCTCAGGTATGTACCCAATCGCCTGGCGCAGCAGTTGGTGGGCAAACAGAGCCGAACGTTGGGGCTGGTCACCGTCTCCCTGGCTCTGCATGCGCCTTCGCAAGTGGCGGCGGCGGTAAAACGTTACGCCAATGCGGAAGGCTATCAGGTGCTGATTTCAATGATTGATGAGAACGTCAATCATGGCATTCAGGACTCGATCAACGATCTCAAGTCGCAGCGGGTAGAAAAGGTCATCATCAACGTACCGCTGGAGACGGCGGTGGCGGAAAAAATCGCCGCGGACAACGATGACATTACCTGCCTGTTCCTCGACGTTGACCCTTACAGTTCAGTGTTTAACGTTTCTTTCAACCCGGCGGACGGCACCCGCGCCAGCGTCAAATACCTTTACGAGCTGGGGCACCGCGACTTTGCCTTGCTGGCTGGGCCGCAATACTCCATTTCGGCCAATTTGCGGCTGAAGAACTGGCAGGATGCGCTGCAGGATTATGGCCTGACGCCGGTCACGGTGCTGCACGGCAACTGGGACGCGCAAAGCGGTTACGCCGGCGCATTGCAGATGCTGCGCGAGACCCCGCATTTCTCGGCGGTGTTGGTGGGGAATGACCAAATGGCGCTCGGGCTGCTAAGCGCCTTCCATCAGAACCAGCTGCCGATACCGGGGCAAAAGTCGGTGATTGGCTATGACGATGCTTACGAAAGCGCCTTCTTCTATCCGGCGCTGACCACCGTCTCGCTGGATCTGGATTTGCAGGGCAAGGAAGCGGTCAGGAAGGTGCTCAACACCAGCGAGAGCGAGCTGTCGCGTGCGTCATCGATTCTGTCGGCAAAGTTGGTGATCCGCAATTCCACCGGGCCGCGCGAGCATAATGACAAGGATTTGAAGCAGATTGCCGAACAGCTGCGCCTGTTGGCGCAACGCCTGGATCAGTGATCGCGCTCCGGCGCTGTTCGACATCGGTATTGTCAGGCTCCGGCGTTTGCGTCCCAAACCGCCAGCAAGGCCGTGACGGCGCTATCGAGCACCGAGTGACTGACGCCGTCGCGTGCCAACGTCGAAACGCCCAGCAGGAAGCTGTCGAACAACGCGGCGATGGCGGCAGCGTCGGTATCCCTGGCCAGTTCGCCGCCGGCAATGCCTCTTTTGACGCAGTGAATAAAACCGTTCAGCGTACGCCGGCGCGAATCGGCAAGCGGTTTCAGGACCGCTGAATGCTCCTCAGCACCGCCTGACATTACGCCCAATGCGACCATGCACCCCTTGGGGTGTTGATCCTCACACTGCATCTTCACCGAGCGGCGCAGCGAGGTTTCAATCGCTTCTCTGGGGGGCAGGGAGTCATCCCAGAGCGCATCATTGACCCGCCCATAGCTGTTGAGATAGCAGGCTACCGCTTCTCTGAACAGCGCTTCTTTCGAACCAAAGGCGGCATAAAAACTGGGCGCGGTAATGCCGCCGCCAATGTTCGCCTTAAGCTGAGCCAGAGAAGTGGCTTCATACCCGTGCTGCCAAAACAGATACAACGCCTGCTGAATGGCCTCGTCGCGGTCGAACCGGCGAGGACGGCCCATTTGTGCCATGGTCGTCTCCATGTTTATAAGTTATATACTGATCGGTATAAATATCATTGACACTCAGATGATACCCCCTTAGCATTATTATACCACTCGATACATAAATCAATTCAAGTGACGTAGCGACCGAGATGCAGCCGACTAAAACTGGCGCAGATCGCTGTCGCCCATATTTATACCGATCGATATATAAATGGATGAACTGTGAGCCAAACAAATATCAACTGCAGTAATGCCGGGGTGATGCCCGAAGAGGCACCACGTTTGCCGATAGCCGCCTTGCTGGCACTGGCCATGACGGGGTTTATTTGTATTGCTACCGAAACCCTTCCCGCCGGTTTGCTGACCCAGATCGCCCCTGGCTTGCAGGTGTCGCCATCGCTTGCCGGGCAGATGATCACCGCCTATGCGCTGGGTTCGGTATTGGCTGCCATTCCGTTGACGCTTGCCACGCAGCGTTGGCGGCGGCGTAACGTTTTGCTGTTGACCATTGCGGGCTTTTTTATTTTTAACTCGATCACCGCCATGTCGGCCAGCTTTGCGGTCACGCTGACCGCGCGCTTTTTTGCCGGAGCGGCGGCGGGGCTGGCCTGGAGCCTGCTCGCCGGTTATGCGCGTCGGATGGTGGCGCCTCATCTTCAGGGCAAGGCGATGGCGGTGGCGATGGTGGGCGCACCGGTAGCGCTGTCGCTGGGCGTGCCGCTCGGAACCTGGCTTGGATCTGTGGTCGGCTGGCGTGCAGCCTTTGGCGTTATGTCGCTGTTGACGTTGGCGTTAATCGTCTGGGTGCTGGCAAAGGTGCCCGATTATCCGGGGCAGACGGGAGCAAAACGGATGCCGCTGTACAGGGTGTTGATGACCCCTGGCGTCAGATCGGTACTGGGCGTGGTGCTGCTGTGGATGTTCGCTCATAACATCCTGTATACCTACGTTGCGCCTTTTGTTACACCGGCAGGCCTTGGCGACCGGGTTGATGCGGTGTTGCTTGTTTTCGGGTTGGCGGCACTGGTGGGGATCGGGATCACCGGTCGGGTGGTTGATCGCCACCTGAGAACTGCGGTGCTGGCCAGCCTCGCGCTCTTTGCCGCCACCAGCGTGTTGTTGGGCATGGGGCTCCAGAATGCGGGGGTGATCTATGTCGGCATGGCGCTATGGGGGTTGAGTTTCGGCGGGGCGGCGACGTTATTGCAGACCGCTCTGGCGGATGCAGCCGGTAAAGGTGCGGATGCGGCGCTGGCCATGAACGTGGTCACCTGGAACAGCGCTATCGCCGGTGGCGGCATTTTCGGCGGGATCTTGCTTGATCGGTATGGCCCGGCGTCTTTCCCCTGGGCTGTATTTGCGCTTTTATTGGGCGCACTGGCCGTCGCGGCTGCGGCTAAACGGCACGGGTTCTCTGCGGGAAGACGCCAGGGCTGAACCCGGCGGTTGCAGATGGCGCATTCCGTGCGCCATCCGGCGTCAATCCTCGGGTCAGGTGTTATCTACCCGGGGATTGGAATGGGTCGGTTGACTGGGGTATTCCACCTGATGTTTGTGCAAGTAGTCCCGTATCAGTTGCCGGATCACCTGAGACGGGGTGACGTCCTGTTGCAGGCACAGCTCTTCAAGGGCTTTTTTCTTATCCGGATCGATGAGTATCGTCAGTCGTGCCGTTTTCTTTTCCATGAGGATTCCTCCAGAGGATGATAATCAAATGATAATGGCATGCTGGGTAATCGGCTATCCGACCCGCATCTTCTAAATAACTGTGTTTAATGCCGCTACACCCCAAGCCTGAGACAGGTGCTCTGCATGCTCCTCACCTGTAGCACGGATAGGCGCAGCTTTTCAGTTAAAATACAGCCGCTCAATTTTGCGCGACAGAAAACCTAAATCACAGCCAAAGGTCGGACCGACGGCGGCGGAAAGGCGGCGCAGCAGGCTGAGCGGCGTCTCAACATGAACCGGTGTAGCGTAAATAATGACGTTGCCGCTGGGTGCCACGCAGTAAAGAACGGTTTTAAACGCGCAGTGCAAGCTGTGATACAGCAGCGTGCTGTCATCGGGCACCTCATGATAATTCAGTACCAACCAACCCTGAGGCGAAAGGCGACCGGCGCATTGCTCCAGAAAATTTCGCGTGCCCTGTTGCGGGTCCATCGCGAAGGCGCTGTAAAGATCGGAAAATATCAGATCATATTGCCGAGTGGCGGGAGCCTGTAAAAAATCGGCGGCATCGGCGGTGTGCAAGGTGACCGTTTCATCGGCGGGCAGGGTGAAATAACGGCGGGCGACAGACACCACCGCCGGGCGCAGTTCCACCACGTCCAGCAGCATGTTGGGATCATAGGCATGCAATGCCCGCACCAGGCTGCCGCCCCCAAGACCGAGGATCAGCGCCGCCGAAGGCGGCTGCCAGGCCACCGCCATCAGCATGGTTTTTATGTAGTTGTGCACCGGCACCTGCGGCGCGCTGATGCACATTTTGCTCTGCTCGCAAATGCCGTCGAAACGCAGGGTACGGTAGTCTTTGTGGTCAGAAACGATAATTTCACCGCAATGGTCTTCCTCCCGGGCGATGACCTGTCCACGGGGAGAAAAATCAAGGCTATTTAGCAACTTATCAACAATAGACATGGTAGCTTCGCTTTGGCTCCTTTAGAAAACGGGGGGCTTATTTACGGGCGCACATAAATTCGGCCGTACAGATGCGGCGGCCATTGACCGTCGCCATCCCGGAAAAACGGGCAATGCCGGATCGTTGCCGGACAAAGGCGACGTCCATGCGCAATTGGTCGCCGGGTTGGGCCGAGCGGTAGAAACGGGCGCGTTGGATGGACGCAAAGTAATAATGCTCGCCTTCTGACAGCGGGCCGAGAAAGTAGTGAGCCAGCAGGCCGGTACTCTGCGCCAGGGCTTCCACCATCAGGATACCGGGGAAAACGGTGGTCTGGTGGTGGCCGGTCCAAAAGGTCGGCTCATTGGCGGTAATGTTTTTGATGGCGCTCAAGCGCCCTTCAGAAATCGACGTGCCGGCGGGCAGAATGCGGTCGACCAGCAGACAGGGGAACCGGTGTGGCAGGATAGATTGAACATCCTGGTACTGTAGTGGATTTCCATTCAGCGGCATGATTGATTTTGGATCCTGTCAGCGGGACGAAGCTCGGCCAGCGGTGGCTTATGTGCCCGGCGGGAATGTAATAGCATTATAATGTTATTATCATCATATGCACTAACTGAAAATCGCCAGGTCGGGCATTAAACGCCACTTTGTGACAACGTAACCTAAAATTGACGATTGAAATTAGCATCCAACAGATTGATGGATAATCATTTTTAATGGAGGGGAAGATTAGCCGCCATCAGAGTGATGACGGCCAGATCGGTCAATCAGCGCTTCTCACGCGTTATTTTATCGAGGTAGCCCATCAGGAAAGCGGAAAGCACGAAGGTGAGGTGGATAATCACATACCACATCAGCTTATTGTCCGGCACGTTCTTGGCATCCATAAACACCCGCAACAGGTGAATGGAAGAGATAGCGACAATGGATGCGGCTACCTTGCTCTTCAGAGAGGTGGCGTCCATTTTCCCCAGCCAGCTCAACTTTTCTTTATGTTCGCTGATATCCAACTGCGAAACAAAGTTTTCATAGCCCGAGAACATCACCATGACCAACAGGCCACCCACCAGCGCCATGTCGATCAGCGAAAGCAGGGTGAGCACCAGATCCCCTTCGGTTATGGAGAAGATGTTCGGCAGAACATGCACTATCTCCTGGAAGAATTTGATCGACAGCGCCACCAGCGCCAGCGACAAGCCAAAGTAAACCGGTGCCAGCAGCCAGCGCGAGGCATACATAGCGTTTTCTATAAAGCGTTCCATAGTCATCTGAGTTTGTTACCAAAAGAGGCGCACAGTATAGCTCAGGACGCCCGGCAGAAGGCAAGCGCGGCACCCTGTACGGGGATGGGTTCCTTCCAGAAAGGCAGGGCATTTTATGACGGGTAATTCCCTTTCACTCAGTACGTGTTCTATGGGGTTATCGTCCATTTTTGGTTATTTTCGCACTATATATTGAGCTATCCACAAATCGTACTAGCATTTAAATGCTGTAGTGAAGAGTTTAATCGGTGTTTTATATCGAAATTGAATTATATATGTCGGAAATAAATCTACCTATTGGAGAACGTCATGGAAACTTCCCTGAATGGAAAAGCAAGCGGTTGGGATAGCGTTAATGATTTACTGAATGAGCACCACAGAGGTAATGGTTTAAACGTCAATAATAAGCCTTCTTTTGATGTGGGGGAGGCAGGCCAGCAAATAGCCCGCAGTGAGCAGACCTGGAATGGTGTGCATATTACCGGCCAGGGCGCGACGGTCACCTATTCCTTCCCTGACTGGGATTATAATCAGACTAATTTAAATTCCGTCTTTTTCAGAGCAGATGACCGCGAGACAGGCTTGAGCGCGTTTACTGCCGAGCAACAGGCGCAGGCCAAGCTTTCGCTGCAATCCTGGGCGGACGTGGCGAACATTACCTTTGTCGAGGTGGCCCCAGGCCATAAATCCGATATTACCTTCGGCAATTACGAAGGGACGGGCCAGGCTTATGCGATTAAGCCCTTTACGCAAGCAGGCAACGACTACAGCGGACAGCATGTCGCAGGGCAGAGTTGGTATAACGTCAATTATGATGTCGCCGATACCGGAGACGGCGTTTACGCCAACCTGTACCCTGATTTAGGCAACTATGGCCGGCTGACGTTCACCCACGAAATTGGGCATACCCTGGGGTTGGATCACCCCGGCGATTATAATGCCGGTGATGGAGCCACCTACAAGTCAGTTCCAACCTATGCCGAAGACACTCGCCAATTCAGCGTGATGAGCTATTGGAATGAATCCTACACCGGCGGCGATAACGGCGGCCATTATGCCGCTGCGCCACTGGTTGACGATATCGCCGCGATTCAGTATCTGTATGGCGCCAATACCAGCACCCGCGCCGGGGATAGCGTTTATGGATTCCATTCCAATACCGGCAGAGACTTCTATACGGCGAATGACAGCAGCCAGAAGCTGGTTTTCTCGGTATGGGATGGGGGCGGCAAGGATACGCTTGATTTCTCGGGTTATTCTCAGGATCAGCGCATCAACCTGACCGCCGGATCGTTTTCCGATGTCGGCGGTTTGAAGGGCAATATTTCCATCGCGGCGGGCGTCACCATTGAAAATGCCATCGGCGGTTCGGGCAATGATGTGATTGTCGGCAATAACGCCGCCAATATTATCAAGGGCGGCGCCGGTAATGACGTTATTTATGGCGGAGGTGGGCAAGATCAACTCTCAGGGGGCAGCGGAAAGGATATTTTCGTTTTCGCCGCCGTGAGTGATTCACCTTATACATCGCCTGACAAGATCCTGGACTTTGAGACCGGTATCGACAAAATCGATCTTTCCTTCTTTAACCATGGCGATAAAGGCAACGACTTTATTCATTTCGTTGAGAACCTCAGCGGCCAGGCGGGAGAGGCATTGTTGTCTTACAACGCGCAAACTCATTTGAGCGAGTTAGCCCTGAATATCCATGGCAATGCCGGGCCGGACTTCCTGGTGCACATCGTCGGACAGGCGAATGCCGCCACGGACTTTATTGTTTAAGCCTCATGCGGTGGGTTATGCCCACCGTTCTCTTATGGTTTTATTCGCTCCCCTTATGACGCTCCTTTCGCACACTGACTGCCTGAACCGCTTTGTAAGGATTTCGTAAGCGGTTAGGAAATCTCTCACCAATGCAAATAATAGGGTTTTAATGATATTGCTTATGATAAGCATTATCATTAACATGCTTTTATTAAGTCTACGCAGAAAGACCATTCTTATAAAATTGTTAATTTTCGTTAATACCCTTGATCCCGATTAATTACCGGGGCGAAGCAACTGCGAGCAAATACCAATAATTATTGCAGGGTTAATACATGTGCAAAACTTTTAATTACCAGGGAATTATCGGGCATTCCATCCTGTGGGGGACGTTGATCGGCAGTTCCCTTAACGCTAATGCTGAAATAAATAAAACGCCATTAGAAAAGACCACGCAAAATGAAGAGGAAATAACGGTTGTCGCGCCCGTGATTGAGAAAAAGGCCGGGACAATAACCACGATTAGCGCGCAAGACATGCAGAAAAAAGGGGGAAATGATTTCGGTTCGATCATGCGTTATGAACCGCTGATTAGCGCCACGGGCGTCAGTGGGGGATCGTCCTCGGGCAAAAGCGGTTTCGATCGCAGCGGCTACACCGGGTATAACATTCGCGGCCTGGAGAGCAATCGCGTCGGCCTGGATGTCGACGGCATTCCGCAGCCAGACGCCACCGGGCGCAGCTATGTCAGCCGAGCCGGCCTTAACACCTTTGGCATCGGCAGGGACTATATTGACCCTTACATGTACGGCCAGGTGGAGATCGAATCGGGAGCGACCTCGATTGAACGTAGCAATACGTCTATCGGCGGCGCTGTTTCGTTTTCGCCGAAGTCGGCAGATCAGTACCTGTCGCCGTCCAAACAGACTTACTTTGGTTACCAGAGCGATTACGACTCGTCCAACCGCAGTTGGCACAACGGCATTACCGCAGCTGCGGGCGATGATCAACTTCGCGGGGTTTTCGTTTATAGCCGCCGCGACGGCCAGGAAACGCGCAACAACAGTGGCACTTACCAGGCTTACCCGGCCAACTGGCATTCCAATGCGCTGATGGCGTCCGGTATCTGGCAGCCAAATGACGAACACAAACTCACCGGCACGGTGGATTACTACGATAAAGTCAACCATACCCATTACGACAGTTGGAACTCGGCCGGCAGCGCCATCCTGGGTACCGCCCAACAGCAGAGCAATACGCGCCGTTGGGGAGTGAGCCTGAAAGATGAATGGACACCGTACAATGATTTCGTCGATACCCTGACATCAAAAGCCTATTACCAACAGACCCAGGCGCATGACAACACTTACATGCCCACCAGTACCGGCAGCATGGAGCGGGTTTACTCCGACTACAACGTCAATACCTACGGCTTTGAAACGCTGATAACCAAAACGCTGGGGCGTCATGCGTTGAGCGGAGGGTTAAACGCGAGGTTAACCGAGACCGAGCGGCCATTCCGTGAAGAGCCGGCTCCCAGCGCGTTCACGGCCATCATGCAACCGGAATCAGACAGCCGCAGCTACGCGTTGGGCGGTTTTGTGCAGGACAAGATCCAATTTGATCTCGACGGGCACGGTTTTGCCGTGGTGCCGGGCGTGCGCGTGGCTCACCAAAGCACCAAGCCGCAGAACCTGACCAGCCTGACCACCGGCAGCACGGTGTTGACGGAGTCCGAGCTGGAAACGTTATACGGCAAAAGCAACACCGACACCCAGATATTGCCGTCTCTCAGCGTCGAGTACGATATTACGCCGGCGCTGATGACCTATCTGCAGTACAAGCGTGGCGCACAGTTCCCGAACGCCAGCCAGCTGTACGGCTCATGGAATCTCGGCTCCAGCTATGCGGGCACGGCGCAGTATGCGTTGATCGGCAACGCCGATCTGAACACTGAGACCAGCAACAATCTGGAATGGGGCATGAAGGGAGACGTCGTGGACGGGGTGACAATGCGCACGTCGCTGTTCTACAACACCTATAAAAACTTCATTGCGTATACCCGTTATCAACGGGCCAGCAGCCCGGACAAGTTCGCTAATGTGCCTTCCAATATCTACACCATTTATCAAGCGGAAAACCGTGATAAAGCCTATATCTACGGCGCTGAAATCAGCACCAGGGTGAATTTTGGCACCTGGTTTGAGCAGGTGAACGGGCTGAGCGCGAATTTTGCGCTGGGATATAACCAGGGCAAATCCAAGTCCAGCTATTCCGGCGATAAATATGTCGATATCGACAGCGTAGCGCCAATGAAAGCCATCGTGGGCGTGGCGTGGGACGATCCGGCGAAACGCTACGGCGCGGCGGTAACGGCAACCTTCGTCAAAGGCAAGCAGGCGACGGCGACCAACCGTGAAAGCTACAACAACGCCAGCGGCAGTACGCTCACCGACGCCACCACGGAATATCTGCGCGTGCCGGGTTACGGCCTGGTGGATATGTCCGCCTATTGGCAGGTTGCCCGCAATGTGAAACTGAGCGGCGGCGTGTATAACATCACCGACAGGAAATACCGCGATTACCTGAGCAGCCGTGAACTCACGGACTCAACCCGTCAAGATGCCTACGACAATGCGTTGGCCGTCATGCCGGGAAGAACCTTCCAGCTTGGCGTCAACGTGGATTTCTAACTACCGCATTTTGATCAACCGCTAGCGTTTATGCCGCCTTTCGTCAATGAAAGGCGGCTGTCGCGTTTTAATGAGGCCGGCCATTCCGCGCTAAAAGGAGACTTCGGATGAAATCATGGGTTATCGGATTACTGGCGCTGCCGTTTTCGGTATTTGCCGGCGAACGTGTGATCGCGATTGGCGGAGACGTCACGGAAATTATTTATGCTCTGGGCGCTGGGCAAACGTTGGTCGCGCGCGACAGCACCAGTCAGCAACCGCCGCAAGCCAAAGCATTGCCGAATGTCGGTTATATGCGCCAGCTCAACGCCGAGGGGATCCTGGCGATGAAGCCCTCGTTGGTGATCGCCAGCGAACTGGCGCAACCCTCTTTGGCGTTGCGGCAGGTCGAACAGGCTGGGGTGAAAGTCGTGACGGTGACGGGCAAACCCGAGCTTGGCGCGATCGACGAAAAGATCGCCGTTATTGCCGCCACCCTGGGGCGAGAAAAAGAGGGGAAAGCCCTGCAGGCCAAACTGGATCGTCAGATCGCCGCCGTACCGACTCATAGATTGCCGGTCAGAGTGTTGTTTATCATGGCGCATACTGGCATAGCGGCAATGGGGGCAGGTAACGGCACCGCAGCAGAGGGGGCCATTCGCAGCGCCGGGTTGGACAATGCCCTGACTGGCGTGACGCGTTATCAGCCGCTGACTCAGGAAGGGCTGGTAGCCGCCGCGCCGCAGTTGCTGGTAATAGGCAAGGCCAGCCTGCAACGGATGGGCGGAGAAGCGAATCTCTGGGCATTGCCGGGGTTGGCGTTTACCCCCGCGGGCAAGCAGCGGCAGTTGCTGGTGATTGATGACAACGCCTTGCTGAGTTTTGGCCTGGATATGCCGACGGCCATAGGGCAATTGCGTCAGGCGGCCGAGGCCGTCACGCCTTAACTTTTAACGCCTTTGTTATCCACGTGGCCTAATGCCCGCTCAGGGAAGCATCGATCGCGCAAACGCTGTTTGAGCGCGGCCGCGTCGGGGAAGCCGCCTTCGGTTTTGCGATCCCAGATGACGAAGCCGTCCACGGTGACCTCATAAATGCCGCCGGTGCCGGGAACCAGCGTCACGGCGGCCAAATCGGTGCCGAAGGTATGGAGCAATTCTTGCGCCATCCACGCGGCGCGCAACAGCCAGTTGCATTGCGAACAATAGTGAAGGGTGACGACGGGGGACGTTTTCATTGAGCAGGCCTGGGCGGTAAGATTTCCTCATCATCGGATGCCGCCGCAGCCCTGTCAAGCCGGCCGATCAGGGGCGCAGCAGGGTCAAATCGATCTGCCATTTATTGATTTTATTGTACAGCGTGGTGCGCGATAGCCCGAGCAGCCGTGCGGCCTGCCGCAGATTGCCGCCACTGGATCCAATGACCTGCATGATATGGGTACGTTCGTTATCTTCCAGCCTGGCGGAAGGTGCTGCGTCAGGCTCAGTGAGATCACGAGTGATTTCCTCCGGCAGGTCGCCCACGTCGATCTGCAGTCCTTCGCACAGGTTCACCATTCGTTCCACCAGGTTTTCCAGTTCGCGCACGTTGCCCGGCCAACGCCAGGCGCTAAGGCAGGCCATCGCCTGCGGTGACACCTGCGGCGGGATTTTTTTCATGCGCGTACAGAGTTTGTGCACAAAGCCGTTAACCAGCCCGGCGATATCTTCCCGTCGTTCGCGCAGCGGCGGAACCGAGAGGGAGATGACGTTCAGGCGGTAATACAGATCGCGCCGGAAAGCGCCATTCTCCACCGCCTGCGCCAGATCGCAATTGGTGGCCGCCACGATGCGCACGTTGACCTTCACCGGGTGCGTGGCGCCGATCCGCAGCACTTCACTCTCCTGCAGCACGCGCAGCAGACTGGTTTGCGCATCCAGCGGCATTTCGCCGATCTCATCGAGCAGCAGAGTGCCGCCATCCGCCAGCTCAAATTTCCCGGCGGAACCGCCCCGGCGCGAGCCGGTAAAGGCGCCATCCACGTAACCGAAAAGCTCGCTCTGCACCAGATCGCGCGGCAAGGCGCCGCAGTTAACGGCAACGAAGGGTTCATTGCTGCGTGCGCTGCCGTTGTGGATCGCCTGAGCGAACAGCTCTTTGCCGGTTCCGCTCTCGCCGGTCAGCAGAACGGTGCTGTCGCTGCGGCTACTGCTGCGCGCCTTGGCGATGGCTTCCCGTATGCGGCTGGAATGGCCGTATATCATGTCAAAGGTATAGCTGGCGCTGACTCCCATCACGCGGCGGGTGATGGCGCGAATGCGCTGGTTCTCGCGCAGGGAGAGCACCCGGCCGTCATCCGGCGCGGGCATCAGCGAAATCACGCAGGAGAGGGCCGCTTTGCCTTCGGGCATAAAAACCATTTCACGATCGTTGCAAAACGGCATGGTCAGCAGCGAGCCGGACTGCGGGCGCAGCAGCTGATCGAGGGTCAGGTCGTTTGGTTCCAGCCCGTCAAAAATCTGGCGTGCATAGCGGTTGACGGTTTTCAGCCTGCCGTGGCGATCGCAGACAATAACGCCTTCATTCAGCGTTTCCAGAATGGACTGTTGTTCCGCCAGCAGCCGATGCAACTGCAACTGTTGGCCGACGGCCTCCGCAGCCGCCTGCACGGTGCCCAGGGTGTGGGCGTTGAAGTTATCCGGCGTGGCGGTGAGCGTCAGCACGCCGATCATCACGCCTTCAGCGTTACGCACCGGCGCCGCCGCACATTGGCGATGGCGCTGACGCAGGCCCATTTTCCAGTTTTCACCGCTTAGCACATACACCAGACGCTGTTCCCGCAGGCAGCGCGCGGTGCAGTTGGTGCCCTGAACGTCCTCGCGCAGAATGCTGCCGACCGGCGTCAAATCCGCACCGCAGTAGTGAAGGGTGACGCCGTTGGCGTCGGTCAGGTTGATGTGGCCGTCAGGGTTGTAGGCCAGCAGGTTTTCCATGATGCCGTGCGCCACCTTAATCAGCTCGCTGTTTTGCGCCAGAATCATCTGCAACCGGTCTGCGGGCGGCGAGTGATAGACAAACTCCTCGGGGTCGATGCCGTTTTCACGCGAACGCTGCCAGGATTGCAGGATCGACTTGCGGATCCAGCCGGGTTGCCCGCCTTCATTAAAAACCTGCCAGCCTTGCCAAAACAGGCTATCCCATTCACTGGCCTCCGGGCCTCCGGGGAGGCTGAAAATCGGGTCGCTCTCGTCTTTGATCGGCATCAGTCCGGCGGCAGTGTGCATGCGGCTCTCCAGTTTGGAATGTAATGTTCATTTTATTGTCATGTGAAATTGACATGTCAATTTAGTTGTCACTCTGTTGCGGTTATCTGTGCATCCCCTCACAAATTCCTCCCTTTTCGAGCTGGCATCCCCTTTGCAATACACAGTGAACTCCGTAGCCCGACAAGGGCGTTAACTCACATAAGGAATCACTATGAGTCATTCACCTCACAACTTGCGCGTTGGCCTGATCGGTGCCGGCAGAATGGGCACTTTCCATGCGGAGTCATTGGCGCGGCGCGTGCCGGGCGCCGTTTTGGCCGCCGTGGCCGATCCGCTGCCGGGTGCAGCGCAGCGCCTGGCAGACAGGCTGGGCGTCAGCGCCTTCAGCGATTTGCAAAGCATGCTGGATGACAGCGAAATCGATGCGGTCGTCATTGCTTCCCCGGCGCGTACCCATGCGGAATGGGTGATTGCCGCCGCCCAGGCAGGGAAGCACGTGTTTTGCGAAAAACCGATGGCTATCACGCTGGACGAGGCGGATCGGGCCATCGCCGCCGCCAAACAGGCGGGTGTCGTGCTGCAAGTGGGGTTTAATCGCCGCTTTGTCAGCGGCTTTGCCGCCGCCATTGCCGCCGTGAAGGAGGGGGAGAATGGCGTTACCCAGCTTTCCCGGTCGGTAACCCGCGATCCGCTGTTGCGCGATCCGGCGCCGATCCCCGCCTGGACCATTTTTTTGGAAACGCTGATCCACGATTTTGACACGCTGTTGCACTTCAACCCGGGCGCCAGGCCGGTTGAGGTATACGCACTGGCAGATGCGCTGGTGCGCCCGGACTTCAAGGATAAAGGGTTACTGGACACCGCCGTGGTGACTATCCGCTTTGATAACGGCGCTATCGCCACCGCAGAAGCCAACTTCCAGGCGGTTTACGGCTATGACGTGCGCGGCGAGGTATTTGGCAGCAAGGGGATGTTGCAGGCGGGCAATATCAACCTGAATAACTGCGTGCGGTATCACGCCGGCGGCATCGCCATCGAAACCTCGCGTCAGGATACCGATCTGCTGCATGACGCTTATGTGGCGGAGCTGACTGAATTCGCCCGCTGTGTCCAGCAGAGGGAAACGCCGCGCGCGACCGGACAGGATGCCCGCAATGCGCTGGAGATTGCATTGGCCTGTATCGAGTCGGTGAAGCAGGGCAAACCGATCGCGCTGGGGAGACAATAATGGCCGGATATCAGCTGTCTGTGTGCGCCGAGATGGTGTTCCTCGATCTGCCGTTTGTCGAACGCGTAGCGCGTATTCATGCGCTTGGCTTCGGTGTCGAGATCTGGAACTGGGAAAATAAAGATCTTGATGCGTTGATTGGCACTGGCGCACGTTTTACTTCAATGACCGGTTATCTCGCCGGCAACCTGACCGACGACGAGGATATCGCCCAGCTGTTGCAAACGGCGGAACAGTCGCTCGCCATCGCGCAGCGGTTGAACTGCCCCAGCCTGAATCTGCACGGCACCGGCCTGGATCCCAACGGCTTGCCGGTGAAGCCGGTGGAGGTGGTGACCGGTGCCATGTGGCTGAAAGCGGCCGATACCTTGGGCAAGCTGGCGCAGCAAGGGGAGCGCGCCGGCAAGGTGTTCACGCTGGAAAACCTCAACCTGCCGCGGGACCACCCGGGCACGCCCTTCGCCAAAGCCTGCGACACGCTGGCCTTGGTTGAGGCGGTCAACAGCCCGGGGCTGAAGATGAACCTCGATCTTTACCATGCGCAAATCGGCGAAGGCAATCTCATCGAGCTTATTCGCCGTTGCGGGCCGGCGATAGGCGAAATTCAGGTGGCCGACGTACCGGGGCGGCAACAACCGGGAACCGGTGAAATCAACTATCGGGCCATCGCCCGCGCGTTGGACGAGATCGGCTACCGGGGCGTAGTGGCATTGGAAGGATGGGCATCCGATGACAGCACCGCGGCGCTGCAACAGTTCCGCGACCATTTCACTTTATAACCGCAGTAAACCCGGGCTGTGGTCTGTTGCCCGGGATGAAGAGTGATGCATTGATTTTAATAATAAATTTATCTCAACCTACAGGATGACATCATGAAAATCAGAAGCTTGCCGTTGATATTGCTTAGTCTGTTTCTGGCCTTTGGCGCCCAGGCGAAAACCTATAAGGTCGGCGTCGCGTTGGCCAATTTCGATCTCAACTTCGTGTCCATTTTACGCTCGCAAATGGTGAGCGAGCTTAAGCAGTTGAACATGGATGGCCAGTTTGTCGATGCCAAAGGCGACGTGGCGCTGCAAGTGCAGCAGGTGGACGATTTTATCAACCTGGGGGTGGATGCCATTATCCTCAACCCGGTAGATACCCAGGGCGTGAAGCCAATGATGGATGCCGCCGAGCGCGCCAACATCCCGCTGATTTTCGTCAACCGCAAACCGGAAGTTAAGTTGGGTAATGCCATGGCATATGTGGGATCGGACTCGGCGGAGGGGGGCAAGTTGCAAATGGAGGCGCTGGCGAAACGGATGAATTATCGCGGTAATGTGGCGATCCTGATGGGGGCGCTGTCCAACGAAGAGGCGCGTGAACGCACCCGCGCGGTGGAAGAGGTGATCGCCAAGTATAAGGACATGAAGGTACTGGAAAAGCAGACCGCCAAATGGCAACGCAATGAAGCGGTGGATGTGGTATCCGGGTGGTTGCTGAACGGCCGCCCGATCGACGCTATCGCCGCCAATAACGATGAAATGGCGATTGGCGCCATCATGGCGCTGAACCAGGCTAAAAACAAAAGCATCCTGGTGGCGGGCATTGACGGTACGCCGGACGGCCTGCAGTTTATTAAAAACGGCGGCATGGTGTTGACCATTTTCCAGGACGCCAAAGGACAGGCCACCGGGGCGGTGCAGGTCACCAAGGCACTGCTGGAAAAGCAAAAGACCGAGGCTTACAACTGGGTGCCTTATAAAACCATCACTCAGCAGAATCTGGCGGAGTTTGTGACCGCCAATCAGCAATAGCCACAGGTTCTGCGGCTATTGCGGGATGATTTTACCGCTCAACCGGCGGTGCGCGGGGCGCGTTTGGCCAGCATTCTCAGCGCCAAACCGCCCGCTGCCGCCAGCGTGGCCAGCAATACGACGCCCGACCAACCGGCGCTTTCGAGAACTTTGCTGCCGAGAGCGGCGCCGCTCGCCATACCGATAAACACCAGGGTAAACAGGATGGCATTCAGGCGGCTGCGGGCTGCCGGGTTGATGGCGTAAATAATGGTCTGGTGCGCCACCAGCGTCGCCTGGATACCGAGATCAAAACCTACCGCGCTCAGCGCGATGAGCGCCAACTGGGCAGGCAGCGGAAGCCAGGGCAGCAGAAACATCAGAGCGAATGAACACACCACCATGGCGGCGCCGATTTTAGTGACGTAGTCCGGCCCGTGACGATCGGCCAGCATGCCTGCCAGGGGGGCTGCCAACGCACCGGCCGCACCTGCCAGCCCAAAGGCGCCGGCTACGGCACTGCCAAGCTGATATTTTTCCGCCAGCATCACCGCCAGCGTCGACCAGAAAGCGCTGAAGGCGACCGACAGCAAGCCCTGAGCCAACGCCGCACGCCGCAGTTCCGGGTAGTCGGCCCACAGTTTCCCCAATGAGCGCAGCAGCGCAGGGTAGCTCAGCGTGGTGTTGGGTTTAAAGCGCGGCAGCACTGCGCCGATCGTGAGGGTGATGACCAGCACCCCCAATGCCGCCAGCATATAAACGCTGCGCCAGCCGAAATATTCCGCTACCACGCCGCTGAACACGCGCGAGAGTAAAATGCCGGCCAGCAACCCGGTCATCACCGTGCCCACCGTCTTGCCCCGGTTGGCGTCCGAAGCGAGCGTGGCGGCCGCCGGGATAATGTCCTGCGCCACCGTAGCGGCTAAACCGATCGCCAGACTGCTGAGCAACAACAGCGGAAATGAAGAAGAAAAACCGCACATCAGCAGGGTGAGTGCCAGCAGCACGCCTTTTATCCGAATGATCTGGCGGCGATCGTGACGGTCGCCCAGCGGAGCCAGCAGCAGGATGCCCAGCGCATAGCCCGCCTGGGTCAGCGTGGGCACCATACCGGTATCGCTGACCCCGGCGTGGAACGTATCCCCCATGATGCTCAGCATCGGCTGGCTGTAGTAAATGGACGCCACGCTCAGGCCGGCGCCGGCGGCCAGTAGGAAAACGATTTTGGCGGAAAGCGCAGGGGCAGGCGCGGTGGCGGTGGCTGAAATCAGGCTCATGACGGTTATCCAGAACGAGTAAAGTGGGGCTATTCTTGCCAGTTTTCGGCGGAAACTGTAGCCCCTGCACGGGTAAAACTGTTATACGTAATACGTATGAATAAAAATCCATTTCCCAATGGCGATCGTATAGCCATGCTGCAAACTCTGGTGCGCATTGTCGACAGCGGCAGCCTCTCGGCTGCTGCGGCGCAAATGAACACCTCGCAGCCCACCATTAGCCGGCGTCTCCAGGTGCTGGAGCAACTGCTTGGCGTTAAATTAATCCAGCGTACGACCCATGCCATGAAGCTGACGGACGACGGCGAGCGTTGTTATCAGCATGCGCGCAAGCTGATTGAACACTGGCAAATCATGGAGGACGAACTGCGCGGCGTGCGCGATGAACCCGTGGGCGTTTTGCGGGTGCGCGCGCCGCATGCCTTTGGCCAGGATCAGTTGATTGGGCCGTTGGGCGATTACCTGCAACGCTATCGTCAAACCAGCGTAGAGTGGACGCTCAACGATCATTCGCCTGATTTCATTCCCGAAGGCGTGGACTGCGCGATCCACGTCGGTGCGGTGACCGATCCTTCGGTGGTTGCGGTGCTGTTGGCGCAGGTGCCGCGCATTGTGGTGGCCGCGCCTGAACTGCTGGCGCGCCATACGCCGCTGGCGCAGATCGGTGATTTGGCGCAGTTGCCCTGGCTGGCGCTAAACAGTTTTTATCGCAATGAAGTGACGTTGACGCATACCGCCAGCGGCGAAGATTACCGTTTTGACATCGTCCCCAGGCTGAGTACCGACAGCCTTTATGCCGTGCGCAAGGCGGCGCTGAACGGCGTGGGGGTGGCCATGCTGTCATCCTGGGTGGTCAAACAGGATCTGGAGCAGGGGTTGCTTACCCCGTTGATGCCGGATTGGCACGCCGCGCCCTTGCCGATTTATCTGCTTTACCCCTATGCCAGTTATTATCCGGCGCGGTTGCGTAAATTCCTCGAGTTGATGAAAGAAGTGATGCCACGCATCACCGGCGCACAGGCGCCAGTGCCGTGAGGGCGGCGGCTTCGTGCTGCGTACAGCGGAATAGGTCGTCAGCGGAGCGATAAACAGCGTAAATGTAGAGTGCCGGCGGGCGGATTCAACCTGATTGGCGACGGTATCTGTTTGATAATCGAAGAACACCTACCGTCCATTTCACTCGAGAGAATCGCCCATGCATTTTACTCAAGCCATTGCCAGACTCCCTGCCGATAGCTGCGGCAGCGGCCAGACCACCGCTCAATTGGGCGCGCCGGATATCGCCGCCACCGGCCGCCAGTTTTTGGCCTATGTGGATACCTTGCTGCGCCTGGGGCTGAAAGTGACGGTGTTACCGGCGGCCCCGGCCTTCCCGGACGCCCACTTTGTGGAAGATACGGCTGTGGTGATGCCGGAGCTGGCCGTGATCACCCATCCGGGTGCGCCAAGCCGCCAGGGTGAGGTTGACACCATTGCGCCGCTGTTTGCAGGCGAGCGCCCGGTGGTGCGGATGAGCCGGCACGGCCACCTTGACGGCGGCGACGTGCTGCTGGTCGACCGTCAGTTTTTTATTGGCCTGACGGCGCGCACCGATGAAGCCGGCATTGGCGAATTTGCCGCTGCGGTCGAGCCCTATGGCTACCGGGTGACCGCCATTGAAGTCAGCGCCGGGCTGCACCTGAAATCCATCGTCAACTATGTTGGCCGCAATACCCTGCTACTGACGGAAAACTACCGGCACCATCCTGCCTTTAGCGGTTTTAACGCCATCGTTATCCCTGAAACGGAGTCCTACGCCGGCAACACGCTGTGGATCAACGATACCTTGATTACTCCACAGGGTTACCCGCACACGCTGGCCCAAATCGAAAAGTTGGGCATGCCTGTCGTTCAGCTCGACACCAGCGAATTTAAAAAAATGGACGGCGGCCTGACCTGTCTGTCACTTCGTTTCTAGCGCTTTCTTTCACCGGGGATCTCAGCCATGAAAAAAACATTAGCGGTTCTACTGACCAGCCTGGCCCTGGGTGGCCCGGCGGCGGCCCAGTCTTTCGATACCATCAGCTTTGGCGTCGACGGCGGTTACCCGCCTTTTGACGTGCTTTCGCCCAGCGGCGAGATCACCGGTTTTGACATCGATATCGCCAAGGCGCTGTGTACGCAGTTGCATGCCAAATGCGTTTTCGTCAAACAGCCTTTTGAAAGCATGATCGCGGCGCTCAATGCGCGTAAGTTCGATGCCATTATCGCTTCGCTGACCATCACCGACGAGCGTAAAAAGGAAGTGGACTTTACCGATCGCTACTACCGCAGTTCGGCGCAACTGGTGGCGCGCAAGGGCAGCCCGTTGCTGCCGGATGCCGCCAGCCTGAAAGGCAAAACGGTCGGCGTGCAGACCGGCTCCATTCATGAAACCTATGCGAAAAAGCATTGGGCCGGACAGGGCGTGAAGATCGTTTCTTACGCCAACCAGGACAATGTCTATCTGGATCTGATGTCCGGGCGGATTAATGCGTCGTTGCAGGACAATACCCAGGCGGCCAGCAGCTTTATCGATACCCCGCGCGGGCAGAAGTTTGCCTTCGCCGGCCCGGCGATTACGGACAGCAGCATCTCCTCCGACGTGGGCATCGCGGTGGGCAAAGACAACCCGGCGCTGCGTGACGCGCTCAACGGCGCCATTAAGGCCATCCGTGCCGACGGCACTTATGACGCCATCCAGAAAAAATATTTCAGCTTCGACATTTACGGCGGCTAAACCGGCGCGCTGACGCCGGCTGGCCCGGCATCAAGTCAAGTATGGGAGGCCGGGAATGGTCATCGAGTATTTGCCGTTGCTGGCACACGGCGCGGCGCTGTCGTTGTGCGTGATGCTGGTTTCTCTGGCGGTGGCGCTGGCGCTCGGCCTGATCAATGCGCTGATCAAGCTGTTCGGCCCGCGCTGGCTGCGCTGGTTATCGACGGGGTACACCACGCTGGTGCGCGGCATTCCCGAACTGGTGATTATGCTGTTGCTGTTCTTTGGCGGCGAAATGCTGGTCAACGGCTTTCTTGGCCTGCTGGGGTTGGGGCCGCTGCGCTTCAACACCTTTATCTCCGGCGTGCTGGCGATTGGTTTCGTGTTTGGCGCTTACTACACGGAAACCTTTCGCGGTGCTTTTCTCACCGTCGAGCGCGGCCAGCTGGAAGCGGCAATGGCCTACGGCATGCGCCCAGGGCAGGTGTTTCGCCGCGTTCTGCTGCCGCAAATGCTGAGTTTCGCCATTCCCGGGATCAACAATAACTGGCTCGGCTTGATGAAAGCCTCGGCGCTGGTGTCGATCCTGGGGCTGGAGGACATGGTGTGGCTGGCGGAGCAAGCGGGGCGGGCAACGCAAAAACCTTTCCTGTTTTATTTCCTGGTGGCGCTGATCTATATGGTGATTACTGCGATCTCCAGTTGGGGCTTTAGCCTGCTGGCGCGCCGCTACGCTCTGGCTTCCTCGACCGCAGCAGGAGCACGCTGATGACTCTGCAAGATATGCTGGAAGTGACGCCCACTTTTTTGTGGAGCGACGGTTCGGATGTGACGGGGCTGGCGCTGACGGCCAAACTGTTTTTGCTGTCGGTGGTGCCGGGCCTGCTATTGGCGGTGCTGATGGCGATCGGCCAGGTGTATGGCCCGCGCCCGCTGTCCTGGTTAATCCGTTGCGTGACCTATTTTTTCCGCAGTACGCCGCTGTATCTGCAATTGATGCTGATTTACTACGGGCTGTCGCAGTTCGACGTGGTGCAGTTGGGCTGGCAGAACGATCAGCCTTTCTGGTTGCTGTTTCGGGACGCCACCTTTTGCGCCACGCTGGCGTTGGTGCTCAATACCAGCGCTTACGTCGCGGAACTGTTGGCCGGCATGATGGGGACCTTTCCCAGGCAGGAGTGGGTCGCCGGTGAGGCGTTCGGCATGAGTCAGTGGCAGATAATTCGCCGACTGGTGCTGCCGGCGACGTTACGGCGGGGTATTCCTGCGCTGAATAACGAGATGGTCTTTCTGCTGCACGCCACGTCGCTGGCAAGCACTGTGACGCTGCTGGACATTACCGGAGTGGCACGCGCTTTTTACGCCGCCACCTATTCGCCGTTTATTCCCTTCCTGATGGCGGCGGCGCTTTATCTGCTTTGCACCTTCCTGCTGATCTTCCTGTTTTCGCGGGCAGAACGGCGCTGGCTGGCCTTTATCCGCCGTGACTGAGGCGGCTCAGGATCGCTTGATGGATTGCAACTCGGTCAGGGTAACGATTTTATCCACCCGGAATTTTTTGCTGGTCAGCCAGGCGTCGGCCAGCAGCCGGTAGCTTTCCATGCTGCGGCAGCCGATGCGCACCAGAAAATCGAAACTGCCGCTGACCAGCCAGCAATCCAGCACCTCTGGGGTATTGCGCATTTCCTGCTCGAATGCGGGTTGGGAATGGCCATGATCGGCCAGCGCGATTTGCGCCTGTATCACAAAGGCATGCTCCGGTTCCGGCAGTTCGATAATGGCGCTGTAGCCACGGATAATGCCGTCTCGCTCCAGCCCGCGTACCCGTTCCTGGCAGGGGCGAGCGGTCAGGTTGACCTGCTCGGAGAGCTTTTGATAGGAAATGCGGCCATCCCGGCACAGTATTTCAAGGATTTTTTTGTCGATTCGATCAAGCCGGGCTTTCTTTTCCACAGATAGGACGTCCAATGAAAAGTAAACATCATAAGTTACCTGAACATGCCCTGGGTGGGCAGCGCCAATTCACCCGTTTTCATTTCGGCCAGCCCGGCCAGGGCGAAAAGATTTACCTGCAGGCCGGTCTGCATGCCGACGAACTGCCGGGCATGCTGGTGCTCAGGATATCGGCCGCCAACTGAGTTTATGAGGGATTGCGTTGTTTACTGCTACCCATTCATTCCCATGGAAAACCTTGCTCCCAGCTTTCCACAAGCAGGTCTATAAAGGCCCGAATTCGCGGTGATAAATGTCGTTTACTGGGATAAATGAGTCGGACAGGTTCCGGAGGGAAAGGAAACTCCTCAAGCACCGGTATTAACTTACCGCTACGCAAATCTTCTCCAAGCAAATAGGTAGGTAAGTGGACTATACCAAATCCGGCAATTGCCGATGCCCGCATGGCTTCCGAACTGTCGAGGTTAAGCCGCCCGGGTCCTTCATAAACAAAAGTGCCTTCCGGAGTTGCAAACCGCCAACTGCGTCTCTTTTCTGCACTCAGAAGAAAAATAGTGTCATGCCTGGTTAAGTCTACGGGTGTTTCTGGAACGCCCCGTGAGGATAAATACTCGGGAGATGCACAAGTGACAATGTGCTGCGAAGCAATCGTTCGGGTAAGAATGCGGGAGTCATCGCGAGGTTCACCGATGCGAATGGCAATATCAAAGCCTTCTTCAATAAGATCAACAAACCTGTCGCTAAAGGACACCTCCGCACGAAGTTCCGGCCACTTTTTCAGATAAACATCCAGAATGGGGAGGATATGGCGCTGCCCAAAAGAAAGCGGCGCACTCAGCCGGAGAGTCCCCGTTGGCTTACCCCTGCGCATGGCCATGGCTGCATCGACCTCTTCCAGATCATCCAGTATCTGTCGGCAACGATCGAACATGACCCTCCCTTCATCGGTCAGACTCAGACTCCGGGTTGTACGGTTAAGGAGACGAACCCCCATACGCGTTTCGAGCCTGACAATACTCTTGCCAATGGCAGAACGTGTGAGCCCGAGGGAACCCGCGGCGTGGGTGTAACTCCCGGCTTTTACAGCCGCGACGAACGCGGCGATATCACCAATGCTGTTGATCTCCATGCTTTATTTATCTCATCCAATACGGGCGTTAACGTACCCTGATACGGGAAGCACATTCCCTAAATGTTTATATATTATAGGTTCCTGCTATTTTTTAACGCAAATACAAACAGGAATAAAAATGCTGAATAAACAAACCAAGCAAGCCGTAAAAGAATGGTCAGAAAGCCTGGCCGGCCTGGGGCCAATCCTAACGGGTGAGGATACCCTAACGCCTATGAGTGAGGTGCGTGACGCCTATACCCGAATGCTGGCTAATAATCCTGCACCTGCCGGTGTGAGTTTTACTGAGGTCGACATGGGGGGCGTACCGGGAACGCTGGTGACTCCCGACAACCTTGAAACTGATGCCATCGTTATGTACATCCACGGCGGGGCTTACATTGTCGGCGAACCGGCGGGCTATCACGGTATTGGTGGTAACTACGCCAGCATGCTGGGCGCACGGGTTTACATGCCGGATTACCGTCTGGCGCCGGAGTATCCTTTCCCTACGCCCGTTACCGATACCGTTCGTGCGTATGAGTGGTTAATTGAACAGGGCTTTGACGCCAGCAAAATCGTACTGGCGGGCGAGTCTGCGGGCGGAGCGATGGTGGTTACCGTTATGGTTGCTGCACGCAATAAGGGCCTGCCGCTTCCAGCCGGCGGTGTTTCTATTTCCCCATGGGCCAACCTTGAGCACACGGGCGTCTCCATGACCAACCGGGAAGGCCTTGATCCTCTGAACACCAAGGCCGGTCTGGATTTCCTGGCACGCATATTTCTGGGCGATGCGTTGCCTAATCACCCAATGGCATCACCCGTGTTTGCCGATGTAACGGGTCTGCCGCCGGTACTGGTTCAGATTGGCGAAAACGAACTGATGCTGAGCGACGCGATGCGTCTGGCAACTCATCTGGGTGACAACCGCGTTCGCGTAAATCTGGAAGTCTGGCCAGGTATGTTCCACGCCTGGCATTTCTTCTCCACGCTGCAGCCAGAAGCCGTACAGGCTCTGGAGAGCTCTGTCGTCTTTATGAAGCAGGCTCTGCGGGATGCAGCGAAGTAATCATCAATGATGAACTAAAGATCGTTGCTAACAGATTTTTACCATGAAATGGCTTCAGGAGACAGAATGAGCGAGTTATTGAATATCTACACAATGAATGGAATAAGTCTTAATAATCGTGTCGTTATGGCCCCAATGACCCGATCGCGGGCTTATAACCTTGTTCCCACTGACAGTATGGTCACCTACTATCGCCAGCGCGCAACAGCAGGTTTAATTGTTTCCGAAGGTTCACCTGTTTCAATGGAAGGTCGTGGACAAGCGTACACGCCGGGAATTTACACTGACGAACAGATAGAGGGCTGGAAAAAGGTGACTGAGGCAGTACATGCGCAAGGTGGGAAAATTTTCATCCAGCTTTGGCATGTAGGACGTTCCTCACACATTGCTCACCAGCCTGATGGGCAGGCACCGGTCAGCTCCGTCTCACGCGTTGCAGAAGGCTGCACCACACACACATTCCCGGTGATAACTGTCAGTCTGTGCGCGTATTTCACAGCCAGCCACGCGCATTAGCAACGGATGAAGTCCCGCGGGTGACGCAGGATTTCGTTCGAGCGGCTAAAAATGCTATCGAGGCGGGTTTTGACGGTGTGGAAATCCACGCTGCTAACGGCTACATCTTCGAGCAATTTATCAATGGTGGACTTAACGACAGAACAGATCGTTATGGCGGTAATATTGCCAATCGTCTGCGGTTTACGCTGGAAACTGTGGATGCCGTCTCTGCAGCCATCGGGAGTCATCTGACAGGTATCCGTATAGCACCCTTTGGCCGCCTGCAGGATATGCATGGCTTTGATGATGAGCAGGATACCTGGTTATCTTTGGGTATCGAACTACGTCGTCGACATCTCGCATATGTGCACTTGAGCGATCAGGAATCTCTCGGAGCTCAGGCCATTCCTGCTGGCTTCCTGACAAAGTTTCGCAAGGCCTACGAAGGTACCCTCATCGTAGCGGGCAGCTATACACAGGAGCGCGCAGAAATGGCACTCAGGGAGGGTTTTGCCGACTTAATCGCATTTGGGCGTCCTTTCATAGCCAATCCAGATCTCGTTAAACGCATGAAGAACGGATGGCCGATGGCTGTTTCTGATAAGGATACGTTCTATACCGGGCGAGATGCAGGTTATATAGATTATCCCACGTATCACGTGGATTAAGTTCCCTGAAGCTGGAACGTATCCGGAATGCCTCCGATCCTAATACAGCTCCGGTTTTCACGCCTTTGGGAGAGGAGGAATTCTATTAATAGGGAACCAACAAAATAAATATCGATATTTCATATAATTACTTCGTTAGCGTAGTTTTTTACATCATGGGCCTTCAAACCCCTCTATCAGCAGATCGCTGCCGGTAACGAATCCGGTGTCCGGGCCAGGAAAATCAGCCGCCGAAATCGCTTCTTCATCAGGCGGGGCCATCCGTTTGGCGGGAGACGCGGCAATCAGTGTCCGGTACCTTTTGCCAATCCCGGAATCCAGTTCATGTTGCGCCAAAGCGTGGCAACGATCCCCGGGCGGATTGCATTCACCCGTGCCATGAATGAATAGCGGGAAAGATGGCTAGCCGACCACCGTCCATGTTAAATTTGCTTGGTGCTCCATAACGCCTGATGACAAAGAGAATTAAAAATGAAGATCGGCTATTTTTTCCCTATTGCGATTATTGTTGCGGCCCTGGTTCTGCTGACCCTGTTTTTTGTCGGCGGCTATGCCACTCCGGGCGGTTGAGCGCCATCATGTAATCGATCGGGCCAGAGAAGTCAGTGTCTATGAGCACAGCAAAACCGCGCCGCCCGCATGGGCGATGGGTCTATTACATTTTGTATGAAGATATTCTGTGGCCTTGCCCCGTCAAGTGGGAGTGGGAAAGCAGTTACCATGCCTGGTTGCCTTTTTACTACTCGCCAACGCTGGAATTCGTTGCCGGCAATCCCGCCAAAGCGACAAAAATCACCAAAACCAAAGCTAAAACCAAGGCATGAACCGAGCCGATTGACTAACTCAAACCTGCCTGGCTACCCTTAAGCTGTCTCTGGCGCCAGCGCCCACACGTCCTCTGCCGCTAAGGAAGCCTGATCATGCGTAACTTTTCTTGCCCGAACTGCGGGCAGCAGCTGTCGTTTGAAAACTCGCTGTGTTTGTCCTGTTCGAGCTCCCTGGGGTTCGATTTGCCAGGTCGAAAATTGGTAGCGATCGCGGCTCCCGACCTTGCGGGCAACGCTCCCCCGGAACAGGGGCACCTGTGCGCCAATATGCATATTGCACAGTGCAACTGGCTGGTGGAGCAAGAAGGGGAATTGTGCGCCTCCTGCAGCCTGACCCAAACCCGGCCGGCGGATGATGATGCGGAAGCGCTCCCGCTGTTTGCCGAAGCCGAAACGGCCAAGCGCCGTCTGATACTGGAGTTGACCGAGTTGGGCCTGCCGATAGTCAGTAAAAATGACGATCCGAACAATGGGCTGATCTTCGAGCTGCTTTCCAGCGAACGGCGCCAGGTGCTCACCGGCCATGCGAACGGCGTAATTACGCTGGATCTGGAGGAGGGAGATGACGTTCACCGCGAGCAGCGTCGTATCTCCATGGGTGAACCTTACCGCACGTTACTGGGTCACTTCCGTCATGAGGTGGGGCATTACTATTACGATCAACTGATCATTCAGCCCGAACAGCGGCAGGCATTTGCCAATATGTTTGGCGATCCGGATGCGGATTACCAGCAGGCGCTCGATCGGCACTACCGGCAGGGCGCCCCGGAAGGTTGGCATGAATGTTACGTTTCCGCTTATGCCACCATGCACGCTGCGGAGGACTGGGCGGAAACCTTTGCTCATTATCTGCATATTCGCGACACCCTGGACACGGCCGCGGCTTACGGTTTTGCCGCGCCAGACGCCGCTTTCAACCATTCAGATGAAACCCCGGATTTTGATCGCCTGATCGGGCAGTGGCTACCGGTCTCCTGGGCGCTGAATCAGCTCAATCGTTCGATGGGGCATGCCGATCTTTACCCCTTTGTGTTGCCGGCACCGGTCCTGGAGAAAATGCGATTTATTCACCAGACCATTGCCGACGCGAATAAAAAGGGCACCGATCAACCAGTGCCCTGATGCGTTGACTTAAAGCGACATATCCACAACCACGCGGCCGGTGATTTTGCCCTCGCGCATGCGGCCGAAGATGTCGTTGATTTGATCCAACGGCTCTACCGAGATGGTTGCCGCGACTTTATTACGGCCGGCAAAGTCCAGTGCCTCTTGCAGATCCTTGCGCGTCCCGACAATCGAACCGCGCACCGTCGTGCCTTCCAGCACCATATTGAAGATTGAAAGGTCAAAGCTGCCCGGCGGCAGGCCGTTCAATACCATGGTACCGCCGCGTCGCATCACGGTGGTCGCCTGTTCGAATGCCTTTGGCGATACCGCCGTCACCAGCACGCCGTGCGCGCCACCGAATTCCTGATGGAAAAAGCGGCCAGGATCGACGTTTCGCGCGTTAGCCACCACCGAAGCGCCCAGGCTTTTGGCGAAGGCCAGTTTGTCATCGTCAATGTCGACCGCCGCCACGTTCAACCCCATCGCGGTGGCGTATTGGATCGCCAAATGCCCAAGGCCGCCGATACCGGAAATGACCACCCAGTCGCCGGCCTTGGTATTGGTCATTTTCAGACCCTTATAGACGGTGACGCCGGCGCAGAGGATCGGTGAGATAGACAGAAAATCGACGTTGTCGGGCAGAATACCCACGTAATTGGCATCGGCCAGGCAGTATTCGGCAAAGCTGCCGTTAACCGAATAGCCCGAGTTTTGCTGGGAATGGCACAGCGTTTCCCAACCGCCGAGACAGTGTTCACAGTGCCCGCAGGCAGAGTAAAGCCAGGGCACCCCTACGCGATCACCTTCTTTTACGTGGGTAACGCCGGCGCCCACCGCCACCACGTGACCGGAGCCTTCATGCCCAGGAATAAAAGGCGGGTTGGGTTTGATCGGCCAGTCGCCGTCGGCTGCGTGCAGGTCGGTATGGCACACCCCGGTGGCGGCAATTTTCACCAGGATTTTTCCGGGCGTGACCTCCGGGATCGGGACATCTTTAATCACCAACGGTTGTCCAAACGCAGTCACCACAGCAGCTTTCATCGTTTTCATTTTCAGACCTCGAGAAGTTGTAGGGTTGGAACAGGCAACATTCAGTTAAAACAGCCCTTGCGGTTTGGCGTCATAGCTCACCAACAGGTTTTTCACCTGCTGGTAATGCGACAGCGCCACTTTGTGCGTTTCACGGCCGACACCGGAGTTTTTATATCCCCCGAAGGCAGCGTGTGCCGGGTAGAGGTGATAGCAGTTGGTCCAGACGCGTCCGGCCTTGAGCGCGCGGCCCATGCGATAGGCGCGGTTGCTGTCACGGGTCCACAGGCCTGCGCCCAGCCCGAACTCGGTGTCGTTGGCCAGCGCCAGCGCTTCGGCTTCGTCTTTGAAGGTGGTGATGCCGATGACCGGCCCAAAGATCTCTTCACGGAAGAAGCGCATGCTGTTATTACCGGTGATGAGCGTTGGCTGGAGATAAAAACCTTGCTGCAACGTCTGTTCCTGGCTGGTGCGCTCGCCGCCGGCGATGATTTTCCCGCCTTCGTTTTTGGCGATTTCGATGTAAGAGAGGATCTTGTCGAACTGCTGTTGGGACGCCTGCGCGCCGATCATGGTGTCGGTGTCAAACGGGTCGCCCTGGCGAATAGTGGTGATGCGCGCCAGCACTTTCTCCATAAATTGCGGGTAGATTGACTCCTGGATCAGCGCGCGTGAAGGGCAGGTACAGACCTCACCCTGATTGAAGAAACCGAGGATCAGCCCCTCAACCGCCTTGTCGATAAACTCCGGTTCGGCCTGCATGATGTCTTCAAAGAAGATATTGGGCGATTTCCCGCCCAGCTCCACGGTGCTGGGAATGATATTCTCCGCCGCGCAGGCCAGGATATGCCTGCCCACCGGGGTTGAACCGGTAAAGGCGATTTTGTCGATGCGCTTGCTGGTCGCCAGCGCCTCGCCGGCCTCTTTGCCAAAGCCGTGAACCACGTTGAGCACGCCCGGCGGCAGCAGATCGCCAATCAACTCCAGAAGCACGCAAATGCTGAGCGGGGTCTGTTCTGCGGGTTTGAGCACCACGCAGTTACCGGCGGTCAGCGCCGGGGCCAGTTTCCAGGCCGCCATCAGCAGCGGGAAGTTCCACGGGATAATCTGCCCAACTACGCCCAGCGGCTCGTAAATATGATAGGCCAGGGTGTTTTGGTCAATCTCTGTAGCGGTGCCTTCCTGCGCGCGCAGGCAACCGGCGAAGTAGCGGAAATGATCGATCGCCAGCGGGATGTCCGCATTCAGCGTTTCGCGGATCGGCTTGCCGTTGTCCCAGCTTTCGGTCAGCGCCAGCATTTCCAATTGCGATTCCATGCGATCCGCGATGGCCAGCATCACGTTGGCGCGGTTTTGTGCACTGGTGTTTCCCCAGGCCTCAGCGGCGGCGTGCGCCGCATCCAGCGCCCGCTCAATATCCTGGGCGTCGGAGCGGGGGAACTCGGCGACAGTTTTCCCGGTTACCGGGGAGGTGTCGGTAAAGTAGTTACCGGAAACGGGTTCGACAAATTTGCCGCCAATGTAGTTGCCGTAGCGTTGTTTGAAAGAAACCAGCGAGCCAGGCAAACCGGGATGGACATATTTCATGTTAAACACCTCTCAAAGGAACACGGGCTGTAGGAGGGGTGCCAGGTTGTGGCACCGTGCCTAAACATAAGCATTGCCTATGCCACATTGTTCCATCTTGTCGGTGTTTGTTTTTTAACCTGTTTAATATCATTAAGTTAACAGCTATAAATATCTAGTGCCGGCAATAAAATCGGTGATTTATCATTCATTTCTATTATTTTTTGTGTCCCATGTCGCAACGCATGAGACACATTCATGATACAAAAATGCAACACTTTTGCGCGGGAGAAAGTCATGTTGCATAAAGAACGAACAGCCGTAACGGGGTTCGCCTCCGACCATGAAAGCAGGCCTCTCCCCAGCCCACTGTCAGAGTCCTGGCAGCGCAGCCAGCACTACGGGCTGAGCCGGGCCGACGACCACGTTCCTTTTGTTCGGCCCGCCGTGCTGAATGAAGTGCGCGGGCAAAACGGCTGGGTGGCGCAGCTGGCCCAGCCGCTGATCGCGCGTCTGGGTGGTGAAATCAACCGACAACCTTCCATCATTGTGGTGTCTGACGCCAGCGGGCTGGTGTTGGAGACCTGCGGCAATACTCATTTCTTGCGCAAAGCGTCGCGCATAGCGTTGGCACCGGGCAATCAGTGGGGGGAGCAAGAGCGCGGCACCAACGCGATCGGCACCGCGCTGGCGTTGGGAGGCTTGTGCGAGGTGAGCGGCGACGAGCATTTTCTTAATCAGAACGCGGGGCTTTATTGTTCCGCCGCACCGATTTTTCGGCCCGACGGGCAAATAGGCGGGGTGCTGGATATCTCAACGCCGGTGCAACGCCCGTACGGCGATGCCCGCTCACTGATTCTGCAGGCGGTGAGGCACATTGAACATCAATGGGTGAAGAGCACCGTCACGGATCAACACTGGACACTCAGCCTGCACAGCGATGCGCATACCCTCGGCACTGCGCACGAACTGATCCTGGTCTTCCGCGATGACGTTCTTACCGCCGCCAACCGGCTGGCGATGCAAGAATTTAACCTTTCACCGGCGTCCTTTGGGGCGCTGGATTTCGCCACGCTGTTCCCGGAGCTGTCGCGACAGACGCTGGATGCACCCTGTCAGACACGGGCGGCCAACCGTCGCCGTTATTACTCGCTGCTGGAGATGCCAGAGCGGCATTCGCATGTCGTCAGGCCCTTTGTTCAGCCTTTTGATCGGGACGGCGCAGACAAGCAGAAAGCGTTGCGGATCCTGAACGCCGGCCTCGCGTTGTGCATTACCGGGGAAACCGGCTGCGGCAAGGAGCACTTCAGCCGGCGGCTGTTCCAGGAAAGCAAATGGCGGGAGGGCAACTTCGTGGCGATCAACTGCGCGGCGCTGCCTGAAAACCTGATCGAATCCGAGCTGTTTGGTTATGCGCCCGGCGCCTTTACCGGCGCCAATCCCAAAGGCTACGCCGGCAAGATCAGGGAGGCCGACGGCGGGGTGCTGTTCCTGGATGAGATTGGCGATATGCCGCTGAGTCTGCAAACGCGGTTGCTGCGCGTACTGCAGGAAAAAACCGTCACGCCACTGGGCAGTCGCCATGCCTGTTCGGTAGATTTTACGCTGATCTGCGCTACCAACCGCAATCTGAACACCTTGGTGGCGGCGGGGGAATTCCGCGAGGATCTGCTGTACCGCATTCAGGAGTTCAGCCTGTGCATTTCACCGTTGCGGCAGCGGGCGCATGTCGATCGCTTCATTCTCAGCCTTTGGCATGAGCTGGGCGCCGATAAGCGCGGCATCAGGCTGGCGCCGGACGCGCTGGCCGCGTTGGCCCGCTATTCGTGGCCCGGCAATGTGCGGCAGCTGTTGAGTACGCTGAAGGTGCTGCTGGCGTTGGCGGATGACGACAACCTGATTGATCTTGAGGATCTGCCGGAGCAGTTCAACGCGTTGCCACCGCTTTGCGCGGAGGCCGACGCCGTTTCGCAAGCTGAGCCGGAGGTGTTCGCCGCCATCAGAAATGCCAACGGCAACATCAGCCAGGCGGCCAAGTCGCTGGGCGTATCGCGCAGCACGCTTTATCGCAAAATGGAGAAAAAACGCCTCAATGCAGATTGAATGAGCTTACACGAGAAAACCAAGGTGAAATTAGCCCTTCAAATAACAGGTCACCAACAAGATTAATTCACGTTTTAGGTCTGATGACGCTAATTGCCCACGCCGCGATGCATCATGCACGACGCCTTCAATTGCAGAAGCCAGCACTTGGCTGGCGACTCGTGCTCGTTCTGAACCCAACTGACTGGCAGTAAAGGTAGCGTAATACTCAGCATAGCGACGTTCAAAGTCATGATGTGCGTCACGCCCGGAGAGCGGCACTTCATCCAGCAAAACGCGGTGCAAACGCGGATTAATTAAATGCGCGGCGATTATGCCATCAATCATTCGTTCAACCGCCGCCATCAATGAGTCAGCCTGCGTAGCCTCGTTAGCGGTTTCAAAAACCAGCAATATCGACGCGAGGTGTTGTTTGCGTATCGCTTCTGCCAGAGCCAATTTATTGGGAAAATACTGGTAAAGCGAACCAATACTGACCCCGGCAATGCGAGCCACTTCATTGGTGTTAAATTTTGCCCATCCGTTTTCAGCCAATAAGCGAGTAGCAACATCCAGAATGATGCCGACCAAAAATCGTGAACGGCTTTGCTGCGGCATTTTACGCATGCTTCGTGCTGTATCTGGAACACGAGTATTCACGTGATGGCTCTCCGATTGATAATGCGAGTATTAACTCACATATCAACAGGGAAATAAAATGGTCTTTGCAATGCAGCACAACAGGAAAATCAATCTGCTTAAACGCTCTTCTGGCATGCCGGGGCCCGATAACTTTGAGATTATTGAGCATCCTGATATCGCCTGTGGCGAGAATGAGATATTGGTTCGCAATTGCTGGTTTCGGGTCTCAATATCTACCCGCCTGATGATGAGTGAAGAAGCCGAAAGTGTAAAAGGCATTCCGTTTCCACCCATCAACATTGGCGATACGCTGGCAGATGCGGCAATTGGCGAGATTGTGTCTGCGCCTGCTGCAAGTGGTTTGCAACCGGGCGAGTTCGTGCTTCATCCGTTTGGCTGGCGAGAATATACCGCTGTCGACATAGGTCTCTGCACTCGATTAGGCAACAAGCTGATTAATCCTGCCGCCTATCTGGGTCACGGCTGGACGGCATATGCGGCTTTGACGCGTGCGACGCAAGTTAAACCTGACGATGTGGTTTTTGTTTCGAGCGGAGCGGGCGCGATTGGCTCCATGGCGGGACAAATTGCCCGTAAGCTGGGTGCCAAACGAGTCATTGGCAGTACTGGAACGCCTGAAAAAGCTTCATGGATGAAGCGAAAATTGGGTTATGACGAGGTCATCATTCGCGGTGACGGCACTATCAGCGACCAATTGCACCGCTATGCGCCCGACGGCATTGACATATTTATTGATATTGTAGGCGGTGAGCAATTGGAAGCCGCGGTTTCTCACACTCGGGAAGGTGCGAGGATTGTCCTGCTTGGGGCGCTATCGGCCGAACTTGCAGATGCAAAGTCGACCAAATATGCTCCTGTGGAAATAGACGCTTTCGCTATTATCGTCAAGGGAATTACGATGCGCGGATACAGCGCTGACGAAAATCCGGAAGTATTTGCTGAATGGCTTTCCTGTCTATCGCAACCTTCATGGGCGGACATCGAATTTCCTGTGACCCGGTTTAAAGGACTGGAATCGGCACCGTTGGCACTGAAAGAGACGTGTTCCGGCAAGGCACGCGGTCTGGTACTCGTTGCGCTTTAAACAACATTTAAGGGCGCCGGCGGTAAGAACCGGCGCCTTGACAGCCGGAAGATTAATCCCCCAATCCCAGCGGATTGATTTCAGAATGTTCGATTTTTTCGTCGCTCTCCGCCCAGCGGTCCAACACTTTCAGGTAGCTGCCGTTGGCGATGGCACTGTTGAGCGAAGCCTGCACGGCATCAACCAGGCCGTTACCCTTTTTCAACGTCACGGCGATGTTGGCGCTGCGCGGCCAGCCGCCAGGCACTATGCCGACCAGCTTGGTTTTGCCGTTTAACTTGGCCTGATAGGCGCCGGCTACGTTCGGCCCGAAAGTCGCATCGGCCCGGCCGGATTGGATCGCCAGCGTCGAGGCCGCTTTATCGGTCACGTAGATCGGTTGGAGAGCGGGCAACCCTTTGGCCTGATTCTCTTTATCCCACGCCAGCAACACCGCCTCCTGATTGGTGCCGGAGTCGACGATGATCTTCTTGCCGGCGATATCCGGTGCGGATTTTATCGAGGTGATTTTACTGTCGGCCTTCACGTAGAAGCCCAGCGTATCCTGGCGATAAGTGGCAAAGTCGAATTTGGTTTTACGCTCATGGGTGACGGTGATGTTATAAATTGCCGCGTCGTATTTCCCTGAGGTCACCCCCAGCGGCCAGTCTTCCCAGGATGTCGGGACCAGTTTGAGTTTTAGCCCAAGCCCATCGGCGACCAACCGGGCAATATCCGACTCACTGCCAATCACCGTTTTATTGTCGCGGGCGTACAGCCCGAACGGTGGGCCGCTACCCAATATCGATACGGCGACGGTTAGCGTACCCGGCTCCACGAATTTAAATCCTGCCGGGATCTTGGCTACGGCCTCTGGGCTTTTAACCGTGTTTATCGGGGTTTCATTGGCGATCAGATCAATTCCCGGTGCGGCATTGGCGATGAAGGACATGCTCAGGAGTGCCGCCGCTGCGGTTAATTTAGCGCTATACATCATGATTATTACCTGCATTATTATGTTGTTGAGGCGGTCTGCTCACTATCCTCGAAGCCGCTAAATCTGTGAACGAACAAAATTAACTAACTAATTTTAGAAAAATCGGGTTGCAGTGAAATGATGTCCGCCTCAATCGTCGATTTCTTCGTTATAACGAACATTTTCCCGCAGCAGGTTGATCACCTTGGGTGCTTCAACGGCCTTGCTGAACAAAAAGCCCTGTCCGAAATAAAAACCGGCGTCGCACAACGTCTGGCGCTGTTGCTCGGTTTCAATCCCTTCGGCGATGATATCGATGGCCAATTTCTGCCCCAGAATGCCCATGCTTTCGACGATGCCCAATATGGCCGGCTCGTCGTTCATCCGGCGGATAAAATCGCAATCCAGTTTAATGCAGTCCAGCGGGTAGTTCATGATATGCGTAAAGGCCGAATGCCCGGTGCCAAAGTCGTCGAGCGCAATCCGAATGCCCATTTCCTTGAGCATTTGCAAGGCCCGCAACACATACTTCGAACCGTGTTTGTTGAACGCATGTTCGGTGACCTCCAGCTCGATAAGGTGGTGCGGGATGCGGAACATCAGCAATCGTTGCAGGAAGGTTTCGGCATAGTTGTCGCGTAAAAACTCGATAGGGGATGCGTTCAACGACACCGGCAAGACTTCTACCCCGGCATCGATCCAACGTGAGATGTCGGCAAAGACTTTCATCTGCATGGCTTCGCTGATTTTGCTCGCCAGCTCATAGTTACTGAAGGCTTCACTGACGGTATCCGGCAACTGCATACCGTTTACCGGACAATACCAGCGCAATAGCGCCTCAAAACCCACGATAGCGCCGTTGGCCAAATTGACTTTCGGTTGATAGCTGGGGCGAATGCGGTTATCACGCACAATCTGCCGTGCGTGGTTAAGCTGTGAGGCTCGCGCCTTTGCCTTCTCCATCATCTGCTGATTGAACATATAAATGCCGCCGCGGCCACCGTCTTTAAGTTCATACAGCGCGGTATCGGCGCACTTCATCAGTTCCGATGGGTCGCGGGCGTCCTGAGGATAAACGGCGCAACCTATGCTCATGCCGCAATGCAGCGCCTTACCGCCGTGGGTGATCGGCGATTCGAGCTGCAACAGAAAGTTATTGGCAATTTTGAAGATATCCTGCTCATCGTCCACGTCGCTGATGACCACCGCAAACTCATCGCCGCCGAGCCGGGAAACAAAAGAGTTAGGGTTCAGGTGCGCCGTGAGCCTTTTGGATAACACGCGCAACAGATGATCGCCTGCGGCATGCCCAAGGGTGTCGTTAACCAATTTAAAGTGGTCGAGATCCAACAGAATCAACCCGAGCAATTTATTGTTGCTCAGGGCGCGTTTCATTTCCTGTTTTAACTTTTTCTTGAATAACCGTCGGTTAGGCAGGCCGGTCAGTTCGTCATATTCACTGGCGATCAGCAAACGCTTCTCGGCTATTCTTTGCGAGGTCACATCGCGGGAAACGCACAATATATTTTGTATCCGGCCATTTTTATCGGTGACCGGGCTGAGGATATTATCCCAATGCTGCATCTTGCCATTTGGCGTGATGCTAAGGCCGGCGAATCTGGCATTGCGGCCATTCAACACTTTGCGCAGCGCTTTTCTGCCGCGCTTGCGTATTTCTACCGGCAGCAGCCCCAGCCACGACATGCCAAACTGTTTTTGGTTTTCATCCAGGCCAAGAGCAATGCAGCCGGCTTTGTTCATGTGCAGCAACGAACCGTCATTATTGATGATCTTGATGCAGTCGACGCTGGCATCGAGCATGTTTTGCTGCGCAGCCAAGGTCGCGGCGAGGATATGTTTTCCCAGCACTTGCTCGTGGATATCCACGCAGGTAAGAGACCAGCGCGGTTCTCCAGGCAGGGGATCTTTGGCGGCGTTGAACGACAGCAAAAACCAGCGGAACTCACCGCTGCAATGGCGCAGACGGCTTTCATTCACGAACGAGGCGGCGGTAGCCATTGCCTGCTGCCAAAGGCTGTGCACCGGCGCATAGTCAGCCGGGTGCAGGGCTTTCAGCCAGCCGCTATCCTCATTATCAAACGAGGCTCCGCCGGTATATTCGCGCCACCCTTTATTAAAGCGTCCGCCCAGGCTTTTACCCACGCCAATGAGATTCGGTAACCCGTCAAAAATTACATTAGCTATATCAACAGGATGATTGTCATCACTGCGATCAGGTAAAACGCTCATGTCTTGTTCCTTTATGAAAACCGCCTGAGATTCGCTCCAAAAGGAACTGTTTTAATAATATTCGTGCCTGCGGAAATATGCCAATAACCGGGCTTGGCGCGGTAAAAAGCCGATTGAAAGCATGAGATATAATGCCGGGTAAAACAGTAGGATTATTCTTGTAAAAGGAAGGGTGTTTTCTATGGATTAACGCTAATTTGCGATAATTCATAAAAAAATCCCCCATCATATGACGGGGGATTTTTGTTATTGCGAAGCTTGAACGTTACTTATCGAGCGCGTAAGCGATCACGTAGTCGCCACGGTCCGGTGATTGGCGTGCGCCGCCGGCGGAGATAAGAATGTACTGCTTACCGGTGGTCGGTGAGACGTAGCTCATCGGGGTGCCGCCGCTGCCGACCGGCAAACGCGCTTTCCACACTTCCTTACCGGTGGATGAATCAAATGCCCGCAGGTAGTAATCCTGGGTGCCGGCGATAAACACCAGGCCGCCCTGGGTTGCCAGCGTACCGCCCAGCGTTGGCATGCCTACCGGCATTGGGGCGCGCATTTTAATGCCGAATGGCCCGGTATCCTGCACGGTACCGGCCGGTACTTGCCACACCACTTTCTGGGTTTTCAGATCGATAGCGGACAGGGTGCCGAACGGCGGTTTCTGGCACGGAATGCCCAGCGGCGACATAAAGCGGTTCTTGTTGACGCCGTAAGGGGTGCCTTTTAACGGCACGGCGCCCATACCGGCGTTAACCGATTCGCCGCCGTTGCTGGCCGGCGCGTTGGGGTCGATTTTTTGCGGGATCATCTGCACCCACAGGCCCAAACGCATATCGTTGGCGAAGATGTAGTGGTTGTTCGGATCGGTAGACAATCCACCCCAGTTCATGCCGCCCAGCGAACCTGGGAAGCTGAGCGAGAGATCGGTGTCCGGCGCGGTGAACAGACCATCGTAACGCATCGATTTAAAGCTGATGCGGCACATCAACTGATCGAACGGCGTTGCGCCCCACATGTCGGATTCGGTCAACTTTTCAGCGCCAATCTGCGGCATGCCGACAGAGAAGGGCTGAGTCGCCGAATACTGCTCGCCCGGGATGTTACGGGTTTTCACCGGCAGTTCTTTCACTTCGGTCAGGGGTTTGCCGGTATGGCGATCCAGCACGAAGATCTGCCCGGTTTTGCCGCCGAATACCAGTGCAGGGCGGGTGGTGCCGTCCTTCATCGGGAAATCGATCAGGCTAGGTTGCATAGGGACATCGAAATCCCACAGATCGTTATGTACGGTCTGATAAACCCACTTTTCTTTACCGGTTGTCGCATCGAGCGCCAGGATGGACGCGCCGTATTTGTGGTCCAGAGCGTTGCGGTTAGCACCCCAGAGATCCACGGAAGAGCTGCCCATCGGCATGAATACGGTGTTCATCGCCGGATCGTAGGACATCGGTGCCCAGGAGTTCGGCGTACTGCGCACAAAGGTTTGGCCCGGCTTCAACGCCGCGTTCGGGTCTTGATTGCCCGGATCGAACGCCCAACGCATTTCACCGGTGATCACGTTAAAACCACGCAACACGCCGCCAGGCATGTCGGTTTGCACGTTATCGGCCACGCGGCCACCCACGACGACGGTGGTGCCCGCCAGCGTAGGGGCGGAGGTCAGCTGGTATTTCGGATCCGAGGCATCGCCCAGTCCGGCTTTCAGATCGACGATGCCGTTGTTGCCAAAGTGCTGGCAGAACTCGCCGTTATCGGCGTTGATCGCCACCAGGCGCGCATCGATGGTGTTCATCAGAATACGGCGCTGACAGCTGTCGCCGGCCGCAAGCTGAACCGGCGCCGCAGGCGTTGAACCAGGGACCGTCGGTTCCGGCAGGGGTTTGGTGGCGTCGAAGTAGGCCAGGCCGCGGCAGCGGTTCCAGACCTGCGATTGCGCGTTGATTTCACGCTTCCAGATCGCTTTCCCGCTGTCGGCTTCGACGGCGATGACGTTGTTGTGCGGCGTACACAGGAAGATGCGGTTGCCGATTTGCAGCGGCGTCTGTTGGTCTTCTGCGCCGTTGCCGCCAGGGCTGATCGGCGTATCGCCAGTATGGAAGGTCCAGGCGACTTTCAGATCTTTCACGTTATCGCGGGTGATCTGATCAAGCGCCACGAACCGGCTGCCGCCTGGGGTATTGCCGTAGTTGTCCCAGTCTTTTTGCTGTTTGGCTTTATCGACCGGGATCAACGGCAATTGCTGGCCGCTGAAAGCGACGGTGGGGTGCGGCTGGAACATCTGCACGAAGGCGCCGACCATACCCATAGCCAACACGGCGGAGAGCAGATAAGAGAGTTTAGCCAGCGGCGATTTCCCTTCCGGTTTACGCAGTGCAGGCCAGCTAAGGAAGGCCAGAATCATCAGGCCGGTTGGCACCATCAGCCGCGAAATCAAGGGCCAGAAATCAAAACCGGCGTCGGCCACTGACCAAATCAGCGTACCGATGAAAACCAGCAGGAACAGCGTGACTGCCGAGGATTTGCGACGGAAGAATTGGATGGCGGAAAGCAGGGTGACGATACCGGCAATCAGGAAGTAGGCGCTGCCGCCGAGCGAGACTAACTTTCCGCCGGCGATGGCGAAAAATAAGCCTACAACGGCAAGAATTACCCCTAATAAACAACACCATACTTTAAGCTTTATACCCGGTCGGGCAGTTGAATCAGACATGTTCAGGCGGTCTCCGAAAATAATGTGTCTTACTACTCGTTTCCCAAAGTGTAATCGTTGCGCCGCACTCTGCATGAAACAGGGCGCGTGGCAAAAAATTAAACAGTGAATGCGCCGAATTGTACCATTTGATTCGTTAGGCTGTTAAGGATATGTTGCTTTTGACACAAATTATTAATAGAAAACCGTGGCCGGAATTCAACCTGTCACTCCTGCTATTCTTTAATTAATTGCCTACCTAAACTATTAAATAGCTGCGCCTAAATAGTGCTACAGGTGAGGAGCATGCAGATCGCCGGCACGCCGTGAATCCGTCCATGGAGGCTCGTATCGCGCGCCCATGCGGCTAACCTGCATGCACCCCACCTGTCTCAGGCTTGGGGTGTAGCGATATTCAACGCAGTTATTTAGGCGCTTGCCCGTTTAATGAATGTTCCGAGTGTCTTTTGCGCAACAGGCGATCGGTGTTGAGCCAACTCCTGCAATTACCGTTTACGCCCTCGGTGAAGCATTGATGGCCTGCCGTATCTGGCGCACGTCGCGGATAGGCGATACCCCGAATTGCCTTAGATATTCGCGGCTAAACTGTGAAGCGCTTTCGTAACCGACGAGAAAGGCCACCTCGGACGCGCGATGCTCGCCGGCAAGCAAGAGCTGGCGGGCTTCCTGCAATCTAAGCTGTTTCTGATACTGGACAGGACTGAGACCCGTCATCGACAGAAAATGGCGATGCAGGCTGGCCCGGCTCATGCCGCTGACATCACACAACGCCTCGATGCGAAGCCGGGTATTGTAATTGTCTCTGATCCAGGCAACGGCCCGGCGGATGCTACCCAGTGCGCCATCAGGCTGAGCAATCTGACGCAGAAGTTGCCCCTGAGGCCCCTGCAAGAGACGATAAAGCAATTCCCGTTCGAGCAGGGGGCCAAGAATCGGGATATCGTCAGGCGTGTCGAGCAATGATAATAAGCGGAGCAAGGTGTCGCGGAGCGGAGCGGTCATCGGATTTATCGCGATGCCAATCCCTTTTTGTTCGCGCTCGCGAACCGGCGGCATGGTCGCCGCTAATTCCGCCAGTATGGCCGGGTCCAACACAAGCGAGAGCGCAACGTAGGGTTGCCCGTCTTCAGCGTCAAGAATTTGCCCGATCAAAGGCAGGTCAAGGGCGCTGATGAGATATTGTTCACTGTCGTAGCTCAGAAGATTGTCGTGGATCGCTACGCGCTTAGAGCCTTGCAGGATGAAGCAGATCATCGAGCGATACAGGCATGGCGCCTTGTCTGTAGAACCTTGCCCGACGCAGAGGTCTACACGCGGGATCCGTGTGGGGGTCAAGCCCGGTGGCGCATGGCGCAGGGCGATATCAAGATGCGGTGCAAGCTCATTTTTCATCCGTCGATTATACCCACCATCCTTCCCCCCGTAAAATGATTGAGACAATCAGGCAATAAACTGAGCTTATCAGGCGTAGGTTACACACCGGTCATTGCCTATCATGAGCAGGTCAAGCAGGCACCGCAAGGTGCGCCCAATTAACCTATACGAGACAGCCCATGACCAACCCAATTGCACTCATCACCGGCGCCAGCCGTGGCCTTGGCCGCAACATAGCTCTTCACCTCGCCAAGCGCGGCGTACACATTATCGGCACCTATCGCAGCGGCGCCGCAGAAGCCGAAATGTTGAAAAAGGAGATCGAAGCACAGGGTGGCAAGGCCGCGATGCTGCCGCTCGACATCACCGATACCGCCAGTTATCCGGCTTTTTCAAACGCCGTGACTGAAACGCTGAGGGCCGACTTCGGCCGCGAACGCTTCGACTTCCTCGTCAACAATGCCGGCAATGGACTCTTTTCAAACTTTGTTGACGCCACCGAGGAGCAATTTGCCTCTCTGGTCGCCACGCACCTTCGCGGGCCGATTTTTCTGACTCAGAAGCTGTTACCGCTCGTGGAAGACGGCGGACGGATCCTGAACGTTTCGTCCGGCTTCGTGCGCTTTACTTTGCCGGGGTACAGCGTTTATGCGGCGGTGAAGGCCGCAGTAGAGGTTCTGACCCGTTACATGGCCGTAGAACTTGGTGCGCGCCAAATTCGGGTGAATGCGATTGCCCCTGGTGCCATCGCTACCGATTTTGGCGGTGGTGCGGTGCGCGACAACAAGGATGTGAACGCCTGGGTTGCTCAGGGGATCGCGCTGGGTCGTGTCGGTTTACCGGACGACGTAGGCGGCGCGGTAGCCGCCATTCTGTCCGATGACATGGCATGGGCTAACGGGACGACCTTCGACATTTCGGGCGGGCAGTTGCTGTAATCACAGCCAGCCGCATTCATTCCATTCTGCCATTGAACATAGGGAGAATGCGGCCATTTGCGAATATCGCCACGAAGCGCAGGCTGGAGCCAGCCTGTATTCCAAAGCGCCCCCTCCCGCGCGCAACAACGCGCCTGGGGATGCGCAGGTTTTCTCTAAATCCGATTTATTAAACAAAGCCTCACTCTCTGTAAAAAAGCTTGGCGCAGATATATTCCGTTTTCCGATGGGTCTGTATAACTAAGGCCTGGACGATTTATAGCCTTAATTTTTTTCATCGAGGGGGAAGCGTGACGTTTCCGACAATAGCCTTTATTGCCGTCATTTTTTGCCCACCGGCGGTTTTTGCCAGCCAAACTCAGCCGATATCCTGGGTTTCCTGCAAAAACAGTTCGTTTAATCAATGGTTCGACGGGGGAGAGATCCCTGCGCGGCTGCAATGCGGCTATGTTGAAGCGCCTTTATCCTACGGCGGCAGTAGCCATGAAAAAGTCAAACTGGCAGTCACACGCTTGCCTGCGACCGGTGAGAAGTGGGGCAGCGTGCTGTCTATTCCCGGCGGGCCGGGGCTGCCTGGGATTCAGGTGCCTATCGAAACGGAAGAACTCAATGAAAGTTTCGATATTATCGGTTATGACCCACGAGGCGTCGGGCAATCCCGGCCAAAAATTACATGTTCCACTCAGCCGGACAACAATGCCGATAATGCGCTTAATACCGCAGAGGCCGAAAAAGTGGGCCGTACCTGGTTGGAAGGCTGTATTAATCGCACGACGCTCAATGTCCTGAAACACCTGGGTACGGATGAGGCGGTCAATGATGTGGACATTATCAGAGCCGCTTTGGGTGAAGATAAACTGAATGCTATCGCCTTTTCATACGGAACTCAGGTAGCGGCAATCTACGCAGAGCGTTTCCCGAAAAATATAAGGGCCCTGGTATTCGACGGCGTGATGGACATCTCGGACGATGCGTTCAGCAGCGATTACAAACAGGCATTGTCCTTCCAGCATTCATTCGAACGTTTTGCCGCCTATTGTGAAGAAGAGCAGCAGTGCCAATTAACTAAAGCCCATGCCACGGCGAACTATCACGCGTTGCTGGAAAAAGTAGATAACCTGGCGCTGAGGGATGAAAATGGCAATGATATAGGCTCGGACGCTATTATTAGTGCGACCCAAAAAACGCTTTATTCTTCAGAAAATTGGCCGGACCTGGCCAAATTGCTGCGCTCAATCGATAGCGACAAGTTTGATTACCAGGCTCTGGCCGTTTTGGATAAAACCGCTGATCAGGCTACGGAGGCAGAACAAAACGCACGCCCTAAAGCGGTAAATCCCTCCAAACCCCGTAACCAGGCAGACAGCAGGGCTGATGTGGGCGTGGCAAACGCCGCCGACGAAGAGGCCGATAATTTAACCCTGATCGGCTGCATAGATTCGGCCAATCCGGGTGAGAATCTTGAACAGAGCCGGCTCAAAGAGCAGAAGTTAGCGGATGCATCCCCTTTCAGTAACTATCCGGTAAAGACGCAGTCTCCACGCAATGTCTGCGACCTCTGGCCATTTAAAGGCACGATGCCGGCGCATACTCCCGTAGCGTCTGCCGAATTGCCGCCTTTGTTATTTGTTGCACAACTTTATGATCCCGCTACCCCTTATGAGGGGGCCAAACGGATGGCGACATTTTTTCACAGCCCTTTGATTACGGTGAATGGCGACGGGCATACGATTGCGCTTTCCAACGTCAATCAATGCGTAGACGATGAAGTGATTGATTATTTTATTTCCCCTGAAAAAGTAAGGGCCAATAAAAAGTGTTAGCCTTGATGGATAATTAATAGACCGGTGAGCGCCAATATATTGTGTCTTCGATATTTCTGGCGCTTTTATCTTTGTATTTTCGGTTTCTTTAGTTACATAAGGTTAGAAATCCGAATTCATTACGTTAATATTCCCGCTCCACTATGCAGTGCTTCGATTGATTGGGCGTCATCGTTTTAATGCACTGCATAGTGGGCACTATTAAAGCAAAATGAATCAAACCAATAAAATCCCTTTATTATAATGGTTACGCTGCGTAATTATCCCAACCAACACTCCTCGTGGGTCTCTTTGCCCTAAACCGTTTTAAGCCTTTATTCCCAACCTTTTGGCCAACCGGTGCAGGTTACCGCTGTCCAGTTTCAATTTACGCGCCGTCGCCGCCCAATTCATTTCGCTCTCGGCCAGCGTCTTTTGGATCACGCTGCGCTGAAAGTGCTGCGTCATGGCGGCAAGATCTTCCTGGCCCCTTGTTTCCGGCAGGGCGTAATTTTCCTCTGCCGGTAGGGGATCGGAGTTTAAGTTGAAATGCGTCGGCAACAATTCCAGCTCGCTGCTGTTTTGCGTGGCACGGGCCAAAATGGCCGCGCGATAAATCGCATGCTCCAGTTCGCGAATATTGCCTGGCCATACATAGCGTTCCAGCGCGAATAACGCCGATGCGCTGAGGGTCAATTGCGCCAAGCCCAGCTTGAGGCGGCAGCGTTCGCAGAAGAAACCGGCCAGCAGGGCGATATCGCTGACACGTTCGCGCAGCGGCGGTACAGTAATCGGGAATACGCTCAGGCGATGGTATAAATCTACGCGGAATTGGCCGTCGACCGCCGCTTGTTTCAGATTGCGATTGGTTGCCGCCAAAATGCGCACGTTGACGCGCTTGACACGGTCATCGCCAACCCGTTGCAGATCGCCGTATTGGATCACTCTCAGCAACTTGGCCTGCAGCGAGAGCGAAAGCTCACCAATCTCATCGAGGAACAGCGTGCCGTTATCGGCCAGCTCAAACTTGCCGATGCGGTGCTGGATGGCGCCGGTAAAGGCGCCTTTAACATGGCCGAACAGCTCGCTTTCCGCCACGTTCTCCGGCAACGCAGCGCAGTTGAGATACACCAGGGGGCTTGAGGCTCGCGCCGATCCCTGATGAATGGCGCGCGCCACCAGCTCTTTGCCGACACCGGTTTCGCCGGTAATCAACACGTTGAGATCGGAAGCGGCCACGATGCCGATTTCCTGTTTCAACTGCCGCATCAGTGGTGAAAGGCCGATGATTTCATCGCTTTCTCTCGGACTATTAACGCCGGGGGTCGCTGGCGATAACGCCTGTTTTTCCAGCATTTCCACCAGCAACGCATTGTTCAAGGCGCCCGCAGCCAACGCGCCGATCAACCTCAGCTCTTCATCACTGAAGCGGTCAAACTGCTGCGGGTTGAGGCTGTCGAAGGTCAGCGCACCGATTAAGTCCTGTTCGGCAAACAGCGGCAGCGCAATACAGGCGTGGACTTTCAGCCTATCGTGGCCGGGGATCAGGCCGTCGTATGGATCCGGCAAATCGCTGTCGGCAGGGAAGCGCACCACGTCACCGGCGCGGGCAATGGCTTCCAGACGTGGGTGCGCATTCAGCGCGAAACGGCGGCCCAGGACGTCCTGCGCCAGGCCATCAATGGCCAAAGGGCGAAACTGCTGCCCTTCGAAACGCAGCAAGGCGGACGCATCGCCGCGCAGCAGGTGGCGCAGGCTGTTGATCAGGCGCTGAAAGCGGTCACGCTGCGTCAGGCCATTTTGCAATTCTATGGCGATGGCGGCGAGGGATTGCATGGAGAGGGACATGATTGTCATTCCGACACTGAATAGTCATAAAGACAATGTTATACCTGTGTCGATATGACAGCAATTTTTATAAACCCATATAAAAACAATAAGATAAAATCTGGCATGCGGATTGCTCTTTACAGACATCGAAACGCAATCATCAACGCAAAGGTAATGAGCATGGCTATTCAGGTAAAAAACAATATTCAATGGGTCGGCCAACGTGACTGGGAAGTGCGTGACTTTCACGGTACCGAATACAAAACGCTGAAGGGCAGCAGCTATAACAGCTATCTGATCCGCGAAGAGAAAACCGTCCTGATCGACACGGTGGACCACAAATTCAGCCGTGAGTTTGTGCAGAACCTGGCGGCGGAGATCGATCTTGCCACGCTGGATTACATCATCATCAACCATGCCGAAGAAGACCATGCCGGTGCGCTGAGCGAATTGATGGCGCAGGTTCCCGGCACGCCCATTTACTGCACGGAAAACGGCATTGATTCCATCAATGGCCATCACCACCACCCCGAGTGGAATTTTCATGTGGTGCGTACCGGCGACAGCCTGGATATCGGTAACGGCAAACGGCTGATCTTCGTGGAAACCCCGATGCTGCACTGGCCGGACAGCATGATGACTTATATGACCGAGGATGCGGTGCTGTTCAGTAACGATGCCTTTGGTCAGCATTATTGCGACGAGCGCCTGTTCAACGATGAGGTGGATCAGAACGAGCTGTTTGAACAATGCCAGCGTTACTACGCCAATATCCTGACGCCGTTCAGTCGCCTGGTGACGCCGAAAATCAACGAGATCCTCGGTTTCAATTTACCGGTAGATATGATCGCCACCTCGCACGGCGTGGTGTGGCGCGATAACCCCACGCAAATTGTAGAGCGCTACCTGAAATGGGCGGCGGACTACCAGGAAGACCGCATCACCCTGTTTTACGACACCATGTCCAACAACACCCGGATGATGGCGGATGCGATTGCTCAAGGCATTAATGAGGTTGATCCGCAGGTGGCGGTGAAGATTTTTAACGTGGCGCGTCACGACAAGAATGAGATCCTGACCAACGTGTTTCGTTCCAAAGGGGTTCTGGTCGGCTCGTCGACCATGAACAACGTGATGATGCCGAAGGTTGCCGGCCTGCTCGAAGAGATCACCGGGTTGCGCTTTCGCAATAAGAAGGCCTCGGCGTTCGGCAGTTATGGCTGGAACGGCGGGGCGGTAGACCGTATTCAGACCCGCCTGATGGACTGCGGTTTTGAAACCACGCTGGCATTGAAGGCCAAATGGCGTCCGGACACCGATACTCTGGCGATCTGTCGCCAGCATGGCCGTGATATCGCTCGCCAGTGGGCGCTCAGCCCCTTGCCTGCGGCTATTGCGCCGCTCAATCCATCCCCACAGGTAACGGAGGACGTCTTGGTCGATGCCGGACTGGGGCCGCGCATGCAATGCAGCGTCTGTCTGTGGGTATACGATCCGCGTGAGGGCGAACCTATGCAGGACGTGGCTCCCGGCACCTGTTGGCAGGACGTACCTGGCGACTTTTTGTGTCCGGAATGCGCGATGGGCAAAGACGTCTTCGATGCGCTTGCGGTGGAGGCAAAATGAACCACGGCATCCTGATAATCGGCTCCGGGTTTGCCGCCCGTCAGCTGGTGAAAAATCTGCGTAAGCAAGACGGCAGCATACCCATTCGCCTGATCGCCGCAGACAGCTGCGATGAATACAACAAACCTGAGCTGAGCCACGTCATTAGCCAACAGCAGACGGCGGACGCGCTGACGCGGCAAACCTCAGGCAGTTTTGCCGAGCAGTTTCTGCTGACGTTGCATGCCAATACGCGGGTTACCGCCATCGATACGCGGCAGAAAACGGTTAGCAGCGGCGAGCAACATTGGCATTACGATAAGCTGGTTTTGGCCTTGGGCGCGTCGGCCATTGTGCCGCCGGTACCTGGTCATGAGCTGATGTTGACGCTCAACAGCCAGCAGGAATACCGCGCGGCGGAAAATACGCTGCGGCAGGCGCAACGGGTATTGATCCTCGGTGGCGGGCTGATTGGCAGCGAACTGGCGATGGACATGTGCCGGGCCGGTAAGCAAGTCACTTTGGTGGACAAAGCCTGTAGCCTGCTGTCGTCTCTGATGCCGGTTGAAGCCAGCAGCCGATTGCAGCATCGTTTACAGCACATGGGGGTTGAGTTGGCATTCAATCAGCAACTGGTGGCTCTGGCGCAGCGGGAAGCGGGCATTCTGGCTACGCTCGACAACGGGCGAAGCCTGCAAGTTGATGCAGTGATTGCTTCGGTTGGGCTGCGGCCGAACCTGGCTTTGGCGCAGCAGGCCGGTTTACGGAGCGATCGCGGTATTCAGGTTGACGCCACGCTGGAAACCTCGGCTACCGACGTTTACGCGCTGGGTGATTGTGCGGAGATAGAAGGTAAGCTGCTGCCGTTCCTCCAGCCTATCCAGTTCAGTGCCATGACCCTGGCGAAAAATCTGCTGGGTGCGGCAGAAACGGTCAGGTTGCCCGCCATGCTGGTCAAGGTGAAAACGCCTGATTTACCGCTGCATCTGGCGGGAGAGACTCAGCGCCAGGATCTGAAGTGGGTGATTACCGCCGAGCCGCAGGGCATGATCGCCAAAGGCTTTGATCGGCAAGCGCAATTGCGGGCTTTTATCGTCAGCGAAGACCACATGAAAGCGGCCTTTAGCCTGCTGAAAACCCTGAATGCCTGATCGGCTTATCGACGCCGGTTGCCTGGCGTCGAGTTTGGCGCACCAAAGCAGACGGGATGTAGTGACATTGTCACTAAATGAGCTGAGTTGCTCCTCACGCCGGTGCCTGCCGCCGGCAGACGCTCAACACCAATTGCCGCAGCCAACGGTGGGCCGGATCCACTTCGGAGCGCGGATGCCACATTTGCGAAACGGTAATGCTCTGGGTTTTTACCGGCAGTTCAAAAGCGAAAAGTGCGGCGACAACCCCGTTCCCACTAACGGTGGGTTGATTGATAAGAAAAGAGGCGGGCACCAGCGCCACCAGGTCAGACGCCTGAGCCACCGCCAGCGCGGCGGGAAAACTCGGCACCACGGCGGCGATGTTCCGCTCCAGCCCCAACTCCGCCAGCGCCTGGTCCACCGGCCCGGCTACCCGCCCGCTGCGCGAGGCGACAACGTGCCCGCAGGCAACATAGCGCTCAAGGGTAACGTCAGGCTGTAGCGCCAGCGGATGTCCCTTCCTTGCCACCCCCACGAACCTGTCCCTGAATAGCGCCTGCAGGCGAATTTCCGGCCCCATGGCACCCAACACACCGATCTCGAGATCAACCAGGCCTTCTCGCAAAGGCTTTGAGGTTTTCTCGGGTTTTGGCGCAAAGCGCAGGCGCACTAAAGGGGCCGCCGCCGCTGCCGCCGCGATAAGCGCAGGGCCAAAAGCTTCCACAAAGCCGTCGTTGGTGCGCAGGATAAAGGTACGTTCCAGCGTGGCCGGATCCAGCTCCGCTGAGGAAGGGCGAAGCACGGCGCGTGCCTCAAAAACGGTATTTTGCGTACGCTCGCGTATCTCTTCGGCATAAGGTGTCAGCACCATATTGCGCCCGGCGCGCACCAGTAAAGGATCGCCGGTTGCCGTGCGCAAGCGGCTGAGCGTGCGGCTCATGGCAGAGGCGCTTAACCCAAGACGCCGCGCCGCGCCGGCCACGCTGCCTTCGGCCAGTAACACGTCGAGGGCAATGAGCAGGTTGAGATCGGGATCAGTCATCATGCTTCGTATCCTGAACCAAAGAAAAAGGGAGAAGGCGTTCTGTGCAGGTTATCAATGCCAATGCTGCGTCTTCCGCCTTCTATTATATCCTACGCCAAGACCGCTTCCGTCTGTCGGATATACATTATTCGGCAGACAAATATTGCCGTTTGAGGTTATCGTATTGGCGGCCCAAAATGCTCAATTTTGTTTTTATATCAGTACCGTAAACGCGGGGGGCCGCAGCAACGCCGATCATCTTGGATACTGCGCCCCCTCCGACAGGGTTCAAGGCTCAGAGGCCAGCCGATGTTCACGAACTTGGTTGGCGTCGCGATTATGACGTAATTGTATCGCCTTAACGCCTTACCTTAAGGTGGGGAAACCGAAGGATATTTGAAGGCATTATGTGATGGATAATTATTCTCGCAGTAATTCGTTTACACAGGGAGTGAAAGATGGAATCCCCTTGCTGCTCGCCATTGCGCCTTACGCTCTGGTTTTAGGCGCTCAGGCATCAAAGGCCGGTCTTGCCACGCCAGAGCTTGGCCTGATGACTGCGCTGAACTTTGCCGGTGGCTCGGAGTTTGCGGCCATCCAGCTCTGGCAGGAACCGCTGCCGGTACTGACCATCATCTTGCTGACATTTTTGATCAACAGCAGGCATATCATTATGGGAGCGGCTCTGACGCCTTACCTCAAGCATCTTCCTCGTCGTAAAGTGCTGCCGGCACTCTTCCTGATGGCTGATGAGGGCTGGGCGGTGGCCTATTCTAAAACCCTGAAGAATGCCGCCATCATGCCGGCGGATAAGAGCCTCTCCATGCCTTACTTCCTCGGGGCTTGTTTCCCTTTTTATCCCGTTTGGGTGGGATTTTCGGTGCTGGGGTGCCTGGTTGGCCCAATATTGGGAAATGTAGAAGAGTATGGTTTCGCGATGGCTTTTCCCGCCACGTTTATTGTCCTTCTTCGGGGAATGTGGAAGGGATATCGGGCTGCCCGCCCCTGGTTGGTCAGCCTGGCGGTTGCCGCGGCGGTGTATCTTGTCATTCCGGGCCATGCCTACGTGCTTGCAGGAACGTTCAGCGGGTTATTGGCGGCATGGTTCTGGGGAGATAAAAATCAATGAGCTGGGCTGCCTGTTTAACCATCGCCGGGATGGCGTTAGTGACCTATCTGAGCCGGATACTGGGGTATCTTGTCTTGAGAAATCGCCACCTCAGCCCCCGCGCAAGAAGCGTCATGGAAAGTGCGCCCGGATGCGTAATGGTGTCAGCCATCTCACCTTACTTTGTGTCGTCCAATCCGGCAGAAATCATCGCCATGTTTATCGCGATAGGCTGCGCTATTCGGTTTTCGATGCTGCCGACGCTGATTATTTCCATAGCCTCACTGGGCATGCTGCAGATAGTGCTTAACTGATGGTCAGGTGTCTCGGGCCATCGTCGAGGGGAGATACCTTCTGCGAGCGCAATAAAAAAGCCGATAGCAGAATGCTATCGGCTTTTAACGGCAAACCGGGTTTAAGCGGTCGGCAATTGCTGTGCAGTGGTTTCCACCAGCGCCAGCAACACTTTAATGTCTTCCAGGCTGACGGTCGGGTTCAGTAACGTCATTTTCAGGCAGGTGACGCCATCAAACTCGGTAACGCCCACGTTGGCGCGGCCCGATTCCAGCAGAGCATCGCCAATCCGTTGGTTGAGCAATGCAATCGCCGCATCGCCGCTCGCCGCCAACTGTGGCGGGAGGTAACGGAACAGGACGCTGGCCAACTGCGGCTGCATAACCAGTTCCAGCGACGGTTGATCGCCGATGTAGTGCGCAACCTGCTGCGCCAGCGTAACGCCGTGATCGATGATCTCCGCGTACTGCTTTTGCCCCAGCGCTTCCAGACCCATCCACAGTTTCAACGCATCGAAACGGCGGGTGGTTTGCAGCGATTTGGACACCAGGTTCGGCACGCCTTGCGCTTCGTCGAACTCGGAGTTCAGGTAGGCCGCCTGATAGCGCATCAGCTCATAGTGACGGGCTTCTTTCAACAAGAAGGCGCCGCAACTGATGGTCTGGAAGAATTGCTTATGGAAGTCCAACGTAATGGAATCCACCAATTCAATGCCATCCAGATAATCGCGGTATTTCTCCGACAGCAACAATGCACCGCCCCAGGCTGCATCGACATGCACCCAGATCTGGTGTTTCGCCGCCAACTGCGCGATAGCGCGCAGGGGATCAATAGCGCCGGCATCCGTGGTGCCTGCGGTCGCTACAATCGCCAGGATCTGCTCGCCATTGGCTTCGGCCTGCGCCACTTTTTCGGCTAAATCGTTCAGGTCCATACGCGCGAACCGATCGGTTTTCACCAGCGTGACGGATTGATAACCCAGACCCAGCAACGCCATGTTCTTTTGCACCGAGAAGTGGGCGTTTTCAGAACATAAGACTTTAATCTTTTTCAGGTTGCCGACCAGGCCATCCTGCTGGATAGAGTGCCCCTGGCGCGCAAAGAAGGCATCGCGCGCCAACATCAGGCCCATCAGGTTGCTCTGGGTACCGCCGCTGGTGAACACCCCGGCATCGCCAGGCTGGTAACCCACCTGGGTGCGCAACCATTCGATCAATTTCATCTCGATGATGGTGGCGGATGGGCTTTGATCCCAGGAGTCCATGCTTTGGTTGGTGGCGTTAATCAAGACCTCAGCGGCCTGGCTGACCACCAGGCTTGGGCAATGTAAATGCGCCACGCACTGCGGGTGGTGAACCGACAGGCTGTCTTTTAAAAAGTACTCAATCGCGCGTTCAATCGCGGCCTGGTTGCCCAGGCCCTGTGGATTGAAATCGAGCGTAATGCGTTCACGCAGTTCGGCAACGGTTTTCCCCTGATACATCTCAGGTTGTTGCAGCCACTGCACAACGGCCTGGCTACTCTGTGCAATCGCTTGCTGGTATGCCTCGGTGCTTTGCGCCGAGGCCGCCAGAATCGGGTTTAACTTGGACATCGCGGTCATTCACTCCACTCAGACGGGTTTGACGCCGGCCGCTAACAGGGCTTGTTCAAATTTATCCAGGAAAATACCCAACTCATCGTTGGTGATCAGCAGGGAAGGCAGCAGGCGCAGTACGCAACCATTGCGGCCACCGCGCTCCAGAATCAGCCCGGCTTCAAAGCATTTTTTCTGCAGCAATGCGGATAATTGGCCATCGGCAGGGTAGCAACCCATATGATCTTGCGCTTCGCCAGGTTTGACGATCTCAATACCAATCATCAAGCCCAGGCCACGCACGTGACCTATCACCGGATAACGCTTTTGCAGTTCGGCCAGTTTGGCTTTCAGCCATTCGCCCTGGGCTGCCACTTTTTCGGCAATCTGGTTGTCTTTAAGGTGCTGCAGGGTGGTCAGGCCGGTAGCCATCGCCAATTGGTTGCCGCGGAAGGTACCGGTATGGTGGCCAGGCTCCCAGGCGTCAAACTGCTTCTTGATGGCCAGTACGGCCAATGGCAAACCGCCGCCTACGGCTTTGGACATCACGATGATGTCCGGCTCAATGCCTGCGTGCTCAAAGGCGAAGAATTTGCCCGTACGCGCAAAGCCGGCCTGAACTTCATCGATGATCAGCAAAATGCCGTGTTCCTGAGTGACTTTGCGAATGCGCTGCAACCACTCGGCCGGCGCCGGGTTAACGCCGCCTTCACCCTGAACGGCTTCCAGAATGACGGCCGCAGGTTTACGTACGCCGCTTTCGACGTCATTGATCAGGTTTTCGAAATAGTAGGTCAATGCCTTGACGCCAGCCTCGCCGCCAATGCCCAGCGGGCAGCGGTACAGGTGCGGGTAAGGCATAAACTGGACTTCCGGCATCATGCCGTTGATGGCTTCTTTCGGTGACAGGTTACCCGTTACCGCCAGCGCACCATGGGTCATGCCATGATAGCCGCCGGAGAAGCTGATCACGCCGGAGCGGCCAGTGTGTTTTTTTGCCAGTTTCAATGCGGCTTCAACGGCGTCTGCGCCGGAAGGGCCGGTGAACTGCAGGCAATACTCTTTACCCTGGCCGGGTAACAAGGAGAGCAGATATTCGGAGAAACGATCTTTCAACGGCGTTGTCAGATCGAGAGTATGTAACGGCAAGCCGCTGGTAATGACATCTTGGATGCTTTTCAGCATGTCAGGGTGGTTGTGCCCAAGCGCCAAGGTTCCGGCGCCAGCTAGGCAGTCAAGATACTGATTATTCTCAACGTCTGTGATCCACACGCCCTCTGCTTTGGCAATGGCCAGTGGCAATTTGCGCGGATAACTCCTGACATTCGATTCAAATTCGGCCTGTCTCGCCAAATAGGTTTCATTGTTTCCGTTTAATGAATTCGCAACTAAAGTGTCAATACGGACTTTATCCGTCATCATATCTCTCCTACAACCGGGGGTATCAAAACGCCCTGGTTGAATTAATTGAATTTAAAAGTAAACCCGGTAAAAAATCGCGTACAATATATGGCTTTTTAGCCTGGGACTCAATAGCTTATTTCCCTTTGATTTTACTGATTTTTTTTAGCTTCAATCAATATGTTGCTGTTTTTATGACCGTTCATGGCTCCCCCGGGGTTGCACCTGCCGGCTAAAATGTTTGCTGACAACATTTAGACACGTTTTTTGTGTGGCGATAGACTGACCGACGGGGGATGGCTCGTCCGCCAGGCCGCGCCAGTCGCGACCTTAAGCAGAGGCGGTACGTGAATCAATAAATATCGAATAATTGCGGCCGTATTTTATTATCATGGTGAGTATGTACTCGGATGAATACCTAATTTTTATTTGAGGATCTTTGCAGGGAATTACCCCTGATGCTATATTAAAAAAGATTCACGACCCCAATGTTTTATCGAGCATTCACATTTAAAGTCATTTCAATAAATATAAAGATCACGCTAATAGAGTTAAACATAAAAACATTAGCTTTCAGAGTGACTTTTATTTTTCTGCCGCATGCCGCCACGGAATAATTACGCCTTTTATTTTTCCTCGAAAAACAGGAGGCGCCGTTGTTTATTGTTTTTATGCGAGGCTTCTATGAACTTAATTTATCGGGCGTTATTCTACGCCTTTGCAGTGATGCTGTCCTTTTTTAGCAGCACTGCGGTTGTTGCGGGCCAGCTAATATTGAAAAACACCTCTTTATCGCCCATTACTTGCACGGTTGACGGCTGGACGGTCTCTTCAGGCAGCAGTTTCGATTGGTTCATTAAGGTGCAGCCGGGGCAGTCATTCTTTGTCGGACAGAACACCAGCAGGCCGAAAGACCCGGTAATTAATTGGGCAAAGTGCAATAACTTGCAAACCCGCGCGATGACCATAACGCCCAGCGGCCCCAATCAAACGCTGGTGCTGAACGGGCAACAAACGCAAGTATTGAACGTCTCGCTTTATCCTTTTCTTCCTACGCTGCCCACGGATAACTTCGAAAATTTGGTCGCCTATATTGTGCAGACTTATCAGTCGCAGCACCCGCAGGTGTTACTCAATGCAGTGCTGAATCCGCAGGTGAATATTTACAGTTTTACCGAGTTGCCGGTCCTGTTGGGTAATGATGGATTTGACGTGATAGAGCTTGATGTCCTTTATCTGGGTTTCCTGGCGGATAATCATCTGATCAACCCCGCCCAGATTACCGGCGAAGCGCCCTGGGCCGTGGCGCTGGCGGGGGCGACTTACCAAGGCCAGTTATGGGCGATCCCCAGTTGGCTCTGCATGGACTTTTTCTACGCGTTCGATCAGGCGATTCAGCAGCAGAAAACCTTGTCGAAAATGCTGAATTATTTGAATACCCGAACGTCGTCAGTCGCCAAAATGGCAGGCAGCTTTAATGGCAGTTGGGCTATTCCTTCTGATTATATCAACGCTTATGTGCAGACCTATGGTTACGGTGCGTTGCAACAGGCGATGCAAATGCCGCCTGATAACGGCGTTGTCCATCAATTGGTTTCACTGTCTGATACCTGCAGCTTTAACGGGGTCAACAAGTGCACCAATAACACCTACCATAACGCCCCGAATGGCGGTGCCGAGCAGGTGTTCGCCTCCGGGCAGGCCAGTACCGACATGGGCTTTTCCGAGCAGTCTTTCTACGTGAATCTCTATTCGTCGGCGCAAAAACCGCTGTATGTCGTGCCTACCCCTTGGGGAGAACACCCCCAACCGCTGTTATTTGAAGACGCTTTTGTTTCCAGCGCCGCGACGTGCAAGCCGGGCAGCCAATGTGCGGCCAATGCGCAAGCGTTCACCACGTTAATGACCGGGACGGCGATGAAAAATTATATCGTGCAGTCCAAAGATCTGCCCGCCGGTACGCCGTGGCGGACGTTGTTGGTGGCCACTCAGCAATTCTGGCAACAGTCGATCATTGCCAATAACAGTTATTACCAACAGTTATCGCCGATATTTATGACGGCAAAGGCGTTTCCTAACAACTTTACCCCGCAAAGCCAGGTTGCTATGGCCAATGGCATTTGCAATGCCCTAAAACAGCAGCAGCCTAATTTTGTTTGTAAAAGCAATAATAGCACCAGCTTGTTAGCCCCATCTCACGGCAGTTCCATCATCAACCCAGGCAGCACTGATAGCAGGAGAGGTTTATGAGTATTGGACCCGTTTCCGGTAATGGCATCACCATCACCTTACCCGTAGGCAAAACGCTATTTTGGACCGCCAATGTCCAGGCATCGTACTCACAATATGTTCTGGTTCGCGACTCGACGAATCAGGTGGTTATTGAGAGCAAAGGTGCATCGACAGGCGGGCATTCGCCGACCCAAATTGGCCAGGGCTCGTTTGTTACCGCAGGCAGCGGGGTTTATACCGTTTTCATTGGCTATAACAATGGCCAGTCCTGGTCCCAGGTTATGTGGGATGAAATCGCGTTAAATATCGGCAGCCAGATTTACTCCAGTTGTTTCAATTTCATTAGTGAAGACGGCGCGGATCAGGATTTCAATGATACCTGCCTGACACTGACCTGGTTTAACAGCATCGGTTGAGGAGCAAAGACATGGCAATTGGACCCGTAAATGGCAATGGTATTGCCATCAATATTCCCTCCGGAAAAATAGTTTTTTGGTCTGCTCTGGTTCAAAGCTCGGCAAACCAGTTTATTCAGCTGAAAGACAGCAGTTCAAACGTGGTCTTCACTACGCAGGGGGCCAGCTCCAGCGGCGGCACACCTACGCAGATAGGCGAGGGGTTCTTCCAGGCTGCGGATGCCTCCGGGTATTACACCATCTGGATCGGCACCAATAGCGGGCAACGCTATTCGCAGGTGATCTGGTCGCAGGATGTGATTACCAGCGGCGCAACGGTCTATTTTGGCAAATACATTTTTGCCAGCGAAGACTACACCGACAATGATTACAACGATTCATTGCTACAGCTGCAGTGGTTCCAGTTCGTGGGTTAAGCCCCCGACCAAAAGGCCGATCGAGCCGAGCGGGACAAAGCCGCTTGGCTCGAAAAGATCCTCGCACCAATAACAAATCTGACGACACATTGATGGAGGTAGTTATGAAGGCACTAGCAGGCAAAAATCAAATGTCTTATGGCGGAGATGGTGGGTCTTTCAACGCCGTCCAGGATACCGGCGGTCAACAGGTGGTGATCAAAAGCGGCAGCAAAATCGATTCCATACAAATTGGCAATAACAAATATGGCGGTGGGGCACCATCAGGCTGATTTCTTGTTCCTCCGGGAAATGGATGGGCTTGGAAAACATGTCGGAAACCATCGCCAGTACGCTCAATCGGCCGCTGGAGGCCTATACCTACCGTCGCCATTAGCATTGCTGAGGTAGTCAATGGCACAGTGACGCCTGTCAGTAGTTATCGGCCTGTGTAGAAGCTGCTTTGAAATGGCTGATTTTTAACTAAAAAAATAAATCAATGCGATAATAACCACGCAGGCAGAGCATATAAATACGTTACCAGAAAATTCACTTAATGAATTAAAAAAATCCTCATTATTTTCATTTAAATTATTAATGGCTTCTTTTTCATTTTCAGCTTCTACTTCGACATGATGCTTTCTGAACCCTTTACTCTTCATCTCTTTAATTAATGTATGTGTAATTGATTCTTTTTTAATTGCTTTTGAGTCATCATTTTTTATAAAAACAACATATTTACTCATAATTCCTCCATGAAAACACAAAGTTTTACGTCTGTGTTTTGAACCATTAATTAACGGTCATTCCGAACTCTCTTGGCCCAGTGCCATTCACCCAGAAACCACTAAACACCACTGAAGATACTATCCATATACGGCATGTGAAAAATGCTAAACTCAATTAAATTGCGAACTTCGTCACAAAATATAAAAACAAGTATTTCCACTGACTGAAAGTTTGGGATGAATTGGTTCTTTGGTAAATACGTCGAATTGGGGGGAAAAGAAGACAACGAGTCATCGGCAAAAAAAGTGACGATGTCACTACTGCGTCGAGTAAATGAACCTGAAGTACCCACAGGTGTGAGCAAAAAGGAGCGTGTTTTGACCGTTTCAACCATGATCCCAACGCTGGAGATGCAACTGCATCAGCCGGCGACGCGTAACAACAGCAAGATTGTCAGTGAATTGCTGCATGACGATTTTGAAGAGATAGGCCGCTCGGGGCGGCATTATGATAAGCGGCAAACCGTTGCGGCGCTGGAGCAAGAAATCGGTCGGCCAGTGATCCATGCCGAAGATTTCAAGCTGGCCATGATGACGGAGGGCGTGGCGTTGCTGACGTACAAAAGCTTTCAGCGTGATGCCGCAGGAAATATTACGAGGCTCACGTTGCGTTCGTCTGTCTGGGTGTTATCGGAGCATCAGACAGGCGAGCGTTGGCAGTTGCGTTTTCATCAGGGCACGCCGGCAACGGAGTCATTGCTCATTAAACACTCACGCCCCCAATAAAAAGAAATCAGGCACTATCCGCGTCAGAACGAGTAATTAACGCCAAACGAGAGCGAGCCGGTACTTGATTTATCCACCATCGGGCTGTCTTTAACGGTGTTTGGCAGCGATTCGTAGCGTGCAGAGACAAATGTATCCCAGCTTTTATTAATGTGGTAGTGCACGGCCAATTCCAGGTAAGGGGTAAAACTGTCGTCCGGGGTATAACTGGCCAGTCCGCTTCGGCGCGATTCGCCGGCGTTGATGCCATAGTAATATTTATTTTGGTTTTTGCTGTCCCACCTAACGCCGGCTGTCGGGGTGATTTCCCAGTCATTCAGGTGGATGGGGTACAGATAGGCCAGATCGCCCACCAGGCCGTTGCTATTGTTCAACACGTCTGCGGAAAGTGCCGTGCGAATGGCCCCCCAGGCGGCGCGATGGGTGTACTCAACGCCGGCCATGGCGGTCGAACGGCGCTTGTTCAGCCGCTTCATTTGCTCATCGTCACTGTCGCCGGGTTTGAAATGCAACGGCGAATAATAACCCATCACATCCACTTGATTCTGTTCGTCTTTCCACAGGTGATAGCCTCCTTTTAACCCGTGCAGATAAAAGTCTTCACCCTCATACCCAATGAGCGGCAGTGTGGTCAGGGTATTGTCCGTATCACGATAGGGGCTGATGCCGCCTCCCGCAGCCGCGCCAAGCGACCATTCACCGGCGAACGCGCCTGAGGCATAGAAAAGAGGAAGAATCAAAAGCACGCGGCATTTCATTACGGGATAAAGGCTCATAAGGTCTACCTGAATATCAATATCCACGGAGTGTGGTACCCAGGGAATCTATAGCAACCAAGGCATAAAAAACTTACATTTCCATTTTTTTTACGCGAGCTTGATTATTTTATTACAAAGGTTCATCCCTTACCGCCGCGGCCATTTTTCGGTTTTCATTCCCCAGGCGATTGGCGAAAGAGTTTAAGAGTGTCAGGTTTGTGAAAATAATGCGAAAGGCCGGGAACCTGCTTTGAATTATTTATAAGGCGAGCGGTCAGTGGGATATCTCTTTAAATGACAGTGCCGAGAATAATATGCCGATAAAAACGGATGTTCCGCATGGCCCCGGTAAAGGTTTTCCCACATTTATAAAGTTGACGCAGTATTTATGAACACTCGAGACACGCCAATCAAGATGAAGAAATCAATTGTTGCGATGCTATTCCTTAACAGCCTGTCGGCCTATGCCGCAGACGGGTTCCTGGTGAAAGATATCCACTTTGAAGGGCTCCAGCGCGTTGCGCCAGGCGCCGCTTTGCTGAGTATGCCGGTACGCGTTGGCGATACGCTGTCTGACGAAGATATCAGCAATACTATCCGCGCGTTGTTCACCACCGGGAACTTCGACGATGTGCAGGTTCTGCGTGACGATCATGTCCTGATTATTAAAGTCAAAGAGCGGCCGACGATTGCCGGTATCTCTTTCTCCGGCAACAAAACGGTGAAAGACGACATGCTAAAGCAAAACCTTGAGTCTTCTGGGGTGCGCGTGGGCGAGGCGCTGGATCGCACCACGCTGTCTTCTATCGAACAAGGTATGGAGGATTTTTACTACAGCGTGGGTAAATACAGCGCTCGCGTAAAAGCGGTGATCACGCCATTGCCGCGTAACCGCATCGATCTGAAGCTGGTGTTCACCGAAGGGGTGTCGGCCAAAATCCAGCAGATCAATGTGATCGGCAATCAGGCCTTTCGCACGGACGAACTGCTCGCCAATCTGCAACTGCGCGATGACGTGCCCTGGTGGAACCTGGCGAGCGATCGCAAGTACCAGAAACAGAAATTGGCCGGCGATCTTGAAACCTTGCGCAGTTTTTACCTCGACCGAGGTTACGCAAACTTCAAAATCGACTCAACCCAGGTGAGCCTGACCCCGGACAAAAAAGGGATTTACATCACCATCAACCTTAACGAAGGCAGTCAGTACCTGCTGTCTGGCGTGGTATTGAATGGCAATATGGCAGGGCACTTGCCGCAGATTGCGGCCTTGACGAATATCCAGCCGGGCGAATTGTACAACGGCGCAAAAATCACGCGCATGGAAAATGACATCAAACAGCTGCTGGGGCGTTACGGCTACGCTTTCCCGCTGGTAGGGATAGAGCCTGAAATCAATCAGAAAGCCAAGACGGTAAAACTGCACGTCAATGTCGATGCCGGCAAGCGTTACTCGGTGCGCAGGATCCGTTTTGAAGGCAACGGCACGTCGAAAGATTCCGTTTTGCGGCGCGAGATGCGGCAAATGGAGGGGGCGTGGTTAGGTAACGATCAGGTAGAACAGGGCAAGCAACGCCTGAATCGCACCGGCTTCTTCGAAACGGTGGAGACGGAGACCCAGCGAGTGCCGGGATCACCGGATCAGGTCGATATTGTCTATAAGGTTAAAGAGCGCAATACGGGGACCTTTAACTTTGGGCTCGGTTACGGCACGGATAGCGGGGCCAGTTTTCAAGTGGGCGTCAGCCAGGACAACTGGCTGGGCAGCGGGAATACCGTCGGTTTTAATGGCACCAAAAGCGACTCCCAGACCTATATCGAATTGTCGATGACTGACCCTTATTTCACGGTGGACGGCGTAAGTTTAGGCGGGAAGATCTCTTATAACGACTACGACGCGGAAGATGACGATCTCTCCGAATACACCATGAAAAGCCTGGGCATCGGCGGCAACCTTGGCTTCCCGATCGGCGAAAACAGTTCGCTTGGCCTTGGCCTCGACTATGCCAATACCCGCCTGAGCGGGATGGCGCCGCAGGTGGCCATGTGGCGCTACCTCAATTCGGTCAATGTAAACCCCGGCATCACCACGCAAGACAACGATAACGATGCCCGTTTCACGGCCAATGATTTCTTTACGAGCGTGGGGTGGAATTACAATACCCTTGACCGCGGTTTCTTCCCGACCGACGGGACCAGCGCCAGCCTGAACGCCAAGATTACCGTGCCGGGGTCGACCAACAGTTACTACAAGGTGACGTTCAGCGCCAATCAGTATCTGCCGTTGAGCAGCGATAATAAATGGATCGTGATGGGGCGCACCAAAGCCGGCTATGCCGATGGTTTCGGCGGCCATGAGGTGCCGTTCTACGATAACTTTAATGCCGGCGGTTCCAGTAGCGTACGGGGTTTTTCTTCCAACAGTATCGGCCCTAAAGCGGCTTATTATCATTGCAGCGGCTCGGAGAGTGCCTACAGCGACTGCCCGGTCGACAAATCCGATGATGCCGTGGGCGGTAACGCCATGGCTATTGCCAGTACCGAGTTGATATTCCCGACGCCGTTCATTAATGACCGCTATGCCAATTCATTGCGCACGTCGCTGTTTGTCGATGCTGGTACGGTCTGGGATACCCATTGGCAGAATACCTCGCAAACGCTCGCGGCAGGGATCCCGGACTACGGTGATCCGAGCAACGTCCGCGTTTCGGCCGGTATCGCATTGCAATGGCAATCGCCGCTGGGGCCGTTGTCCTTCTCCTATGCGTTCCCGATCAAAAAGTACGAAGGGGACAAGGCAGAGCAATTCCAGTTCAACATCGGTAAAACCTGGTAATCCCAAGGCAAAGCCTGCAAATTTCATGTGGGTTTTATTTTCTGGTAATGGATTGATAATGAATAATAAAAACCAACCAACGGATAAAGGATTTTTTTGCTGACACCTTACAGCAAACCCGTGCCTTTACCGTGCTAAACATCAATTAATTTCGTGATTGCTCATCATTTATTGCAGCGTAAAGGTGATTTTGTCCGCATTATTTTTCATTGTTATTCCGTTGTTATCGGAAAGGTGACTCAACTCTCTTTTTAATTGGCTGCCGAGATCTATTTTTTCATTGTTTTAGCTAAAACCTTTCAGCTAACGTTAAGGACAGCACCATGAAAAAGTTAATTACACTTTCGGCGGTTATCTCTTTGATTTCATGCGCAGTAAACGCGCAGACCATTGTATTGACCGACACGGAAAAAGGCATTGAACAGGGCAATTGGCAGACCGACAGCCAAAAGCTGAACATCACAGGGGCAGGCTTCAGCTTACAGCAACAGGTGCTGCACGGCGGAAAACAGGAAGGCTCCAAGGTGATCACCTTAAGCAGTGCCGGCCTGACGATTGCTCTGAGCCCGACACGCGGCATGAACATTCTGAATGTGAAGGGGTCCGACGTCCGGCTGGGCTGGGACTCACCGGTCACCGAGGTGGTCAACCCGGCTTATATCAATCTGGACAGCCGCAATGGGTTAGGATGGTTGGACGGGTTTAATGAAATGATGGTGCGCTGCGGCTTTGAATGGACCGGGCACCCTGGCGTCGACAACGGCACGCTTTACACGCTGCATGGCCGCGCCGGCAACACGCCGGCCTCCAAAGTGGTGATCGAGATCGCCGAAAAAGCCCCGTACGAAGTCCGCATTCGCGGGTTGCTGAAAGAAAATACCTTCAAGAAAAGCAACCTGGAAACCTGGACCGAACTGCGCTATATCCCCGGTACACAATCGTTTTCAATCCACGATCGCGTGACTAATCGCGCCGATTACCCACGGGATTACGAAATCATTTACCACAGCAACTTCGGCAAACCGTTACTGGAAGAAGGTGCGGTATTCAGCGCCCCGATCAAGCAAATTTCGCCTTTTAACGACTACGCCAAAGCCGGCCTGAAAGACTGGGCAACTTACCAGGGCCCGACCAAAGGTTTTGATGAAATGGTGTTCAACATCCTGCCTTATGCGGATGCGCAAGGCAAAACGCTCGCCATGCTGCACAACCGGCGCGGGGATCGCGGCGTGGCGATAGGTTTTGATACCCACCAACTGCCGCTGCTGACATTGTGGAAGAATACGGATACCGAACGCCAGGGGTACGTCACCGGCATCGAACCGGGGACCAACTATGCCTATCCGGTGAAAATCGAACGGGAACAAGGGCGTATCAAACAGCTGCAGCCTGGCCAAAGTACCGACTTCGAGCTGACCTATACCTTGCTGAAAGATGCTGAACAGGTGAAAGTGTACCAGGACAAGATCAAGACGCTGCAGGGGAGCAATCAGCCCAAACTGGTTGAGACGCCTATCGCAGTAGAGTAGTCGTCAGCAGGAACCGTACCGATCTCGGGCCAACTTTGTTGGCCCGTTTTGTTTTCTTGCGGCGCCGCTCATCGCTTAACGCTTGTGTCTGTCCGGGATAATCAAATCTCCGCGCAGCACGCAGGCGCCGAGCATATCCCGGGTTTTTTCCGTCAACCAACTGACGATACGCGCCGCCATGGCATCCATGGAATATTCGATGGACGGGATCGCCGGAATGCCCGGCAAATGCAGCGAACCGGCCAGGCTAAAGACCATGATGTCGTCCGGTACGGATTTATTGAACGCCTGTAGCTGGGTAATCACTCGCTGCGCCTCCTGCTCGTCCGCCACCAGCAGCGCGTTGAAATTGAGCGTGGTGGCGTTATTGAGCAGCACCTGTACCGCAACGGAAGAGGTGGTCGAATCCATAAACACCAGGTTGCGATTGAACGGCAAAAAGTTGTTTTCCAGCGCAAGCTTATAACCCAGCAACACCTGATCGGCACAGCCGCCGGCATCCGGCTGGATCAAGGCTATTTGGCGTCTGCCCTGGCTAATCAGATAATTGCAGGCGCTTTCGGCGGCGAAAGCGTGGTCGAACTGAATGCTGTTAGGCGTGTCGGCCTCAACGCAATCGACCAGGATCACGTTGTCATGCGGGATGTTGAGCGGGAAACGGGCGCCGATAATCAGCACGTCGTCGCACAACCCGCAGGTGAGTTCGTCCAGCGCGTTCATCACGCCCGCTTTGGTATTGGCGAAACGCAGCAGCAGATGCTTTTGATGCTGGCTGAGCTGTTTTTCCAGCGCATAAAGATAACCTGTGGTTTGGTTAATGTTCTCCTGCGCGCAGATAACCCCGATGCAGCCCGTCGATTGGCTAAGCAATGATTGCGCTATGACGTTGGGCCGGTAATTGAGCTCTTCCGCCGCCTGCAATACCGCGAGACGGCTGGCTTCCTTAACGCCGCGCGATCCACTCAACACCCGCGAGACTGTGGCTTTTGACACCCCAGCTAAACGTGATACATCGTTGATTGTTGACATCTTTATCTCCTGACAGACCAAGCTGCAGCCTGTAAAAACCCATCCGGTAATGGCTCACATTATCGCCGCCAGCAGTATAACCGTTTTCCTTTTTTCATGGAAACCGATTTTCCACACCATGTCAAAACACCTCAAAACAAGACAAAAATATGTGATGGCAATCCAATAAAAATCCCTTGTGGCGGCTAGATTATGATGAGTATCACACTTCCACTCTCACTCGATGGAAAACGGTTTCCGTATGATATCCAATCACTCCCGCATTCAGGTTATTTACCCGTTGAGGAAGGTTGTCGATGTACAAAATCATGCTGTGTTGTTCCGCTGGGATGTCTACCAGCCTGCTGGTCAGGAAAATGGTGGAGGCGGCGAATGAAAGGGGGTTGCCGGTCGAGATCGACGCCTATGGGGTAGCCGAGTTCGATACGCAGTTTCCACGCTATCAGGTGGTGCTGCTGGGGCCGCAGGTAAAATATATGCTTAAAACACTGTCAGAAAAGGCTGCCGTCCAAGGCATACCCGTTCAGCCCATTGATCCGATGGACTACGGCATGCAGCGCGGTGAGAAGGTACTGGACTATGCTCTGTCGCTGATCGCAGCGGCGCACTAAAAAGGTGTTCCTATGAGTTCGTTATATCAGTCAATGATTGCCGTCATCGAGCAATCCATCACCCCGTTGGCTGGCCGCCTGGGGCAGCAGAAATATGTCATCGCCATCCGCGATGGCTTTACCGCCGCGTTGCCGTTTATGATTATTGGCTCGTTCATGCTGGTCTTCATCTTTCCGCCGTTCTCCGCAGATACCACGAACAGTTTTGCGCGTGGCTGGCTGGATTTTTCGCAGACTTACCGTGCGCAACTGATGTTGCCGTTCAACCTGAGCATGGGAGTGATGACTTTCTTCATCTCCGTGGGGATTGGCGCCAGCCTCGGGCGGCAGTTTAATCTCGACCCCGTGATGTCCGGCTTGCTGGCATTTATGGCCTTTTTGCTGGTGGCGGCCCCTTATGCCGACGGCAAAATATCCACCCAGTATCTCTCCGGGCAGGGGATTTTCACCGCCCTGATCACCGCCATTTACTCAACCCGCGTTTACGCCTGGCTCAAGCAGAACAACGTCACTATTCGGTTGCCGAAAGAGGTGCCTACCGGGGTGGCGCGTTCGTTTGAGATCCTGATCCCGGTCCTGGTGGTGATTGGTACGCTGCATCCGCTGAATCTGTTTATCGAAGCGCAAACCGGCATGATCCTGCCGCAGGCGATTATGCATCTGCTGGAGCCGCTGGTGTCCGCCTCGGATTCGCTGCCTGCCATTTTGCTGTCGGTATTGCTGTGCCAGATTTTCTGGTTCGCCGGTATCCACGGTGCGCTGATCGTCACCGGCATCATGAACCCGTTCTGGATGGCGAACTTGTCGGTCAATCAGGCGGCGCTGGCGGCGGGGACGGCATTGCCACACGTTTATTTGCAAGGTTTCTGGGATCACTATTTGCTGATTGGCGGCGTCGGCTCGACCTTACCGCTGGCTTTCCTGCTGTTGCGCAGCCGCGTTGCGCACCTGCGCACCATCGGCAAAATGGGCGTGGTTCCGAGCTTCTTTAACATCAATGAACCGATCCTGTTTGGTGCGCCGATCATCATGAACCCGATGTTGTTCATTCCGTTCGTCTGCGTTCCCATGGTCAACGCCGTACTGGCCTATACCGCGACGCGTTTGGGATGGCTGGCGCAGGTGGTCTCGCTCACGCCGTGGACCACGCCGGCACCCATCGGCGCCTCCTGGGCGGCGAACTGGGCGTTCAGCCCGGTAGTGATGTGCGTTATCTGTATGGTGATGTCCGCCCTGATGTACTTGCCGTTCCTGCGTGCCTACGAGCGCTCTTTAATGAAAACCGAAGAGCAAAAAGCGCAGAGTGGTGCACCGCTGGCCGGAACTGTCAGCAGCAACTGATATTTAATGGAGAAGCGAACCATGAAATACACATTTCCCGAGCACTTTTGGTGGGGTAGTGCCAGCTCCGCATTGCAAACCGAAGGGGACAGCCTGCAGGGCGGTAAAAGCCCGACAATTTGGGACGCCTGGTACGCCAATCAACCCTGGCGCTTTCATCAGCAGGTGGGGCCGCAGGAGACGTCGACCTTTTACCGGAACTGGCGCCAGGATATCGCGCTGCTGAAACGGCTCAACCACAACAGTTTTCGTACCTCTTTGAGTTGGTCGCGGCTGATCCCGGACGGAACGGGCGAGGTGAATCCGCAAGCGGTGGCGTTTTATAACAACGTGATTGATGAGCTGCTGGCGCAGGGCATCAAGCCGTTTATTACGCTGTTCCACTTCGATATGCCGATGGCGATGCAGGAGAAGGGCGGCTGGGAAAACCGTGACGTGGTCACGGCCTTTAGCCGCTATGCGCAGGTCTGTTTTGAGTTGTTTGGCGACCGGGTGATGCATTGGTTCACCTTCAATGAGCCGATTGTGCCGGTCGAAGGCGGCTACCTGTATGATTTTCACTATCCCAACGTGGTCGACTTTAAACGGGCGGCGACGGTGGCATACCACACGATGCTGGCGCATGCGTCGGCGGTACGGGCGTTTCGGGCCGGGCTTTACGCCGGGGAGATCGGTATCGTGCTGAACCTGACGCCGTCTTACCCGCGTTCGCAAAATCCGGCGGATGTGAGTGCCGCGCACCATGCCGACTTGCTGTTTAACCGCAGTTTCCTCGATCCGGTGCTGCGTGGCGAATATCCGGCCGATCTGGTGGCATTGCTGAAAACCTGGGATCAGCTTCCGGTTTGCCAGCCCGGCGATCGGGCGCTGATCGCCGAAGGAAAGATTGACCTGCTCGGCGTCAACTATTACCAGCCGCGCCGCGTGAAATGCCGTGACAGCGCCGTAAATCCGCTGGCGCCCTTTATGCCTGAATGGTTATTCGAAAATTATGAAATGCCCGGCAGAAAAATGAACCCTTATCGCGGCTGGGAAATTTACGAACCGGGCATTTATGACATTCTGACCAATTTGCGCGTTAACTATGACAATCCGCGCTGTTTTATTTCCGAAAACGGCATGGGTGTGGAAAACGAACAACGCTTCATTGAAAACGGCCAAATCAACGATCGCTATCGTATCGAATTTGTCTCCGAACACCTTAAATGGCTACATAAAGGCATTAGCGAAGGCAGCAATTGCCTCGGCTATCACATGTGGACGTTTATTGATAATTGGTCATGGTGCAACGGATATAAAAATCGTTACGGTCTGGTGCAATTGGATTTGGCCAGCCAGCAACGTACCGTCAAGAAAAGCGGAGAGTGGTTTGCCGCTACCGCCGCAGACAATGGGTTTAACGAACAGGAGACAAATGATGATTGAATTGGAAGACGCGGTCATGGAGATTATCGTCAATGCCGGTCAGTCGCGCAGCCTGTGCTTTGAGGCGTTGCGCGCCGCGCGGGAAGGCAACATCGGCGAAGCCAAAGCGCTGTTGCAGCAGGCCGATGGCTTTTCGCGCCAGGCGCATCAGATGCAAACCAAACTGATCGAACAGGATGCCGGCGAAGCCCGGCAGCCAATGACCTTAATTATGGTACACGCGCAGGATCATTTAATGACGTCTTTACTGGCGCGCGAATTATCGGAAGAGATCATTCATCTTTACCAACGCTAATAACACATTGTTCATTCCAACAAGGGGGAATAATTACGAAAATTATTTAACTGTTCTGTACCCATGAAAATAATAAAGAATCAGCTTGTTTTGGTGATAGCACTGTTGTTTTTTAAAACCAGAACAGGATGGCTGTTATCTAAAAATAAACCAGCCCACACCCTATCATTAAAGCTGCCTGCAGGCGGCTTATAGGATCACGTGTGTACAATTGAGATAACCATGAAAATATATAATAAATTGCCAATAGCGCTGGCGGTAATGGCCGCGCTTTGCTCTGGATCCGTATTCGCTCAAGAATTTACGCAAGAACAAATCGATGCCATCGTGGCAAAAGCGGTAGATAAAGCCCTGGCGCAACGGCAGGCGAAAATAGATGCCGCCGTAAACAAAAAGGCCGATGTGATTACCGAACCGCAAAGCACCGCCCAGTCGCCGGATATGGCGATCCCGTTTGGCGTCAAATTTTCCGGTTACGCCCGCTATGGTGCGCAGTTCCAGGGCGGCGATCAGAAATTCGTCGGCGTTGACGGCTCCTACAACGGCGCGTCCGCGCTGGGCCGTTTGGGCAACGAAGGCAATGGCGGCGAATTCCAGCTCTCTAAAGCGTTCAAAGGCGATAACGGCGCAATCTGGGACATCAATGTGATGATCGACCATTGGGGCGATGAGGTGAACCTCAAGAAAGCCTACGCCGGCGTCACCAATATTCTGGCCTCCAATCCGAATGCCTATCTGTGGGCCGGCCGCGATTTTCACCAGCGTCCACAACAGGGCATCAACGACTATTTCTGGATGAATCACGATGGTCAGGGCGCCGGGGTGAAGAACTTTGATATCGGTGGCGTGCAGTTTGACGTCGCCGCCGTCGCTGCCGTGGAATCTTGCGATCCGAGAGTGGCGGAGGACGAAGCCAACCCGTCGCGTATCACTTGTACCGGTGGCTCAGGCACCGGCGATAAAGGCAACTACGCGCTGACCTCAAAAATTCACGGCATGAAGGTTGGCCCGTTGGATTTGGAACTTTACGCCAACTACGGCTTTGACTCGAAAGCCGTAGAAAGCGATGACCGCCTGAAGGCCTGGCAGGGCGGCGTGGTGCTGAGCCACACCGGCGACAAAGGCGTGAATAAGGTCATCGCCCGTTACTCCAACAATGCGGATAACAGCGTCTACAACAAAACGGACGAGTTGACGGCGGTCTACGCCAGCTTCGAGGGGAACTACAAGTTTACCCAGCAGGCGCAGGTGGAATACCTGCTCGCCTTCCATGATTACTCCAACGACGCCGACGGTGCTGATAATCGCCGCAACTACGGTGCGATTGTGCGGCCGATGTATTGGTGGAACGACGTGCATTCAACCTGGCTGGAGGCCGGTTACCAGCGGGTTGACTACGATCAGGGCGGCGATAACCACGGCTGGAAACTTACGCTGTCGCAGAATATTTCGATTGCGATGGGGCCGGAGTTCCGCCCTATGCTGCGCTTCTACGTCACCGGCGGTGAAGTGGATAACAAACATACCGCACGCGTGAATGGCACCGACGACGATACCCAACTGGATTCGTTCAACGTCGGCGCAATGTGGGAAGCCTGGTTCTGATAACAGACCCGCGGGGTGGCTGCCGAGGTAGCCACCCCCGTTGCCTTTTCTATTTGTTGTCGGTGAGCAACAAGTTTCGTTGAATGAAATCGTCAATGTCTTCTTCCGCTTGTTTCAACGCTTGCGCAGAAGGCAGGGTAAAAAGATGTTCACCGTAACCAAACAGCATGGCGTCCAGTTGCCGCGCTACGCGTTGCGGATCAACGTGGCGAAACGTTTTTTCCTCCATGCCTGATTCGATGATATGAGTCAGCACCTGATGCCACTCGGCTAAAAAAGACTGCATCAGATCCGAATAGGCTTCGTTATGTGTGGAGAGCAGCCATAAGGAACCATATAGCTTCCTGGTAGGGTCCGGCGTTTCGGATATCATGCCATCAATAAATTCTTGCAGTTTCTGAGCGGCGGGTAAGGGCGCAATGAGAGTGCGAAATTCTTCCAGTTCGCGGTGCATGAAGTTTGTTAAGGCTTCGAGGCACAGGGATTGCCAGTCTTTAAAATAGTGATAAATATGGCTGCGAGAGATGCCTACGTACTCGGTAAGCTCGCGCGTGGTGACTTTCTCAATGCCTTTTTCTATAAACAGTTCTACAACGCCATGCAGAATTTTGTCTCTCATCAGCTCAGACTTGCCTTTCATCTCTTTCCTCCCATTGACTTTGAGCAACCGCTCAAATAGCATGACTTTATGTTTTTGAGCAACCGCTCTAATTTTAATTTTAACAGAAACAACCACAATGAACAGTCAAAACATTACGGCACCGCCCGTGGCTGGCAGCGCGTCCAACACGTTGAAATCACTCGCAAGGCGCCACCGAAAAAAGTTGTTCTTTACCTTCCTGCTGGTGGTTGCGGAGAACGTCACGTATCTGCTGTATCCGATGCTGGCCGGCATTTCCATTAATGCCATTTTGTCGGGGCAGATGTTAAACGCGATGCTGTATGGCGTGATGATCTTATTCATGTGGTGCCTTGGCGCTGCACGCCGAAGCGTGGATACGCGCACCTTTGCCAGAATTTATGCCGCGTTGGCGGTATCTGTGGTCATGACGCAACGCAAAAACAGGCTCAACCCTTCAACCGTGGCCGCGCGCGTAGCCTTATCGAGAGAGTTCGTCGATTTCTTCGAGTTGCATTTGCCTACGCTCATCACGTCGCTGGTCGCCATGCTGGGGGCCGCGGTGATGTTGCTGGTCATTGAATTCTGGGCGGGTGTCGCTTGTCTGGTCATACTGACCTTTCTGGCCTGTTTCCTTTCCCGTTATGCCCATAAAAACGAAGCGCTGTACAACAAGCTTAATAACCGCCTTGAAAAAGAAGTGGATTTCGTTAATAAGGCCACCGTGCTTTCTCTGGAGAGGCATTATTCGACGCTTGCCACATTGCGCATACGGCTCTCCGATCGCGAAGCGTTGGGGTATTTGTCGATTGGTGCGCTTGTTGCCCTGTTGTTTAGCCTGACCATTGCATGGATGACTCAGTCGGCGGGGATCACTGCCGGCCATATTTACTCGGTAATGACGTATATGTGGATGTTTGCCACAAGCCTTGATGACGGCCCGCAGCTATTGGAAAAATACTCAGAACTTAAAGACATCGGTAAGCGGGTGAACACCGAGACCGGGGAGGGAGGTTAACGCTGTTCGGTTTGTTAGCTATGCATGAAGAATGTATGCCGGGCCTCTAAATCGTTTTTAAATCAATACGGGTATCATTAAATGTCCCAGTTCTTTATTGAACGGCCTGTTTTTGCCTGGGTGATAGCGCTATTCATTATTCTTGGCGGTATTTTGGCCATTCCCCAATTGCCGGTGGCCCAATATCCGGCCGTTGCACCGCCCAGCGTGTCGATAACCGCTACCTATCCCGGCGCTACGCCGGAGACAATGAACACTTCAGTGATCTCCCTTCTTGAGCGCGAAATATCGGGGGTCGATAACCTGCTTTATTTTGAGTCGTCCAGCGACACCTCGGGGATCGCGTCCATTACGGTGACGTTTAAGCCCGGCACGGACATCAAACTCGCCCAGGTGGATATTCAAAACCAAATAAACGTGGTTGAACCTCGCCTCCCGCAAGTGGTACGCCAAAATGGCGTAAACGTTGAGGCCGCGAACTCGGGCTTTCTGATGATGGTGGGGTTGAAGTCACCTTCCAGGCAATATCAGGAAGCCGATCTGAGCGACTATTTTGCCCGTAATGTCACCGATGAGCTGCGTCGGGTGCCTGGGGTCGGTAAAGTCCAGTTATTTGGGGCAGAGAAGGCCATGCGCATCTGGCTGGACCCCGTCAAAATGTTCACTTATAAGCTGTCGGTTAATGATGTGATCACCGCGCTGAGCCAACAAAACCTTTTTGTTTCGCCGGGCAGCATTGGCGATGAGCCTGCGGCAAGCGGGCAGCGGGTGACTTATCCGCTTACGGTGAAAGGACAACTCTCTTCTCTGGCGGAATTTCGCAATATTACGATTAAAGCGAACGGCAATGGCTCGCGCTTAACGCTGGCGGATGTCGCTCGAGTGGAGTCCGGTCTGCAAAGCTATGCATTTGCGATCCGTGAGAATGGCTTGCCCGCGACGGCGGCTGCGATCCAGCTTGCCCCAGGCGCGAACGCCATCAGTACGGCAGAAGGGATCCATGCGCGGCTTGCCGAACTCTCGGTAAACCTGCCGCAGGGGATGACGTTTTCTGTTCCTTTCGATACGGCGCCGTTTGTCAAACTGTCGATCGAGAAAGTCGTCCAGACCTTTATTGAAGCGATGGTGCTGGTCTTCCTGGTGATGCTGCTTTTTCTGCACAAAATACGTTGCACTCTTATCCCCGCCATTGTGGCGCCGGTGGCGTTGTTGGGCACCTTCACCATCATGCTGTTCAGCGGTTTTTCCATTAATGTCCTGACAATGTTCGGCATGGTACTGGCTATCGGCATTATTGTGGATGATGCGATCGTGGTCGTGGAGAATGTGGAACGCCTGATGGAAGAAAAGGCGTTGTCGCCGAAACAGGCTACACGCGAGGCAATGAAGGAGATTACCCCCGCAATTATCGGCATTACCCTGGTGTTGACTGCCGTATTTATCCCGATGGGGTTTGCCAGTGGCTCGGTCGGCGTCATTTACCGACAGTTTACGCTCTCGATGGCCGTGTCCATTCTGTTTTCAGCCTTTTTGGCCCTGACGCTGACGCCGGCCCTCTGCGCGTCCTTATTGAAACCGCACACCCAAAAAGCAGGCCCCGGCGGAAAATTTTCACGCGGATTCAATCGCTATTTTAACGCCTTAGCCGTTCGTTATCAGTCAGGACTGGGATATGTGTTGAAACGTACCGGGAGAACGATACTGCTTTATGTCGCGATTTGCGGCGCACTGCTGGTGGCCCTGCAAAATCTGCCTTCATCATTTTTGCCGGAGGAGGATCAGGGCTATTTCATGTCATCGATTCAACTTCCTTCAGATGCCACTATGGCACGGACGCGCGAAGTGGTGGAGCGCTTCGAAGCTACCATAGCGACGCGTCCGGTTGTCGCGAACAATATCTCGATCCTCGGTTTTGGCTTTTCGGGGTCGGGCCCCAATACGGCGCTGGCGTTTACCACGTTAAAAGACTGGCAGTATCGAAACGGCCAGACCGCTCAGGACGAAGCCGATTTTGTTCAGGCAGCCTTAAGCAGCATACCGGACGCCACCACCCTAAGCCTGTTGCCACCGGCCATTTCTGATATGGGGACCTCATCGGGGTTCACGCTGTACATTGAAGATCGTGCCGGAAAAGGTTATTCCGCGTTGAGGCAGGCGACGGAAAAACTTGTCGAACTCGCCAATCAAAGTTGGGTATTAATGGATGTTTACATTGATGGCTTAGCGGAGGGCATCAGTGTTTCACTGAATGTCGACAGGGAGAAAGCGGAAGCCTTCGGCGTTTCATTTGACGATATTAGCCAGGCGATCTCCGCCGCTTCGGGTTCTTATTATGTGAATGACTATACGGACAACGGCCGTGTTCAGCAGGTTATCGTCCAGGCCGACACCGCTTACCGAATGCAGTTAACGGATTTACTGAAGGTTTCCGTCAAAAACAAAACGGGCGAAATGGTGCCGCTTTCCGCTTTCGTTACTGCTGCCTGGGCTCAGACACCACGGCAATTAAACCGATATCAGGGGTATCCTGCGTTAAAGGTGACGGGCAGCGCTGCGCCTGGCGAGTCCAGCGGTGCCGCCATGGCGGAAATGGAGCGGTTGGCGAGCGAATTGCCCCAGGGGTTTAAAGCCGAATGGGCCGGCAGTTCATTGCAGGAAAAAGAATCCACCGCTCAGCTCCCCATGCTTATTTTGCTCTCTATCCTGGTCGTATTTATGGTGCTGGCCGCGCTTTATGAAAGCTGGTCAACGCCTTTGGCGGTGATGTTGGTCGTGCCATTGGGCCTGGCAGGGGCGGTATGTGCGGTCATCGTGGCGGACATGCCGAATGATGTCTTTTTTAGAGTGGGGATGATCACCATCATCGGGCTTTCTACCAAAAATGCCATTTTGATCGTCGAGTTCGCCCGGCAGTTGCGTGCTCAGGGTATGGATATCATTGCCGCGACATTGCTGGCGGCCAAACAACGGCTGCGGCCAATTATGATGACTTCACTGGCCTTTACGCTGGGCGTCGTACCGTTGATGCTCGCGACCGGCGCCAGCGACAAGACCCAGCACGCCATTGGCACAGGCGTCTTTGGCGGCATGATCAGCGGGACGTTGTTGGCGATATTCTTTGTGCCGGTGTTTTATATTTCCGTCATGCGTCTGTTTGAAAAAAAGTAAATGCGTATACCCTGCAGCGGAAATCGCCCGACGCAGGGTAACAATCACTGGGCGAGAGCCTTAGCCTTTGAAATTCCATTCAATTTTTTGATAACTGACAACATAATATTGTAAGATAAATGATTGAAAACAGGCAGGGCTATATCTATGTCTCTGAAAATAATAGCGAAAAATCTTGGGTTATCTATCACGGCCGTCAGTCGCGCACTCAATGGTCACAGCGATATTTCTGAAGAGACACGGAATATTATTAAAGCCGAAGCCGAGCGGATTGGTTATCAACCCAATACCAATGCGCAACGTCTGAAAAAGGGAAAAAGCGATGCTGTCGGCCTGGTTTATCCTTATGCATCCTCACTGAGTAATGACTTCTTTTTTGCAATGGTTAGCGCTATCGGCCATCAATTAGCCAAAAAAGAGGTCGATTTTCTTTTGATCACTGACGACCAGCAGGAAGAATGTCAGACCTTTCTTCGGTTGATCGAAGGCAGGCGCATTGATGCTCTCATTGTTGCGCATACGCTGGAGCAGGATCCCAGGCTGGCCTTGCTGCAGCAAAAAAAGGTGCCTTTTCTGGCCCTGGGTCGCAGTCAGTTACCCCAACCCTACGCCTGGTTCGATTTTGATAATCGGCTGGGCCTTGATATCGCGACAGAACATCTTATTACTCTGGGCCATCGCCGCATCTCGCTGTTAAGCGAAGACCGCCAGCAAGCCTTTATCATGCAGCGTCGTCAGGGTTACCGTGATGCACTGCTGCGGCACGCTTTGTCTTGTTCTCCGTATTTGAAAACTGCGGATGTGACGCGTCGGGCGGGTTATCGCGCGACGCTGGAGCTATTGGCTTTGCCAGAGCCACCCACGGCGATTATTACCGACGGCAGCGTACAGGGCGAAGGGGCCGTAGCCGCGCTGCGGGAGGTGGGGCGCTTGAGTGGGCCTGATGCCGTGGCGTTAATCGTTTATGACGGTTTGCCGGAAGATTGCCTGACCAGAGTTGATGCGACAGCCATTATCCAGGCCACGCGGGAAGAGGTGGGTAACCAGATTGCGCAAATGACCCTGGCGCTGATGGCTGGAGAGCCTGTTGAAAGGATCCAGATGTTGTGGCAACCCACGCTACGTCAAGGTACGACTACTTTTCCGCTCAAATCCTAAGGTACACGTAACCGTTCTTCCTGTCGTGTAGATACAGGCGCCTAAAAAACGCCGTTTTTCTCAATCCAAATCACACTTCTTAAACGTTTAAGTTGATCACTTAAACGTTTAAGTTCATCTATGGTTCCATCAATTACATGATGGAGCCTGACCATGAATTCAGAAATTGTTCGACTGAGCAGCACAGATACCGATTTGATCATCCGCTGCCACCCTTTTGCTGAAATCCTCTATTGGGGCCCAAAACTCGTCAGATTTTCGCCAGAAGACGTCGCTTCATTACAAAGGCCCGTAGCGAACGGCAAGCTTGACGTTGATCTCCCTTTGACCTTTGCGATGGAGTATGGACGCGGCCAATTTGGTTCGCCTGGGATTGAGGGGCATAGCGATGGATATCACGCGGCCCCCGTGTTTACGACGACCAAGGTGGATATCAATTCCGGTGCGGTGACGGTGACCAGTGAAGATGAGCTGGCGGCATTACAGTTGATCAGTGAACTGAGGCTTGACGCGCAAACGGGCGTATTGCAGATACGTCATACGCTGAAGAACCTTCATCATCGGCCATGGCAACTGCACCGTCTGGCGGTCACATTGCCCGTACCGGAGCATGCCGTTGAGGCGATGGCGTTTCATGGGCGTTGGTTAAGGGAGTTTCAGCCGCACCGTGTCAGGTTGGAACACGGCGGTTTTATACAAGAGAGCCGCCGGGGACGGAGTTCTCACGAGTACTTTCCCGCTTTCGTAGTCGGGGATGCAGGGTTTAGTGAGCAACGCGGTGCGGTATGGGGAGTGCATCTCGGCTGGAGCGGCAATCACCGTTTGCGGGCGGATGTGAAAACCGACGGTCGGCGAGTCGTGCAGGCCGAAGCGCTCTATCTGCCAGGAGAGATAAGCCTTGGCGAAGGGGAGTCATGTTCCACGCCATGGGTTTACGCCGCATTCTCTCAGGCGGGTTTAAACGGTATGAGCCAGGCTTATCATGCTTTCCTGCGTCAATCCCTGATCCGTTTTTCAGCGAAACAAACCAGGCCGGTACATCTCAATACCTGGGAAGGTATCTATTTCGATCATGATCCGGCTTACATTATGCAAATGGCAAGTAAAGCCGCAGAGATCGGTGTAGAGCGTTTCATTATCGATGATGGCTGGTTTCGCGGGCGCAACCACGATCAAGCCGGCTTGGGTGACTGGTATTTGGATGAACAAAAATATCCAGAGGGTTTAATGCCCATTATCGAGCATGTGAAATCATTAGGTATGTCTTTTGGCATTTGGGTTGAACCGGAAATGATCAACCCGGACTCGGACCTCTTCCGTCTGCATCCCGACTGGGTGTTGCAATTGCCGGGTTATCAGCAACCCACGGGGCGCTATCAGTATGTGCTGGATCTCAATCATCCCGACGTGTTTGATTATTTATTGGCACGGCTGAGTTGGCTGTTAAGCGAACATCCTGTCGAATACATCAAATGGGATATGAATCGCGAACTGGTCCAGCCGGGGCATCAGGGCAAACTGGCCGCAGATGCGCAAACCCACCAATTTTATCGGCTGCTTGATGAGCTTAACCGACGTTTTCCGCATGTCGAAATAGAGTCCTGCGCTTCTGGCGGTGGGCGTATCGATTACGGCGTGCTGGAACGAACTCAGCGTTTCTGGGTCTCCGACAATAACGACGCGCTTGAACGACAAGCTATTCAACGCGGCATGAGCTATTTCTTCCCTCCTGAAGTGATGGGGCAGCATATTGGCCACCGTCGCTGTCATGCAACGCAACGGCAACACTCTATCGGCTTCCGAGGCCTGACGGCACTGTTCGGGCATATGGGTATTGAGCTTGATCCGGTTCAGTCCGATGAGGAAGAGCTGCAGGGTTATCGTCATTATATTCAACTGCATAAAGCACTTCGGCCTTTATTGCATGGCGGAACCACATGGCGGGTGGATATGCCTGACGATACGATTCAGATTGGCGGTGTCGTCAGCCAGGACCAGACGTGTGCGGTATTTATGATGGCTCAGTTACAAATGTTGAATTATTCACTGGCAGGCAAGGTGCGTTTCCCAGGGTTACTGCCGGAAGCGCAATACGAGGTCAGTCTGCTGGATAGCCCGGAAATCAAAACCGTGCGCGAAGGCGGGGGGGCGATGCGTGAACTGCCATCCTGGCTGCGTCAGCCGATGGTGGTCTCCGGCGACTGGTTGATGCAAGCCGGCCTGGCGCTCCCTGTGTTGGCTCCGGAAAGTGCGTTACTGATAGGGCTTAAACAAGTCTGAATGTTCACTCATTGATGATACAGACGCTAAACGGCCGCTTTGACGGTCGTTTAGACCAGAACAATACCTTCATCGGACAAACACCTCATGAACATGAGCTCTTGCTATTACAGAAAAAACCGTAACTTCTGGATATTCGGCACATTCTTTTTCCTTTATTTTTTTATTATGGCGACCTGTTTTCCATTTCTACCTATCTGGTTGCATGAAGTCATTGGCTTAAATAAAACGGATACGGGAATCGTTTTTTCCAGCCTGTCGTTATTCGCTATAATATTCCAGCCTATCCTCGGGGTCTTATCCGACAAACTCGGCGTCAAAAAGCATCTGTTATGGGTGATAACGATATTGCTGTTGTTTTTTGCTCCGTTCTTTTTGTATGTATTTGCGCCATTGCTAAAGGTTAATATTATTCTTGGCGCTTTGCTGGGTGGGGTCTATATCGGTTTTGTCTTTAATTCCGGTGCTGGTGCCATTGAAGCTTATGTGGAAAGAATCAGCCGCCAGAGTGCGTTTGAATACGGTAAAGCCAGAATGTTTGGTTGTTTTGGTTGGGGAATTTGCGCATCTACGGCAGGGATATTATTCAGCATCAACCCCGACATCGTTTTCTGGATGGGGTCGGGTGCGGCCATCATCCTGGCTGTGCTGTTACTGATGGCGAAAACTGAAAACAGCAACACCGTTACCGTGATGAATGCACTCGGCGCTAACTCATCGCAGTTCAGCATGCACTTGGTCTTTGACCTGTTTAAACAACGTAAATTCTGGCTATTGGTCCTGTATGTCATTGGCGTAGCTTGCATCTACGATGTGTTCGACCAACAGTTCGCCAACTTTTTCAAATCGTTCTTTGCCACGCCGGAAGAAGGAAACCTGATCTTCGGTTTCGTCACTACCGGGGGGGAGGCCGCCAATGCGCTAATCATGTTCTTATCCCCATGGATTATTAACCGAATTGGCGCGAAAAATGCCTTGCTGGTGGCCGGCATGATTATGTCAATCCGCATTCTGGGTTCTTCCATTGCCGATTCTGTGGTGGAAGTCATTATCCTGAAAATGCTGCATGCGTTTGAAGTGCCATTTTTGTTGATCGGCGTATTTAAATATATATCCAATACTTTTGACACCAGACTGTCGGCCACTATTTACCTGGTCGGGTTTCAATTCTCCAAACAGTTGATGTCTATTTTCTTGTCGTCAATGGCCGGGAATTTATATGACCGCATTGGATTTAACCATACTTATATGATACTTGGCGGCATTGCGCTGGCGTTTACTTTCCTTTCGGCATTTACATTATCTGGAGAGCGGGCAGTCAAACCAGCCCAGAGTATAGCGAGTTAATCACGACATGAGTTGTTAGATCAGTCGCGTTTGTGCGGTTGCCGAAAACACCCTGCAGCGGAAATGGCCCGGTGCAGGGTAATGGCTCAGAGTAACAGACGGCGGATATCGGCCAACAGACCGGTCAGATAAACGCTAAAACGAGCGGCGAGGGCGCCGTCAATCACCCGGTGGTCGTAGCTCAGCGACAACGGCAACAGCAGACGGGGAATAAACTCCCGATCGTCCCACACCGGTTGCCAACACGCGGTCGAGATCCCCAGTATCGCGACCTCCGGCGCATTGATGATCGGGGTAAACGCCAACCCGCCAATGCCCCCCAGTGAGGACAACGTGAAGCAGCCGCCGCTCATCTCTGAGGCTATCAATACGCCTTCACGCGCCTTTTTGCTCAATGCGGCGATCTCGTGCGCCAACTGAGTCACGCTTTTTTCATCGACGTTGCGCACTACCGGCACCACCAATCCCTGTGGCGTTTCCACGGCAAAACCAATGTGCAGGTACTTCTTCATAATCAACTGCTCGCCGTCGATATCCAGCGAAGCATTGAACTGAGGAAACGTCCTTAACGCGACGGAGCTGGCTTTGAGCAGAAATGCCAGCAGGGTAATTTTCACGCCTTCCGGGCCGTTTTCACGGTTCAGCGTTGCCCGCAGCGCTTCCAACTCGGTAATATCGACGTGATCATGGTGCGTTACATGCGGGATCAACGCCCAGTTTCGGCTCAGGTTAGCGGCCGACATCGTTTGGATCCTCGTTAGCGGCTGGCGTTCGGTTTCACCGAACCGGCTGAAATCGACCTCAGGCCACGGCAGCAACACCGCTGCGCGTGTTGACGTGGCCTGAGGTTGAGCGGTCAGAACGGATCTGACATGTTGCATAACGTCATTGCGGGTAATTCGCCCCTGTCGGGCGCTGCCGGTTAACCGCTGCAGGCCCACTCCAAGCTCGCGAGCCAAACGGTACACCAGCGGACTGGCATAAGCTGCAGTACCCGAGCGGGCCGGCGCTGTCGGTTCGCTGATGGCAACGGGCATGGCCGGCACGGGTGAGGGCGCTGATACGGCAACTTTCACCGGCAGCGGCTCGTTTGGCGTATCCTCTTCGACCTCAATGGCGGCGATCGGGCTACCAGCCGACAACCTGTCATTCGGCTTGATCAGCAGCTCGGTGACGCGGCCACTGAAGGTGGCGGGGATCTCCAGCGTCGCCTTGTCGGATTCCAGGGTAATCAACCCCTGGTTCAGCGCAATGTAATCCCCCACGGCAACCAGTATCTCGACCAGCGGGATTGGCTGATCGTCGCCGATGTCCGGCACCACGGCATGTCTTATTTCTGGCATCTTGATTCCCTGTGATCCTAAGGTGGCAAATCTGTCACTCATCGTTATGAATAGGGATCAGACATAGGCCGGATCCGGCTTATCGCTGTCGATGCCATAGCGTTGCAGGGCCTGGCTGACCAGCGTCAGCGTGATTTTGCCCTCATCGGCCAAGGCTTTAAGCGCCGCCACTGCGATGAAATAGCGATCCACCTCGAAGCAGCGCCGCAGCGATTCTCGGGTGTCCGAGCGGCCAAAGCCGTCAGTACCCAGTGCCACGAAACGGCGATCCTGAACATAGGGGCGGATTTGGTCGGCGACGATTTTCATGTAATCCGTCGCGACCACCAATGGACCAACGTGGCCTTTCAGGCATTGAGCGACATAGCTGGTGCGACCCGGTTGTTCAGGATGCAGCAGGTTCCAACGCTCGGTTTTCATTCCCTCGCGGCGCAGTTCGGTCAGGCTGGTGGCGCTCCATATCTCGCTGGCGATGGAAAAGTCATCGGCCAGTAACCGGGCGGCGGCGATCACCTCACGCAAAATGGCGCCGCTGCCCATTAATTGCACCTGTGGCTGGTGGTCTGCCGGTGCGGATTGGAACAGATACATGCCTTGCAAGATCCCGGCTTCGGCGCCTGCCGGCATCTCAGGTTGCGGGTAATTTTCATTGAGCAAAGTGATGTAGTAATAAATATCCTGCTGTTCTGCATACATGCGTTGGAGGCCATTTTGCACAATGGTCGCCAGTTCATAGGGGAAGGTGGGATCGTAAGATATACAAGAGGGGATCACGGATGAGAGGACGTGACTGTGGCCGTCATCGTGCTGCAGACCTTCGCCCATCAGTGTCGTGCGGCCCGATGTGGCACCCAGCAGGAAACCGCGCGTGCGAGCATCGGCGGCGGCCCAAGCCAGATCGCCGACGCGCTGCAATCCGAACATGGAGTAAAAGATATAAAACGGAATGGTGGTCAGGCCATGGTTGCTGTACGCGGTGCCGGCGGCGATCCAAGAGGCGATGGCTCCGGATTCATTAATACCTTCCTGCAGGATTTGCCCCTCTTTCGCTTCTTTGTAGTAGCTGAGCTGGCCCGCATCCTGCGGAGTATACAGTTGGCCAAGGTAAGAGTGGATGCCAATCTGGCGGAACAGGCCTTCCATGCCAAAGGTGCGTGATTCATCCGGGACGATCGGTACTACTCGCTCACTCAACTGCGGATCTTTCAGCAGTGTGCTGAGGATGCGAACAAAGGCCATGGTAGTCGAAGCGCCGCGTTCGCCACTGTCTTTCAACAGGGCTGAAAATGCGCTCAACGGCGGGATCGGCAGCGTTTCTGCCGTGGTAATGCGCGCAGGCACATATCCGCCCATTTGGCTGCGACGGGCAGCGAAATAGCGCGCTTCCTCGCTGTCTGGCGCGGGTTTCAGGTAAGGCATTTCCTCCAGTTGAGCGTCGCTGACCGGCAGTGCGAAGCGATCGCGGAAGGCACGTACTGCGTCGGCGCTCATTTTTTTCAACTGGTGGTTAATGTTTTGGCCTTCTCCCGCTTCACCCATGCCAAATCCCTTAACGGTTTTAGCCAGGATCACTGTCGGTTGCCCACTGTGGCTGCTGGCTTGCGCATAAGCCGCGTAAACTTTTTCCGGATCGTGGCCACCGCGGGTCAGTGCCCAGATCTCTTCGTCCGTCATGTCTGCCACCAGTTGCAGCAATTGCGGGTATTTGCCGAAGAAGTGTTCACGCACGTAAGCACCGCTTTGCGATTTAAAGGTCTGATAATCGCCGTCGACGCATTCCATCATGCGCTGACGCAGCAGGCCGCTTTGGTCGCGTTCCAGCAACGCATCCCAGCCACCGCCCCACATCACTTTGATTACCTGCCAGCCGGCTGCGCGGAAGGTGGCTTCCAGCTCCTGGACAATCTTGCTGTTGCCGCGCACCGGGCCATCCAACCGCTGGAGGTTGCAGTTGACGACAAAGATCAGATTATCCAATTTCTCACGCCCGCCAAGTGCGATCGCGGCCAGAGATTCCGGTTGATCCATCTCGCCATCGCCCAGGAAGGCCCAGACTTTGCGACCCTGAGGGTTTTTTAACCCGCGATATTCCAGATAGCGCATAAAGCGTGCCTGGTAGGCGGCAGTGAGCGGCCCGAGCCCCATGGAAACCGTTGGAAATTGCCAGAAGTCAGGCATCAAACGGGGATGCGGGTAGGAGGACAGACCATCGCGATCGGCTTCCCGGCGGAAATTGTCCAACTGCGCTTCGCTGACGCGGCCTTCCAGATAGGCGCGGCCGTAAATGCCCGGCGCCGAATGGCCCTGAATGTAGATCATATCGCCATCGAAGCTGTCGGTGCGGCCGCGGAAGAAGTGATTAAACCCAACTTCATATAGCACGGCGGCGGAGGCATAAGTGGCAATGTGTCCTCCGACATTGGAATGTTTCCCGGCGCGCAATACCATGACCATCGCGTTCCAGCGCACATAGGCGCTCAATCGCTGTTCCAACTCGAGGTTGCCAGGGTAAACCGGCTGCCGTTCTCTGGAAATGCTGTTGAGGTAAGGGGTGGTGACCCGGCCATGCAAGTCGCCGTGCCGGATGACATCCTGATCGAGCAATTGATCGATCAGATAGTGGGTGCGCGTGCGGCCTTCGGCCGTATGAACGGCGTCCATTGCTGCCAGCCACTCGTTGGTTTCCTGCGAGTCGACATCAGGTGAGTTCATGACAATTCTCCAAGTGCGATTAGCCGGCTCGGTGAGCCGGGTTTGGGTTACCTGCGTCAATCCATCCCATGACTGAGCAAGACTTATTATCAATTGCAATTGCAACAATGGCGACGAGCATACTATCAGTGTAAAATACAATTGCAAATGCAATCGTATCTGGAAGGAAAATGCATCATGTCTTCAGGTGAACCCGATCTGTGGTTTTCTTATGTGCGATCTCATCGGCTGATGATCCGCGAAATTGAGCAGCGTTTGTCGCAGGCGGGGCTACCGCCATACGCCTGGTATGACACGCTGTGGGGACTGGAGAGCCACCCGCAAGGTTCACGCAGAATGCATGAGCTGGCGGATGTACTGGTGATCGAACGCTATAACCTGACCCGGTTGGTCGACCGGCTGGAAAAAGAGGGATTGGTGAGCCGCATTCGTTCGGCCGAGGACGGTCGGGCGGCGTTTGTGAGCATCACAGCGAAAGGGAAAGAGTTGCGCAAACGGATGTGGGCCATTTATCAGGCCACGGTGGCCGAGCTGTTCCTCAGGCAGTTTACTCCGGATCAACAGGCGGTATTTGCCACCGCGTTAGATAACGCTTCAGCGGCGGCGCGCCGCCTGCACGAATAGGGCTGTGCTTGGCTACATTGTGAACCGCTAAAGTGCCGCCTTGGCCAGAGAAAAAACGCGCCGGCCGATAGCTTTCAAGCATGTCCAGCGTCTTACCGGTGACCAACTCCTCACTTATCATTCTCCCCAAGGTGGCTGCGCAGGTCACTGCCGGATGCATCACCGCCACGTAAACGCCTGTTGCATCCCCCATGAATCCGATGACCGGGCATCCATCTTCCGGCACAGGCCGCAGCCCTACCGATTGGCTAAGCAATTGCGCCGACTCTGTGCCTTTTAAGGCGATTTTCATCGCCGCCAACGTGTCAGAGGCGATGTCATCGATTCCGCCTGTTGCCGGATAATCTTCGGCGGCTAAAATATCCCCGCTGCGGGTATGGCGGACTTCTATATCGTGGCCTGAAATCAGGGTATTAACTACGTGACCTGTCGCGCCGTACCGCAATAAAATGGCCGGCGAGGCCATGATCGGCAGCGGGGTACCAATGGCATCGAGCAGGGGCGATATGCCCGTTCCGCAAGCCAGGATGAGGCAATCCGCCTTCAATACGCCCTCTGGCGTCTCGATGCCGGTAATTTTGTTTCCCTCTCGGGTAAACCCGATTACCGCCGTCTGGGTTTTGAGCGTGGCCCCGAGGCTACAGGCTTTATCCAGCAGGACACGGGTGGCGTCTATAGGATCAACGGCCCCCTCTTGCTGTGCATAATAAGCCCGTTGCGGAGGGTTATTCAGCGCGGGTTCAAGCCGGGATATGCCCGGTTGCCGAAGCAAGCTATCGTCGGCCTGGCTCTCCAGTGAAAAATCGTCGTAACTGAGCGCCCCCGTCCAGTTAACCCAAAGTTCCGGGATCTCTTTTTCCAATCGATGCCAGTCCGCCACAGAGGCTCGGCGAAGCAATGCATCTGGCGCATCATCACTCACCGTAGTGTGTATCCAGCCAAAAGAGCTGCCGGTGGCCCCAGACGCCGGGTGGTTTTTATCGATAACGGTCACTTTTATTCCGCGGCTGGCCAGGTGATAGGCTATCGAAGCACCCATGATTCCCGCGCCTACAACAATCATGTGTTTTTCTGTGGCACACATGCCGAATCCCTCGTGTCACCGTTCGTTCAATAAAGAATTTTGCCAGCCTCGCAGGCTATCATTCCGGGAGCACCATCTGGATTGCGCGTGTGCCAATTTCTGCCCCGGTGACGGTATCAATCGCTATAGCGTTGATGTCAGTTCCCGCCTCGGCATCCAGCAGGCGGAGCAACTTGCCTTCGCCACGGTGCTTTCTCCCCCAGGCGCCAATCATGATAAGCACCGGCAGAAAGTCGCGGCCTGCCTCCGTCAAAATATACTCCTCGCGCAGCGGGCGCTCCGAATACTGCCGCTTCTCAAGCAGATTCTCTTCGGTCAACATCGCCAGCCGTTTGGTCAGCATGGTGGGGGCAATCCCCAGGCTTTTGCGGAACTGGTCGAAGCGCGTCATCCCGGAATTGGCATCACGCAGGATCAGCATCGTCCAGGCATCGGCAAGAAAAGCTACGCTGCGTGCGATGGGACAGATGTTTTCAGAATAGGAATTTGTGCTCATAATTTTCACCTCACTAACTACTGAAACGATACTATCACGCAGGCTTGCCTCAGCCGACTCCTTTTTAACTATCATTTTAGTATTGACTAACTACTAAAACGATACTAACTTAAAGCGGGTCATCACTGCGACCTGGCGGTGCCGGTACGTGCCAGCGGCACATTTATCCATCACTGATATCTCTATTGCCCTGCGGAATGTGAAACCACACCGCCTTTTGGAACAGATCACTATGAAAAAGACCGTCTTAATTACAGGTGCATCATCGGGGTTTGGGTTGATGCTCGCCAACAGCCTTCACCAGCAGGGCTTTACCGTTATCGGCACCAGCCGTGAACCCGAAAAATATGCGGCTAAAGTCCCGTTCAAGCTGCTGAAGTTGAATATTGACGACGACAGCTCAATTACTTCGTTTGTTTACGAATTATTCCAGTTCACTAAACAGTTGGATGTACTGGTCAATAATGCCGGTTATATGGTGACGGGCCTTGCCGAAGAAACGCCGATTGAGCTGGGCAGACAACAATTTGAAACCAACTTCTGGGGCACGGTGAAGCTGACCAATGCCTTGCTGCCTTATTTCAGAGCGCAAAAGCAGGGGCAAATCATTACGGTCAGTTCTATTGTTGGCCTGATCGGCCCACCAAACCTGTCTTATTACACGGCTTCCAAACACGCCGTTCAGGGCTATTTCAAATCTCTGCGCTTCGAGCTGGATCAATTCAATATCAAAGTCAGCATGGTCGAGCCGATGTGGTTTAAAACCAACCTGGCCCACAATGCCATTTCCGCAGAAGGCCGTGACATTGCCGACTACAGCACCTATCGCAAGCAGGCCATGGCCGCAACGCAGAAGGGCATTGATGAAGCCGAAGCGCCTGATGCGGTGATCAAAACCATTTCCGGCCTGATAACGGCGAAGAAACCGAAATTCAGCAATCCTGTGGGGAAAATGAGCAGAATAATCCTGTTCCTTCAGCACCACATGCCAAAAATCTTTGAAGGTGAAATTCTGAAAAGCGTGAAGTCTGCATAACAGAAATAATGTCTGCGACGTTTAAATGAAATTTAAATGACTTCAATGAGGGACTGACCATGAAATATTACCTGTGCAAATTTATACCGCCGCGAGCTAACTTCCTGACCACGATGTCTGCCGACGAACAAAAATGGATGCAGCAGCACGCTGACTTTTTGAACGAGCTGCTTGCCCAAGGCCTGATCGTGGCCCATGGCCCGGTGATTGATGAGAAGGGTGGCTATGGCGTCTCGCTCTACCAAATTACCGATGAACAGGATATCGCGGCCATTACAGCGGAAGACCCCATTGTGAAGAATGGGGTCGGCCACTACGAACATTACTCCATGCTACATTTGAAAGCCCGCGGCTAATACCCATCAGGAAAATAACGATGACAACTGCACTTATTACTGGCGCTTCAAGCGGCATTGGCGCTGTCTATGCGCGCCGCCTGGCCGCTCGTGGCCACGATCTGGTTCTTGTTGCACGCGCAACGGATCGTCTCAACGCATTAGCGGCTGAGTTGCGTGATGCGCACGGCGTTAACATTGAGGTGATTACGGCCGATCTGATTGATGGCGCCGAGCTTGAACCTGTTTTACAGCGGCTGCGAGCCGAGCCAGCGATTGATATTTTGGTGAATAACGCCGGGGCCGCCATGAACGGGGGATTCACGACGGCAGATCCGGCCGAGCTGTACCAGCTTCTGCGCCTTAATGTTCTTGCGCCAACCTTGCTTGCCTCCGCCGCCATTGCTGGAATGGTCGCACGCGGACAGGGTGCTATCGTTAATATCGCCTCCGTTTTGGCGCTTTTACCCGAATATGCACCGGGGATTTACGCCGCCACCAAATCCTATGTGTTGACGTTATCGCAAAGCCTGTCCGCCGAAGTGTCATCAAAAGGCGTCTACGTACAAGCTGTATTGCCGGCCGCCACGCGCACTGAAATTTACGAGCGGGCAGGTGGGGATATCAGCCAGGTGCCGGATGTGATGGAAGTCGAGGAGCTGGTGGATGCCGCATTGATCGGATTCGACCGCAAGGAGCTGGTGACCATCCCGCCGGTGCCGGAGGCCGCAACCTGGGAAGCCTTCGAACAGGCGCGTTGGGCACTGGCCAAAGGCTTCAGCAATTCTCAGCCGGCGAAACGTTATCGCCCGTGAGAGGGCGTTATCCCGTGACCAGACCTCGAAGGGCAAAGATTGCTCTTCGAGACCTGGAGCCGAAGGCTGAAAATTATCGGCCCCAAACCCTATCAGGCAACGGCATCAGGGCTATTGTGCGCCAGTGTTAGTGCCGCCAAATTGTTCTCGATCCAGTCCGCTAAATCCCGAACTTTGGCCGCAGCTTCTTTTCCAAGTGGCGTGAGCGTGTATTCTACGCGTAGCGGGACGATGTTGTAGTCATAGCGGTTAATCATGCCGTCTTTCTCTAATAACTGCAGAGTTTGAGCCAGCATTCGCTCGCTGACTCCTCCGATCCTGCGGCGAATTTCACTGAACCTCAGTGTCCCGGGCAGCAACGCGATCAGAATAAGTACCCCCCAGCGGCTGGTAAGATGGCTCAAGATTTCGCGTGAAGGACAGGCCGCGGCCATTACGTCGCCGCGCAACATTTTTTCGGATAAAGGTTCAACTACGGAGTTGGTCATGGGGCCTCTTTGGACAGGTGAAATCATGCATCACTTACCTTTTTGTACGTACTTACTATAAGTTAGTATCTGGTCTATAGTCGAGTCGTGATTAACCGCACAATCAAATTTCAAGGAGTTATGCCATGACTATTGCCATCACCGGCGCCACAGGTCAGTTAGGCCGTATCGTTATTGATAAGCTTAAACAGAAAGTGGCGGCCAGCGACATCGTTGCTTTGGTACGCACCCCGGAAAAGGCGCAATCGCTAGGGGTTAGCGTACGTGCTGCCGACTATGCGCAGCCTGACACGCTCGACGCTGCACTGGCCGGTATCGACAGCCTTTTGCTGATCTCTTCAAGTGAAGTCGGCCAACGCGTCGCCCAGCACGCCAATGTGATCGCCGCCGCGAAGAAAGCAGGCGTGAAACACATTGTCTACACAAGCCTGCTCCATGCAGACGTCTCGCCTTTGAACCTGGCCGGTGAACATCTTGCAACGGAGACCGCGATTAAGGCCTCCGGCCTTTCCTACACGATCATGCGCAACGGTTGGTACACCGAAAACTACACCGGTTCCGTTGGCGCAGCACTGGCCAATGGCGCTTTTATAGGAAGCGCCGGTGAAGGCCGGATTTCATCGGCCAGCCGTGAAGATTTCGCAGAAGCGGCAGTGGCGATTTTGAGCAGTGCCGGCCACGTGAATGTGACCTACGAATTGGCGGGCGACACTGCATGGACACTGAAAGATCTGGCAGACGAGGTATCCCGCCAGACGGGCAAGGACATCGCTTACCATAACCTTCCTGAAGCCGAGTATGCGGCGGCACTGCATAGCTTTGGCCTGCCGGCAGGGCTCGCCGATGCGATCGCATCTTGGGATGTGGGCGCTTCGCAGGGTGCGCTATTCGATGCAGGTGGTACATTATCCAGGCTTATCGGCCGCCCGACGACCCCGCTGGCAACCAGCGTTGAACAGGCTCTGAAGGCGAGCTGATTTTTCGGAACTAGCCTGGCATGGCGAGCCGTTGCCTCTTGAACAAGGGCCCGCGCATGCCAGGCTGGTACCAGGATCAGCCCCCGGCGCCAAATGATTTGATCCTTCAGCGCGATGAAGCTGTGCGCTCTGCATCACTCGCAGCAATGACGTTGATGCTGGCTGCACAGGGAATGGGGCTGGGTTCGTGCCCAATGGTTGGATTTAACCCGCAGGAGCCAGGGGGCCAATAAGAGCATTTAGTGACAATGTCACTAAATTATGTTAAATAGCAGGCTAGATAACCAAGTGAATGACGCGGATGATATTCTGGTATTTCACCTGAACACGTTGAAATCGCCCTTGAGGCTTTTGGCATACTTTATGGGGAGAAGCTGGCCAAAAGCCGTCAGAATTCTGCGAGCTACGGCGAAAAACCCAGGGCATTAAAGAATGCCAATAGTTACAGTGAGGAAGTGCCGAGGTATCGGCTGATTTAGGGGGAATTAACGGTGCGTTTTGGCGAAATCTGCAAGGTTATGGCAGCCAGTTAATTTCAGATTTCACGTAGCGCGATCAAAAAAGAAGGGCCTTTTGACCGATTCCACCGGTTTCATGCCCGTGCTTCAATCACTGGAGGCCCAGCTCCATCTGCAGGCGACGCGTAACAATGCAAATATCGTTGACGAATTACTGCATGACGATTTTGAAGAAACCAGTTGCTTGGACAACACTATGACAAAAACGGTAAACAGTTGCCGCGCTGGAAAATGGAAACTGACCATCCGCATATTTTCACCGAAGGGTTCAATCTGGCGATGATTGCCGAAGGCGTCGCATAAAAGTTTTCAATGTGATGCAGGTGGCAAGGTTGTTCGTCGTACAGAGCGTTCGTCGATTGTTGCTATTGTCGCCAGAAAACGGTGGTCGTTGGCAGATGCGTTTTCACCAGGGCACGGCGATCGATGATTGAGAACGGAATGTTTAAACTGAGACATAGGCAATGATGTGCCTAAGCAAATTCTGCGAAAGAAGCTGGCAGAGACTGAAGGTGAGGAGAGTTAGAGTCTAAAGGGATAGCCCGGTGCGTATCCATTAATGTAATTTAACATAATATACATTATGCGCACCTAGGTAAGGATACGTAGATTCTGAGGTTTTGGCCTTCGTCATGACCTTACCCGCATCTCGCCTCAGATCGTGCTTTGCGCTAGCCATACTGTTCTTCCTCCGCATTCAGGATCTTCGAAAACCATCTTCACAACGCGAAAGCCATTTTCATGCAGCAACTTCCGATACTCTGCCGGCGCCAGGCTCGAATGATACAATGCCTCGCCTTCAAATGTGCCAATCGCTTCGCCATCACTTGTGCCACTGGTAAACATCAATGCTGCTTTGCTGCCAGCATGCTTGCGGAAAACGTTGAACATCTGACGTTGGTCATTACGAGTAAGATGAAAAAAACTGTCCCAGGCAATCAGCCCGCCAAAGGTTTCATCCAGTGCCAATTCTCGCATATCTGCCACTCGCCACTGCTGATGCGGAAATGTCTTCAAGCATGAGTCGATCATTGATCCTGAGCTATCAATCCCCAGTACGCCAAAACCTTGTCGAATGAAATATTCGGCGATCGGCGTTCCATTACCGCAACCGATATCCAGAAGCCTTGTATTTGTCGGTACCAAATTCAGAAATCTGTCCAACCAGGGGCGTTCAAACAGATCGGTTGTCCGCAACCTTTTCCAGGCTTCGGCATGCTGTTCGTATAGAGTGATGATCTTCGCGGCCGCAGAATGTGTCATTTGCCCTCTTCTTTTTGATCGCGCTACGTGAAATCTGATAAAAGTTGGCATACTTGGGCTTACAGAATGCGTCAATAATTAGTATTCAACACGTCACCTTTTGCTCTTTCAGCCATTTTTGGCCTGCAGATTTCACCAAAATACGTCGTTTAGATGCCGCAAATTAACACGCATGGCCCTCATTAAGTGACATTGTCACCCAGAGTCACCTGCGTAAGCAACGGTTCTGCCAGGAAATGTGCCGACAGATTATCAATAACCAGCTGAACCGTTGCGGCGATGGCCTCGGGAGAGCGCCCGGCGATATGCGGCGTTAAAATAACGTTGGTCAACCGCGCAAGTTCCGGCGGTACGGCTGGTTCGCCCTCTACCACATCAAGAGCCGCACCGGCGATGCGTTGACGTTGCAGGGCGTTGATAAGCGCCGGGGTATCCACCACGCTACCGCGCGCAATGTTGATCAAAAAGCCGTTTGGGCCCAGAGCGTCAAGCACCTCCGCGTTAACAATGTGGCTGGTTTGCCTGCCGCCAGGGGTTGCGATCACCATAAAATCGGCCCATTCGGCCAGGGCAACCGGGCTTGCACAATAGTGATAAGGCGTGCCGTTACGCGGCTGGCGGTTGTGGTAAGCCACGGGCATCTCAAAACCCTTGGCCCCGCGCTGGGCAATCTGCATGCCGATATTACCGAGGCCGAGGATCCCCAGTTTTTTGCCGAAAACCATCGGGCGCGGTTGCCGTGCTTGCTTCCATTCCCCCCGGCGAACGGCTGCATCGGCCTGCGGGATCCCGCGGGCAATCGCCATCAGCAACGTTAACGCGTGGTCGGCAACCGAGGCATCATTGGTGCCAGGGCCATGCGTCACGACAATACCCCGCGCCTGTGCGGCCGTAAGGTCGATATTTTCGTAGCCCGCACCGAGTGCGCAGATGATTTCAAGCGCCGGCAGCGCGGATATCTCGTTTGCGCTGAGCCCAATGGAACCGTTGGTCAGTACCGCCTGTACATCGACCCTTGGCTTTTGCGCCGTCCATGCCGCTACAGAGCTGGCGGCATGGACGCTAAAACCAGCCTGTTCGAGGCAGGCATGATGTTCGTGCGCAAGTTCAACCAGTATCAGAAGATGGCGTTTCATAGAAAATGTTCCGGCGGCAAGAAAGGCTATCGTCAGAATACCGCGACGGTGCCCGGACCTTAAGCCGGAAAGTGCTGATTACGAATCTGCGCCTCGGTTCGCTGTGTTGAATGGCCACCCTTAGCTTGGCGTAAGCACTTTTTTCAGGTGTGACGCCCTTATGCGCAATTCTCCCTGACGCCACTCGCCTTCTGGCATGGCGCGTTCATCGATAAGGCGATTCAGCGCTTCCGCGATAAGACGATCAAGCCGCTGGCTGTAACTGGTCAACGCCCAGCCTGGCGCACAGGCCTCGTCGATATCGTCAAAACCCACTACGGCGATTGCGGTTAACGGATCTTGCCTTAAGGCTTCGAGAGCGCCCAACGCGAGGACATCGTTTTCGCAAAATAGCGCATCGACCTGTTCGTTAATTGGGGTTGAATGCATGTAATCGATCATCAGCTGAAAACTGCACTGCCGATCATAATGTCCGGCGGTTAATACCTGATCCAGGTGCAGACCCGCAGCCACCAGCGTGTCTCGGTATCCTTCCATTCGCAGCAAATGGCTGCTGAGGGTGTCAGGTCCTTTCATATAGCCAAATCGCTGATGCCCTTGAGCGATCAACAGGTTGGCGATCTCTCTACCAGCCTGATAACCGTCAATGTTAACAATATCAATGTGTTTCCCTTCGGTGTTGCGGCACACTTGCACCAGGGGGATCTGATGCAAGTCTTTCGCGATCGCAGACCATTCTTCCGTCAGCGATGTGCCCAGAAACAAGATGCCATCTACCTGCAACTGGTCGGCCATGGACATTGCCGCCCGGTAGTTCTCCCCGGCGGTAATGTTAAGCAAAAGTGCCATATACCCCCGTGCTTGCAGTTGTTTCGTCACCACATCGAGCATCATCATCGAATGCGGGTTTTTCAACTCATCAATTGCCACCCCAATAATGTGGGTCTTTTTTTGAGACAAACTGCGCGCCAGGAGATTGGGCCGATAGCCCAGTTCTGTGGCCGCAGCCAATACGCTTTCACGCGCCTGCTCCGAAATGGAAGCGCCGGGGATGAAAGCGCGCGATACCGTCCATTTCGATACCCCCGCCTTTTGGGCAACGTCGCTGGCGGTGGCTTTATGGCGTTTTATCATTGTTTTTGTCATATACCTGTGTCCGAAGGTTGAAAGGTGCATCCTGCATTTGAGCATGGCTTTCTCGATTGTTTTTATTTTTGCACCCGATTGCAATTGCTATTTGCAATCGGGTGCAAAAAGTAACAGTTTTGTGACAAACCGCGCCCTTTCCGCTTTTGCTCTATTGACCAAATGTTGACTCTGTATGAAATTTAACTCGCCGTTCAGGATGGTTCTAAGATATTCGCAGCTTTTTTTTACCCCTGATTGCACCCGGGTGCAGGGGTGGTGAAAAAACAGAACGCGACTGCGCCATTCACTGTGCTTTGCCATAACAACAACCTTCCCTTACAGGATACTACGATGAAAAAAACAAGACTGCTGTTGATGTTATTGAGCTCGATGTTGGCGTGTACCGCTCAAGCAAAAACCAACCAGGTCGGCGTAGCTCTGGCTAATTTCGATTTAAATTTTATTTCGATATTACGGACTCAAATGGCCCAGGAGCTGGAAGCGCAGAAACTGAAAGGACAATTTTCTGATGCCAAAGGTGATGTGGCTTTACAGGTACAGCAAGTCGACGACCTAATCAATCAAGGAGTCGACGCCATCATTCTCAACCCTGTAGATACGCAAGGCGTTAAGTCGATGATCGTCGCCGCCAGACGCGCCAATATTCCCTTGATATTTGTAAACCGTAAACCGGAAGTGAAGCTGGAAGGCGCAACGGCTTACGTGGGTTCGGATGCGGCATTAAGCGGCACCCTCCAGATGGAAACGCTGGCGAAAAAAATGAACTACCGAGGTAATGTGGCAATACTCATGGGCGCCCTATCCAACGAAGAAACACGCGAGAGAACCCGGGCTGCGGAAGCTGTCATCGCCAAATACAAGGAAATGAAAGTGGTGGAAAAGCAAACGGCAAAATGGCAGCGCAACGAGGCTGTTGATGTGGTGTCCGGTTGGTTATTAAACGGCCTGCCTATTGACGCTATTGCCGCCAATAACGATGAAATGGCCATTGGCGCAATCATGGCGCTAAAGCAGGCCAAAAAGACCGGTGTTCTGGTTGCCGGTATTGATGGTACGCCCGACGGCCTGCAATTCATCAAGAATGGTGAAATGGCCGTCACCATTTTCCAGGATGCCAAAGCCCAGGCGACAGGTGCGGTAAAAGTGACAAAGGCTATGTTGGATCACGAAAAAACAGAGGCGTATAACTGGGTGCCTTACGAGATCGTCACCAAAGAAAATTTCCAAAAATTCGCACAGATTAGTCAGAAATAACTCCCGCACCAAAAGCATCAAACGTCCGTTTTTTTAACCTGCACTGCACCCGGGTGCAATAATGATAATTCAAGGAATCAATATGTTAAACGGTGAAAAAAGTATTACCCGCCCCCTGCGTTGGGCCATGATCGGCGGTGGCCGCCTCAGCCAGGTCGGTTACAAGCATCGTTCAGGCGCTCTACGCGATAACACCGCCTATCAACTTGTTGCCTGCGCCTTTGACATTGACGCGGCACGCGGGCGTGATTTTGGCGTCAATCTGGGTGTGCCTTCCGAACGCTGTTATGACAACTACCAGCAACTGCTGACAGAAGAAGCCAAAAGAATCGATGGTATTGAGGTAGTGACCATCGCAACGCCCAATGGAACCCATTATGAAATTACCCGGGCGGCACTGAATGCCGGCATCCACGTTATCTGTGAAAAACCCTTGTTCTTCACCACTGCGGAGGCGAAAGAAATCAAAGCGTTGGCGGAAGAAAAAGGGCTCATCGTCGGGGTTACCTACGGGTTCTCCGGCCACCCTTTGCTGATGCAGATGCGGGCAATGATCGCCAAAGGCGACATTGGCGACGTGCGCATGGTTGAGCTGCAGTACACCCATGGTTTCAGCGCGAACGAAAGTGCGGACAAGTTCAGCGACGCGCAGAAATGGCGTATTGACCCCAAAATTGCCGGCCCATCCTTTGTGCTGGGCGATATTTCCACCCACACCTTTTACATTTCGCAGTTGGTTTTGCCCGAGATGAAAATCAAGTCCCTGTTATGTGATCGGCAGAGTTTCATCCCCTCCCGCGCCCCTCTTGAAGATAATGCCATGGTGCTTATGCATTATGAAAACGGAGCCGTCGGCCGCATGTGGGCATCGTCTATCAATGCGGGCTCAATGGACAGCCAAAGCATTCGCATCGTGGGGTCGCTGGCCAGCCTGGAATGGAGCGATTACAACCCCGGCGAATTGAAATACGAGGTCCAGGGGCAACCCAACCAAACGCTGCATCATGGCATGCCGTATCTGGATGAAAGCGCGCTGGCTGATGAAAGGCTCGGCGCTCTTCATACCGAGGGGCTGGCAGAATCCTGGGCCAACATCTACCTCAAATTCGCTATCGCCATCAGCGCCAGCCAGCGTGGCGACCGGCAAACGCTGGATTCGCTGATCTATCCGGACATCAACGCCGGGCTGGAAGGCGTGCGTTGGATTGAAAACTGTGTTCGTTCTGCCGATAACGGCGCCACCTGGGTTAACTACGAATAAGGAAATAACCATGAGACTTTCATTCTGTACCGACAGCCTTGGCCATCTGCCCTTTGAGCAAATGCTGGACAGGTTGCTGGAGTTGGGTGTGCACGGTGTCGAGATGACCACCGGGGGATGGTCTTCCGCCCCGCATATGCAGACCGACGAACTGTTGGCCAACCCTGCCAAACGCCAGTATCTGCTCCAGGCATTGGCCAGTCGCGGCATGGAGATTGCTGCACTTAATGTTTCCGGCAATCCCCTAGACCCTGGCGAACTGGGGCAGCGTCATAAAAGCGACACCGATAAAGCGCTGGAACTTGCCGGCCTGCTGGGCGTAAAAAAGATCGTTATGATGAGCGGTCTGCCGCCGGCGAGTCCTCATGATACGATCCCGAATTGGATCACTTATACCGTCAGTTGGCCACCTACGCTGAAAAACTGCCTGGATTACCAATGGAATGAGGTGGCTATCCCCTATTGGCAAGGGCTTGTACGCCGGGCCAAGGAAAGCGGTGTCGAACGATTTGCTTTGGAGAACTTCAGCTCAATGCTGGTTTGGAACCCAGAAACGCTGTTCCGGCTACGTGATGCCGTCGGCCCGATGGTGGGTCTGAACCTCGACCCCAGTCACCTGATCTGGATGGGGGCGGATCCCATCGCGGCGGCGCGTGCCCTCGGCCCTGCCATCCATCACGTACATGGTAAGGATGTCAGGCTGGAACGAGGACTGGTTGATGTTAACGGGCTACTGGAAACCAAGCCGGTGGAAGATGTTGCCAACCGGGCCTGGAACTACGTAGCCGTCGGTTGTGGGCAGGATCTGCAATGGTGGAAAGAGTTCTTCTCCGTCGTGCGCATGATGGGTTACAACGACTGGGTATCGCTTGAAATGGAAGATTTAACCATGTCGGTGGACGCGGGCGTAACCTCGTCCATTCTTGCCCTGCAACAAACTATCAGCAAATAAACATCATGCTTGATAAAGAGCAGTGGCGGCATATCTGTTTGCTTTATGTAGCCACTGCTATTTTTTGATATCAACGCGCTATTGATATTCAAAGTTGGATTTACCCAGAAGCCGGCTGGCATCCGCTAGCTCACTGCCGCGACGATATGCTCACGCAGCCATTGATGCGCCGGATCGCGGTGCGACCGTTCATGCCACAGCATCGCCATCTCGAATCCGGGGACCTCGATAGGTGCTTCAACCACCTGTAGCGCCCTGTTATTGCGCACCAGCCGCCAAGGCAGCATGGCCACCAGATCGGAGCTGGCCAGAACAGACATGATGAACAAGAAATGAGGAACCGAGAGCACCACCCGGCGCTGCAGGCCAGCCTCCGACAATACGCTGTCCGTATTGCCGAAAAATCCCCCGCCGTCCGGCGATACCACCACGTGCTCCAGCCGGCAGAACTGTTCCAACGTAGGGGTTACCGCCAGTTGAGGATGACCGGTGCGGCCTGCCAGGACGTAACGTTCGCTAAACAGGGGGCGCCGCCGCAGATTCTCTGGCGCCCCTTCATGAGTATGAAAAGCAAGATCAATTTCCCCTTGCTCCGCCTGCCGGGCGAGGCGAGCGGGCACGGCTTCAAACACCGCCAACCGGGTGCCCGGAGCCACAGAACGCAGGCCAATCAAGGCGGGCAAGACGATGGTCGACTCACCATAGTCTGAGGCGGCCACTCGCCAGGTATTGCCGGCGCTGGCGGGATCAAAAGGGCTCGCGGGCGCCACGGCTTGCTCCAGCGCCTCAAGCGCCTGCCGCAAAGGCTCGCGTAACGCCTCGGCACGCGCGGTCGGCCGCATGCCTCGTGGCCCCGGCAGCAACAGAGGGTCGCCAAAAATCTCTCTCAGCTTGGCGAGATGCACGCTAACCGAGGGCTGCGAGAAATTAAGGCGTTGCGCCGCTCGCGTCACATTATGTTCGGCGAGCAAGGCATCCAGCGTCACCAGCAAATTGAGATCCAGCCGTCTGAGATTAGTCATGGTAATACCTGGAATATTAGAAATTCATTTCTACTATACCTGACAAAAACCTACCCTGCTTTTATCTTGCAACGGAGGTCTACCATGAATGTTCTTCTGGTCTACGCACACCCAGAACCGCAATCGCTGAACGGTTCGCTGAGGGATTTTTCAATCAAGCGGTTGGAGGATGCCGGGCATACCGTCCAGGTATCCGATCTTTACGCCATGCAGTGGAAAGCCGTGCTGGACGCGGATGACAGCACAGCAACACAAACGGGCGAGCGGTTCGATCCTGTACGCGACTCCCAACGTGCATTTGCCGATGGGCTGCAAAGCAAAGACATTGAACTCGAACAGCAAAAGCTGCTGTGGGCCGATGCGGTGATCCTGCAATTCCCGCTGTGGTGGTTCTCGATGCCGGCGATCCTCAAAGGCTGGGTTGAGCGGGTTTACGCCTACGGTTTCGCCTATGGCGTGGGGGAACACTCCGATACCCACTGGGGCGATCGTTATGGTGAAGGCACGCTGGCCGGCAAGCGCGCCATGCTGATGGTCACCGCCGGCGGTTGGGAAACGCATTACGGCCCGCGGGGTATCAACGGACCTATGGATGATATTTTATTCCCGATCCAGCATGGGATTTTGCATTACCCCGGTTTTGACGTACTGCCGCCGTTCGTGATCTACCGAACCGACAAGATAGACCCGGCGCGATTTGCCACGGCCTGTGAGGTACTCGGGCAACGTTTGGACAGCCTGTGGGATACCCCGCCTATTCCGTTCCGGCGGCAAAATGCCGGGGAATACCATATTCCCGAGCTGTCCCTGAAAGAGCATATCGCGCCAGGCCGCTCGGGGTTCACCGTGCATAGCAGCGATAATCAATAACTCTACCGCGCGCGCCATTTAATACGGCGCGCGCGGCACAGGGCTAGTTCAGATTGGCGATAAAGGCTCGATACTCTGACGCGCTGCGTTCAATATCATGATGATTTAAGGGTTCAACTTCGGCGTCCGGGGTATTTTCCTTGCCGTAGAATGCATGGAATGAGCCGTATTTTGCCCGCACATAGTTAACCGTGATTTCAAAAGGCCGCAAAATTTCATCCAGTGAGTACTTATATCTGCCCTCCTGCGAGTACCCCTTCGCGCTGATCCCCGCCGTGACGGCCAGTGCCACCTTGCGATCTTTCATCTTATAACCGCTGCTTGAACCATAGGCCCAGCCATAGGTCAGTACATCATCCAGCCACTTCTTCAGGAGCGGCGGCGAACTGAACCAGAATACCGGAAACTGCAGAACGATTTTTTCATGTTGTTCAATCAGTTGTTGCTCTTTTTCGACATCGAACCGCCAGTCTGGATAGGCTTTATATAATTCATGAATGGTATAAAGATCGGGATATTTCCTCAGCTCGGTCAGCCAGGCTTTATTTATCATCGAATTTTCGATATCAGGATGAGCGACCACCACCAGCGTTTTCATTCAGACTTCCCCTTTCAATGAGTTCACCGGGGCATCATATGCTATGCTTTATTAATGTAAAATACGCACACTGACTACATATACTAACCTTTAGGAAAGTATCAAATGAACGTTGAAGATATCTGCAGCCCAACGGGCATCGACCTCGAACAGACCGGATATGGCTATACGCTGTCGGTGATCAGCGGGAAATACAAAATGATTATTATGTACTGGTTGGCGCAATATAAACCGGTATTACGCTTCAACGAATTGCAGCGCTGCATCGGCACCATTTCTTATAAAACGCTAAGCTCGACGTTAAAAGAGCTGGAAAGAGACGGCATCGTCATCAGAAAGGAATATCCGCAGATCCCGCCCAAGGTCGAATACAGCCTCTCGGAGCGTGGCCGCACGCTGATCCCGGTCATAGATATGATGTGTGCCTGGGGGGAAACTCACCGCGCTGAAGCGCTCAGCCCTGCGGACGAATAAATAATTGTTCGGTCATCGGTTGGCCCCACTGTTCACCCTGCTGCTCTTCTGCAAGGACAAAACCGACGCTTTCATACAGATGCCGGGCCGCATCCAGCCCTTTGAACGTCCACAGGTGCGTTTCACGGAATCCGCGTTCGTCGCAAAAGGCCACCGCCCGGTTCAGCAATTTCCGGCCCACGCCGCTGCCGCGCAGGCTGTCATCGATGATAAAGGCGCGCAGATGGGCGCGATTATCGCCCAGTGACTCGCCGTCGATGGAAACCGAACCGACAATTCGGCCGTCGCTGAGCGCAGACCAGGTCTCGTTCAGCGGATGAGACAGGCGCCCGGCGAGATCGGCCAACGCCACCCCTACCGTAGATTCAAAAAATGCGCCGAACCCAACCGTCCGCGAATAATACTGCATATGCATTTCCAGCGTTCTGGCGACAAAACCGGGGCGGTAACCACTGGCAATCTCTGCCTCAGGTACCGGCAACGCCCCGTCACCGACCCGGTGTGCGCGCAATGCGGCAGCATAGGTTTGCAGACCGGCGGCAATGCCGGCGCCGGCCGCCGCCGGCAGAGTGTCCAGCGCATTCAGCACCTGCCGTTCGGCAAAGCGATTAATCCCCGCCAAGGTTTGCCGCCCTTGTTCCGTCAGCCGCAGAATTTTCTCCCGCGCGTCGCGCTCGCTGGGTTGCGTAACCAGTTCCCCCGCCTTGATTAACTTGTTCAGCATGCGGCTGACGCTGGATTTTTCCAGATTGAGCACCGTACACAGCTGCGCGGCGGTATCAACCTGCCGATCGCCGATTTCGATCAACGCATGCACGGCGGAAGGCGGCAAATCTGTCCCTGCCAGAGTGCTGCCCATAAAACCCAGCTCGCGCACCAGATGGCGTGACGCATCCCTGATAGGCTGCAAATAAAGACGGCTCTCGGCGGTGGGCATCATAACGGCCTCTCCAATAAAGTTGTATAATACAACCATATCAGAGAGAACCGAAAATTCAAGAGTACGAATCAAAACCCCTGCTCTGGCCGTTGCAGGCGGCGTCCGCTTCCTATCACTCCCGCCGCCAGCATCAGTAAAACTGCGCCGCCGATCAACGGCGCGGCCACGCCGATGGCATCCAGCAAATGCCCGCCGACAGCCCCGCCCAGCATGATGGCTAACTGAATGGATGCCACCATCAGGCCGCCGCCGCTTTCCGGTTCGTCATTAATCTCTCTGGCAAGCCAGGTAGACCAGCACACCGGAATGGCCGCGTTCAGCATGCCCCATCCGACCATCATCAGCGCAACGCCCGTAAAGACATGGCCCGCGCCGACCATGCCGAGGGTCACCACCGCCAGGCCGACCGGCAACCAAACCAGCAGCCGATACAGGTGATTGCGCTGCAGCATGGCGCTGGCGAAATGCGTGCCTGCGAAACCGGCAGCCCCCAGGCCCAACAACAGCAAGGAGAGTTTGTTTGAGTCAACGCCGGTCGTGCCTTCCAGAAAAGGACGGAAATAGGTAAATGCGGCAAAGGCACCGGCAAAGGTCAGCATGACCGCGAGCATACCTATGGCGACATAGCGGCGTTTGAGCAAACCGAACAGGCGTGTGAGCGGAATGCTGGCCTGTGGCGGCATCGACGGCAGGCTTTTCGCCTGCCAGACGAGGTTGATCAAAACCAGAGGAACCAGGCTAGCAAACACCCAGCGCCATCCGAAGTGCCCCCCCATATAAGCGCCAATCGGCGCTGCAAACGCGGTGGCGACCGCATTACCCATGTAAATGGCGCCGAGCGCGTTGGGGACCCGGTGCGCAGGAACCAGGCGGATCACCGTGGCGGTAGCCAACGACCAGAAACCGCCCACGGCCAAACCCAGCAGTGCGCGGGCGACCATTAGCAAGGAAAAGCTGGGTGCCAGAGCGATCAGAATGAGTGACAACAGCATAAGCACCGTCATGCTCATCAGTACATAGCGGCGATCAAAGCGGCCTGCTATCGGCCCGATAAACAGGCTGGCCAACACGGCGAACAAACCTGAGATGGAAATTGCCTGCCCGGCCATGCCCTGCGTAGCATGCAGATCGCCGGCGATAGGCGTCAGCAAGCTGACCGGCATAAACTCTGAGGCGATCAGTAGCGCAACGCACAGCGCCATGGAGCCGACGGCACTCGCCAGAGAACCTCCTGGTGAGGATCGGGTTGAGGTGGTCATGGGTTACTCCGAAATGAAAAATATCCCCGCTAAACATCAGGGTATATTATGGGCGATGAAGATGAATGAACTCAGTCAAATACACATCAGATTCAATTCCCGAGAGAGATTGTGACGCGCACGATCCCCGGTCGGTTAAGGGCCTCAAGGCCTGAAGTGATTTTGCCAATTTTGATAACCCCTGCGGCTTCAGGTCCTGGGCCTTGGTAAAAAGCAATGTTCCCCCACGGGGCATAATAAGCAATATCCCCGGTGGCGCCGGCATCAGACCTGGGGGCCGCGTCTTGCGAAAGGCGATGTGGCAGTGCACCGCTGATTTTCTCCGCCTCACCGTAGTCTTTCAGCGTTAAGGTGAGTGGCAGCAGCTTGACGAAGCTCCGCGCCGTCGGATTATCCTCAAGCGTTGCCGTCAGAGAGGTGGAACCTATGGCTAGCCGAATATCATGCATTTTTACCTGCCTGGTAGCATTGGAACTGTCCTGGGCCGCTTGTAATGTGCCGACTGTCGACAGCATAAAGAGCAGTGCCGCATATTGGCTAACTCGCATAGAAGTCTTTTCCATGGCCTGTCCTTTTATAGTCGACGTTTTCTCCACGCGGTTAAGCTCAGGTTACAGGCCGCGCGGACTAACGCGGCCTGGGTTGCGGAGACGAAACGCTTACTTCAGATTGCTGTGGAAGAAGGAAGCCAGCTTGGCGAACGGGATCAGGTCGGTACGGTCGTACAGATCCACATGGCCGGCACCCGGCACTATGACCAGTTCTTTCGGTTGACCGGCCAGTTTATAGGCCTCTTCGCTGAACTCACGCGAGTGGGCTTCAGAGCCCGTGATGAACAGCATCGGACGAGGAGAGATCGTCTCAATGTCGTTGAACGGATAGAAGTTCAGGAACTTGACGATACTGGTCAGCGTCGGGTGGGTCGTCAGCGCCGGTGACGAACCTTTAGGGGTGAATTCACCGCGCGGCGTGCGGTAGTAGTCATAGAACTCACGTTGAATAGCCGGCGTGTCCGCTGTCAATTCATGCACAGTACCACTGACGTATTCGTTTTTTCCGCCCGCGAACTCCACATCACGCTGTTCGGATGCGGCGGCGATCATCTGCTTTCTCTGCTCCAGCGTTTGCGAATGTTTCAGTCCATTGCGCACTGCCGCGCCCATATCATACATACTGACCGTCGCAACGGCTTTGATGCGCGAGTCGATTTTCGCGGCACTGATGACGAAGCTGCCGCTTCCGCAGATGCCCAGTACGCCAATCTGCTCTTTATCAACCCAAGGTTGGGTTCTCAGGTAGTCAACCGCTGCGCTGAACGCTTCCGCATAGAGGTCTGGCGCGACGACGTTACGGGGTTGCCCCTCGCTTTCCCCCCAGAAAGACTGATCGATAGCCAGGGTGACAAAACCTTGCTCAGCGAGTTTCTGCGCATAAAGGTTCGAGCTCTGCTCTTTCACCGCCCCCATTGGATGCCCGATGACTATCGCGGGATAGTGGGTACCCTGCTTCCGATTTTTGGGCATGTAAAGGTTCCCTACAACCTTCATTTTGAATTGATTGTTAAAGGTGACCTTTTGCGTCGTTACCTTATCGCTCCGGTAAAAGTTATTTGCGCCGTTAGACATATCGGCTGCCATAGAAGTGAATGAACTGACCAGCAGGGCCAGGGATAACGCTATTTTCTTCATCGGATTACTCTCGGTTGAAATAGTGAAGTCAATTTCTTCGGTATTGGTATCAGTAAATCGGGGAATCAAAAATCAAACCTGAACGGGGGGCATTTATGTAAACGCCTGACTTCAAGTTTTATTTAAAGGGCCTGTCGACGCAGTCAATATAACAACAACGATTAGAACAATTAATGCCAAAAATCTTTACGCTTTTGTGAGAAAAATTCATCAATGGTTTTCCCTCAGCCTGCATTTGGGTAAGATGATACGCACCCAGGCACCCGTTCAATCAACACCTGAATCCAGTCCCAGAGGAGAAGCAAAATGGATGATCTTAAAGCCTTTCTGTGCATTGCCAGATTGCGGAGCTTTACCAAAGCGGCGGCAGAGATTGGCGTCACCCCTTCAGCTCTGAGCCACACGATCAAAACGCTGGAGGAAAAACTGGGGTATCGGTTGCTGACCCGAACCACCCGCAGCGTGGCCCCCACCGAAGAAGGCGAAATGCTTATGCGTAGCCTGGGGCCCTTATTCGAGCAGATAAACGATGAGCTGGAAAAGTTGGGGGCGATGAGGGACACACCGAGCGGGACGATTCGCTTGACCGGTGCCGATGATTCCGTTCAATACCTGATTCGGCCGGTGTTGGCAGATTTTCTAAAAAAATATCCTGAGATTAATATTGAAATCGGTATCGATTACGGCTTTACCAATATCGTCCAGGAGCGCTTTGATGCGGGTATACGTCTGGGAGAGTCTATTGACAAGGACATGGTGGCGGTAAGGATCAGCCGCGACTGGCGATTATGCGTTGTGGCGACGCCCGCTTATTTCCAGCAATATTCCGCCCCGCAAACCCCTAACGATCTTATCCGGCATAACTGCATTAATATCCGTCATTCAACCACCAGCGGCGTTTATGCCTGGGAATTTGAAAAAGGCAAACGTCAGTTCAGCGTAAAAGTTAAGGGACAATTCACGGCAAACAGCACCCTGCATCAGTTAGACGCCGTGCTGGCGGGCATCGGCATTGCTTACCTACCCGATTACCTGGTCGCCCCTTATCTGCAAAACGGGCAACTGACAGAAATCCTCGCTGAATGGTGCCCGTATTTTCAGGGGTATCATCTTTATTATCCTCACCGTCGCCACGGTTCGCCGGCCTTTATGGCCCTGGTTGACATCCTGAAGGAAAATGCACGGAGGACGGTGGCAAGTTAGTCCCCGCCAAAGTGCTGCCCATAAAACCCGGCTCACGCACCAGATGGCGCGAGGCATCCCTGATAGGCCGCAAATACAGACGGCTTTAGGCGGCGGCGTCATAATGGTTGTACAGTGCAACCATATTCCACGGGCGATTGTTAGTGGGGTGTTCATCAGTATTGTCGGTGCCTTTATTTTTTCGGTTTCTTTCTTGTTAAGAATCTAAATGCATACCTAAATATGATGAGGAATGTTATCTTTCCGATCACGACAAGCCCATCACCGTTTATGTAGCCTGGATTTTTACTTAGGAAAAAATCTACATGTTTGTTTTTTGGTGGGAGTGCTTTTTCAATGACATATCCATCTTTACTTTTGTGAATAAACACGCCCTCTCTCTCTATGATATCCCTGTCTATCCCAGAGAGGGTTTTTCGATACCATTCAATCCCTGCTGCATTACCATCATAACCATAACTAGGCCAAAATTCATTCTTGGAAAATTTCATAGCGAGAGAGTAGGAGGCAGGGTTTATCATGTAATACATTGCATATGATTTTTGCGTGTATATTCTTTTTTCAGAAAACAAGTAAGTCAATATATGCCTCACTATCCCTGTTTTCCCTCTTATATGCTTTTTCAAGGCTGTTTGACATCTTAATATATTAATTCCCTGACCACTTAGATTATAAGACTGCAAACAAAGGTAACCAGCGACCTCTTTCTTTTGGTCAAAAAACAGGATGCACCTACGTCTGTAAGCCGTATGATTAAAAAACTTGTAAATGGTTTCATCATCTGATAGTTGCCTATTAAATAGTCCTTCCCTAACGTAACTTATTCCTTTTAAAAGCTCCTCATCTGGTGACATCCCTATGGGAATGTCAAACGATTCATACTCTACTCTACCGGTTGATTTCATGTTAACCTCATAACACTGTGCAATGGCATTAAAAATTATTGTTATAGCGTGATATTTCCCACTAATTTTATGAAGGCCACAGATAATGTTAATTGAGTGACCTAAAATTCGCCCTAACCCTGTTTAAAGAATCTGCATATTTTTGGGGAATACCGAAACCAATAACATAACTGTTATTAGAAAAGCATGCATTGCTTGTCATGGATAAAGCAATGATTAGTCTGATCAACATTCTTGTCATATATAAACCAGACTTTAATAAAGGCGATGAAAACTATAATTCAAAAAAACAAAAATACCATATTTTTTATTTTTCCGGCTCTTAGATCACAAGATTATGAGAAAATCAAATCCATTAATGTAGGGTTAGGACAAAAACGGCATCGTACTCGTGTAGAGAACAGAACATCAGTTATTCCTAGAAACGTTCCTGGCTGGGAAGTAGCGAATAGTGTAGCGCTAAGAAGAGTTGGATATTTTTGTGCCAGTTTAGGTCGATACGGACTACCTAATCGCCGCGATCATGGAGCAGGTCATGAACCACGGCAACATAATGACGATCAAAGTGGCCTGCTATCGGGGCGATAAACACGCTGGCCAACACCGCGAACAAAGCCGAAATCACTGGCAACAGGCTGACAGGCATAGACTCCGCAAGACCCTTTAGCCGTGCCGTTGGCCGCTCTGAAATGGGCTTAGGCGGCGCCCTCGCCTTTTTTTAGCTCTTTCAGGTATTTGTAGACCGTCGCGCGCCCAAGGGATAACACGTTGGCGATATAATCGGCGGCGCTTTTGGCCTTGAATGCGCCTTCATTATAGAGATCGATCACCAATCGCTTTTTTTGCTCACGGCTCAATGATGCCAGCGAGGTGTTCTGAAGGCGGAGCCACTCATGCAGGAAGGTATTGATCTTTTCTTGCCAGTCATCCTTGAACAGCTGCTGCGGCTGTGGCTGCAAACGCGTCACCGACAAGAACATGTCCAGCGCGTTTCTGGCGTCCTCAAAGATGCTGGTGCTCAGGTTAATGCACAGCAGATAGCTCGGATTGCCCTGTTCATCGCGCGCGGGAATGCTCACCGAGCGCATTTTTTTGCCATCCCAGTTGAGCTTCTCGTAAGGGCCGGTGACCGGCGCGCCGCTGTTGATATCAAAATCGTCCAGGCCGGCATCGTCACCCGGTTTGCGTTTCGACAGATTATTGGCGAGGTAGGCGACTTTGTTGGTCGACAGATCGTGTATCACTACTTCCACATTAGGGAAAAACAGGGCTGCGATACCGTCGGCGACCGACTGCAATAATTCAAGTTGAGGCGTGGGTTTCAGCACTGGGCTGTTTCTCCGTAACGATAAGCATGATGATAATGGCCGATTCTCATCATCTGGACAGCCGCTTAGCATACCTTACTTGCCGTGTAATGCCGAGCGGGAGAGCGGCCGCCTTCCCTTGGTTCACCGCTGCGGTAATGGCACATGTTGAGCCTGAAGCGGCAATATGCCACCAGCCATTTTGTTAACGGAAAGTGAATATCGCCACAGGTCATAAAACGACGGTACGGACTGTGCTGTAGCCCACATTTTGCGTGAACAGTCCGTTAACGGCGTAAGATTTTCGATATATCAGCCAGTTGAAGCTGGTTTCGTTTAAGAAAAACACAATATCAGGCCGTTTTAACAGGGATTCCCCGCCGTCGTCAGGAAACGGCATTGTCAACATGGTGGTTAAATAAAATGAAACTTTTTGATCACATTCAAGCTTCTGACAAATAGATAAAGGCAAAATTTATGCGTTTTTTGTGCATAAAGCATGAATACCCCACGTAACCTCCCGACAAAAGTAATTAACTATTCATTTTTACCCGTCAAAACCCATTGGAAACCGGCCTGCAGCCCGATCAGGGGGGGCTAACAACCGGCAGGTTTAATGGTAAATTTAGCGTCGCAAAAGTGTTATGCACTTAGTAATCCACGGTTAAACAAAATAAATACCTAGATAAAAAAAGGTTGGTTATGGAAAAGCTATCCTACGCTTCAGAAAGCAGCACAACGGCCTGGTCCACCTACTTGCAACAAATCGACCGCGTTGCACCTTACCTCGGTGACCTGTCTCGTTGGGTTGATACCCTCCGTCATCCCAAGCGTGCGCTGATTGTCGATATCCCCCTGCAGATGGACGACGGTTCTATCCGCCACTTCGAAGGTTTCCGCGTTCAGCACAACCTGTCGCGCGGCCCGGGTAAAGGCGGCATCCGTTACCATCCGGATGTTGATCTCGATGAAGTCATGGCGTTGTCAGCATGGATGACCATCAAATGTGCGGCGGTCAACCTGCCTTACGGCGGTGCCAAAGGCGGTATCCGCGTCGATCCTTTCAAACTGTCTGAAGGCGAGCTGGAGCGACTGACCCGCCGCTACACCAGCGAAATCGGTTTTATCATCGGGCCGCAGAAAGATATCCCTGCGCCGGACGTCGGCACCAACTCGAAAGTCATGGCCTGGATGATGGACACCTACTCCATGAACCACGGCACCACTATCACCGGCGTGGTCACCGGCAAACCTATTCACCTTGGCGGTTCTCTGGGCCGTGAAAAAGCCACCGGTCGCGGCGTGTTCGTCACCGGCAGCGAAGTGGCCAAGCGTCTTGGCGTTGAAATTGAAGGCGCTAAAGTCGCGGTACAGGGCTTTGGTAACGTAGGCAGCGAAGCCGCTCGCCTGTTCGTTGGCGTCGGTGCCCGCGTAGTGGTGATTCAGGACCACTCGGCCACCCTGTTCAACCCGGACGGCATCGATCTGGCCGCGCTGACCGAATGGCAGACCAAGAACAAGCAAATCGCGGGCTTCCCTGGCGCCAAAGAGATCGAAAGCGAAGCCTTCTGGTCGGTTGACATGGATATCCTGATCCCAGCGGCGCTGGAAGGCCAGATCACCCGCCAGCGCGCAGAAATCCTGAGCGCCAAGCTGGTGCTGGAAGGCGCTAACGGCCCAACCTATCCGGATGCGGACGACGTGCTGCGTTCACGCAACATTACCGTAGTGCCTGACGTTATCTGTAACGCCGGCGGCGTGACCGTCAGTTACTTCGAATGGGTGCAGGATATGGCCAGCTACTTCTGGAGCGAGAGCGAAATCAACGAGCGTATGGACAAGATCATGACCGACGCTATGGTTCACGTCTGGAACAAGGCCGAAGAGAAAACGTGCAGCCTGCGCACAGCGGCTTATATCGTCGCCTGTGAGCGTATCCTGACCGCACGTAAAGAGCGTGGCATTTACCCTGGTTAATACGTTGTACTGCCCGGCCTGCTTTGCGGGCCGGGATATTTCCCTTCTCCCTCTGCCTTAAACCTTTCCAGTGCCGATCTTCGCTTCGGGCGAACAGCGTTTCTTCTTCACAGATTCATTCGCGCCCAGCACACGCCACCGACGACGCCAGCGCAACCGGGCAAAGCCGATTGCGCTGCGCCAGTTCGGTTCAATGTGAGGATTCGTTGATGCCACCGGCGATCACCGACATGCCGCCGTACCCGACCATCAGCGCGTATTGAATCACGCTTTCGATCAGTTTGGCCCGAGGATCCTTGGTCACGGCGATAGGAAACTCGAGTATGCCGCCGAAATTAAAGGCAAAGTTTGCGATAGACTCCGGGATCAATGATTGATAGCTGGTATTCCATTTGTCATGGTTTTCAACAATATTCATGATAACCGGCACGTTCCAGACCAGATTGATCACCGACTCCACGCCGGCAGATATCGTAGTGGCCAGATGCCCCGTTGGCAGCGTCGCAAGCGGGATGTTAACGAATCCTTTGACAATACTTATCCCGGTCAGCGTATTGTTCATTTGCTGCCACCAAGTGGCGGTCTGCGCATTGATCAGCGTCGCCAGATTGGGGGAAACATAAGACACATTGGCAATCGCACCCACCAGAGCCAACGTTTTTGGCCAACTCCCCGCGAAACTGCCATCGCCTTCCTCAGCGACGCGTTGCAGTGAAAGGACCACCACCAGCCCTACGCTGCCTGCTAATGCAAAGAAAGCGGAGACCAGCCCAAACACTTTCAGACGCGCACCATCCAGGACCGGCGTTTCACCCGCGCGATATCGGTTGGCACCTGGCAGCGAAGAGGACGCCAGCGTGAAGAACTGTTGGCGAACCTGCTCAAAATCTTCGGCCTCCAGTAATCCTTGAGTGAATGCATCCCCTTGCGGAAAGGGAGTGGCGCCAAGGGTGATTTTACAGACCAGGGTGGCCGGGATGGCGGCGATAAAACAAAACAGATCGAGGAAGGAAAGTTCGTCGCCGGTCAATTCTTTGTAGAGCCAGGAAATCACCGGGATATCAAGAGGCTCGTCCAGTAAGCTCAGAAAACCCTCGGCCAGTTGAACAAACACATCGATAGCAGCAAGCAGAATGTTCTCTGTGGTTTGCAGTAGGGTATCAACAATAATCGCGGTGAATTTCTGAATGATCTGAGTCACCGACAACGTATCGAACTGGCCGATAATATCCGTTTGGATCGCGTTATAGGCACCCACTAACGTGGCCTCTTCGCTGTCCAGCAAGTTAAGCAGGTCCTGAAAAATCGCCTGGTCCACCGAAGGGGGGCTGAATGTCGAACTCGCGCTCGACATATTGCCTTGATAATGGTGTATACCGAGCTGAGCCGGCGCGCTGTTTTGCCCATTCAACGGCGGATTTAAGGCACTGGTGCCTGCCGGCGTTTGGTCAAACCCCGGAATGTCCGCCCATCTATTGATATCATTTTGCAACGCGAGAAAAACCGCAGACACTTCCGTCTTGAGGCCACTCAAGCTGTTCACGCTCTGCTTCACCCATTGGGTAAACACGTTTTTCATCACGCGATGGGTGACAAGGATATCTTTGAATTCGAACAGGAACTCCAGGAACTGGATCAAATCCGTAATCGCCGTTTTGATGGCGTTAAAGACCCAAACCGCAGCCTCAACCACTTTTTCAGCGGCGTCCAGTACCGCCGCGTAGACCTTCCCGGCAATCCTGGCAATGAAGTTCCACGTTTTGCTTGCGGCATCCTCAATGATTTGAATAACGGCTTCCACACCCGACGCCAACCAACTGAAAAGGTCACCGATGTCGACCCACAGGGCATCTATCCCATCAACGCTCAATGCGGACGATGCGGGCGACATTTGCGCCAATGCCGTTTTCTGCAAGGCGGCAGCGCCCAACGTGCCGTAAACCTCGCCTAACTGACTATTTGATGTGGCAACGCTTTGCAGCTCCGCATTGGAGACACCGGCACCGATCAAGGGGCTGGACGAGCCGTCAGCATGGGTAATGGTGGCCTGCTTCAGGCTGTCGACGCTATTAAGTTGCGCAATTTTCCGCATCGGTTTGTCCATCGGGTCCACCAACGTGGCTGGCCCATTGGCGGGCAATACGCTCAATCGGGTCCCGGTCAGGCCGTTTATCCATTCGATTACGGTTATGCTGCCAAACTCATCGGTATTTATCTGAATGCCGGCGGCATCAACAATATAATACAAATGATTGATATAGACGCCGACTCTGGATCCGGCGCTGATGGATACCCTTTCCCCTGCCAGCGGTTGGTTATTCTCATCGCTGACCTGGATCCGGGTGGTATAGGAACTGTACTTTTGGGTATCTTTACTGTCCGGCGAAGGCAGCGTAATACTCTGTGACGTCCACAGCGTATTGTCGGTCGATTTCACCCATTTATTCAACAGATTGCCCGCTACCGTAAAGAAGGTATTGCCGTCGTCCACCCGGTTCAGATAAGGCGAGAACTGATCGACCGCCGTGACGATCGGCAATGGATAGCTCCATGCTGAAGGCGATGCCAGCTCTTGGCCCAATGGGCAACGAAGGTAAAAAATCTCGTCGTTGCCATTCAATCCCCAGACAACGGACATATTGTTGGATTGCGCAGCGTACATTTTTCTCACGCCGTTAAATAGGCTGCTTTGCGCCAGTAAAACGCCAATGGCGCCATCCGTCTGATTATCACTCGCAAAGCAGTAAAGCCCACCGTTGCTGCAAACATACAGATCGCTGGACATATTGGGTTTACGGCAAGAGGCAATGCTGTCGGCGATCAGGTTGCCGGGGAGCAATAAACGGGCCGAAAGCGCCGGTATATCGGGGTTGAATACATTGTACAGCGGCTGGAAAATCAACTGCGGGTTGCCGTCGACCTGTCCGGCAGTATACAGCCCATCGATTGTCGGCTGGTGAGGGCTACCGGACAAATACTGGCGCCCCAAACAGCTACTGTAGCTGCCGGCCTCCAAATCTATCGACACATCGTGCGGCATCCAGGCGGGCGTACCCTGGGTGTTGATGTAATAGCGGGAAATCAGATGTTCAGCGCTGCTGGGATCCCTTAATATATCGACAACGATATATTGTTTGTTGTTAAGGGTCTCGCTCAGATAAACGCCGGCAATGGTGATGTTCTTTGCCGGGTTATCGAACGGATACTGAACCCACACCGGTTTTTTTAACCAATCGGTATCGGCATTGGAATTGCCCAGGTTCAGAAACAAATGATCGTTTACGCCGTCATTAAGCACCATCGCCAGGCCAACAGTGCCATCAACCACGCTTTGCCCTGCATCAAACATTTTACAAACAATGTTACTCTGCCCGGGAAAACTCTGCGCAATCTGCCCGGCGCTGATATTGTGTTTTTCCCAACCGGTATCATGTTTTATCGACTCTTCGGTGGCGTAAAACGCGCCGTCCGAACCCACTGAAAACAACAGCGAGTTGCCACTGCGGGTTTGGAGAGCTTCAAACTGCTTCTCCGGCGACATCAGTAACGTCTGTTTGTAATTTTTCATCAACTCTACCGAGACTTCTACTTTTGGCGTAGTCATATTATTTACCTTCTTAGAATTTAGCCGGCTTAATCGACTTGGCTGTCAGCCCGGGTTGAACATAAGAAATATGTGAAACCAGGTCCTGATTGTTAGAGAAAACTACGTCTTTGAAGGTAAATGTTTTGCCTCCAGGGAAAACGAAACGTTGGGCGACGTTTAACGGCATGCTGTGAAACCCCGTCTGAGAAAAATCGCTGGCCCAGTCGGCAATATCGCCCACCAGATCATTAAGGCCGGTAAAGATTTCAATAAACCAGTTGGTGCTTGGCGTAGCATCGGAATTATCAACAGGTACTGAAATCAGACTGGCGGATAAATGCCCTTCCTGGTCGATAGCCAATGTATAGGTGTCCGTAATGGTCTTGTTTATTGCGTTCCAGCTCTCCGAGGACTGCAGGGATCGAATATAGACCGAAACGACAAATTTTTGCTCGACGACAATGGTATTGCCGGTAAAGGTAACGGTGGCGTTGTACGTCGTACCCAATGTCATCTCGCCCATGTCGCCGCCCAGCCCTGCTTCATCATTGTCTGAGGAGCTGTAGGAATAGGTTAAAATAGTATTCCCCGTTGCCGGAATATTCACGGTCGGCGTTTGATAAGGAGTCATTGACCAACTGTAATTGATCGTCGTATCAAGAAAGCCGGAAAGCCAAACTCTCACCCAGGCTTTATAACAGTTTGCTGATACGTAATTGGATAGCTGACTTTTAAAATAATCAGCGAAGGTATTTCTGTTTATTGCAATAACGCCGTCAAAACTGGACTCTTCAGCAGGTTCGATCCAGTTCCAGGAGAAAGGCACCGCAGGTGGAAGGCTGTTACCATTGACTTCACACAGGTAATTAAGCGTATTTAAATCATTAGTGCTGGTACTGATCGGTGTATAGGGGCTGACCTCAAGTTCCATTTTAGTCAACTTGAGGGTCGACGGATTGTTGTCGGGCGTGTTCTGTACGATAGAGTAATTCAACACGGGTTGGGCATTGGCTTTCATTGCCGTGAAATAGGCCCCTAAAAACACTTCGGACAATACCGTGTAGGCCGGTGTGCCTGGTGTAACGCCACTGATGGTTGGCGTTGACTCCAGCGCTGCGTTATCTAAATCAAAAAACAGCTGCTGTACGCTGAAAGCATCCGGCCCCAGATTGTTAAGCTGTTCCTGAACGTCCGGCGGCAGATCGGCATTATCCGTAATTTGTTTTAATGAAACGATGGAGGTAAAAAGCCAGGGCGAATCGGTAGGCTGTGTGGCGCTGAAAAAACTGGTCAGGCCATGTCGGCCAAAGTTGCAGGTCACGACCGTAAACTGCGCGCAAATCAGATTGAAAATGACCGACTGGCTGGTGGGTTGCAACGTAACGATATCGGGAATGGCATTAGGCTCTATGTCGGCAGGGATGCCTATAGCAGCCTCGAAGGCAAAATAGAAATTGCTGTTATTAATATTTTCTATTTCAGGTGTCATGGGGTCGCCCTGATTCCAACTTGGCACGGTTAGCGGATCGGTCCCCTGAGTTTGCTGCAAGAGTTCATCTCGGGATATCGCTACCGGTTGGCCTTGATCATCTTGATTCCAATACATCCTTACCGTGGGAAAAACGGAATTATATAAATACTCTTTCATCGTTCCGTTAATACTGGCCTGAGAAGTGGCCACGACGAAGTCATAACCATAGTGAGAGTCTGATAAATTAGATTGATTTGCACTCATGATAAACGCCTCCTCGTTGCCTACCGAGTAAGCAACGATATCGTTAAGTTATATTTAGCTGCGAAATAAAACTCCTGAGTTTAAAATTATCTAAAAAACACCCAAATCTGTATTAAATACCTGCAAGCACGAATAAACGAGCCAATATCATTGCTGATATTTAGCATGACTCTTCCTGGTGGTATCATACACAGATAAATTGACAATATTTATCTACGGGGTGTTCTATGAACCCGTTACGCATCGATAAATATGGCTTGGCATACTCATACCCGCTAATACATGCACGTAATATACATTGTTAGCAGGTTAATAATAATGTATTGCAATGGCTGGACGTTGTTTTTACACGGACGTACCGCGAAAAATTAACACGCCACAAACCTATTCCCAGCAGAAACTTTAATATAGGATACCAGTAGGCATATGCAAGCAACCTGAAGGATATAACTATCCTGTATTAAGAATAACCATACTAACAATATGATTATGCTGTTAGATTTAATTTATTTATCTTATTGAAAAAATTATTTCATCAAAAATGCCTTAATCAATACCCGTAAAGTTGTTTTCATGGTGCGAGTAAAATATTACCTGTCACTACGGGGCGTTCTCCAGGCGTATCGACAGGGTATCGAAGAAAAGACAAGTCGCTGTCTTGATTCTGGTTCGCGTACCCTGCCCGCATAAGCTATATGTTAGGGATCCTTTCCCCTCCGGAGAACTTCCTCATGAGCAAGAAAAAGATCCTGATGCTGGTCGGCGACTATGCCGAAGATTACGAAACCATGGTGCCTTTTCAGGCATTGCAGATGATTGGTCACCAGGTGGATGCCGTCTGCCCCGATAAGGCCAAAGGCGACTACATCATGACGGCGATCCATGATTTTGACGGTGCGCAGACCTACAGTGAAAAACCCGGCCACCGCTTTATCCTGAATGCCGATTTTGCCGCCGCGCGGGAGGAGGATTATGACGCCCTGCTGATCCCCGGCGGCAGAGCGCCCGAGTACCTGCGCCTCAACCCGCAGGTGATCAAGTTGGTGCAGGCGTTTGACGCCGCACGCAAACCGATAGCCGCCGTGTGCCACGGCCCGCAACTGCTGGCCGCCGCCAATGTGTTGAAAGGCCGCACCTGCAGCGCCTACCCGGCCTGCGCCCCTGAAGTGCAGTTAGCCGGCGGGCATTATGCGGATATTGGTATCGATCAGGCCCACGTCGACGGCAATCTGGTGACCGCCCCAGCCTGGCCGGCGCATCCGCAGTGGCTGGCGAAATTTGCCGAGGTGTTGGAACAATAAACCCGTCGCAAAAAAGGCCCGCAATCGGACATGCGGGCCAACAGCACAGCACAAGGCATCTATTCTGATGCTGCCTCTATACCCGTCGTCTTTCAAGCTGCAGCGTTGTTACCTGCACGCGTTCACCCCAGTCACTTACCGGAGTAAGCTCCTGCGGATGAACGAGCTGGGTGCCTGGCAGTGATGTACAGGGATGTACGAATGCCGCGAGCACATGGATGTGCTAGAGCGGCCAACTTGAAAGCCATAGGGTATTCATAAGAAGTTCTCTTTTCCGCTGGCGTTAATTTAGCGTCAGGAAACAGAAAATAATCCGTACCTGTTTCGCATCATTTTAATTGTTCAATCAGAAAATGGATATCATAAAGCCAGCGCTTGGCCCGGGCGGAACGTACCAGCATGTAAACATACAGCGGCCGGATCCTGTCCATTTCCAGATCCCAGTCATTCACGCGGCGAGGCGACGCGGAGAATAATATCCCCGACTTTGCTTCTTGCCGAAAATACAGATCGTGATTGTAACTGCTGTTGTCTATGTTGAAGGTGTCGAAGTAGCCGCGCATCAGCGTCTCGGCCATCGGCAAGGTCAGGTTAAGCTCTTTGTTTATCTCGGTATTCAGAGTGACGGCGATGCCCTTTTTAAGAAATCCGGGCGTGTTATATCTGTCGATAACGGAAATCACTTGTTGCTGAATATCACTGTCCATTTCAACCTCAATATATTTGGCCGCGGGAAAGAAGCGATATTTCTCTGACCTTTCTTATTGTATCGAGTTCTGCGGGTCGGGGTTATTTTCCTTTTCTTTACATTTCTCTCACCGGATAAATATAAAAAATGCAGGGTGATAACATCCCCCTGCGTAATAGGTTTTTTGATTGCGAGTAAAGTTAACGGGTCAGGGTCGTGCTATTGGCGACCACGCTATCCCCCTGCTTCTCTGCCGTAATGCCGCCCCCCAGAACCTTATACAGCGTAATCAGGTTCTGGTACTCGGTTTGCTGCGCGCTGATCAACGATTGGCGAGCGGTGTACAGCGTCCGCTGCGCGTCCAGCATGTTCAGGTAGGTATCCACGCCGTGCCGATAACGCAGTTCAGCCAGGCGGTAATATTCCCGCGAGGCAGCCACGTAGCCGGTTTGCGCCGCCAGTTGCTCCCCAATGGTGCCTTTGCGCGCCAGCGCATCGGCCGTTTCCTGGAATGCCGTCTGCACCGCTTTCTCATAGGTGGCGACGTACAGATCCTTTTGCGCCTTGGTGTAGTTGAGCTGCGAGGTGTTATAGCCGCCGGTGAAAATCGGCAGACTGATGCTTGGCGCAAAGGACCAGACGCCGGCACCCTTGCTGAACAGGGACGACAGCTCCCCGCTGCCCACGCCGCCGCTGGCGGTCAGGCTGATCGACGGGAAGAACGCCGCGCGCGCGGAGCCGATGCTGGCATTGGCCGACTTAAGATTATGCTCGGCTTCCAGGACGTCCGGCCGGTTCAGCAGCACTTGCGACGACACATTGGCCGGCATGTCTTTCATGATGCCGGACAGCGCCTCGATCCCGTTCGGCAACAGGCTTTCGGGCACGCTTTGCCCCACCACCAGATCCAGCGCGTTTTTTGCCTGCGCGGCGCTGGTGGTATAGCTGGCGACGTCCGAACGCGCCTGCTGATAAACCGTGTCCGCCGAAGCCACATCCACCATCGACAAAATGCCGTTTTGCTGGTTTTTACGCGTCACCTCCAGCGACAGCCTGGCGCTTTCCATCGTGTCTTTGGCGGCCGCCAACAGGCTGCGTTCCGCCGCCACGTTCACCCAGTCGGTGACGATATCGGCGATCAGCGTCAGGCGCGTACTTTTTGCCGCCTCGGACTCCGCCAGATAGGTCTCGAATTTTGCGCGCGACAGGCTGCGGTTTTTACCGAACAGATCCAACTCAAACGAACTGGTGCCGGCGCTGGCTTCGTAGCTCTGGCTGATCGCGGTCGCATTGCCGTTGCCGGTCAAAGAGCGTGAACGCGTGCCGTCCACCCCTGCGTTGATGGTTGGGAACAGTTCGGAACGTTGTTCGCCGTATAACGCTCGCGCCGACTCAATGTTGGCGATCGCTTCACGCAGATCACGGCTGCTGCTCAGCCCCATCGCCACCACCTGCCGCAGCCGGGCATCCACCACATAATCGCGCCACGGGATATCCGGATAGCTCAGCGAAAGCTTACCGCTCGGCGTGGCATAGGCGGCACCTTGCGGCAGATTTTCCGGCACCGGCGCCTGCGGCCGCTGGTAGTCCGGATCCAGTGAAATACAGCCTGCCAGTAACAGGGGGAATGTCAGAGTTATCAAACGTTGCAGCACATTATTCTCCTGCCTGTGGCGTGGTGCTTTCTACCTGTTTGGCGGCGACCGGTTTACGTGCAAATACCCGGCGTACCAAAACGTAGAACAAAGGAACAAAGAAGATCGCCAATAGCGTCGCGGTAAGGGTGCCGCCGATAATCCCGGTGCCAATGGCTATGCGGCTGTTGGCGCCGGCACCGGTGGAGATTGCCAGCGGCAACACCCCGGCGGTAAATGCCAGCGACGTCATCAGAATCGGCCGCAAGCGCATACGGGATGCTTCGACCGCCGAGGCGATCAGCGTTTCTCCGTGCTGGTACTTCTCTTCGGCAAACTCCACGATCAGAATGGCGTTCTTGGCCGACAGGCCAATAATGGTCAACAGCGCCACCTGGAAGTAGATATCGTTTTCCAGACCGCGCAGCGTGACCGCCAACAGCGAACCCACCACGCCCATCGGCACCACCATCATGACCGCGAACGGGATAGACCAGCTCTCGTACAACGCCGCCAGGCACAGGAACACCACCAAGAGCGCGATGGCATACAAGGATCCCGCCTGGCCGCTGGTCAGGCGCTCCTGATAAGACAGTCCGCTCCAGGAGTAGCTGCTGCCCGCGGAGAACTTCGCCGCCAGTTTTTCCATTTCATCCATCGCGGTGCCGGAGCTGGTGCCCGGAGCGCCTTCGCCGGTGATTTCGAACGACGAAAGCCCGTTATAACGCGACAGGTTTTCCGGCCCGTAGATCCAGTGCGATGAGGCAAAGGCCGAAAACGGCGTCATGCTGGTCGTGGTCGTGCCTGAACTGGTGCTGGTTGAGCTGCCGCGCACAAACCACTTATCCAGATCCTCCGGTTTTGAACGGAACTCCACATCCCCCTGCATATAGACCTTCTTCACCCGGTTACGGTCGATAAAGTCGTTAACATAGGTGCTGCCGAAAGAACTGGTGAGGGTGCTGCTGACGTCGCCGGCGCTCAGGCCCAACGCTTGCAGCTTGTCATTATCGATATCCACCTGCAGCTGCGGGGTGTCCGGCAAGGTGTTGGCGCGCACGGCGATCAGGCCCGAATTTTTGCCGGCGGCGGCAATAATCTGGTCACGCATCGCTTGCAACTCCGCACGGGTCGTTGCGCCTTTGGCCTGCAACTCGAAGGTGAACCCGTTGGACTGGCCAAAGCCGTCGATCGACGGCGGGCTCATCGAAAACACCTGAGCATCGCGAATGCCGGCGAAGTGCCCCATGGCGCGTTTGGCAATCGCGTCGGCGGTGTTCTCGCTGCCGCTGCGCAGGCTCCAGTCCTTGAGGCTGACGAAGGCCATGCCGGCGTTCTGGCCGCTGCCGCTAAAACCAAAGCCGTTGATGGTAAAAATGCTGTTGACGTTGGCCTTCTCATTGTTGAGGAAGTAATCCTTCACCTCGTCGCTGACCACCGAGGTACGAGCGTCGGTAGCGCCGGCCGGCAGCGTATATTGCACCATCACCATCCCCTGATCTTCGTTAGGCAGGAAGCCGGTCGGCAGGCGCATATACATGACGGCGGCCGCGATCAGCAACAGACCATACATCAGCAGATAACGCATTGGGCGGTGGACCACCCTGCCGACCTTGTCGGCATACTTCGCCTGCAGCCGGTCATAACCCCGGTTGAATTTGCCCAGCAGGCCTTTGTCGGTCAGTTCCTCATGCGCGGGTTTCAGCAACGTGGCGCACAGTGCCGGTGCCAGCGTCAGCGCCATGATCACCGAAAGCGCCATGGAAGAGACGATAGTGACGGAGAATTGGCGATAGATAACCCCGGTGGATCCGCCGAAGAACGCCATCGGCAGGAACACCGCAGACAGCACCATCGCAATGCCCACCAACGCGCCGGTGATCTCTTTCATCGACTTTTCCGTCGCTTCGCGCGGCGGCAGTTTTTCTTCGCGCATCACGCGCTCGACGTTCTCTACCACCACGATGGCGTCATCCACCAACAGCCCGATGGCCAGTACCATGCCAAACAGCGTCAGGGTGTTGATCGAATAACCGAACACCGCCAGCACGCCAAAGGTGCCGAGCAGCACCACCGGCACGGTAATGGTCGGGATCAGCGTCGTACGCAGGTTCTGCAGGAAGATGAACATCACGATCACCACCAGCACCACCGCTTCGAACAGCGTCTTCACCACTTCTTCAATCGAGATATTGATAAAGTCGGTGCTGTCTTTCGGGTAGGCGACCTTGTAGCCGTCAGGCATGGATGACTGGTATTCCCCCACCTTGGCCTTGACCAGCTTGGCGGTGTTGAGCGCATTGGCCCCTGCGGCCAGCTTGACCGCGATACCCGCCGCAGGGTGACCGTTCAGGCGTGCGCTGGAAGAGTAATCCTCGTTGCCCAGCTCAACCCGCGCCACATCGCCCAGGCGAACCAGGGCCCCGCTGCTGTCGCTTTTCAGGATGATATTGCGAAATTGCTCCGGCGTTTGCAGCCGCGATTGCGCCTTGACCGTGGCGGTCAGTTGCTGATCGGCGACGGCCGGCAGATCGCCGACCTTACCCGCAGAAACCTGGGTGTTCTGCGCCTCAATCGCCGTCTCCACATCGGACGGCATCAGCGAATAAGACGCCAGTTTGGTCGGGTTCAGCCAAATGCGCATGGCGTATTCCGAGCCGAACACCTGCACGTCGCCCACGCCGTTAATGCGCGACAGCGGGTCTTGCAGGTTACTGACCAGATAGTCGGCGATGTCTGCCATCGTCGCTTTATCGGTCTCATCGTACAGACCGACGATCAGCAAAAAGCTGCTCTGCGATTTCTTGACCGTTACCCCTTGCGAGGTGACCTCGGACGGCAAGCGGCTTTCCGCCTGCTGCACCTTGTTTTGCACCTGTACCTGGGCGATGTCCGGATCGGTACCCTGATCGAAGGTGACGTTGATGCTCACCGAACCGTCGGAACTGCTGGTCGACGAGAAATACAGCAGGCCGTCCAGGCCGGTGAGCTGCTGCTCAATGACCTGCGTCACGCTGTTTTCCAGGGTTTCCGCATCGGCGCCCGGATAGGTAGCCGAAATGGCGATCTGCGGTGGAGAGACGTCCGGGTATTGCGAAATGGGCAGCGAATTGATCGACATCAGGCCACACAGCATGATGATGATCGCGATCACCCAGGCAAACACCGGCCGCCGAATAAAGAACTGCGCCATAATTACTGCTCCCCACCGTTAGCCGTGCCGGTCGCCGTCTGTTTCGGCACTTCGACCGCGTTGACTTCGACGCCGGCGGCCACCTTATTGGTGCCTTCGACGATCAGACGATCGCCGTCGTTCAGCCCTTTGCTGACCAACCAGTTGCTGCCGATCACCCGTTCGGTGGTGACCGTGCGCTGCTCGACCTTGTTTTGCGCATTCACCACCAACGCAGTGGCTTCACCTTTGGCATTGCGGGTGATGCCCTGCTGCGGTGCCAGAATGCCTTTCGGATCGACGCCGTTATCGACTCTGGCGTGAACGTACATGCCCGGCAGCAATTCATGCTCCGGGTTAGGGAATACGGCGCGCAGCGTAACTGAGCCGGTAGACTCATCCACCGACACTTCCGTCAGTTCCAGTTTGCCGTCATGCGCATAAGGCGTGCCGTCTTCAAGCTTGATGGCGACCGGTGTGACATCGTCACGTTTTAAGGACGCCTGCAGTTTGCGCAACCTGAGCAGTTGGCTGCTGGACTGCGTGAGATCGACATAGATGGGGTCCAGCGCGCGGATAGTGGCCAGCGCATCGGTCTGGCTGGCGGTAACCAGCGCACCCGGCGTCACCGAGGAAATACCGATACGGCCGGAAATAGGCGCGCGCACCTGGGTATAAGCGAGATTGATTTTGGTGGTTTCCAGCGCCGCCTGATACTGGTCGACAGCGGCGACCGCCTCCAGATAGGTCGCCATCGCATCGTCCGCATCCTGTTTGGAGACGCCATTCTCTTTCACCAGCGCGGCGTAGCGTTGCGCCTTCAGACGGCTGGATTTCACCGTCGCCTGTGCACTTTTCAACTGTGCGGCAGCCTGGTTATAACTGGCCTGATAGGTGGCGGGATCGATTTGATACAGTACCTGGCCGGCTTTTACCTCGGCCCCTTCGGTAAACAGGCGCTGTTTGATCATGCCGTCAACCTGCGGACGAACGTCCGAGGTCATGGTGGCGTTCACCCTGCCGCTCAAATCGCTGCTCAGCGTGACCGGTTGGCCGTGCAGCGTCGCGACCCCCACCTCCGGCGTGCCGCCCGCCCCCATCGGGGCTCCGCCGGGTTTGCCATCACAGGCGGTCAGCAATAACGCCAGGCCGACAAGAAAAATCTTTTTGCTCTGCATCGAGTATCTATCCTATTGAGAACGTTTATTCTCAATATATAGATTCTGATCTTTTTAGTCTGACAGGGTTACGTAAGGATTCGGTAAAAGTCCTTCGCAAAGCATGAGAGACGCCCTATTTTTGCCGCAGCGGCACGTCTTTCAGCAACCAGGTCAGCGCAAAGGCCAGCACCATGACCCAGGCGGCAATCTGGTACACCGAGTGGATCGCCCCGCCGAAAGCCTGCAGATAGTCTTGCTGCAAGGCCGCCGGCAAATGGTGTACCGCCGCCGCGCCCAGAGAACGCGGCAGTTGCGTGCCCTCCGGCAACAACGCGGCCAGGCGGCTGTGCAGCACGTTGGTAAAAATAGCGCCAAACACCGCCACGCCTATCGAACCGCCAATCGAACGGAACAACGTAGCGCTGGAGGTAGCGACCCCCATATGCTGCGGCTCCACGCTGTTTTGCGCCGCCAGAATCATCACCTGCATCACCATGCCCAATCCCAGCCCCAACAGGCTGATATAGAGATACAACCGGTGCACCGGCGTCGAATTTGTCAGCGTGCCGAGCAGGATCATGCCCGCCAACGCGCACAGGGTGCCGATAATCGGGAAGATACGGTATTTGCCCCTTTTGCTGATCAGCCTGCCGCTGACGATCGAGCTGATCATAATGCCGCCCATCAGTGGCAGCAGCTGCATCCCGGCCTGCGAAGGCGTCGAGTCTTTCACCACCTGCAAATACAGCGGCAGGAAGGTCACCGAACCAAACAGCGACATGCCGATGATAAAACCGATCAGGCTGCACAAGACAAAGGTGCGATTACGAAACAGCCCCAGCGGAATGATCGGCTCGCTCGCCAGCCGCTCTTCGTAGATAAACCCGCCCAGCGACACCAATCCGAAGGCCAGAATGCACCACAGCTGGCCATCCGACCAGGCCATGACCGTGCCGCCCTGGCTGGTAAAGAGGATGATGCAGGTCAGCGCCGAGGCGAGATAAGCCGCCCCCAAATAGTCGATTTCGTGTTTAACCCGGTTGACCCGCGACTGGAACACTGCGCCTATCACCAACAGGGCGAAAACCCCCAGCGGCAGGTTGATATAGAAGATCCATCGCCAGGAGAAATGCTGCACCAGCAGCCCGCCGATCAGCGGCCCGACCACCGTCGCCAGGCCAAATACCCCACCGAACAACCCCTGATAGCGTCCGCGATCGGCCGGTGGGATCACGTCGCCCACCACCGCCATGGTCACCACCAATAAACCGCCGCCGCCCAGTCCTTGCAACGCGCGCATCAGGATCAATTGCGTCATGTTCTGTGCCAGTCCGCACAGCACCGAACCGAGCAAAAACACCACGATGGCGATTTGCAGCACGACCTTGCGGCCGAACAGATCGCCAAACTTGCCATACAGCGGCACCACAATGGTCGATGCCAGCAGATAGGCCGTCACGACCCAAGACAAATTCTCCAACCCGCCGAACTCGCCGACGATGGTCGGCAACGCGGTCGAGACGATGGTCTGATCGAGCGCCGCCAGCAGCATCACCAGCAGCAGCGCGGAGAACAGCAAACGGATCGAGGGCGCCTGTTCAGACGCCCTGCCGCTATCTTCGTGGCCTGCGGTGTTATCAATGCCCATTCGAGTGAGTCCGCTTGTAATTAATTAACTGAGTAATTAATATATGAGTTATTCTTTTCTCCGGTCAATGGATCTCGCCGCGATGACAGCACAAAACGTTAAAAAAACCGCCTCTCCACGCCGCCCTGGTAGGCCCAGCGGCGCGGCCAACGGGGCAGAGAAACGGGAGCACTTGCTCGACACGGCGCTGAACTTGTTCGCCCGCCAGGGCATTGCCGATACTTCGCTGAACGCCATTGCCCGCGAGGCCGGCGTTACCCCGGCGATGCTGCACTACTACTTTCACAACCGTGAACAACTGCTCGATGTGCTGATAGACGAACGTTTCCTGCCGGTGAGAATCGCCGCCGGCGACGTTTTCGACGCCAACGAGGACGATCCGGTGGCGGCTTTCACTGAGTTGGCGCAGCGGTTTATCGATATTTCCATCGCGCATCCGTGGTTCGCCCCGCTGTGGTTACGAGAAGTGATGAGCGACAGCGGCGTATTGAAACAGCGAATGGACGAGCGCTTCGGCGACAAGCAACGCAAAACGGCGATGCAGTCCATCGTTCGTTGGCAGGCGGAAGGCAAGCTGCATGCCGATCTGGAGCCCTCTCTGCTGATTGTCACCCTGTTTGGCATGACGCTGCTGCCGTTGGCCACGGCGTCAAAATGGCAGCGCGATAACTCCCTCAACCCACTGTGTGCCGACGATATTGCCCGTCACGCCATTACGCTGCTCACCCACGGCCTGGGGCCGCAACGCTGAAGAGAGATCCATTCTGGTGCGGGCCGCTCCCGCACCGGGTGCAATACCCACCTTGATCCGCTCGCTTTCCCGCTATTTGCGCCCGTCGCTTAACTGGCACCCTTTTTGCTTTGGCTACTCCGCCTAATTTGGCTTTTTAATCAGGGGTAGCGCTATGTTTCAAATAATTAGAGTGGCATTTGTTTTATTGACCTTAGGTTGCGCCAACGCGGCGACCGCGGCCGGGGAGTTACCGCACATCGTTATTTTGGCCACTGGCGGCACCATCGCCGGCTCGGCAGCCTCCAATACCCAAACCACCGGCTACAAAGCCGGGGCGCTTGGGGTGGATACCTTGATCGCCGCGGTACCGGAAATGCAGAAAATCGCCCGGGTGGACGGCGAGCAGATTGCCAATATCGGCAGCGAAAACATGACCAGCGAGATCCTGCTCAAACTGTCAAAACGCGTCAACGAACTGCTGGCGCGCGATGACGTCGCCGGCGTAGTGATCACCCACGGCACCGACACGCTGGATGAATCGCCCTATTTCCTTAACCTGACGGTAAAAAGTAACAAACCGGTAGTGTTCACTGCCGCCATGCGCCCGGCGACGGCCATCAGCGCCGACGGCCCGATGAACCTGCTGGATGCGGTGACCGTCGCCGCCGATAAACAGGCAGCCGGCCGCGGCGTCATGGTGGTGCTGAACGATCGTATTGGTTCCGCCCGTTTCAGCACCAAAACCAACGCCACCACGCTGGACACCTTCAAAGCGCCGGAGGAAGGTTATTTGGGGGTGATTGTCGGCGGTAAACCTTACTTTGAAACCCGGGTGGATAAAATTCACACCACTCGCTCGGTCTTTGACGTGCGCAATGTCAGCGCGCTGCCGAAGGTCGACATTATTTACGGTTATCAGGACGATCCTGAATACATGTATGACGCAGCCATTCAGCACAAGGTAGACGGGATTGTTTATGCCGGCACCGGTGCCGGGTCGGTTTCAGTGCGTAGCTCGGCCGGGATCAAAAAAGCGGAAAAAGCCGGCGTGCTGGTCGTTCGCGCCAGCCGCACCGGCAGCGGTATTGTTTCTGAAGATGCGGGCCAGCCCGGCCTGGTTTCCGACTCGCTCAACCCGGCTAAATCACGCATTCTGTTGATGCTGGCGCTGACCAAAACCCATAATCCGCAGGTGATTCAGGACTATTTCCACACCTATTAATCTGCGCCCTTCCCTCAGAGCCGGGCGGCTCTGAGGGGATCTCTTTCATCCTCAATCGCGTTCTATCTGGCCAACAACGGACGGCGGCCAGAAAGCACAGTCAGGGAGAAGTGCGCGGCCAACCCGAAGATCAACCCCCAGAATACCGACGCCATGCCTAAAAAGTTCATGCCGGACGCCGTGACCAGGAAAGTGATTAACGCCGCTTCCCGCTGCTTCTCGTCGGCCATTGCGCCGGTCAACCCGGTGCTGATGGCGCCAAACAGCGCCAGCCCGGCCAGCGAGATAATCAGTTCTTTGGGTAATGCAGTAAACACCGAGGCCAGCGTCGCGCCGAAAATCCCCATCACAATGTAGAAAATCCCGCAGGCCACGCCGGCGATGTAGCGTTTGCTTTTCTCGCGGTGCGCCTCTTCGCTGGTGCAAATCGCTGCGGTAATGGCCGCCAGATTTACCCCGTGCGAGCCAAACGGCGCCAGCAACACTGAGGCAATCGCGGTCATCGAGACGATCGGCCGAGCCGGTGTGGCGTAACCGGAGGAGCGCAACACCGCCATGCCGGGCACATACTGACCGGTCAGCGTCACCAGCGTAAGCGGCAGTGCGATATTAATGATGGCGTGCCAGCTCCAGGCCGGGGTAATCAGAACCGGGTGGGCTACGCTGACGACGATATCCCCGCCGTTCAACATGCCGCTCATTCCCGCCACTGCGCCGCCGATCACCAACACGGCGACAATGGCATAGCGTGGCAACAGGCGTTTAAACAACAGGTAGGTCACGAACATGGCCATGACCAGCGCCGGTTGCAACTGAATGGACACAAACATCTCGGCGCCAAAGTGGAATAAAATCCCGGCCAGCATGGCGGCGGCGATCGACCGGGGTAATTTACCGATCAGTTTATCGAAGGCGCCGGACAGACCAATGACGGCGATAATGAGCGAAGAAACGATATAAGCCCCCACCGCCTCGTTGATCTTCACCCCTGGCAATAACCCGACCAGCAATGCCGCGCCGGGCGTAGACCAGGCGGTGATCACCGGCACCCGCAGATGCCAACTCAAAATCAGCCCGGTGATGCCGCTGCCGATGGAGATGGCCCAAATCCAGGAGGAGATCACCTCCGTGGGCAAGTGCGCCGCACTGGCGGCCTGAAACACGATGATCAACGGGCCGGCGTAAGACACTATCACCGCGATGGCGCCCGCCACTACCGCCGAAAGAGAAAAATCCTGTCGCAATCTGTCCATCATTACCCCTATCAATGCACATCGATTAAATCGATGTAATATGCCAGAAAAGAAAAACCCCGATAAATTAACTTAAAAACAACAAGTTGGAGATGCATAAACAAACAATATTTCGAAAATAACATCGATTGAATCGAGTTAATTTAAGTCGATTGTATCTGTGTAATTCTTTCTGTGTTAATACTTATTACATCAATTTAATGGCTGGCTTATACTGTAATCGTCTTATCCCCACCCTGCGGCCAGCAATGCCAAAGCAGAAAGCCCGTGGGGATAGCCATTCAAAGCATACAGAGGGTCTATGTGGACACCGCGCTTCAGTGAGAAAAATGCCCCGGTGTATTTGCTGATTGCAGATGCGCTGCAAAATGACATCAACAACGGCGTGCTGCCTGCCGGTTCACGTTTGCCTACATTGAAAGAGCTGGCGCAGACGCTGGCCGTTACGCCGGGCACCGTTAATCGCGCTTATGAAGAAGCTGCGCGGCGCGGGCTGGTTCAGGGCGAAGTGGGCCGCGGGACCTTTGTGCTGGCTGCGCCTGAAAGGGCCATGGAAAGCGCGCGCCTGCCCCACTTTAGCCCTTCATCTTCCGCCCAGCGGGATCATATCGATCTGTCGGTGATCAAACCGGAGGTGCAGGCCCAGGAACAAGGGATCCGCACCGCACTCGAGCATCTGGTCGCCAGCCCGGAGCTGGGGCTGGCGCTCGACTATTCGCCGGAAGGCGGCCATCCGGCGCATCGCGACGCCGGCGCCAGTTGGCTGCGGCGTTTTTTGCCCGATGTGCATTGGCAGCAAGTGGTGTTGACCGCCGGCGCTCAGCACGGTTTGCTGGTCGCCATCAACGCATTGACGGTGCACCAGGACCTTATCCTGTGCGAAGCGCTGTGTTATCCGGGCATTATCTCGCTGGTTCATGGCAATGGACGGCGGTTGCGCGGGGTCGAAATGGATAGCGAGGGCATAGTGCCAGACTCGCTGAGAGCACTGTGCCGCCAGGAAAAACCGGCGATGCTGATCTGCGTGGCGAGCTGCCAAAACCCCACCACGGTGGTGATGTCGAACGCCAGACGGGCCGAAATCGCGCAGATTGCCCGCGAGTTCGACTTTTACATTCTCGATGACGACATTTACGGTTTTCTTACCGCAGAGCCGGTCGAGGCGCTGTCTTCGTTTGCTCCTGAACGCTCGGTGTACCTGACCAGCCTGTCGAAAAGCATCTCACCGGCGTTGCGCATCGGTTATCTGCATGCGCCGGCGGAAACCCTGTCGCGGTTGACGTCGATGGTGCGAACCAGCATCTGGATGCCTTCCCCGCTTATCGCGCAGTTGGCCAGCAATATCGTGACTTCCGGCATTGGGGCTGAAATGCTGCAAACCCAGAAGCAAGAAGCGGCGGCGCGCCAGGCCATCGCCGCAGAGGTTTTCCACGGGCTGGAGGTCGCTTCGCAACCCTACGGTTACCACATTTGGGTCACTCTGCCCGAGCCCTGGACCAGCGATGAGTTCGCCAATCTGGCGCGCGCTCAGGGGGTGAATATTTCCAGCGGCACGCAATTCTTGGCCGAACGCAGCGGCCACACGCGTGCCGTACGCATCGTGCTGATGTCGCCAACCAGCCGCAGCGAATTGAAATTTGCCCTGACCAAGCTGCGCAGCATGATCGAATCCGCAGAACCCCGCCTGTATTACTGAGGCCCTGGCCCGGCGCGCTTTACCGCGCCGGGTTAGCCTTGTTCAATCAGCATCACCGCCGTGGTATCCGCCTCCAGGGCTTCAAAAATATGCTCCCGATCGGCGGAGTAACTGATGTAATCCCCCGCACTCAACTCCACCGGCTGCTCCGTCGGCCCGATTCGCGCCCTGCCGCTGCTGATAATCACGTGCTCAATGGTGCCCGGCATATGCGGGCGTGAAACCCGCGTCTCGCCCGGCTGAACGCGCAAACGGTAAATATCGCGCTGTGCTCCCGGCGGGCAGGTTGCCAGCAACGTAGCGGCATAGTTGGCCTGTTCGGAAACCGTGGTGACCCCTTCGTTGGCGCGGATCACCTGTACGTGCTGACGCGGTTGAGAGATTAACCGGCTGACCGGCACGTCGAGGGCCATCGCCAGCGACCACAAGGTTTCCAGGCTTGGGTTGCCGCTGCCGGTTTCCAATTGCGAAAGCGTCGATTTTGCGATGCCGGCGCGGCGCGCCAGTTCGGTGACCGATAGCCCCAACCGCTCGCGTTCGCGGCGAATGGCGGCCGAAAGCAGGCCGATGGGCGTGCCGGTATTGCTGGAGTTATCGCTCATTGTTCACCATATCATCCATTTGTTCGACTTGACGAACAGGCATGCGCTGTTCATCATAATGTTCAGTTGTTCATTTTAATGGTGTTCGTCGACGGCGGCAAGCACGGCACTCAATCAGGGAGAAGGCAAATGAAGGTAAACACCCGCGGCGTAGTACAGATGACCCTGGCGATGGTGATCTCCGGCACCGTCGGCTGGCCGGTGATCGCGCTAGGGCAACCGCCAACGACGGTCGTTTTCTGGCGTTGCGCGTTTGGCGCGCTGGCGATGTTGATCGCCTGTGCCCTGCTTGGCCTGTTGAAGAAAGGCATGCTGACCCGACGTCAGGCCGCCGTGGCGGTATTGGGCGGCATGGCGCTGGTGCTGAACTGGACGCTGTTGTTTGGCGCTTATGCCCATGCCTCTATCGCCGTAGCCACGGTCACCTATCACGTCCAACCTTTTATGCTGGTCGGGCTGGGCGTACTGTTCTTTGGCGAAAAGCTGACGGCAAATAAGCTGGCTTGGCTGCTGCTGGCCTTCGGCGGCATGTTGCTGATCATTACCGGCCGCCCAGGCGCTGAGGGTTCGGGGTCGGATTACGTTATCGGCGTGCTGTTGGCATTGGGCGCGGCGTTTATGTATGCGGTGGCGGCGGCGATCGTCAAAGGGCTAAAAACCGTGCCGCCGCATTTGATCGTATTGATCCAGCTCAGCGTCGGGGTGGTGGTGCTGGCGCCGTTCGCCGGCCTGGCCCACCTGCCCTCAACGGCCAATGCCTGGTTGCTGCTGGCGACCATCGGCCTGGTGCATACCGGGCTGATGTCTTCGCTGCTGTATGGCGCGATCCAGAAAATCCCCACCAGCCTGGTCGGCGCGTTGTCGTTCATCTACCCGCTGGTGGCGATCATCGTCGATTGGGCGGTCTTCGGGCACCGCCTCAGCCTGATGCAGCTCTTGGGCGCAGCCGCCATCCTGATTGCCGCTGCGGGCATGAACTTTGGCTGGCGGGTGATGCGCGCGGGTAAAACCGCCCACGCGGCGGAGGGGCAGTAAGCGGCGGGTTATTTTTTCAAGGCGTGCAGGCTGGCGAGCACCTTCTGCAACGCCCTGCTCAGTGGCTTATCCTGGCGCAGTACGATGCCCAAAGTGCGCTCAAGCGCGGGCGTAAGAGCGTCTCCCCGGGTACCGGACAGTGCCATGCGCGGCACAATGCTGTACCCAAGCCCGGCGGCAACCATCTCTTTGATCGCCTCTATGCTGCCCAGTTCCATTACCGGCGCGGGTTTAACCCCCGCGTCAAGGAACCAGCCATCAATCAAACGGCGGGTGCTGCTGCCGGATTCAAAAGCCACCCACGGGAGCGCACCCAGAGTTTGCGGGGTGAACGTGGCAGGCAAATCGGGGGAATCGGCCGGGAAAATGACGGCAAACTCGTCTTGCAGCAGCGGCGTCAACTGCAAGCTGCGGCCATTGGCCGGAAAGGTCACCAATGCGATGTCGATGCGGTTTTCTTCCACCGCTTTCACCATGTCATCGGTGTTGCCGGTGCGCACCCCGACGTTCAACAAGGGATAAGCCTGTTTCAACTCCCGCAGCAGCGTCGGCAGCAAATGGATACAGGCGGTGGCGCCTGTGCCCAGAGTCACGGTGCCGGCAATCTCCTGCGCGTGGCCGGCCATGTCGCTCAGCGCATGATCCACCGCCGCATTGATGTGACTTATGTGTTCCAGCAGCGCCTCACCGGCGGACGTCGGCCGCACGCGCCTGGCGACCCGCTCCAGCAGCCGAACGTGCAGCCGCTGTTCCAACTGCCGGATTTGCAAGCTGACCGCAGGCTGGGTCAGCCCAAGCACTTCCCCTGCGGCGGAAAAACTCCCTTGCCTGACCACCAAAGCAAAAGTCTGAAGCTGGTCCAAATTAAGCTTGCCCACCACGCAATACCCCTTATGCAAAATGCCGATGCCGGTCCCCCACATGAGGAACCGGCATCGCTGAGTGTATCCTTGCGGGCGGCCTTTGTAATCAGGACAAACCCGGAGCGAATGGCGTTATTGCGCCGGTAATGAAACCCAGTAGCCTGGCTGGTAAGGCAGCGGCAGGAACTTCTCGTGGAATTCTCTGAAGGTGCGATCCGGATCCAAATCGCGGAAGAGATCCGGGTGCAGCCATTTGGCCATTACCTGAATGGCGACAAACTGATACGGGCTGTCATAGAACTGATGCCAAATGGCGTGCGCATTGCCGTTATGGGCCACCGGCAGCGTGCGGAATGCCGGGCGCTCCATCAAACGTTGCAGCCGTTTCTGCGCCTGTTGGCTATCGGCCCCCGGACCAACGCCCACCCATTGCCCGATGGTATTGTAATTTTTCCAGTTGGCGCCGGTGACAATCGCCACCTCAGGCTTGCTGGCGATGATTTGCTCAGGGTTCAGCGTGCCGAAAGTACCGGGGATCAGATCCTTGGCGATATTCTTTCCGCCGGCCACTTCCACCATGCGGCCAAAATTCTCATCGCCAAACGACATGCAGCACTCTTCGCTGTAACCGCCGGCGCGGTCGATCATCACCGACGGACGGTGACCGGTGAAGTTCGCCAGGCGTGAGGTGACGCGGGCAATTTCACGCTGACGGAACTGAACAATGTCTTCGGCACGCTGTTGCTTGCCGAGCAACTGCCCCATAATGCGAATGCTTTTATCCGCATTTTCAAAAGGTTTCTCGCGAAAATCGATAAACACTACCGGTACGCCCACCGCTTTCAGTTTTTCGATCAACTGGCCTTCATCGGTAGCGGCCTTTGACTCCAGGTTCATCAGCACCAAATCGGGTTTCAGCGTCAGCGCCTGCTCAACGTTGAAGGTGCCGTCTTTAGCGCCGCCAAAGGTCGGTAATTTTTTGATTTCCGGGTAACGGGCTTCATAAGCCCTATAACCGTCATAATCTGCCTTGGGGAAGTCATCGCGCCAGCCCACCACCCGCTTGAAAGGGGCGTCGGTATCAAAGGCCGCCAGCAGATAAATCTGACGCCCTTCGCCCAAAATGATGCGTTTCACTTCGCCGGGAATTTCAACCTTCCGCCCGCTCACGTCCGTGATCACCGTGGACTGAGCCCCAGCGCAAAACATCATTCCCAGGCCGAGTAAACCGATGGCGGCGCGCAATTTTCGTAACATATTTCTTTCCCCACTAAAGATAATGATTATCGTTATCAAATTATTGGGCGTTAATATGTCTCAATTTGTTGCCTCATGAAAGCGATTGTTACGGCTCGGACCAAAGGTCAGAGCAGTTCGCCTTCGGCCTTCCGACCCGGCCATCTGGACAGCCCTTCATGGATAACAGGTTTTCCTTTCTCGTTAGCAGAAAGCCTGACGGCGGTGAACCTATTATCCCGAAAACCTCAAAAGCTAAGCGAAATAACGTATTCGACCCGTTTTAAAATAGCTGTTACCTCTATTAAGCAGACACGGAGGAGGAATTAACGATGACGCGTTATGTGTGGAATAACCGGCTGAAACAGCGCATCCGTTTCAGCTACTGGAATGAGCTGTGCGTCACTGGCTGCGCGGGTAGAGCCCTCTTGCCCGCGGGTATTCGTTATCGGTGCGGGAAAATCATCCCCCGCCTATCGCAAAGCTAATTAATCGCTAAGCAATGGACTATTTATAATAAGCCTTTGCTTTACACCGCAACCTGCAAATTATTATTATCACTTCGTACCCCACCCGTTGTAACAACTTAAATTTTAATTATATTTCATCGCGCTACGCCCGCGGCGGCGCGCTATTTACTGCCGTCTCCGTATTGAGGACATCGTTATGGTTGTTTCTGTTTTGCCTGCGCCGGATGCGGCCAATTTCCCTCCCGCAGAAGAATGGACCCACAGGATTGTCGACGACCAACAGGCGCTGGATGCAGCGCGACAAGTCGCCGTGGCCGCCGCGCCTGAAGCCCAACTGCGTGACCGCCAGCGGCGCTATCCGTTGCAACAGTTGGCGCTGTTTACCCAGTCTGGCCTCGGTGGCATTTCCATTCCGCGCGAATACGGCGGACCGGAACTGTCCTTTACCACGCTGGCGGAGGTGTTTCGCCTGATTTCCGCCGTCGATCCGGCGCTGGGGCAAATTCCGCAAAACCATTTCGGCCTGATTCAGTTAATTCGTGATGCCGGCAGCGAAGAACAAAAACGGCGTATTTTCGCGGCGGTGCTGGCCGGTCAACGCATCGGGAACGGTGGCCCGGAGAAAAACAGCAAGCACACGTTGGATATGCAGAGCCGCTTACGGCAAACCGCAGACGGCCTGCGCTTTACCGGCGACAAATTTTACTCCACCGGCGCGCTGTTCGCCCATATCGTCGCCGCCAAGGCACTCGACGATCGGCAGCAGCCGGTACTGGCATTGATCCCCCACCCGGCGGCAGGTCTGGAGATCGTCGACGACTGGTCCGGCATGGGGCAGCGCACTACCGCCAGCGGCACGGTGCGCCTGCGCGAGGTTCTGGTCGATCCGGCCAATGTGATCCCGCTGCTGCCGCTGGCAGAAAAACCGACGATTCAGGGCGCCGTTTCCCAACTGATTCAGGCCGCCATCGATGCCGGCATTGCGCAGGGCGCGCTGGATGAGGCCACCCAGTTTATTCGCGAGCGTTCCCGCCCCTGGATCGACGCAGGCGTCGAACGCAACGCGGACGATCCCTACATTCTGGCCGACGTCGGCCGGCTCAGCATGGAGTTGAGCGCGGCGAACGCCCTGTTGCGCCGTGCGGCGCGGACGCTCGATGAGGTTGACCGCTGGCCGGTAACCGCCGAAAGCGCCGCAGCGGCGTCGATCGCGGTCGCCGAAGCCAAGGTGTTGACCACGGAAGTGGCGCTGTTGGCCAGCGAAAAGCTGTTCGAATGGTCCGGCAGCCGCGCCACGCTGGCGGAGCACGGCCTCGATCGCCACTGGCGCAACGCACGCACCCACACGTTGCACGATCCGGTGCGCTGGAAATACCACGCCATTGGCGAGTACTACCTCAACGGCCGCTTTCCGGCGCGCCATTCGTGGATTTAAAGGAGCAGAACATGACCACTCAGGTAGCCCCTCAACGCGTGGCGCAACGCATTACCAGCCCCGAACAGGCGCTGGAGACCGCACACCGGCTGGCGGAGCAATTCAGCCCGACCGCCGCCGAGCGTGACAGCCAACGGCGATTGCCGGTAGCCGAACTGGCAGACCTGTTCGCCTCTGGGCTCGGCGCGATTACCGTGCCGCAAGAATTTGGCGGCCCGGGGTTGTCGAATCGCGTGCTGGCGCAGGTCATCGCTATTCTCAGCCAGGGCGATGCGTCGATCGGCCAGGTGCCGCAAAACCACTATTACGCGCTGGAAGTGCTGCGGGTGAACGGTTCGCCGCAGCAGCAACGGCGGCTGTACCAGGAAGCGCTGGCCGGCGTGCATTTCGGCAATGCGCTGGCGGAGTTTGCCAGCAAGGCCGCCCACCACCGCAGCACCTCGCTGGCCAGGCATGAAGGCCAATGGCAGCTGTCGGGCCAAAAGTTTTACGCTACCGGCGCGTTGTACGCCGGGCGCATCCCGACCGCAGCGCGGGGTGAAGACGGTAAAGAACAGTTGGTGTTTTTGCCGCGCAATACGCCTGGCCTGAGCATCACCGACGACTGGTCCGGCTTTGGCCAGCGCACCACCGGCAGCGGCAGCGTGACGCTGGAACAGTGCCCGGTGGATGAAGAGGATATCGTGCCCTTCCAGACGGCGTTTGAACGGCCGACGCCGGTTGGCCCGCTGGCGCAAATCATGCACGCCGCCATCGACCAGGGCATCGCCAAAGCCGCGTGGCAGGACATGCTGCAATTTGTTCGCAGCCGTTCGCGCCCGTGGATTGATGCCGGTGTCGAACACGCCAGCGAAGACCCGCTGACGCTGGACCGCATCGGCAAAATTTCCGCCCGCATTCAGGCCGGTGACGCCCTGCTGGCGGTAGCCGGTGAAGCCATCGATGTCGCTCAGCGCCACAGCGATGCCCTGTCGGTCGCACAAGCCTCGATCGAGGTCGCCACGGCGCGCGCCTGGACCACCGAGGTCGCGCTGGCCGCCGGCAATCTGCTGTTTGAGCTGGCCGGTAGCCGTGCCACGCTGCAGGAATATAACCTCGATCGCCACTGGCGCAACGCCCGAACCCACACCTTGCACGATCCGGTGCGCTGGAAATACCCGGCGATCGGCAATTACGTGCTGAACGGGGTGCTGCCGCCGCGCCGGGGGACTCTGTAATGAGCGTCATCGCCAAAGAAGTTCTGCTGAACGCCTTCAACATGAACTGCGTCGGCCACATTCATCACGGCATGTGGACCCATCCGCAGGATCGCTCCACCGAGTTCAACCAGCTCGGCTACTGGACCGAGCTGGCGCAGTTGCTGGAGCGTGGGCTGTTCGACGGGCTGTTTATCGCCGATATCCTCGGCGTTTACGATGTCTATCAGCAAAACATCGCCCTGACCGCCCGCGAGTCGATACAGCTGCCGGTTAACGATCCGCTGTTGCTGGTGTCGGCGATGGCCGGAGTGACCCAACATCTGGGCTTCGGCATCACCGCCAACCTGAGTTACGAAGCGCCCTATCCCTTTGCCCGTCGCTTGTCGACGCTGGACCATCTGACCCAGGGCCGCATCGGCTGGAATATCGTCACCGGCTATCTGGACAGCGCCGCGCGTGCGATGGGGTTGAACGAACAGATCGGGCACGATCGCCGTTACGATCAGGCCGATGAGTTTCTCGACGTGGCCTATCAGTTATGGGAAGGCAGTTGGGAAGGGCACGATCGCCGTTACGATCAGGCCGATGAGTTTCTCGACGTGGCCTATCAGTTATGGGAAGGCAGTTGGGAAGATGACGCCGTGTTGGCCGACCGCCAACGGCGGATTTACGCCGATGCGCACAAGATCCACAAGGTTACCCACCGCGGCGAGTTTTATCAGGTGGAGGGCTATCACCTGTCTTCGCCTTCGCCGCAGCGTACCCCGCTGCTGTTCCAGGCCGGCAGCTCGGCGCGCGGTATTCAGTTCGCCGCCCGCCACGCGGAGTGCACCTTCGTTAACCACGCTACCCCGGCGGTAATGAAAGCGCAGGTGGACAAGCTGCGTAGCGCAGCGGTGGCGGCCGGCCGTCAGCGACAGGATTTGAAAGTGTTTATGGGGGTCGGCGTTATCGTTGCGCCAACCGCCGCCGAGGCGCAGGACAAATACCGTGAATATCTGCGTTACGCCAGCCCCGAAGCCGGTCTGGCGCATTTTTCCAGTTCGACCGGTATCGATCTTTCACGCTTTGGTCTGGACGACCCGATCCAGGCCGGGCCGACGCAGGCCATTGAGTCGGTAACCCAAACCTACAGCGGCTGGACCCGCCGCCAATTGCTGGAACAGCACGCCATGGGCGGGCGTTATCCGCTGGTGGTGGGCGATCCGCAACAGGTGGCGGATGCGTTGCTGCAATGGGTGGATCAGGCCGATATCGACGGGTTTAACCTGACGCGCATCGTTAACCCAGGCAGCTACCGCGATTTTATCGATCTGGTGGTGCCGGAGTTGCAAGCCCGTGGCCGCTACAAAACCGCCTACCGTGCCGGCAGCCTGCGGCAAAAGCTGTTTCGACAGCAGGATCGCTTGCCGCAAAGCCATCCGGCGGCCGGCTGGCGTCTGGGTGCGCCGTTACCCGTTTGAACCCTTATTTTTTCTTTTGAAGGAACAACCCTATGACAATACCCTCTCGGACAAAAACACTGCTGTTTTCGGCGTTGCTGGCACTCTCAAGCGCGGCGGCTGCGGCCAATGATTACAGCGGTGCGCTGAAAGTCGGCACCACCGCCGCCTTCGCCCCGCCGCTGGAGGTGGCGGCGGAAGAGGCTCGCAAACAGGGGCTGAAGGTCGACATCATCGAATTCAGCGACTGGACCGCGCCGAACGTCAGCCTGGAAAACGGCGATATCGACGTCAACCTGTTCCAGCACCTGCCGTTCCTGCACAACGCCAATAAAGAAGGCAATTTCCACCTGGTGGCCTATGCCCCGGCGATCATCAATAACGTCGGGCTGTACTCCAAAAAATACCAAAGCATCGCCGATCTGCCGGAGGGTGCCAAAGTGGCGATCGCCAACGACGTGATTAACGGTGGCCGCGGTCTGTTGCTGTTGCAAAAAGCCGGGCTGATTAAGCTCAAACCGGGATCCGGCCTGCAGGCCACCCAGGCAGACATCGTCAGTAACCCTAAACACATCAAAATTATCGAAGTGGAAGCGGTGCAACTGGCACGCACGCTGGAGGAAGTTGACCTGGCGCAGGGCTATCCGCACTATCTGCGGCTGTCCGGCACCGTCGATCCCAACAGCGCCCTGCTGTTCGACGGTCTGGAAAACCCGGAGTACGTGATCCAGTTCGTGGTCCGAGATGGCCATCAGGATGACCCGCGCCTGCGCAAGTTTGTCGACGTTTACCAGCATTCACCGGTCGTGCGCGCCAAACTCGACAGTTTCTACGGCAAGCTGTATCAGCCGGGCTGGAGCCAGTAGTTTATGTCCAGCCTGATTTTGCCTAACCCAGGCGCCCTGGTCGCCGAAGAGGTGGTGCGCCGCCATGATGACACCCACCTGCGCTTTACCCGGCTCAGCAAGCGTTACCCCGGCCAACTGACCGAGGCGCTGAAGGAGATCTCCCTGGACATTCGCCGTGGGGAGATCTTCGGCATTATCGGCCGCAGCGGCGCCGGCAAGTCGTCCCTGATCCGCACCATTAACCGGCTGGAACGCCCCAGCGGCGGTAGCGTGGAGGTCGATGGCGTCGATATCGGCCAATTGGATGAAGATCAACTGGTGGCTTATCGGCGGCGCACCGGCATGATTTTTCAGCACTTCAATCTGCTGTCGGCCAAAACCGTCCGGCAGAATATCGAGTTGCCGCTGCGGGTGGCGGGCGTGTCGGTCGCCGAGCGGCGCGACAGAGTGGACGCATTGCTGGAGCTGGTCGGGCTGAGCGACTACCCGGACGCCTATCCGGCGCAGCTTTCCGGCGGGCAGAAACAGCGGGTCGGCATCGCCAGGGCGCTGGTGCATAACCCCGAATTGCTGTTGTGCGATGAAGCTACCTCCGCGCTCGATCCGGAAACCACCCGCGCCATTCTGGCGTTGTTACAGCGCATCAACCGTGAGTTCAACATCACCATAGTGCTGATTACCCATGAAATGGAGGTGATCCATGATATCTGCCACCGGGTGGCGGTGCTGGAACGGGGGGAGATTATCGAATGCGGCCCGGTGTGGCAGGTGTACGGCAACCCGCAGCAGGAAACGACCCGTATCCTGCTGACCCCCTCACACGATCGCTTGCCGGAGGAATGGGTTGGGCGGATCGCCGCCACGCCCCCCACGCCGGATGCACCGCAATTGATCCGGCTACGCTACCGCGGCCAAGGTGCATCGCTGGAGCTAAACCACGTGCTGGCGGCTTTTCAGGGCAGCGTGACGCTGGTGGAAAGCGCCATTGAGCATATTCAGGGGCGCGCCATCGGTTATCTGTTGTTAACCGTGACGCCGTCACCGAATAATCGAACCATTCCGCAGACGCTGGCCGACAGCGTGGAGGTCCTGGGCTATGTCACTGTTGCTTGAACGGCTGTGGGCCGGATTTCTCGATACGTTGCTGATGGTGGGCGTTTCGTCCCTGTTGGCGTTGATTCTGGGATTGCCGCTGGCGATCCTGTTGGTGGTCAGCGAACGCGGTGGATTGTATGAGCAGGTTGGCGTTCAGCGGGTGCTCGGCTGGCTGGTGAATCTGTTCCGCTCGATCCCCTTTCTGATCCTGATGGTGGCGCTGATCCCCTTCACCCGCATGATTGTCGGCACCTCTTACGGCGTATGGGCCGCCGTGGTGCCGCTGACCATCGCCGCCATGCCGTTTTTCGCGCGTATCGCCGAAGTCAGCCTGCGAGAGGTGGATCACGGCCTGGTGGAAGCGGCGCAGGCAATGGGCTGCCGCCGTGGGCATATCATTCGCCATGTGCTGCTGCCGGAAGCCATGCCCGGTATTGTCAGCGGCTTTACCATCACCCTGGTGACCATGATTAACGCCTCTGCGATGGCCGGAGCCATAGGCGCAGGCGGCCTGGGTGACCTGGCTTACCGTTATGGTTACCAGCGTTTCGACACCCAGGTGATGCTCACCGTCATCGTGGTGTTGGTGGCGCTGGTGACCCTGCTGCAATTTTTTGGCGATCGGCTTTCCCGCCGGTTAAACCACCGTCATTAACCTTTACTGACTGGATATGTGTAATGAAAAAACTGAAAGCCTCGCTGATCGCCGCTTCGCTGCTGTTGGGTGCATTTGCCCTGCCGACCGTTGCGGCGCAGGAAAAACCGCAGCAAATCACCATCGGTTACCAGAAAGCCAATATCTTCGCCCTGTTGAAATATCGCGGTACGCTGGAACAAACCCTGACGCCGCAGGGCATCAAGGTGCGCTGGATTGAGTTTCCCGCCGGGCCGCAAATGCTCGAAGGGCTGAACGTCGGCAGCATTGATCTGGCGGCTACCGGCGATGCGCCACCGGCTTTTGCCCAGGCTGCCAAAGCCGATTTGATCTATCTGGGGCATTCGCCGGCCAGCCCGAAAACCGAAGCCATAGTGGTGCCGCAGGATTCGCCGATCAAAACCGTTGCCGACCTCAAAGGCAAACGCGTTGCGCTGAACAAAGGCTCCGACGTCAACTACCTGTTGGTCAGCGCGCTTGAGCAGGCCGGGCTGAGCTACAAAGACGTGACACCGGTGTATTTGCCGCCGAGTGACGCCCGCGCCGCCTTCCAGCGCGGCAGCGTAGACGCCTGGGTGATTTGGGACCCTTACTACGCCGAGGTGGAAACCCACGCCAACGCCCGTCTGCTGAAGGATGCCGAAGGTCTGGTGCCGCATTACACCTTCTATCTCGCCAGCCGCCACTTTGCCGAAACCTACCCGGACAGCGCAAAATTGGTGATCGACCAGCTAAGTGAACTGAGCGCCTGGGCCAATGCCCATCAGGACGACGCGGCGAAGATCCTGGCGCAAAGCACCGGGTTGGAGCAGGCCATTTGGGCCAGAGCCCTCGCCCGCATGCCGTTCGGCAGCCAACGCATGACGCCGGCGGTATTTGCCGAACAGCAGCAATTAGCCGACAAGTTCACCGCGATTGGCCTGCTGCCGGTCAAGGTGGACGTCAGCGCCGCACGCTGGTCTGAGGATAAGTAACTTGCTGAATATATTTGCATTAATTCAGCAAAGCAAAGCGATATTCGGCATTTAACCTGCGGGGATATTTTTATTATTATCGGGATATGTCTCTGGGAGCATTTTCTTTCAGGGCCTGTCTACCGGAGTTTTTGTCCTTGTTTCGTTCGTCGCGAACTTTATTTTGGCCGCACTTTTGTGCGGCTTTTCTTTTTGTGGTTAAAAACACGCTAAACGTGCAATTTTCCACGTTATTCAGGCTCCCCCCTCTATAATGTTTCCAGTGAAAAAATATGCCCCCTAAATGGTGGAATGGGAGTTAAATAGCTCCCTGACGGAAACCTGAGCAGGAACCATGACATGACACGTTTTATCCTTATGCCGCTTGCCACTGTTATTCTGGCAGGTTGTACGCCAATGAAACCCTCAGGATGTGAAAAAACCAGCGCCGTGGGTGATTGTATTTATGCAAGGGGTGCCGAAAACACCACGTCGAAGGTTGTTCAGCCGCCCAATTTGGGCTGTGACGGGCAAGTTTTTTACGAACGTCCGTTTTATCCCGCTGCCGCAATGGCGAAAAAGATTGACGGTAAAATAACAGGTACGTTTGACGTTGATGATAGAGGTAAAGCAAAGAATATCGAACTAACGGGAAATCCAGAATTCTATTATGAAGCGAAAAGCGCTATTGCTCGTAGCTGCTGGAAACCCGGTAGCTTGCATGAAAAAGTCTCGTTTACCTTCAACGTTACCGGTGATGCAACTCTGGGGGCCGGGGGATAAAAAAAACCGGCGCAGAGTGTTCTGCGCCGGCCGGGTTATCACGTCTCGTTGTTAGCGCCCTTTCGCCAGCTTGTGCAAGGTTGCCGCCAACAGATCCACTTCCTCGTAGGTATTGTAAAACGCCAGCGATGGCCGCACCGTCGCCTCAACGCCAAAGCGCCTCAGGATCGGTTGGGCGCAGTGATGGCCGGAACGCACCGCAATGCCTTCACGGTTAAGCGCGTTGCCCACTTCTTCGGTACGGTAGCCGCTCAGCACAAACGACAGCACGCTGGCCTTATTGGCTGCGGTGCCAATCAGGCGCAGGCCGGGAATGCGGATCAACTGCTCGGTGGCGTACTCCAGCAATTCATGCTCATAACGGTTGATATTATCGAGCCCCAGGCGTTCGACATAGTCCAGCGCCGCCCCCAACCCCACCGCGTCTGCGATGTTGCCGGTGCCGGCTTCAAACCTGGCCGGTGCCGGCTGGTACAGCGTTTTCTCAAAGGTGACATCGGCAATCATATTGCCGCCACCCTGCCACGGCGGCAGGGTTTCCAGCAGCTCCGCCTTGCCGTACACCGCGCCGATGCCGGTTGGGCCAAACACCTTGTGGCCGGAGAACACGTAAAAGTCCGCGTCCAGCGCCTGCACGTTAACCTTCAGGTGCGATACCGCCTGTGCGCCGTCTACCAACACCCGCGCTCCGGCCTGATGAGCCAGCGCAATCACCTGCTCGACCGGCGTCACCGTGCCCAGCGCATTGGATACCTGGGTGATCGACACCAAACGGGTACGCGGCGACAAGAGCTTGCGGTATTCATCCAGCAGAATCTGCCCGCTGTCATCCACCGGGATCACCCGAATTTTAGCCCCCACGCTGGCGGCAAGCTGCTGCCAGGGCACGATGTTGGCGTGGTGTTCCAACTGGGAAACCACGATTTCATCGCCTTCGCCGATGTGTTGCCGGCCAAAGGTGTTGGCAATCAGGTTAATGGCTTCCGTTGCGCCTCGGGTAAAGATAATTTCCGCCGGTGATTTGGCCCCCAGAAAACGAGCAACGCTGTTTCTGGCCCCTTCATAAGCATCCGTTGCCCTGGCGGCCAGCTCATGCGCCGCACGGTGGATATTCGAGTTTTCATGGGCGTAGAAATACGCCAGTCGATCGATAACCACTTGCGGTTTATGGGTGGTGGCGGCGTTATCCAGCCACACCAGGGGTTTGCCGTTAACCCGTTCGGAAAGAATGGGAAAGTCGCGGCGTACGGCATGCACATCAAAACTGCTGCGCGGCCGTTGCTGCGGTGCGGCTTCTCGCCGTGGTTGCCCCTGTTCCAGGAAATAATACTGCCCGCTGGTCGCCTCTTGCGCTACGCCGCTAACCGGTGCCGCGACGGCAGGAAACAGCGATCCGATAACCGACTCCAGCCCGCCGTTGACCGCCCCGGCGAAGGGTTGGTCACTAAGATGGGCCTGACCGGTGAGCGCCTGTTCCGCCAGGCCGTCCAGCCCGGTATCCTGCGGCAAGCGTTTTTGCCGGGCCTGATTTTCGCTCAGAAAATAGAACCCCGCCGTCGCCGCCGGATCCCGTGGCTGAGGCAGTGTCGGCGGAGCCAAAAAGGCTTGCCGCTCTGCGCCCTGCTGCCAGCCGGACAACCTTTGCGCCTCCAGGCCGTCGGTGGCCAGCGCCGGTTCTAGAGCCGGCGTAAAGGTCTGCGGCAACACCGTCGTGGCGCGCTCGCCGCCTGCGGCCGGTTGCAGCCCTGCACCAGCTTCACGTCCAGGCAAGGCACTGAAGATCTGATTAGCCAGGTTAGCCAGCGCGTTAACGTCCGGCAATCCGGCTGGCGGCTGCGCCTCGTGAGGCAATGAACTACTTGTAACTGTCTGGATAGTCATGATATTTGCTCACATCAACATCGTCTAAAACGGCAACGGCATCTTCAGTCAGAACCGCCAATGAGCAGTAAAGGGAGATCAGGTAGGAGGCTATCGCATTGCGGTTAATCCCCATAAAGCGCACCGACAGCCCCGGGCTTTGCTCACCCGCGACGCCCGGCTGGTAAAGGCCAATGACACCCTGACGTTTTTCCCCGGTACGCAGCAGGATAATTTTGGTTTTGCCTTCTTCGTCGATGGGCAGCTTGTCCGAGGGGATCAGCGGCAAGCCACGCCAGGTGAGAAACTGCGAACCGAACAGACTGACGGTTGGCGGCGGCACGCCACGGCGGGTGCACTCGCGGCCAAAGGCGGCGATGGCTAACGGATGAGCGAGGAAGAAACCGGGTTCTTTCCATACTTTGGTGATCAGTTCGTCCAGATCGTCCGGCGTCGGCGCACCGGTCAGCGTTGAAATACGCTGGGCGTCATCGACGCTGGCCAATAAACCGTACTCAGGGTTATTGATCAGCTCGTTTTCCTGGCGCTCTTTAATGGTTTCAATGGTCAGGCGCAGCTGTTCGCGAATTTGATCGTGCGGGCTGCTGTATAAATCGGAGACGCGGGTATGCACATCCAGAATGGTGGTAACGGCATTGAGAAAATACTCGCGCGGCGCTTCTTCGTAATCCACATAGGTCTGGGGTAACAATCCTTCATCGCGCTGCGAGCAGGCAACCTGAACATTTAACGGATTCTTGACCTTGTTCAGGCGAAATATCCCGGCCTCGACCGGTGTCCATTGCAGCAAATGCACCAACCAACGCGGGGTGATAATGGATAATTGCGGGACGGTCTTTGTCGCGTTAGCCAATTGCCGTGCTGCATTATCCCCTAATGCAAGCCGGGCGTCATTGTGTTGAGACATGGTTGTTTCTCCTGAAAAAAATAGGCTGGTGATAAATAATTAATAATTACCGGTTAAATAGCGCGTCAAATAAAATATCGATTTATTGATTCCGTTTCGCAGACCTCACTGCGGGTTATTAACATTGTTGAAATGCGCCACATTAAATACCTGAGCCAAATTCATGACTGTCGCTCTGGATATTTGCCTGGCGAATATTACTGCCCGGTTTGACGCTGCGCGTCAGCCATACGTTGCCGCCAATGGACGATCCCTTGCCAATGGTAATCCTGCCCAGCAAAGTGGCGCCGGCGTAGATCACCACATCGTCTTCAATAATCGGATGGCGTGGCTGCCCTTTTTGCAAAATGCCGGACTCTTCGGTGACAAAGCGTTTGGCGCCCAGCGTGACCGCCTGATAGAGACGTACCCGCTTGCCGATAATGGCGGTTTCGCCAATCACTACGCCAGTGCCGTGGTCGATAAAAAAGCCGTCATCGATTTGTGCACCGGGATGAATATCGATACCGGTTTCACCGTGAGCCTTTTCGGCGATGATGCGTGCCAGCAAAGGAACGCCCGCGAGATAGAAATAGTGCGCCAGCCGGTGGTGGATAATGGCGTTGACGCCGGGGAAACACAGTAACACCTCGTCCACGCTGCGCGCCGAAGGATCGCCGTGATAAGCGGCCAGAATGTCGCTGTCCAACCGGCGGCGAATGGCCGGCAGCACGGCGGCGAATTGCCGCACCAGCGTCACCGCCTGCGCATTGAGCGAGTCCCCTCGCTCAGCGTCGTCGTCCTCGGAACGGCTAAACCCCAAAGCAAGGCGCACCTGAATCAGCAATGCATTCAGCACCGCGTCCAGCGTATGGCCAACGAAGTAGTCTTCGCTTTCATGGCGCAGATCGTCCGGCCCCAAGCGCATCGGGAATAAAATCGCTCGCAGCGATTCGGTTATTTCGCTGACCGCACTTTTCGACGGCAGCTCCTTTTGCCCGGAAAGCGACGCCTGGCCGCTGCGCTCGCGCCAGGAGAGCCGCGCTGAGCGCAGCTCATTAACGATATCGGCAAGTTGCCAGTTGGTGTTTTCTTGCGGCTGTGAAAAGCGAGTCATAATTCCCTCTGTTTATGTGATAACGCCCAATGACCCACTCGGTTCGAGCGCCGTCAGGCTGTCTTTAGCCAGGGCAAGTGTCGTGCGCCCTCGATCCCGCCTTGTACGCCGTAAGCCTGCGTATAACCGGCTTTAAGGGCCGCCAGCACCGCATCGGCGGAGCGTTTGCCGGTTTGGCACAGCAGGATGACCTGCTGTTGTTTGTCGACGACTTTGCTTAACTCAAGGAAAAAACGCGGGTTGCGGATTTTGTTCGAGCCGGTTAACCAGGGAACCCGCTCGGATTCCTCAACGTAGCCAAAGGTTTTGCGCTCTTCCGGGGTACGGATGTCCACCAACACCGCCGCCCCGCTGTTGACCAATTGCCAACTGGCTTCCGGCGTCAGATCGCGTTCAAAAGCGGCGGTATTTTGGGCGACGTAGTTATCCCTGCCTGGGTTATCCGCATTCACGTTGGAATGGGTTTTAAACGTTTGTGCAGATGCGTAGGACATATTCACCTCCGGCATATTTTCTATTTTTCAGTAGGGTTGTTTTCGTTCATTAACTTCAATTTATTACCCTTTCCGACCAGCAATAAATAACTTTTCATTAGGGCTTATAGTAAAAGCATCTAGCCCGACTTAGCTAAAATCAGGCTAATGAAAACCAATTATTGGCTTATGAATTTCGATTTTCGCGTGGCTATGTTACAGCGCACTGTTACCCGTTTTCTCCCGTCGATCACATTACGGGTAACACAGTTTATTAACACTCCTCAGCGTGATATCTGTCGCAAAACCGCCGTCTGAAAACCGCTTTGATAACAACAACGAAACCATGGTGTTTTCTGAACAGGTAAAAATGATGACCGATACCCCCAATGACGTATTGTTGATCGCCCCGCTAATGGACAGCCTGCTTGCCCGCCTTGAGGCCAACTTTGTCGTGCACCGTCTCTACGAACAGGCCGACCCGGCCGCTTTCCTGGCGGCCAATGGCGGAACCCTCACCGCACTGGTCACCCGTGGCGATATTGGCGTTGCTACGTCGGTACTGGAACAATTGCCGAACCTGGGGCTGATTGCCGTTTTCGGCGTGGGCACCGACGCCATTGACCTGAGCTATACCCGGCAGCGCGGCATCGCGGTCACCATCACCTCCGGCGCACTGACGGAAGACGTGGCGGATATGGCGCTGGGGCTGCTGCTGGCAACCGCGCGCCAGCTGTGTCACTACGACCGTTTTGTGCGTGAAGGCCGCTGGCTGCAGGAAGCGCCGGGCCTGTCGGTGCAGGTCAGCGGCAAGCGCCTCGGCATTTTTGGCATGGGCAACATCGGCCGCGCCATTGCCCAGCGCGCTGCCGGTTTCAACATGCATATTCAGTACGCCAGCCACCAACAGGATGGCGCATTACCCTATGCCTACTTCCCCGATCCCCTCTCCCTGGCGCGGGAAAGCGACTTCTTTGTTATCGCCATTTCCGGCGGCAAAGACAGCATCGGCCTGGTGGACAAGACGATCTTCGACGCGCTGCCGCCGCACGCGCTGGTGATTAACATTGCCCGCGGCAGCATCGTTAATGAACAGGATCTGATCGATGCCCTGCGCAGCGGCGCCATTGCAGGTGCCGGGTTGGATGTCTACGCCGACGAACCCAGGGTGCCTGCCGCCTTGATTGGCATGAACAACGTGGTGCTGCAACCCCACGTCGCCAGTGGCACGCACGAAACCCGGCAAAAGATGAGCGACATCGTGTTCGCCAACGTCAGTGCCTATTTCAGGCACCAGCCTCTGCCCAACGCTATCGAATAATTAACAGGTTTTACTCATTTTGAACGACAGAACCTTATTTATACCCTATGAATTTCAAGCTGCAGCTAGGCGGCCAGCTCGCTCATCCCCAGGCGCTTACTCCGGTAAGTAACTGGGGTGAACGAGTGCAGCCAACAACGCTGCGGCTTGAAAGGCGACGGGTATACCCACGCCCGCAAAGAGAGATCGCTATGGATAATAAAATCCCCAACACCCGCTGGCTGCGGGTTATTGCCCCGATCCTGATCGCCTGCATTATTTCTTTTATGGACCGGGTTAATATCAGTTTTGCGCTGCCCGGCGGCATGGAAAGTGATTTGGGCATCACCAGCCAGATGGCCGGCCTGGCCAGCGGCATTTTCTTTATCGGTTACCTGTTTTTGCAGGTGCCCGGTGGGCGCATCGCGGTTAACGGCAGCGGCAAACGTTTTATCGCCTGGTCTTTGTGCGCGTGGGCGGTAGTTTCGGTAGCCACCGGATTTGTCACCAATCACTATCAATTGCTGGTGCTGCGCTTTGTTCTGGGCATTTCCGAAGGGGGCATGTTGCCGGTGGTGCTGACCATGATCAGTAACTGGTTCCCGGAGAAAGAACTGGGGCGCGCCAACGCTTTCGTCATGATGTTCGCCCCTCTTGGCGGCATGCTTACCGCGCCTATCTCCGGTGCCATCATCAATCAGCTCGACTGGCGCTGGCTGTTTATTCTCGAGGGGGTGCTGTCGCTGCTGGTGCTGGCCGTCTGGTGGCTGTTGATCAGCGATCGACCGCAGGAGGCGCGTTGGTTGCCGGCACGCGAGCGTGAATATCTGATAACCGAATTGGCGCGTGAACGCCAGGCACGCAGTAAAGCGCAGCCGGTCAGTAATGCCCCGCTGAGAGATGTGTTTCGCAATAAAGGGTTGATGAAGTTGGTGCTGCTGAACTTCTTTTATCAAACCGGCGATTACGGCTACACCCTGTGGCTGCCCACCATCCTGAAAAATCTCACCGGCGGCAATATGGCCTCGGTCGGATTTCTGGCCATTTTGCCCTTCGTCGCCACGCTGCTGGGGATTTACCTGATTTCGGTACTCACCGACAAAACCGGCAAGCGCCGCCTGTGGGTGATGGTTTCACTGTTCTGCTTCGCCGCCGCGCTGTTGGCTTCGGTAGTACTGCGCCATAACGTGGTGGCGGCCTATATCGCCCTGGTGGTCTGCGGATTCTTCCTCAAGGCCGCTACCAGCCCGTTCTGGTCGATGCCTGGCCGCATCGCCTCGGCGGAGGTAGCCGGCGGCGCACGCGGCGTGATCAACGGCCTGGGCAATCTGGGCGGTTTCTGCGGGCCTTATCTGGTGGGCGTGATGATTTATCTGTACGGCCAGAACGTCGCCGTCTGCGGGCTGGCCGTCTCGCTGATTATCGCCGGCATCATCGCCTGGCGGCTGCCGAAGGAGTGCGATCTGACCGGGTCCGAACCGGCACATGACGCCCTGCTGGAAAAGGCTAAACGCGCCTGAAAAGCAACGGAAACCACGAGCGGGCTACGGCAAAATTTGCTATGTTAGCCCGCTGATTACGCTCTGTTGCCACTAGCCGGATAAGTCTATGTTTACCCATAAAGCAATCGCCGAACTCAACGCGCTGGAAATGATGGTTTATAACTACGTCATCAAAAACAAGAACCCGGTGATGTACATGACGATCCGCGAACTGGCCGAGGCCGCTGGGGTGTCGACCACCACCGTGTTGCGCTTTTGCAAGAAAATGGGGTGCGAGGGGTATTCCGAATTCCGTATCCGTTTCAAGCTGTATCTGGAACAGGCGGAAGTGGCGCCGATGGATTTTGGCACCAGCGAAATCATCAGCTTTTTTAAAAGCATCAACAACGACGAGTTTAATCAGCAAATCGATCAGGCGGTGCAGCATATCGCCGCGGCGGAACGCATTATTTTCGTCGGCGTAAGCACCTCGGGCGCGTTGGGCAGATACGGTGCGCGTTTCTTTTCCAACGTAGGGAAATTCAGCACCCATATTGACGATCCTTATTACCCGATCAACAGCGATATGTATAAAAGCGCGGTGGCGATTATGCTTTCGGTCTCCGGCGAAACCGAAGAGATCCTGCGTCTCGCCAGCCAGTTCAGCCTGCATCATTGCAAAATTGTCAGCATCACCAACAACGAAACCTCGTCGCTGGCAAAAATTGCGGACTTCAACCTCTCCTATCACGTCCCCCAACAGCTCATTGCCGGCCAACATAATATCACCACCCAGATCCCGGTCATTTACATTATTGAAACCATCGGCAAGCGGCTGGGGAATATTAACGCAGCAAAATAAAACAGCCTGTTTTTTTAATGTAACAAGTTACCGAAGCGGTAATTTGTTATATCGTGACATTTAATTCCAACTTGCTACTCTATTCTCAGACGCTAACAAAATAGCCTTTCATTAATAAACGAATGAGAATCCAACAATGAAACAGCAACAGTTACCGAAAGATTTTCTGTGGGGTGGCGCCGTCGCCGCGCACCAGGTTGAAGGCGGTTGGGATCAGGGCGGTAAAGGCCCAAGCATTGCCGACGTACTGTCGGGCGGCTCGCACGGCGTGGATCGCGTGATGACCGATGGCGTGTTGGAAGGTTATAGCTACCCGAACCATGAAGCTGTGGATTTCTACGGCCGCTATAAGCAGGACGTGGCGCTGTTTGCCGAAATGGGCTTCAAATGCTTCCGCACCTCAATAGCCTGGACGCGCATCTTCCCTAAAGGGGATGAGCTGGAGCCGAACGAAGCCGGCCTGCAATTCTACGACGATCTGTTTGATGAACTGCTGAAATACAACATTCAGCCGGTGATCACCCTGTCCCACTTTGAAATGCCTTATCACCTGGTGAAGGAATACGGCGGCTGGAAAAACCGTCAGGTGGTGGATTTCTTCGTGCGTTTCAGCGAAGTGGTGCTGCGCCGCTATCAGCACAAAGTGAAATACTGGATGACCTTTAACGAGATCAACAACCAGAGCAACTACCAGTATCCGCTGTTTGGCTACTGTTGCTCGGGCGTGGTGTACGGCGAAGAACAAAATCCGGAGCAAACGCTTTATCAGGTATTGCACCATCAGTTCGTCGCCAGTGCGCAGGTAGTGAAACTCGGTCACCAGATTAACCCGGAGTTCAAGATCGGCTGCATGCTGGCTTGCGTGCCCTTCTATCCGTTCTCCTGCAAGCCGGAAGACGTCATGTACAGCGTCGAGGCGATGCACCAGCGCTACCTGTTTACCGACGTACAGGTGCGCGGTTACTACCCGTCTTACCTGCTGCGCGACTGGCAGCGCAAGGGCTTCCAGATTGAAATACAGCCGCAGGACGAGCAAACCCTGCGCGAAGGTTGCGCGGACTACATCGGTTTCAGCTACTACATGAGCAATGCTTTGCAGGCGGATGCGCCAAGCAGCAGCGACGCCATGTTCGGCTTCCCGGGCAACGTGCCGAACCCGTACGTTAAAGCCTCCGACTGGGGCTGGCAGATTGACCCAGTTGGGCTGCGTTATTCGCTGAACGTGTTGTATGAACGCTACCAGAAACCGCTGTTTATCGTTGAGAACGGCTTTGGTGCCTTTGACAAAGTAGAAGCCGACGGCCAAATCAACGACGACTACCGCATCGACTACCTGAGCGCACATATCGAGCAGATGAAGAAAGCGGTGATCGAAGACGGCGTAGATCTGATCGGTTACACCCCGTGGGGCTGTATCGACTGCGTGTCCTTCACTACCGGCGAGTACGGCAAGCGTTACGGATTTATCTACGTCGACAAACATGACGACGGCACCGGCACCCTCGAGCGTTCGCGCAAAAAGAGCTTTGACTGGTACCGCAACGTGATCGCCAGCAACGGCGAGCAGCTTTAAAAATCACGGTTTTTTTCTTATGAAAACGCGAATGAGCCACAGCGATGTGGCTCATTTTTATTGGACCTTTGACATCCTCACTCGCTCAATAAAAACAATCAAAACGCCAATCAACATTGATACGAAAAGCATTAAAACAAAAGTCACAAACCCGCCTAAACCATTCAGTGTGTTTATATATTTAATCGTGCAGATACACGTAAATAATGTAAATGCATAACCCATTGACTTCTTGATGCATCCATTCATTGTCAGCCTCGAACATTCACAGACTACTCACCGAATCACTCTTATTTACGTGAGCGGACATTATCGTCTATTGCCATTAAATTAATTGATAATGGTTATCATTATCGAAATTGAAATATCAGTGGCCGAAAACGAAATGTCAACAAGTGAAGTAGACAACCGTGACCGATATCCAGTTTCCATTACCTCTGAATACCTCTGCGGAATATCGCATTTATTTTCTCTCATCACATAACCTCAGGTTATGTAAAACACCGCTAAATTTCACTTTATCGTAACACTTCGGCTTGCGTAGACTCAGTGTGGGGACAGGGTTTCTCCCCTTCGCGCTGACATAACAACAAAACAGATCAGCCCTTTGTATCCTGCCTATGCCATGAGGATTTCCGCATGAGCCAGATAAATGAACTGTACCATCGCAACTACGATCGGCACCCGCCGGCTCTGGTGCCGGAATATAAAACCAGCGTGCTGCGTTCGCCGAAGAACGCATTGATCTCGCTGCAAAATTCGCTATCAGAAATCACCGGCCCGGTGTTCGGCCAGCATGAACTGGGGGCGCTGGATAACGATCTTATCCTTAATTACGCCAAACAGGGTCTGCCTATCGGCGAGCGTATTATCGTGCACGGCTATGTGCGCGACGAAAACGGCCTGCCGTTGCGCAATGCGCTGGTAGAAGTGTGGCAGGCCAACGCCGGTGGGCGTTACCGCCATAAAAAGGATCAGTATCTGGCACCGATAGACCCTAATTTCGGCGGTTGCGGCCGTATGCTGACCGACGATAACGGCTATTACTTCTTCCGCACCATCAAGCCCGGCCCCTATCCGTGGCGCAACCAGGTCAACGACTGGCGCCCCGCCCATATTCATTTCTCGCTGTCCGGCGACGCCTTCGCCCAGCGGCTGATCACCCAAATGTACTTTGAGGGCGATCCGCTGATTGCCAGTTGCCCAATCGTCCGCGCCATCAAAAATGACGATGCGGTGCGCACGCTGATCGCCGGGTTGGATAAAACCGCCTCGATTCAACTGGACAGCCTGGCTTATCGCTTCGATCTGGTGCTGCGTGGCCACCGCGCTACGCTGTTTGAAAACCGTCTGCAGGGGAAAGCATAATGCCGCAACAGTATCTGCCGGAAACGCCGTCGCAAACCGCCGGGCCTTATGTGCACATCGGCCTGGCCCCCTTTGCCGCCGGCTTCGATATCTTTGAAAACAACTTTAATCACGTGCTGACCCAGCCGGAAACCCAGGGCGAACGTATCACCCTCGAAGGCCGAGTGTTCGACGGCAGCGGTTCGCCGATCCGCGATGTGCTGCTGGAAATCTGGCAGGCCAATGCGCACGGCCGCTACAACCACCCGGGTGATCAGCAGCACGAGAAGCCGCTGGACAGCGCTTTTCGCGGTTGGGGGCGCAGTTGTTCGGATTTTGAAACCGGCCACTATCGCTTTGAAACCATCAAACCCGGCGCAGTTTGCGGGCGTGACGGCCGCCTGATGGCGCCGCACGTTAATCTGTGGATCGTCGCACGCGGCATCAATCTTGGTCTGCACACCCGGGTGTATTTTGCCGACGAAGATGCCGCCAACCAGCAAGATCCGGTGCTGAATCTGATCGAACTGGAAGTCCGCCGTAAAACGCTGATTGCCCATCCCGAGCGCCGTGGCGACGAGTTGGTGTACCGTTTTGACATTGTTATTCAGGGCGACCGCGAAACGGTATTCTTCGACCTGTAATTCCCGCCACCGCTGCGGCCGCAAAAATCTGCACGTCAGTGTAAATATGCGGCCGCCGTCACTTGTTGCCACTGGGGAAAACTCCCTACACTGGGGCATGAAAAAAGCCAATTTATTTATGCAGCGCATGCGTTTGCGCCACATCAACGGGTTCGTCGCGGTGGCACAGGAGCGATCGCTGAGCCGCGCCGCCGACAAACTGAGCCTGAGCCAGCCGGCCCTGTCGAAAACGCTGAGCGAACTGGAAGCCTTGACCGGTAATCGCCTACTGATACGCAGCCGGCAAGGAACCCGCTTGACCGAACAAGGCGAACAATTTTTGGGGTATGCCACCCGGGTGCTGGAGGCGTTGACAGCCGCCGGACACGCGCTGGACAGGCTGGACGACGCACCCGCGCGGGTGCTGCGCATCGGCGCACTGCCGACTACCGCGCTGGGCATGCTGCCGCAGTCGATCGGCCAGTATCAGCAGGCGCACCCTTATTCGCGTATTCAGGTGATCACCGCTAAAAATACCGAATTGCTGACGCAGCTCAAAGCCGGCGACATTGACGTGGCGATTGGCCGCATGGCCGAACCGGAAATGATGAGTGGGATTGCCTTCGAACTGCTGCTGTTGGAATCCTTGCTGATGGTGACACGCCCTGGGCATCCTCTGTTGAGCGAGACCATTACCCTTGAGCAGGCGCTGAGCTATCCGGCCATTTTGTCGCCCAAAGGCACGGTGCCGCGCCACAATACCGAGAACCTGCTATCCACCCAGGGATTCTGCCTGCCAGGCCAATATATCGAAACGCTGTCCGCCTCTTTGGCGCGCCAGATGACGTTGCAATTTGACTATGTGTGGTTTGTGCCTTCGAGCGCGGTTAAAACCGATATCGCCGCCGGGCAGCTTATCCCCCTGCCGCTGCCTACTCAGGGTATGGAGGAAGCGGTGGGCATTTTGAGCCGTAACGACGGCGAACTCAGCGATGCGGCGCTGGCGTTTATCGCTACCGTACGCCGCCTCGCCAACGCCACGCGTTCCGCTTAGCCCGCTTCGCGGTCCTGTTCGGCGAATACCTCTTCCGCCAGATGGAACGCCGAGTTTGCCGCCGGCAGGCCACAGTACAGCGCGCTTTGCATCAATACTTCTTTGATTTCCTCTCGGGTCACGCCATTATTCGCCGCCGCTTTCAGGTGCATGCGCAGTTCGGCTTCGCGGTTAAGGGCGATCAACATGGAAATGGTGATCAAACTGCGGGTGTGGCGTGCCAGCCCTGGCCTGGTCCAGATCTCACCCCAGGCGTAGCGGCTGATAAAGTGCTGAAATTCCTCGTTTAACGGGCTGAGCCGGTCAAGACTGCGATCAACGTGTGCATCTCCCAGCACGGCCCGCCGCACCTCAATGCCCTGCTGATAACGTTGCTCATCATTCATATCGTTTTGCTCCTGCGTTTAACGGGGATGCCTGTTCCAGCACCCGTTGAGTAAATGTCTGCGCGCTGCCGAGGTAATGCTGCGGATCCAGCAACACAGCCAGCCGCTGCGGGGTTAAATGGGCCATTACCCTGCTGTCTTCCAGCAAGACGTCGAGCAACGTCCGTTGCTGAGCCAGCGCCAGATGGCACTGTTTTTCAATAAGCTGATGCGCCTGCTGGCGGCCGATAGCTTCGCCCAATGCCATCGTTACGGCTTCGGCCATGATCAACCCACCGGTTAACTTCAGGTTATGTTGCATCTGCTGCGGGAACACCTGCAAACCGGCGATCAGATCGCCCGCCGTGTGCAATGCGCCCGCCGCCAACATCACCAACTCTGGCAAGCTTTCCCACTCGGCGTGCCAACCGCCCAGGCCACGTTCATGTTCCTGCACCATAGCGGCATGCAACCCACCGACCAGCGCCGGAACCCGGTTGGCCGCCGCGAGGATCACCGCGCAGGCCACCGGATTGCGCTTATGTGGCATGGTGGAGGAACCACCGCGACCTTCTGCCGCCGGTTCGGCGAGTTCCGCCACTTCGGTTTGCATCAGCAAAGAGATGTCTCGCGCCAGTTTGCCCAGCGTGCCGGTTAAACCGGCGTACCAACCGGCAATCTCCAGCAGCCGATCGCGCTGGCTGTGCCAGGGCGTATGTGCCGCGCTCAGTTGCAACCGCACGGCCAATGCGGTCACCAGCAGATCACCTTCTTCACCCAGTGACGCCAACGTCCCCGCCGCGCCGCCCAGTTGCAGCGCCAGCACCCGCGAGCGCATTTCATCGAGACGCTGCCGGTAACGCAGCAAAGTATCCAGCGTACCGGCCAACTTTAGCCCCAGCGTGGTCGGCAGCGCGTGTTGCACCCAGGTGCGCCCAACCAGCACGCAATCCTGATGCAGAGTAATTTGTTGTACCAGCGCCGCCATCAACCGGTTCAGATCCTCTTGCGTGAGGGTGATAGCCTGCCGCAGTTGCAGCATCAAACCGCTGTCGATAGCGTCCTGACTGGTCGCTCCCCAATGAACAAAGCGTGCGGCGCCGGCATCGCGCTGCGCGACCAATGCCGTGAGTTGCTTCACCAGCGGGATGGCCAGATTGCCGGCCTGCGCCGCCGCCTGCGCCAGCACGGCGCTGTCGACTAAATGACTGTGGCAACAGGCGGCGATATGCTGCGCAGCCTCTGGCGGAATGATCCCCAGTCCGGCTTGTGCCGTGGCCAGCGCCGCTTCGAAATCCAGCATGCCCTGCAACGTGGCGGCATCGCTGAAACATTCGCTAACCGCTGAAGACCGCAACAACGGCGTCAGTAATTCCATAAATTCTCCGACCTAAAAGGGGCTTTTTCCGATGATGGCGCGGCCCAAGGCAGGGTGCAAGAGCGATAAACGCTGCTTTGGGCGATAATCGAAACATTGGGCATCTTTCTGCTGCCGACTGCGTTTTTTGTGATCCCGGTTGGGGTCAGTTCATCTGAAAAGGCGAGCCGACGTAATTTTCCGCCAGCACCGTCATGGCGCTGCGCGACTTGACCGTATATTGCAGTTCCGACAGCTGCAGCCGCTGCTGGAATGGGCTGCCGTCAGGATGGGTGTGCAGCATGTTGGTCATCCACCAGGAAAAATGCTCGGCGCGCCATACCCGCTTGAGGGCATCGTCGCTGTAGCTGTCCAGCCGCCGCCAGCTTTTGCGCAGATAAAACGCCTCCAACGCTTGCGACAGCAGGCAGACGTCCGCCATCGCCAGGTTTAACCCTTTCGCCCCGGTCGGCGGCACGATATGTGCGGCATCCCCCGCCAGCAGCAGGCGTTTGCAGCGCATGGGCTCAGTGACAAAGCTACGCATGCCGACCACGTTTTTCTGGAAAATACGGCCCTTTTTCAGCGACCAGCCGTCGTGATTTTCCAGCCGGGTTTCCAGTTCGTTCCAGATTCGATCGTCCGACCATTGATCGACGTTTTCCGCCGGATCGCACTGGAAATACATCCGCTGCACGCCTGCCGACCGGGTGCTGATCAGCGCGAAGCCCCGCGCGTGCCGGGCGTAGATTAATTCATCACTGGAAGGCGGCGCCTCCACCAGAATGCCGAACCAGCCGAAGGGATAAATCCGAGTGTAATCCTGGCGCAACCCACCGGGCATCGCCGCCCGGCTGATACCGTGAAATCCGTCGCAACCGATAACGAAATCGCAGCTTAGCTGCCGCTGTTCACCGGCGTGGCAGTAATGAACCTGCGGCCGTTCGCTGTCCAGCGCCTGCAATGATACCTGCTCGACCTCAAAATAGAGCTGGGCCTGCGCCGCCAGCCGTACGGCTATCATGTCCTTCAGCACCTCGTGCTGGGCGTAAACGGTGATCGCCCGGTCAGTGAGTTCGGTGAGGTCTATCCGGTGCTGTTGCCCGCCAAACGCCAGCCGAATGCCGTGGTGCTGCACGCCTTCTTTGCGCATCCGTTCGCCGAGCCCGGTTTGGTTCAGTAAATCTACCGTGCCCTGCTCGAGCACCCCGGCACGAATAGTGGACTCCACCGCCTGCCGGCTGCGCGTCTCCAGGACCACGGACTCAATACCCTGCAGATGCAGCAGGTGCGATAACATCAATCCGGCGGGGCCTGCGCCGATAATGGCGACCTGTGTACGCATGCTTATCTCCTTACAGCGCTTTGTTGAGCGAGCCGGGCAGCACCGGCGTTCGGCTGGAAAAGTGTTTGATCATCAATGCCACTGCGGCAACCAATGCGGGAATGGCCAGCAGAGTGAAAATGGTGCTGAACGACAGGTGCATTTGCATCAGCAACCCGCCGCTCATGGCGCCAAGGATGCCGCCGAAGCGCCCTAGCCCCAGCATCCAGGCCACGCCGGTCGCCCGTCCCTGGGTCGGATAAAAACCGGCGGCCAACGCCGGCATTGAAGACTGCGCCCCGTTCATGCAGGTACCGGCGATAAATACCGTCACCGCCATCAGCACCGGATGGGTATAAACGTAACCAATCGCGCAGACAAACAGCCCGGTCAGCAGATAGCCTACCGCTACCACTTTATGGGGGTTCATTCGGTCCATCAGCCAGCCGATGATCAGCACGCCAATGCCGCCGCCCAAAGGAAACAGTGCGGTAATCAGCGAAGCCTGACGGATGGAGGCGCCGGTTTCGCGGATCAGCAGCGGCAACCAACTGGTCAGCAGATAGAAAATCATCAGGCCCATAAAGTAGGTCAGACACAGCATCAGCGTGCCCATCAGATAGCGTGGGGAGAAAATCACGCCCAGCGCCGATTTCGCCTTCACCTGGCCGCTTTCACTCAGGGTAAAACGCAGCGATTCCGGCAAATTGATCGGTGCTATGCGCTTGAGCACCGCAGCGATGCGTTCGCGCGGGTAACCGTGCACCACCATGAAACGGGCGGATTCCGGCAAGGCGACAATCAATACTACCGCCAGCAGCAGCGGCATTACGCCGCCCAGCACCATCACGCTCTGCCAACCAAAGTGCGGGATCAACCAGGCGGAAACGAAACCACCCATGGAGGAACCGAGCGGGAAGCCGCAGAACATCAGGTTCACCAGCAGCGCACGTTTACGTTCGGGCGCATATTCCGACATCAGGGTGGCGGCATTCGGCATCGCCGCCCCCAGGCCCAGTCCGGTTAAAAAACGCAGCAACGTCAATATGGGCAGTGAGGTGGCAAACGCCGTCAGCAGGCTGAAACCGCCAAACAGGATCAGCGACATCACCAGCACCTTTTTGCGGCCAATGCGGTCCGCCAGCGGCCCGGCAGTCAGCGCGCCCACCGCCAGCCCCACCAGTGCGGCACTCATCACCGGCCCCAGCGAGGTCTTCTCAATCCCCCAGTCCTGTACCAGCGAAGTGGCGATGAAACCGATGATCGCAGTATCGAATCCGTCCAGCGCCACCGTTAAAAAACACAGTATCAGGATCATCCACTGATAACGGGAAAAGGGCTTGGCATTGATAAACGACTGAATTTCTAAGGTGTTGTGATCGGACATTGGCGTTTCCTAAGTTGGCCTGGCGACATAAGCCCGGCGGGAACGGCCAGACGCGACGCTGGCATAATCGCTTTTTGTGCGATTATCGAAACTTGGTTCGTTAATCGACGTTTAAATCAAAACACCGCCAACAATAAGTTTCAATATTGTTAAATTAATTAGCGTGCGATTACCGAACGAGAAAACGCCAACCTTTCTGTAAAGGTTTTATTTTCAAATGGATGAGTGGGTTTTTCGCAAAATGGAATGAATGGTTTTCTGTGAACTGATTAACATTGATGAAACATAATTTCAGCCGCGCACCGGCCCGATTAACCGGCGCGCTGCCTCAAGGATCAAATGCTCTTGGCGATTTCGCCTGTAGGTAACTGGGCCTGGCGATTATAGCCCCGGATGCCCTTAAGGAAGATGGCGCACGCGGTGATCACCGCAGGAATGGCGATAATGGCGAAGATGCGCTCGAACCCCCACCCCAACGCCAGCATCTCTGCGCCGGCAAAGGCGCTGAGGATAGCGCCAATGCGCCCGACGCCATGCATCCAACTGGACCCGGTCGCCCGCGCCTCGGTCGGGTAATAGTGCGCCGACAGCGCATTCATGCCGGTATTGGCGCCGTTCAGGCAAAAACCGCAGGCCAACGCCAGCGCGCCGAGCATCACGCTGCTGTGAGAAGCCAACCCTATCATCACCGTGAAACAGGCGCCCAGCAGGTAGATCACACCCAGCGCCCGGTGGGGATTAACCCGATCCATCAGCCAACCGGCAAACAGCGAACCTGCGGTGCCGCCGGCCTGATACAATGCCGTAATCACCGCCGCTTGCGCCACGCTCATCCCAATGCCTTTCACCAGCGTCGGCAGCCAACTGCCCAGCAGATAGACCAGGAACAGTGCCATAAAATACCCCAGCCATAGCATGATGCTGCCAAAACGGTACTGAGGCGATACCACAATCTGCATCGAGCCTTTACCGGGGGCAACCAGCGGCGGCAACGTGTAACGCGTGTTGGCGTCGGTACTCCCCGGCGCCAGTTTTTCCACAATTTTGCCAATGCGTTCAGGGCTGGCGCGCTTGGTCACCAGGAATCGCACCGATTCCGGCAGCTTGGCGAGCAGCAGCGGCACGCTAAGCAACGGCAGTATGCCCCCCAGCAGCAACAGCGCATGCCAGCCCATCTGCGGAATAATCCATGAGGCGGCAAATCCCCCCAGCGCAGCGCCGAAGGTAAATCCACAGAACACGACGGTGATAATGAAGGATCGTTTCTTTTCCGGCGCATATTCGGATATCAGGGTGCCGACGTTCGGCATCGCCGCCCCCAGCCCCAGCCCGGTCATGAAACGGAAGAAAATCATTTGCTCGATATTCTGCGAAAATGCGGTGATCAGCGTCCACAAACCAAAAAAGAACACGCTGTTGATGATAATCACCCTGCGGCCCATCCAATCAGCCAGAGGTCCGGACAGCAGCGCGCCTATCGTCAGGCCTATCAACGCCGCACTGATCACCATGCCAAGCTGATGATTGCCAACGCCCCACTCGCTTTTCAGCTCCGGCGCGATAAAGCCCATCAGAGTAATGTCGAAACCGTCCAGTGCAATAACGATAAATCCAAGCAAAACGATCAATTTTTGATACCCGGATAACGGGCGATCGTTAATCAGTGTGCGAACATCAATTTCGTTTGAAGCCACAATGTCTTCCTCCGTACAGTCGGCTCAGGCCGCAAATGTCGTTATAAGCGTCGGGACTGTCTCCGCGTCGCTGCGTTATTCGCTTTACGGCCACCAGGGCTACAGGCGCAGATGAATGCAAATGTTCGATAATCGCACCAACATTCAAATATCGCACTTCCAATGTAAGAACTCTCAAGCGAGTCGGCAACGGAGGGTATCGATAATCTGGGCGGTTATCGAACCCATTGGTACGTTTGTCGCCAAGTTAAAACACCGCTCTACCGAGAGCCGATACTACAAAACGCTGAAAACTAATGTAATTAATAACCTTATTGCCGGGTGAAACACCAGCGCAGCGGAGAAAAATAATGTTGTTGAAGTGTGAGGAAGATCATTATGACGATGCCAATACCCGCGAATTGCTTAACATTCAGGCAACATGATGTCGATCACAAATCAAAAATAGCCGGTTTACATAAAGTACCAAATGGTTCATTTTTCCTTCATGCCGTCATCCACGGCGACCCAGCCCAGACACGGAGAAACCATGAATAATGATCCACAACGCCGCCCGCTCTATTTGCTCGCCCTGCTGGGCCAGGGCATTCAGGGTTCGCTGTCACCGCAACTGTACGAACAGGAGGCCCGTCGGCAGGGGCTGCGTTGCGCCTATCAACTGCTGGATTTCACCCAGCGCGGCTGGGCCGACGACCGCCTGCCGGAAGTGCTCGACAGCCTGGCGCTGTTGGGTTTCACCGGCTGCAATATCACGCATCCGTTCAAGCAACAGGTCATTCCCTGGCTGGATGAGCTGTCGCCGCAGGCCAGCGCCATCGGCGCAGTCAATACCGTGCTGTTCCAGAATGGCAAACGCATTGGTCACAACACCGATTGCGACGGGTTTATCACCCACTTCAGCCAAGGATTGGCTGGCGAAAATATCCATCGCGTGGTTCAGGTGGGTACGGGCGGCGCGGGCTATGCGGTAGCTTATGGCCTGCTGGCGCACGGCGTCGACCATTTGATGCTGCACGACCGTGATCCGGCGCGCAGCCACAGCCTGCAACAGCAGTTGGCGCGGCATTTTGGCGAACAGCGGATTAGCGTGACGGAAAACGTAGCCGGGGCGCTGGCCGACAGCGACGGCCTGGTGCAGGCTACGCCGATCGGCATGACAGGCCACCCCGGCATGCCGGTGGATATCGACTGGCTGCAACCGCGCCACTGGCTGGCGGACGTGATTTACGTTCCCCGGGAAACCGAACTGGTGAAAAAAGCCCGCGCCAAAGGCTGCCGGGCTATCGTGGGCGACGGCATGGTGGTGCACCAGGCCGCGCTGGCGTTTCAGCTGTATACCGGGCACGCGCCGGATACCGCAAGCATGAGCCAGGTATTCCAGCAGGCCGGTTAACCAGAACGGGCGCGGTCAATGTGAACCGCGCCCTGCTATCACCGCAGTTGCCTCATCGCCGCCAAACGCGCCGCACCATTCACCGCACCATACTGGGCGTACCCGCCAAGCCTTTGCAGCAATTCAAAGAAGAAGCGCCCTTCGGCAAAAGGTTGGCTGTAAACGTGCAGCAGTTCACCGCCCTGCGCATCGCGATCGTAGAGGATATGGTGCTGCGCCAGCCGGGCGATAAAGGCGTCATCGAGATCAAAACGGGCAGCCAGATCTTCGTAGTAGTTATCGGCGATGGTCAACAGCCGCATCCCCTTGGCTTTGGCTTGTTCAACCGCCTGAAAAATATCCCCGGTCGAGAACGCAACGTGTTGTAACCCTGCGCCGTGGTAAGTTTCCACCGTTCTGGCGCTGAGCGTCGCGCTGCTCTGCGAAACATTAAGCGGCAGACGGATACCGTTACAGCGGCTGTGTATTACCCGGCTATGCACCAGCCCGTAAGGATCCGGCAGCAGTTGTTCGCCGTCCGGTTTGAAACCCGGCACGCAGCGCAAAAACATCACCCAGTTTTTTAAGGCGCTTTCAGGCATCGCCACCGCCAGATGATCGATACTCTCAAGTTCACAAACAGAGTGCGATGGCCGTTCGCATAGATGGAAGTCATCCTGATAAATCGCCGCCTCGCCGCCGTTTACCGGGGTCTCGACCAAATAAATCAGGCTGCCGTCGGGCGCGCACAGCGCCGGAATACGGTGTTCGTTAGGGCCAACCTGCCCCTGATAGACCGGATAACCGAAGTCATGCGCCCGCTGCAGCAAAGCGGACGGATCCGCCACCCGCCAGGCCACTGCGCACAGCGAAGCGCCATGCCGTTCACGGTAGTCATCGGCGAAAGAGTCGTTTTGCTGGTTAAGGATGATGCGAACCGCGCCGTTCTGATACAGCGTCACCGCCTTGGAACGGTGTTCACCGCGCAGGCTGAACCCCATTTGCTGCAGCCAGCCGGCCAGACTTTCCGCCTCCTGCCGGTTTACCGCAAACTCGATAAACTCGATCTGCTGGCTTTCGGGCAAAGGCGCGCTGCGGAACAGGTCCGGCGTGGGCGGCTGCGTGGCGGCCACCTGTTCTTCCAGATACAGCAGCGAGCGCAGGCCGTCCTGCGCCGTTGGGGCGCTCGGCGTAGCGCGAAAACCGTCGTTGAAAATCTCCAGCGACCAGGGGCCGGCGTAACCTTTTTCGACCAGGCGGCGGGCGAACTCGACCAGCGGTAATTCCCCCTGGCCGGGGAAGCAGCGGAAATGCCGGCTCCATTCGATCACTTCCATGTTCATCAATGGCGCATCGGCCAATTGCAGGAAACTGATTTTCTCCGCCGGGATATCGTCCAGTTGGTCGAGGTTGTCGCCCAAGGCCAGAATATGAAAACTGTCCAACACCAGCCCCAATGCCGGGGTGTCGACGGCGCGAACCCGTTCCCAGGCCTGGCGATATCGATTCACATGCCGCCCCCAGGCGAGCGCCTCGTACCCCACCACGATGCCCTGTTGCTGCGCCAGGTTTGCCAAACGCCCAAGATCCTCAATCTGCAGATCAATATCGGCAGAGCAGTCGGGCGCCACATTACTGCACAGCAGCATGCGATCGCAGCCCAGCTCCTGCATCAGCGCAAACTTGCGCCGTACACGCTCAAGATTGGCCGCCAGGCGGTCGCGCGGGCCGCCCTCAAAGTCGCGGAACGGCTGGAACAGCGTAATCGCCAGCCCAAGATCCTGCGCCAGCCGACGGATATCCGCCGGTTTGCCGGGATAATACAGCAGGTCGTTTTCAAAAATCTCCACGCCGTCAAAACCGGCGGCGGCAATTGCTTCCAGCTTTTCCGGCAGGGTTCCTGCAATGGATACGGTGGCTATAGAACGAAACATGACTTTTCCCCTTTGCGACAGTGGTTACAAATCGGCTCGCCGCCGTTAAAGGGGGAAACGGGCGGCGGCATATGCAACTATAAATGAACCATAAGGTTCATTATGTCAATGTGCCGCCCGCGAACGTTAACAACTCTTTAACCAGGATCACAAAAGCGCCGTCACTGCGCAGGAGATAAGATGTTATTTCAGCTTAAGCATCTTCCCGAGCAGGATATCCGTGGGTTCGAGTATGTCCGTATCAATCCCTGCCGAGGGTGTGAAGGTCAATTCACCAAAGATGACTTTGCCATTGGTGATATAGAAATCAACGCGGACAAATTCAAAGGGCGCAGACAGTTTCCTGGCGTACTCAAACAGCTCATCGTAGCCTTCGGGTTTCACAAAAGCGTCGATCTCTTCCTGGCTGAGCGCCAGGCAATCTTGGCTATAACAAAGAAACTTGAAGTCTTTATCGAAAAAATAATATTTAGGCATGCCGGTTTCTCTGCCGACACACAGTAACGTGCAGTAAGGAACACCATGGAAACAGTATATTTTATAATCATCAGGGCCGGCGCCATTAGATGACTCTATGAATTTCTCACCTATTATTTTTTTATTGATGTTCTTATAATTTAACTCTGCATAGACCTTCCAATAGTCCTCGCGCATCCAGTTTTCGATGGTTTTCGATGTTTGTACCCGATCCAACGAACTTTTATCCTGACAAATCAGGTTGTAACCCGAACCGTGGTTACCCTTAATCACGAACTTGTCAGGTAAAGACTCCCACGGGATCTCCTGAACCGAATCGCAGGCGAAGTAAAGTTCATTGAGAATGTCTTCACATCCCTGCGCTTTCAAATACTCCCTAACGGCATATTTATCCGCGCATTGCGTGACCAGTGCGTTGTTGCTGTAATTGTTAAGTTTAAGATAATTTATCTTCTCGTTCCATGTCGAAGGCGGCTTTAAATTTAACGCTTTCCCGAATGCCTTTTTATATATAAGTTTGGTCTTGAACGTCGGCGCGAAAGTAGCCAGTTGATTCATGATGAATTTATTAATGTGTTTTCTCATGCAACCTGTCTCATCATTTGATAACAATATTAAAGGGGTGACCAAGCGGCCATCAAGGGATTTAAAGCGACGGGTTGTTCTTGCTCACTGCGCCATTGAATCATCGCCGGAGTGGTGCTCAAATCAAATTGGTTGTGGCCTAAAGCTCGATTGAGAATACGTGCCGATCGCCAGGCCACCAGGCTAAGCTGCGGATCGGCAATGCCGTGGTGATGCATGCTGGCGTTAACGGCAAACAAGCAATTCTCATGTTCCCCTTCCCGCTCAAGGGTAAAATCAGAAGCGATACGGTATTGCCCATCGGGGGTGGTCAACAAACGATCAGCCAGGGAGTCAAGAAATGCCGGGCGGACCTGTTCATAGCCGGTCGCAAAAATGACCACATCTGCATCAAAGCTTTCTCGCCCTTGATCAAGGTGATGCAGCGTCTCTAACCGATAAGCATTATCTTTGGCATTAAGGGCCGTAACTGAACGGCTGGGCAGCAGGCTCACCCATCGTTTCTCGCGGAGTACGTCGAAGTGGTGATACATGGCGCGGTAAATTGCCAACAGAGACTCACTGGTGATCCCATCGGAAGTCATCTTTTGTTCTTGCAGCATGCGTTCTTTGGCTGCGTGGCCGAGCGTGTAGAAGTTGTCGACATAATCCGGCGTAAAATACTCGTTGGCAAAGGCGGCTTCATCAAGTGCGTTGTAGTTGTTGCGTCGAGATATCCAGCCAAGGTGTTCTGGTCGGCCCCATTCCCCCTGGAAAATATTCAAGAACAGGTCGGCACCGCTTTGACCGCCGCCCACAATGACCACGCGTTTTCCGGCAAGGTTTGGCTGGCGCAACATCATTTCGCTGGCGTGAAAGCATTGATCGTTTTGTTCGGTCACGCAGTTCGGCAGTTTGATTTGCTTGCCTATGCCCACACACAGGTGTTTAGCGTAAAGCACGTCATTCTGGGTGGTGACGACAAACTGCCGCTGTTCGTCATCGAAGTCCACGCGGCGAACCTCTTGGTTGAACATCAGCGAATCCAACCCCGTTGCTGCCCAGTTGAGATAATCGGCAAACTCTTCGCGCGACGCAGTACGCTGTTCAGTCGTCAGGAAGCGGTAGAACTTTTTACTCTTCACCAGATAGTTGAGAAAACTATAAGGGTTGGTTGGCGAGACGGCGGTGACCAGATCCTTCAAAAAATGGGTCTGCATATTGCTATCTGCCAGGATCATGCCGGGGTGCCAGGAAAAGTGCGGTTTGCGTTCGAGGAATTTGCAATTGAAACCCTCGATTTCGCTTCCAAGCGCAGCAAGACTGAGGTTGGACGGGCCGATACCAATGCCGATAAAGTCCAAACGCTGGTTCATTGTGTGTGCTCCTGTGTGAATAAATCTATTTCCAAAAAATACATCATGTGGCTGGATAAAATAACGCAACGAGCATGTCCCAATGGCATTGGGATTATTGATGCCATCAGAATCACGTCCTGCATTATTGTTGCCAAGCCCGAACGCCTGCCATTGACGACTGCAAGATAAAAATAACGGATCCATTGCGTCGTTTTGTTTCAATTGAAATTGTCACCCATCGTATTTTGACAAATGAATCTCAAATTAAATAAAAACAATTTGCAGCGCTATGAAAAGAGAATGCTTTAGGAGACACTGTCGAGTTGATGGAATTCGACGGATTGACCGAGGAATTCATAACATCTCCCTATGTTAATTTGCATATTACGCATAGCATCATCCTTAATGAGACATTGCCGAATCAGAGTATCGCTAAAGCTGAAATCTGGCATGTGAAAAAGCATAAAATTAAAGTCAACACGCAGGTTATCAATGTGAAATTAAAAGTGAAATCGTCAATATTCATGAAATTTCACTTTGGTTTGGCCTCTTTCGCACCTAAAACCTGTGTTGTTACGTCAACAAGAAACAAATAAAGCATAATAATTCAATGCATTACAAACAACTGATTGTAAACTGGCCGTTGCGCCGGACCTTGCGCAATGCCTGTGCGATTTCTATCCACTTACATCGTCGCAGACGACATTGTGAGCAATTTTAAATCCAAAATCGGATTCTTCATCCTGAATTCGTAATTTTTTACCCGAGAAAAAGCGTAATCAGAGGCGCTGAAAATTTGGAAAAAACACTTTTCCGTACGCAATGCCGTCAGTTTGTGTACAATACTTTTTAAATCCGGCTTAGGGTGCCATCTCAAATTCAACTTCTGTTCAGATTGATATATTCTAGGCACCGTGATTATAAGCAAGAAAGTCATCTCTTATTAATGTCATTCCCTTTTCGACTCAGGTTCTTTCTCTACACAGCCTATTCTCCCCTTGCATTAACGCCTATTCGGCGATCGTCGCTCAACATCCCGACACCCCGCCATGCCTCTTTGAGCAACATGATGGCGCTCACAAAAGCGCTGACGTGGCAGATTGTATTACCGGGTTACCCCGGTTACTCTTAACCGGTGTCCCCAAACCGATAAGTGACTGATGTGTTGAACAATGATGAGATCCCCGCGACCAAACGCAAAAATGACCCCGTTGGTCTGAAGCAGCGAATTTTCGCCGGGGCGCTGTGTGAGTTTGCCGAGGCGGGCCTGAAAGGGGCTCGCATGGAGAATATTGCCGAGCACGCGTCCACCACCAAACGCATGGTGGTTTATCATTTCAAGAACAAGGAGTCGCTCTATCTGGAGGTGCTCGAGCACGTATATCAGCATATCCGCGCTCACGAATCCGCGTTGGATCTGCAAGCGTTGCCGCCGGTAGAAGCGATGACCCGGCTGGTTGAAGAAAGCTTCAATTACCATGCGGAGCACCCTGACTTTATCCGTGTGATTTGCATGGAAAACATGCTGCGTGGCCAGTACATCCGCCAGTCACCGCGCATCAAGGCACTGAATCAGAGCGCCTTGACCTTGCTGGAAGATATTTTGCAACGCGGCAAGCAAAGCCGGGAGTTTACTGCAGATGCCAGCGCCGCCGACGTGCACCGCTTGATCAGCAGCCTGTGTTTCCACTATGTTGCCAACCAGTACACCTTTAATACGCTATTCGAAAGTCATGAACCGCCGGAGGATCAGGTTATCCATAACCGGCGGCTGGCCGTCGTGGCGACCCTGCGCTATCTGGCGCTGTAGTCTTTGAAACCGGGAGCCTGAATGGCCAAGACCTCTGCCGGCGACAACATCGCCACCCATGACATTTCGCTGTCCGCTGCCAGCGGCGATCCTTTCAAGGGCGATCCCAACTTTATGGCCTCGTTGGCGCGGGGGTTGGAGGTGATCCAGGCCTTTACCCCGCAACGCCGCCTGATGTCGATTTCGCAAATCAGCCAGAAAACCGGCATTCCACGCGCGGCGGTGCGCCGTTGCCTGTACACCCTGAACAAGCTGGGGTTTGTCTACGCGCAGGACGGCAAAAACTTCGAGCTGCGTCCGCGTATTCTGACGCTGGCTCACGCCTATCTCGGCTCGACGCCGTTAGCCAAGGCTACCCAGCCGGTGCTGAAACACATCAGCCAATTGCTGAATGAATCCTGCTCCATCGCCACGCTGGACGGCGACAACATTTTGTATATCGCCCGCGCCTCCGCCGAGCGCATCATGACTATCGATCTGAACATAGGCAGCCGGTTGCCCGCATTCGCCACCTCGATGGGGCGCGTGCTGCTGAGCCATCTGCCGGCGGATAAACGGGATGATTACCTGCAACGCATCACCCTGATGCGCTATACGCAATACACCATCGGCTCCATCGACAAACTGCGCGAGGAGCTGGATAAAGTCCGCGCGCAGGGGTATGCGATTAACGATCAGGAACTGGAGATCGGGCTGCGTTCCATTGCCGTGCCGATCATGTCGGCCAACGGCAGCGTCACCGCCGCGTTAAACGTCGGCGTACAGGCCGGCCACGTTCCGGTAAGCGAATTGACCGAACGCATCCTGCCGATCCTGCTGGAAGGCGCACAAGAGCTTTCGCTGCTGACGCACTAACCGGCCTCGCGTGCGTTGGCCAGGTATTTCGCCATCTCCGCCTCCGGCACCATGCCGCCGCCGGTCGCCCACACCAGGTGAGTGGCCTGGTTCATCTGCCGTTCATCCAGCCCGCGTTCGGCCAGCCATTCGGGGCTAGCCGCCACCCGCCACGGCCCCGCCATGCCCGCCAGCGCCGAAGGCTCCAACTGAATGTGCTCCTGACGATCCAACAGCCCCAGCAACGCGAACATCTCGCTATCGCTTAAGGTGTAAAAACCGCTGAGCAGGCGCTCCATGGCGCGGCCGACAAAACCGGAGGCTCGCCCAACCGCCAGCCCGTCCGCAGCGGTTTGATTATCTATGCCCAGATCCTGCACGGCGATCCGGTCATGCAGCCCGGTATAAACCCCAAGCAGCATGCACGGCGAGTGCGTCGGCTCGGCAAAGATGCAGTGAACGTGATCGCCAAAGGCCAGTTTCAGCCCAAAGGCCACCCCGCCTGGCCCACCGCCGACCCCACATGGCAAATAGACAAACAGCGGATGCTGCGCGTCAACCTCAATCCCACGCTCGGCGAACTGCCGCTTCAGGCGACCGCCGGCCACCGCATAGCCCAGAAACAGCGTTTGCGAGTTTTCGTCATCGATAAAAAAACAGCTCGGGTCGTTCGCCGCTTGCAGCCGGCCCTGCTCAACGGCAACGCCATAATCTTGCTCGTACTCGACCACGTTGACGCCATTGTCACGCAGCTTTTGCTTTTTCCATTCGCGCGCGTCCGCCGACATGTGCACGCTAACGCTGAAACCCAGTCTGGCGCTGATGATGCCAATCGACATCCCCAGATTGCCGGTTGAGCCTACGGCAATACGATAACGGCTGAAAAACTGGCGAAACGCTTCCGAAAACAGCTTGCTGTAGTCGTCCGTCAGCTGCAACAACCCTGCCGCCAGCGCCAACTTTTCCGCATGTGCCAGCACCTCATAGATGCCCCCGCGCGCCTTGATTGAACCGGAAATCGGCAGGTGGCTGTCTTTTTTCAACAGCAGATGGCCGCCGAGCGTCACACCATAGCGCTGGTCGAGCGCAGTTTGCATCGCCGGAATGGCGACAACCTCGGATTCGATCACGCCGTTGGCGGCCCGGGTTTCCGGAAAAGCGGCACTCAGATAGGGGGCGAAACGCGCCAGCCGCTGCTCCGCGTCGGCGACGTCGTCAGCGCTCAATCCTACGTACGGCAACCCCGCCTGCAAAGTCGTTGCACGCGGGTTGAACCAGGTTATCGGTTTGAGGTCGATCAGGTCCTGCACCAAAGGGAATTGCGTAACCCACTGCTGAATCTGTGATTTATCCATTATTATTCTCTACGCTACGTAACGATTTCCCCTAGGGTGCAGCGATTCGCCGGCGCTGACAAATGATAAAAACTCAGCCTTGCGTGAGCGGCATTAATGCAAAAGCTGATTTTTGTTGTGGGGCGAGCCTAACCATTACCCCAGCGCGGATCCAAACAACAGGCCGACGCCAGAAGAGACCGCCATCGCCAGCGCGCTCCAGAACAGGATGCGCACTACGCCTGGGCGGATCGGTGCGCCGCCTGCCCTGGCGGCAATACCCCCGAGAATGCCCAAAGACACCAGTGCGGAGACCACGATGGCCGCAATGGTCCATGCGACCGGTGCCAGCACCGCGACCAGTAACGGCAGCAGCGCACCGACGGAAAAACTCAGCGCCGAGGCCAGCGCCGCCTGCAATGGCCGCGCCGTGGTGATGGACGAAATCCCCAATTCATCGCGGGCATGCGCGCCCAGCGCATCATGAGCCATCAGCTTTTCCGCCACCTGTTTGGCCAGCGCCAAATCCAACCCGCGATGCACATAGATAGAGGTCAGTTCACGGTATTCGCCCGGATAATCGCTGAGCAACTCCGACTGCTCTTCCGCCAACGCGGCCTTTTCCGTATCCGCTTGCGATGACACCGAAACATATTCGCCGGTCGCCATCGACATCGCCCCGGCAACCAGCCCGGCAATGCCGGCGAGCAAGATGCCGCCGTGCGCCGCATTGGCCGCCGCCACGCCAAGCAACAGGCTGGCCGTGGAGACAATTCCGTCGTTTGCGCCCAGCACCGCCGCCCGGAGCCAACCTATATTCTCAATGCTGTGCCGTTCTTTGTGCATCGGGTGCGTCCTTGTTGTGGGGAGAACGTTAGCCGCGAGCCGCCGCTTCCAGCCCGGCGATATCCAGTTTGACCATCTGCAGCATAGCTTCAGTCACCCGTTTCACCTTCGCGCTGTCGGGGTCGCTCATCAACTCCCCCAGCCGCCGGGGGACAATTTGCCAGCTCAGCCCCCAGCGATCGCGCAACCAGCCGCACTGCTCTATGACGCCGTCTTCGCTTAACGCCTCCCACAGCCGATCCACTTCCGCCTGATCCGCGCATTCGACCATAATCGAAAAGCTGTGATTGAAAGCATCGAGCGGGCCGGCTTCAATCGCCGCATAGCGCTGATCGCCGAGAGTAAACGTCGCCAATTTTACGCTGCCTGCGGGGCCGCTCGGAGTATCGGCGGGCAAGGTGGCGCTCCAGGTCAGGGAAGAACCGGGGATCAGCGCTATGTAGCAGCGCAGCGCCGCGTCCATGTCTTTTTCAAACCACAGGTGTTGTGTGATCTTCATTGCACCCTCCCCGCTACTCGTCAAGGATCGGTTCGAAACCGCCGAAAATCATGCGTTTGCCGTCAAACGGCATCTGCTCGCCCAGTGCCTTCATGCGCGGGTCATTCATCATTTTCTCGTTGGCGGCATCGCGCGCCGCTTTTGAGGGATATTCGATCCAGCTGAAAACCACCACTTCATCGGCTTCGGCTTTCACCGCACCGCGAAAATCGGTGAGTTTACCTTCGGGCACGTCGTTGCCCCAACATTCGACAATCCGCGTTGCGCCGAACTCTTTAAATAAGGGGGCGGCCATGGCGGCCAGCTTAAGGTACGCCTCCTTATTGGCGGCAGGCACCGCCACAACAAAGCCATCAACATAGTTCATGAGATGATTCCTCTTGTCCGTTCGGACATCAGGTAGGGCGCAAGCGGCATTGCTCACGCTCCCTTCCATTTTAGACCCCCTGGCCGGGGTCAACCATGAACGACAAGCGGCAGGTTTCAGCGGTCGCGGTAAATCAGTGGGGATATTTCTGGCGTGGCGACACGGTTGCGGCCGCTGTTTTTGGCTTTGTAGACTGCCATGTCGGCGATTTTCAACAGATTATCAAGATTTTGCTCTATACCGCCGATGCAGGTAACCATACCGATGCTGACGGTGATTTGCAGATGATTGCCGGCAGGCATGGCGATCGATTCAATTTCCACCCGCCGGCGCAGACGTTCGGCCAAATACACCGCATCTTCCTGACGTTCGATAAGCGCAACGATAGCGAACTCCTCCCCGCCCATGCGGCCAAACAGATCGGAATCGCGCAGGTCGCCGGCAATGGCGCGGGTAAAGGAAATCAGTGCGGCGTCACCGCCGGAGTGCCCAAAGCGATCGTTGATGGATTTGAAGTAGTCGATGTCCAGCATCATGATGCAAACCTGCTCGCCTTTTTGGGTGAGCAACCGCGAGCCGCGTTGCATAAAGGCATTACGCGTCAGCACGTGGGTCAGAGCGTCATGGTTCGCCACGTGCTCCAGTTGTCGCAGCAGCGCATTGCGGGCGAAATTCATGCTGGCGATGGCAATCGGCCCCAGTGCCAACAGCGCTACCCCGAGCCGCATCGACACGGTGTTCTGCAACGCCTTCATATCGACGTTAATGGCGATCAGACCCAAATCAATGGCCAGATGGCACCATAAAACGTAGATCAGCACCACCACCAGAGTGGTGAACAGTGAAAACGACATCGCCAGCCACAGCAGGATCGGCACGGGGAAAATCACGGCGCCAGGCCCGCCAATCAAGATACTGCCAATGCAGGCCAGCGCTAACAGCACCAGAACCGCCAGTTTTCTGCCGCTGCCAGGCCGGATAATGCCGTGAACGACGCTACGCAGGTAGCCCCGCCAATCCGCAGGCAAGGCCAGGATAAACGGCATCAGCGTAATGTAATTGGTAAACTCCGAAGACATCCACAGCGCCAGTGCGGGGAAATACTCGCGATCAAACAGCAGCACCGAGACCCCGGCACCGATCACCCCGGTGGTGCCGGCGCTGGCCAGACAAATGGCAAACAGATAAACGCTGGCTGACGTGCGCTCCAGCGTTTTGACCTGCGGGGGCACAAGTTTAAACAACTGATACCCCACCACGACGCCGGCAATATTGGCGCCGTTCAGCAACAGGGCTTTGTCGAGTGGGCTACCGGTGATCAGATCTGCCGTCAAATACCCCAATATCGCCATCACCCAGCCTAAACGGCTGACAAGCTCCGGATAACGAACGAACACCGCCAGCAACACCGCATTGCTTGGCCAAAAGGCCGCCAGAAAGCCAATGGGCCGGCTCTCAATGCCGAAGATACAGGTGGCGAACACCAGCATAAAGACGGTGAGCGCAGGCTGTAATTTTGTGGTGTCAGGTGACTGGGTGGTGTGCATCTTGCTTCCAGAGCGTTCGAAGAATACGGATAAATCCTGCCAACATGATGAGAGGCGACAACCGATTCATCATACCTGACGATGCGCGTGAAAATTGGGCGACCAGAGTGGCATTATTGCTACTTTCACAGGTCCGATCACCTGTTAATTGAAGGCTTGGCAATATATTTATAAATTAACTGTAGCGCCAAATGGTGCAATGCACCCGCCTTCCGGAATGCATGCCGCAAACCAGGATCAAGTCAGAAAGCGTTGACATGAATAACGCGCGGATTATTGAAGGGGGGCCACACAGCCTGAGCCTGTGGCCATGGTGATTATCAGCATGTAGCTTAGTCCGTACCGCAATATTGCGCCAAGCCGGCACGTACCCAATGACAAAGCCTCCTAACGCCGATGCGCCAGCGAGCGGACCAGGCGATCGCCCAGGGTTTGCACGCCCTGCACCAGGAGCACCAAAATAATCACCGTCGCGATCATCACCTGATTGTTGAAACGTTGATAACCGTAACGGATTGCCAGATCGCCTAATCCGCCTCCGCCGATCACGCCGGCCATGGAAGAAAAACCAATCAACATCACCACCGTCAGCGTCAGCCCGGCCAACAGCGTCGGCAAGGCCTCCGGCAGCAGCACTTTAAAAATGACGTGGCGCACATTGCCGCCCATCGACAAAATTGCCTCGATCCGCCCTTTTTCCACCTCATCCAAGGCAGATTCGACGATGCGAGCAAAGAACGGAAAAGCGCCGATGGTGATCGGCACTACCGCCGCGGAACTGCCTAACGTGGTGCCGATAATCAGCCGGGTTAACGGGATCAAGGCTATCAACAGCACCACAAACGGCAGCGAGCGCCCCAGATTGACGATGGCGCCCAGCGCCCCGTTGATGCGCGGTGCGGGCAAGATACCCTGCTTGCGGGTAATAAACAGCACCACGCCAAGCGGTAAACCGATCAATAAGGTAAACAGCGATGCCAGCGCCACCATATACAAGGTTTCGCCGGTGGCGTTCAGCACCAGCGCCAGAAGATCTTCCCAGGACAATTGATTTCTCATAGCAGTTCGGCCCTCACGCCCCGTTGATTGAGGAACGCCACCACTTCCGCCAGCGGTAAGCCACCCTGCGGCGATCGCAAGCCCACCCGGAAACGGCCGACGCTCTGGCCGGCAATCAGTTCAACGCCCCCACCCAGCAGCGTAACGTCCACCGCATGGCGCTGCGCCAGTTCGCTGAGCACCGGCGAGGCACGCACGCTGTCGAAAAATGTCAGCTCCGCCACCTGGGTCTCCGGCGCCACCGGCGTCAGGCAGCCCGGCAACAACGCCTGCCCCAGCGGCGATGTCGGGTTCGCCAGCAAGTCGCCAATCGGCCCCCATTCAACCACCCGACCGGCGGCCAAGAGCGCCGCATGGTCACAAATGGCCTTGACCACGTCCAGTTCGTGGGTGATCAACACAACGGTTAATCCCAACTGGCGGTTGATGTCTTTCAACAAGGCAAGAATAGAGGCGGTGGTTTCCGGATCCAGCGCGCTGGTCGCTTCATCGGAAAGCAAATAATCCGGCCGGGCCGCCAGCGCCCGGGCGATGCCGACGCGCTGTTTCTGCCCACCGGAAAGCTGGGAAGGAAAAGCGCGTGCCTTGTCGTTCAGCCCGACCAGATCGAGCAGTTCACCGGCGCGGCGAATACGTTCCGCACGAGGTACGCCGGCGATCTCCAGCGGCACCGTGATGTTATCTCGCACGTTGCGGGCATGCAGCAGATTGAACCCCTGAAATATCATGCCGATACGTTGACGCTGGCGCCGCAGTTCCGCTTCGCTCAGTTGGGTCAGATCGCGGCCGTCCATCAAAATGCGGCCCGTGCTGGGCCGTTCCAGTAAATTAAGGCAGCGGATCAGAGTACTCTTGCCCGCACCGCTGCGGCCGATAATGCCGAACACCGAGCCGTCGTTAATGGTAAGCGACACCTGCTCCAGCGCCGGCGGTTCACCGGCGCCGTAGGTTTTACCCAGCCCTTCTACGACAATCATCAGCCGGCGTCCGCAGCTGTCACGGGGATCACCGAGCCCTGATATTTTTGCTGAATGAATTTGGCCACCTCTGGCGACTGCAAATCTTTGGCCAGTTGTTTGATGCGCGGATCGTTCTCCAATTGCGGCGTCGTGACCAGAATATTGGCATACGGATTATTTTTCGGGCTTTCCAGCCCCAGCGCGTCCTTGGCTGGCGTAAGCCCGGCCTCCAGCGCATAGTTGCCGTTAATCACCGCCAAATCGACGTCATCCAATGCACGCGGGATCTGTGGCGATTCAATCTCCAGTATCTTGAGGTGTTTGGGGTTGTTGGCAATGTCTTTTGGCGTTGCCTGATCCTTGGCCGGATCGTTAAAGCCGGCTTTCAGGGTAATCAGCTCTTGCGCCTGAAGCAGGTACAGCGCCCGGCTGAGGTTAGCGACGTTATTGGGCACTGCCACCTTGGCGTTATCCGGCACCTCGCTCAGCTTTTTATACTTGCTCGAATAGATGCCCAACGGCTCGATATGCACGCTGGCCGCCACGGCAAATTTTGTGCCCAGCGCCTGCTCTTGCGAATGCAGATAAGGCAGGTGCTGGAAGTAGTTGGCATCCACGTCGCCGTGCGCCAGCAGCTCATTGGAATTCACGCCGTTACTGATCTCAATCACCTTCAGTTTCAGCTGCGGGTCAATTTTCTGCACGTAGGCCAGGATCTCCGCGTGGGGCACCGGATCGGCCGCCACCCGCAGCGGTTCCGCCGCCAACAGAGAGGCCGGTAGCGCGAGCGCCGTCAGCAGAGCCAAACGGGAAATTGTCGTTTTAAACATGGTCACCCCCAATGAAAGATCAAAACTCTGCGCCGGTTAAGAACCGCACGTTCTTATTTATGGTTATTTGATGCCATAAAGTAATAAAAAACTAGCACCAAGCCTTCGCGCGCCACCAATACCATTCCGTTATAAGGTATTAATAATCATAATCTTATTAATGAATTAGCTTTCCCGGAAATGGCATATGGGATCCGTTCCTTCATTGCTACGCTGACAGCCTCGTTCCCCGCAGGCTGGCGCTCTCATGGATTATTATCTCGGCATCGACATAGGCACTTCGAAGATCAAATCGGTTTTATTCGACGAGCAGTTTAATCAATGTCAGGTTGCCAGCGCCGACAACCTGACCGAAGTACCGTTCCCCGGCTATGCCGAGCAGGATATGGAACAGCTGTGGCGCAATGTGGTCGCGACATTGCGCGTGCTGGCCGACTCGCCGTTGTTGCAGCAAGGGCGCATCCGCGCCATTGGCCTCTCGGGCCAGGGCGAAGGTGCCTGGCTGGTCGATGCCGCAGGGCGACCGGTTCGCAAGGCCATTTTATGGAGCGACACCCGCAGCGCGCCTTTAGTGGCGCGTCTCAAGCAACAGCCGGAACGGGAAGAAAGGCTGTTTCGGGCAACCGGTACCCGCCTGCTGCCGTGCAACAGTTCGCTGATCCTGACATGGTTGGCGGAAAATCAACCCGACGCGCTAAGTAATGCACGCTATTTCTTCTTCGCCAAAGACTGGATCCGCTACCGCCTGACCGGTGCGGCCAATCTTGAGCTGACGGATACCGGCACCTCACTGCTCGATCTTCACAGCGAAACGCTTTCCGACGAGGTCTTGACGGAGCTGGGTCTGCAGGCCCTTCGCCCGCTGTTCCCGCCGCTGTTGCGCCCCGGCCAACGCGCAGGAGAAATCACGGTGCAAGCGGCGGCCGTCACCGGGCTGGCGGCGGGCATTCCGGTGTGCGCCGGTGCGCTGGATGTGTCGGCGGCAGCGCTGGGCATTGGCGCCGTGCATCACGACGACGTTTACACTCTGTTGGGCACCACCTGCTGCACCGGCATTGTCTGCGACAGCCTGGCGCAGGTCAGCCCGAAGACGCGCTTTGTCGCCCATGCGCAGCAAGGACGTTATATCAACCTGTTCGCCATGCAGGCGGGCACGCCGAACCTGGACTGGGCAGTACGTGAGCTGGGTGGCGATGGCGATCTCGAGCGTATTGGCGAGCAGATCGCCGCCATTCCCGCCGGCAGCGGCGGCGTGCTCTATCAGCCCTATTTGAACGGTGAACGCGCACCTTTCTACAGCCAGGCGGCCCGCGCAGGTTTTTTCGGCATCGGTCAGCATACCGGTAATCTGCATCTGCTGCGGGCGGTGTTTGAAGGGCTGGCGTTCGCCATTAAAGACTCGCTGCACGATTACCCGCCGCAGGGCGATCTTTACCTTGCCGGCGGCGGGGCCGCTTCGGCCGTCTGGTTGCAGATCATCGCCGACTGCACTGGCCGGCGGGTGATCACCAGTCGGGTGAAAGAGCTGAGCGCCCGAGGCGTGGCGATTTTGGCGGCGCAAAGCATTGGCGTGACGGTGTCACATGAAACGCTTGTTCAGGCCGAAAACCGCCGGCTATTTGTCCCCGATCCCGCCAACCAACGGATCTATCAGGCGCTCTATCCACTGTTCCGCCAGTTACGCCTTCAGCTTGAACCGCTGTGGCAAAGCCGGGAGCAAATACTCAATGCCCTTAACACAGGAACCCCCGCACCATGAAAACCCTCTTTACCGCCGAATACGCCGGTTCGCTTGAAGATTTCCGCCAACTGGGCGAGCTGGTCATCCGCGGTTGGGCGGCCGGCGAAAGTAAGCTGACCGAAGACGCGCTGATTGATCTGGCCCATGACGCCAGCTTTATCATCACCAGCTACGACGATATTACCGCCCGGGTGATCGACGCTTGCCCGCAGTTGAAACTGATTGCCTGTACCCGTGCCAATCCGGTCAATATTGACCTGCAGGCCGCCGCACGGCGCAATATTCCGGTGATCTACACCCCAGGCCGCAATTCGGACGCCGCAGCGGAGCTGACGCTGGCGTTGATGCTGAACCTGGCCCGCCATATTCCCCAGGCCCACGCAGCGCTCAAGCGCGGTGAGTTCACCCGCGAGCAACCGCAAGCGGCAGCGGCCAAAGAGGGTCTGCGCAGCGATGTGGTGTGGGACGTGGATAAATCCAGCCCCTATGAAGTGTTTAAAGGCAGCGAACTGCGCAACAAAACGCTGGGCATCGTCGGTTACGGCAGTATTGGCCAACGCGTCGGCCGTATTGCCCGGGCTTTCGGCATGCGGCTGTTGGTGGCGGACCCTTACGTTTCCGGGGTAGAAATTAACGAGCCGGGTATTGAGAAAACCACGCTGGAACAGCTGTTCAGCGACGCCGATTTTATCAGCCTGCACCTGAAAGCGACGCCGCAAACCGACGGGTTGATTGGCCGTGAATTGTTTAACCGCATGAAACCCCACGCGCTGTTTATCAATACCTCGCGCGCGGCGGTGGTGATTGAAGAGGATCTGATTACCGCCCTGCGGGAGAAACGGTTGGCCGGCGCGGCGCTGGACGTGTACGCCAGCGAACCTATTTACCGTCGGCATCCGTTTATCACCGAATTCGACAACGTGGTGATTACGCCGCACATCGCCGGTGCCACGCGGGAGACGCTGGTCAAACATACCGAAATGATCGTCCAGGACATCCAACGCTATCTCAAAGGCGAGCCGTTGCTGTACGCCTGGCGCTAAGCGCTGCGCGGCGTCTGCTGCATAAACCGCCGGGTGTGTTCCCAGTCGATCACCCCGGCGTCCGATCCCAACCCGCCTGCAACCAACCCCGCCACCGCCGTCGCCAGCAGGCAAGCTTCCGGCACCGCCAGCCCACGGCTTAGCCCGGCGATAAACCCACCGCAGTAGCTGTCGCCACAGCCGGTGGTGTCCACGACCTCAACCTGATAGGCCGGAATGCGCACGCAGGCATCGCGGGTGACGATAAAGGATCCCTGCTCACCGGCTTTGAAAATACAGCTCCCCACCCCATGGTCGAGGAAGAACGCGCCGATCTCCTGCGGCGTTTGCCGGCCGGACAGGTAAGCGGCCTCCTCCAGCGACGGCATAAAGTAGTCGACGCTGGGCAACAGCGGCAGCAACAACGCCAGGGTATGCGGGCCAGGCGCAATCAGGTCGAAACTGGTGGTAACGCCGAGTCTTTTGGCATGGCGCAACAATTTGGCGCTTTGGCCCTCGTCCATCGCCGCCAGCAGCCCGGTACCGCCATGATGCAAGAAACGGGTATCGCACAGCGCATCAAAGTCGGCATCGTCAACGAACAGAAAATCCGAGGCCCCACGGTAATGCAGCGCCGGGCGCTCGCCGTTGGGCCTGATCGGCAAAATGGTGGCGGACGTTTCCGCCTGCGCCGTGCGCTGGATCAGCGAGCAATCGATGCCCAGCCGACGGTAGGCATTGAGGATAAACTCCGCCTTTTCATCCTCGCCGAGACAGGCCGAGGTGGCGGTGCGTATCCCCAGCTTGGCGGCATTCATCACCGCGCCGCTGGCGGTGCCCGCCGGGTTCAGCCGAATCTGCTCGATAAACTGCACGCCGCCGCCTGCCGGGATAGCGCTGACCGGCCGCCCCGCGATATCGAGCAAGGTTAAACCGACAAATACCGCATCATATTGACTCACTGCCGGCCTCCACCTGTTGCGTTTGTTTTAACCGGCTCTGGATAAAGGACAGCGCCAGCGCCACCACCAGGATCACGCCGGTCAGCGCGTCTTTCACCATAAAATTCAGCCCCATCAGGTTCAGGCCGTTCGCCACCATGCCCAGGAACAGCACGCCAACCAGCGTACCCAGCACGTTGGGTCGCCCCTGCGGATGAAACGCGGTGCCGATAAACACCGCCGCGATGGCGTCCAACAAATAGGCCTGCCCGGCCAGTGGGGTAAACTGGCGCAGGTTGGCCGAAAGGATCACGCCGCCCAGCGCGCAGGTCATGCCTGAGACGATCAACAGCCAGCACAGGTAACGACCATTGCGGATCCCCACCGCACGGGCCGCCTGCGGGTTCAGGCCGATGGCATGAATCCGCTTGCCGAAGATGGTGCGCTCGAAAAACAGAAAATAGCCCAGCAGCAGTACGGCCGCGATAACTATCGGTAACGGCACGCCACCGAGGTTGCCCACTGCCAGATCGTGATACTGCTGCGCCATGCGGCGGTAGGCTATCGACCCCCCGCCATCGGTATAAATGCGTTCGATGCTGCTGCCGATGAAAAAGGTGCCCAGCGTCGCCAAAAAGGGCTTAACCCGACAGTAAACGATAAGCAACGCATTGAGTGCACCGATCAGGGCGCCGCCCGCCAGCGCGGCGACTACCGCCATTTGCCAACTGAGCTGATATTGCTTCAGGGCGATCAGCGCAAAAGCCGCGCCAAAATCCAGCGCGACGCCCACCGACAGGTCAACGCCACCGGCGGTCACTACCAGCGTCATGGCCAGCGCGACAATCAGCAATATTGCGTTACCCTGTAACAGATTGCTGAGGTTGTCCAGGCTGTAAAACACGCTATTGCCCCAGGAGAAGAACAGGAAAAAGGCGATAACAATCAGCATAAAGCCGTAGCGAATCAAAAGTTTGCTCAACGCCGTCATGGGTTTCCCCCCCGGTTTTGCCTGGCCGCGGCGGCCAATACCAGCAGGATCAGCCCGCCTTTGATCGCCCCGACCCAAAAGATGTCTACCCGCAACAGCGCCAGCCCGTTCGACAACGCATTGACCAGCAAGGCGCCCAGCAGCGCCCCCCAGACGGTCACGACTCGCCGGCGCGAGAAGGCCGCGCCGATAAAGGTCGCCAGTACCATTTCCAGCAGCAGCGGTTCTTCACTGCCGGGTGAGCTGCCTGAGCCGCGAGCCACCAGGGCAAAGGCCGCCAACCCGGCCGCGGCCGCCGCCAGCAGGTAAGAGCCAATCACCAGCGGTTTGACGCGCAAACCGGAGATCTCCGCCGCCTCGCGATTGCCGCCCGCCGCCTGCAACTGCATGCCCCAACGGGTGTGATGCAATGCCCAGCCAAACAACGCCAGCGCAGCGAGCATTAACCAAACCATCAGCGGCAACCCCAGCCAGGTGTCGTCACGCAGCGCGACAATGGCCGCGTCACTGACGCTGATGCGCCGCTGTTGGGTGATCAGGTTGGCGATACCCACCACCGCCACCGAACTGGCCAGCGTTGCCAGCAACGGCGGCAACCCGACGGCCACCACCAGCAAAGCGTTGACGCCCCCCGCCAGCAGCGCCGCGCCAAACGCCAGCGCCGCCAGCCACAGATAACCGTCACCGTCGTGAGTCAGGCCGTTACTGATGATGGCCGCCCCCAACACGGCGATCGCCGGCAGGGAAATATCGATGCCACCGGAAACCACGTCATCGCCGCCGCCGCTGATCACGCAGGTCAGGCCAAAACACAGTATCGCCAGCGGCACGCTTTGTTTGAGGATAGTGCTCAGATTCTGCCAACTGGTGAAGTACGGCGCCTGCAAACAGAAAAACAGCAACAGCGCGGCAAACAGCAACAGCGGAATTTTATTGGCGATCCGCTCTCCGGGCGGCAAAAAACGACGCCAGGAGGAGCGTGCCGCCACATTGCCTTCGGTCAATTGGCTCATAGAACCGGCTCCTGTACTAAAGGGGACGCCGTTGAACCGCCGCTGGTCAACGCCAGCAGCGCGTCCTGCGTCAGCCCGGCGGTACGGACATTCGCGACAATCTCGCCGCGCAACATCACCAGAATGCGATCGCACAGCCCAATCAGCTCGCTGCCGTCGCTGGACGACACCAGCACGCAGCGCCCTTCAGCCGCCTGGGCGGCAACCAGTTGGTAAATCTCGGCCTTGGCGCCGATGTCTACGCCCAGGGTAGGTTCGTCGAGGATCAACAGTTGCGGGTTAGTCGCCAGCCAGCGCGCCAGAATCGCCTTTTGCTGATTGCCGCCACTTAACAAACGCACCGGCAATTGCAGATTGCGCGGGCGGATATCCAACTGTTCCGCCAGCGCTTTGGCATGCAGCCGAGCCTTTTTGCGCAGTTCCCACCCCGCGCGCGCCAATGTGCCAAGCGACGCCAGGTTGATGTTGTCCACCACCGGCATGGGCAACACCAGACCGGTATGCCGCCGATCGCGAGGCACCAACGCCATCCCCGCGGCAGTGGCCTGCGCCGGGGAAGCGATGCGCACCGGCTTGCCGGCTATGCGCAGTTGCCCCTGCTGAAGCGGGCGTAATCCATACAGAGCGTCGATCAACGCTTCGCGGCCGGAACCCAGCAGCCCGGCGATGCCGACGATCTCCCCCGGCGCCAGTTGCAAGCTGACATCGCGCAGCTGTGCACCGTCCGACAGACTTTCTGCGCTAAGCCAGGGCTCAACCACCGCCCGCTGAGCCGGGCGCGGGGCAAACAGGTGGGTGATTTCGCGGCCGACCATCATCGGGATCATGCGCGCGATATCCCCATCGCCCAGTTGTTGCAAGGTGCCAACGTCGCGGCCATTGCGAAACACCGTGACACGGTCACAAATCTGGGCGATTTCCGCGAGATAATGAGAGACGTAAATAATGGCGATGCCGCGCTGTTTCAGCCGGGCAATCGCGTTAAACAACAATTGCGACTCTCTGGCTTCCAGCGGCGCAGTAGGCTCGTCAAACACCACAAGTTGCGCCTGCCCGTCGATTAACGCCCGGGCTATCTGCACCAGCTTGCACTCGGCAATGCTGAGATCGCGGATCAGTCGGTTACCGTCCAGGCGGGTGTCCAGCACCTCTGTCAAAAACCGTTCTGCGTCATGGCGCATGCCGCGCTTGTCCAACCCCAGCCAACGGCTACGTCGCTCCTGGCCGACATACACGGACTCCGCCACGGTGAAGTGCGGGATCAAATGCAGTTCCTGATGGATAAATCGCACCCCGGCCGCCCGTATCGCCGCCGGGGTGACGGAAACCAGCCGCCGGCCGCCGATGCGGATCTCCCCGCCGTCTTGCGCATAAACTCCGGCTAGGATCTTGATCAGGGTGGATTTGCCGGCCCCATTTTCGCCAATCAGACCGTGGACTTCGCCCGGCAGCACCCGCAGGGAGGCACCGCTTAGCGCCTGGGTACCGGGAAAACGTTTCTCGATGCCAATCATTTCCAGGCCGCCCACGGCGGGAGCGGCCTGCGTTTCCTGCTGGCCCATGGCGTTATTTCAGCTCGCCGTAGCCGAGCTGTTTGTACACCGCTTTTGCCTCTTCCGGCCCTTTCACCGGCAATACCGGCACAAAGGTTTGCGGTTGCAACTTCTCGCCGGCGAAATAACGCGCCACGTTATCCGCTGAAGTGGTGCCGATTAACCGCGGCTGTTGCGCCACGTTGGCAACCAGCGGGCTGCCCTTTTCCGCCATGATTTCCAGGGTTTCCGGCCCGGCGTCGATCGCCGTGACCTTAACGTCGCCGGCGCGGCCGCTCTCTTCCAGCGCCTGCACGATACCGATCGCCGGCTGGTCCCAGCAGGCGACGTGAATTGCGTCCAGCGTGCCTTTCGGATGCTGACTTAACAGTTCGAGGGTTTTCTTGCGCGCATCTTCCGGCGAATTGGCGTATTGCTCGGCCAGCTCCGGTTGAATGATTTTGATGTCCGGGTAATCTTTCAACACGTATTTCCACAGATCGTAGCGAATGCCGCAGATACGCAGTGAGTTGGAGAAGGCGTTGAACACCGCCACATTGCCTTTGCCGCCCAGCGCCTCGGCGGTATAGCGGCCAATGGTGCTGCCGATGCTGTAGTTGTCCGAGGTGGTGTTGTTGATGGAATACGGTGATACATGGTCGACGGTGAATACCGGGATCCCGGCGGCGCGCAACGCTTTGAATTTAGGCTCGACGGCGCTGTCGCCCAAAATGCTGATCACCGCATCCACCTTGCGCGCCAGCAGGATATCGTGATTGTCGGCATGTACCTGGTTATCGCGGCCGCCATCGACCGCCACCACTTTGCCACCCAGATGTTCCACTTCGTCGCTGGCGCCTTTGAACGCTTCGCGATCCCAAAAGTGCTGCGTGCCGACCACCGCCACGCCAATGGTTTTCCCCTGCAATGAAAGCGCCGCCTGGGCGCCGTGAGCAGCGAAAACTGACAGTGCCAGCGCTGTGATTTTAATAAGTTTTTTTGTCATTTCTGTTATTACCCTGTTATTCATCCCCTGATGGAACGAACAAAAGCTAGCAACAGGCTATGCCAAAGCGAAATAACAATACCGGTTATGGTTAGTTAAAAAGCGGGATTGTTCCGTGGGATGAAAATGCGGCCGGTACGGCCCTGCGTTCACACAAAGGCCCCGGCCGCAAAGCGGGTTGAATCAGCCCTTATGCCTGATAAATCCGTGCTTCATAAGGGCGCAGCGTCTGTGGCTCTCCGCCGTGTGGATAATTGCCCAACCGCAGTTGCCAACTGTCCAGCGCCAAAGATTGGGGATCAACATGTTGCGGTTCGCCGCTCAGGTTGCACAGCACCAGCAGTTGCCGCTCATCCAACGTGCGGGTATAGGCGTAAATATGCCGATGTTCGGCCAGCAATAAACGGTAACGGCCATACAGCAGCGCCGGGGTCTGCTTGCGTAACCGGATCAACGCACGGTAGAAATTCAACACCGAGTCCGGCTCCCCACTCTGGCGTGCCACGTTGATATCGCGGTAGTTGGCGTTAAGCGCAAACCACGGCGTTGCGGCGCTAAAGCCGCCGTTAGGCCCGTCGTTCCACGGCATTGGCGTGCGTGAGTTATCACGCGAACTGCGGCGCAGCGTCGCCAGGATCCGCTCTTCATCCATTCCCTGCCGGCGCAGGTCGGCGGCACGATTTTTGGTGGCGACGTCGTTAAAGTCATCCAGGCCGGCAAAATGGGTATTGGTCATGCCCAGTTCCTGCCCCTGATAAATAAACGGCGTTCCCTGCATCAGAAAATACAGTGCGGCAATGGCGGTGGCGCTTTCGCGTTGGTAGCGCCCGTCGTCCCCCCATTTCGACACCACGCGCGGAATATCGTGGTTCTCTACGTACAGCGCGTTCCAGCCCTTGCCCTCCAAGAGCGTCTGCCAGCGGGTGAAAATGCTCTTCAGGCCGAGCAGATCCAGCCCGGCATCCGGCGCCTGCTGGTTGGCGGTTTCCCACAGCTTGACGTGTTCGAACTGGAAAATCATGTTCAAGCGGCCATGCCGTTCTCCCACCCAGTCCTCCCCCTGTTCCGCCGAAGCGCCGTTCATTTCCCCCACCGTCATGATGTCGTAGCGGTTAAACACCTGTTCGCACATCTCATCGACGTAATCCAGCAGCCCATCGTAGTTGAGATGCCGCTCGAACGACGGCACGTAACGCAACCCTTGCGGGTTCGGCATGTCGGTCAGCCCCGGCTGTTTTTTCATATGGCAAATGGCGTCGATACGGAAACCGTCGATGCCCTTGTCCAGCCACCAACGCATCATGTCATACAGCGCCGCGCGCACCTGCGGGTTCTCCCAGTTCAGATCCGGCTGGCGCTCGGAGAACAGATGCAGAAAGTATTGTTCGCTGCCGGGATGGTACTTCCAGGCCGAGCCGTTGAAAATGCTCTCCCAGTTATTGGGCTCCGCGCCGTTTTTGCCGTCGCGCCAGATATACCAATCTCGCCTGGAGCTGGATTTTGATGAACAGGATTCAATAAACCACGGATGTTCGTCCGACGTATGGTTCACTACCAGATCAAGTATCAGCCGCATGCCGCGCGCATGGGCCTCCGCCAATAGGCGATCAAAGTCCGCCATGGTGCCAAACTCGGTCATGATCGCCTGATAATCGCTGATATCGTAGCCATTGTCGTCGTTCGGCGAACGGTACATCGGGCAGATCCAGAGGGCGTCAACGCCCAACCACTGCAAATAGTCCAGCCGCGCGGTAATGCCGTTCAGATCGCCAATGCCGTCGCCGTTGGAATCCATAAAGCTGCGCGGGTAGATTTGATAAACCACCGCCTCTTTCCACCACCGTGCCGTTTGCGCACCGCTCATGTCATGCTTCCTTATGTCAATGCGCCTGTTCCGAGGCCAAAATGCGCGGGAACGCGCGGCCCTGGCGGTCAAACAGATAACAACACTCTACCGGCAGGCGCACGCCCACGGTTTCTCCGGCCTGAATGGTCGAGCGTTCGGGATTGCGCAGCACCCAGGGCTCCGCCGCGTTGCCGTTATCCAGATAGAGGTAGGTTTCGTTGCCCATATGCTCGACGAACATCACCTCGCCCTGAAACTCACACTGCGCCTGTTCGCCGCCGCGAATATGCTCTGGACGAATGCCGACGTTGACGCTCTGGCCTTCCGCCGCCACCGGCGTGGCGATCGGCAACACCAGTGCCTTGCCGTTGTCCAGTTCCACCACGCTCTGCCGTTCGCCGGCGCGCCGCAAAATGGCCGGGATCAGGTTCATCTTCGGCGAGCCGATAAACTGGGCGACAAATTCGTTGGCCGGCTGATCGTAAAGCTCCAGCGGCGTCCCCACTTGTTCGACATGCCCTTTGTTGAGCACCACGATGCGGTCGGCCAGCGTCATGGCTTCGACCTGATCGTGAGTCACGTAAATAATGGTCGAACCCAGCCGTTTATGCAGTGAAGCCACCTCCATACGCATTTGTACGCGCAGCGAGGCATCGAGGTTGGACAAGGGTTCATCGAACAAAAACAGCTTAGGTTCGCGCACTATGGCGCGGCCAATCGCCACCCGCTGGCGTTGCCCGCCGGACAAATCCTTCGGGCGCCGCTCCAGCAAGGGCTCAAGTTGCAAAATGCGGGCGCTTTCGCGCACCCGGCGGTCGATCTCCTCCGCCGAATGGCCGGCAAGTTCCAGCGCAAACGCCATGTTTTTGTATACGCTCATGTGCGGATAGAGCGCGTAGGACTGGAACACCATGCCGATACCGCGCTCGGCCGGCGTATCGTCATTGACGTAGTTGCCATCGATATACATGCCGCCGCTGCTGATCTCCTCCAGCCCGGCGATCATGCGCAGCAACGTCGATTTTCCGCAGCCGGAAGGCCCGACGATCACCACGAATTCCCCGCTGTTGATCCGCAGATCCAGCGACTTGATAACCTCTGCGTTAGCGCCATAGCGTTTTTGCAGTTTTTCCAGCGTTAATTGCGCCATATTCCTCCCGAACCCCAGGTAGTTGCATTCAAGGGGGCGCAAACGCGCCCCGCCATCCGGCTTATTTCAGGTAATCGAGCCACGGCCCCTGGCGTGAAATCATCACGTCCACCAGTTCCGGGATCGCACGGCATTTATCGTTGACCGAGTCCACCAGCAGCGCCTGGATAACCAGGTCGCGCGAACCTTCAATCACTGCGTCGGCGGTCAGATCGTGAATCGCAATCTGGTTGCTCAACAGGCCACCGATGCCCGCAGGCATGTCGACCTTGATGCCGTGCACGCCCTTGCGGTCGATAATGGCCGGGACTTCAACGGCAATAAACGCCGGCAACTGCTTGATAAACCCCTGGTTCGGAATGTTGACCGCGGATTCTTCATAACCGGAATCGGTGAGGATCCCTTCCATGATCGGCACCACGCGTTCTTTCAGCTTCAGTTCGATTTTTGGCTGCACATGCCCCAGATAGTTGCGGTAGAAGGTGTAGAAATCGAGAATGCCGCGATGATCACTGACTTCGCTGGCCCAGCGGATGTACTCGCCAAAGTGGCTATCGCCGGTGATCGGCAAATGGTGAAACTTCTCCAGAATTTCTTTGAACAGCGTGCGGTCCGCCCACGGGTAGGCGCTGTCTTTGCCGCCCAGCGCATCGCGTTCGGTGCTGCCTTCTGTCTCCACCAGTTTGCCGTGATTGCGGGTGTACGCCAGAATGTCGCTGTAGCCCGGCAGGCGGGAGAAATAGTCCGGTGCCTTGGCGCGTACGTCGGCGTAAGCGTCTTTGCCGCTGTCTTTATAGCTGGCCTCCAGCAACACGCTGAAGTGGTTCAGCCCGGCAGCGCGCAGATTGAGGTTGTCGAAGGAGGTGCCGAGCATTTCCGGCAGATAGCGCTCAAGTGAGGCGATTTCATGGCACATGCCGACAAAATTGAGCTGCGGGAAACGGCGATGCACGGTGGTGCAAATGCGGCTCATCGGGTTCGAGTAGTTGAACACCCAGGCGTTCGGGCAAATGTCCGCCACGTCGGCGCAGATGTCGAGGATCGGCGGAATGATGCGCAGCGAGTGGAACAGCCCGCCGGGGCCACCGTTTTCACCATACACCTGCTGAATGCCGTACTGCTGCGGGATCTGCCAGTCGAGATCCCACAGTGCAAAACGGTCGCCCACTTCAATGGAGATAATCACGAACTCCGCTCCGCTCAACGCGGTTTTGCGATCGGTGGTGGCGCTGACGGTAAACGGCAGATCTTCCGCCGCCAGGAAGTCACGGGCGGTTTTCTCGGTCACGGCCAGCGAGGCCGGGTTGATGTCATGCAACACTATTTCACTGCCGTACAGCGTCTTGCTCTGGAAGATGTCGCCCAGGGTGCCGTAGCCGAATTGCGCGCTGCCTGCACCCACTAAAACGATTTTTGTAGCCATTGCATTTCTCCTGCTTCAGGGTTAATCGAAAATCAGCCTTTTACTGCGCCGTTGGTTAATCCGCTGACGATGCGACGCTGGAAAATCAGAACCAGCACGATGATCGGCAGTGTGACGATGACCGAGGCCGCCATAATGGTGCCCCAGGGAAGTTCGAACTGAGAGGCGCCCTGCAGCATGCCGATCGCCACCGGCACGGTACGCTTGCCGCTGGAGATGACAAACGTCAGGGCGAACATGAATTCATTCCAGGCGCCGATAAACGCCAGCAGCCCGGTGGTCACCAACGACGGCCCCATGATGGGCGCGAAGATGCGGGTAATGATGGTCCAGGTGTTGGCGCCGTCGACGATCGCCGCCTCTTCCAGTTCCGCCGGGATCGCCTTCATAAAGGTGGTCAGCACCCAGACGGTAAACGGCAGAGAAAAGGTGGTGTAGGACAGTACCAATGCGCCCAGCGAATCGTACAACCCCATAAAACGCACCAGTTCGAACATGCCGGACAGCACCGCCACCTGGGGGAACATCGAGACGCACAAAATGGTGAACAGCAGATATTTGCGGCCGCGAAAACTGATGCGCGCCAGAGCGAAAGCGGCGGTAATCGACACCAGCAGGCAGATACCCACCGTTAGCGTTGCCACGACGATCGAGTTAAACAAACTGCGGGCGATGCCGTTATCCATCAACGCCGTCAGGTAATTGCCCCAGTGCGGCGCACCCGGCAGGTAAGCGACCTGAAACAGGCTGCTCCCCGAACGCAGCGAGGTGATCAGCGCGTAGTAAAAGGGAAACAAACAGATGACGCTGGCCAGCGCGGCACCGGCGAAAATCAGCGCCTTGTGGCCGTATTTGTGCTGTTGGCGAGTCAGTTTCATGCGCGTTTCTCCTTGTCATTCAAGCGACCCAGCGTGAGGAAGCAGGCGGCGATACCCGCCACCATCATGAACACCAGCACCGAAGCGGCCGAGCCGGAGCCCATTTCCTGATAGCTGACCATGCGGTCGCGGGCATAACCGGACACCGAGATGGTGGCTTCACTGTTGGAGGTCAACACATAGATCAGGTCGAATACTCTCAGCGCATCCATCACCCGGAAAATCAGCGCGACGATCATCGCCGGCATAATCAGCGGTAACGTGATGCGCCGGAACCGTTGCCAGGCGTTAGCCCCGTCCACCCGTGCGGCTTCGTACAGATCGCCCGGGATAAGCTGCAACGCGGCCAGCAGCATCAGCGCCATAAACGGCGTGGTTTTCCAGACATCCGCAATCACCACCGCCCACATCGACAGCCCCGGCTCCGCGACCCAGGCCAGCGGCGCGGCGATAATCCCCGATCTGAGCAGCAGATCGTTCACCACGCCGTACTGATCGTGGAACATCCAGCCCCACATCTTGGCGGAGACAATGGTCGGGATCGCCCAGGGCACCAAAATGGCGGTGCGCACCAGCCCCTGCCCGCGAAATTTCTGGTTCATCAGCAGCGCCAGCAACATGCCGAACACCAGTTCCAGCGATACCGACAGCAGGCTGAAACGCAGCGTATTGCCCACCGCCTGCCACCACTGCGGATCCGCCAGTACGCCGTACGAGTGGCCGCCCCCGGTCAGGTCCAGATAGTTGGCGAAGCCGACAAAGCGGTATTCATCCGGCGCATCCAGCATGGCGTCGGTAAAGCTGTAAAACAGGGTGCGCAGCAGCGGCCAGCCGGCAACCGCCGCCAGCAGCAACATTGCCGGCGCCACCAACAGCCAGGCGATACGGCTGCGGCGCTGCCGATGATTAAGCTTGCTGCGCCTGGCCGGCTGCACTGCCGCCGGGACGGGCGTGGCCGTCAGGGTTAACCTGTGTGTATCGCGTTTCATGCATCAGACTCCGGGCCGTTAATGGGGGGAATTGCACTGCCTTCAACGCCATCCTCTGGCTTTAATCCGCTCCAGCCGTTGCTGTAAATCCGCCACCGCCGTGACACCGTCACTGTCACCGCGCAACACATTGAAAGTGGCGTTGTAGATGGCTTTCGAGACCTGCGCATACTGCCTTTTGGTCTGCGTCGCCGGGCGCGGCATCGCCTGCGAGAAAATACCCTTGAAATCCGCCAGATATGGCGCCTGCGCCAACACCTTGGGATCGTCATACAGCGCGGTACGCGATGGCGCCCACCCCATCAGCGCCAGCGCTTTTTTCTGCGATTCGGCGTCGCTGACGATTTTCAGCAGCGCTATCGCCGCCGTGGGGTTTTTGGTGTAGGCGCTGATCGCCCACTGCCAACCGCCCAGCGCGCTGACCGATTTGCCGTCCGCGCCCTTTGGCAGCGGCAACACGCCGACCTTGCCTTTGATTGCACTGCTGCTGTCCTGCGCCAGCACATAGGCGTAGGGCCAGTTGCGCATAAACAACGCGTCGCCGTTCTGGAAGAGCGCGCGGGACTCCTCCTCCATATAACCCAGCACGCCCTTCGGCGAGATAGTGCCGATCCAGCCGGCAGCCCTGTTCAACGCCTGCGCCGCCTGCGGGTTATTGATGGTGATGTTGCCGTTGGCGTCGATAAAGCCGCCGCCGTTCTGCGAGGCTACCCATTCCAGCGCGTTGCAGGTCAGCCCTTCGTAGGATTTACCCTGGAACACCAGGCCCCAGAAGTTCTTATGGCCCGCCTGCCGTTCACCCTGCTGAATGCGGGTAGCGATGCGCGTCAGTTCATCCCAGGTGACCGGCGGCTGTTCGCCGTACTTTGCCAACAGATCTTTGCGGTAATAGAGCGCACCGGTGTCCAGATAAGCCGGTACCGCCTTTACCCGCCCATTGACTACGTTGTTCTGCCAGGCGGCGGGGAAAAAATCCTGCCGGATATCGCTCACGCTGTCGGTCAGATCCAACAGGTGTTTGTTCAGCACGCCGATCCACACGGTATCGGCCTGAAACAAATCAATGGCGCTGGAATCTTTGGCGGCAAACAGCTGCTGAAACAGCGACAGCTTTTCGTCGGAGGCGCGGGGAAGATCGATAAACTCCAGGGTATGGCCGGTCTGAGCCTCGAAGCGCTGCTTAATCTCATTGCAGAACTGACGGCCCTCTTTGCTGGGCGCGCATTCCATCCGCAAGGTATCGGCCAGCGCCTGGCCGGACATCAGCGCCAGCGCGGTGGCGACCATACTCGGTATCAATCTTCTCATTGCGTCCTCTCTGGTGGCGGCTGGGAATACCGGCATAGAAGCAAACTATCGAAGGCGGGCTATTGGCGGAAATCGTTTTTCGCCGCTAAGATATAGAAACTTTCTATACCACTAGCGGAAAACATGATCGTGGACAAAATTCTGCGGCAGTTTATCGAAGTAGCGATGTTCAAAAATGTGAGTCATGCAGCAAACAAGCTTTGCCTGAGCCAGCCGACGCTGACCCACAACATGAAGAAACTGGAAGAGAATCTGGGGGTGCAACTGCTGGAGCGCACCTCCACCGGGGTCAACACCACCGAATACGGCGATCTGCTGCTGGAACAGGCGCAGATGATGCAGCGCATTTATGACAACACGCTGATCAAGCTGGCGTTCATCAAGGCGCGCCAGGAACAGAGCCTGCGCATGGGCACCGGTCACGCCTGGTGGTATATGTTCGTGCGCGACAGCTTTAATGCCTACCGCAACCTGCACCCTACGGTGAATATTCATATCGATCTGGGTAACCACCTGCGCCTGATGGATCTGCTGCTGGGCGGAGATATCGATATGTTTATCGGCCATGAAATTCAGGGGTTGAACCCCAAGGCCGGCATCAGTTTTTTGCCGCTGTTCAGCACCACCGACAGCATGTTCGTCCGCAGCGGGCATCCGCTGGCAGGCCGGCAGGTTGGGCCGGACGAATTATTGGATTACCCCTGCGTGGAACTGACGCCGGACGAAAGCCGCTATCAACATATGGTGGAAGACATGCAGCCGAAGAAATTGGCGCGTAACCGGCTGCATCTGGCGGAACGGGTGATTTGCTCGACTAACTCGATGATGTCGGCGGTGGACATGATCAACGATTCTGACGCGGTGATGCTGGCTTATCCCACCTGCATGGCGGGTTATTTCGCCGACTACGGCATTGTGCCGCTGAAAACGACGCAGGAAAGCCTGCGCTGCACGGTGGGCATTTACCTGATGCGCGAAAAAGCGGATGCGCCCCACGTGGTGCAGATGCAGGCGTTAATGCATCAGCATCTGGAGCAGATCCGCCCTCTGTTGCTGTAGTTATTTCTCGCCGGTCACTGCGATCAACGCCTGATACAACGGCCGGGCGTTGCCTGGCCCCACCACCAATTGAAACTCGGGGGTGTGGCGCGACGTTTCTACCTCCAGCAACGCCTTGACCCCATCCAGAGCCTCCATCCCCGGCCGATCCAAGCGGCTGCCATCGCGCAGTTCCGCCCTGATGCGGCTGGCGCAGTATCGCAGTTTGATCAGATTGTCCGCCCCGCCGAATGCCGCCAACACCGATGCCGCCAGCTCATGCTTTTCCATTTTGCCTCCTGAGAGAGTTTGCCACATGCCGCTGCAGCATAGGGCCGGTCGCCGGGCAAAGTGAAATTGATTTCGGCCGGGAGGATATAGAGTGAATCTATGGCGGACAAAAAAACGGCAATCATTGATATCCCTGCGCCACCGGCAGCGCTATGGTAGGCCCTGAGTTCACAGAATAACCAGGGACCGCAGATGAACCGATTAATCTGGGCTATCGTTATATCATTACTGATCGTTTGCATGCTGCTCTACATAATGACCGGCGCCAAGGTCTGAAGCCCGACACGACGATCAAAAAGGGTATCCGCGGTAATGCACGGCAGTGACATTGACTTCAGGAGAGTGAAATGAAAGCGATAATCCCTGCGCTGCTGATTTTTGTCCTTTCCGGTTGTATTGGCAGAGGCGGCCCACAGGACGTGCCGCCACCGCCGGTACATAATGATCCGCAGACCTGCAACAACTCATCCGCCAGTGCCAACAGCGACTGTTCGCAATCGGTAGTGCCGGCGATGCACTAATCGGCGAACTGGCGGGCCACCGAGAAACGCGCCGGCCCGCCCCCCACCGGCAAAGGTTAAGAAGACTGCTCTTCTTCGTTGGCCAGATTCTTCGCCTGCTGTTTCATAAACACCACTTCCTGCGGGCTGGACATATTGACCCGCTGCGCGCGCAGCAGTTTGAGGATGTTAAACAACAGCTCGCTCTTGGTGGCGCCGACCATGCGCGGGCTGGCAACGTAGCCGGTGACGCTGAGGATGATGCCTTCAGGGCCGAGCTGGCTGAAACGGACATAAGGCGCCGGCGTTTCCTGAATGGCGTCATAATCCTGATAGGCGCTCAGCAGAATATTGCGCACCTGCTCAGGATCGATATCCGTCGGGAAGGTCAACGCAATGGTCACCACGCCCTGGGCGTTGCCCATGGTGGCATTACGTACGTTCTGCGAGATCAGCTGCGAGTTGGGCACGATCATCGTCGAACGGTCGCTGAGTTGGATTTCGGTGGCGCGGATGTTAATCCGGCGCACGTCACCCTCTACGCCGCCGATGCCGATCATATCGCCGACTTTCACCGGCCGTTCCGTCAGCAGGATCATGCCGGAAATAAAGTTCTTCACGATCTCCTGCAAGCCAAAACCGATACCGACCGACAACGCACTGACAATCCACGCCAGATTATTCCACTGGATCCCCAGCGCCGCCAGGGTGATCAGGATCAGCAACACATAGCCCACGTTGCTGAACAGCGTGACCAAGGATGCACGGATACCGATATCTGAAATGGTTTTCGGCAGCAGTTCGTGGCTCAGCCAACGCTGGGTCACCCGCATGATATAGATGCCGATGGCCAGGCATATCACCGCGTTGATCAGGTTGCCGGGCACGATGTTCAGGCTCTTCAACCCTTCGCCACTCAGAATGGCGATAATCTTGTCCAACAGCGAGTTAGGCGTGGTGGTACCGAACGTGCCGTTAAACAGCGCGACAATCATCAGTAACAGCAAAGAACATTTGGCGACGGCGGTAAGAATAATCGCCATCTGCTCCAGGTGACGGTCCTTGAAGTTAAAGGATTTCTTGAGCATTTTGCCGCTGGCGGTTTGCGGCGAGAAAATCGCGCCGCACAGATCGACGGCAAACAGCAGCAGGAAATAGAACGCCATCAGCACCAGAGCGATCCAGATCACCTGATAGGTCAGGAAACGGGCGAAAGCGATATAGCCAATCAGCAGCGAGAGCAGGATGACCAGCGAGCCCACCAACGTGCCCATGTGCAGCAACCCGCTGATGGTGGAGCGTTTCTCGACGTGTTCGCCCTGCTGTTCCAGCTTGCGGCGGATGCGTTGGGCGCGCAGCGGCATCGCCAGCAGCACCATGCCGATCAACCCGGCCACCAGACCATTGCCGAAAATGGTCGCGGCCAGGCTGGCGCTCACCACGTTATTGATCTGTTCAACGGTGCCGAACGCCAGCGCCAACCCCGCCAGCAACGGCGAGAAGAAACGCAGGCCGGAGGCGACGGCGTCGTCCAGCGAGGCCAAACGCCATGACGGGCGGTTAAGCGAAAGCGTGGCGCGACCCAGTCCTGCGATCAGTGCGCAGAAGATCCCCAGCCGATTAAACCCCTCGGCGAAATCCTCCAGCATGGCCGGCAGCGGCTGCACGCGGGTAAAGGTGAGATACAGCAGATTCAGCGCGATGCCGGTGGTGATGACCGTGACGCTGACGATCGCCATCGCCATAAAACTGCGGCGCAAACGCCCGTCCGGCAGATAACGAATGCTCACCCAGGCCAGGAAACGCTCGGATAAATAACGCCCCCATGACCAGATAACGACCGCCAATAGCAGCAGGCCAAGGGTGCCGTAGCGCCACTCCTCCTGCCAACTGGCATCCCACGCCTCTTTCATGGCGACATGGAACTGATCCAGCCGCTGTGCGTCATCGGCCGTAGGTTCCGCGATCGGCGACCAGAACTTGGCCCCCAACACGCTGCCGGTATTTAGCGCCAACTGGGTTTTGAACGCCACGCGACGCATATCGCCAATTTGCTGCCCCAGATCGAGCACGCCGGTTCTCATCTCCTGCGCGCGTTTTACCGCATCATCCAGCTGCTTCTTGCTGTTGTTCAACGCGTTACGCTGTTGTACCACGGCAGCGGTTTCAGGCATCGCGCCGGGGGCGGGTTGCGGGCCCAGGACGTCCAGCTGTCCCTGCAGCTTTTCCTGCGCCGGTTGCAGATCGGTTGCCAGTTTTTCCAGTTCTGCGGCCAGCTCGTCGGTGGCCTGCCTCAGCTTACTGAGCTGGGTATCCGTGCTGGCCTTGGAGACCTGCTGTTTGATACTGTCCAACTGCTTTTGGTAGTTTTTCAGCGCGGCGGCGGCATCCGGCGCGCTGATGGCAACAGGGTCATCCTCTGCGGCGACGCTGGTCAACGGCGTCAACTGCAACCCAAACAGCAGGAACAGGAAAAGAAGGATCTGACGGGGTTTTAACATAAATTCAGTGCTCGGCAATGGCATGATAGACAGACGAAACAAACGGGCCGGTATTGACTATTTACCGGCCCGTTTGGCTAATCATAAACTGAGATTATGATAGCTGCTTAATCTCAGCTTAAATATCAGTATTATTCCCATTCAGCACGATTATTTATGCTGCAGCATCGCCGCGAACGGCTCGACCTGAAGCAACGTTGCTTTTGGTCGTTAGCCCACTGATAAGCTGAGTTATTTGGCAGTGGTATAACCCGAAGAATCGCCCTATACTCAGCTCACCTATTAACCAACATTATAAAAGGAGGATTACTATGCCGATGTGTGAATTGTTTTTTTACTCACACTTCTATAGTAATTGCCGCCGCTCAAGCATTACCGGTATCGTGCTGCGATAACCCAGGCTTGAGCGAAGCTTACTAAAAATTGAGTCCCTTCCCTCCGGCTTACCGGGTTGTCGTCAGCGATGTTTGACGATAGGCATTTGCATGCCTGTAACTCTTGAGTAAGCAATGAGCACATTATTATCTGCACAATCCGTCGGTTACGACAACGCGTTCGGCCCACTGCTGGCTGAGGTTTCCTTCAGCCTGAAAAAAGGCGATCGCATCGGTTTAATCGGCCACAACGGCTGCGGCAAAAGCACCCTGCTTAAAATCCTCAGTGGCGCTCTGCCCGCCAGTACCGGCAGCGTTACCCTCTCTCACCAATGCCTGATGGCGCGAGTGGAACAACATCTTCCCCCCGAACTGCACGGCTGCACTCTGCTGGAGGCGGTACTGGCGCGCCTGCCGGAAAACCTGCGCGTCAGCGAAAGTTGGCAGGGTGAAGTCCTGCTGACCAGCCTGGGGTTTGCCGCGTCCTCCTGGACACTGACCGCCGGCACCCTGAGCGGCGGCCAGCATACCCGCCTGCTGCTGGCGCGCGCGCTGATCCGCCGGCCGGACCTGCTGTTGCTGGATGAACCCAGCAACCATCTGGATCTGCCGACGCTGTTGTGGCTCGAACGGTTCCTGCAAAGCTGGCCGGGCAGCTTCGTGCTGGTTTCCCACGACCGCTACCTGCTGGATAAGGTGACCAACTGTACCTGGATCCTGCGCGATAAAACCTTGCAGTTCTTCCGCTTGCCCTGCTCTGCGGCGCGTCAGGCGCTGGTGGAGAAGGACGCGGCGGATGCGCATCGCCGCCAGGCGGAGCAAAAGGAGATCGAACGGGTGGAAAAAAGCGCCCAGCGGCTGGCGGTCTGGGGACGGGTGTACGACAACGAGGATCTGGCCCGCAAGGCCAAACAGATGGAAAAACGGGTCGACCGTCTGAAAGAAGATCAAACCCAGCTGACGGCCGCTACCCAGTGGCGGCTCCGGCTGCGGGGCGAAGCCCTGGACGCCGATCGCCTGTTGGCTCTGCCGCAGTTGGATGTACGCCCGGCAGCCGATGCGCCGGTGCTGTTTCGCCTCGCGCACCTGCGGGTGAAAAGCGGCGATCGCATCGCCCTAGTTGGCCGTAACGGCTGCGGTAAATCCTCGCTGTTGCGGCATCTGTGGCGGGCATACCAAAGCGCCGTTTCCGGTGAAGTGGTATTCCACCCCAGGGTGCGTATCGGGTATTACGATCAGAGCCTTCAGCAGTTGCAGGATGGCGATACGCTGAGCGAGGCGTTGACGCACTTCGCTCCGCTGACCGAAGAGCAGCGCAAAATGGCGCTGATTGGCGCCGGTTTCCCTTACCTGCGCCATCAGCAGCGGATCGGCACCCTGAGCGGCGGCGAGCGTTCGCGCCTGCTGTTTGTCGGCCTGACGCTGGCCAACCATTCGCTGTTGCTGCTCGACGAACCGACCAACCATCTGGACATGGAAGGCAAAGAGGAGCTGGCGGAAACCCTGCGCGAGTTTGCAGGCGCGGTGATGCTGGTCACTCACGATCGGATGTTGATAGAAAACAGCTGTAACCGCTTCTGGCTGATTGACCATCAACAGTTGGAAGAGTGGCAGGATCTGGAACCGGTCTATGCCCGGTTGGCGGAAAAGCCCGGTGCCGAGCCACAAGCGGCCAGGCAAACCGCCTCCGGCGACAGCGAGGGGTTACACCATGACGAAGAGCGGCTGCTGGCCTGCTTGTTCGAACTCGAGGCTAAACTGCAGGAGGATTTGGCGCGTAAAACCAGGCACCAAAAACCGGCGTTGCAACGGCAATGGCGCAATGAAATTGCTGAAATCACTGCCCGGCTGAAGCTGGACTGACCTTCACAGGCCGCCTGTTCTGGCGGCCTTTATTATTCCCGATACCCGCTTACCGGAGGGCTTGATCAAATCCAGACATCGTTTACCGCAGTACGTTCTCCCCCTTCGTCACCGGTGTTCAACACGCCGCGAGGTTCGATAAGCATCAGTTGGGTTTCGATCTCGGCAGAGGTTTTGTGTTCGATGCCGCGCGGGACCACATACATCTCGCCCGCATTGACCAGCACATGGCCATCGCGAAAATCAATGCGCAAAACGCCGTCCAACACGATAAGGGTTTCATCGGTTTCGGCATGCGTATGCCAGACAAAGTCACCGTGAATTCTGACCACTTTAAACTGGTAGTCATTCATCTCGGCAATCACTTTCGGCTGCCATTGTTCAGAAAACAGAGAAAGTTTATGAGCAAAATTAATGGGTTGATACATTTTCAGGCTCCTTGGTTAACAGGAGCCCAGCATAGTTGACCCGGCGGGCGGCAATCTTGAATGATTGTGCAACTTCGCGCTTAACCTCCGTTGATAAACTTCAGCCAGCGGCCAGGAGAAACGCCAAAATTGCTGACAAATTGGCGCGTCATGTGGCTTTGATCCGCAAATCCCGCATCGATTGAAATATCTGCCAGATTATGGCCCGCCAACATCCGCCGTCTGCAATGTTCAAGACGACGCATAGTGACGTAGCGGTAGGGGCTGGTGCCAAACAGCGCCCGAAAATCCCGGCTCAGACTCCAGCGATCTCGGCCGCTGATCAAAGAAAGCTCATCCAGGGTAATATTTTTATCGAAACAGGAATGGATATATTCCCTTGCCCTTTCAGCCGCCTGGTAGTCAAACGCCCGCCGCTGATAGCGTTGCCCCCCGACAGCGGCAAGGGTTTGCGCCAGGTCATAAAGCGCATCCTCTTCCTCAAGCGTTTCAAACGGATCCTCCATGGCCTTGAGCAAGGGTTGAGCCGCAGCAAAGAGTCTTGGGTCATCGGAAAGACCGCCCGGAATAAAAGGCAACGGCTTGCCGCCGAGTATCTTTTGGATTAATGCAGGCTCGATATAAACCATGCGGTATTGAAATCCCTCCTCCGTACCCGCCTCTCCGTCATGGACCTCATCCGGATGCAATACCAGGGTGCCGCCGGGCAGGCTATGACGCCTGCCGCCACGATAGTTGAAACTTTGCACACCGGACAACGTGCGGCCAATGGCGTAGGTGTCGTGGCGATGGAGCTCATAACCATGGCCACCGAAAAAAGCTTCGATACGCTCAATTTGCATTGGGGACCGGGCCGGTTTTACCCAGTCTTGCAGGTCTTTACTTCGTGACATGGGGAGATACCTGCGTCTGTCGAGACAACGATTATTGGAAGAAAGCTATTGATAATCGCTAAAGCTCACGTTGGCTAGTCGGCCCGTTAAAAATGACCATTTCAAGATAATGAAAGTCGAAATCTCGGCATAAAGACAGTGTCTTACCCGGTAATCTGGACGCATTCTCATTGAAGAGTGTGACGCATGTTGATATCCAAAAGGCTGACGATTGCCTTACTTCCCTTGTTATCTGCCGGCTGCGTGGTGGGCCCAGGTCAACCTCCCCTCACGACTCTGCCGCTCACGGCTGAGCCTTTGGCAAAAACTAGAACTATCATGCCGGATAAATGGTGGTCTTTGTATCAGGATCCCGGCTTAAACCAGGCTGTCGAGCAGGCGTTGAGCAACAACCGAGATCTGCGTGCGGCAGCGGCAAATCTGCTTGCGGCCCGGGCACTTCTGCGTGAAACCGATGCGCAAAAACTGCCCAGCACAAGTTTCGCTGCCAAGGGGGGATATGGCAGTTCGCTCGAGGATCAAATCGAGGCGGCGTTAGGTCAGAGCGACAATATCCGCACCGGCAGCCGCTATAGCGCAGGGATCGATCTGCAGTGGGAACTCGACCTGTTCGGCCGCCTGCGCTCAGGGTCCAGCGCGGCACAGGCAAACGCGGAGTCTGCTCAGGCCGAAGAAGACGGTGTGCGCGTATGGGTTGCCGCCGAAACAACCCGAGCCTGGCTCAGCGCCTGCAGCTACGGTCAACGGATCGGTATTGCTCAACAGGCTTTGGCGCTGGTCGAGCAAGGGCAGCAGATTACCGAAGCACTGCGTCAATCCGGGGCCGGTGTCGCGCTGGATGTGGTTCGTGCTCAAGGTTTGGTGTACCAGACTCGCGCCGAACTGCCGCTGTTGAAAGCCAAGCGTCAGCGCGTATTGGCTGAACTCGCGGTGTTAATGGGCCGCCTGCCTGCCAATCCCCCCGAACAGGCGCTTGCCTGCCTAAAACCGCCAACGCTGGCGTATCGCGGTTTGCCTGAAAACGACGGCTTAGCCCTGTTACGCCGTCGCCCCGATGTGCGCGAGGCACAACAACAGCTTGCCGCTGCAACGGCCAATATTCGCGTAGCGACCACCGATCTCTATCCGCGTATTTCGCTGGGAGCCAACATGCTCAGCTCCGCTCACCAGCCTGAAGATTGGGGTAACAGCGGCGCCACCGTCTGGAGCATCGGGCCGCTGATCTCATGGTCCTTCCCTAACGTTACGCAGGCCCGGGCGCGTATCGCTCAGGCTGGCGCCAAGGAAAATGCGGCACTCGCGCATTTTGACGGCACGATTTTGGCTGCGCTGAAAGAGGTACAGGTGAGTCTGACAAGCTATGACTTGGCCCTGCAGCGGCAAAAACTCCTTCAACAGGCAGCCGAAAACAGTCGACAAGCGCTGAAGCTATCGACGCTCGCCTATCAGGACGGTGCGGCAACCGCTCTCGACTATCTCGACAATCAACGCAACGACGTCGCCGTTCAGAGTGCGTTGGCGCGCGCAAATACGCGGGTGATTGAGGCTCAGGTGACGTTATTTAAAGCCCTGGGTGGCGGGTGGCAGCAGGCTCCCTCAGTGGTGCTCCCGGTACCTCAGCGGTTTAAAACCGCCTCCAGCATTTTATTTCCTCCTGTTTTTAAAAGAGAATCATAATAATGACCGAAAATACTTCGCCTGCTAAAAAGCCGTTTTTTGCTGCCCGACGCGCAAAACCCCGGCCCCGAACTCTGGCCGGCATCCTGTTGGTTACCCTATTGGTGTTGGCTTGGGGTATTTACTGGTGGACCACTGGCCGCTGGATGATCGAGACCGATGATGCCTATGCGCGCGCCGACATTGTCACGCTGGCCCCCCGCATCAACGGCTATCTGGTCGCCGTGGAGGTTAGGGACAATCAACAGGTGAAAGCCGGTCAGGTCCTGGCCCGAATCGATTCCCGCGATTATCAGGCCAACGTTGATCTGGCCGAGGCCGCAGTCGCGGCGGCGGTTGCCGAAAATGACGTGAAACAGGCCCGTATCGCCAATCTGGCCGCTCGCCAGCAACAGCAGACAAGCCTGATTGCAGAAGCTCAAGCCGCTGTCCGCGCCGCCGCCGCAGAGTCAAATCGCTCGGCCTTGGAGGACCAGCGCCAGCATCGCCTGGCTCGCCAAAACATCAGCAGTGCCCAACAGGTAGAATCGGCTGACGCGGATGCCCGTAAAACCGCCGCACAACTGGCGCAGGCCGAGGCGCGACTCGCCAGCCAGCAGCAGGCGCTGTCCGTACTCGCCAGCAGCCAACAGGCTACCGAGGCCGAGCGAGACAAGGCGAAAGCCATGCGGACGCAAGCGCAAGCCATGCTGACGATCGCACGCATTAATCTGGCGAGTACCCGGATTGTCAGTCCGATCGACGGTACTGTAGGTCAGCATGCTTTGCGGGCCGGCCAATATGCCGAGACGGGTTCGCCGCTGCTTGCGGTGGTTCCCGGCAATACTTACGTGATTGCCAACTTTAAGGAAACGCAAATTGACCAAATGCGGATTGACCAACCTGCCAAGGTACGTGTCGACGCGTTTGATGGACAGGTTTTCAAGGGTGAGGTCGAGAGCTTTTCCCCTGCGTCTGGGGCGCAATTTGCGCTGCTTCCCCCGGATAACGCCACCGGCAACTTTACCAAAATCGTCCAGCGGATGCCGGTGCGAATTCGCCTTGATGCCGGCCAGCCAAGGGTTGAACAGGTTCGCCCCGGAATGTCGGTAATGGTGACGGTGGACACCCGTCATGAGTAGCCGTCTCTCAACCCAGACCACCGTCATGCCCAACACGGACAAAATCTCGTTACGCACCTGGGTGGCCGTATTGGGCAGCGTCGTCGGGTGTTTCATGGCTGGCATGAACGTACACGTCACCAACGCCTCATTACCCGACGTGCGGGGTTCGCTGGGCGCCACCTTTGAAGAAGGATCCTGGATCACCACCGCCTATCTGGTGGCCGAAATCATCATCATCCCGATAACCGGGTGGTTAGTCTCGATATTTTCCATGCGCCGCGTACTGATGGTAGGGACGTCTGGATTTATACTTTTCTCCATGGCCTGCTCGCTGGCGCCCAATATTCAGACCATGATCCTCGCCCGTGCGCTGCAGGGCGCGTTTGGCGGCGTGCTGATCCCCTTGTCGTTTCAGCTAATCGTCGGCGAATTGCCCCCCCACAAGCATTCTCTCGGCATGGCGCTGTTTGCGGTGGCTAACAATGTTGCGCAGGCAGCAGGCCCTTCACTGGGCGGTTGGTTAACCGATGTCTACTCATGGCGCTGGATATTTTATCTGCAAGTGCCACCAGGGATATTGCTGCTGGCTGCCATTGGCTGGTCGGTCAAACCGCAATCGATGAGGCTTGAGAAACTCAAACAGGGTGACTGGTGGGGAATTATCACCATGGCGATTGGCCTTTCCTCGCTGCAGATCATGCTGGAGGAAGGCGGACGAGAGGACTGGTTTGCTTCGTCTTTTATCGTCAATTGCACCTTGCTGGCCGTGTTGGGCATTGCCGGTTTTATTTACGCGGAGCTTAAGAGCAAGACGCCGTTCATTAATTTGCGCTTACTGGGCCGCTATAATTTCGGTCTCGCCAGTCTGATGCAGTTTTGCTTCGGCGCGGTGGTGTTTGGCGTAGTGTTTCTGGTGCCTAACTATTTCGCCGAAGTTCACGGTTACAACGCCAGCCAGATCGGGGCAATGATGATCCCTTACGGCATTATTCAATTTATCATGTCGTTCGCTACGCCTCGACTGATGCGTTGGACCAGCGCCCGCACGGCAATCGTGGCCGGATTCTTGATTACCGGCCTCGGGTGCCTGATGAACATTCACCTCAATCCTGATGCGGCTTATAACGTCATTGTTCCTTCGCTGATCGTGCGCGGCATCGGGCAATCGTTAGTGGTGGTGGCGCTGGGAGTGATGGCAATTCAGGGGCTGGAAAAGGATCAGGTAGGATCGGCATCGGGGCTTTTTTCGATGGTGCGCAACATAGGCGGGGCTATCGGTATCGCCCTTTCCAGCCAGATCGTGGTTGAACGTGAAAAACTGCATGCGCAGCGCATTGGCGAATCGGTGACCTCTTTTGCTCAGGCGACGCAGGAACGGTTGGTCGAGACCGTCAGAATGCTCTCGCACGCTCATCTCGATCACGCCACGGCCCTGTACGGCGCGGGGGCGGCAAGATTGCGCCTGCAGGCTTTGGGGGTGCTTGATCAGATCGTGCGTCGCGATGCCCTGCTACTGGCCTACAGCGACGCTTTTTACATTGCCGGTCTGGCAATGCTGGCCTGCGTGCTGGCTGGGTTCTTTTTGCGAAAAAATTGATCGTTAACGATAAAACTCAGAAGGCCGCAATCCAAACTGGCGTTTAAAGGCGGCGGCAAAGGCGCTTTGGCTTTCGTAACCGTTCTGCAGCGCCACCTGCACAATCGGCATGCCTTGAGCCAGGCATTCGAGTGACAAAAGCAGGCGCGCCTGCTGCCGCCAACGCCCAAAGGTGATGCCGGTTTGCCGCTGAAACTGACGATGGAACGTCTTGGCGCTCATCGCTAAATCAGCGGCCCAGTCATCGGCGGCGCGATTATCGGCGGGATCTTCGGACAGTGTCTGGCAGACGCGCAGTATCCGCGCATCCTGCGGCCAGGGAAGATTAAAGGGCAGTACGGGCAAAGAACATAATTCATCAAGGATAAAACGCATCAAACGGCCGTTGCGGCTTTCCAGATCATAATGGCCCGTGACTTTGGTCGCGGCAAGGATCAACTCACGCAGCAAAGGTGAAATCTCGATCACGCAGTCAACGTCGGGTAATCCGGGGATAGCATCCTGATTGACGAAAATACTGCGCATTCGCGCCACCCCGCGCATGCGCACGGTGTGGCTGACGCCCGCTATCAACCACACGCCCCGGCTCGGCGGGACGACCCAACGGCCTACATCCGTTTCAATAACCAACACCCCTTCCACCGCATAAACCAACTGCGAACGCCGATGGCTATGCGCGGGGATCACGTGACCGTTGGAGTAATCGACGGCAACGCCGGTGACGGGCATCGTGATGGAATCATGGTAGTGATCGGAAGCAAACTCGGCCATCGCTCGTCCTCGGGATTCAAACAGCAATACCAACCTGTTGGTTTATCGCTATTTTATCTTGTTTGGGCCTTTATTGTCATCCCACGGTCGCCGCATGCAGGCTCACAAAGCGGGTTTGATCGGTTCCACGTGCCCCACTGCCCGCGAAATGGTGGGGTAAAGTGCCCGCAGTTGGCGTTCTATGTGGTCCACTGCGTCGTGAGCCGCCACAATGGACGCGGCCGGCGACACCCGGCAATGGAAATTGACGATAATGCCATCTGCCGTTTTCCGCGCCCGAATGTTATGTACGTCCTGCACCATTTCCCCCTTTTCCACCGCAATTCGCAAGATCTGGCGGATATTTGCCAGTTCATCCGGCTCTACGTCCTCACTGGCGATCCAATGAGGCATCTGCGGTTCAAGATGAGTTTCGATCTCCGTGTCTTCGCCGATAGCCTGGCGCAGAAGGTTTTCAATCTCGCTGGCGATATCGTGCGCCTGCGCCACGCTGGCGCTGGCCGGCACCGCCAGATCCATGCTGATCGACATGCGTTCCGGCAGTTGCTGCAACGCCACATTTTGCACCACCGCACCGTGATTGGCGGCAATCACCCGGATGCGGGTCGCCATGTCTTCATCGCTGCGGGTTTGCGGGTTGGCAATCACCGTGGCTTCGGCGTGGGCATACTGCCGCTCCAACCGCTCGGCGATGGACTGCTTCAGCGCGTTGATGCGCTCCAGCGGCAAGGTGCGGCAGACGGCGACGGTCACCTCGATAAACAGGGCCGCACCGGCGTTGCGAATGCGGATATTCTCGGTCGCCAATATCGCCGGAAAACTATCCAGTAACGTGCCGATCTCCTCTTTGGCACCGGCAGGCGCTGTGTCCATCAACGAATCGAACGAACGTTTGCCTAACTTCAAGGCAGCGACCACGATAAAACCTGCAACGATCAACGCCGCAATCGCATCTGCGCGGGTGAACCCCAGCAACACGAATACCATCCCCAGCAGCACCACGGCGGAGGACAACATATCGGAGAAGAAGTGCAGCGCGTCGGCTTCCAACGCCGCGCTGTCGGTGGCTTTCGCCACGCGATTCAGCGCCTTGACGCGGAAATAGTCGACCACAATCGAGATCAACAGCACGGCAATCACCACCGGCGCGGCGATAATCTCATGCGGCTGCCCCAGCAGGCTGGTGCCGGCCTCATAAACAATCCAACCCGCAGCGCCCAACAGCAGCAGCACTTCAAACAACGCCGCCAGATTTTCGACTTTGCCGTGACCAAAATGGTGGTCCTCATCGGCCGGTTTGTCGCTGATGCGCACCGCCAGCCAGGTAATGCTGGTGGCGACAAAATCGGTGAAAGAGTGTATCCCTTCGGAAATAAGGCCAATACTGCCGGTAAAAATACCCGCAGCAAATTTGCCGGTCGCCAATAACCCACTGGCTATCATCGAGTTTCTGGCCACGGACTGTTTTTCATTTTGCATAGTACGGCTCACATTCGCATTGGAATTTATTTTTTAATTTTTGCAGACAATTGCCAGACAAAAGCAACCAGCAGCATACTACCCGAGAATGTCAGCATTAAACTAGACAGGAATTCTGATTTTCCGGTTGAATAAAAATAAATCTCATTAACACCCACAGAGATCATTAAAATGGCATAAAGCAAACCAAGAATAAAAATAATCATTATCGTTTCACTCGTTAAAACCGCAGGCGGCGGTCAGAGTTTTATCGGTATCCTCCCCGTCGTAAATAAAACACTTCGGGGAGGATGCATTCCGGCGGTTCTTCAACGTTCATTAATCATCCCATTTGGTGCTCATATAGGCGGCTAACAGACCTAGTGAGCTGATGATGCTCAGGAATCCTACAAAAATTGTCATGTTTCCCATTATTATTTCCTCAATTAACGGTTATCGATAAAAACCTCTTTAATTAAAAAGTGGGTTAAAAGATTATTCATTGCGATTAACGCGCCTCCTTATTGGGTGAGATAAAATGTCCGCTCCGGCAGCGACACGAAGCGGATTTTCGGTTTAAATATGCAGAATGTGCTGGGCAATTTTGAAATAGATAATCAGGCCAGTGCCATCTATAAAGGTGGCGATAAAGGGTGCGGACACCACCGCCGGATCTATCCCCAATTTTTTCAGCAACATAGGGATAATCGAAGACACAATCGCGCTCCAGACGGTGATCGCCACCAGCGACAGGCTGACGACCATAGTCACGTCCATTCCCACCCCCATGATCCACGCGCGAACCCAGGCGGCGACGCCGATAGTGGCGGCTATCAGCAGCGAGGTGGATACCTCTTTGCGGATCACCGAGCCCAGATTGCGCAGGCTGACTTCGCCAAGCGCCATGGCGCGTACCAGTGTGGACGTGATCTGCGTACCGCTGTTACCGCCGGTGCCAATCAGCAGCGGGATGAAGAACGCCAGGGCGATCGCCGCCTCCAGTTGGTCTTCAAACGCCTTCAGTACGTTGCCGGTGTAAGCTTCGGCGACGAACAGCATCAGCAGCCAAACCGAGCGTTTGCGCCATAACGCCCAAGGGCTGGTTTCCAGATAAGGCTTGTCCAGCGGCAAGCTGGCGCCCTGTCGTTGTGCATCCTCGGTGTTTTCATCCTCAATCAGTTGGGCGATTTCTTTTTCCCCCAACACCCCAACCAAGGTTTTATTCACCACCACCGGCACTACATCCAGCCCGCCCTTACCCAATAAATGGGCGACGTCATTACGATCGTCGTCGGGCGATACCTGGAAATAGCTGTGGTTAATCATTACCCCAACGGCTTTATCATCGTCCGCGCACTGCAACAATTTTTTAACCGACAGCGTGCCGCGCAATTGATAATCGTCGGCGGTGACAAACAGTTGAGCCGGAATTTCATCCGTTTTAAGTTGTGAAAGAAAATATTCTTTGGCTTTATTGACCGTCATATTACCGGGAACGGTAATAAAATCGGCGTTCATATAGTTTGCTATCGAGGATTCATCCAGCACGTCAGCATTGGCCAGCGCCGGAGATGAGTAATTTTGATGTGACTTCATTATGTTAGTCCCTATTTCTGTTTAAACTTCAACAGCGAATCGCATAGGGGCGTTAACCACAGAGGGAGTGCAGACAGCCTATCTCCGCGTCCAGGTTTTAGCACTATACAACGTATCTGATGTATCTATCAGAAGTTACCTTGGGCTAAACCTTAATCCGATAAAGCCTGTCTTAACCTTGGGCATCTCTCGATGTCGTCAGATCAGTAACCTGTGTTTGTATAGGAGCCTCGCCAAACGAGATACTGCATATAAACTACGGGAGGCATTATAGACGCGGTTTTTTGGCGGCGGGCGTAAATCTGGCCGGCCGTTTATGAAACATTTAGAAAAAACTATTTTAACCGTAAAGATAATAAAAAGGGGGAAGAAAAATCCCACCCCCATTATTGCGACATCAGTGAGCGATAATATAGGCGTTCTTGTCGTACAGCGGCCCCTGTCGGGTAAAATCGATGCCTTTCACATAGGGTTTGACCAGCGTGGCGTTGGCTTCGTAATAAACCGGCGCCACCGGCGTATCCACCGCCAACCTCTCCTCGGCCTGTTGGAAATAGTGCTGTACCTGCTGCGGCGTCTTCGCCGCAGTGGCCTGATGCAACAACCGATCGTAATTCTCGTTGGCATATTTGGCGGAGTTTTCACTGCTGGTAGATCGGAAGACATTCAGGAAGGTGGACGGATCGTTGTAGTCTGCCAGCCAGCGAGAAAAAGCAACGCTGTAATGCCCATTGTTGATGTTATCCAGCGTCACCTTGCGCTCCTGGCTTTGCAACGTAGCATTAACTCCCAGGTTCTTTTTCCACATCGCGCTGCTGGCGATGACAATCTTCTTGATGGTGGCGTCATTGCTGTACAACAGATTGAACTGCAACGGGCGCTCGGCGTTGAATCCGGCCTCCGCCAGCAGCTTTTTCGCCTGGGCGACCCGTTGCTCCTGCGACCACCCCGCCGCCTCACCGGCCTTCAGCGTAAAACCGCCGGCCCCGGAGGGGGTAAAGGTCCAGGCCGCTTGCTGGCCGTAGCCCAACACCTTGGTGGCGATGACCTCTTTGTCCAGCGCCAGATTTAACGCCTGCCGCACCCGTACGTCATTAAAAGGGGCCTGCCGGGTGTTAAAGGCAAAATAGCTGGTGGAGAGTAACGGATAAGTCACCAGTTGTTCCTCACCCAGGCTCTTTTTCAACTGCTGATAGAGTTCCGGCGGGGTGCTATAGCCCAGCTCGATCTCCCCAGCCCGGAAGCGCGCCACCTCGGGGAATCCTTGCAGCGGCAGGAAAGTCACTTTGTTAAGCGCCGTATGGGCGTTGTCCCAATACTGAGTGTTACGCTCCACCACCACTTTTTCGTTCACCACCCACTGCGTTAACCTGAAAGCGCCGTTGCTGACGAAATTCTGCGGTTGCGTCCAGTTTTTGCCGTATTTTTCCACCGCCTTGCGGTTCACCGGCAACACAGGGAAATGCACCAACTGTTTGAGCAGATAGGAGTTCGGCTCAGACAGTATGACCTGCAGGGTATTGGCATCCAGCGCCTTCACCCCCAACTCCGTCGGCGGTTTGCTGCCGGCATTAATCTCCGCAGCGTTAAGCACATAGGCCGAGGCCAGATAGCTGCCGTACGGCGAGGCGGTTTTGGGATCGGTCAGGCGACGCCAACTGAAGACGAAATCCTCGGCGGTAACCGGATCGCCGTTCGACCATTTGGCTTCCGGGCGCAGATGGAAGGTCCAGACATTGCCCTGGTTTTCCCATTGGGTGGCCAGCGCGGGAATAACCTCGCCGTTTTTCCCCACCCGCAACAATCCTTCGAACAGGTCATTGAAGATATTAAACTCCACGTTGCTTTCAGCCAGATTGGGATCCAGCGTCGCAGGCTCATAGCCATTGGCTCGCACCAGTTCCTGCGTGGCCGCTAGCTTGACGCCCACCGGCACTTCGGCAGCATGAGCCGGTGAAGCGGCTTGCAATGAAAGGAAGATTAGACTGGCTAGTCCGTTAAATCTGAATGAATATTTCACGCCTTTATCCCTTATTGGTGTTTTGTCGACGCTCATATTCATTGAAGCAGCTGAATAAATTAAATGATTAATCGCTATGACTCATAACCAAAAGCCGTGATGAATTTCTTTCATTATCAAATAAATACCCGCCAACATGGCGGGTATCGGTTTACAGCGCTTGAAACAGCGTCAGTTGCAATCCGGCCGGCGCTTCCAGCCGGTTATTGATTGAATTGAAGGGCGTAACCCGTGGCTCGGACAACACCTGCGCGCCACCCTGCGCCAGACTGGCCGTGGTTGCGGCAATATCGGTCACCTCAAATGCCACCCGGATCCAACCGGAGACGCGCTCTCCCACCTCTATCTGGTCGATATAGGCGGCGGTGGAGGGCTCCACCAGCTCCAGCGTGGCCTTGCCCGCTTCGAGGATCGCCACCCTGCCGCTGTCTGGCGGCACCGCATCGGCCTGGGTCAACCCCAGTCGATCGCGGTAGAAAGCCAAGGCGTTATCAAAATCTTCGGTGGTGATCACCAGACGTAGCTGTTTTACCGATGATGCAGACATGGTTATCTCCTGGTTATTTGGCTGAGTAATTTTCATCTGTTAACCTGCATACAGAAAATAACCTGCCACCAAATGGCAATTCAAAGTCATAGTTCTCATCCAAAGATGAAAATAGCTCATCATGAAAAGAAAACTGCCGCCCCTGGGGTCACTACGGGCTTTTGACGCGGTCGCCAGACTGCAGAGTTTTAAACTGGCTGCGGAAGAAATTGGCGTTTCGCCGACGGCCATCAGCCACCAAATTCGGCTGCTGGAGAGCCTGCTGGGCGTCAGCGTGTTCGAAAGAACGCCGCGCAAGGTGGAATTGACCGCCGACGGCAAGATCCTGCAACAGGCCAGCGCGCAGGCGTTCAACCTGTTGCAGACGGCGGTGGAGAATATCGGTGAACGCCAGCGGCCGGCGGTGTTGACGTTATCCGCTACCACGGCGCTGATCACCCACTGGCTGGTGCCGCGTTTGCCGGCGTTGATGCGGCAGTTTCCCTCCATCGACCTGCGGTTGCACGCCGATGATCGCATTGTGGATTTGCGCAGCAAACAGATTGATGTGGCGATCCGCTACGGCAACAGGCCGGATGACCCGCTGTCGCCGCGATTGCTGCAACAGGACCGCTTCGTGCTGGTCGTCAGCCCGCGGTTGAATGTCGTTTCAATCGCGGATCTGTTGCAAACCACGTTGATACACATCGATGGTCGCCAGGTGCCGCAACCGTCCCCCGACTGGCCGCGTTGGCGCAGCGAGTTTGGCCCGGCGGCGCTGACGGTCGACGCCGGCCCGCGCTTTACCGACGAAGCCCACGCCATTCAGGCGGCAATCGCCGGCCAGGGCGCGGTTATCGCCAGCCGACTGATGGTGCAGCATGCGCTGGAGAGTGGCGTGCTGGTAGCGCCGTTCGAGCACTCGCTGCCGGGCGCTGCGCATTATTTTGTCAGCAACCCCGACGGCAAGCACAGCCGCGCCGTAGCGCAACTGGCAGACTGGTTTGCGGTTGAGATGGCGGCTCCTGAGAAGGCGAACGCATGAGGAGATATTTTCAACTGCATGAATTCTGTCGACATTAGGCAATCAGTTCAGAGTATTCAGGCTGAAGCTTAATTTTTCCTTAAGGCGAGTTAATTTATGAGCGAATGCAAAAAATAATTTAATACGAATCGTTTTCACTATCATTATGACTGTTCTTGGCTACAATCGGGCCTGCTTGCGCTCGCCAGGCGATATTCGCTTTTCTTCTTCGACCTCTAAAAAGGATAACAGTATGAAGCTGCGTCTTTCTTCTCTAGGCCCCGTTGCCCTGCTCGCCTCATCAATGATGCTGGCGTTTTCCGCTCATGCGGCCCCTGCCGATGACGGCATCGTTATTTATAACGCTCAGCATGAAAACCTGGTGAAATCCTGGGTGGATGGCTTTACCAAAGACACCGGCATCAAGGTGACTCTGCGCAACGGCGGTGACAGTGAGTTGGGTAACCAACTGGTGCAGGAAGGCAGCGCATCCCCCGCCGACGTTTTCCTGACGGAGAACTCCCCGGCGATGGTGTTGGTGGACAACGCCAAACTGTTTGCCCCGCTGGATGCCGCGACGCTGGCGCAGGTTGAACCGCAGTACCGCCCGCAGCATGGCCGCTGGATCGGCATCGCCGCCCGTTCAACCGTATTCGTCTACAACCCGGCCAAACTGACCGAAGCGCAATTGCCTAAATCGCTGCTGGATCTGGCCAAGCCGGAATGGAAAGGCCGTTGGGCCGCTTCGCCATCCGGTGCGGATTTCCAGGCGATCGTCAGCGCGCTGTTGGAGCTGAAAGGCGAAAAAGCCACGCTGGAATGGCTGAAAGCGATGAAAACCAACTTTACCGCCTATAAGGGCAACAGCACGGTGATGAAAGCGGTCAATGCCGGCCAAATCGACAGCGGCGTGATCTATCACTATTATCCGTTCGTCGACGGTGCCAAGACCGGCGAAAACAGCAAAAACGTCAAACTTTATTACTTCAAACACCAGGATCCGGGCGCGTTCGTCAGCACCTCCGGAGGTGGCGTGCTGGCTTCCAGCAAACACCAACAACAGGCTCAGGCCTTCGTGAAGTGGATCACCGGCAAGAACGGCCAGGACATTCTGCGTACCAATAACGCCTTCGAATATGCGGTAGGCGTGAACGCGGCTTCCAATCCTAAACTGGTGCCACTGAAAGAGCTGGGCGCGCCGAAAATCGACGCTTCGCAGTTGAACGGTAAAAAAGTAGTTGAACTGATGACCGAGGCCGGGCTGCTGTAAGCCGGTTGTAGAGAGTTTTTACCTTATGTCGAATATTGGCCTTAACGCCACCGGCGCAACGCCGCGTTACACCACCACCCGGCTGCATCAGCGGCCGGGGTTGTTTATCGTGGCGGCTGCCCTTTTGCTTTCCCTGCTGGCCCTGTTGCCGCTGGGATTTGTCGTCAGCGTGGCGTTTGAAACCGGCTGGCAGACGGTAAAAGCTCTGGTATTCCGCCCCCGAGTGGCCGAACTGTTGCTCAATACCCTGCTACTGGTGGTCTTCACGCTGCCAATTTGCGCCATTCTGGGGGTCACGCTGGCCTGGCTCACGGAGCGCACCACGCTGCCGGGCCGCCGCATCTGGTCGCTGCTGGCGACCGCGCCGCTGGCGGTTCCGGCATTTGTGCAAAGCTATGCCTGGATCAGCCTGGTGCCCTCGATGCATGGGCTGGGCGCCGGGGTATTCATTTCGGTCCTCGCCTACTTTCCGTTTATTTATCTGCCGGCCGCAGCGGTGCTGCGCCGCCTGGATCCCGGCATTGAAGACGTCGCCACTTCGCTCGGCACCCGTCCGTTGGCGGTGTTTTTCCGCGTGGTGCTGCCGCAGCTCAAACTGGCGACCTGGGGCGGATCGTTACTGATCGCGCTGCATCTGCTGGCGGAATACGGCCTGTACGCCATGATCCGTTTCGACACCTTCACCACCGCCATTTTCGATCAGTTCCAGTCCACCTTTAACGGCCCGGCAGCCAACATGCTGGCCGGGGTGCTGGTGCTGTGTTGCCTGGGTTTACTGCTGCTGGAGGCCGCCAGCCGAGGCCGCGCGCGTTATGCCCGAGTAGGCTCCGGCAGTGCCCGCAGCCAAACCCCCTACCGCCTGGGGCCGGTGACGACTCTGCTTGCCCTGCTACTGCCGTTGAGCCTTAGCGCGCTGGCGCTGGGCGTGCCCTTTATCACTCTGGCCCGCTGGCTGACGCTGGGCGGGATCGAGGTCTGGCGCAATGCGGATTTACTGCCCGCGTTGCTGCAAACGCTGTCGCTGGCCGCCAGCGGTGCGTTGCTGATCACGCTGTGCGCCATCCCGATGGCCTGGCTGTCGGTTCGTTATCCGGCTCGGCTGTATCGGCTGCTGGAAGGCTGCAATTACGTCACCAGTTCGCTGCCCGGCATCGTGGTGGCGCTGGCGCTGGTGACCATTACCATTCACAGTTTCCGGCCGATTTATCAGACGGAAATCACCCTGCTGTTGGCCTACTTGCTGATGTTTATGCCACGGGCATTGATCAACCTGCGTGCAGGCATTGCCCAGGCTCCGGTGGAGTTGGAAAACGTGGCGCGCAGCCTTGGCCGTTCGCCGGCGCAGGCGCTGTGGAGCACCACTTTGCGGCTGGCCGCACCCGGCGCGGCTGCCGGTGCAGCCTTGGTGTTTCTGGCGATAGCCAATGAGCTGACCGCGACGCTGCTGCTGGCGCCGAACGGTACCCGCACGCTGGCGACCGGCTTCTGGGCGCTGACCAGCGAGATCGACTACGTGGCGGCTGCACCTTACGCACTGATTATGGTGGCGTTATCGCTGCCATTGACCTGGCTTCTTTATTCTCAATCTAAACGCACGGCGGGATTATGAGTACGCTTCAACTGCAGGCTATCGGTAAGTCCTATAATTCGGTCAAGGTGCTGGAGCACGTGGATTTGCAGGTGGCACAGGGCAGCCGCACCGCGATTGTCGGCCCTTCCGGCTCGGGAAAAACCACCTTGCTGCGCATTATCGCCGGCTTTGAAATACCGGACAGCGGCCAGGTTATCTTGCAGGGCCTGCCGATGGCCAACGGCAGCGGCTGGGTGCCGGCGCACCTGCGCGGCATTGGCTTTGTACCGCAAGACGGCGCGCTGTTTCCGCACTTTACCGTGGCCGGGAATATCGGTTTCGGCCTGAAGGGCAGCAAGCGTGACAAGCAGCGACGCATTGATGCGTTGATGGACATGGTGGCGCTGGATCGGCGGCTGGGCGCGCTGTGGCCGCATGAGCTTTCCGGCGGGCAACAGCAGCGGGTGGCGCTGGCGCGCGCGCTGTCCCAGCAACCCAAGCTGATGCTGTTGGACGAGCCCTTCTCCGCCCTGGATACCGGCCTGCGTGCCGCCACCCGTAAAGCGGTGGCGGAGCTGCTGGCGGAAGCCAAGGTGGCGTCAATTCTGGTGACCCACGATCAGACGGAAGCGCTGTCGTTTGCCGATCAGGTCGCGGTGATGCGCAATGGCCGGCTGGCGCAGGTGGGTCCGCCGCAGGATCTCTATCTGCGACCGGTGGATGAGCCGACCGCCACCTTCCTGGGGGAAACCCTGGTACTTTCGGCCAAACTTGAACACGGCTGGGCCGATTGCGTTCTGGGCCGAATTGCGGTGGACGATCGCCAGCGCCAGGGGCCTGCCCGCATCATGCTGCGCCCGGAACAGATCCAAATCAGCCTGTCCGAGCCGACGCAACAGGGCCAGGCGGTGGTCACCAGCATCGATTTCGCCGGTTTTGTCTCGACCCTCAACCTGCGCATGAGCGGCAGCGACGCCGCTATCGAAATAAAAACCGTCAGCCGTGAAGGCATCCGCGCCGGTTCCCAAGTCAGCCTGAATATCATCGGGCAGGCGCATATCTTTGCCGGGTAACGTTATGGGGCGGCTCGCCGCCCCGAACATTCAGGCTTCACCTATCGCAGCCATTGCTTAGTAAATCGCCCTTCATCAACTACGATTATTCTGTGACCGATTCATTCACGTGAAGGTCCAGAAGGTAACCCATTGAGGATTATCATAATTATTCATGCTATTTAAGCCGCCCTTCTTTAACGCGGCTAAGAAAGGTTAATTATGGCACGTACTACCCCTATCGAACGCTACCGCAATATCGGCATCTCGGCGCACATTGATGCCGGCAAAACCACCACCACCGAGCGGATTCTGTTTTACACCGGGGTCAGTCACAAGCTGGGCGAAGTGCACGATGGCGCGGCCACCATGGATTGGATGGCGCAGGAACAAGAGCGCGGCATCACCATTACCTCGGCGGCGACCACCTGCTTCTGGAACGGCATGCAGCATAATTATCCGCAGCACCGCATCAATATTATCGATACCCCAGGGCACGTTGACTTTACCATCGAGGTCGAGCGCTCTATGCGCGTGCTGGATGGCGCAGTCATGGTCTACGACTCGGTGGGCGGCGTGCAGCCGCAGTCAGAAACCGTCTGGCGGCAGGCCAATAAATATAAAGTGCCGCGGCTGGCGTTCGTCAACAAAATGGACCGCGTCGGCGCCGACTTCTTCCGCGTGCGCAAAATGATGATCGAACGTTTGAAAGCCAATCCGGTGCCGATCGTCATCCCGATTGGCGCCGAAGACCACTTCACCGGCGTGGTGGATTTGGTGCGCATGAAGGCCATCCTGTGGGACGAAGCCTCGCAGGGCATGAGTTTCAGTTTTGAAGAGATCCCGGCTGAGCTGCGCGATTCCGCGCAAGAATGGCGGGATAAAATGATCGAAGCCGCCGCCGAAGGCTCGGAAGAGCTGATGGACAAATACCTCAACCAGCAACCGCTGAACGAAGAAGAGATTGTTCGCGGCCTGCGCCTGCGCACCATAGCCGGTGAAATCCAGCCGATGCTGTGCGGCTCGGCCTTCCGCAACAAAGGCGTGCAGCGCATGCTCGACGCGGTGATCGAACTCATGCCCTCGCCGCTCGACGTGCCGCCGATGGAAGGCCATGACGAGCACGACAATATCGTCATCCGCCGGGCCGCCGACGACGAAAAATTCTCGGCGCTGGCGTTCAAGCTGATGACCGACCCCTTCGTGGGCCAACTGACCTTCATTCGGGTGTATTCCGGCGTGCTGGCCAAAGGCAACAGCGTCTATAACCCGATTAAAGACAAAAAAGAGCGCATTGGCCGTATCGTGCAGATGCACGCCAACGACCGCAAAGAGGTCGAAGAACTGCACGCCGGTGATATCGCCGCCTGCGTGGGGCTGAAAGACGTCACCACCGGCGACACCCTGTGCGACCCTAACGGTATCATCACGCTGGAGAAAATGGTGTTCCCGGAACCGGTAATTGCGCAGGCGATTGAACCGAAAACCAAAGCCGACCAGGAAAAAATGGGCATCGCGCTGCAGCGCCTCACCTCCGAGGACCCGTCGTTCCGCGTACGCACCGACGAAGATTCCGGTCAAACCATTATTTACGGCATGGGCGAGCTGCATCTGGAAATTATCGTCGATCGCATGCGCCGTGAATTTGGCGTGGCGACCACCACCGGCAAACCGCAGGTCTCTTACCGCGAAACCATCCGCAAACGCGTGGTCGACGTGGAGGGCAAATTTGTGCGGCAGTCCGGCGGTAAAGGCCAATATGGCCACGTGGTGTTGACGGTGGAACCGAACGAACCGGGCAAAGGCTTCGAGTTCTTCGATGAAATCAAGGGCGGCGTGATCCCGGGCGAGTATATTCCTGCGGTGAAAAAAGGCGTGCTGGAAGCGCTGAATAACGGCGTGCTGGCCGGTTATCAGATGGTTGACGTCAAAGTGCATCTGACCTTCGGCTCATACCACGACGTCGATTCCTCTGAGCAAGCCTTCCGCATGGCGGCGATCTTTGGCTTTAGAGAAGCCTGCCGCGCGGCTGACCCGGTGATCCTGGAGCCTATCATGGCGGTAGAAGTGGAAACGCCGGAAGACTATGCCGGCAGCGTGATGGGCGACCTGTCGTCGCGGCGCGGTCTGGTGCAAGGCATGGAGGATATCCCCGGCGGCGGCGGCAAGGAGATCCGCGCCAAGGTACCGCTGTCCGAGATGTTTGGTTACTCAACCACCCTGCGTTCGATGTCGCAAGGCCGCGCGACTTACACCATGGAGTTCAGCCACTACGCCGAAGCGCCGCGCAACGTGGCCGAAGAGATCATTAACCACAGTAAACGTTAAGCGGTTCACCGCCTGCCGCCTTCGCGGCAGGCGTGGCGCTTATCGTTCTGCCAACCGCACTACCACCGGCTGCGGCTTGATGCGCATCGCGGACACCACCCCGATCATCAGACAGGCGATACCGCACAGCGTCAACAGCGGCGGCCACGCCTGGCGCAACATGAAGGTGTAGGCCAGCCCCGCCAGAATTTCGAAGACAATCAGCGGCCCCACCAGCACCGTCGGCAAGCGCTGGCTCGCCTCATTCCAGCACAACGCACCTATCCACGAGCAGAATATACCGATGACAATCATCAAGGGGACGAAGACACCCGGCCTTGGCCCGAACGGCAGCGCAAACGCCGGCTGAGTGAGGGCCAACTGGCCGCAAACCAACAGGTAACCTGCCAACGCCAGCGGCAAGGTGACTACCCCCTGCGCCGTCGCCCAGGTGGCCGGTCTTTGGTCTGGATTTTCCCGCAGCCAGCGGGCATTGCGCAGCGGGAACCAGGTCCAGCAGGCCACCGCCAACAGCGCCAGCCCCAATCCGCTGATATAGCGCCAGAGATCGAGCGGTGCCGTATTGCCCTTCAGTTCGGCGACGTTGACGAACGCCAGCCCACAGGCGATCAACACCAGCGCCGGCGTTAACTTCCGCCAGGAAAGCCGCCCGTCATGCCGGCTGTAGAACAGGTTGGCGGTCACCGAAATCACCACCGGCAACGTGCCGATAATCATGGTGGACACCGGCGCCCCGGTGCGTTGAATGGCGCTTGCCAGGCACAGGTAATACAGCAGATTGCCGATCGCCGTCAGTTTGAGCGCCTCGAGCCAGTCTTTACGCTTCAGCTTTTGCAACCGGCGGCGATCAAGCCATGCCAACGGCAAGGCGATCAGGCCAAAGGCCAGGTAGCGCCCGGTGGACTGTAACGCCGCAGGATATTCGGGGATCAATACCGGGCCGACAAAAATCAGCCCCCACATCAGCCCGGCAGAGAGGGCAAATAACACGCCAACAAACATAGTGACTCCAGCAACCCGTGAATGAATTTCAGGAGCAGCCTAGCCTAATTCCTCATGGCAATATTGTAGCAGGTTGCTGTTTTAGCGAGTCGACCTGGGAAACGACGTTGAGCCTGTTTTTATGGTGATATTTTAGCCGGCCTTAGTAGCTCTCTTGGTTGGTTGATCTGATAAACCGAAAGCCAGGCGTAGAGTATGAGTTTTGATGTCGACAGGCCATGCTGCAATGCATTGTTCAAGTTTGGTACGATTGTCTGCGAAGAGTGCGCGAATTCCCTCCTCGTAGCCAGGCAAGTCTCCGGCGATCGCCTGCATGAACTGATAAGCAGCCTCATGAGCTGCCCGTTTTTGTTCACGCGCCCCCTCCGAGTGCATGGCTTCGTCTACCAGACGCCTGAGTATAGCGGATGCGCTGCCGGGTCGGGTGGTTAACCAGTCCCATTGACTGGGCAGTAAGGTTACCTCACGAGCAACGACACCTAACTTTGGTCTACCCCGTCCTTTCGATTCTGCAGAATCGTCTTCCACCGTCTCTGCCGACTTGTCCCGGCGGGTGGCATAACGCCCCGTGAATTGCTGGGGAGGACAGGAAAGCCTCTCTACAACATCGGCATCAGACCCTCGCAGGTCCAAGTCGATCACGCTGCCTGTCATATCATCAAAAACAAGAAATGTTCTTAACGATCCCTTTTCGAGCTCATTTTTAACGGCAAGTGCAACTTCGACCAACGGACCTGAGAACAGCAAATGTTGGTCACCAAAGGCTGTCGAAGCCTTCGACAGGTATTCAGACATGCATTTAACCTCAATGGGATGTTAAGGGGCCTTAATATACCCGGATAAAATTAATAGTAAATATTATGAAGACAGCTTCATTCTGATTAGTCACCTTTTTGACGACATCCGCGAAACTTGCAACCACCGGTGACTCATAACAACAGTAAATTCAGACTATAACCCCATTTAGCGATGATGACAGACCCTCTCCCGGGGCTGTCTGCCCCATTCACCATCAACCCCAAATTTTCATGCGGTATAGCGACAGGAATATTTACCCGGGTATTATTGACAGGGAATATTATCCGGGTATTATTCGTGAAAACGCATACCGCTGACAGCAACACCATGACTTACCTGAAACGAAGAGGAGGGATGATGACAGACAAACAAGCGCTGAAACGGCAGTACCTGGACACGAAAACCCGAGCGGGGGTGTATGCGATCCGTAACAAGATTACGGGGCGAGTATTGGTTGCAGGCAGTGCTAACGTTCAAGGAACACTCAACCGGCATCGTTTTGAACTGCGATATGCACAACATCGGAACATGAGACTTGCGCAGGATTGGGTTGAGCATGGTGAGAGTAACTTTCTCTTTGAGGTACTCGACAGGGTTAAAGCCAGTGAAGATCCCGCTTTCGATGCCGCGCGGGAATTGGAAATGTTGGTGAGCCTGTGGCGCCAGGAAATCCGCAGCCCCGACCAACTTAGCTACGACGAACCCAGGAAGAAGCCTTGATGAACACAAATCTCGATTTTTGTTTGGCGTTATATCGTGCTCAGGCCAGTCTGCAACTTAAGCTTGACGATGAATTGGGCACATATCATGGCATCAGCTTCAGTGACTTTACGCTACTGAATGTTATCGCGCGATCGGACGGCGATCGGGTCAATATATCAGTACTCGGGGAACAGATTGGTAAACCGCAATCAGCCGTAGTGCGTCAATTGATCGTTCTCGAAAAAATTGGCCTCGTAGCACGCGACAGCACCAATGGGCTTCGTCAGGTCGTGCTTCGCGCCCCCGGCCGTGTATTGGTGAACGTGGCGCGTGAAACGGCAGCGAGTGTTGGCACAAAAGCTCTCGAGTCATTTACCCCGGCAATGGTTGCAACTGTTTTCGCCGTAATGGTAACGCTGGCAAATGCATCTTAATGCTCTAATGAGCAACGTCGTCAGTATCAAAAAGTTGGGCATACCACAGCAGTACGACGACAACATACAAATGTGACGATACTTAGCGGGCCATGACCTGTTTTTGATAGCGCACTGGCGTGACGCCGTAACGGTTGGCGAAAGCGCGGGTTAAATGCGCCTGATCGGTTAGCCCCGCCGCCGCGGCTACCTGCGCGGCAGGCATGCCGCGCCCCAGCATCAACTTGGCTTGCGCAAGGCGGATCGCCATCAGCATCTGCTGGGGCGATACATGGTATTCGGCTTTGAATTTGCGCAAAAAATGGTACGGGCTGAGCGATACCAGCGCCGCCAACTGATCCAGCGTGATGGCAGCGGAAAAGTTATCGCGCAGGTAGGTTTTGACGATGTCAAAACGGTGCGCCGGCTCATCTTTCAGCGGCCGGGCGATACGTGCGTGGGGGCGGAAGATCGCCACCACTTGCAGCAGCAGGTCATCAATCGTCATCGGATCCCGGGCTTGCCACAGTGCGGCCAGCGTCGCCGAAAGTTGCCGCGCCGCCTGCGGATCCTGGCGTACCGCATCGGTAAACCAAAACCCCTGCTCGCCGGACAGCAACTCCAGCGCCCCGGGTTCAAGGTAGAGCATCCGGTAATTCCAGCCGCCGGCCGTTTCCGCCTCGCCGGTGTGCAGTTCATCCGGGTTCATCAATACCAGCGAACCCGGGGCCGCCAGATGCTGTGCCCCCCGGTAACGGAAGCGCTCGGCGCCGACATCGACGGTGCCGATGGCGAAAGCGTCGTGGGTATGCGGTTCGAAGACATAGCGTTCGATATGGGCGTGGTAAAGCTCTACGCCCGGCAATTGCGGCAATTGCCGGAACTGCGCGCAATCTTTTTCGAAGGGGAACTGCTGTGGAACACCCTGCACTCTGCCTCCATCGCCTGCACCCTACCGCCTTGCATCAAGGCCGAACCTGGCTTGTATGATAGTCAAACCAACGCCGTTTGAGTAGTGCGCACCGCAGTTCCCTGGACGATCGCGCTCATTCGGCGTAGGGTATTTTACCCATCGACTGGCGTCTGTTGATCGGCGTCAGCGGGTTTGATTATCCTGCCGCAGAGCGGGAAAACGGTGTTTAACCCCCTGAAAGTAAGAGGCAACAATGTATCCAGATACTCAACTCTATATTGACGGACAATGGCGCAACGCAATCGCCGGCAACACCATGCCGGTCACCAACCCCGCTACCGATGAGGTCATTGGCAACGTGGCGCACGCCGCACAGGCCGATCTCGATCTGGCGCTGGCCGCTACCGAACGCGGTTTTAAACTCTGGCGCGACACCTCCGCCTATCAGCGTGCCATCCTGATGCGTAAAGCCGCCGCCTTGCTGCGCGAACGCGCAGAATCTATCGCCGCCATCATGACGCAGGAACAAGGCAAACCGGTGGCGCAGGCCAAGGTTGAGATCCTTAACTCGGCGGACGTCATTGACTGGTTTGCCGGCGAAGCCAGCCGCACCTACGGCCAAATCATCCCTGCCCGCAGCCGCGATGTTCAACAGCAAACGCTTAAGCTGCCGGTCGGTCCGGTTGCCGCCTTTACGCCGTGGAACTTCCCGATCAACCAGATCGTGCGCAAGCTGTCCGCCGCGTTGGCCGCCGGTTGCTCGATCATCATCAAAGGCCCGGAAGAAACCCCGGCCTCGCCGGCAGAGCTGATCAGAGCCTTTGCCGACGCCGGCATCCCGGCCGGCGTGATCGCATTGGTGTACGGCACCCCGGCGGACATCTCCGAATACCTGATCCCGCACCCGACCATTCGCAAGATCTCGTTCACCGGCTCCACCCGCGTGGGCAAACATCTGGCAGCGCTGGCCGGGCAGCATATGAAAAAGGCCACCATGGAACTGGGCGGCCACGCGCCGGTGTTGATTTTCGACGATGCCGATCTCGACGCCGCCGTCAAAGAACTGGCACTGGCCAAGTTCCGCAACGCCGGCCAGGTCTGTATCGCCCCGACCCGTTTTCTAATCCAGCAAGGCGTCTATGAAGCCTTTGTAGAGAAATTCACCGCAGCGGTGCGCGACATCAAGCTGGGCAACGGGTTGGATGCAGGCGTGACCATGGGGCCGATGGTGCTGGAGCGCAGCGTCACAGCCATCGATGCCTTCGTGAAGGACGCCATCGACCAGGGCGCCAAGGCCAGCACCGGCGGCAACCGTCTGCCGGGCAGCGGCAACTTCTTTGAGCCAACGGTGCTGCGCGACGTCCCGCTGAGCGCGCGGGCGATGTCTGAGGAGCCGTTTGGCCCGGTCGCCCTGCTGCGTCCGTTCGCCACCTATGAGGAAGCGATAGCCGAGGCTAACCGCCTGCCTTACGGGCTGGCGGCCTACGCCTACAGCCGCAGCATCGCCACGGTAACCGCGCTGGGCCGCGATGTGGAAAGTGGCATGCTCAGCATCAACCATATCGGTTTCGGCCTGCCTGAAACGCCGTTTGGCGGGGTGAAAGACTCCGGTCACGGCACCGAAGGCGGCAGCGAGGCGATCGAATCCTATCTGGAGACCCGCTTCGTCACCGTCGCCGGCCGTTAGACGCCCATAGCTGGAAACGCCAATGCCCCGCAATTCCAATGCGGGGCATTAGTCACACCAGGTGCAGCTTTCAGCACACTAACAAAAGGTTAGACGGCCTTGTCGAACAGCACCCGCGCCGCCGGAGTTAACCCCAGCATATGGATGCAGGCATGCACCATGCCCGGCAACCGTTCGCAGCGCACCGCCACCCCGCTTTCATGCAACCGTTGCGCATACTGCTCGGCCTCATCGCGTAACGGATCGTACTCGCAGCTCAGAATGGTCGCCGGTGGCAACTGCCGCAAGGTTTCAGCATGCAATGGCTCGGCGTAAGGATTACGCGGTTTCCCCTCTTTACCCCGATACGTCTCCCAGCAAAACGCCATCACTTCCCGGGTCAAGAAATACCCCTGCGCGTAGTCGTCATAACTGGCGGTATTCATTGCACCGCTCAGCGCCGGATACAGCAACAGCTGATGCTCGATTTGCGGCCCTTCGCGGTCGCGGGCCAGCAAGGCCACGGCCGCCGCCAGATTGCCGCCTGCGCTGTCGCCGCCAACCGCGATGCGCCCGGCGAGAATCCCCAGTTCATCCGCCCGCTCAACCACTGCGCACAGTGCCTGGTAAAAATCCTCCAGCGGCCGAGGGAACGGATGCTCCGGCGCCAGCCGGTAATCGACCGACAGGATCAATCGGCCCGTGGCATTGGCCAGCGCCTGACAAGGCCGGTCATACAGCGCCAACGACCCCAGGCACCAGCCGCCGCCGTGGGCGTACAGCATGGCCGGCATGGGGCCTTTCTCCGCGCTCAGCGGTCGATAAGCACGAATGGCGATCTCATGGCCGTCGTTGGCGGTGACCGTAAAATCCCTCACGCCGCCGCTGGCTTCCGCTTCGCCCTGCAGTTGCAGCAGCCCGGCCTCGGCGGCGGCGCGCATCTCGGCCAGGGAACCGGGTGCCGCCGCACCTGCCGTATCCGCCAGAAAACGGGCAATCTGCGTATCAAGCGGCATAGGTCTGCGCCTCCGACAGGAATGGCACCACCAGGGCAATAAACGCCTCGTGACACTCTTCGGTAATAAAATGACCGCAGCCGGCGACCGTCTCGCCCCGCAGATCCACGGCGTTATCCCGCAACGTGACAAAAGGCGCATCGCCAGTGGCGTGCTCTGCGCCGATGGTCATCACCGGCATTTCGAGTCTGCTCTCGGCACGCCGCTGGTTTTGCCGCACGGTCTCGGGAATGGCGCGGTAGTAATCAAAACCGGCGCGCAGGCTGCCCGGTGCAGAATAAGCGGCAATATAGGTTTCTGCGGCTACCCGATCGCGGCGATAAGACCAACGGTTAAAGATGTAGCCGAGATACTCCCTCTCGCGCCCCAACGTCAACGCCTCCGGCAGATCCGCCAGTTGGTTGAACATGAAATGCCACAGGAAGATGTTTTGGTCCGGCGACACAAAAATCGGCGGTGCCGGCGCCAGCCCAGGGATCACCGCTTCGGTCAGCACCAGTCTTTCCACCGCCTGCGGATAGTCGCTGGCCATCGCATAGCCGATCCACATGCCAATATCGTGGCCGACCAATGAATAACTCGGGTGCCCAAGCTGCAGCATGGTCTGGTGCAGCACGGCGGCGACGCTGCCGGTGTCATAACCGCCGGTGGGTTTATCAGAATCGCCGATGCCCGGCGGATCTACCGCAATCGCCTTAAAACCGGCCGCTGCCAGCGCCTGCATCACATAGCGCCAGGTATACCAGGTCTGCGGCCAACCTGGGATCAGCAACACCGGCCGGCCTTCGCCGAGGGTGACGCAGTGAATACGGTTGCCGTTGACCCGTGCATAGACGTGTTCGGGTTCAGGTCCATTCAGCATGGACCCGTTATTTTGCATTTTCATGGGTGTTCTCCGTGGTGGAATAGCGTGGCTCAGCGCAGGCCGAGCAAAGTATTGATCTGTTGCTGGTCGACCGGCGCGCCGGCAAAGTCGTCAAACACCTTGTCGGTGACGTTGATGATATGGTCGCGGATAAAAGCCGCCCCTTCGCGGGCGCCATCCTGCGGGTGCTTGAGGCAGCATTCCCATTCCAGCGTCGCCCAACCGGCGTAGCCGTGCTGCGTCAGCCGGGAGAAAATGCCTTTGAAATCCACCTGGCCGTCGCCCAGCGAACGGAAACGCCCGGCGCGTTCGGTCCATGACTGGTAACCGCCATAGATGCCCTGCCGCCCGGTCGGGTTGAACTCGGCGTCTTTGACGTGGAACATGCGGATAAAGTCTTTATAAATATCGATGTAATCCAGGTAGTTCAGCTGTTGCAGCACGAAGTGACTCGGATCGAACAGGATCTGGCAGCGCGGGTGACCGCCGACGCGCTGATGAAACATTTCAAAGGTCACGCCGTCGTGCAGGTCTTCACTGGGGTGAATTTCATAACACAGGTTCACGCCCTGCTCGTCGCAGGCATTCAGCACCGGCAACCAGCGTTTCGCCAACTCATCGAACGCCGTTTCTATCAACCCGGCCGGGCGCTGCGGGAACGGGAACAGGTAGGGCCACGCCAGCGAGCCGGAAAAGGTACCCATCTCGCTCAGCCCCAGCCGCGCGGAGGCTTTGGCCGCCAACAGCAGCTGTTGCCGCGCCCATTCGCCGCGTGCCTGCGGGTTGCCGTGCAGCGCCGGCGGCGCAAAGCTGTCGCACAACGCGTCATAAGCCGGGTGCACCGCCATCAACTGACCAAAAATGTGGGTGGTCAGTTCGCTGACTACCAACCCCTTGTCTGCCAGCATGCCGACCAGTTCATCGCAGTAAGTCTGGCTTTCCGCTGCGGTAGCCAAATCGAACAGGCGGCGATCCCACGCGGGGATTTGCAGTGCTTTAAAACCGGTGTCCGCAGCCCATTGCGCAATGGCGGACAGACTGTTAAAGGGGGCGGCATCGTCACTGAATTGGGCAAGATGCAGGCTTGGACCTTTCAAGGTTTTCATCGTAAACTCCTATTGGTTGTCGATTGACAAACAATAGGCTTAAATGAATCCCGCGGCAAGCAGATTTTAGAAATTCGTTGGCGTCAGGGGCGATTTAAGCGATCCTATCTCACTGAATGACAGGCAAACAGGAGCCGACCGATGGCAGGCAGACCACGCGAGTTCGACCGCGAACAGGCATTACTGAAAGCACGGGATCTCTTCTGGCGCCAGGGATACGAAGGCACTTCGATGTCGGATCTGGTGGCCGAACTGGGCATCGCTTCTGCACGCATATACAAGGCGTTCGGTTCGAAGGAATTGCTGTTCCGCGAAGCCATCGCCAGCTACGAAAACCATGAAGGCGGTTTTGCCGAGCGGGCGTTCAGTGAGGAAACCGGCGTGCGAGTGGCGATAAAGCGCTTGTTGGAAGACGCGGTGACGCTCTACAGCCGTACCGATCTGCCACAGGGCTGCATGGTGGTCTCTTCCGCCGCCAGCGTCAGCGCTGAAAACAGCGGCATTAAAACCTGGCTGGCGGAACACCGCCTGCTGCGCACCCAGGGCATTATTGAGCGGCTGCGGCTGGCGGTGAAAAACGGGGAGCTACCGGCGGATACCGACGCCGACAGCCTCGGTGATTACTTCGCGGTCTTTTTGCACGGTTTATCGATACAAGCGCGTGACGGCGTCACAAAAGAACGGTTGTTAGCGGCGGTTGACGTGGCGTTGTCCACGCTGGGCGACCGGCATTAATTCTCGGGCAAATCAACAATTACCAGCGTGCCGTGGCTGCCCGCCAACACGCGGTGCGGCACGCCGGCTGCGGCCTGATACAGTTGCCCGGCGTTCACCGTAATTTCCTCGCCCTGCACTGCCAATCGCAGTTGGCCTTCGATCACCAGCAGCGTCTCATGGTATTCGTGAACCTCATCGTCAATGGCGCGCTGATCCATTCGCAGCACTTTGATATTGGCGGAACCGACGCGCCCCAGAATGCTGGAACGCCATGCTTGCGGCAAATCGGCAGCCAGCGCAGTAAGATCGAACAGTGACATAAACCCTCAGAGCAAAGCCGCGCACATCGCGCCACCGCACTATAGCCTGCGCCATGCCTGCGGCTAAATAACCGTTGCTTTTAACCTATAGCCAGACCGTCACACCGGCACCCGGCGGCTGATCTCCACCACCTGATCGCTGGGGAGATAGTAGTAATCCGTCACGTGCATGCCGTTACGCACCATCAGCGCAAAGATGCTGCGCTGCCACGCCGGTAACCTGTCGTTTTCTTCGCGGCGCACCACGGTTTCATGTCCCAGATAATAGGTGGCGTCGTCAAAATTCAACCCGGTTTTTTGCGCCTCGGCGTGGTGCAATAGCCGGGGAATGTTCGGCCGTTCCATAAAACCGTAGCTGGCCACGCCGCACCAGAAGCCCGGTGACTGCTGCCGCATAACCAACCGCTCGGCATTCGCCACCCGTGGTTCGTTCACAATCATGATGTTCAGCGCCAACACATCGGCATGCAGCGAGCCGTTACGTTTGACGTGCCATTTCATCACCGGCGGCGTGCCGTTCAGCGTACGAGTAAGAAATATTGCCGTGCCCGGCACCCGAGGAATGGCCTGCGCTTCGATCTGCGCCAGGAAATCCGCCAGCGGCAGGCTCTTTTCACCCAAGGTACGGGAGGCGGCGAGCACTCCGCGATGCCAGATCAGCATCACGCCATAAACCAGGCTGGCCAGCAGCAACGGCACATAACCCCCTTGCAGCACCTTGCTGAGGTTAGCCACCAAAAAGCTGAGATCGACGATGAAAAATCCGCCGGCAACCAGCAGGCTGGCGGTGAATCCCCAGCGCCACACCTCGCGCATCGCCACAAACAGCAAGCCGCTGGTCATGATCATGGTGAGCGAAACGGCGATGCCGTAAGCGGCGGCAAGGTTATCGGAGGATTTGAAGAATACCGTCAGAAAGACCGTCACCGCCATCAGCAGCCAGTTGATGGCACCGATGTAAATTTGGCCGTAGCTCTCCTCGGTGGTTTGCTTCACACGCAAGCGCGGCAACCAGCCAAGCTGGATCGCCTGACGGGTCATGGAAAAGGCCCCGCTGATGATCGCCTGGCTGGCGATGATGGTGGCAAGGGTAGCCAGGATCACCAAGGGTATTTGCATTATCGGCGGGCACAGGCGGAAGAAAATATTCTGGGTCACGTCGGCGCCGGAGAGGATCAGCGCGGCCTGCCCGGCATAGTTCAGCAACAAACTGGGGAACACGATGCCGAACCAGGCGAGCCAGATAGGTTTTTTGCCAAAGTGCCCCATATCGGCATACAGCGCCTCCGCACCGGTTACGCAAAGGAACACCCCGCCCAACACCAGAAAGCTGGTTAATCCATTGGAGAACAAAAACGCCACGCCGTACTCTGGGTTGATGGCCATCAGTACCGCCGGATGCTGGATGATACCCCAGACGCCCAGGGCGGCGATCGAGAAAAACCACAGCGCCATAATCGGGCCAAACACCTTGCCGATGCGCGCCGTGCCCAGCGGTTGAATGGCGAACAGACTGACCAGAATCACTACCGCCGCCGGTAAAATGAAGGGTTTGGATTCGGGCAAGACTATGTTTAACCCCTCCAGCGCCGAAAGCACTGAAATCGCCGGGGTGATCGCGCCGTCGCCGTAAATCAGCGCCGCACCGAACAGGCCGGCAAATACCACCATAGGTCGGGCGCTCTTCTTGCTGACCAGCAGCGACATCAGCGCCATGATACCGCCCTCGCCGCGGTTATCGATCCGCATGGCGAACATGGCGTATTTGAGCGAGGTCACTATCACCAGCGTCCAGAAAATCAATGACAACAAACCGAGGATCACCGGCGCGGACGGCGCATCACCGGACAGATAAAGCACGGTTTTCAGCGTATACAGCGGGCTGGTACCGATATCGCCGAACACCACGCCCAACGCGCCACCGGCCAGCAGCGGCAGACTCATTTTTGGCGTTTGTTCCAGCTCGTTTTCTGCAGTCATCAAACACTCCGGTTAACCCATTGCACTCTATTCAGGATAGCCAATTCAGGCAGTTAACGCGTGTCTGTTTATTGACCTGCGGCCTCGCGCAGCAACCACTGCTGCAGATTCTGCCCCTCTTGCGACAACTCGCTGTCTACCCGCACGCACAGGTAATAATCGCGGCCATCGTCAATCGGTCGGTCAAACAACTTAACCAGTTCGCCGCTGTTAAGATAGGGCTCGATCAGCGGTTCGCGCATCAGGGCGCAGCCCAGCCCCGACTGCACCGCCGCCAGCGTCAGCAGGCCATCCTCGAACATCGGCCCGGTGCTGCGCAGCGGCCGCCTGACGCCGGCCTGCTGGAACCACTGCATCCAGGTATTGCGTTCTTCGTCGTGCAACAACGGCAGCGGCGAAAGCTGATCCGGCGTATCCAGCAGCCCATGCAGCCTGATAAAACTGCGGCTGCACACCGGCACCATTTTGCCGGACATCAGTTTTTCGCTGCGATAGCCGGTCCATTGCCCCACGCCAAAGCGAATCGAAATATCTGCGGCGTCGCTGAGATAGTTACGGTGGTTGGCATACACCACGTTGATGTCGATATCGGGATTTTCGCGCAAAAAGCCGTGCAAACGCGGAATAAACCAGCCCATGCCGAACAGCGGGATCAGGCTGATGGTCACCTGCCGGGAGGCCGATTGCTCACGCACATGCTCCGTCGCCTGGCGCAACACGTTAAACGCCGAACGGATCGAGCGGTAATACTCGCGTCCTTCGCTGCGCAGGATCAGGTTGCGGCCCTGCCGCTCGGTGAGCGGCATTTGCAGAAAAGCCTCCAGCGTTTTGAGCTGATGGCTGACCGCCGAGGGAGATATCGCCAGCTCCTTCGCCGCAGCGGTAATGCTGCCCAGGCGGGCGATAGCCTCGAACGCCCGTACGGCGCGCAGCGGCGGATCGTTCGGCAATAGGGCGTCATATTCTTCTGTTTTTTTCATATATTGACTATTTTGGCAAAAAATCGGTTGTGGGGATAAATTAATATACAAATAAATCAATAAATTAAAAACACGCATTTTTTATATAAGAAATTATTTTTCCGTATTTTACAATTTTTTTTAATTCTCTACTCTGAGCCTCCTGAATCATTATTTTCGGGACTCTCCCTATGGATACGCTGGTACAGCAGACCGTCAACGGACTGATGCTCGGCAGTATTTATGCGCTGATCGCTCTGGGTTACACCATGGTGTACGGCATTCTGCGCATTATCAATTTCGCCCACGGCGATGTGCTGATGGTCGGCGCGCTGAGCGCCCTGTCGGCTATCGGCGTGTTGCAGCATCATTTCCCCACTCTGTCGCCGTACACAGTGCTGTTGCTGGCGACGACGATCGCCATGGCGGTCTGCGCGCTGGTGTCGATGAGCATCGAACGCCTGGCCTATCGCCGCCTGCGCAATGCCCCGCGCCTGGCGCCGTTGATCAGCGGTATCGGCGTCTCGCTGCTGCTGCAAACGTTGGCGATGCTGATCTGGTCGCGCAATCCGTTGATGTTCCCGCAACTGCTGCCCATGTCCCCCATTGCCTTGACCCAGGGCAGCGCCGGGCATGCGCCGGCGGTGATCACCGGCACCGGTATCGCCACGCTGGTTGTCGCCGTACTGGTGATGGCCGGGCTGCTGTTGCTGGTCGAACACTCGCGTTTTGGCCGCGCGATGCGTGCCACGGCGGAAAACCCGCAGGTCGCCGGTCTGATGGGCATCGATCCCAACCGGGTGATCCTGTTGACCTTCGCCCTCGGCGGTGCGCTGGCGGCGGTGGCGGGCGTCATGATGGCCAGCAACTACGGCAACGCCGGCTTCTCCATGGGCTTCCTGCCGGGCATCAAGGCTTTTACCGCCGCGGTGCTGGGCGGCATTGGCAACCTGCGCGGCGCCATGCTCGGCGGACTATTGTTGGGGCTATTCGAATCGCTGGGGACCGGTTATCTCGGCGAACTGACCGGCGGCACCTTCGGCAGCAATTATCAGGACGTTTTCGCCTTCCTGATTCTGATTGCGGTACTGGTATTACGCCCATCCGGGCTGCTGGGCGAGCGCGTCGCCACCCGCGCCTGAGGAGATAAAATGACCGTTCTGACCACCACCCTGCAAACAGCCACCCCAGGCCGCGCCAGACTCGGCGTCGCGCTGTTTATGCTCGGCCTGCTGCTGGCCCCCTGGCTGGCCGGGGCCGCCGGCGGCAACTATTGGGTGCGAGTGATCGACTTCGCGCTGCTGTACCTGATGCTGGCGCTGGGGTTGAATATCGTCGTCGGCCTGACCGGCCTGCTGGACATGGGATTTATCGCCTTTTACGCAGTCGGCGCCTACCTGACCGCGCTGCTGTCCTCGCCACACCTGACCGAACAGTTTCCGTTGCTGTTGCACTGGTTCCCGGATGGCTTGCATCTGTCCATCCTGCTGTTGATACCGCTGTCCGCCGTGCTGGCGGCGCTGTGCGGCATCCTGCTCGGCGCGCCGACGCTGCGCCTGCGCGGCGACTATCTGGCGATCGTCACGCTGGGTTTCGGCGAAATCGTGCGCATTCTGATGCGCAACCTCGATCGCCCGGTCAATATCACCAACGGCCCAAAGGGCATTTCCGGCATCGACCCGGTCAGCCTGTTCGGCCTGAAGTTTTCCGGCATGCATGAGTGGTTCGGCATCCGTTTTTCCTCACTGTATTTGTATTACTACCTGTTCGCCGCCCTGCTGCTGGCGATCCTGTTTATCTGCCTGCGCCTGCAACATTCACGGGTCGGTCGCGCCTGGACCGCCATCCGCGAAGATGAGGACGCAGCGCGGGCGATGGGCATCAACACCCGTAACTTCAAACTGCTGGCATTCGCCATCGGCGCCACGTTCGGCGGCATCGCCGGCGCGCTGTTTGCCGCGTTCCAGGGATTTGTCTCACCGGAGTCCTTCACCTTGCAAGAGTCGATAGCCGTACTGGCGATGGTGGTGCTGGGCGGTATGGGGCACATTCCCGGCGTGATCCTCGGCGCGTTGCTGCTGGCGGCGCTGCCGGAGCTGTTGCGCAGCACCATGGGGCCGCTGCAACAGGCCCTGTTCGGCCAAGTGTGGATCGATCCGGAAATTATCCGCCAACTGTTCTACGGCCTGGCGCTGATTCTGGTGATGTTGTATCGCCCTGCGGGCCTGTGGCCGGCGCGTCATCAATCGGGAGCCGCATCATGAAGCCATTACTCACCCTAAACCATGTCAGTAAACGCTTTGGCGGGCTGACCGCCGTGGATGACGTCAGCATGAGTATCCGCCGGGGGGAAATCTATGGGTTGATCGGGCCGAACGGCGCCGGTAAAACCACCTGTTTCAATCTGATCACCGGCCTGTACCGCGCCGATAGCGGTGAGTTCCATCTGTTGGATCGTCGCTACAAACCGCAGGCGATCGACAAAGTCGTACAGGCAGGCATCGCTCGCACCTTCCAGAACCTGCGGCTGTTCAACGAGATGAGCGTGCTGGAAAACGTGATGGTGGGCTGCCATGTGCGCACCCGCAACGGCCTGTGGGCGGCTATTTCACGCCACCGCCGCGCCCGCGAGGAAGAACAGGCGACGCGGGAGAAATCTCACGCGCTGCTGGAGTACGTCGGCATCAGTCAGTTCGCCCATTACCGCGCCGGCGATCTTTCCTACGGCCACCAGCGGCGGCTGGAAATTGCCCGCGCGTTGGCTACCGACCCGCAGTTATTGGCGCTGGATGAACCGGCCGCCGGCATGAATGCCGCAGAGAAAGTGGCGCTGCGCGAGCTGCTGCAACGCATCCGCGAAAGCGGCAAAACCCTGCTGCTGATCGAGCACGACGTCAAGCTGGTGATGGGATTGTGCGACCGCCTGACGGTGCTCGACTACGGCAAAGTCATCGCCGAAGGCGAACCCGCGCAGGTAAGGCGCGAACCGACGGTGATCCGGGCTTATCTGGGAGGCACTGCGCATGTCTGAACCCTTACTGTCCGTCAAACGGCTAAAAGTATCTTACGGCGGCATTCATGCCGTGAAAGGCATCGATTTTACGGTTAACCACGGCGAACAGGTGACATTGATCGGCGCCAACGGCGCGGGCAAAACCTCCAGCCTGCGCGCGTTGACCGGCCTGCAACCCTTCGAAGGAGACATCCTGTTCGACGGCCAGTCCATCCGCGGTGTTCCTCCGCATCAGTTGCTGCAACAGGGGCTGGTGATGGTGCCGGAAGGCCGCGGCATTTTCGCCCGCATGACGGTGCTGGAAAATTTGCAGCTTGGCGCCTACTCCCGCCGCGATAAACCGGCGATCCAGCAGGATCTGGAGCGAGTGTGCACCCTTTTCCCACGCCTGCGCGAGCGGTTGCGGCAACAAGCCGGGCTGCTCTCCGGCGGCGAACAACAGATGGTGGCGATGGGCCGTGCGCTGCTCAGCCGGCCACGTCTGCTGGTGCTGGATGAACCCTCAATGGGCCTGGCGCCGATCGTGGTCGAGGCCATTTTTGACGTGATCAAAACCCTTGCCAGTGACGGCGTCACGCTATTGCTGGTGGAACAGAATGCCCGGCTGGCGCTGGAATCGACCGATCGCGCCTACGTGCTGGACAGCGGCAGCCTGAGCCACAGCGGCCGGTCTGCCGGCATGCTCGACGATGAAAAAATCAAACAAGCCTATCTGGGCGAATAACCGTTTTTACTTTTAACCGCACCGGGAGTTTTACATGAACAAGATAACTCGCTTTAAGCCGCTGGCCCTGGCCGCCGCCGTTCTGGCTACCCTTGGCGCTGCCGCGCCTGCGCAGGCCGCCGACACCATTCTGATCGGTCTGGCCGGCCCGCTGACCGGCCCTTCCGCCCGTATCGGCAAGGATCTGGAAAACGGCGCTCAGTTGGCGATCGCCGACGCCAACGCCCAGAAGCCGACGCTGAACGGCAAACCTGTCACCTTTAAACTGCTTTCCGAAGACGACCAGTCCGACCCGCGCACCGCCGTTGCAGTAGCGCAGCGCCTGGTGGACGAAGGCGTCGCCGGCGTAGTCGGCCACTGGAATACCGGCACCAGCATCCCGGCGGCCCGCATTTATCACGATGCCGGCATTGCCCAGGTGGCACCGGTCGCCACAGGTCATGCCTATACTCAACAGGGGTTTGATACCAGTTTTCGTGTGATGGGCCATGATGACGACGGCGGTAATTACGCCGGCGAATATGCCGTCAAGGTGCTGAAAGCCAAACGCATTGCGGTCATCGACGATCGCACCGCATTCGGCCAGGGGTTGGCGGACGAGTTTATCAAGTCGCTGGCGGCGCAGGGTATACAACCGGTAGCCCGTGAATACGTCGATGACAAAACCGTCGATTTCAGCGCGGTGCTGACCACCGTTCGCAGCAAGAATGCCGATCTGATCTTCTTCGGTGGCGTGGATTCGCAGGCGGCGCCGCTGGCCCGCCGCATCAAACAGCTGGGCATGAACACTCAACTGATGGGTGCCGGCGGCTTCGTCAGCCAAACCTTCCTGACGCTGGCGCAGAAGGAAGGCGAAGGCGTGGTGGCGCTGGAACCGGGACTGCCGCTGGAGCAGATGCCGGGCGGCAAAGCCTTTGAGCAGGCTTACCGCGACCGTTACAAGACCCACATCGAACTGCATGCGCCGTTCGCCTATGACGCCACCCGGGTATTGATTGCCGCCATTGAGCAGGCAGGATCCGCCAATCCGGCCGATTATCTGCCGAAACTGCGCGCCATTCATTATCAGGGCGTCACCGGCAACATCGCATTCGATCCGCAGGGCAACCTGCAACAGCCAAGCTTCACCCTCTACAAGGTGGTCGACGGCAAATGGCAGCCGCAGAGCGTGTTGGGCGGCGCTAAAACACAACAATAAAGCAAGGGGAGCAAGGTGATGAGCTGTGCAAAAAACGAATTGGGCATTCTGGCCCGCCGGCGTATAGAGGCCGAGATCATCAAGCCGATCTACCAGATTCTGGTGCGTGAGATCGGCAAGGAGCGCGCGCAGGCGGTGATTGGCGAAGCCATTGAAAACGCCGCCATCGATGCGGGCAAGCAGTTTGCCGCTCAGGAGCCGAATGGCGCCGATTTGCAGAGTTTCGCCGCCTTGCAGTATCTGTGGGAAAAAGACGATGCGCTGCAAGTGAAGGTGATCCATCAAGACGAGCAGCAGTTCGACTATAACGTCACCCGCTGCCGCTATGCCGAGATGTATCACGAGATGGGCCTGGGCGAGATTGGCCATCTGCTGTCCTGCGCCCGCGACAGCCAGTTTATCGTCGGTTATGCGCCGGACGTCGAGCTGCAACGCACCCAAACCATTATGTCCGGCGCGCCCTGCTGCGATTTCCGCTATGCCGTAAAACCGTCGGGAGAGAAAAAATGACCCAACAGGTTAACGGCGAACGTCTGTGGCAAAGCCTGCGCGATATGGCGCAGTTCGGCGCCATCCCGAAAGACGGCGTCACCCGGCTGGCGCTGAGCGAGGAAGATCGTCAGGCGCGCGACCAATTGCAGGCCTGGGCGCTGGAAGCGGGATGCAGCGTGCGGGTCGATCGCATGGGCAACATGTTTTTGCGCCGCGAAGGAACCCGCCCTGAACTGGCACCGGTCGTCACCGGCTCCCACGTCGATTCCCAACCCAACGGCGGGCGCTTTGACGGCATTTATGGCGTGCTGGCCGGGTTGGAAGTGATCCGCACCCTGAACGATCGTCAGATTGCCACCGAACGCGCGCTGGAGGTGGTTAACTGGACTAACGAGGAAGGTGCCCGCTTCGCCCCGGCGATGATCGCCTCCGGCGTGTTTGCCGGTGTGTTCGATGAAGAATACGGCCTGTCGCGCCGCGATGCGCAGGGCACCAGTATCGGCGAAGCGCTGAAGCAAATCGGCTATGACGGTGAAGACCCGGTCGGCGGCAGACCCATCCACGCCGCCTTTGAGCTGCATATCGAGCAAGGCCCGATCCTCGAGGCGGAAAACGTCGAGATTGGCGTGGTGACCAGCGCGCAGGGCCAACGCTGGTACGAGCTGGAGATCCTCGGTTTCAGCGCCCATGCGGGCACCACGCCGATGGAACGGCGCCGCGACGCCCTGCTCGGCTTTGCCGCTATGGTCACGGCGGTCAATCAGATCGGCCTGGATTTCATGCCTGACGCCCGCGCCACGGTAGGCATGGCGCAAATCACCCCCAACTCGCGCAATGTGGTGCCGGGCAAGGTGTTTTTCAGCGTCGAGTTCCGCCATCCGCAGGAGGCGGTGCTGGAACAGATGGAACGTCGGTTGCTGGCGGCGGTCGCGGAGGTAGATGCCGGCACGTTGAGCGCTCGCGCCGAACGCATCTTCCAGTATCAGCCGATACGCTTTGATCAAGGCTGTATCGACAGCGTGCGCCAGGCCGCGCAGGCGCTGGGGTATTCGCACCGGGATATGGTTTCCGGCGCGGGTCACGATGCCTGTTATCTGAGCCGGGTAGCGCCCACGGCGATGATTTTTATTCCCTGCGTGGACGGCATCAGCCACAACGAGCTGGAAGATATTTCGCCCGCCGGGGCCACCGCCGGCGCCAATGTGCTGCTCAACGCGCTGTTGGCGCAAACGGCTAGCTGATCTCCTCGCCCCGGTTAGCCGACCGGGGCAATAGCAAAAAATATTCAACAAACTGGTTGAATATTCATCGCGCTGTTCTATATTCAACCATATGGTTAAATTATCTTCCTCACAGCTGGACGCCATTTTCCACGCGCTTTCCGACCCGACGCGCCGCGCTATTTTGCGTGCGCTGGCCGACGGCGAGCACAGCATTGGTGAACTGGCCGCGCCGTTGCAGATGTCGTTTGCCGGCGCCTCCAAGCATATCAAAGCACTGGAGCTTGCAGGCCTGGTGCAGCGAACCGTGCAGGGAAGAAACCATATCTGCCGGCTTGAACCCGGGCCAATGGCACAGGCCATGCAATGGCTGCAAACCTACGAGCATTTCTGGACAGAACGGCTGGACGCGCTGGAAATAGCGCTGCGGCAGCCCGAACAGTATCCTCCCAAGGAGTGAACCATGAACGACTACGGTATGATTATTGAAACCGGCACGCTGCGCATTCAGCGGCTGCTGCCCGGCCCGATCGAGCGGGTCTGGGCCTACCTGACGGAATCCGACAAGCGCGCCACCTGGCTGGCCGCCGGCGAAATGACGCTGGAAAAAGGCGCTGTGGTGGAGTTGGTATTTCGCAATTCCGATCTGACGGGCGAACACGAGCAGGCCCCCGCCAAATACAAACAAAGCGACTGCAACGGCAAACACCTCGGCCATATCACCTGCCTTTTCCCGCCGCGGCTACTGAGCTTTACCTGGGAGGAAAAGGATCAGAACCGCCCTTCCGAAGTGACCTTTGAGCTGACCGAACAGGACAACGCGGTGTTGCTGACGGTCACTCACCGCCGCCTGGCCAACCGTGACGACATGCTCAGCGTGGCCGGCGGATGGCACACCCATCTGGATATCCTGCTCGATCGCCTGCACGATCGCCAGCCACGCCCGTTCTGGAGCACCCACGCCAAGCTGGAAGAAGAGTACCGGGCAAGACTGTAATCAGCTTTCATCCCGGCGTCTGAACGCCAGATAGCCGGTGATCAGCGTAAAACCGCCGACCAGCAACACCAGCAGAATAAAACCGTGGTGATTGCTGGCCAGCGGGATCCCTCCCACGTTCATGCCGAAGAAACCAGCGACGATGTTAATCGGCAGCGCCAGCACGGTGATCACCGTCAGGGTGTACAGCGTACGGTTGTTCTGCTCCATCTGCTTGGCGCCAATCTCCTCTTGCAGCAGGCGAATGCGCTCGGTCAGGCTGGCCAGATCGTTCAGCACCACGGTGAACTCTTCAGTGAACTGCCGCAGATCCTGCACCACGTCCCGGCTTAACCAGGCCGGTGGCCGGTTCAGCAGGCGAAACAGTGCGGCGGGTTCCGGCGCCAGCAGGCGCTGAAAGCGCAGCAACATGCGGCGCATGCGCCCCAGTTCGGTGCGGTTGCGTTTCACATGATTGCTCAGCAGGCGATCTTCAATGGTGTCGACATACTGGTTGGCCTGTCGCACCACCTGCTCCAGTACATCTTCCTGTTCTTCCAGCAAGTGCGCCAACAGCTCGGTGGACGACGCCAGTTGCAATGGCCCCAGACGCCCCAGCAGCCGTTCGATCAACCGCAGCGGCTTGTGCCGCACGGTAACCACCAGCCCGCTGCGGCAATACAGCCACAGCGTGGCGATTTCCGGGTTATTTTCTTTGGGATGGAAAATCACGTCGTTGAGCACCGCAAACAGGTCATCCCCTTGCCGTTCAATGCGCGTGGTGTGGGAGCCGTGACGGATTTCGTCGAAGAAAAAATCGGAAATCGCGAAGTGATTTTTCATCCATTTCTCTGCCGCCGCATGGTTCAGATTGAGGTGCAACCAGATAAACCCTTCGCCCGGCGACAGAGCCTGGTAAGCCTGGCAGGCCTGCTGCGAAGAAACCCGCAGCGGCGCTTCTCCCGTGCGGAACACGTGGCCGTAAATCAGCCCGGTCACTTCATCATCAAAATCGAGTTTGTGCATTTTATCCGCAACCGTCTGAACCATAAATCTTTATCCCGAATAACCGCATTAATCAATAAACCAGACTCAGCCTTTATATCAATCTTTAAATACCAACGTTAATTATTTTCACTTTTCCAGATGATTAATATTACCGTCATAAAAAAGTCACATTAATTCCCAATACTTTCCTGGCAACGCCGTTCAACACCGTCAGTATTCTAATGAAGTTTATCGGGAAGGTCCTTTATGAGCGATAACAGCGCCGTTCAAGCGGGTGTGCCCTCTGCATCCAACCTGCCAAAGATCTACCAAAAGAACAGTCGACTCACTGTTCTTTTTTTTGTTTTTTTATTAGTACTGGGGATCGCTTTTGCCGGAGTAAATCTATTTAACGACGTGACCGACGCTGGTGCAGTATATACCAGCTATCTCCCTTTTCTTTTATTGGGGTTAGCGCTGCTGATTGCGCTGGGCTTTGAATTCGTTAACGGTTTTCACGACACCGCCAATGCGGTAGCCACCGTTATTTACACCCATTCCCTGTCGCCGATGGTGGCGGTGGTCTGGTCGGGATTTTTCAACTTCCTCGGCGTTTTGCTCTCCAGCGGCGTGGTGGCGTTCGGCATCATTTCGCTGCTGCCGGTTGAATTGATTCTGCAAGCCGGCACCGGTAACGGCTTTGCCATGGTTTACGCCCTGCTGTTCTCGGCGATTATCTGGAACCTGGGCACCTGGTGGCTCGGGCTGCCGGCCTCCTCGTCGCATACGCTGATTGGTTCCATCATCGGCGTGGGCGTGGCTAACGCCCTGATCCACGGGCGCACCGGCACCAGCGGCGTGGACTGGGGACAGGCGATTAAAGTGGGTTATGCGTTGCTGCTTTCACCGGTGATCGGTTTTGTGTTTGCCGCCCTGTTGCTGCTGGCGTTGAAAGTGTTCGTTAAAAACCGCCAGCTGTACACCGCACCCAAAAATGATGCGCCGCCACCGCTGTGGATCCGGGGTTTGCTGATCCTCACCTGTACCGGCGTCTCCTTCGCCCACGGCTCCAACGACGGGCAAAAAGGCATGGGCCTGATCATGCTGATCCTGGTCGGCACCATGCCGATCGCCTATGCCCTGAACCGCTCAATGTCGCCGGAGCAAATCCCGCGCGTGGCGGCACTGGCGGAAGTCACCAAAAACGATCTGCTGCGCCAATTCCCGGCGGTCAGCCAGGTGCCGCCGCGCGAGGTGCTTACCGGCTATGTGCGTACCAATGAGCTGACGCCGGACGTAGTGCCCGCGCTGGCGCAGCTGACCGGCGCCATCGGCGATCAAGTCCGCCAGTACGGTTCCGTCGACAAGATCCCGGCGCAGGCGGTGTCCAACACCCGTAACGATATGTATCTGGCATCGGAAGCCATCAAGCACCTGAAAGCGGAAAAACAGCTTCAGTTTTCCGCCGACTCGCAGCGCAATCTGGATGCGTTGAAAGGCGATCTGGACAGCGCCACCCGCTTTATCCCGTTCTGGGTCAAGGTGGTAGTGGCGATTGCCCTCGGCCTTGGCACCATGGTCGGCTGGCGGCGCATCGTGGTTACCGTCGGTGAGAAGATCGGTAAAAGCCACCTCACCTACGCCCAGGGCGCCAGCGCCGAGCTGGTGGCGATGACCACCATAGGTGCGGCGGACGCCTTCGGCCTGCCGGTTTCGACCACCCACGTGCTGTCCTCCGGCATCGCCGGCACCATGGCGGCCAACCGCTCCGGCCTGCAAATGTCGACCCTGCGCAACCTGCTGATGGCCTGGGTTCTGACGCTGCCGGCCTCGATACTGCTTTCCGCCGGGCTGTACTGGGTTTTCACTCATTTCTAAAACCGGGTTAACACGGAGAATCAATTATGGCTATGCATGAATTTAACCGCGACGACACCTTCAACCAGCGCCTGCTGCAGGAGTTTTATGACAGCTATGACGAGGAGCTGGAAATGGAGCTCGATGACCTGCGGTTTGACGACACCGAAGTGGACAGCGATCAGAAAAAAGCCTGGCGCAAACAGTATTTCCGCGAGCTGCTGCGCCTGCAAGGCGAACTGGTGAAACTGCAAGACTGGGTAATGCGCACCGGCCACCGCGTGGTGATCTTGTTTGAAGGCCGCGACGCCGCCGGCAAAGGCGGGGTGATCAAACGCATCACCCAACGCCTGAACCCGCGCACCTGCCGCGTGGCGGCGTTGCCAGCACCGAACGACCGCGAGCGCACCCAGTGGTATTTCCAGCGCTACATCGCCCACCTGCCGGCGGCGGGTGAAATCGTGCTGTTCGACCGTAGCTGGTATAACCGCGCCGGGGTGGAAAAAGTGATGGGGTTTTGCAATGACGAGGAATACGAAGAATTTTTCCGCAGCGTGCCGGAATTTGAGAAAATGCTGACGCGCAGCGGCATCAAAATCATCAAATACTGGTTCTCGATCACCGATGACGAGCAGGAACTGCGCTTCCTCAGCCGCATTCACGATCCGCTGAAACAGTGGAAGCTCAGCCCGATGGACTTGGAGAGCCGTCGCCGCTGGGAAGACTACACCGAGGCCAAAGAAGTCATGTTAGCGCGCACTAACATTCCGGAAGCCCCCTGGTGGGTAGTTCAGGGCGTCGACAAGAAAAAGGCGCGGCTGAACTGCATCAGCCACCTGCTCCAGCAGTTGCCTTACGAAGAGACCGAAGGCAACGTGATCACCCTGCCGCCGCGCAAGCGCAGCCCGGACTATAACCGCCATCCGGTGCCTGACGACATGGTAGTCCCTGAAGTGTATTGATTTTCAATCGGGGGATGGGTTGCCATCCCCCTGTCTGACACCATGATGGATACTCTGGCCTTTTGCCTGCATATTCATCGCCTTCACCCTATTTTCTCCACATTTGCTGTGCAGACTCTTACCGATATTTTTTAGTCGCTTAGAGTAAGAGCCTCGCTTGTCATGTCATTCTTGAATTGTGTTATCCCTTTTTCCGTTCGGCGTTTTCGCGCCGTTATCGCGCTCAGCCTGCTGTTTGTTATCGCTCCTGCACAGGCCGCGGCGCCGCTGGTATTGCATTCAAAAGCCGTGTTGGTCGTCAATCAGCGTACCGGCAAAACGCTGTTCCAGAAACAGGCTAATCGCGTGCTGCCCATCGCTTCGCTGACCAAGCTGATGACCGCTATGGTGGCGCTGGACAGCCGCCGTCCACTGGGCAATAAAATGAGGGTGACCGCCGCCGATCGCGATTTATTGAAGAAAACCCACTCGCGGCTGACCCTGGGGTCGTCACTCAGCCGCCGCGATATGTTGCACATTGCGCTGATGTCATCCGAGAACCGCGCGGCAGCCGCCCTAAGCCGTAATTACCCCGGCGGCCGCAAGGCGTTTGTGGCGAAAATGAACAGGAAGGCGCGCAGCATCGGCATGAAACACGCCCGTTTCTATGACCCTACCGGGCTGACGCCGCGCAATGTCGCCAGCGCCAACGATCTGCTTAAAATGGTCAATCACGCTTATCGCTATCAAACCATTCGCCGTTTCAGTACCGATAGGCAGCATGTCGTTTACCCCGGCCGTGGCCAACTGGTGTACCGCAGTTCCAACGGCCTGATCAATAACCGCAACTGGAACATTCAACTGCAAAAAACCGGCTATACCAACGAGGCCGGCCACTGTCTGGTGATGAGAACCCTGATAAAAGGGCAGCCGGTAGTGATCATCCTGCTGGGTTCCCAACAGCGCTACGGCCATTATGACGATGCGCTGCGCCTGAAAACCTGGCTGGAGTCCTGAGCGCTTGCGCAGTTCGCCTTTAACCGCCCTGCGCATAACTAAATCCGTTTTTTATCAATGGAATATCCTATCCACAATCAGTATTACGCCCTTGGCGCCCTGCATGGTATTTGTCATAAATAATTGATGATAAAGGAGCAGGAAAATGGCTTATGCCTTGAGCGTGTTGGATAAAAGTCCGATTGCCGAAGGAGAAAGCGCCGCCCAGGCGCTGGCGCGTACGCTGCATCTGGCGCAGCAGGCGGAAATCTGGGGTTACCGCCGTTTCTGGTTGGCGGAGCATCACAATACCCCGCAGCTCGCCTGCCCTTCACCCGAGGTGTTGATCGCCTATTTGCTTGGGCAAACCTCACGCATTCGCATCGGTTCCGGCGGCGTAATGCTGCAACACTACAGCGCTTATAAGGTTGCGGAAAACTTCAACCTGCTGGCGACGCTTGCACCGGGCCGGGTCGATCTGGGCGTGGGGAAAGCCCCCGGCGGGCTGCCGCTTTCTACCCAGGCGTTGCAGGCCGCGCATGACCAGCAGCATAAACCGGATTTCCCGCAGCAGTTGGCCCAGCTCAATGCTTATCTGAATGACGATGCACAACCTGGTCTGAGCGCCACCCCCCAACCTGAGCAATCCGCCCAACGCTTTCTGCTGGGTGCCAGTAGCGAAAGTGCCCAACTTGCCGCCGAACACGGCTGGGCGTTTGTTTATGCCGCACAGCTCAATGGCAATCCAGACGATATTCAGCGGGCGCTGGCGCACTACTCCGCGCAAAGCGGTGGCCGCAAAGCCCTGCTGGCGGTAGCGGCGATCGTCGCAGACACGGCTGCGCAGGCCAAAGAGTTGGCGGCTGGGATCCAGCAATACCGCGTGCACGTGGCCGGCGGGCAGAGCGTGACCGTTGGCAGCCTGGAGCAGGCGGAGAGTTTTGTTCAGCAGGCCGGCGCGACCGATTACCGCATCGAGCCGCGCGAAAGCCATATTCTGCTCGGCACTGCGCAGCAGGTACGCCGGCAGTTGGACCAACTGCACCAGCAATATGGCGTGGAGGAGTTTGTCATTGATACGCCGGTTAGCCAACCCACCGCCCGCCTGGCCTCTTTGCAGCTGCTGGCGCAGGAGAGTCTGGCGTTGGCTTGATCGGGGAACGGGGCCATAAGCGTTAAATCGGCATTGACCATTGGCCATACCGATTTAATGCCTCGCATTCAGTTAACCGAGGTGCCGGCGACCATCGCCACCGCCAAATCCTGCGCCAACCTCTCCCGTTCTTCCTCCAGCAGGTTGGCCAGGCTGATACGGACAGCCGGGCCACTTTTCAGTCGGAACGGCTCACCGCTTTGCACCAACCAGCCGCGCTGCGCCATGATTTGGCTGGCGGCGGCTTCTGAGCGCACCGGCAACCAGATATGCACCCCTTCCCCCGGCGGCAATGACGTGCCGGTCAGTGCGCCCATTCGCGCTGCCAGCGCATCGCGCCGCGCCTGATAAGTTTCTTGTGCCCGTAACAGCAAGCCATCGCCCTGCACCTGCGTCCATAATTTGACGGCAATCTGCTGCAAGATATGGCTGACCCAACGCTCACGGATGTATTGATCGGCACGCATCGCCTGCAATAGCGACGGTTTGCCACAGGCCAACGCAATGCGCAGGTCCGGGCTGAGGAACTTGCTCAACGACAGCACATACAGGCCGTTGTCGGCACTGCAGGGCAAATGCAGTGGTTGTTGCGACAGCGGCCCCCAGAAATCATCGACGATCGCCAGGCAATCGGGCTGTTGCGCCAGGAACTCGCGCCAATCCTTGGCGCGGGCGGCGGTGAGCGACATACCGGTCGGGTTCTGCGCGCGCGGCGTAAGGATCACCGCGCAACCCAAGGTTGCGGCATCCTTCTCCGGCAGTTGGCACCCTTGATCATCGACCGCCAGCGGCAGCGGTTTCAGGCGAAGGTGCCGTAACAACGTCAGCAGCGGCGGCCAACAAGGATCTTCCACCCATACCGCAGCCCCCGGTGCCGCATGGCAGCGCAGCGCCTTTTCAATGGCGTCCAGCGCGCCGGAAAACACCGCCGGTTCGCCCAACGCGGCACCTTGTTCGGTGAGCCACTCGCGGCCCAGCGTGCACAATGCCGGTAAATCGCCGCTGACGTCATAGCCATTTTGCTGCGGGAAGACGTCATCCTTACCCAGCGACAGCGCCGGTAACAGCGTCGCATCCAGATTGCCACTGGCTAAATCGCGCATGCCTTCAGGCACCTGGCGTACGCTGCGCACCGCCCTTAACGGCTGGTCAAGCACCTGGGTACCGGCGCGGCCGCGGGTGGCCACCAAACCGGCATCCCGCAGCTTGCCGTACGCACTGGCGACCGTATTAGGGTTCACCCCCAGTTCCCCGGCCAACTGGCGCACCGGCGGCAACAGGTCACCCGGTTGCAAATCGCCCCGTTTTATCTGCGTGCCGATCTGTTCAGCAATCTGGACAGCGCTGCCGCCTTTTGCATACAATGAACTCATACATAAAACCTTTTTGTATTAGTTCAAAATAGCTTACCCGTTTCGAACGCAAAAGTTAAGAGGTCAAAATGGAAAAACATTACGTACTCGACATTCAGCACGCCGGCAAAGCCTTCGCCCGCATGCAGATGTTCACGCCCTGGGCTGCCGATCAACTGCAACAGGCCATGGCCCTGTTTCCCACCGAGCAGGGCTACCAATTGCACATCAGCCAGGTCAAAGAGCGCCGGATTGTTTATCAGAGCGGCGCAAGCGGTATTACCGTGCTCGGCGATGCGTTGGAACTGGCGCCTTATCACCACCCGAGTGAGGTAGAGCAATGAAAAAAGTTGTCGCTATCAGGCATGTAAATTTTGAAAACCTCGGTATTCTGGGATCATTGCTTTCACTGCGTGGCTATCAGATTGATTATTACGATGCAGGCCGTGACGATATCCGCGCCATCAACAATGAAGATACCGATTTGCTGGTAGTGCTCGGCGGGCCGATCAGCGCCGCGCAGCATTTTGCCGGACAGCAGCAGTATCCGTTTCTTAACGACGAGCTGGCGCTGGTCACCCAACGGTTACAGCTACGTCAGCCCACGATCGGCATTTGCCTGGGCGCGCAGGTGATGGCTCAGGCTTTGGGCGCCGCTGTAGTGTCGCTGGGCGTGAAAGAGATCGGTTACGCGCCGCTGACGCTGGCGGAAAATGAAGACTCCGTACTGGCGCCGCTGGCGGCAACGCCGGTGCTGCACTGGCACGGGGATATGTTTACCCTCCCGGAGGGGGCAACCTGCATGGCCAGCACCGAGGCTTGCCGTTATCAGGCGTTTGAATATCAGGATTTCGCGCTTGGGTTGCAGTTCCACCTGGAAGCCGATCATCGCGATATTGAACGCTGGTTGGTTGGCCACGCCTGTGAGCTGGAGTTAGCCGGCATCGACCCGCAGCAATTGCGCGACCAGGCCGCACGCCATGGCGCAGAACTGGAACAGCGCGCCCGCCAGGTATTTGCGCGGTGGCTGGATAAAAACGAACAAAGGACGCGTTAGATGCAACAAGCTTCTCAATTGCAATCGCCGCTGATTGATGTGATCAGCATTCAATCGCAGGTCGTGTATGGCAGCGTCGGCAACGGTATCGCCTATCGCACCCTGCTGAAAAAGGGGCTGGAAGCGCTGCAGGTGCCCAGCGTGCTGTTCGGCTGCCCGCCCTATTACGGCGCCCCCAGCGGCGGCGTGATTTCCGCCGAATGGTTTAGCGGTTTTCTGGAGGATTTGATCGCTCGCGGTGTGATGAAACGCACGCGGGCGGTGATCGTCGGCTATCTGGGTGATGTCGCCCAATGTCATATTCTGAACGCGTGGTTGCAACGGGTTCGCGCGATCAATCCGCAGATAAAAATCTATATCGATCCGGTGATGGGCGATTACGGTGAAGGCGTGTACGTGGACCCGCGTATCGTCAGTTGTTATCGCTCGCCGTTCCTGAGCCTTGCCAACGGCCTGACGCCCAATGGGTTTGAACTGGAGCAACTTTGCGGGCATGGCCTGGCTACGCGGGAACAGACGCAACACGCTGCGCAGGCGCTGTTAAATGACACGACCGAGTGGGTGTTGGTGACCAGCGCACCGGGCATAGCGGAAAACGACGATGAGTTAGGGTTATTGCTGGTCAGCCATAATCAGGTGCAAAGCTATACTCACCCTAAAATCAAATCAAAGGTGAAAGGCACCGGTGACATGTTTACCGCGCTGCTGGTCAGCCATTTGCTGCACGGCAGAAGCCTCAACGACGCCATAGTTACCGCCGGCGGCGAGGTGTGTGACGTGTTGGCGGAAGCGGAGCATTTCGGTTGGGAAGAGATTGGCAGCCTGCGCGCCTTGAGATAGGACAGATCCATCGAGGGGCAGCCCGCTGCCCCTGTTCGTCTGATTCAGCGTTTCTTTTTTTTATTGAAATCTAATTCAAACGCAAACACCGCGCTCTGGATTTTTCTTTCCATTGCCAGGCCGAGATTGATAAAGCGGCACGACAAACGCGAGAAATGCACCGGTTTGTCATTGTCATCCAACTCCTGATCTTCGTTGATCACCATCAGTTCCATATTGACCTTGAAACTGCCGTAACTGCCAAGATCCAACAGCGCCTTTTTGAACTGGAGGCCCGGTTGAAGTTTGTCCGGCAGCGGGCCATCGAAGCGCAAGCCCACACCGCCGGCAGAGAGATCGTGGATCCTTAATTGGTACGAGGTGCCGTCGGCATATTCTCCGCTGCAGAGAAACTGACGCCAGTGTGGCGTGGTGACACGGAATTGACGGCGGCGCTGGATATAAACCAGCTCCTTTGGCAGGCGGGTTGAACAGGCTTGAACGCCCAGATGGTCGGTAAATTCTGGTTGGCCAACGGCAAATTCGATCTTCGCATCATTGCTTTCAATCACGATGGTAAATTCGCCATCCGCCCGTGTATCCGCATCGTCGCCGCTGAAAACGATATTGTCGGGCCCTACGCTCAATAATAAACTCTGAAACTGCTGCTGCTGGTTAACGACCCGCAGCGGAGTGCGTTGTTTACAAATGTCACGCAATATCGCCAGAACCTCAAAACGCTCCCGTTTGATAAACAATCCGTTATCATTGTGCTCCACACGTCTCTCCTGACTCTTCCCAATGGCGATTACATATTCCTTACAGTTATCATCACTGGGAATATTCCTAAAGTCAAATTTGCCAGCGATGCCAGGCCTGTGGGAGCAGCCTTGCGAAGCGTTTTGCCCAGGCCCGCTGGCCAGGTTCATCGGCGATCAGATCCTGGCGGATCTCGATGCCAACGTAAGGTAACCCGCGTCGTTCCGCATGCACCGGCAGGGTGTAATCCGTCGCGTCGGTCATCGCATAAGGTTCGTTGACTCCCACCAGCAAATCCCCCTCCTCCCGCAGCAGCTCTGCCAGCAGGTGGGCAAACGCCGGTTGGCGGTTAAACAACAGACCAACCTGCCAGGGGCGGGAATGGCCTTTGAACACCGGCGTAAAACTGTGCATCGCGATAATGGCGGTGGGTTTCTCGCGCAGCTGCCGCTCGCCCAGCGTATCGTCGATACGGTGGTGATACGGCAGGAAAATTTCCCGCTCGCGGGCCAGCGCGTGCTCGGCATCAATGCCGATATTGCCGGGAATAGGCGTCAGCTCCGACAGATGCGGGATCGAGCTGGCGATGCCCGGAGCCCGGTTGCAGTCGATCACCAAACGTGAGTAACGCTGATGAATCAGCGTGGCATCCAGATGGCGGCTAAGGTGACGCGAAACCTCCAACGCGCCAATATCCCAACCGATATGACGATCGATTTCACCGGGCGGCAGCCCCAGATCGCCCAAGCGTTGCGGTATCGCCTGGCCGGCGTGATCGCACAGCAATAAAAAGGGGGCGGTGCCCTTGGGCGTTTCAACCGCAACGGCGGGAGGCTCATCGGCGGATAACAATTGCGGAACAAAGGACTGTGGCATGCAAAACTCCGGGGTGGGATAAACCCTCATCCTAGCGCTATCCCACCGCTGGCCCCAAGCCGGGGCTTAGATCAAAAACGCATGATTGCGTGGCCGATCACTCTATGCAGGCTTCCTGCGGCTGATGAACCGCAATATAACGTTGGAAGCGCGACGGTTTTAGCCGGGTGAGATCAACCAACACCAATCCGTCGATGCAGTTGTTGAACGCCGGATCGGTGCCAAAATCAATAAACTGCACCCCGCCCGGCTCACACAGCTCGGTATATTGTTTATACAAGGTCGGGATCGAGCAGCCGATGTTGCTCAGCAGGCTTTTCAGCCGCACCAGATCTTCTTGATAATTATCGCCGGCAAATTGCGCCAAGACCTGCGGCAGCGAAGCCGGATAAGGCTGGCGTGACTGCGCCAACGCGCTTCCCGGTGAGAAATACAGCCGGTAGAAAGCGATCAACAGGTCACGCGCCGCCACCGGCATGCCGCCGGATATGGAGACCGGACCAAACAGATAGCGATACTGCGGGTATTTTGCCAGGTAGGCGCCAATGCCCAGCCACAGGTAATCCAGCCCACGTTTGCCCCAGTAGGCCGGTTGGATAAAGCTGCGGCCCAGTTCGATGCCCTGCGCCAGGATCGGTGCCATATCGCGGTCATAATGGAACAGGCTGTTGCTGTATATGCTTTCCAGGCCCTTGCGCTCCAACTGCTCGGCGGTGGGAATAAAACGGTAGGCGCCGACAATTTCCAGTTCGTCCGCATCCCATAACACCAGGTGATAATAGTCGTCGTCGTAGCTGTCCAGATCGCGCCGACGGCCGGAACCTTCGCCCACCGCACGGAAAGCGATCTCGCGCAGGCGACCTAGTTCACGCAGGATAGGCGTACGAGCCTCATCCTGGCGGCGGTACAGGTAAATGATTTTGCCGTCCGGCGTTACGCCAAGTTGTTCGCAATTTGCCAACGCCTTCTTCAGCTCAAGCCGATCTTCAGGCAGGGCGATGGCCGATTCGCTGGCGAACAACCCTTCCTTGCCCTGGCCCAAACGATAAACGTGACGACGGAAGCGTTCGGCCAAATCTTTGGCGCTGGTGTGGCCATCGTGCCAGTTGGCGAACGGAATGCGGCCGCCAACGCGGATTTTGATACGGCCGCCCTGCTGCTGGAACATTTCACGCACCAGCAACAAGGTGGATAACGGGCGGTAGACCAGCGAGGTGAAGTAAAACAGGTTGCTGTTACGCGCGCTGATGTGGATCGGCACAATAGGCGCCCGCGCCTTGGCCGCCAGGCGTAAGAAACCGGTATGCCAGTGGCCGTCGCGAATGCCTTTCGGACTCATGCGCGACACTTCGCCGGCGGGGAACAAGATCAGCGCACCCTGTTTATCGAGTTGCGCCTGCATGCCTTCAATTTGCTTGCGGCTGGTTTTATAACCCACGTTGTCCACCGGCACGAACAGGCTGCGCAGCGGTTCAATATAGGTCAGCAGTTGGCTGGCGACCACCTTCACATCCGGACGCACCGCCGCGACCGCACGCAGCAACACCAGACCGTCCAGCGAGCCGATGGGATGATTCGCAACCAGCACCACCGGCCCCTGGCTTGGAATATTTTCCAGATCGCCATCCACCAGCTCACAGCTGAGGTTGAAGTAATCGACCACTTGCTCGATCAAATCCAGGCCCTTAAGGTGCGGATAATCGGCGGCAAACTGTTTGAATTCTTTTTCGAAGAGTAAAGTTCTGAGCAGGCTACGCTGCCAGGCAGGGGTATTGCGGTGTGGAAATGCATCTTGCAACAGAGAATCCAAGCTAAACATCGCGTTATCTCCTGGCTTAGTCGCTGCAAACTTAAGCCAGCGCTATGACCCTAACATGTCAGTTACATGACAGAAAAATGAAATCCCTCGCCTATCAGGTATAGCAAATTATTGAAGAAATGGCGGCGACGGTTTTTCCATCATGGCCGGCGTAGCATTTTATGCTCCTGAAACTCGCACCTGGATGCGCCGAACATCGGCCACTGGGGCGACACTCCGGCAAAAACGGGGTTAACCGGCAGCGCAGAGCCACGGAGGGAAAGCTATTCCATGCGCAACATTCCGACAGCCTGAAGGGATTATTATGCGACATATTTCACATTACTCCCGCACGGCCAACCACAAAATCATTAACCCGGCTTCACTATGATCTACATCATGGCATTACCTTACCCCTCGCTCTATTATCAAGTTAATTGGTATGGAGTATAAGAATACTACCTAAGCCATTTCCCAGCCTGAGATGCTGAGCATTTATTCTTTGATAGCAGCCATTATATTTTTTAACTTTTTTATGGTTGGCATAATTTATTCTAATCGAGGAATTAATCATGTCTCATTCTCTAATCGCACTGGTACTGTTCACCTTGTTACCGGCAACCTTGCACGCAGCCCAGGAAGCCAGCAATGTCAGCCCATCCGGCACCCTCTATTTTGCGGGTAAAATAGCTGCGCCCACTTGTGAAATTAGACGGGATGACGGCCAGTTCGTTTCATCCTGCTACCGAAAAACCGCCGACAGCCGCTTCGGTTATATCACCATGCCGCTAAGCGCAATGTCATCGGAATTAATTTCCGACGCCACCATCGAAAAAATAAACAATAATCCTGACATGCAGAGAGTAACACTGAGTTATAACTGACCCTGGAAAAGCATCAATAGCCACCAAGGGAAAGCAATAAAAAAACTGCGTACAAATTGTAAGTTAACGTTATAAATTGGAACGCATCATTGATGCTTTCACCCGAGCCTCTACTCTCATCCCCGCGATGGGCAAGACATCATTGCCCATCCATCTTCATGTCCGAAATCCGCCATCGCACCGTCGCATTTCGTGCAATAATCTCCCCATCAAACGTGAGGAGTGATCAAAATGCAGACCTTTTTTATTGATCGTATGGCGACGCCGGTTGGCGAACTGGTGCTGATTGCCGACGAACAGGACCGTTTGCGCGCTATCGACTGGACCGAGCACGAAGTGCGCCTGATGAAGCTGATGAATACCCATTACCGCGCCGACCGTTTCCAACTGCAGGAAAAGCGTAACCCCGGTGGCCTGACCGACGTCATGCAACGGTATTTTGCTGGTGAGCTGACGGTGATAGACGACCTGCCGGTGATGACCGCAGGCACTGAGTTCCAGCGCACCGTCTGGCAGCAACTGCGTCAGATCCCCTGCGGCGAGATCATTACCTATGGCGAACTGGCGAAACGCATCGGGCGCCCAACCGCCTCCCGCGCGGTCGGCATGGCCAATGGCTCCAATCCGATCAGCATTGTGGTGCCTTGCCACCGGGTGATTGGTTCGCAGGGTGCATTGACCGGTTACGCCGGCGGTGTGCAGCGCAAACAGTGGCTGCTGAAGCACGAAGGCTATTTGCAGAAAGATTTGCTCTAATAATTCGCCGGTGCGCTCTGGCATTGTTGGGGAAACGGATGGGCCGGATCGTAGCAGGCAATGTCGCAAGTTCCGGCCGCTAAAATGCGTCACCCAATGGCTGGGGATGCCGAGAGTAAAAGATTCCTTATGCTAAAAAACCTTGCGTAATTTGCGGTCTCTGACGGGACATAAACGGCGGCTGCGCCTGCAAGCCATTCACGTAAGTTATAAACAAATCAAAAAATTTCAGTCAGCTACAGGATAATCATCGGCATAAGCGAACAAAATTCGCACACAATGCCCCTCTTCATGTTAACGCTACCCTTATCACCTGCAACAAAAGATGTTAAAATTGACGCATATCAATTATTGAATGAGCGTAATCTATGATCCCGGAAAAACGCGTGATTCGTCGTATCCAGTCTGGTGGTTGTGCGATCCATTGTCAGGACTGCAGCATCAGCCAGCTGTGCATTCCTTTTACTCTTAATGCTCATGAGCTGGACCAGCTCGACAACATTATCGAAAGGAAAAAGCCTATCCAGAAGGGGCAGACCCTGTTTAAGGCCGGCGATGAACTGAAATCCTTGTACGCTATCCGCTCCGGGACCATCAAGAGCTACACCATTACCGAACAGGGTGACGAACAAATCACCGGCTTCCATCTGGCAGGCGATCTGGTCGGTTTTGACGCCATTGGCGGCCTGAAGCATCCAAGCTTCGCTCAGGCTCTGGAAACCGCAATGGTCTGCGAGATCCCGTTTGAAACCCTGGACGACCTTTCCGGTAAAATGCCTAACCTGCGCCAGCAAATTATGCGTTTGATGAGCGGCGAGATTAAAGGCGACCAGGATATGATCCTGCTGCTGTCGAAGAAAAATGCCGAAGAGCGCCTGGCGGCGTTCGTCTACAACCTGTCGCGCCGCTTTGCGGAACGGGGCTTCTCACCGCGTGAATTCCGTCTGACCATGACCCGTGGCGACATCGGCAACTATCTTGGTCTGACCGTTGAGACCATCAGCCGCCTGCTGGGCCGCTTCCAGAAAAGCGAAATCCTCAGCGTCAAAGGCAAATACATCACCATCGAAAACGTCGACGCCCTGTCGGTGTTGGCCGGCACGCCTCGCATCAACGTGACCGTAAACGCCTGATCCCATGCCGGGTCAATAATTCTGCGGAATTATTGACCCGACTCATCTCTGCCGCTGTTCTGATTTTCAATGTTGGGTTACTCTGTAAATTAACAGACTGTTGATTTTCAGCTGTAAGGAGGCCCTATGGCGAAGTATCAGAATCTTCTGGTGGCTATTGACCCCAATCAGGACGATCAACCGGCGCTGCGTCGGGCGGTTTACCTGATAAAACGGAACGGCGGGCGTATCAAAGCCTTTCTTCCTATCTATGACTTCTCTTACGAGATGACGACCCTGCTCTCCCCCGACGAACGGACGGCGATGCGGCAAGGCGTTATCAGCCAACGCGCCGCGTGGATTAACGAGCAATGCCGTTTTTACCTCGACGAAGGCGTTCCTATTGAAATCAAAGTGGTCTGGCATAACCGCCCTTTTGAGGCAATCATTCAGGAAGTGATCACCGCCAAGCATGATTTGCTGCTGAAAATGGCACATCAGCACGACCGGCTGGAATCGGTCATTTTCACCCCGACCGACTGGCATCTGTTACGCAAATGTCCGTGCCCGGTGTGGATGGTCAAAGATCAACCCTGGCCGGAAGGCGGCAAGGCGGTGGTCGCCGTCAATCTGGCCAGCGAAGAACCCTATCACGATCCGCTGAACATCAAGCTGGTGCAGGAAACCGTCGAACTGGCGCAAAACGTCAACCAGACGGAAGTGCATCTGGTCGGAGCCTACCCTGTTACCCCTATCAATATCGCCATTGAACTGCCTGATTTTGATCCCAGCGTCTATAACGACGCCATTCGCGGGCAGCATCTGATCGCCATGAAGGCATTAAGGCAGAAGTTCTGTATTAACGAAGAGTTCACCCACGTTGAAAAAGGCCTGCCGGAAGAGGTGATCCCGGATTTGGCCGAACACTTGCAGGCGGGCGTGGTGGTGTTGGGGACATTAGGCCGCACCGGTATTTCGGCGGCGTTTATCGGCAACACGGCAGAACATGTGATCGACCATCTGAAATGCGATCTGCTGGTGATTAAGCCGGAAAACTTCAACTGCCCCATCGAAGTCGATGAAGACGATGAACACGACGACGAGGACTGATTTTCGGGCATAAAAAAACACGGGCCAATTAAGGCCCGTGTTTTTATTGGCTGCGGTTAAGCCTGCAACGCTCTCAGTATCGCTTCCACACTCTCTTTGGCATCGCCAAACAGCATCTGGGTGTTCTCTTTGAAGAACAGCGGGTTCTGCACGCCGGCGTAACCGGTGTTCATCGAACGTTTAAAAGCAATCACGTTTTGCGCTTTCCACACTTCCAGCACCGGCATGCCGGCGATCGGGCTGCGCGGATCCTCCAGCGCGGCCGGGTTCACCGTGTCGTTGGCGCCGATCACCAGCACGGTATCGGTATCCGGGAAATCTTCGTTGATTTCGTCCATCTCCAGCACCACGTCGTACGGCACCCTGGCTTCCGCCAGCAGCACGTTCATGTGGCCCGGTAAACGCCCGGCAACCGGGTGAATGCCGAAACGCACTTTGATGCCGCGCGCGCGCAGTTTTTCGGTGATTTCCGCCACCGGATATTGTGCCTGCGCGACCGCCATGCCATAGCCTGGGGTGATGATCACCGAAGTGGAATTCTTCAGTTGCTCGGCCACCTCTTCCGCCGTGGTTTCACGATATTCGCCCATTTCTTCCGCATTGCCGGTCGAGGAACCATCGGTACCGAAACCGCCGGCGATCACGCTGATAAACGAACGGTTCATCGCCTTACACATAATGTAAGACAGGATGGCGCCCGAGGAACCCACCAACGCACCGGTAACGATCAGCAGATCGTTGCTCAACATAAAGCCCGCAGCGGCGGCCGCCCAGCCCGAATAGGAGTTGAGCATCGACACGACTACCGGCATGTCGGCACCGCCGATAGAGGCAACCAGATGCCAACCGAAGGCCAGCGCAATCGCGGTCATCAGCACCAACGCCACCGCCTGCCAGCCCACGCTGTCGGTACGAACGAAAACGACCAACAGCAGGAAGGAGATCACCAGTGCCGCCAGGTTCATCTTGTGGCGATTCGGCAATGCCAGCGGTTTGGATGAGATGATGCCACGCAGTTTACCGAAAGCGACAATCGAACCGGTGAAGGTGACCGCACCGATAAAGATGCCGAGGAACACTTCGGTCAGATGGATATTCTCCATCACCGGCTCCATCGACGCGCCGTGATCCAGGTAGCTGTTCAGGCCCACCAACACCGCCGCCAGGCCAACGAAACTGTGCAACACCGCCACCAACTCCGGCATTTCGGTCATTTCGACTTTTTTCGCCAGATAGACGCCGATGGAACCACCGATAATCATCGCAATGATGATCCAACCCACGTTGCCGGAATCCGGCCCGAGGATGGTGGCAATCAACGCAATTGCCATCCCGGCGATGCCAAACAGGTTGCCCTGCTTCGACGTTTCATGGCGCGACAGACCGGCCAGGCTGCAAATAAACAAAATAGCGGCAACAATGTATGCAGCTGTAACTAATCCTCCAGACATGTGCTACCCCTTAGTTCTTGCGGAACATCTTCAGCATGCGCTGAGTGACGGTGAATCCACCAAAAATATTGATGCTGGCAATCAGCACGGCGATGAAGGAGAGGAAACTCACCCAGCCGCCGTGACCAATTTGCAATAACGCACCGACCACGATAATCCCTGAGATCGCATTGGTGACCGACATCAACGGGGTATGCAATGCATGGCTGACGTTCCAAACCACGTAGTAACCCACCACGCAGGCCAGCGCAAACACGGTAAAGTGAGACAGGAACTCTTTTGGCGCGGCGTTAGCCAGCCAGCCGAACAGAATAATCGCCAGCGCGATCAGCCCGTATTTCAGCCAAGGTGAAACCGGTTTCGCCGCCGGTTTAGCGATCGGTGCCGCCGCTTGCGCCTGCTTCGGCTGTGCGGAAACCTGGATTGGCGGAGCAGGCCAGGTCACCTCGCCGCTGCGCACCACGGTGACGCCACGGATCACGGTGTCCTCGAAATCGATATCGATTTCGCCGTTTTTCTCTTTCGTCAGCAATTTCAGCAAATTAACCAGGTTAGTGCCGTAAAGCTGCGAAGACTGGGTCGGCAAGCGGCTTGGCAGATCGGTATAGCCAATGATTTTTACGCCATTGTCAGTGACGGTCACGCGGTCGGCCACGGTCAACTCGCAGTTGCCGCCGTTTTGCGCCGCCAGATCGACGATCACGCTGCCCGGCTTCATCGAAGCCACCATCTCTTTAGTAATAAGCTTTGGCGCAGGTTTACCCGGGATCAGCGCGGTGGTGACAATAATGTCGACCTCTGCCGCCTGGGCGGCAAACAACGCCATCTCAGCCTTGATAAAGGCTTCCGACATCACTTTGGCGTAACCGTCGCCGCTGCCCGCCTCTTCCTCAAAGTCCAACTCGAGGAATTCTGCGCCCATGCTCTGCACTTGCTCTTTTACTTCCGGGCGGGTGTCGAAGGCACGCACGATCGCCCCCAAGCTACCTGCCGCGCCAATCGCCGCCAAACCCGCGACGCCAGCACCGATGATCATCACTTTCGCCGGTGGAACCTTGCCGGCTGCGGTGATCTGGCCGGTGAAGAAACGGCCAAACTCGTGTGCCGCTTCAACAATCGCGCGGTAACCGGCGATATTGGCCATCGAGCTGAGCGCATCCATCGACTGCGCGCGGGAAATACGCGGCACCGAATCCATCGCTATCGCGGTGACGTTGCGTGCAGCCAGTTTTTCGATAAGCTCCGGGTTTTGCGCCGGCCAGATAAAACTGACCAGCGTACTGCCCTCACGCATTAACGCGATCTCGTCCTCTTGTGGCGCGTTAACTTTCAAAATCAGATCCGATTGCCAAACGTCGGCAGTATCGGTAATCGTCGCCCCTGCGGTTTCATAAGCCGCATTGTCAAAGCTTGCCAGTTTACCCGCGTCGCTTTCGACAGCGACGGTAAAGCCCAGCTTCAGCAGTTGTTCCACCGTTTTCGGCGTTGCTGCAACCCGGGCTTCATTGGCCAACCGTTCTCTTGGTACACCAATACGCATAATGTTCCCTTCTCACCTGTCTTTGATGATGTTTATTATCTTCCTACCCATAGCAGTAGCGCCGGCTGACATCTCGCCCCGTCGTCTTTCAAGACTGTGCGTTATTGGCTGCAATTTGAAAGCCACAGAGTGACTTGTCGGCATCGAATTAAGGCACCATCTATAACCTACTGAAAATATGATCGATGATCCATAATTGCTTACGCATTCACGCCTGTTTTTACATAAAAATTCAGACAACGACATGACAAATCGCAATTTTAAGTTAAAAAGCCGTGCGCACCGCCGTTTTTGCTGCAGATTTGTGACGAACGCTTACCTGAAGATATCCGCCCCACGCGGCCAGAATGAATGAAAGTTATAAAATTGTGAATAATTAACACTTATGTCATCAAAGGCTTTATTATTGAAACTTATGGCGATTACGCAGCAAATGGCGTAAACAATCCTTCATGGGATTTGTCTCATGCGATGACATAAAATGCTGAGACACTTGTCGAGATTACATGTAATAATCGGCGGCTGAATTACCCATAAACAGTTCAGCACGTTATAAACGTTAATGCGCTTGGCGAAAGGATTTTTTATGAAGCTGAAGAACACGATCATCGCATCAGCCTTGTTATCACTCACTGCGCTGTCTGCTCATGCGGCACTTGAGTTAACTCCTGAAAAAGCAGCGGCGCTGAAGCCGTTTGATCGCATCACTATTACCGGCCGCTTTAATGCCATCAATGAAGCCGTTGAGGCCGTATCCCGCCGTGCAGACAAACTGGGCGCAGATTCCTTCTACATCCAGGACAGCAATAACAGCAACAATGGCGGCAACTGGCGCGTCACCGCAGATCTTTATCATAAAGACGCGGCAGAAGTGAGCAAAGAGCCTAAGTACCGCGTCATTAACGGCGTGACCGAATTACCGAAAGAACAGGCGTACCTGCTTGAGCCTTACGATACGGTAACCGTCAGCGGTTTCTACCGCAGCCAGCCGGACATCAACGACGCCATCACCAAAGAAGCGAAAAAGAAAGGCGCTGCCTCATTCTTTATTGTCCGTCAGGTTGATGCTAACCAGGGTGGTAACCAGTTCATCACCGCCTACATCTATAAAGCCGATGCGCCTAAGCGCGTGGTCCAGAGCCCGGATGCCATTCCTGCCGACTCTGAAGCCGGCAAAGCTGCATTGGCCGCCGGTGGCGCTGCCGCCGCCCAGGTTGAAATCCCGGGCGTGGCTTCTTCAGGTTCGCCAAGCCGTGACGTAGGCCGTTTCTTCGAAACCCAGTCTTCTACCGGCCAACGCTATACCGTCACGCTGCCGAACGGCACCAAAATCCAGGAAGTGAACAACGTCACCGCCGCGCAGATGGTGCCGTTTGATTCCGTGACCTTCACCGGTCACTTCAACAGCATGACGGACATTTCCACCGAAGTGGCGAAGCGTGCCGCTGCGAAAGGTGCCAAGTTCTACCACGTGACTCGTCAGTGGCAGAACAAGAGTGGCGGCAACCTGACCGTGAGCGCCGATCTGTTCAAATAAGTTTCACTTCGCGGTTTACTCTCGGGCAGCCATTGGGCTGCCCGTTTTTTTGCCGATTAGCCCCCCGCGTCGGTTGAATAATTTTTTGTAAATTCCGCATATTCAATCATTGCATCGGCAACGATCCATCCGTAGAATTTGCGCCTGTTTTTAGGGCTATTATCTATTTGTTCAGTAATTGTCATTACGTTGTTACTGCCAATCAGTTATCTAACAGTTGTTTATTCTGCGCTCAGGATCCGTCATTGGAAAAAAAACTAGGTCTTACCGCGTTAACCGCATTGGTGCTCAGTTCCATGCTGGGCGCCGGGGTTTTCAGCCTGCCGCAAAACATGGCGCAAGTCGCCAGCCCGGCCGCCCTGCTGCTGGGTTGGGCGATCACCGGCGTCGGCATCCTGTTTCTGGCTTTTGCCATGCTGTTGCTCACCCGCCTGCGACCCGATCTGGACGGCGGGATTTTCACCTATGCGAAAGAAGGCTTTGGCGAGCTGGTGGGCTTCTGCTCCGCATGGGGATATTGGCTATGTGCGGTGATCGCCAACGTCTCCTATCTGGTAATCGTGTTTGCCGCACTGAGCTTATTTACCGATCGCGGCGGCGATGTCATTTTGGGTGACGGCAATACCTGGCAGGCGCTATTGGCGGAATCGTTGCTGCTGTGGATCGTGCATGCGCTGGTGCTGCGTGGGGTGCAAACCGCGGCCAGTATCAACCTGGCGGCAACATTGGCCAAGCTTTTGCCGCTTGGCCTGTTTGCCGTCTTGGCGGCTATCGCGTTCAAAATGGACGTATTTACCCTGGATTTCCACGGCGTCGCGCTCGGCAAACCGGTGTGGGAACAGGTAAAAAACACCATGCTGATTACTCTGTGGGTGTTTATCGGCGTGGAAGGCGCGGTGGTGGTTTCCGCGCGAGCACGCAATAAAAAAGATGTAGGCCGTGCAACCATGTTGGCGGTGCTCTCCGCGCTGGCGGTTTACCTGATGGTGACGCTGCTGTCGCTGGGAGTGGTGCCGCGCAGTGAAGTGGCCGGGATGCGTAACCCCTCGATGGCGGTGCTGATGGTCGATCTGATTGGCCCCTGGGGGGATGTGATTATCGCCGCCGGCCTGATCGTGTCCGTATGCGGCGCTTATTTGAGCTGGACGATTATGGCCGCTGAAGTGCCGCTGCTGGCCGCCCAGCACGGCGCTTTTCCTAAAATATTCCGCAAGCAGAACAAGAATCACGCGCCTTCGGCTTCGTTATGGCTGACCAATATCGCGGTGCAATTCGCGCTGGTGGTGATCTGGCTGACCGGCAGCAACTATAACTCGTTGCTGACTATCGCCTCGGAAATGATTCTGGTGCCTTACTTCCTGGTCGGCGCCTTCCTGTTCAAGGTCGCGCTGCGCCGCCAGGACAAACGACTGATGTTCGCCGCCACCGGTGCCTGCCTGTACGGTATTTGGCTGCTGTACGCATCAGGGTTGATGCATCTGTTGATGTCGGTGTTACTGTATGCGCCGGGGTTGCTGGTGTTTATCTATGCTCGACGCGGGCACGAGAATGTCAAATTGCTGAATCAGCTGGAGAAAAGCAGCATTTTGCTGTTGCTGGTGGCTACGGTGCCGGCGGGTTGGTTTATGCTGCAGTAGTGAAGGACGTCCGGGTGGAATCACCCGGTCAATACCTTAGGATGCGCGCAAGGTAATGGTCATGCGTTCCCCTATCTGAGAGATGATAATCCCCTCAACGCACTCTTGCTGAATGGCCGCCAACTGCTGTTGGTCCAACGCATACGGCAGTTTAATGTCGAACACTGCCAGCCCCTGCTGCTGCGCCAGATCGATCAGGCGCACGATATTGGTTTCGTCGCTGACCTGGGTGGATACCACCTGCAGCGCCAGTTCCTTCAACTGCTCTTTTCGCGTTTGCGAGGCGCAAGCCTGAGATTTCAATACCATGCCGAAAAATGGCATCACGCCATAAATTGCATCAACAAAGCGCCAGTGCTTCTTGCACGATGCGGACAGAAAATCCATGTAATCAAAACAGATTTTCTCACTGCGCGCGACGGATGCAAGGTGACTGCTGTTCATCCCTTCCTCCCTCTCATTGCCAGTGTATTACATCCTGAAATGGATAATCGATGCGAAGCTTTAACGAATTTCCGACGTATAATGGCATAATTCCCCTATTGTTTGCCAGTCTGTCCAGGAGCTTTAATCAATGGAACATCACAACTCCGCACCGGTGCTGATCACCGGCGGCGCACGCCGGATTGGGCTGGCGTTGGCCAGGTCATTCTTGCAGCGTGACATCCCCGTGATCATTGCCTATCGCAGCGATTACCCGGCACTGAACGAGCTGAAAAGACTGGGAGCAACGTGCATTCAGGGCGATTTCTCGACTCACGACGGCATTTACCGTTTTGCCGAGCGGGTGCGACAGGTCGCACCGAAATTGCGCGCAGTGATCCACAACGCCAGCGCTTGGTTGGCCGAATCTGCGGAGGTGCCACCAGAGCAGGTTATGGCAGCGATGCTGCAAATCCACGTTTATACCCCTTACCTGCTCAATCAGTTGCTGGAGCCCTGTCTGCTTGGCCAAGGGCAGGCAGGCGCAGATATTATCCACCTGACCGATTATGTGGTGGAGAAAGGCAGCGACAAGCATATCGCTTATGCTGCCAGTAAAGCCGCGCTGGACAACATGACACGCTCTTTCGCCCGTAAACTGGCGCCGGAGGTCAAGGTCAACGCCATCGCACCGGCGTTGATTATTTTCAATCCGGGCGATGATGAGCCTTATCGTCAGCAGGCTCTGGCAAAATCGCTGATGAAAATCGCCCCGGGCGAGAGCGAAGTGGTCAACCTGGTCAATTATTTGCTGGACAGTCGTTATGTCACCGGCCGCACCCATGGTGTGGACGGAGGACGACCTCTGCGCTAGGCAAAGATGTGCATGGCGTATCGCTGACCCCCGCGTTATGCTGAACTCCGTTATTCTTATAAAACCGCTGAATATGCATAAAATTGTTTTTGTGGAAGACGATCCTGAAGTCGGCAAGTTGATTGCCGCCTATTTGGGCAAGCACGATATAGAAGTGTTGATTGAGCCGCGTGGCGACAGTGCGCAAGCGCGCATAGAGCAAGAACTGCCGGACCTGGTGCTGCTCGACATTATGCTGCCCGGGAAAGACGGCATGACGCTGTGCCGCGATTTGCGCCCGACCTTCCCCGGGCCGATCGTGCTGCTCACTTCGCTCGACAGCGATATGAACCATATCCTTTCATTGGAAATGGGTGCCAACGATTACATTCTGAAAACCACGCCGCCGGCGGTTTTGCTGGCACGGCTGCGTTTACACCTGCGCCAGCATGGCAATCACCCCAAGGAAGAGTCAACGCAACCGATCACCCAGCACAATGCGCTGCACTTCGGGTTGTTGTGCATCGATCCGGTTAACCGCCAGGTGACGCTGAGTGAAGAAGTGATCACCCTTTCCACCTCGGATTTCGATCTGCTGTGGGAGCTGGCCACCCACGCCGGGCAGATCATGGACCGCGAGGCACTGTTGCAGAATTTGCGCGGCGTGAGCTACGACGGCCTTGATCGAAGCATCGACGTGGCGATTTCCCGTCTGCGCCGCAAGCTGTACGACAATGCGCTGGAGCCTTTTCGCGTCAAAACCGTGCGCAATAAAGGTTATCTGTTCGCACCAAATGCCTGGGAGTTCGTACAGCAATGAGAAAGCTTTTCGTGCAGTTCTTCCTGCTGCTGTTCGTCTGCTTTCTGGTGATGGCGATGTTGGTGGGCCTGGTGTACAAGGTCACAGCCGAACGCGCCGGTCGCCAGTCAATGGACGACCTGATGAAAAGCTCGCTGTACCTGATGCGCAGCGAACTGCGGGAAATTCCATTGAAAGACTGGAATAAGACCATCGCGACGCTGGACTTGAACCTGTCGTTTAAGCTGCATATCGAACCGCTCGGCAAACAGGATCTGAGTGAAGATCTGAAAAAACGTCTACGCCTCGGTGAAATCATCGCTCTCGACGATCAATACACCTTTATGCAACGCATCCCGCGCAGCCATTACGTGTTGGTGGTCGGCCCCATTCCGTACCTGTTCTACCTGCATCAGATGCGGCTGCTGGATCTGGCGCTGCTGGTGTTTATCGGCATGTCGCTGGCGTTGCCGGTATTTTTATGGATGCGTCCGCACTGGCAAGATTTGCTCAAGCTGGAGAACGCCGCCCAACGACTCGGCGCAGGCCATCTGGATGAGCGCACCCATTTTGACCCGACCTCGAGCCTGAATCGGCTCGGGGTGGCTTTCAACCAGATGGCGGACAACGTCAATACGCTGATTGCCAGTAAAAAACAGTTGATTGACGGTATCGCCCATGAATTACGTACCCCTCTGGTGCGGCTGCGCTACCGGTTAGCGATGAGCGATAACCTTTCAGATAGCGAACAACAGGCGCTCAACCGCGATATCGGTCAGTTGGAATCGCTGATAGACGAGCTGCTGACCTACGCGCGGCTGGATCGTCCACAGGTGGCGCTGAACATAGAACCGCTCGACCTGCCCAACTGGCTGGAAGACAAAGTAGAGGATATGCGCCTGATTCACCCGGAGCGCGAGATCCAGCTGGATATTCCGCATGCCGGCGATTTTGGCGGCGTCGATTTACGGCTGATGGAGCGGGTTCTGGATAATCTGGTGAACAATGCCTTGCGCTACAGCGAACAGCGCCTGCGTATCGGCCTGTGGTTTGACGGCGACGCAGCCTGCCTGCAGGTAGAAGACGACGGGCCAGGCATTCCACCTGAAGAACGCGAACGCGTGTTCGAACCCTTCGTGCGCCTGGATCCCAGCCGCGATCGCGCCACCGGCGGTTGCGGGCTGGGCCTGGCGATTGTTCACTCTATCGCCGTCGCCTATCAGGGCCAGGTTTACGTAGACGCCAGCTCACTCGGCGGCGCCAGCTTCCGCTTCTGCTGGCCAGTGAAGCCCACTTTCAATTTAAAAGCAGACCCGGTGTAACCCCGTCAGCGCAACACTCTGAACGATCAGGTTATCCGGCTCACAATAATAGGGAGCCAAACAATGACATCTGCACATTCGCCTTCATCCGCCTACCGCGAACTGCGCGCCATTTTCACCCGACTATCGCGATTCGGCCACCTGTCCGCCATTGCCGGCTGGGATATGCAGACCATGATGCCGCCGGGCGGAAACAAAGCGCGCTCGGAAGCACTGGCCGAACTGAGCGTGCTGCAACACCAGATTTTGACGGCGGAAAATACCGGCCGCCTCTTTGAACGCGCGCAGCAGGAAACGCTGGATGGTTTTGACCAGGCCAATTTGCTGGAAATGCGCCGCCAATATGACAACGCCGTACTGGTGCCGGAGTCGCTGGTTGAGGCTAAATCGCTGGCTGGTGCGCGTTGTGAACACGCCTGGCGCTCCCAGCGCCCCGCCAACGATTGGGAAGGGTTTTCGGAGAACCTGCGTGAAGTGGTCAAACTGACCCGTCAGGAAGCGCAGATCCGTGCTGAAGCTGCAGGTTCAAGCCGCTATGACGCCCTGCTCAACCTGTATGAGCCAGGCATGCGCAGCAGCGATATTGACCGTATTTTTGGCGATCTCAAAACCTGGCTGCCCGATCTCCTGCAAAAAGTGGTGGCCCGGCAGGCCCAAGAGCCTTGCCTCATTCCCGAGGGGCCGTTCCAGGTCGATACCCAGCGTCAACTGGGCCTGAGCGTGATGAAACTGCTCGGTTTCAACTTCGACGGTGGCCGCGTGGACGTCAGCGCTCACCCCTTCTGCGGCGGTGTGCCGGAAGATGTTCGTATCACCACCCGCTACAATGAGAAGGAATTCCATACCGCATTGCTCGGCATTATCCACGAAGCCGGCCATGCGCGTTACGAGCAGAACCTGCCGCGTGATTGGCTGGGCCAACCAGTAGCTCAGGCGCGTTCTACCGCGATCCACGAATCGCAAAGCCTGCTGTTTGAAATGCAGTTGGCGCGTGGCAGCGATTTCCTGAAAATTCTGCGCCCGTTGATTATCAAGCAGTTCGGTGAGCAACCGGCGCTGGAAGAAAGTAACTTCATCCGCCTGAATCAACGCGTTAAACCTGGCCTGATCCGCGTGGATGCGGACGAAGTGAGTTACCCGGCGCATGTGATCCTGCGTTATGAAATCGAGAAAGCCCTGGTCGAAGGCGCTATTGAAGTGGAAGACATCCCGGCGCTGTGGAACGAAAAAATGCGCGATTACCTTGGCCTGGATACGGTCGGTAACTACCGCAATGGCTGCATGCAGGATATTCATTGGACCGACGGCGCATTCGGTTACTTCCCGACTTATACGTTGGGCGCGATGTACGCTGCGCAACTGTTCCACAGTGTCCGTGAAGCGCTGCCTTCGCTGAGCAGCGACATCGCCGAAGGTAACCTGACCCCGTTATTCCAATGGCTGAAACAGAATATCTGGCGTCACGGTAGCCGTTTCTCTACTGATGAGCTGATCACCAAGGCTACCGGTGAAACGCTCAACCCGCGCTATTTCCGTCAACACCTGGAAAACCGCTATCTGTAATGCCCCTGGCACGGGTAAAACCGTGCCTTTTCCCTCCTGCTTAGCCCTACGCCCTTCCATAGAGCACTCTCCTTGCTTACGACACCTTGGCCACAGAGTGGCGGTTGGTGATACGCCACATGTATGTTGTAACTAAAATAACCCTACAGGCTGGCGCATTTCTGCCGGCCAGGCTACCGCGCGGCATGTGCGCTGATCATCTCTATCAATTGCGGCCGCAACTGAGGCGGCAGATCGTGGCCCATCTTCGGGATGACCTGCAGTTGCGAATGGGCTATCGCTCTGGCGACGGCAACGCCACCGGCTTTGCGCACCAGACGATCGGCACTGCCGTGGATCACCAGCGTCGGTGCCGTGATCCGGTGGCTGTAACGACGCAAGTCACCACTGCCGAGTAACGCCGACAACTGCCGTTGCAGGCCTTCGGCATCCATCCCCCGCTTTAATAAGCGCCTGACCAGCATATCCAGTTCCGCCTCCTCGAGCGGATAAGCCGGGCTACCCAACGCACGCAATCCGTCTTTCAAAGACTGGCATCGCTGCTGCGGCGTCGCATTTGCCGGCGGGCGCCGCAGCAACAGTTTCAGCAATGAAGGTGCCGGCGGCGGCAATAACGGTTGGTTGGTGCTGGAAAACAAGATGGTCAGCGACTTTACCCGCTGCGGGTATTCCGCCGCCAGCACCTGAGCAATCATGCCGCCCATTGAGGCGCCCAGCACGTGAGCCTGCGCTATTTGCAGGTGATCCAGCAAATGCACCGCGTCTTGCGCCATGTCCTCCAACGAATACGGCACTTGGGTTTGCCAGCCCAGTTGAGCGCGCAATATCAATAGCCACAAGGGCTGCAACCTCTTGCCCTGCGTCTTGCCGGACAGGCCGACATCGCGGTTATCGAAGCGGATCACCCGAAAGCCTTTGTCCACCAACGCGCGACAGAAATCGTCCGGCCACAGCAGCATCTGCGCGCCAATGCCCATAATCAACAGCAACGGTGGATGTGCGATATTGCCCCAATCCTCATAGGCTATAGGTACTTCGCCCTGCTCTGTGAGCCCGCGACGGATCGCGATATCGTTCATTTGCCGTTCCTTTTTGCGTTATGGCACGCCGCTGCAGGCTACCTCCTGCGGCTTGTACATTAGGTTACACGCCGAAACCAATCACTCACGGAAAGCATTCCGCCATTTGCCTACTATCTTAACACCGGCCCCGCAGTGGGCTTGATACATGACGAGTAATTTGAGGATTCTTTTATGAAAAAAGTATTAGCTCTGGTTGTTGCCGCTGCAATGGGTCTGTCTTCTGTTGCCTTCGCTGCTGACGCTGCCACCACCACTACCGCACCTGCGGCGACGGCGACCACCACTACTACTGCTGCACCGGCTAAAACCACTCACGTGAAAAAACATCACGCGAAGAAAGCGGCAGTTCAAAAAGCGCAGTCGGCTAAAAAGCATCACAAAGCCACCGCTAAAAAAGCCCCGGCTCAGAAAGCTCAGGCAGCAAAAAAACACCACAAAAAAACCAGCCATAAAAAAGCTGCGTAACAGCAATCTGATGTGAGGCTCCCCTCACCAGTCCAGAATTGATTTGTCCAACACCCGGTTCGCCGGGTGTTTTTTCATCGGGGGTTCTCATCAATGCTGCGCCGCTACTTATTTGAAATCATTCTGGTCGCCCTGATCCTGTGCGGGTTGGTCGCCACCTTCTTTTATTTGTAGCCGCAGATGTCCTCCGGTTATAAATTATCGAAAAATCAATCACTGCCCATCCACACAATAGCTAAATCAGTCTATAGTTAGCATTCCGTGTGTTTATGGATGATTCGTATTTGCCAGGCAAGAGATCTATGCGCATAACCGTTTTGCTGTTGCTGTGCTCATTCCCGCTCGCATTCTCCCTCTCAGCCCGGGCCGACAGCCCATCCGACGCGTCGATGGCTGAGCAAACCCGCTTATTTTTCGGTAAGGATGATCGGATAAAAGTCACAGAAACCGAGGGGTGGCCCTGGCAGGCAATTGGCCAGGTGGAAACCGCCAGCGGCAACTTGTGCACCGCCACACTGATTTCCCCCCATCTGGCGCTTACCGCCGGCCATTGCGTACTGGCGCCGCCAGGCCAATTGGATAAGGCCATCGCCCTGCGTTTTGTTGCCGGCAATAAGAGCTGGAAATACCAGACCGACAATATCGAAACGCTGGTCGACCGCAAGTTGGGGAAAAAGCTCAAGCCTGACGGCGAGGGATGGATTGTGCCGCCGGCTGCCGCAGCCTATGACTTTGCGCTGATCCGCCTGAAGGATAAAAAACCGCTGCCGATTAAACCTCTGCCCCTGTGGCAAGGCGACAGCAAAGCGCTAACTCTGGCGATGAAACAGACCAAACGACTGATTACCCAAGCGGGTTACCCGGGAGATCATCTGGACGATCTCTACAGCCACCAGAACTGTAAAGTGACGGGTTGGGCGCAACAGGGGGTGCTATCGCACCAGTGCGATACCCTGCCTGGCGACAGCGGTTCGCCCCTGCTGCTGAAAACCAACGACGGTTGGTCGTTGATCGCCATTCAAAGCTCCGCGCCGGCAGCCAAAGACCGTTACCGCGCCGATAACCGCGCGTTGGCAGTGACCGGCATACGCGATGCGCTGGACGCGCTGGCTGCGGGAAAATAACGACGGGGGTTCAGCATGCTGAACCCCTCGCTTAGTCAGGCCGAAAGCTGCTCGATAGTCTGCAAGATACGTTTGTCCGAAATCGGATAAGGCGTGCCGAGTTGCTGGGCGAACAGGCTGACGCGCAGCTCTTCGATCATCCAGCGCACTTCTTTCACCTCGTCATCCTGCCGACGTTTCGGCGGCAGCTTGTTCAGCCACTGTTGCCACGCCTGCTGCACCTGATCCACCCGCAGCATCTGCGCGCGATCGCGGTGCGGATCGATCGCCAGCTTCTCCAGCCGGCGTTCAATCGCCTGCAAATAACGCAGCGTATCCGGCAGGCGCTTCCAGCCGTTGTTGGTGACGAACCCGCGATAAATCAGGCCACCAAGCTGGGTTTTGATATCCGAGAGCGCCAGCGCCAACGACATGTCCACCCGGCCCTTCAGCCGCTTGTTGATGTTAAATACCGTGGTCAGGATCTGCTCGACCTGCTTGGCTACCCCCACCACGGTTTCATTCAGCTCGCCTCGCACCAACTCTTGCAAGCGTGCGAAGTTATCTTCCTGCCATACCGGCCCGCCATGTTCGGCGATCAGCTTGTCGATACCGCACGAGATGCAATCGTCGATCAGATCCAACACCTTGCCATAAGGGTTAAAATACAGCCCCAGCTTGGCTTTGTTGGGCAGTTTTTCATGGAGATACTTGATTGGCGATGGGATATTCAGCAACAACAGGCGGCGCGTACCCTGCCACATCGCCTGTTGCTGCTCTTGCTCGCTGTCGAACAGGCGGATCGCCACGCTGTCTTTTTCATCCACCAGCGCCGGATAGGCTTTCATCGAGTAGCCGCCGCGTTTCTGCTCATAAAACTCGGGCAGTTTGCCGAAGCTCCAGATATGCAAATTGCTTTGTTCCAGCCCATCATCCGCCACCGCCGACAGCGTCTCCTGCACTTTGTCCTTCAATTGCAGCTTCAGCGCCGTCAGATCTTTGCCTTCGAGCAAGGTTTTGTGATTTTCACCCACCACACGGAACGTCATTTTAAGATGATCGGGCACCTGATCCCAGTGCCAGTCGTCTCGTGACACCGTCACGCCAGTCATGCGCCGCAATTCACGCTCCAGCGCATCCAGCAGCGGCAGCTCCAGCGCGGTCACCCGCCCGAGGAAAGCCTCGGCGTAGTTCGGCGCCGGCACAAAGTTTCGGCGAACCGGCTTCGGTAGCGACTTGATCAGCGCAATCACCAACTCACGGCGAATCCCCGGGATCTGCCATTCGAAACCCTGATCTTCAATCTGGTTGAGAATAGGCAGAGGAATATGGACCGTGACGCCATCGGCATCGGTGCCAGGTTCAAACTGGTAAGTCAGGCGCAGTTTGAGATTGCCCTGGTGCCAGGCATTCGGGTAGTCCAGCGCGCTGACCTTGTTGGCGCCGTCCTTGATCAGCATCTCTTTTTCAAAACTGAGCAGGTCCGGCTTTTGTTTACCGGCGGTTTTCCACCAGTTGTCAAAATGACGCCCGGACACCACATCGCTCGGAATGCGCTGGTCGTAGAAACTGAACAAAGTCTCGTCATCCACCAGAATGTCACGGCGGCGCGATTTATGCTCCAGCTCTTCCACCTCGGCGCGCAGCTTCAGGTTGGCGCTGAAGAATGCATGCCGCGTCTGCCAGTCGCCTTCCACCAGTGCATGACGGATAAACAGCTCACGGCACAGCAGCGGATCAATAGTGCTGTAATTGACCGGCCGCGCGGCGACAATCGGCAGCCCAAACAGCGTCACTTTTTCGCTGGCCATCACCGCGCCCTGGGATTTGGACCAGTGAGGTTCGCTGTAACTGTGCTTCACCAGATACTGGGCCAGCGGTTCAATCCACTCAGGTTCGATGCGCGCGGCGATGCGGCCCCACAGGCGGCTGGTTTCCACCAGTTCTGCCACCATCGTCCATTTCGGCGGCTTCTTGAACAGGCCGGAGCCTGGGAAGATCGAGAAACGGGCGTTGCGGGCCCCGGTGAACTCTTGCTTGTCGGCATCCTTCTGGCCAATGTGCGACAGCAACCCGGTGAGCAACGCGGTATGCACGCTGCGGTAATCGGAAGGTTCGCTGTTAACCGGCAGCCCCAGCTCTTTCACCACCTGGCGCAGTTGGGTGTAGATATCCTGCCATTCACGCACCCGCAGGTAGTTAAGGAAATCATTGCGGCACAGCCGGCGGAACTGGCCGGAGGAGTGCTCTTTTTGCTGCTCTTTCAGGTAGTCCCACAGGTTAACGTAGGCCAGGAAGTCCGAGTCTTTATCGGCGAAGCGACGGTGTTTCTCGTCCGACGCCTGCTGCTTGTCCATCGGCCGCTCTCGCGGATCCTGGATCGACAGCGCGGCAGTGATGATCATCACCTCACGCACGCTGCCGCTCTTTTGCGCTTCCAGCACCATGCGCGCCAGACGCGGATCGATAGGCAACTGCGCCAGTTGGCGGCCCTGCGGAGTGAGCTGATAATGGCCGTTTTCAGCCGTTTTAATCGCTCCCAACTCCTCCAAAAGGCGCACGCCGTCCAGAATATTGCGCTTGTCCGGCGCTTCGACAAACGGGAATGCGGCGATATCCCCCAGCCCGAGCGACGTCATCTGCAAGATAACCGACGCCAGGTTGGTGCGCAGGATTTCCGGATCGGTAAACTCCGGCCGCGACAGGAAATCCTGTTCGGAGTACAGGCGGATACAGATACCGTCCGACACGCGGCCACAGCGGCCCTTACGCTGGTTGGCGGAAGCCTGCGACACCGGCTCGATCGGCAGGCGTTGGACCTTGGTGCGGAAACTGTAGCGGCTGATGCGTGCGGTGCCCGGATCGATGACATACTTGATGCCCGGCACCGTCAGCGAGGTTTCCGCCACGTTGGTCGCCAACACAATGCGGCGGCCATGATGCGACTGAAACACCCGGTTTTGTTCGCTGTTCGATAGCCGCGCATACAGCGGCAATACTTCGGTATGCGGTAAATCAAGACGGTTCAACGCATCGGCGGTATCGCGAATTTCACGCTCGCCGCTCATAAAGATCAGGATATCCCCGGGCCCTTCGCGACCAAGTTCATCCACCGCGTCGAAAATCGCCTGCAGTTGATCGCGATCGGTATCCTCGGCGTCGTCCACCACCGGGCGATAACGCACCTCGACCGGATAAGTGCGGCCGGAAACTTCGATAATCGGCGCGTGATTGAAATGGCGCGAAAAACGCTGCGGATCGATGGTTGCCGAGGTAATGATGACTTTCAGATCCGGGCGTTTCGGCAACAGTTCGCGCAGATAACCAAGGATAAAGTCGATGTTCAGGCTGCGTTCGTGCGCTTCATCGATAATCAGCGTGTCGTACTGCATCAGCAGCCGGTCCTGCTGGATTTCCGCCAGCAAAATACCGTCGGTCATCAGCTTGACCAGCGTATTTTCCCCGACCTGATCGTTAAAGCGCACCTTATAACCGACGCTGCCGCCGAGCGGCGTTTCCAGCTCATCGGCAATGCGGTTTGCTACGGTGCGCGCCGCCAGGCGCCGTGGCTGGGTATGGCCGATCAGCCCCTTCACCCCACGCCCCAGCTCCAGGCAGATCTTCGGCAACTGGGTGGTTTTCCCCGAACCGGTTTCCCCGGCGACAATCACTACCTGATGGTCACGGATCGCGTTCAGGATATCCTGCTTTTTCTGGCTGACCGGCAGGTTTTCCGGATAGGTGATTTTCGGGCAAGAGGCGGCGCGCGCCTGCACTTTCTGCAACGCAGCCGCAATGTCACTTTCGACTTCAGCGACGGCCGCCTGCTGAGCATCGGGATTTTTGATTTTTCGTGCGCCCTGCAACCGACGTTGCAGGCGTTGTTGATCACGGAGCATCAGTTCGCCCAGTTGGGCAGTGGATGCCGCGAGCGGAGATTTCACGTTCGGTATTCCTTGTCTCATCGCTGCCGTATCAAGGTTTAGCAACGGTTTAATGATGTGTAAGCACATTTTCAGCTTTAGCCGCTCAGAATATCACAAGCCGCTTTTTCCCCATAATCCATCTGCTTAAGCGGCATTGGGTCATTCAATAAAATCGAACAAAGATCTCGAAATATTGCGCTATCACTGTTGGAAGAATGTGAATAGAGTGTACTGCATGCAAGGGACGCGTTGTCCTGATGTCACTGTCATAACGTAAGGAATTACCGATGAGCAAAGTATTGGTTCTCAAATCAAGCATCCTGGCGGGTTATTCTCAGTCCAACCAACTGGCCGATTTCTTCGTGGAACAGTGGGCCAACACCCACGGCAACGACACCATTACCGTTCGCGATCTGGCCGCACAGCCAATCCCGGTGCTCGACGGCGAGCTGGTTGGCGCACTGCGTCCTTCCGATACGCCACTGACCCCACGTCAGCAAGAAGCGCTGGCGCTGTCGGACGAACTGATTGCCGAGCTGCAGGCCAATGACACCATCGTTATGGCGGCGCCGATGTATAACTTCAACATCCCGACTCAGCTGAAAAACTATTTCGACCTGATTGCCCGTGCCGGCGTGACCTTCCGTTACACCGAAAACGGCCCGGAAGGTCTGGTGAAAGGCAAACGCGCCATCATCCTGACCAGCCGCGGCGGCATTCATAAAGGCACGCCAACCGATCTGGTTGAACCTTACCTGCGTCTGTTCCTGGGCTTCATCGGCATCACCGACGTTGAGTTCGTCTTCGCCGAAGGCATCGCCTATGGCCCGGACGTTGCAACCAAAGCGCAGGCCGATGCCAAAGCCGTGCTGGCGCAAGTTGTCGCCGCCTGATGCTTCTCGCAGGGGTAATGTGCCCCTGCCGAACCCTACCGATCTGCGTTAATACCTTTCAGACCTGCACTGCCCTCATAAAAATTCCAGATTTGTATTACCGCTGCGCGCCAAACGGCGCGCTTTTTTATTTCTTCAACCACTGACCGTTAATGCCACGCACGTACTCTCCCGCAGGCGCACGCGTCACCAGCTTCTGCCCGGCCATGCGCGCCACTTCATCGATGGCGATATGGTTGCCGTCCGCCACTTCCTGATATTTTTCGGTACGTCCGGCGTTAATATTTTTCACCAGCGCCAGGGTTTCGGCGTCCTGCTTGACCGGGGCAATATAGCCGCTGAGCGTCTCGCCCACCCGGCCCTGCTGTTTGGCTTCGTCCAGCGTCAGCGCCATCGCCATACTGCTGAATAACCAAGCGACCCCCACCAAGCCTAAATAACGTTTTTTCATTTTTGGTTTGGCTCCTAGAACAGACCGCTTTGGGTTTTCAGCAGATTATCGACGTCCTTATCCACCTTGATGTGTATTTCATGTTCGATCTTCACGTTCATATTGATGGTAATCGGGTCTTTGGGCGTCGCGACCTCAATGCGCGGCACGCAGCCGCTCAGCAAAGAAGTGCCCAATACGGCGACCAGCAAGGGCCCGCTGATGATTTTCATGGTTGTTCCCCGGGTTTTGAGAGGGCCTGCTCTAGCCACTCCTGTAAATTGTCGCCAAAGCGCAGACTACGCCATAGCTGAAACACGTTTTCCTGATGGGTATAGTTCAGGATAACCTCACGTTTGGCACTTTTTTGCGGGTTAAGCCCGTCAATGTGCGCTTTTAGCGTCAGTTCGCCCAAATTGTCGAGATCGACACTGGCCCGCGAACGGTTGATCTCCATGTAGCGCAGCCAGTCTATCGCCGCCCCGGTCGCCAGATTATTGCTGCCGATAGCATCAGCCATGTCTTTGTCCAGCCGCAGCGTCAGCATGCCGGCATTGGCTATCCACCCATTGCGCACCAGCCATTTGGGGTGATTGAGGTACAGAGGCAGCTCACCGTCGACCTTGCCGGACATGGCAAGCTGTTTTGGCTTCAAGGCGGTAAACAGCGCGCTCAGATCCACTTTATCCAGCTTCAGCACCGCAGCATCATGTTGCGGCATCCGCAACGCCGACAGGCTGATATGCCCGTTCAGCACATCCAGGCCGACATTGCTCAACGTTAACGGCGCCGGCTCGCTGTAGGGATAAAAGCCCTGAAGATCGGCCGTGATATTCTGCATTTCGAACAGATTGCTGAATGACTTGATACGCAGCGTCACCGGCCCTTTGGCGCCCAACTGCCACAAATGATTTTTCAATCGGTAGGACATGACAAAATCCAGACCGCTCATCTCACCGTCTTTCAGCCACATGCCGCCATTGTTCACGACCCAGTGGCCACCGGCTTCAAAGCCCTGTACGCGGGCGGCGGAAAAGGCCGACTGAGCATAAAACTCGCCGTCGCGCAGTTTGATATTGAGATCCGGCGAGATCAACGGCTGGAATACTTTCAGCGATTGTTTCGGCCACCAGCCTTCGCCGCGCAGCCGCTCGCCGTCCCAACGGCCATGCAAGGCGATGGGCCCAATCTGTTCCGCCTGCAATTTGCCCTGCCACTGGAAGCTGTCCGGCGTCGTACCTTTAAGCTGCAACGCCAGCACCGGCGCGGGTAAGTGACCACCGTCCGTGAAACTGACCTTGCCGGCCACCAGTTGTATATCGGCATTGAACGCCGGGTTCTGCTCGCCACGCTGCCAGCGCAGTGGCTGGCCAAGGCTGAGACGCGGCCCATCCACCGTCACCAGGCCGTACTTCAGCTTGTCAAAACCGGTGGAAAGACGATCGAGAACAATCGTCGTGTCCTGCCAACTGCCGCTGCCAGCAACGTCCCAGGCCGCCTGCAACGGCGGTAACTGTCCCTTCCCCCAATAGCGCCATTGCCAATTGCCGTGGTCCGGCCAAAAATCCTGCGCTTTACCGTCCAGATGCAGTTTAAAGCGGCCCCAGTAGCTGTCGCTGGCGTTGATGATGGCCTGCAGGCGGCCGGTAATGCCGCCGGCGGTAACCTTGACGCCGGCCAGCGGCAAGCGCGCCTCTTCCAGTTTCATTTCCGGCGAGGCGTTGCCCCACAGGCGTAGCAACGACCCTGGCTGCAAAACCAGAGTGGGATTAAGGATAGTGCCACTGAGAATGCCGGGAATAGAGGCGGTCATGGAAAAATCGGCCAGATTCGCCTGGCCGGTCAGTTGGAAACGCAGATCGCTGTCGATCAATCCGACCTTGCCCGGCCCCAGCGTCAACACTGCATTGCCTTTACCATTGTGGCCGGCGGTAATCACATTCAAACGAGCGCTGATTTGGGTTTCATCAAGCCCCTTGCTCCAGTCGTGCAACGCCACGTTCAGCCCGCCGTTAAGCGGCTGCTGGCTGTAGGGCCAACGCCACTCGCCTTGATTGATGCTGACCTGCTGCGGGGTGATTTCCCAGGGTAACGTCACCAGCGGCTTATCGTCGCCCTTTTCCGTCAGCGTCAACACGCCTTGCTGCTGTTGCCAGCGCATATCGAGCAGCAACGGCTTTTCGAGATAACCGGTTTGCATCTCGCCCTGCAACGCGCCCTGCGCAGGCAGGCTGTCCAAATCCAGCGGAATGGCAATCTTGCCGGTCAAATGCAGGGGTTGCGGGCTGTTGGGCGGGGTAAGCGTCATGCTGTTCAGCGTCAACTGCTGATGTTTATCCAGCACGGCTTCGACGCTGAGGTTCTTCCCCTGGTACAGCAGGTGCTGGCCGCCAGCAGAAGCTTGCAATTGCAGCTTTCCGGCGTAGTGTTGCCACGGGATTACCGTGAAATCATTGATGGTGACATCCAGCAACGGCAGCTGTTTTTGCAACTTATCAAGCGCCAGAGGAGCGCTGTTGGCGTCGCCGGCAGGCAACTTTGATAAACAGGCGCTATCAATGCTGAGTTTGTCGCCGATCAGTTGCCAGCGCCCCTGCCGATAAGTCAACCGGGTCGGCCCGACGGCGGCCAGCAAACAATCCTGTGCGGTAAACCGGGCGCCATCCAGTTGCAAGGCACCCTGCTGCCACCGCGGTTTACCCTGCAAAACCAACTGACTGCCCTGCGGCAGCCAATGAGCAAGCACGCGCGGCAGCCAGCGCGGCAGGGTTTGCCACAGCGCCAGCAGCAGGATCACAATACCTGTCACAATCCCTATGAATACTTTCAATCGCTTAGTCATTAAATGATTGCTTCATTCCTGAGTTAGGCATTATCCCCCCAAACCGAACGCCATTTAAGGGTAAGTCTATGCCTGAATTGGCAATAATGATGGCACGAATTTAACATAGGGTGAAGTCGATAGCACCGGTAACGCCTGTTCAGGCGGTTTTCCAGTCATCGATGCTACCCTTGTAGACTTTAGTTACATATTCATAATGTGAATAATATATGTTTCAGACTTTTGTTATTGTAGTTGCGGTTGTTCATTAATAGTCTTGCAAGCATTCTAACAAAAGTCAGCCGCGAGCTTACTGTACTTGAGAAGCCATTCCCCACCCCCGTGGGGATTTTTTTACCTCGCCCCCCGCGCCCTTCCGCTACTCTTAATCCTGCCCCCAACAAAGCGTTTTACCCATACCGAACATAAGCTAACCAATTGTAGAATTTACTAAAATCTGTTAAATTCGTCACAAAATCACGCGGGAGAAACCACGATGAAATTGGCGATATACAGCACCAAACAGTACGACCGTAAATATCTCGAACTGGTGAATCAACAGTTTGGTTATGAACTGGAGTTCTTCGACTTCCTGCTCAGCAAGAAAACCGCCAAAACTGCCGCCGGTTGCAAAGCGGTGTGCATTTTCGTCAATGACGACGGCAGCCGTGAAGTGCTTGAAGAGCTGGCGGCGCTGGGGGTTGAAATCCTGGCCCTGCGTTGCGCCGGTTTCAACAATGTGGACCTGGACGCCGCCAAAGAATTGGGCATCAAAGTGGTCCGCGTACCGGCTTATTCTCCGGAGGCGGTGGCGGAGCACGCCGTGGGGATGATGATGTGTCTTAACCGACGCATCCACCGCGCCTACCAACGTACCCGCGACGCCAACTTCTCGCTCGAGGGGCTGATCGGCTTCAACATGCATAATCGCACCGCTGGGGTGATCGGCACCGGTAAAATTGGCGTGGCAGCCATGCGTATCCTGAAAGGGTTCGGCATGAAACTGTTGGCTTACGATCCCTATCCAAGCGAGCAAGCGCTGGAGTTGGGCGCAGAATATGTCGATCTGAAAACGCTGTACGCGCAATCGGACGTGATCACCCTGCACTGCCCGCTGACGCCGGAAAACCATCACCTGCTGAATACCGACGCTTTTGCGATGATGAAGGACGGTGTCATGATCATCAACACCAGCCGTGGCGGCCTGATTGACTCCTCGGCGGCAATTGACGCGCTGAAGCAACAGAAAATCGGCGCGCTGGGGATGGACGTATATGAAAATGAACGCGACTTGTTCTTCGAAGACAAATCCAATGACGTGATTCAAGATGACGTATTCCGTCGCCTGTCAGCCTGCCACAATGTGTTGTTCACCGGTCACCAGGCTTTCCTGACAGAAGAGGCGCTGACCAGCATCTCGGAAACCACGCTGAAAAACGTCAATCAGTTGGATCGCGGTGAAAATTGCCCTAATCAGCTTAACGCCTGATTTTTTAGTGAGGGAAACGCATGAAAAAGTGCCTGCCGATGGCGTTAGCAGCGCTGTTATTAACGGGGTGTGGAATGAGCCAGAGCGGTAAAACGGTCACGGAAGACGACCTGTTACATCACAATTTCGTGCTGCAAAGCGTGGACGGCGTTGCGGTGAAGCCGCAGCCCGGTAACGCCCCGAGCATTGAGTTCGGTGAAAAAATGCATGTTTCCGGCGCGATGTGTAACCGCTTCTTTGGCAGCGGTCAGTTGCAAAACGGCGTGCTGACGGTGAAAAACCTGGCCTCAACGCGGATGCTGTGCACCGATGCGCAACGCAATCAGTGGGATCAGACTCTCAGCGCAGTGCTGGAAAAAGGGGCAAAAATCAGCCTCAACGCTCAGCAGTTAACGCTGAGCGGCGGCGACCATGTCCTGGTATATACCCTGCGAGACTGGGTGCAGTGATCCCTGTTCACCAGGCTGTGTGATCGGCCTGGTGTTCTTTCTTGTTAACCGGCGGTCGAGCAAGCCCCTTTACCCAGGGTCCACTCCTCACACTGCTTACCGTTCGGCATCTGGCACATTCTTACCGCTTCACCGTTTAAATTATGAGCCACGGTAGTGATGCCGCCAACGCTGGCGCAGTTGGCGCTGGTCTGTAACGTATTGATTCTTGCGCTGTTGCCCTGCTGAACTGGTTCTTCACTCTTGCTGCTACATGCGGCCAAAAGCAGTACGGCGCCGGCAAGCAGCCACGTTGATTTTTGCATTATTTCACTCCTGAACCCGGAACTGCGCTGTGTAAAATCGCCATTGCTGATAACCCGCGTCACTTTAAATGCGGACACGTTCAGTTATCTTTGATGCAAACCTGTTTAATTTAGCCTGATAAATTAATTATGGAAATATATTCCTGCAATTATTTGGCGTTTATTTGAACAAAATCGCCATTATTATCGTTACGGAATTTCTTTAGCTCCGATGCCATGCCGGCACCGAGGGTCGGTGACGTACTGCGGGTTTGCAGGCAACGGCGTCGCGGTGGCGAGGCGCAGTGACAACCAAAGTTTTAAATCTTGCTGGCGAGCAAGGCGGAGGTGGGGATCTTGGGCTGCTGCGAATTTTTAGCTACCGGAGCGGGAGATATTGCCGGCCTCTGCTACGGGTTAAAACATCCGCGACATTCGGGCATTAGCTGCATTGGCCTTAATTTGAAATTGGCTGGGTACAACAGTCCCTTATTTTTCGTTATTTGTTCCTGAATGATTCAGCCAGCGTCACTGAATGTCACGCTGGCTATTCTCACATTAAAATAACAATCAATGCGCCGCCGTTTTCGACAGTAAATTAATCACCAGTACGCCGGCAATAATTAATACCATGCCGATCACCGCAGGCAGATCCAGCTTTTGCTGATAGACGAATACGGCCGCTATCGACACCAGAACAATGCCCATGCCCGACCAGATAGCATAGACTATCCCCAGCGGCATGGTTTTCACCACCATTGACAACCCCCAGAACGCCACGGCGTAGCCCACGACAACCACCAGCGAGGGCCACAGTCGGGTAAAGCCTTCAGAGGCTTTCAACATGGTGGTGGCGATCACTTCCGCAACAATCGCCATGGTCAAATAGATAAATCCGCTCATCGTTTTTTCTTCTGTAAGTGAACACGTTCACCAGTATGGCGCGTCGCGAATAAATTGTCGTTAAACCACCCGGCTAATTCTCCGTTTGAAAACAATTTTTACCGAAAATATTACCTCGCGCGTGCGCTCTGTTGTTTTTTCGCCCGCCACACAAACGCGATAAAGGGCCAATATATCCCTCTGCTAGACTTTGTTAATTACTGCGAGAGGCAACTTTTGCAGCTTTTTGAGCAATGAAAGGTAAAGTCGATGATTACTACAGATGGTAATAATGCAGTCGCTTCCGTCGCCTATCGCACCAGCGAAGTGATTGCCATCTACCCGATCACCCCCAGTTCAACCATGGCGGAACAGGCGGATGCCTGGTCCGGCGACGGCCGCCCAAACATCTGGGGAGACGTGCCGCGCGTGATGGAAATGCAGTCCGAAGGCGGGGCCATCGCCACCGTGCACGGTGCGCTGCAAACCGGCGCGTTGTCGACCTCATTCACCTCATCGCAGGGCCTGCTGCTGATGATCCCGACGCTGTACAAGCTGGCCGGTGAACTGACGCCGTTTGTGTTGCACGTCGCCGCGCGTACCGTGGCGACCCATGCGCTGTCGATCTTCGGCGACCATTCCGACGTAATGGCCATACGCCAGACCGGCTGCGCCATGCTGTGCGCCAGTAGCGTCCAGGAAGCGCAAGACTTTGCGTTGATATCCCAAACGGCGTCCCTCAACAGCCGCCTGCCGTTTATTCATTTTTTCGATGGTTTCCGCACCTCGCACGAAATCAACAAAATCGTGCCGTTAAGCGACGATACCCTGCGTCAGATGCTGCCGCAGGAAGCGATTGACGCCCATCGCAGCCGTGCCTTGTCACCGGACCACCCGGTGGTGCGCGGTACTTCCGCTAACCCGGATACTTATTTCCAGTCGCGTGAAGCCACTAATCCCTGGTACGACAGCGCCTGCCAGCATGTGATTGATGCGATGGACAAATTCGCGCAGGTCACCGGGCGGGCATATCAACCCTTTGAATATTACGGCCACCCCCAGGCCGAACGCGTAGTGATCCTGATGGGTTCCGCTATCGGCACCTGCGAAGAAGCGATTGATGCCCTGTTAACGCGCGGTGAAAAGGTCGGCGTGCTGAAAGTACGGCTGTTCAGGCCCTTCTCCGCTCGGCATCTGCTCAGCGTGCTGCCGGAAAGTGCCCGGAAAATCGCCGTACTGGACCGCACCAAAGAGCCGGGCGCGCTGGCGGAACCGCTGTATCTGGATGTGATGACCGCACTGGCCGAGGCCTTCAGCCGTGGCGAACGCGCGGACATGCCGATGGTGATCGGTGGCCGTTACGGCTTGTCCTCGAAGGAGTTTGGGCCGGACTGTGCGTTGGCGGTATTCAACGAACTGCAACTTGCCAGGCAGCGCCCGCGCTTCACCGTCGGCATTTTCGACGATGTGACCGGCCTTTCCCTGCCGCTCAGCGAAGAAACCCTACCGCCGCGCGCTTCGCTGGAAGCGTTGTTCTACGGTCTGGGCAGCGACGGCTCCGTATCCGCCACCAAGAACAATATCAAAATCATCGGCAACAGCACGCCGATGTACGCGCAAGGGTATTTCGTCTACGACTCGAAGAAGGCCGGCGGCCTGACGGTTTCTCACCTGCGCGTCAGCGAACAGCCCATCAATTCGGCCTATTTGGTCAGCCGCGCAGACTTCGTCGGTTGCCATCAACTGCAGTTTATCGATACCTACCAGATGGCGGAACGGCTGAAACCCGGCGGCATCTTCCTGCTCAATACGCCGTACGGGGCCGATGAGGCATGGTCACGGCTGCCGCAGGAGGTTCAGGCGGTGCTGCAACAGCGCCAGGCGCGTTTCTATATTATCAACGCGGCAAAACTGGCGCGCGAATGCCAACTCGGCGCGCGCATCAATACCGTTATGCAGATGGCATTTTTCCAACTGACGCAAATTCTGCCGGGCGACGTGGCGCTGCAGCAACTGCGGGACGCTATCGCCCGCAGCTACAGCAGCAAGGGCCAGGAGATCGTCGAACGCAACTGGCAGGCGCTGGATGCCACGCTGGATGCGCTGATTGAGATCCCGCTGCAACCGGTCAACGCCGGCAGCCCGCTGCGCCCACCGGTAGTCTCGGATGCCGCCCCCGATTTTGTCAAAACCGTTACCGCCGCGATGCTGGCCGGGCTGGGCGATGCGCTGCCGGTCTCGGCCTTCCCGCCGGACGGCACCTGGCCGGTCGGCACCACCCAATGGGAAAAACGCAATATCGCCGAGACGATCCCGCTCTGGCAGCCGGATCTCTGCACCCAATGCAACCACTGCGTCGCCGCTTGCCCGCACTCTGCCATCCGCGCCAAAGTGGTGCAACCGCAGGCGATGGAGCACGCCCCCGCCAGCTTGCAGTCGCTGGATGTCAAAGCGCGTGACATGCGCGGGCAGAAGTATGTGCTGCAAGTCGCGCCGGAAGATTGTACCGGCTGTAACCTGTGCGTAGAGGTGTGCCCGGCGAAAGACCGCCAGAACCCGGACATCAAGGCGATCAACATGGCTTCGCGCCTCGATAATCTTGAGGTGGAAAAGCAGCATTACGATTTCTTCCTGCAGTTGCCGGAGATTGACCCAGCGCAGATAGAACGCATCGACATCCGCACTTCGCAGTTGATCTCGCCGCTGTTCGAATACTCCGGCGCCTGTTCCGGCTGTGGCGAAACACCCTACATCAAGCTGCTGACCCAGCTCTATGGCGACCGGTTGCTGATTGCCAACGCCACCGGCTGTTCATCCATTTACGCCGGCAATCTGCCGACCACGCCTTACACCACCAACGCCGAAGGCCGCGGCCCGGCGTGGGCCAACTCGCTGTTCGAAGATAACGCCGAATTTGGTCTGGGCTTCAGGTTGACGGTCGATCAGCACCGTAGCCGCGTACTGCGGTTGCTGAATACGCTGGCGCCGCAACTGCCTGAGCCGTTGGTCAACGCGTTGCAGATGATCGACGTCGCACCGGAACCGCGCCGCCGACAGATCGCTGAATTGCGCGGCTTGTTGACGCAAATCGAGGGTAACGACGCCCGCCAGTTGGCGACCGACGCCGATTATCTGGTGGATAAATCCATCTGGCTGATTGGCGGCGACGGCTGGGCCTACGATATTGGTTTTGGCGGATTGGACCACGTCCTTAGCCTGACCGAGAACGTCAACGTGCTGGTGCTGGATACCCAGTGTTACTCCAACACCGGCGGCCAACAGTCGAAAGCCACGCCGCTCGGGGCGGTCACCAAGTTCGGCGAGCACGGCAAACGCAAGGCACGCAAGGATCTGGGTGTCAGCATGATGATGTATGGCCATGTGTATGTGGCGCAGATCTCCCTGGGTGCGCAGCTCAACCAGACGGTGAAGGCCATTCAGGAAGCGGAGGCCTATCCGGGCCCGTCACTGATTATCGCCTACAGCCCCTGCGAAGAGCACGGTTACGATCTGGCACTTAGCCACGATCAGATGAAACAGCTGACCGCTACCGGTTTCTGGCCGCTGTACCGTTTCGATCCCCGCCGCGCCGACCAGGGTAAACCCGCGCTGGCGCTGGACTCTCGACCGCCAAACAGCGATCTGACCGAAACCCTGCTGAAAGAGCAGCGCTTCCGCCGCCTGAACTCACAGCAACCGGAGGTCGCCAGCGCGTTGTACCAGGCCGCCGAGAAAGAGTTGAAAGAGAAGTACGACTTCCTCAGTATGTTGGCCGGCAAGACGGAACAATCGTCCGCCGAGTAAGTTCCCCTTCAGGGCGCGATCGGTTCGCGCCCTGCTTCCAGCCAGCTTTGCCGCTGCGCTTCTTTTACCGCACCGCGCACATAGTTTTCTTTTCCCTGCCATTGCGCAACATCGAACCGCACCTTCTCGATCACCGGCTGGTAACGATCTATTTTCATTAGGCTATCCGCCTGAATCAACAGCGGCACGATGCGCACCCCAACCCGATCAAGGCTTGGATAGGGCCATTTCCGCCCTGCATCAGCGTAAGGTGCCATAAAATCCAACGCCGCCAACAACGAACTGCCTTGCGTCGAGCGGTAATGCCACAAGTCAATGCCCTGGCGCTGCGCCACCCCAGCCATCAGCACCAACGCCTGCAGATTGAAATAGCTGTAATGGAACGAACGGGTGCGCAACAATTCTTGCGGCTGCGAACCGTTAACGGCGAGTTGTAAATCAAGCTTATCCTGCGTCAGCGTCGCCATCTCCCGCACCACGTCATCACGCCCGAGCCAGGCGGCAATCCCCGCCACCTGAACGGCGTACCAACTGCCGTGGTTATTCTTCGCGGCGGCTTCCTGTTTACCGGCGGGGCTGTGCAGTAGCCAATCGAGGTAGCGGCCAAACCATTGCCGCGTCCGACTTTCATCGTCCAGCGTCCAGCCTGGCGTCTGGCGCAACAGCAGCAGGCTGTCAACAATCCGGGTGGCGAAATAACGCCCGTCCAGAATGCCGTTACCGCGGCCGCTGTCGCGCCCTGGAATACCCTGTGCGTAGTTGAGGTTCGGGTTCATCCGCGTTTGCGGGTTGATAAACCAGGCGCGGATCAACGCGATCGCCCTGTCGCTATAGCGTTGTTGCCCGGAGAAATAACCCGCCAACGTCAGAACCTGTACCCGCTGAGTGAACTCCGCCAGCCGCACGCCATCACTCTGCTCGTTTTTACTGGCCGGATTCACAAGCCCATCGCGGCGCACCCAGGGCAACCCGTTCGCTTTGCCGGCATCCGGCCACCAGTAGGCACCGAGACTCAGGTAATCGTGCTTGTCGCCGCTGGGGGGAGTCAAACCTTTGTCGGTGACGCTGAGCAAGGGTTTTTGCATCGCGCTGTCGGCGTCCTGCAGCAGCCGCTTATAGTTAGCGTCACCACTGAGATGGGTTTTTACCTGTAACAACGACGGTTGCTGCAAGAAAATGCAGCACTCTGCGGCGTGGGCCGCAAACGACGCAAAACAAAGCAATAACCCGGCCTGCAAGAATTTACGCATAATCCCCCCTGCCATATGACCCCTTACACGGACGCGCTCTTGGGATAACACCCGGCAAACCGGCAATCTGTCAGGAGTGAAGTTCGGCCACGGTCATGGTGAAGATCAATTTCCCCTCACCCTGATTTGAATAATGATGCGGCACATCGGTGCTGGCGACGGCAGAAGCACCCTCAGGAACAATCATCTCGGTACTCCCCACCTTCAGGTGGAGAACGCCCTGCTCAACATGCAACAGCTCGAAGGTACCTTGAGGGTGGCCCGAGGAGGCAAACAGCTCATCAGGAAACATCTCCCAGCGCCACAGCTCAATCATATTCGGCCCACGCGTCCCCGCCAGCAAACGGGCCGTTCCGCCCGAGTCACCCGTCCACAATGTAGGTATATCTTTTTTATCGATAAGATAAGCGGAGGGCGCATCGGTGACATTAACGATATCGGCGACAGACAGGCCCAGCGCCGCCGCTATTTTGCACAATATGGCAATGCTCGGATTCGCGGTTCCTTTCTCGATTTCCACCAGCATCCCTTTGCTGACGCCCGCCCTGCGTGATAGCTCATCAAGCGTCAATTTCTTGTCTTTGCGGTGCTGTTTGATGGTGCTTGAAACCGCTTCATTGACAGTTTGAATGTCCGCGCCGTGCTCGGTCGATATATTGACTTTATTGGTCATTAGTCATTACCATGAAATAAATTAGTCATTATAGGATTATCAGATGTTTTCAGTTCTTCCGTCAATCGATCCCAAAGTCTCCTCCGTGGCCCCCGGCTTCAGAGCCTTAAGCATTGCGGTTGAAGCCGCGCCCATTATCAACCCGAGGATTGCCGGCCAGGCTTTGGAACAGGCTTGTCATTCTATTTCTGCGGGTGATGCCCCCTGGGCTGAGGCTCATCTTGCCGCCTGGGGTGAGGTATTTACCCGATTCGGCGCCAAACCCAAGCGCACCCCCTGCTCTGCAGAAGCACTGCGCAAACGGGTCATTCGAGACGGCTCGCTACCCGGTATCGACCCCGTAGTTGACCTCTATAATGCCATCAGCATTCGCTATGCCATTCCCGTTGGCGGGGAAAATATTGAAGCCTATGTCGGGCAACCCAGGTTGGTGGTTGCCGACGGAAGCGAACTGTTTGATACGGTGAAAGACGGTGAAGTGGCACATGAATCACCGGAACCGGGAGAAGTCGTCTGGCGCGACGATCTGGGCGTAACTTGCCGTCGCTGGAACTGGCGCCAGGGGATAAGAACCCGGCTGAACGCAGATGCCGGCAAGATGTGGTTTATTCTGGAGAGCCTGCCGGCCATGCCGTTACAGGCGTTGTTTGATGCCGGTGAAGAGTTGATCAAGGGGCTGCATCAGATGATGCCGGGCGTAAAAACCGAGCAGACACTGATTGGTTTCGATCTGGCTGAAGAACATCAAACGAAGTAAAAAGACGGCTTTTGCTCCTCATTGGGCCATGCCTGGAGCTCATGCATAAAACTCGCTGGCATTCGGCGGCGTAATCCGTACCATACGCGACATACTTTTGCCTGCTGGTTGTTGTCTGCGGGCGCGAACCCATTTTTATCGCAAACCAGATGGAGCATGATATGCGCATAGGGTCTTCAGGCCTCGGGTGCAAACAGGGCAGAAATGAATAATGACCCAAACCGCCTGTTGAATGTTAAACTCGCGGTCTATATGTCATGCCCCCATAGTGCCCCCAATTGAAAACGAGCACGATTTAAATGTCAGAAAAACAAACCGTTAGTCAAAAAGAGCAGTACAACCTCAACAAATTGCAAAAACGTCTGCGTCGCAACGTAGGCCAGGCGATCGCCGATTTCAACATGGTTGAAGAAGGCGACCGCATCATGGTCTGCCTGTCCGGCGGCAAAGACAGCTACACCATGCTGGAAATCCTGCGCAACCTGCAACAAAGCGCGCCGGTGAACTTCTCGCTGGTGGCGGTCAACCTCGACCAGAAACAGCCGGGCTTCCCCGAGCATATTTTGCCCGCTTATCTGGAAAGTCTGGGGGTGGAATACAAGATTGTCGAGGAAAACACCTACAGCATCGTCAAGGACAAGATCCCTGAAGGCAAAACGACCTGCTCACTGTGTTCACGCCTGCGCCGCGGTATTCTTTACCGGACCGCCACCGAACTGGGCGCGACCAAGATTGCCCTTGGCCACCACCGTGACGACATTCTGCAAACGCTGTTCCTCAATATGTTCTACGGCGGCAAGCTGAAAGGCATGCCACCCAAGCTGATGAGCGACGATGGCAAACATGTGGTGATCCGCCCACTGGCCTATTGCCGTGAAAAGGATATCGAGCGTTTCTCGGTGGCCAAAGAATTCCCCATTATTCCGTGTAACCTGTGCGGTTCACAGCCCAACCTGCAGCGTCAGGTGATTGGCGACATGCTGCGCGATTGGGATAAACGCTATCCGGGCCGTCTGGAAACCATGTTCAGCGCAATGCAAAACGTGGTGCCTTCACACCTGAGCGATTACAACCTTTTTGATTTCAAAGGCATTCACCACGGCAGCGAAGTGGTAGGCGGTGGCGATCTGGCCTTTGATCGCGAAGATATTCCAATGCAACCGATCGGTTGGCAGCCGGAGGATGCAGACGAAACTGCACCGGCGCTGGAGCGTTTAAACGTCCTCGAAATCAAGTAAGCCCTGGCGCCGCCCGTTATCTGCGGGCGGCGTTCTTTCCTCCCGACAGTTTTCGATCCTGCTCACAATTTCAGCATAATTTATCGGACAGCGCCGCCTTTCCTCTATACTGTGTATTCATACAGTCATAAGGAGATTGCCGATGAACATTACCCCCTGCTTATCCCACGTTTCCCTGGGTACCAATCATTTCGATGCCGCCGCAGAGTTTTACGATAGTACGCTCTCCGCATTGGGCTGCCGGCGAGTGCTGGAACACCCCGGCGCTATTGGCTATGGCCGTGATTACCCGGAATTCTGGTTGCAAGTGCCGATCGATAACCAACCCGCCTCTACCGGTAACGGCGTGCACGTAGGCTTTTTCGCCACCAGCAAGCAGCAGGTCAATGAGTTTTACCGGCTGGCGCTGCAGGCCGGCGCGAAAGATGAAGGAGCCCCAGGATCACGACCACACTATGGCGAAGCCTATTACGGGTGCTTTGTTCGCGATCTGGACGGGCATAAAATCGAGGCCAGTTTCTGGGACGAAAGCGCGGCCTGAAGACGGTAAACTGCAGACAAAAAAATGCCGGTGGTTAGACCGGCATCGTATGAATCAATGTGCTATGCAGCAATTCTAAATAATAAGAAAGTAAGACAATTATGGAGCGCAACGCCCATCGCTTGACGTTGCATTCACCTGCGAGAGAGATCATGCCCCATTTCCGCCCGGCAAAAGTTGATATCGCTCAATGTTAACCGGGTTTTCGCGCTTTTTTGGCTACAGCCAGCGGCTGCGTTTCAACCACCAGGCCACGCCGAGCACCAACCCCGTCAGCATCAGGCAAAACGTGGCAAAACCAAAGGGATTGCCCCCGCCGGGAATGCCGCCCAGGTTAACGCCGAACAGTCCGGTCAAAAACGTGGTGGGCAAAAATACCATTGCCAGTAGCGACATGGTGTAAGTTCGGCGGTTCATGGCATCAGCCATCACGGTGGTAATTTCATCGGAAAGGATCGCGGTACGCGCAATGCTGCCATCCAGATCGTCCAGACCGCGCCCCAGCCGGTCGGCAACATCTTGCATACGGCGTCGATCGTCATCGTTCATCCAGGGCAACCGCTCGCTTGCCAGCCGGGAAAATACGTCGCGCTGCGGTGCCATGTAACGGCGCAACACAATCAGTTGTTTGCGGATCAGCGCCAACTGCCCGCGCTCCGGGATTTGCTGCTCCAAAAGCGCATCTTCCAGATCGATGATCTTATCGTGCAGATCCTCGATAAAATCGCTGGTGTGATCGTTCAACGCATCGGAAACCTCCACCAGCCAGTTGCCGCTGTTGGTCGGCCCGGCGCCGCTTTGCAGATCGTTCACCACCTGATCGATAGAGTACACCTTACGGTGCCGGGTGGAGACGATCAGTTTATCGGTCAAGTAAACGCGGATGGTCACCAACTGATCCGGCCGTGAGTTGGCGTTGAAATTAATACTGCGCAACGTGATCATGGTGCCATCGCCCAGACGGCTGACCCGCGGGCGTGAGCTTTCCCCTGATAACGCTTCTCTTACCGCATCCGGCAACAGCGGCGTAGTGTTCAGCCATTCGGCGCTGGCCGGGTGCGCATAATCCAGATGCAGCCAGCAAGGCTCATCGCAGGTGATTTTATCATCGTAGTCAATCGATGTTACGCCACCTTTGCCGTCTAGCTGGTAGGCATACACCGCATCAGGAACCTGTAACTCGCGCCCCTCAATGACATCCATTCCTTATCCCCTTCGCTTTTCAGTTACACCAGAGTCTAGCGTTAATGTTTTGCGACTCAAAGATAAAGCCGCTTGATGCTTACCCCTGACTCGCACCTTATGCGCTAACATGGGTGAATAACGACCAACGTTCAGCCTGGTACCCATGAAATACGCATCGACATTACTGTTAGCCTCTATTTTGACGCTTGCTGCTGCGCCATTCTATCCGCTGTTTGCCGCACAGGGCCCGCTCGAGGGTATCGCTGATGCCTATCGACTCAAGCTCAGCGACTCGGCGGGTAATTTGCCTTACTACGTCGCAAAAACCCACGGCCGAACACCGAATTCCGCTTTAATCGTGCTGCACGGCCACCCCAGAGATGCCGGGAAAACGCTGGCTGCGGCGCTAAAAGCGGCACGACTGGCAGGTAAAATCGACGATACTTTACTGGTTGCTCCGCTCTATCCGGTTCCCGCCGCTCAGGCCCGGCGCTGCCACTCACCCGGCCTCCCTGCGGCGCAGCCGGGTGATGCCTTGTGGAGTTGCAGTTCCTGGATAGACGGCGGGTTGAGTTTGCACTCAAACGTCAGCTCATTTTCCGCGCTTGACCAATTGATCGCCGAACTGAAAATCAAATGGCCGCAGTTGCGGCTGGTCACTGTCGCTGGGTTTTCCGCCGGCGCGCAGTTCGTGCAGCATTATGTCGGGTTTGCGGAACCGCCCACCGGCGTGAGCGTGCGCTATGTCGTTTCCGACCCCGGCAGTTGGCTTTACTTCGATCGCCTGCGCCCGCGGCCGGTTGTCGACTGGCTCAGTTGCCGTCAGGAAAAAGATTGCGACTTTACCTGGACGGAAGTTAACACCGACTCGTGCCCAACCCTAAACCACTGGAAATACGGTATGGAAGATATCCCCGCTTTTCATGGCCAAACCCGCGAGACGGTGCGTCAGCGCTATGCCGCAGCGGACATCACTTATATTGAGGGAGGAAAAGATACCGGCAACGCGCCCGGCGCCTTCTACAAAATACTCGACAAATCCTGCGCCGCGCAGGCTCAGGGCCCCTACCGTCTGCAACGCGGCATCGCCTATGCGGCTTACGATCGGCGTTTTATCGCACCTGGCGCCAAACGTCAGTTACTGATCGTCCCCGGCTGCGCGCACGATGTGTCTTGCGTATTTCCATCCGCCATTGCGCGTAGGGCGTTGTTTGTGGCGCCATAACCGCCATAGTTCCGCCACAAAAATAAAACCCCGCCATTAGCGGGGTCTGGTGAAAATACGTAGCAAACGCGGCTGATCAATGCTGCAAAATATACATTGTCTGGCTGTAGGCCACGTCCTCCGGGTTGGTGATCGGGTAGCCTTTTACCCAAGGCTTGATCAGGCGACCGTTGGTGTACTGGTAAATTGGCGCGATCGGCGCCTGTTCCGCAATGATCTGTTCCGCTTTATTGTAATCCGCCGTCAGGGCCTTTGCGTTGGTTTCCCGGCTGGCCTGTGCCAGCAGGTTGTCATACCTGGCGCTCTTGAATTTGGCGATGTTGCCGCTGTGGGAAGAGCTCAGCAGAGACAGGAAGGTCGATGCCTCGTTGTAATCGCCCACCCAGGACGCGCGCACTACGTCGAAATTACCGGTGTTGCGGCTGTCGATATAGGTTTTCCATTCCTGGTTTTGCAGCTTGACGTCAATCCCCAGCGTTTTCTTCCACATCGACGCCACGGCAATCGCGATTTTCTGATGGCTTTCCGAAGTGTTGTACAACAGCGTCAGTTTCAGCGGATTATTTGGGCCGTAGCCGGCGGCCTGCATCAACGCCTTGGCCTGCGCATTCAATTCCGCCTGCGATTGCTGCTGCATCAGGCTCACTTCCGGTTTGAACCCGGCGGTCACGTCCGGCGTGAAGTGATAGGCCGGCTTCTCACCGGTGCCCAGCACTTTTTCGGCGATAATTTTACGGTCGATCGCATACGACAGCGCTTTACGCACTCGCACATCGTTGGTCGGCGCACGTTGGGTATTGAAGGCGTAATAATAGGTACCGAGCTGATCCGGGGTATAAACCTGGTCCGGGATATCTTTCAGCAACTTCTGGTACATGTTTTTCGGGAAGGACTCAGTGATATCGATGTCGCCGGCCAGATAACGCTTGGTGGCGTTGGACTCCTGGTTGATCGGCACAAAGGTCACTTTGGTCAGCACGGTATGCGCGTGATCCCAATAGTGTTCATTTGGCGTCAGCACCAGTTTCTCATTGACCACCCGCTCTTGCAGTTTAAACGCACCGTTACCCACCAGGTTGCCGACTTTGGTCCAGTCATTGCCGAATTTCTCCACCACCGACCGGTTAACCGGGAACAGGCTGAAGTTGGCGGTCAAGCTGACAAAGTACGGTACCGGTTTGTTCAACTGCACTTTAAAGGTGTAGTCATCCAACGCCGTTACACCCAGCTTATCGGCAGGCAGCTTGCCGGCGATGATCTCGTCGGCGTTCTGAATGCCGGCCAGTTGGGCGAACCAGGCAAAGGGTGACAGGTTCTTCGGCTCAACCAGGCGTTGCCAGCTGTAAACGAAATCCTTCGCCGTTACAGGGTCACCGTTTGACCAGCGCGCATCTTTGCGCAGCGTGAAGATATAAGTTTGATTATCAGTCGTCTGCCAACGGGTGGCGACGCCAGGGATCACCTTGCCGTTGGCATCCTGATTCACCAGCCCTTCGAACAGGTCACGCGCCAATTGCGCCTCCGGCAAGCCCACGGCCTTGATCGGATCCAGTGAGGCCGGCTCATCTTTAATATGGCGAACGATTTCCTGCTTTTCCGCCAGAGTGGTGCCTGGGGGAACCTGCGCAGCCATCGCGCTGCTCAATCCTGCGCCGATAGCCACTGCACACAACGCCAAACGAAAACCTTGCTGAATTTTTCTTCTCGTCATTCTGATTCATCCCCGTTAACCATCTGAATTTTTTATCATATAGCACAAGATCCCTCTCACCTATAGCCCAGGGCGGACAAGATGCAAAAACTGAGGGCCAGACAATAAAAAATGCCCGTGCGACAACGTCGACACGGGCATTTTTGTCTCAGGGAGAGTTAGTCGTACAGGTGAATGCTGTTGATGCGATAGCTGAACTCTTCGCCCTCTTCCTCGTCGAAAATGGTGAAGAAACTTTGCTCGGCGAGCGGTTTAGAATATATATCGGTTTTTTGCATCTGGCGCGACTCGGCATCGTCATAACCATAGTCGAGATAGAAGGTGTTTTTCTGGTAGTCGACGTGCAGAGTAAAGGGATAATTGGACTCATCGCCACGCCCGTCATCATTTTTCACCACGCCGAACCATTCCCCCTGACGGATCTGATTTTCCTCATCCACGCCGCACAGCAGCGTGATGGTATCCTTTTCATTTTCGCTATAGCTGGCAACTATTCTGGCTACTGGCATGTTAAATCCCCTGCTTGGTTATTGGGTTAGCTTTGCCGATAGTATAACAACAGCGAAATGACCGGCGCGGTTTTATTATTGCCTGCGCCAACGCACAGCTCACATATCAGGCAAAGGTGAAACAATAGCTCTGGGAAAGATAAGCCAAAGCGTAATACACTGAATAAAATGATAATGACTCTCGACATTTAACTCAGGGACAACACCATGATCCAGCATCGACCGCGCAGTGAACGTGGCCAATTGGCCGTTGCAGGAGAGAATTACGGCAGTTCGCTGTTAGGGGCACCGCTGCTTTATTTCCCCGCAGCCATCAGCGGGCCGGAAACCGGGCTGATCATCGCCGGTACCCACGGTGACGAGGGAGCAGCTATCGTCACCCTTTCTTGTGCGCTACGCAGCATTGCGCCAAACCGGCTGCGCCATCACGTGATACTGGCGGTCAATCCCGACGGGTGCCAACTGGGGTTGCGCGCCAACGCCAACGGCGTTGACCTGAACCGTAACTTCCCCGCCGCCAACTGGCGCTCCGGCGATACGGTTTATCGTTGGAACAGCGCAGCGGAGGCGCGGGATGTGAAGCTGTCAACCGGCGGCCGCCCCGGTTCAGAACCGGAAACCCAGGCGCTGTGCCACCTGATTCACCGGTTGAAACCGCGCTGGGTGGTGTCGTTTCATGAACCCTTGGCCTGCATTGAAGATCCCGCCAGTTCCCAACTCGGTGTCTGGCTTTCACATAAGTTTGCTTTGCCGCTGGTCACCAGCGTGGGTTACGAGACGCCGGGTTCGTTCGGCAGTTGGTGCGCAGATTTGTCGCTGCCCTGCATTACCACCGAATTCCCGCCGATCTCCGCCGATGCCGCCAGCGAGAGCTATCTCGATGCAATGGTAGAGCTGTTGACCTACCAGGGTTAATTCTGCCGAGGGGCGAGATTGATCGCCCCATAGTCAAAATCCAGCCCCGCGTCGACGTCCTTCGCCAGCCAGGTCGGGCCATCCAAATCCACAAAACGCGCCCCTGGGGCCAGGGGTAACGCCGCGTTGATCGCCCGTGAAGTACACAACATGCAGCCGAGCATAATGGCGAACCCCTGCTCGCGCGCCTGCTTAGCCAAAATCAGCGCTTCCGTCAGGCCGCCTGTTTTATCCAACTTGATATTGACCATCTGATAGCGGCCGATAAGCGCCGGCAGATCGCGACTGGTGTGGCAACTCTCATCGGCACAAATCGGCAGCGGGTGGATAAAGTTCTCCAGCGCGCCGTCATCGGCGGCCGGCAGCGGCTGCTCCAACATTGCCACCCCCAGATCCGCCAACAGTTGGCAACGCGCAGCCAGGCCTTCCGCCTGCCAGGACTCGTTGGCATCGACGATCAGCGTCGCTTCCGGCACCGCTGCGCGGATGGCCACCAACCGTTCGCTGATCAGGTGATTATCCAGCTTGATTTTCAACAGCCGTGCGCCCTGCTGGTCGAGTTCGCGTGCGGCGAACGCCATTGCCTCCGGCGAGCCGATGCTGACGGTTTGCGCCATCAGGATGCGTTCCGGCGCCGTGACACCGCTGCGCTGCCAGCGGCTCTGGCCACTGAGACGGCACTCCAGATCCCATAGCGCCGAATCCACCGCATTGCGCGCCGCGCCTGCGGGCATCAACTGCTGCAACTGCTCACGCGTCACTCCCCGTTCGATAGCCGGTGCCACCTCCGCCAATTGCGCCAGCACCGAGGCTTCGCTTTCGTCATAGCGCGCATACGGCGTGCATTCGCCGATGCCGCGCACACCCTGCAGTTCAATCTCGACTACCACCACTTTCGCTTCGGTGCGGCTGCCGCGGGCAATGACAAAGGCGGTATGCAATGGCCAGGCTTCTGGGTAAAAACGCATGCTTCTCATAACGGCTCCTGAGCGGAAATAGCGTATAAAAACGGGCTAACGGGCGGATGATTTTTGGACACAACCTAATATATACAACTATTTAGCAAACTTTATATATCCAACCCACAATTGTTGACTTAAACTGACGCCAGGGCGTGAACCTAATGGCAAACCCAGCCATAGCGGCTATTTTATTAGGTTCATCCCCTTTGTATAAACACCTGTAAAAGGAACCAAGCCAATGACTCAGACAGTACATTTCCAAGGCAACCCGGTCAGCGTTGCAGGCCATCTGCCACAGTCAGGCGAACAAGCCAAAGCGTTCTCGCTGGTTGCCAAAGACCTGTCAGACGTAGCGCTAAGCAGCTTCGCGGGTAAACGCAAAGTCCTGAACATTTTCCCAAGTATTGATACCGGCGTTTGCGCTGCCTCGGTACGTAAATTCAACCAACTGGCCAGCGGTCTGGATAATACCGTGGTGCTGTGCATCTCCTCCGATCTGCCGTTCGCCCAGTCACGCTTCTGCGGCGCTGAAGGCCTGAGCAACGTAGTGACGCTGTCTACCCTGCGTGGTTCAGAATTCAAACAGGCTTACGGCGTCGAAATCGCTGAAGGCCCGTTGGCAGGTCTGACTGCACGTGCGGTCGTGGTGCTGGATGGCCAGGACAATGTGCTGTACAGCGAGCTGGTGAATGAGATCACCAACGAGCCGGATTACGATGCTGCGCTGGCTGCACTGAAGTGATGCCACCAGGGCCGGCTTTCGCGGGCTCTGATAAACGAAACGGGCGCCGCGGCGCCCGTTTTTTTATTCTTCGCTTTCCCCCGCCGCCTTGCGGCTGCTGAGGCCATACTCGCGCAGCTTGTTGGCAATCGCGGTATGTGAAACCCCCAGGCGTTTCGCCAGTTTTCGCGTGCTAGGGTAAGTGCGGTATAACCGCGTCAGCACCGAACGCTCGAAGCGCTTGCTGATATCGTCCAGCGAGCCGTCCAGCACTTCGTCGCCCAGCGACATCTCGACCTCAAATTCCGGCAGCACGATATCCTGCGGGCGCAGCTCAAAGCCTTCCGTTTGCGTCAACGCACGGTAGATGGCGTTTTTCAACTGCCGCACATTGCCCGGCCAGCCATACTTGCTGAGGAAACTCCCCAGATCGTTCGCCAACTTCGGCCGTGCCACACCCTGTTCGTCGGCAAAGCGCGCCACAAACAGCTCGGTCAACGGCATGATGTCCTGCGGACGCTCGCGCAGCGGCGGAATAGTGATGGTCAGCACGTTAAGGCGATAGTAGAGATCCTCGCGGAATTCACCGCGTTGCACCAGCTCCGTCAAGTTTTTCTGGGTGGCGCAGATGACCCGCACATCCACGTGTACTTCGTGTTCTTCCCCTACGCGACGGAAAGTGCCGTCGTTGATGAAACGCAGCAGTTTGGTTTGCATGCGCGGCGACATTTCACCGATCTCATCCAGCAGCACCGAGCCGCCGTGCGCCTGTTCGAAGAAGCCTTTCTTGCCCTCCAGCGCATTGGGGTAAGCGCCGGGCGCATGGCCGAACAGCTCGCTTTCCACCACGTCATCCGGCAGTGCGGCGCAATTCAGCGCCAGGAACGGCTGTTTGCCGCGCGGGCTGCGCAGGTGGCAGGCGCGAGCCAGAATGTCTTTGCCGGTACCGGTATCGCCGACCAGCAGCAACGGCGCATCCAGCATCGCCAGTTTACGCGCCTGTTCCAGCACCTGGCGCATTTTCGGGCTGACGGCCACGATATGATCGAATTCGGTGTCGTCGTTCACCGACAGGTTCTGTAGCTGGCGCCCCATGCGTGCAGTCGACTTGAGCATGACCACCGCGCCAACGGTGGCGTTCTGCTGGTTTTCGTCTTCCAGGTAGATGGGCGTGATATCCATCAGGAAATCCTGGCTGCGGATCACGACCCGTTCGGAGTGCGGCGCCGTTTGTTCGCTCTCCAGCCAGCGGCTGAAGTTATAGCCGCCAATCAGAGCCGTAGCCGTTTGATTGCGGATTTTATCTTCGCTGAAGCTGAACAGCACCTGTGCCGCCGGGTTGGCCAACTCGACCTTGCCCCGCATATCAATCGAAAATACCGGCTCCGGCATCGACTCAAGCAGCGCCCGCAACGCACGGTGTTCACGCTCGGACGGCATGAAGTTAACGGTGCGCACGTCAGTCACGCCGGCAATGCGGCGGATCTCCGCCATCAGAGCGCGGAAGGTGTCAAAATCCAGTTGGGAAAAATTGAGGTAAATGCGGCCGATGGGATCGATTTCGATACCCCGTAAATCGATGCTGCGCGATACCAAAAGATCGAGTAATTCTCGAGTCAGACCGAGCCGGTCTTCGCAAAATACTTCCAAACGCATCAGTGTTGGCCTTATCTCTGCAGGTGCGGGGATGACTGACGATGATGATACTCTCTCACCCCGAGCGGTAGAAGCAATCTGTCAGCAAAAGTTGACAGAACTCTGATTTATCGCCGTTGTTGATGATTTTAAACGCAAGTAAATAACACCATCGGCGTCATTTTAGTTCATTTGCAGAGAGTTATCATAACCGGCAATAATTTTTCAGATAAATATAATGTGATTGCAGGGGGATCGTCTTTCGTCAACCAGGGGTTACGTACTGAGTTGTGCAGTGGCTATTGATGCAGAAACAAACAACTGCGCCCAGGGCGGGCGCAGTTGGTGAGTTACTTGGCTTTATTGTCGTTTTTTTTCATGGCGTCTTTCAGTTGACCGACCAACTGGCTGCGGAAATCTCCGAGTTTGGGCTTCTCACCTTCCAGCCACGGAAGCGGGCGGCACAGCTCCATCGCCTTGATGCCCAGCCTGGCGGTCAGTAAACCGGCGCCAATGCCTTGGGCTGCGCGGGCGGACAACCGTGCAGCCAGATCCTGTGACATCCAATCCATCCCCACCTCACGTACCAGTTCGGACGCACCGGCAAAGGCGATATTCAACAGCACCAAACGGAACAGCCGCAGACGGCTGAAATAACCCAGTTCAATGCCGTACAACGTCGCAATGCGGTTGATCAGCCGAATGTTACGCCAGGCGATAAATGCCATATCCACCAGCGCCAGCGGGCTGACGGCGATCATTAATGTGGATTCTGCCGCCGAACGGCTGATTTCACGACGCGCCTGATTATCCAATACCGGTTGCACCAGCTTGGCATAAAGCGCTACCACTTCGCGGTCATTTTGAGTTTCATGCAAGGAAGCCTGCCAGCGCTGTAACGCCGGGTGCCCCTGATCGAGGCCGGCCTGCCGCGCCAGCTTCTCGCAGAATTCGCGCCCCTTGCCCAACCCGTGGCTGTGCAACAGTTCCCGCGCTATGTCGCGCTCTTCCGCACGCTGGCGCAGACGATACAACCGGCGCCATTCGGTCACGACCGACCCTACCCCGGCAAACACGATCAAGCCGCCAGCCACGCCGCCGCCCATGGCAATCCAATCCTGCTGCACCCACGCGGTATGCACCCACTGCACGCCCTGCGCCACCACGCTGACGCCGAACAACGCCAACCCGGCAGTAACCATTTTGCGCCACAGGCTGCGTTTGGGTTTCAAGGCGGCATTGATAATGCCTTCGGCTCGCCCTTCCTCCTCTTCTTGTTCCAACTCAGGCGCGGCCGGGAAAAAACGCTCCGCCTGCTGTTCATCAAAAGCGACGTTGGCGCGCAATATCGGTTCTTGCGGCGGCTGCAACGGCTCTTCAAAATCGATACGCGGCTTTATCGGTTCGCTCATCGCAATTTATCTCCCAGTAAAAATTCCATCACCGCGTCCAGACGGATGTGCGGCAACGGGCTGTCTACGCTCATGGCGCGGGGACGAAACTCATCAAAGTGGAACCCCTGGTTTTGCCAGAAAGCCGGCCCCGGCAAACGCGCCGGTACTTCGCCGGGGAACACCGTCAACGGCGCGCCATCGACGAGGCGATTGCCCTTCAAGGCCGGGATCCGCTGCCCCTGGTGATCGACGATGCCGCTTTCGGTCGCCTGTACGGAGGCCAACCCCACGCAATCCATGCTGATGCCCTCAAACGCCGCGTTCTGCCACGCTTCCTGCACCAACTGCTGCAACAACGACACCAGATTGGCGTGCTGGTCGGCGGTAATGTGATCCGCCTTGGTGGCGGCAAACATCAGCTTGTCGATGGTCGGCGAGAACAAGCGACGGAACAGCGTGCGCTTACCGTAGTGGAAACTTTGCATCAATTGGGTCAGCGCCAGGCGCATATCGTTGAACGCCTGTGGACCGCTGTTGAGCGGTTGCAGACAGTCAACCAGCACAATCTGCCGATCGAAACGGACGAAATGTTCTTTATAGAAGTTTTTGACGATTGATTGGCAGTAGTAATTGAAACGCGCCCGCAGCATACCGATGTTGGTGTGCTTGTCAGCCTGCGCCAGCTTCGATTCGCCGAGGCTGTCGACATTGGGCCACGGGAAGAACTGCAGTGCCGGCGCACCGGCCAGATCGCCCGGCAGCACGAAGCGGCCCGGCTGGATAAAGTGCAAGCCTTCGCTTTTGCAACGCAACAGATAATCGGTGTAGGCCTGAGCAATGGCCGCCAACTTGTTTTCGTCGGCCGGCGCGAGCGGATCGCAACCTTTGCACAGTTCTAGCCAGGGTTTGGCCCACTCGGCGCGATCGCCCTGCAACAGACCGGCCATCTGGCGCGACCAGGCCAGATAGTCCTGTTCCAGCATGGGCAAATCCAGCAACCATTCACCGGGATAATCGACGATTTCCAGATACAGCGTCGAGGTATCTTTAAAATGCCGCAGCAACGAGTCGTTGGAACGGTAGCGCAGCGCCAGGCGAATTTCGCTGACGCCGCGCGTCGGGGTCGGCCAGCTTGGCGGGGTGCCATAAAGCTGCGCCAACCCTTCATCATAGGTAAAACGCTGAATGCCAAGATCGCGCTGCGGAATGCGTTTCACGCCCAGAAGCCGCTCTTCGCGCACTGGCGAAAACAACGGCATGCGCGCACCGCTGTGAACGTGCAGCAACTGATTGACGAAGGCGGTGATAAAGGCGGTTTTGCCGCTGCGGCTAAGGCCGGTCACCGCCAGACGCAAATGGCGATCCATCCCGCGGTTGACCAGCGAGGTTAACTCATTTTGCAGTCGTTTCATTTTGCGTAGAGTGACTTCCTTTTGTTATATAAAACATGGATTTATATAAAATTCGTTAATCTCGGCAGCCTATGAGCATTATTATAGTCATAAGCCAGATTATTTTATGTCATGGATAAGGTCTTTCGCGCCTGCACCGCTTGCCATACATGTTATTCGTTGTGTGGTATATAGCCGAACGACCTAATATCGCACCTCATAAAAAACCAAGATAGCATTATCTTGCTGGGAATAATCTCAATATTGCACCTTCAATCCGAAAAAATTTGGCGTCGAAGATGCTTTCTCTAACATTTAATACTACCCGGAGAACTCTATGAGTGCAATTAATTTAGAGCAAAACACAGCCGCAGCAAGCACTATGAATGCATTAAGAAACACCTTGCCAGAATATGATGGGCAACGTATTTTTTTAACGGAGTACTATGCGGGAAAAGGCAAAGGCGGTGGCGTATTTACAGGTTATCTTAACATTGCCAATGCAATTGATGACGGCGGATACTCCACTGTTATAGTTAATCAATCAACAGCAGTGTGGCGACGAAACGATTTAACGCAACTTTCTTTATATGATGGCGGTTGCGATCCTACCCTAAGTGATAACAGCTCATTTATTCAAAACATTTCACTGATACAAGGCGATCGCTCGGTAAAAATCCCAAGCGGTTACTGGAATATTGCAAAACCGGTCATTTTCCCAGCTAACAGAGGGATCGCGCTCTACGGCGAAAACAGTTTTAACGGGCGTGCAGTGTTAACCTACTCCGGGCCAGATCTAACTGATATTTCAGATGTTAGTGGAGTTATTACCGTTTCTGCCAACGCAGGGGAAATGACGTATAGTGGGATCAACTTCAGAAACTTTCAAATACGTGGCAATAATAAAATCATTAGTGGATTAAGCATAAAATACGCTGGTTACGTGCAAGTACAGAATGTAAGCATCCTCTATTGCAAAGGTGCAGGTCTCTATCTTGATAAAGTTCAGGATAGTTACTTTAAATTCCTTGAGGTCCAAGGTTGCGGCAGAACTTCCGGGGATTATAACAGTTATGCCGACATTACAGATTATGAGAAAATGCTACTGGCCCCCGTTCATTTAACCTCAACCATCAAGGACGATGATTGTAACATGTTGCGCTTTGAAGATTGCCAATGGGAAGCCAACCTGATCAGCCCGACTATTTACATTCATGGCGGCATTGGATTGTGGTTCACGAAATTGCATATGGAACATCGTAGCGGCCCATTGAAAACATTAATTGGAGAGAATACCAATGCCAGCCGATTATTACACATGAACTCTGGGGAAGTTTATCTTAATGAAATTCAGGCGTCGGAAGTAAATGATTTGGTTTACAGTACGGGGTATGGTGTTTTGTATGTAACCAATATTAACCGTGCGGGGAATATTACGCATGCTGCATCCGGGAAACGGTTCAATATTTTCATGAGCGGATGCTGGTTACAAGACATGAACTTTTCCTCCAGCGTAAAGGCCATGATCAGCAACAGTTGGTTAGCGAATCTGACGTGGAGCCACCCTTCTTATCCGAGTACTATTTCTGACACCTATTTCTCCGGCAACGTTGCCCTTACCGGAGATGGCGCAAATACCCGGGTCGATCTGGCTGACTGTCAGTACGGCAGCGTAAGCTGTAACACCAGTAATCTGCGCTTCCTTGGCGGCCGCTGCCTGGGCGACTTTCGTTATGCCTCACTGTCTGGCGCAGGTTCGGTCATCGATGTCGATGTCGAAGGCGCGACAACTATCAGTACTAGCTATGGCAGTTCATATCAACCAGGAAAAAGCAGCTATAGCGTGGCGCGTGTCGCCGATGTTCCCAAAGAGCTAGGGAGTGTAATGCGCCCTATCGGCTCCGAATGGTTCAATACAGCGGTAACAGGGGACCAGGAAGGCGCGATTTACAGTTGGGTGAAAACCGCTGCCGGCTGGCGGCCTAACAGTCGCATCAGTCGCTTTGGTACCCATTTGTCGTCAATGACGTTTTCTCAGCTTCCCGCTGCGATCTCCTGCAAAGGCACCGTTATTTTCTGTACCAATACTGCAGCCTCTCCTACGGCTCAGGCCATTATCAGCGACGGCGCAGACTGGGTCTATCTGGCAACACCGGGGACGAAAGCGACCGCCGCCAATTAAAGTTTATGCCACCCTATCTGGGTGGCATTTTTGCACCCGCTACGTAACGACCAAATACCTTGTTCAGGCCTTTGCGGAACAGGGGTTCCAGCACCAGCGCCAGCACAAAGCGAATCGGTTTGCGGCCAACGGTCCGCAGCAGCCAGCCCGCCGCGCCGGCAGGGCCGTAATTCAGTAACGCCATGATGATCACTTTAGACAACGTCTTCAACACCGTCCCTGCTCCTTGTTTGATTCCAGCGGATTTAACGGCCTTTGCGGCATAGGTTTTATTCATTTATCAATGCCCTCCGGCACGGTTGCTTGAAACAGGATGATGGCAGGCGCAATGCCTGACCTGCGCCACGCGCAGGTCATTGCACGCGAGGCAGGGTTACAGCTTGCGGAAACGGCTCTGTACGCCGAAGGTGTCCGACGTGACATAACGTTCAACCTGACGCAGTTGCTGTTCGCCGCTGCCCAACTCATACTCCAGTTGATCGAGCAATTGGCGCGGCGTTTTATAGTTTTCGCCTTCGAAACGGCTGGCCAGCGCTTCATCCAGCACGAAAACCAGCGCGAAATAGGCCACCAGCGTGAAGAAAAACAGGCCGAAAATCATCGACAGCACCACTATTACGCGGATCAGACGCACCGGCACGTCGAAATAATGGGCCAGCCCGGCGCAGACGCCCTTCACCATGCCTTCCTCAGGTACGCGATAAAGTTTTTTACTGCCCAGAGTATTGCTCATCAAGACTGTCTCCAGTTCGGGTGTTCCGCATCGAGGATTTCTTCCAGCGCCTGAATGCGTTCACGCATGCGCTTGGCATCGTCGGCCAACTGCGCCAGACGCTGCATTTCCTGATGGCTCAGTTGAATGCCGCTTTGTTGCCGATTGCTGTAATGCAGCCAAAGCCAAATCGGTGCGACAAACAACACGAAGATTGTCAACGGAATGGCAAGTAGTAGAGCACTCATTTCTTTTCCTTCTTATTGCGTCTTTAATAGGCGGCCACCTCGCCGTGGCCGCTGTCGCCTTACTCAGTGCGGTTCATTTTGGCTTTCAGCGCCGCCAGTTGTTCGCTGATGGCATCGTCGGCTTTCAGTTCGGCAAATTCCTGGTCCAGAGACTTCTTTTTACCGATGATGACGCTTTCCGCTTCGGCTTCCATATGATCGATACGGCGCTCAAACTGTTCGAAACGCGCCATCGCCTCATCCAGTTTGCCGCTGTCGAGCTGGCGGCGCACGTCGCGGGAAGAGGATGCTGCCTGGTGGCGCAGCGTTAACGCCTGCTGGCGCGCACGGGTTTCGGTCAGCTTGTTTTCCAGCTCGCCGATTTCGCTTTTCATCCGGGCCAATGTCTCTTCCACGGTAGACACTTCGTGGGTCAGCGTGGAGATCAGGTCAGCCACCTTCTGTTTTTCGATCAGCGCCGCACGGGCCAGGTCTTCCTTATCTTTGCGCAGCGCCAGTTCGGCCTTGTCCTGCCAATCGTTGAGCTGATTTTCACCCTGCTCAATGCGGCGCAGCAGTTGCTTTTTCTCCGCCAGCGCACGCGCCGAGGTGGAACGAACTTCAACCAGCGTGTCTTCCATCTCCTGGATCATCAGGCGCACCAGTTTTTGCGGATCTTCCGCCTTATCCAGCAGCGTATTGATGTTGGCGTTCACGATGTCGGCAAAACGAGAAAAAATACCCATAATTCACTTCCTCTTGGTTCTGATGGCGTCTGAAGCGCCGCGTTAAATAATACAGCTTGCCCAAAGACTTAATCAAAACTCGTGCCAACTTTTATTTAATTGAATAATAAGGATTATTTATTTTTGACACTCCGTCAACTTGCTGTAGAGTGATTATTTTCACCAAACATTGGCGAATTTCATCATGAGCGAACAGTTAGAAAACCTGCTGGGCGAAGCGAACGCCTTTGTCGAAGTATTGGAGCAAGTCTCGCAACTGGCAAAGTTGAACAAGCCGGTGTTGGTGATCGGCGAACGCGGCACCGGCAAAGAGCTGATCGCCCACCGTCTGCACTACCTTTCCAACCGCTGGCAAGGGCCGTTTATCTCGCTTAACTGCGCGGCTTTGAATGAAAACTTGCTGGATTCCGAGCTGTTCGGCCATGAAGCGGGAGCCTTTACCGGCGCGCAGAAACGCCACCTGGGTCGCTTTGAACGCGCCGACGGTGGCACGCTGTTTCTGGACGAACTGGCCACTGCCCCCATGCTGGTGCAGGAAAAACTGCTGCGGGTGATTGAATACGGGCATCTGGAGCGCGTAGGCGGCAGCCAACCGCTGCAGGTCGATGTGCGGTTGGTGTGCGCCACCAACGATGACTTGCCTGCGCTGGCGGCAGCGGGGAAATTCCGCGCCGATCTGTTGGACCGGCTGGCGTTCGACGTCGTTCAACTGCCGCCGCTGCGCCAGCGGCAGCAAGATATCATGTTGCTGGCTGAACACTTTGCGATTCAGATGTGCCGCGAGCTGTCGCTGCAGCTGTTCCCCGGCTTTACCGAACGCGCCAGGGATACGCTGATCGCCTATAGCTGGCCGGGCAACGTGCGGGAATTGAAAAACGTGGTGGAACGTTCCGTATACCGGCACGGCACCAGCGCCAACGCGCTCGATGAGATCGTTATCAATCCCTTTGCCCAACGGGAAAGCCCCTTCCCGCTGCCGGAGCGCGAAACGCGCAATGACCGACCGACGCTACCGCTGGATTTAAAAACCTGGCAGTTGGAACAGGAAAAGTCGTTGATCGAGGCAGCACTTCAACAAGGGAAATTTAACCAACGCAAGGCGGCGGACCTGCTGGGGCTGACCTATCATCAATTGCGGGGGATGCTGAAAAAACATGCTCTCCTGCAAAATGGGGGGGCGGAAGAAGACTAATGGGCAAAAAAAAAGCCAGCACCCGAGCTGGCTTAAAAAACACTGGAAGCAATGTGAGCAATGTCGTGCCTTTCACAGCAGAGCCACTGAGCGTGGCCTTCCGTGAACGACAAACAAATGATAATGGTTATCACTATCACCTGTAAAGCAATTTGTTGAGAATTTTTCTCATCACCACACTGATGTTGTGTACTTACCACTCAGGGAAGGGATCGGCCATCCTCCGCCAATAGTCCACACCGGCCACCATTTCGTCATCGGTCAGTAAGCAGGCATCCAGCAAGCGGGTAATCTCCGCCTGTCGCAGATTCTGGCCGATAAACACCAGCTCCTGACGCATATCGCCAAACGGCTCCACCCATTTTGCCTGAATCTGCGCCCGGGTTTCTTCATCTTGTGGCCAGCTCTCCTGCGACAGCGCGCGCCAGAAGGTACCCGCCAGTCCATAATGAGCGATGCCACCGGCCTGACTCCACTGCCCCGCTTGTCTCGGACGCGTAGCCAGCCAGAAGAACCCCTTTGAACGCAACAGCTTACCGCCACCCCAGTCGCCGTTGATCATCCGATAAAATTTATCCGGCGCAAACGGCCGCCGCGCCTGATAAACAAAGCTGCTGATGCCATAGTTTTCCGTCTCCGGAACATGCTCGCCCCGCAACTCCTTCAGCCAGCCCGGTGCCTGTTGGGCCTTTTCGAAGCTGAAACTGCCGGTGTTCAATACCGCCTCCAGCGGCAATTTACCGGGGGAGATGGGGATAATATTGGCATCCGGGTTAAGGCTCGCGAGCAGCGCCATCACTTCCCCCTGCTGTTCTGGCGTCAGCAAGTCGGTTTTACTCACCAGCATCACATCGCAAAATTCGATTTGCTCGATAAGCAGATCCGCCACGCTGCGCAGATCGTCCTCGCCCAGGCTTTGCCCGGCCTCCTGCAACGTTTGAGCCTGCTGGTATTGCTGCATAAAATTCACGCCATCCACCACCGTGACCAGCGTATCCAGCCGGGCGAACTGCGACAGGCTTTCACCCTGTTCGTCTTCAAAGGTGAAAGTTTCCGCCACCGGCAGCGGTTCTGAGATCCCACTGGATTCAATCAGCAGATAATCGAAGCGACCGGCCTGCGCCAGTTCGCGCACCGAGATCAACAGATCTTCGCGCAGCGTGCAGCAGATACAGCCATTGCTCATTTCCACCAGCTTTTCCTGTCGGCGATCGAGCTGGACCTGGTTTTCGATCAGCGCAGCATCAATGTTCACTTCGCTCATGTCATTAACGATCACCGCCACGCGCATGCCCTGGCGGTTATTCAGAATATGGTTGAGCACCGTGGTTTTACCGGCGCCGAGAAAACCGGAAAGTACGGTAACGGGTAACGGATTCATCAGGTTCCTCACTTAAAACTCATTACGTAATGCCTGGTAGCCGCGAACCAGTTCGACGTTAGTGGCGGCCACTTCTTCAGAAAATTGCAGCGCGCCGCGATCAACCTGGCGATACAGCGACAGATCGCTGTCGGCGCCGACGCGCTCGGTCGATGGGATATACAGGTTCTCCGGCAGCGTGACGCCATCCACCACCGCGTTGTACCGCACCACGCAGCCGGAACGGATATGGCAGTTGAACAGCACGCTGTTGAACCCGATAAACACCCGATCCCCGATGCGGCACGGGCCGTGAACAATCGCGCGATGCGCGATGGAGCTGTAGCTGCCGATGGTGACCGCCGCGCCGCTTTTCGAGTGGATCACCACGCCGTCCTGAATATTCGAGTGAGAACCGATAACGATCGGCTCCATATCGCCGGCCGCATTCAGTTCATCGGCGCGGATCACCGCGTAGGGGCCAACGTAGACAAAATCTTCGACAATCACCCGACCACAGATAATGGCGGTAGGATCGATATAGGCCTTTGGCGATACCTGCGGCAGGTGGCCACTGGGGTTTTTACGCAGCATCGCCTTCCTCCCGCCAGCTCAGTTCGGCCACCGCATTGTGGGCGTGCAGGCTTTCCTGATGCTCCACCCGCAACGAGAATCCTCGCAGGCCGCATTGGCTGCGCAGCATCCGGTACAGACGGCGCGCGGCGTCCTCGCAAAACATCAGGTTTTGGCCATTAGCCAGGGCGAAGGCCTGCTCATCGCGACGCTTTACCAACGTTTGCGACGGCGTACCCAGCGCATGCTCAATGCGATCGATTAAATTGACCACCGGTAACGCCGGTTCACTGCTACCGAGCGTCAGCGTCACCCAGGCCCAACTGCGCTGGCTGTGCGGGGTCGCGGGCATTCCCTGCTCACCCAGCCAATCGATCACCTGCTGCCGATCGACCCTGTTCGGCTCCTGTTCAAAATCAAACTGAAACTGCTGTTGCGCCAGTTGACGGCTGAGCGCCGCCGAGCTGGGACAGGTGGAGGAATAAGGCACGCCGATCGTCAACGACAGCGTCAGAGCCTGGGCTAACGTGGCGTCAATGCGCAACGGGTAGGCTTTCCAGCCGCGATGCGGCGAGAGTAGCGCCGGACGTGACACCAGCAGTTCGCCGCGGATACTCAGGCTGGCATGGTCGCTGTGTTCAGGCTGCGAAGCCAAAAAAGCATCCAGCGTTCGCCCGATGCGCTGCGGCGTCAGTTCGCCTTGCGTCAATTCATCCAGCGCGAGATACAGCCGCGACATGTGTATTCCCCGCGCGCCCTGCCGACCGGCACGCAGATTGATCCCGGCATTAACCTTCGCCATCAGCGGTTTGCCCGCAAGCTCCAGCGGCAGCGCTATCTCTTGCATCCCGACCCAATCGAGCCCGACGTCACTCATCTCACCCCGCCAGGCCTGCGCATCCGGCAACGGCTGGCGGGGTGGAAGTGCAATCTTGTTCATACGTCCCCTTGCTGTTATTGATATCGTGCCTGGGGACGGTAGCATGAAATTGTTATGTTATAACATATCATTTTAAAGATTTTTTGCCTGTGGCGGTAAAGTGTTCAATCAAGTCGCAGAAAACTCTGCCATTTTGCTCAATGGATTGGGCAGTTCGCCAGAGTGCGATACACTAACGCTATTGCTTATTAACCCATGAAGCGTCTATGCGTGGTTTACCCCTTTGGATACTGTCATTGTGCCTTACGAGTTCTGCCCTGGCCTCAACACCGCCCGCGGCGCCGCCGTTGCCGGACATCCGCCAGAGCGGCTTTGTCTATTGCGTCAGCGGCATACTGAACACCTTCAATCCGCAGATGGCCAGCAGCGGGCTGACGGTCGATACCCTGGCCGCACAGCTGTACGATCGCCTGCTGGATGTCGACCCTTATACCTACCGGCTGATCCCCGAACTGGCGCAAAGTTGGGAAGTGCTGGATAACGGCGCAACCTACCGCTTCCACCTGCGCAAGGACGTGCCGTTCCAGACCACCGCCTGGTTTACGCCAACCCGCAAATTGAACGCCGACGACGTGGTGTTCAGCTTTGAACGCATGTTTAACCAAAAGCATCCGTATCATGACGTCAACGGCGGCGAGTATCCGTACTTCGACAGTCTGCAGTTTGGCGACTCGGTGCAAAGCGTGAAGAAGCTCGACGACTACACCGTCGAGATCCGTCTGCAGGCGCCGGACGCCTCGTTTTTGTGGCATATCGCGACCCATTACGCCCCGGTGATGTCGGCAGAATATGCGGAAAACCTGACGCGTGAAGGCCATCAGGAAATGATCGATCGCGAGCCGGTCGGCACCGGGCCCTTCCTGTTGAATGAATATCGTTCGGGGCAATATATCCGTCTGGCGCGCAATGACGTTTACTGGAAAGGCCAACCGCGCATGCCACAGGTGGTGATCGATCTGGGCGCCGGCGGCACCGGCCGGCTGTCGAAGTTGTTGACCGGTGAGTGCGACGTGCTCGCTTATCCCGCGGCCAGCCAGCTCTCGATTCTGCGCGACGATCCGCGCCTGCGCCTCACGCTGCGGCCGGGCATGAACATCGCCTATCTGGCCTTTAACACCCGCAAACCGCCACTGAACAATTTAAAAGTGCGTCAGGCCATTTCGCTGGCAATCAACAACCAGCGCCTGATGCAGTCGATTTACTACGGCACGGCGGAAACCGCCGCCTCCATTCTGCCGCGCGCGTCGTGGGCCTACGACAACGAAGCGCACGTTACCGAATTTGATCCCGCAAAATCGCGCGAAATGCTCAAGCAAGCGGGTATTGAATCGTTGAATCTGAAGCTGTGGGTACCCACCGCCTCGCAATCTTATAACCCCAGCCCGCTGAAGACCGCCGAACTGATCCAGGCCGATTTGGGCCAGGTTGGCATTAACGTCACTATCGTGCCGGTCGAGGGCCGCTTCCAGGAGGCGCGACTGATGGAGATGAACCACGATCTCACACTCACCGGCTGGGCCACCGACAGTAACGACCCGGACAGTTTCTTCCGGCCGCTATTGAGTTGCGCGGCAATCCGCTCGCAAACCAACTATGCTCACTGGTGTGACCCGGGGTTTGACGAGGTGCTGCAAAATGCCCTGCTGTCGCAGCAGTTGGCGCAGCGCATCGAAAACTACCAGAAGGCGCAAAAAATTCTTGAGCAGCAACTGCCGGTGTTGCCGCTGGCCTCCTCATTGCGCCTGCAGGCTTACCGCTACGACATCAAAGGACTGGTATTGAGCCCGTTCGGCAACGCGTCATTTGCCGGGGTGTACCGTGAATCCGCGGAGGGGCCGAAAAAGTGATTATCTTTACCTTGCGCCGCATCTTGTTGCTGCTGATCACGCTGTTCCTCCTGACTCTGGTCAGCTTTAGTCTGAGCTATTTCACGCCGCGCGCGCCGCTGTACGGCGCCGCCCTGCTGGATGCCTACCACTTTTACTTCGTCAGCCTGCTGCACTGGGACTTTGGCGTTTCCAGCATTAACGGCCAGGCGATCAGCGAGCAACTGCGCGAAGTGTTCCCCGCCACCATGGAACTGTGCCTCCTTGCTTTCACTCTGGCGTTGTTTATCGGCATTCCGCTGGGGATTATCGCCGGCGTGATGCGCGGCAAATGGCAAGACACCGCCATCAGCACCTTTGCCCTGATCGGATTTTCGATGCCGGTTTTCTGGTTGGCGTTGCTGTTAATGCTGTTTTTCTCGCTGCACCTTGGCTGGTTGCCGGTCTCCGGCCGTTTCGACCTGCTGTATCAGGTCAGGCCCATCACCGGTTTTGCGCTGATTGATGCCTGGCTGTCGGATTCGCCGTACCGTTCCGAGATGATCGGCAGCGCGTTGCGCCATATGATATTGCCGATTACCGCGCTGGCGGTGGCCCCCACCACCGAAGTGGTGCGCCTGATGCGGATCAGCACCGACGACGTGCTCAGCCAAAACTACATCAAAGCCGCCGCTACCCGGGGCTTGTCCCGCTTTACCATTATCCGTCGCCATGTGCTGCATAACGCGCTGCCGCCTATCGTTCCCAAACTGGGGTTGCAGTTCTCCACCATGCTGACGCTGGCGATGATCACCGAAGTGGTCTTCAATTGGCCGGGCCTGGGGCGCTGGATGATTAACGCCATCCGCCAGCAGGATTATGCGGCAATCTCCGCCGGCGTGATGGTGGTCGGCACCTTGGTGATCGCCATTAACGTCCTGGCCGATATTTTGGGCGCAGCAACCAACCCACTGAAACATAAGGAATGGTATGCCCTTAGATAACGTATACCGCGAAAAGAAAATGCCCAGCCCGCTGCTTTACACCTGGCGGATTTTTTACGGCGATGCCCTGGCGATGATCGGCTTCTACGGCGTGATCGCGCTGCTGTTGCTGTGCGTATTCGGCAGCCTGTTGGCGCCTTATGCACTCGATCAACAGTTCCTGGGTTATCAGTTGCTGCCGCCCTCCTGGTCGCGTTACGGCAACGTCTCCTTCTTTCTCGGCACTGACGATCTCGGCCGCGATATCCTGAGCCGTCTGTTGACCGGTACCGCCGCCACTTATGGTTCGGCGTTGTTGGTTACCGTCGCCGCCGCCTTTTTCGGGGTGATCCTCGGCGTGTTTGCCGGCGTGACCCACGGCCTGCGCTCGGCGGTGCTGAACCACATTCTCGACACCCTGCTCTCCATTCCCTCGCTGCTGCTGGCGATTGTGGTGGTGGCGTTCCTTGGGCCAAAGCTCGAGCACGCGATGCTGGCGGTCTGGCTGGCGTTGTTGCCGCGCATGGTGCGCACCATCTACAGCGCAGTGCACGACGAACTGGAAAAAGAGTATGTGGTGGCGGTGCGCCTCGACGGTGCCTCGACGCCGCAAATCCTGTGGTATGCCGTGATGCCGAACATTGCGGCGGTGCTGGTGACCGAATTTACCCGTGCGTTGTCGATGGCGATCCTGGACATCGCCGCACTCGGTTTCCTCGACCTCGGCGCACAGTTGCCCTCTCCTGAATGGGGCGCCATGCTCGGCGACTCGCTGGAGCTGGTGTACGTCGCGCCCTGGACGGTAATGCTGCCCGGTGCGGCAATCCTGATCAGCGTGTTGCTGGTTAACCTGTTGGGCGACGGCATGCGCCGCGCAATCAACGCAGGAGTGGAATAATGCCGTTACTTGATATCCGCAACCTGACGATTGAATTTATGACCGCCGACGGGCCGGTCAAGGCGGTCGATCGCGTCAGCATGACGCTGACCGAAGGTGAAGTACGGGGTTTGGTGGGTGAATCGGGCTCGGGCAAAAGCCTGATCGCCAAAGCGATTTGCGGCGTAACCAAAGACAACTGGCGCGTCACCGCCGACCGTTTCCGCTTTGATGATATCGATCTGCTGCAATTGACGCCGCGCGAGCGACGCAAGCTGGTCGGGCATAACGTCTCGATGATTTTCCAGGAACCGCAGTCTTGCCTGGACCCTTCGGAGAGCATCGGCCGCCAACTGGCCCAGGCGATCCCCGGTTGGACCTATAAGGGCCGCTGGTGGCAACGTTTCAACTGGCGCAAACGTCGTGCCATTGAGTTGCTGCACCGCGTTGGCATCAAAGACCATGTCGACATCATGGGCAGCTTCCCCTACGAACTGACCGAAGGCGAATGCCAGAAAGTGATGATCGCCATCGCTCTGGCCAACCAGCCGCGCCTGCTGATTGCCGATGAACCGACCAACGCCATGGAGCCCACCACCCAGGCGCAAATTTTCCGCCTGTTGGCCCGGCTTAATCAAAACAACAACACCACCATTTTGTTGATCAGCCATGATTTGCAGATGATGAGCAAATGGGCCGACCGGGTGAACGTACTGTACTGTGGCCAAACGGTGGAAAGCGCGCAGTGTGAAGATCTGCTGGCTGCTCCTCACCATCCGTACACGCAGGCGCTGATCCGCTCAATGCCGGATTTTGGTCGTTCATTGCCGCATAAAAGCCGGCTCAATACGCTGCCGGGCGCCATTCCATCGCTGGAACATCTGCCGATCGGTTGCCGGCTGGGGCCTCGCTGCCCCTACGCGCAGAAAAAGTGCATCGAGACGCCGCGCCTGCGCCCGGTGAAAAACCACTTATTCGCCTGCCACTTCCCGTTGAACATGGAGGAGCAATAACATGGAAACGCTGTTGGAAGTGCGCAACCTGACCAAAACCTACCGTTACCGCACCGGGCTGTTCCGTCGCCAGCACGTTGAGGCGGTGAAATCGGTCAGCTTTACCCTGCGTGAACGGCAGACGCTGGCGATCATCGGTGAAAACGGTTCCGGCAAATCGACGCTGGCCAAAATGCTGTCCGGCATGGTTGAACCATCATCCGGGGAACTGCTGATTGACGATCACCGGCTCGGCTACGGCGATTATCGCTACCGCAGCCAGCGTATCCGCATGATATTTCAAGATCCGAGTACGTCGCTTAACCCGCGCCAGCGCATCGGTCAACTGCTCGACGCCCCGCTGCGGCTGAATACCGATCTGGAGGGCCCAGAGCGTGAACAGCGCATCTATCAGACGCTGCGCCAGGTGGGCATGCTGCCGGACCACGCCTATTACTATCCGCATATGCTGGCCTCCGGCCAGAAACAGCGTGTGGCGCTGGCCCGTGCGCTGATCCTGCAGCCCAAGGTCATCGTCGCCGATGAGGCGCTGGCTTCGCTGGATATGTCGATGCGTTCGCAGATCATCAACCTGATGCTGGAACTGCAGGAGAAACACGGCATCTCGTACATCTATGTGACTCAGCATCTGGGCATGATGAAGCACATCAGCGATCAGGTTATGGTGATGCACGAAGGGGAAATCGTTGAGCGTGGCAGCACCGCCGAAGTGCTGGCCGCGCCATTGCACGATCTGACCAAGCGCCTGATCGCCAGCCATTTCGGTGAAGCGCTGACCGCAGACGCCTGGCGGCGCGACGGCGGCCGATTCTGACGCTGGCAGGAAACCCGCTTTCGAGCGGGTTTTTTATTGCCGAACAGCCCGCCGCGCTTATCCAATAACCTCAAATACAAATTACAATTTTGTTATATATCATTATATTTTATTCCATTCAGTTATTGATTAGCACTTAACATTATTTTATCTCGCCTATCGAATCGGTGAGGATATCCCCTACGTTGAGCTTATTAAACGACAGGATATCGCACTGATGAACAGCCCCCGCAATCGCCGACTCGCGCAGTTTCTGCTCGCTTTAGCCGCAGGTTTCTCTGTTTATGGTCACGCATTGTGTTGCGATGACCGCCGCTGATCCTGCCATTCCATGCCCGCTTCGGGTATGCACCTCTTTTGTCTTGCCGCCGCTGCCTGTCGCACCGGTGGCCGTTGCTCATGATTAAGGATTACCCCCTATGGAACTACTACGTCGACAACATAATGCCCAGTGGTATCACGAAACCCAAAGCAGCGTTCGCGGAGACCAGCCGCTTGAGCCGCAAGCGGCCACCGTCCGCGACAAATTCTTGCTGGGGCTGGGCGCATTTGCCGACGAAGCGTTGAACACCGCACTGACCGCGCGCGCCGGGGTATTTAATGCCTCGCACGCCAGCTATCACGTGTTGTTCCCGGATCATGTGACACTGACAAGAATGGTGACATTGTCACCTTACGATCGCCTTAGTACCGCACTGACCGTGGCTCAGGTGACCGGCGTTCAATCCCTTTGTAGCCATTACGCCGCTCGCCTCGCCCCGCTGCACAGCCCCGACGCCTCACGCGAAAGCAACATCCGCCTCGCCCAAATCACGCAATACGCCCGGCAACTCGCCAGCCAACCGACCCTGATTTGCAGCAAAGCGCTGCAACAGCTCAGCGATGTCGGATTAAGCCCGGCGGATATCGTGACCTTCTCGCAGATTATCGGTTTTGTCAGTTACCAGGCGCGCGTCGTCGCCGGCGTGGCGGCGCTGGCCGGGCGGCCAACGGGTGTGGTGCCCGGTTTCCCGAATATAGAGGATGCTGAAGGAGTGGAGTTCACCGACGAGGAACTGACGTGGCAATCGCGATTACCGCCGATAGCCCTGGAAGACGCTCGCGCTGAACAGCTCGACGTGCTCGACCAAAGCCACCCGGACGCTCGCAGCGAGCCTTATTATCTGCTGCTGGCCCACGATGCCCCCGCGCTGCGCGAACGCAACGGCGTCTTTAACAGCATCAACGCGGACGGTTACGGGTTGTCGGCGCGGTTGAAAGCGCTGGCGACGCTGGCCGTTTCGCGCATTAACGGCAGCCGCTATTGCGCATCGACCGTGGCCCAGGATATTCAGGACGCCGCATTGGCAGGCGCCATCTTCACCGACATTAACCGCGGGCTGGAAAGCAGCGATAATCCCGTAGTCCAGGCGGTGATCCGCGTTGCCGCAGACCTGACCCGCACGCCGGAAAAGTTCACCCCGCGCAGCGTACAGCCGCTGTTTAACAGCGGGCTGAATCAGGCTCAAGCCCTGGACGTGATCCTCACCGGTGCCCTCTACGCCTGGGAGAACCGTTTACGTCAGACCCTCGGCGATACACAGACGATCGGCGAGAGCCAACCGGCATAATTACTGCAACAGCCAACTGCTGGCGGCGTCGAAAAAATGCTGGGCCAACGGCGACGCCCGTCCCGGCTCAGCTATCACCACTGCCGCATGCCGCGACATGGCGGGAATGGCGACTGGCCGCCGCTGCAAGTCCGGCGTCATGGCCGGCAGCAGGTTACCTTGCGGAAACAGGCCACAGCCCAGGCCAACAAAAATGCCTTCCAGCAGTTGGAAAATAGACGTGGTTTCCATGCGCGCATGCAACGTCAACCCGGCTTCACGAAAGTTTTGATCGAGGTAACGGCGGAAGTAACGTGTAGGTTCAGCCAGGCACAGCGGCAGCGCGGTGACCTCCGCCAAGGTCAAAGGTTTATCCCCCACCAAGTGCGGGAAGTGCTGCGGATGGAAGACCAGTTCGACGCCGGCGTCAGCCAAAGGCTGCGACTGAAAATGCAGCTCTTTCAGCGTCGCCAACTCAAAGAAACCGATGCCGATATCCACGGTATGCGCCGTCAAGGCTTCCAGCAACTGATCGGCGCTCAACACCGCAACCCGATAGTCCAACTGCGGGAAACGCTCGCTGACCGCTTTAAGCATTTGCGCCAGTGAAATGCTGCACTGCGGCACGGCACCGATACGCAGGGTGCCGTTAAAGCCGTGCTTGAGCGATTCCACCTCCAGTTTCAACCCCTGATAAACCGATACAATCTCGCGCGCCCACGCCAACACACGCTCGCCTTCCGCGGTAAAACCGCCAAAGTTATTGCCGCGGTTGATCAACGAAACACCCAATTCTTTTTCCAGGTTTTTCAACCGCATGGATAACGTTGGCTGGCTAACGAAACTGGCTTCCGCCGCTCGGCCAAAGTGGCGCTCTCGTTCCAGATTGCACAGGTAGATCAGTTGTTTAATATCCATAAGGCGGCTCGGGAAATAATGACTGTCCTTAGTATATCACTGCGGGGACTTTTGGGCGCTGTGCTCGATGGATCAGAGTTTCAGCTTCGCATAGTCCATCAGGCGCGAGAACATACCGCCGTCGTTTACTGGCTGCAGCGCCACCAGCGGCAGAGTTTTCAACAGCTTGCCGTTATCGCTGATGCGGATCTCCCCAATCGACTGCCCCTGTGCCAACGGGGCCTCAAGACGCGAAGGTTTTATCACATACTGGGCTTTCAACTTGTCCGCCTCGCGCTTTGGCAGGCTGAGGTATTGATCCTGTTCACTGCCCACCGGCACAAGGTGGCGATCGCCATACCACACTTTTTCCTGCCCCAGCGTTTGCCCGGCGCTAAACAGATGCACGGTGGCGAAATCTCGCAGACCCCAGGTCAGCAGTTTGCGGGCCTGATCTTCTCGCCCTTTTGCGCTTTTACCGCCCATCACGACGGCAATCAAACGCCGGTCGCCTTCGGTTGCGGAGGCAATAATGTTAAAACCGGCCGATGCGGTATGACCGGTTTTCAGGCCGTCCACCCGCAGGTTTTTATCCCACAGCAGCCCGTTGCGGTTCTGTTGGGTGATCCCGTTCCAGGACAGCGATTTTTCGCTGTACATATGATACTCCGCCGGTTCGCTCATGATGATGGCGCGTGAAATCACCGCCAAATCGCCGGCCGTAGTGAACTGGCCCGGTGCGTCCAGCCCGTGGACGGTTTCAAAATGCGTATTTTGCAGGCCAAGCTGAGTGCTTTTTTCATTCATCAATTTGACGAATGCGGCCTGGCTACCCGCCACGTAGTCCGCCATCGCCACGCAGGCATCGTTGCCGGAGTCAATAATAATGCCGCGACTGAGATCGCGCACCGTGACCCTGTCACCTGGCTTCAGAAACATCAGCGAGGAGCCCTTGAACACCGGATTGCCCTGCGCCCAGGCGTCTTTGCCCACAGTCACCACGTCGTCCAGGCCAATTTTGTGCTGGTCGAGCGCATGATCAATCACCAATCCGGTCATCAGTTTGGTCAGGCTGGCCGGATTGCGTCGCTCGTCCGCATTGTTCTCCGCCAGTACCTGACCGGTGGTATAATCCATCAATACGTAAGAAGCCGCGTCTATCGCCGGCGGAGTATTGAGAGGGAAACTGAGTGGCGCATCCGCCGCCTGTACCGCCAACGGCAGCAGAACTCCGGTCATCACAGACAATACTGAACGCTTCACTCACCCATCCTTAAATAAAATTCTAATATAATCCGCGGGATAGACTGCACTAAAGGCGCAGTCAGCGGAATCATTAGTCTTTTTCAGGGAATAACATAGTGAAACTATTTGTATGTCCAGCCGAGGAGCAAAACCGCGCGCGATAAATCCGCTCTATGCCGCGATTACCTAATTCTATTAGACGCTCCTGCCGTACCCACCTAAACTTGCGACATAAATACCTAAAACGATTAAAAAATCGTTTACTTTTTAGCTACAACACATGCGAAAACAATCATGAAATTCAAACCGTCAATAAAGCCGTATACCGGCGCGGCAGGCGGCTGGGGTTCACTCGAAGCCACCACGCGCTACGTGCTCGACAGCAAACAGACGCTGAAAAACCTGCGCAATCTGATGCGCGTGAATAAGGTACGCGGCTTCGACTGCCCGGGCTGCGCCTGGGGCGACGACAATCACAGCACTTTCAGCTTCTGCGAAAACGGCGCCAAGGCGGTCAGTTGGGAAGCCACGCGCAATGCGGTTGAACCGGCATTTTTCGCCACCCACAGCGTCAGTACCCTGCAACAGCAAAGCGACTATTTCCTCGAGTATCAGGGCCGCATTACCCATCCGATGCGCTATAACGCAGAAACTGACCATTACCAGCCGATCGGTTGGCCGGACGCGCTGGCGCTGATCGCCCGGCACATCCAACAGATGGATAATCCGAACCAGATCGAACTTTATACCTCCGGCCGCGCCAGCAACGAAGCCTCTTATCTGTATCAGCTGTTCGGTCGCATGCTCGGTACCAGCAATTTCCCCGATTGTTCCAACATGTGCCATGAGGCCAGCGGCGTCGGGTTGAAACAAAGCATCGGCGTGGGTAAAGGCACCATTCGCATGGATGACTTTGAAAAAGCCGACGCCATCTTTGTGTTTGGCCAAAATCCGGGCACCAACCATCCACGCATGCTGCACAGCCTGAAAAACGCCGCCGCTCGTGGCGCGCGCATCGTTAGCTTTAACACCCTGCGCGAACGCGGCCTGGAGCGCTTCGCCGATCCGCAAAACCCGATTCAGATGCTGACGCCAGCATCGTCACCAATAAGTTCAGCCTATTTTCAGCCCAACCTCGGCGGGGATATGGCGGCGGTACGCGGCATGGTGAAAGCGCTGCTCGAGAGCCATCGCCGACGTTTGGCGGCCGGTGAGCCTGGCCTGTTCGATTTGGCGTTCATTGAGCAGCACAGCGTTGGCGTGGAGCGCTACCTGGCGCAGGTGGATGCCACCTCCTGGACTCACATCATCCAACAGTCCGGCCTCAGCGAAGCGCAACTGCGGCAGGCGGCGGCGATTTATCAGGGCGCCGAACGGGTGATTTGCACCTGGGCAATGGGCATCACGCAGCATAAGCATTCGGTGCCGACGGTGCGCGAGATAACCAACCTGCAACTGCTGTTCGGCCAGTTGGGCAAACCGGGCGCCGGCCTGTGCCCGGTGCGCGGCCACAGCAACGTACAGGGCAACCGCACCATGGGCATTGACGAGAAATCACCCAAGGCGCTGCTCGACAGCCTGGAAAAACATTTCAACTTCTCCCCACGACGCGAGCCGGGCCATAACACGGTAGAGGCCATCGAAGCCATGCTGCGCGGTGAAGTGAAGGTGCTGTTGGCGTTGGGCGGCAATCTGGCGGCCGCCGCACCGGATACCGAACGCACCGCTCGCGCCCTGCGCTGCTGCGATCTGACGGTACATATCAGCACCAAGCTCAACCGCAGCCATCTGGTCACCGGTAAAGACGCGCTGATCCTGCCGACGCTGGGGCGTACCGAGCAGGATCTGCAGGCCAGTGGCCCGCAGTACATCACGGTGGAGGATTCATTCAGCATGGTTCACGCCTCCGAAGGCGTCGGTAAACCGCTGGCGGATACCCAAAGGTCGGAAACCGCCATTGTCTGCGGTATCGCCGATGCGGTGCTGGGCAACAAGCCAGTGGATTGGCTGGCGCTGGCAGATGACTATTCGTTGATCCGTGACCATATCGCCGCCACCGTTCCCGGCTTCGAGGATTTCAACCGTCGCTGCGATCAACCCGGCGGTTTCTATCTGGGCAATGCCGCCGCCGAATTGCGTTTCGCCACGCCTAGCGGTAAGGCGGAATTCAGCGCAGCCTCGCTGCCAAAGAGCCAGCTCCCGGAGTTCGACGGCCAAAAAGCGCCGTTCACGCTGCAGACTCTGCGTTCCCACGATCAATACAACACCACCATTTACGGATTGGATGACCGCTATCGCGGCGTGTATGGCCAGCGTGAAGTGCTGTTTATCCACCCGGAAGACCTGGCGGCGTTGGGCATGCAAGACGGCGAGTTTGTGGAGATCGAAACCCTGTGGAATGACGGCGTCATTCGCAAGGTGAGCGGTTTCAAACTGGTGAGCTACGATATTCCGCGCGGCAACCTGGCGGCCTACTATCCGGAAACCAACCCGTTGGTGCCACTGGCCAGCTTTGGCGACGGTACCGGCACGCCGACCTCCAAATCCATTCCGGTGACGATCCGCCGCTGCGCGGCGCAACCGACGCGGCGTATCGCCTGACTTGATGCGCCCGGTTTACGCCGGGCGCATGACGCTCTGCGGCCACCTTGCGCGCGGCGATTTTCTTTCCCGCCTTTTGATCGCCGGATATTCAGTAAAATCGCGTGCCAACACAGGAAAACCGTGACGTTAGGCTTGCCCGCAGCGGGTGATTCGCGTAAAACTGTCTGCCGCAAATCTTGCCACTCACAACCCATTCACTGGACGATATGTTTCAAGATAACCCGCTGCTGGCGCAGCTTAAACAGCAACTTCACTCTCAGACCCCGCGCGTTGAAGGCGTAGTAAAAGGGACTGAGAAAGGCTTTGGCTTTCTTGAGGTCGACGGTCAAAAGAGCTATTTCATCCCACCGCCGTACATGAAGAAAGTCATGCATGGGGATCGCGTGATCGCCACCCTGCACACCGAGAAAGAACGCGAAATCGCCGAGCCGGAAACCCTGGTCGAGCCATTCCTGTCGCGCTTTGTCGGCCGCGTGCAGAAGCGTGATGACCGCCTGTCCATCGTGCCCGATCATCCGTTGCTGAAAGACGCGATTCAGTGTCGCCCGGTGCGTGAACTGACCCATAACTTCCAGGCCGGTGACTGGGCGGTAGCGGAAATGCGCCGCCACCCGTTGAAAGGCGATCGCGGCTTCAACGCCGATCTGACCCACTTCATCACCGAAGGCGAAGATCATCTGGCCCCTTGGTGGGTCACGCTGGCTCGCCATAATCTGGAAAAAGAAGCGCCGGAGATGGTGGCCATCAGCGAGCCGGACGCCGCGCTGCCGCGTGAAGATCTGACCGCGCTGAATTTTGTCACCATCGACAGCGCCAGCACCGAGGATATGGACGATGCGTTGTTCGTTCAGGACAACGGCGACGGCTCGCTGCAACTGACCATCGCCATTGCCGATCCTACCGCTTACGTAGAGCAAGGCAGCCCGTTGGATGATATCGCCCGCAAGCGCGCCTTCACTAACTACCTGCCGGGCTTCAACATTCCGATGTTGCCGCGCGATCTGTCAGATAACCTGTGCTCGCTGCGCCCGAACGAACGCCGTCCGGTACTGGCTTGCCGCGTCACCATAGGTACCGATGGCGCGTTGGCTGACGATATTCGTTTCTTCGCCGCCGAGATCGAGTCGAAAGCCAAACTGGTTTATGACGAAGTCTCCGACTGGCTGGAAGGCATTACCGGCTGGCAGCCGCCAAGCGACGAGATTGCACAGCAAATCACCCTGTTGAAACGCGTCTGCGATGCCCGCAACGCCTGGCGCCATCAGCATGCGCTGGTGTTCAAGGATCGCCCTGATTACCGTTTTGTTCTGGGCGAAAAAGGCGAAGTGCTGGATATCATCACCGAACAACGCCGCAGTGCCAACCGTATCGTTGAAGAGTGCATGATTGCCTCCAACGTGTGCGCCGCCATCGTTCTGCGCGATCGCCTGGGCTTCGGGATTTACAACGTGCATACCGGTTTCGATCCGGCGCTGGTGGAGCAGGCGGTGACCGTGCTGCAAGCCAACGGTGTGGAAGCCGATGCCGAGAAACTGCTGACGCTGGACGGGTTCTGCGAACTGCGCCGTCATCTGGACTCGCAACCTACCCAGTTCCTCGACAGCCGTATCCGCCGTTCCCAGACTTATGCCGAGATCAGCACCACGCCAGGCCCGCATTTCGGCCTAGGGCTGGAAGCCTATGCCACCTGGACCTCGCCGATCCGTAAATACGGCGATATGGTCAATCACCGTCTGCTGAAAGCCATCATCGCCGAACAGCCTGCCGAAAAACCTCAGGACGACGTGACGGTCCAATTGGCGGAACGCCGTCGTCTTAACCGCATGGCGGAGCGTGACGTCGGTGACTGGCTGTATGCGCGTTACCTGCAAGACAAAGCCGGCACCGATGAACGCTTCAATGCGGAAATCATCGACGTGACCCGAGGCGGTCTGCGCGTGCGCCTGCTGGACAATGGTGCGGTCGCCTTTATCCCTGCACCGTTTATTCACTCGGTGCGTGATGAAATGGTCTGCAGCCAGGATACCGGCACGGTGCAAGTGAAAGGCGAAGTCGTCTATCGCCAAAGCGATACTCTGCAGGTCAACATCGCCGAAGTGCGTATGGAAACCCGTAGCGTGATCGCCAAACCGGCGGCGTAATCTTGCGCGAGTAGCCCAGCGTCATGTAAACACCGGCAGGGAAACCTCCGGTGTTTTTTTTCGTCGGTCGACAGGCCACGCCGGTGAAAAGATCCGGATGATGCGAGACTTCGGTATCGCCCTCTTACGTCCCTTGCAGCTCTCCGCAACAGCGACATCACATTGTTTTTACGCTATTACTCAACCAGCATCACATTTCTCATCCGACCTGCTACTTTTCGCGCGCAAAACTCCTATTTTTAATCTGTATTCATTCTCCATAAGAACATCTCTTTCTTTATCTCTGCACACCAAGGAGTTGTTGATCATGAAAAACGTCAAGTCCGGGATTATCTGGCTGGTGGTGGCGTTAGTCGGTGCATTTGCCTTCGCCATGCTGGCGCTCAGCCGCGGAGAGCATGTTAACGCGGTCTGGCTGGTGGTGGCTGCCGTCGCCTGTTACAGCATCGCTTACCGTTTCTATAGCCTGTTCATCGCCAAGAAAGTGTTTGAGCTTGACGACCGCCGCATGACGCCGGCGGAACGTCGTAACGATGGCCTGGACTATGTCCCGACCAACAAGTGGGTGCTGTTTGGTCACCACTTTGCCGCCATCGCCGGCGCCGGGCCACTGGTTGGACCGATTCTGGCCGCGCAGATGGGTTTTTTACCGGGCACCATCTGGATCCTGGTCGGCGTAATGCTGGCCGGTGCGGTGCAAGACTTCCTGATCCTGTTCATCTCTACCCGCCGCGACGGCCGCTCGCTGGGTGAAATGGCCAAACAGGAACTCGGCGCCTTCGCTGGGGTGATCACCATGCTTGGTGCTCTGGGCGTAATGATCATCATTTTGTCTGCGCTGGCTCTGGTGGTGGTAAAGGCGCTGGCCGACAGCCCCTGGGGGCTGTTCACCATCGCCGCCACCATTCCTATCGCGCTGTTTATGGGCGTGTACATGCGTTTTATCCGGCCGGGGAAAATCGCCGAAATCTCGGTGGTCGGCTTCGTGCTGATGCTGCTGGCGATCATTTACGGCGGCAATGTGGCGCAGCACCCTTACTGGGGCCCCTTCTTTACGCTGCATGGCACCACGCTGACCTGGGTGCTGGTGATCTACGGTTTCGTCGCTTCGGTGCTGCCGGTATGGCTGTTGTTGGCGCCCCGTGACTACCTTTCCACCTTTATGAAGATTGGCGTCATTATCGGGCTGGCGATAGGCATCGTCTTTGCCATGCCGGAAATGAAAATGCCCGCGGTATCGCGGTTTATCGACGGCAGTGGCCCGGTATTCGCCGGTTCACTGTTCCCGTTCCTGTTTATCACCATCGCCTGCGGCTCGATTTCCGGCTTCCATGCGCTGGTGTCCAGCGGCACCACGCCGAAACTCGTCGAGCGCGAAAGCCATATTCGTTTTATCGGTTATGGCGCCATGCTGATGGAGTCCTTCGTGGCTATCATGGCGCTGATTTGCGCTTCGGTGATCGACCCCGGCGTTTACTTCGCCATGAACTCTCCGGCGGCGCTGATTGGCACTACGGTGGAAAATGCTTCGCAGGTCATCAACAGTTGGGGCTTTATCATCACGCCGGAAACCCTGACGATGATCGCCAAAGACGTGGGTGAGCATTCGATCCTGTCGCGCGCCGGTGGCGCACCGACTTTTGCTGTGGGGATGGCGCACATCATCACCGAAGTGTTTAACAGCCGCGCGATGATGGCGTTCTGGTATCACTTCGCCATTCTGTTTGAGGCGCTGTTCATTTTGACCGCCGTCGATGCCGGCACCCGCGCCTGCCGTTTTATGGTGCAGGATCTGGTTGGCGTGGCGATCCCTCGGCTGGCCAACAACCGCTCATGGTTCGGTAATCTGGCAGGGACGACGGTGGCCGTCGCCGGTTGGGGTTTCTTTGTTTATCAAGGCGTGGTCGATCCGCTCGGCGGCATCAACACCCTGTGGCCCCTGTTCGGCATAGGCAACCAGATGCTGGCCTCAATGGCGCTGATTCTCGGTACCGTGGTGCTGTTTAAAATGAAAAAACAGCGCTACGCCTGGGTGACCATTCTGCCAACCGTCTGGTTGTTCATTACCTCGATGACCGCCGGCTGGCAAAAAATCTTCCACGAGAAACCCAGCATCGGCTTCCTGGCTCAGGCGAAGAAATTCTCCACCGGCATTGAGCAAGGCACACTGATTGCCCCGGCCAAATCGCTGAAAGATATGGAAACCATTGTCTTCAGCAACCAGATTAACGCGGCTTTGTGTGCGTTCTTTATGCTGGTGGCGGTAACCATGCTGGTTTCTGCGTTCTTTGTGATCCGCCGGGCGCTGAACGCCAACCAACCTACGGCAAATGAGTCGCCAGTCGTCTTGCGTGAAGAAACTAGTTAAGCAGGTTGGTGCCGAATGCCCCCTGCCAATCCTGCTCGAACTGTTCGACCGCCGCCTGTACCGCCGGAGCGGCAAGGAACTGTTCGGCCACATCGACAGGCAAGGTAATGGCCTGGCAACCCGCCAGCAGGCACGCCAGTGCCTGCCGCGGGGTCTTGAAACTGGCGGCCAGCACCCGGGAGCCCGGTGCATGCAACGTCAGCAATTGCTGCAGTTCATGCACCATTTCGATGCCGTCACCGCCCTGCGCGTCCAGTCGGTTAACGTAGGGGGCTACGTATTCCGCGCCGGCCAGAGCCGCCAACAACCCCTGGCCGGCACCGTAGACTGCGGTGCCCAGCGTTGGAATCGACATAGATTTCAGTTTTTTAATCGCCGCCAACCCCTCTGCGGTCGCCGGGATCTTGACCACCAACCCAGGCACTCGCTGATGAAGCAGCGCCGCCTCCGCCACCATGCGCTCGGCGTCGTTGGCCATCACTTGGGCAAACAGCTTGCCGGTCCCGCCCAGGGCATCACGCAGCGCCGGCAGCACCTCCCAAATGGGTTTCCCCTCTTTGGCGACAATGCTCGGATTGGTAGTAACGCCGTGCAGCGGCAGAATGCGTGCCAGGCGTTTTACAGCATTCACATCAGCGGTATCGAGATAAAGCTCCATTACGAACTCCTGAATCTTCTGTGGGCGAATTCAAACTCTCATCATAGTAGGACAAAAGAACTTATGATTTTTGATCACAATCAAATCAATTTTCATTCAAAACCCCTTTAATATGAAAAATGGAGTAATTGAATGACGGGTCACTTGCGTTCCCCACTCTGCAACGCTATTCAATCCCTGCCGACCGAGCATTCGCAGCGTAGTCTGCTCGCATCGCTGGATATTCCGCTTTCTTTACCGCATCATCTTCTGACGCGCAGGATGGTATTATTGCGCGAACAGAACATACTATTTAAACAATAAATATTAGCGGCCGCACATTGGTAGCCGCACATCAGGTCGATATGAATTCAAGACAACAAACAATCCTGCAGTTGGTGAACGAACGCCGAAGGATCAGCGTCAGCGATCTGTCGCGCACCACCGGTGTTTCAGAGGTCACTATCCGTCAGGATTTGAACCTGCTGGAGAAGCGCAGCTATCTGAAACGGGTGCATGGCTCTGCGCTGGCGCTGGAAAGCGACGACGTCGATGCTCGCATGATGTCCAATTTTTCTCTCAAGCAGAAGCTGGCGCGATTTGCCGCTGCGCAGGTTAACGACGGCGAAACCATCTTTATAGAAAGTGGCAGCACCAACGCCCTGTTGGCGCGCTATATCGCCGAGCGCAAAACCATTACGCTGATCACCGTCAGCCACTATATCGCCAACCTGCTCAAAGAGAGCGATTGCGAGGTGATAGTGCTGGGCGGCATGTATCAGAAAAAGAGCGAGACCGTGGTCGGGCCACTGACGCGCATGTGCATTCAGCAAGTGCATTTCAGCAAGGCGTTCATCGGCATTGACGGTTACCATGCGGAAACCGGCTTTACCGGCCGCGATATGATGCGCGCCGACGTAGTCAACGCCGTGCTGGCGAAGGGCGTGGAAAATATCGTGCTGACAGACTCGTCTAAATTTGGTCAGATCCAGCCCAATCCTTTGGCATTGCATGGCAAGGTTGATCGGGTGATCACCGATTCACGCCTGGAATTGGAGTATCAACATCAGTTGAAACGCCAGGGAATACGGCTGGACAAGGTCGGCGATTAATCGCCTCGAGGAGCGGCGGGCATGGCTTGCCCGCCTGATGATCACTGCCCGTAATAAGCGTTTTTACCGTGCTTGCGCAGGTAGTGCTTATCCAGCAGCGTTTGCTGCATGTTCGCCAGCCCAGGCGTCAACTGGCGTGAAAAAATCCCCATATAGGCAATCTCCTCCAGCACGACGGCATTGTGCACTGCGTTCTCCGCGTCTTTGCCCCAGGTAAACGGCCCGTGCGAATGTACCAGTACCGCCGGCATGCTGGCCGGATCCAATCGCCTTTCGCGGAAGGTTTCGACGATCACCCTGCCGGTCTCCCATTCATAACGCCCGGCGATTTCCTCATCCCGCATTGTTCGCGTACAAGGAATGTCACCGTAGAAGTAATCGGCATGCGTCGTGCCCCAGGCGGGAATATCCTGGCCGGCCTGCGCCCAGATGGTGGCATGTCGCGAATGGGTGTGCACGATGCCGCCGACCGCGTCGAACTCGAGATACAATGCCCGGTGGGTATCACTGTCTGAAGAAGGTTTTTTATTGCCCTCCACCACCTTGCCGCTTTCGAGTTCCACCACAACCATGTCGTCGCGGGTCATCACCCCATACTCCACCCCCGAAGGTTTGATCACCATCAGCCCTGCCTGGCGGTCAACGGCACTGACGTTGCCCCAGGTGAAGGTCACCAGGTGATGGCGTGGCAATGCCAGATTAGCGTCCAATACCTGCAGTTTGAGATCGTTGAGCATTTGTCTTTCCCGGTTAAGCCTGTCTGCGAATATTGTCGGTAGGCCGGCGACGGGGCGGTATGGCATAAATCGCTAAAGACCGCGTAGGCTTCTGCTGGATGCGGAGTTCTGTGGGGTTAGCGGCGAATCGCTCATATCAACGAAGGAGAGGCATCGGGAATTTCGGACTATTTACCTGTTTATTGACCAACGGAAGCTTATAGTGAATTTGGGCAGAGAGACCGCTTTCAACTTTTTATTGTTCTGCCTTTAACAAATAATGCCATTTTTTATATCGATACTGTATGGGAGCCGATAGCAGGCCGAATTTATGGTTCACGCCTATACTTAAAGGGCACTTCCATATAGCCCATGCTAAGGAGAAGTCATTATGATGATTATCAATAAACGTTTCGCCACCGCCGCTCTGGCACTGACTCTGGCGTTTTCACTCAGCGCTTGTTCCAACATGTCCAAACGCGACCGTAACACCGCAATTGGTGCCGGCGCAGGGGCCGTAGGCGGCGCAGTGCTGACCGATGGCAGCGCATTGGGTACGCTTGGTGGGGCCGCCGTTGGGGGTATCATTGGTCATCAGGTAGGTAAATAACCTGCCCGGCCACTTCATATACCTCTGCCGACAGGCTGGCAAAAGCGTTATCGCTTTGACGTATTAAGCATAATAAAGATTATTTCAGGTCTGTTTTATCTTCAAGCCATGGCATTTTCGCCATCGACGGGCTCCGGTCCGACAGCTCGACCTAAGCCATGCCGCAGCTATTGCACCGCGGCATGGCACTCCGCCTGCGGCAGTTAACCGCCCGCCAGCTTGACCTTCATTCCTTTGGCTTCCAGCAACTGCTTAAGCAGATCGCGCTTATCGCCCTGGATCTCGATCACCGCGTCTTTGACCGAACCGCCACAGCCACATTTCTTCTTCAGCTCTGCCGCCAACTTTTCCAGCGCCGCATCGTCCAAATCAATTCCGGTGATCAGGCAAACGCCTTTCCCCTTACGGCCGCTGGTCTGGCGCTGAATGCGCACGATGCCGTCACCCTTGGTTCGCTGCGGTTTGGCCTCTTCTTGCTTGATACGCCCGCTGTCGGTGGAGTAAACCAGCCGGCTATTGTCGTCATTCATCGCGAGCCCCCTCAGGCCAGGGAAGCGCGAATAGCGCTCAGCGTAGCGGCAGGATCGGCGGATTGGGTGATCGGACGCCCAATCACCATATAATCTACCCCGGCGGCCTGCGCCTGCACCGGCGTCATAATACGGCGCTGATCGCCGGCTGCGCTGCCCTCTGGACGAATGCCTGGCGTGACCAGTTGGAACTGACGCCCGCAGACCGCTTTCAGCCGTTCAGCTTCATGCGCCGAACAGACAACGCCGTCCAACCCGCAATCACGAGTCAAACGCGCCAGCCGCTCAGCCTGCTCAGCCGGGGAAATGTCGATGCCGATAGCTTGCAGATCCTCCGCCTCCATACTGGTAAGAACGGTAACGGCGATCAACAGCGGCGCCTCTGCGCCATAAGGCAGCAACGCTTCTTTAGCCGCGGTCATCATACGTGCGCCGCCGCTGGCATGGACGTTAACCATCCATACGCCCAGTTCGGCCGCGGCCGCTACCGCATGGGCCGTGGTATTGGGGATATCGTGGAATTTTAAATCCAGGAATACGTCGAAGCCACGATCGTGCAAATCACGCACCAATTGCGGCCCAAACAGGGTGAACATTTCTTTGCCCACTTTTAACCGGCAGTCCTGTGGATTAATGCGATCGACAAACGCCAATGCGGCGCCAATATCTGCGTAATCCAACGCAACGATGATTGGAGATGATTTTAAGTCATTGTTATTAATGTTATTTTCAGACTTCATTTCTTCTACCTTCTTTAAAATGGACATAACCAGGTAACAACCCACCAAACTGACCGCCGCATTCTACATGCCGCCCGGCAGAAATCCCAGCCGCAGCGCACCCTGCCGTTAAGTAATGTTAATCCATCGTTCGTCATCAAGCGTCAATAAAGCCTCAAAACCAATAGCGCAGGCTGCGTAAAGCGCCGTAAAGATGCGTAAATTATCAATCAGATATTTTGAATAAGATGCTCAGCATTATCAGATTTTAAATCCCCATGGATGCTTTATTATTCAACTCATCGGAAGCGAACTGCTTCCAACCTAAAAAAACTGACTGGAGTCACCCATGAAAATCATCAAATATTTTGCAACTGCTGCCGCCATCGCCCTGACCTCTTTCGCTACCTTCGCCGCTGAGCCGGTTAATTTGCAGCAGGCTAACGACCTGGCCCCTGCCGGCGTAGTCTCCGCAGGCCACGCGACGACCCTGAGCGGTCTGGAAGCCAAACTGGCGGCGAAAGCAGAAGCCCAGGGCGCCAGCAGCTACCGTATTATCTCCGCCGGTGGTAACAACTTGCTGAGCGGTACTGCCATCATTTACAAGTAATTCTCTTTGCATAGGGCCCGGCACGCCGGGCTCTGCCTATTTCCCCGCCATTACGTTCATTATTCCCGCGCTCAATGTTACATAAATATTAAATTTTTATTACACCCTAGACTCTTACTCATTACTGGCTTAGCTTGAAGGTATCTTCCCGCAGAAAGGCTTCAAAATGAGCGAGATATCTACACTAACCATCAAAATCCCTCTGGAACTCAAAGAGAAAATTCGTGCTATTGCCGCTGATAACCAACTCTCTCTGAGTGCTGAGGTGTGTCAACGCCTTGAAAGCAGCTTCGAAGCGCCGGTTAAAGCGGAAAAAACCGCTAAAAAATCGGATGAGCTGCACCACGGCGAAATCGATAATCAGGGGATTGAAGAAGAAATCGAACAGCCTCTGAATCAAAAAGAATTGAAAAAGCTGCGTCAGTTGCTGAAAGGCGGCGTGAAAGCAGGCAAGAAAAAGTAATTCCGTCTACTACGAAAAACGGGGCGATCATCGCCCCGTTTTTTATTGTCCATCCAGCCCTCGAATCGGCTTAACCGATGCCCAGGCCCGACATGACGGGCAATGCCAATAAAGTGAATGTGCGGTAAAACCGCATTTATGGCAACGATAGCGCGGCTTGGTGCGGATTTGCTCACCCACCATGTCCCGCAGCAGCAGCAGGCTCTCTTTTGCGCGCCCATCTTCGGCGTCCGCCAGGTGGTAATCCATCAGGCGGTAAAACACGCGCATGGTCGGATGACGCTGTAACTGACGGTTGATATACACCTGAACTACGTCGCGCCCTTCATGCTGTTCGATGATCTCCGCCAGCATCAGTTCGGCGGTCGCGCCCGTATTTTCCTCAACGCAACGTTTGAGGAACTCCGCCCAATCCTGTTGGTTTTCCAAATGCTGATAACATTCATGCAGCATAGGCAGCGTTTCGCTTACCAGCTCTTTATCCTGATTCAGCACCCGCTGCAGAGACTCGACCGCTTTGGCGTATTCAGCCTGCGCCATGTAGATGCGGCCGACCATAATCGACACACGGGCGCACTGTTTATCCGCCGAGGCCGCACGTTTCAGCAGGCTCATCGCCTTATCGAGATCGTCACTGCCCATTGCCTGGAGCGCCAGCTCACAGTAGAAATGCGCGATCTCGATACGTTGTTTGTCTTTACCCAGCTTGACCAGCTTTTCCGCCACGTCGATCGCTTTCAGCCAGTCGCTGGTCGCCTGGTGGATCACCAGTAATTGCTGCAGCGCCGAGATACGGAAATCCTCTTCGCCGACCAACTGGCCGAACATGTCTTCCGCGCGATCGTACATGCCGGCGGCCATATAGTCGCGGCCCAGCTGTTGTACCGCCAGCAGGCGTTGTTCGAAAGTGAGAGAAGCGCTTTCCATCAGCGCCTGATGGATGCGTATTGCGCGGTCGACCTCGCCGCGCGAGCGGAACAGGTTACCCAGCGTCAGGTGGGCCTCAACGGTGGTACTGTCCTCTTTCAACATATCGAGGAACAGATCGACCGCTTTATCCTGCTGATTGGAAAGCAGGAAGTTAACCCCGGCCACGTACTCACGCGACAGGCGGTTGGCTTCCTGTTGTTTATCCTGTTGAGCACTTCTGCGCCCCATGTACCAACCGTACGCGGCAGCCACGGGCAGCAACAGAAACAACAGCTCTAACATAGAAGATTATTCCTTGCTGACAACGGACTGAGCTGCCGGCTCAGCAGGTTGTTCAAGCTGCAGTTCCAGCCTCTTGACTTTGCGTTCGGCTCGCCCCAGCGCAATGCGGGTACGCAGATAAAACAGGCCACAAATGACCCAGCCGAGAACAAAACCGGCGCCAAACAACGCAGCCAACAGGGTCGATATACGATAATCACCCTGCGCAACCAGGTAATTAAAACTCACAACCTGATCGTTATGCGCGCCCAACGTGACAGAAATCACGAAAACCACCAGAACCAACAAAAAAATCAGCAAATATTTCACATTCTTTCCCGCGATGCCGAGTTAATCGGATGAATTATACCCGATGTATTTCAAGTTGCCGCCTGGCGGCGACTTGAAAGACGAAAGGTATATGCCAATACGTGGCGTCCCTCCCATTAAGTTAGCATTTCCCATCGTGCCAGGGAAACCCTGCGGCACGATAAAACCAGATATCTGCCGGCATATTCGGCAGTAAATGGCGCTCCCGGGGAAATTAATGAGAAAGCTTCTCAAAATAATGAATTTATAAAGATATGGGGGCAATCATAGCAATTGCAATGATTGGCGAATGTAAGAGATTAATACGGCGCCTTCTCGGCGCCGCGTTAAGTGACAATGTCACCTAATGTTTCCTTCCGGACGTTCTTTCCACCACTTCCTGTTGCTCCTGAGGAGGCAGCGTCAGCGGGCCAAACCAGCGCTGCGCCAGCCAGCAGGCAATCGTCACCAGCAGCCAACTGATCAATGTCGCCATAGCCAGGTCGCGCGGCCAGTGCATGCCCAGCAGCAAACGGCTGCCCATCACGCCGCTCGCCCACAGCATCAGCAATGCGACGGTTTTGTAATGACGGCGCGGCCACAACAGCCCCACTCCCAGCAATGCCCAGGTGGCGGCGAACAGGGTATGCCCTGAAGGAAAGGCAAAGCCGGTTTCAAACTGCCAGTGCTTGCGCAGCCAGACGGGCACCAGCGGCTGATCATGCAACTGTTCCGCCACCAGCGCGCTGCGCTCTTTGCGAGGCAGCGAGTAAAAGTATTTTTCGTCCACGCCGTGATTTTGCTCCAGCCAGACGACAAAAGGCCGAGGCTCCTGTACACGATCCTTGATCAGTGATTTAACGCCCTGGCCGATCAATACCGCGGCAGAGAGTAAAATGACCAGACCTATGGCTGCCTTGAGGCGAAAGCGCAGACACCAAAGAAACCAGGCGGAGAGAATGATGCTGGTGATGATTCCCCACGGCGAGGTCACGGTTTCGGTGATCCAATACAGACCTTTCAGCAAGGGGTCGTTACCGCCCGGCTGCCATTGCCAGCCGGATAACCACACGGCCAGCGGCATCAGCAACAGCACTATCGCCCCCGCTGCCGTACGTTTTGCTATCTCAAACATTCCAGGTTTCCTTTGTTTAAGCCAAAGGTCAGTGTAACAATCTTGCAATATCGATAACACTCGAAAAATTAAACAGATAACAAACCTGTCGCAATAATAATGAGCTGAAAACGCCGGATGCTGGTTTGCTGAGCACCTCAGGGCAAGAAGTTATGGCAAAATAACCGATAATTAACGAAATAGAGATCGTCGTTGCGCGTTTTAATACTGGTCAGGTCACTGCGTCGGACGTAGGATGCGCAACAATGATTGAATCGGATGTGTTTGTGGAGAGCAACATGCAGCTTAAACGGGTGGCAGAGGCAAAACTGCCAACACCTTGGGGCGATTTCCTGATGGTAGGATTCGAAGAACTGGCTACCGGGCACGATCATCTGGCGCTGGTCTTCGGTGATATTACCGGCGCGACGCCGGTACTCTCACGCGTACATTCTGAATGTCTGACCGGCGATGCATTATTCAGCCTGCGCTGCGACTGCGGTTTCCAGCTGGAAGCGGCGTTGGAGCATATCGCAGAAGAAGGCCGCGGGATCCTGCTCTACCACCGCCAGGAAGGTCGCAATATCGGGTTGCTGAACAAGATCCGCGCTTATGCCTTGCAGGACAAGGGCGCCGATACCGTAGAGGCCAATCATCAACTCGGCTTTGCCGCTGATGAACGTGATTTCACCCTGTGTGCGGACATGTTCAAATTGCTGGGCGTGGACGCGGTGCGTTTGTTGACCAACAACCCGAAAAAGGTTGAGATCCTGACCGAGGCGGGGATCAACATCACCGAGCGCGTGCCGTTGATCGTCGGCCGCAATCCAAAAAATGAACGCTACCTGGCGACCAAAGCCGCCAAAATGGGCCATTTGCTGGACCAGAAGTAATTTCCCTTCAAAAAATCAGGGCGCCATCAAAGGCGCCCTTTCTTATTACCCTACTCTTACAGCATTTTCCTGATCACATAGTGCAGGATGCCGTCGTTCTCGTAGTAGGTCAGCTCATTGCCGGTATCGATACGGCAGCGGGTATTGACCACTTCCTGACGACCATCCGCATAAGTGATATGCACCGGCACCGTCTGCCCCGGCTTCAGCGTTTGCAAACCGCTTACGCTGATCTGCTCATCGCCGCTCAGCCCCAGTGTTTTGCGGTTGACGCCTGCCGGGAACTCCAGTGGCAGAATGCCCATACCGATCAGGTTCGAACGATGGATACGCTCGAAGGACTCGGCAATCACCACCCTCACGCCCAGCAGACGCGGCCCCTTCGCCGCCCAGTCACGGCTGGAACCGGAGCCATACTCTTTCCCGGCAATGACCGCCAGCGGCACCTGCTCCTGCTGATACTGCATGGCGGCATCGTAGATCGACAGCTGATTTTGCGACGGAATATGGCGGGTGTAGCCTCCTTCAACCCCCGGCACCATTTCGTTGCGGATACGGATATTGGCAAAGGTGCCGCGCATCATCACTTCGTGGTTACCACGACGCGAACCGTATGAGTTGAAGTCCTGCGCCGCGACACCGCGATCGCTCAGGTAGCGCCCCGCAGGGCTGTCACGCTTGATATTCCCCGCCGGGGAGATGTGGTCGGTGGTCACAGAATCCGCCAGAATGGCAAGAATGCGCGCATTCTTGATATCCTGCACCGGATCCGGTTTCACCTGCATGGTGCTGAAAAACGGCGGGTGTCGGATATAGGTGGAATCAGCCTGCCATTGATAGGTGGCCGATCCGGTTACCTGAATCGCCTGCCAATTGGCGTCGCCGTCAAACACCGCGCCATATTCCTTGTGGAACATTTCGGTGCGAACCTGCTCCACCGCCAGAGCAATGTCCTGGCTACTCGGCCAGATATCCTTCAGATAAACCGGCTTGCCGTCACGCCCGTCACCTAGCGGCTCTTTGGTCAGATCAATCTTCATGCTGCCTGCCAGCGCATAGGCCACCACCAGCGGCGGCGAGGCCAGCCAGTTGGTTTTCACCAGCGGGTGGATGCGTCCCTCAAAGTTGCGGTTACCCGACAGCACCGCGCCCACGGTAAGATCGCCCTCTTTGATCGCCTGCTCGATGGGCTCAGGCAATGGCCCTGAGTTGCCGATACAGGTGGTGCATCCATAACCCACCAGATTAAAACCCAGCTCTTCAAGGTATGGCGTCAGTTTGGCGCTGTCGAAATAGTCGGTGACAACCTTGGAGCCTGGCGCCAGAGAAGTCTTCACCCAAGGCTTGGTCCGCAACCCTTTGTTCACCGCATTCTTCGCCAACAGGCCGGCGGCCATCATCACGCTGGGGTTGGAGGTATTGGTGCATGAGGTGATCGCCGCGATCACGACCGCACCATTGTGCAGTTCGTGCTCCCGGCCGCTGAGGGTAAAGGATTTGAATTCCGACTTGCTCTTCTGGCTGGCGATGTCCAATTCGGTTGCAGCATTAAACGCCTTCGGCACATCCGGTAGCGCCACCCGATCCTGCGGGCGTTTCGGCCCGGCGAGGCTGGCTACCACCGTCGACATATCTAAAGCCAAGGTACTGGTAAATACGGGTTCGTCGCCCGGATGGCGCCACATGCCCTGCGCTTTGGCGTAGGTTTCCACCAGCGCAATTTGCTCATCGCTACGGCCGCTCAATTTCATGTAGCCGAGTGTGACTTCATCCACCGGGAAGAAACCGCAGGTGGCGCCAAACTCCGGCGACATATTGGCGATGGTCGCCCGATCGGCCAACGGCAAGCTGGCCAGCCCATCACCGTAGAATTCAACGAATTTGCCGACCACGCCATGCTTGCGCAGCATTTGGGTCACCGTCAACACCAGGTCAGTAGCGGTGATGCCTTCGCTGAGTTTGCCCGTCAGCTTGAAACCCACCACATCTGGGATCAGCATGGATACAGGCTGGCCGAGCATCGCGGCTTCAGCCTCAATGCCGCCAACGCCCCAACCGAGAATGCCCAGGCCGTTAATCATGGTGGTGTGAGAATCGGTGCCGACCAAGGTGTCCGGGTAGGCGACGTGCCTGCCGCTTTCGTCAGTGTGCCACACCGTCTGGCCAAGATATTCCAGGTTAACCTGGTGACAGATGCCGGTGCCTGGCGGCACCACACGGAAGCGGTTGAAGGCTTTCTGCCCCCAACGCAGGAAAGTGTAGCGCTCGTGATTGCGCTCCATTTCGATACGCACGTTTTCTTCAAACGCATCGTCGTCACCGAACTCATCCACGGTGACCGAGTGGTCAATCACCAGATCAACCGGCGACAGCGGGTTAACCTGGTCAACATTGCCACCCAACCGCTGCACCGCTTCGCGCATGGCGGCCAGATCCACCACCGCAGGCACGCCGGTAAAGTCCTGCATCAAGACGCGCGCCGGGCGGTAGGCAATTTCGCGATCGGCATGACCGGTTTGCAACCAATCGACGATGGCTTTCAGATCGTCAACCTGCACGGTGTCGCCATCCACATGACGCAGCAGGTTTTCCAACAGCACTTTCATTGATTTTGGCAGCCGGTCGATATCACCCAACTGTTTCGCCGCCAGCGGCAGACTGTAATAGTAATACTCGCTGTTCAACGCAACCAGCTTATCCAGACTCGTTTCTCTAAGATCGGACGACATAGCTCCTCCATTTCTTATTATGAATAAAACAGGGTAATCACTGAGGTCTTGTTTAAAGATACCACATAGAGAAATTAACGTTTTGATAACAACACGTTTTGATCAGAACGATAGGCAGAAGTAATCAAGTGAGTGAAGTGACCTTGGCTCAACAAGTTAATCGCCAATGTTTATTGAACCCTGACAGAGCCCGAACAAAGTGCCTCTCCTTTCCCCCGACGCTACTCTTCACAGGCAAAGTCATGCAGCAGGTACAGCTATCTGGACACCCCGCCTTGCATGTCAATTTTTCATTACATGGGAAGAAAAATATGGCCGAGACTAAAATCAATACACTTGCAGATGTGGCTGCATTAAGGGCTACCGAACCAGAATCAGAAGGTCAGGTGATTTTGTTACGCGGCACTGCCGATCGCGTGCTTTTCTATGTTTATAAAGCGGGCGACAACACGGCTGATGACGGTACATTGACGGTAGTCACTCAGGCGGGCAAACGCTGGCGTTTGGTTAGAGACGGTAATACGCTCGAACTTGTCTGGTTTAAGACCGTCAATAACAGTTGGGACCAAGCAATGGAGACATTGCTCAACCATGCCTCGACGATCAATGGGAATGCAGCCAAAATTGTGTTTCCGCGTGGAACAGTGAATTTTAAAAAACCTATAGTGCTGGATTACAGCAAAGATTGGTTTTTGGAAGGGCAAGGCGGCCACGGCGCTTCAGGTACCGTGCTCGACTTTAATATTCCGCGCAGCGCAGGCTATGGTGATTACGGTGCTATCCATTGCTGGGGCGAACCTTTTGGATTCCAACAGCTCACCCTGCGCAACCTGATGGTACAAGGGATTGGTACCAGCATCGTTGATCCCACCCAAGACGAAAAAGGTCGGGCATACTGCCACGGCGTCTATTGTCGTACCACTGCCACCATGTGGGAAGATGTCGCCATACAAAACTTCCGGGGTTCAGCGTTGTTCCTCGACAATGCCTTCGATAACAACTTCAACCGGGTTTCCGTTTTTGCCTCTGGTCGTATGAAGGACGGTTACAGCTACACCAACCTTGACGATGTCGCCAACCCAGATGCTACCGCTTACCCACCCCTGTTAATCATGAGCACCCGCCCTGGTGATCAAAGTAATTTTAACCGCTTTTTTGATGGTTCTATCGAGCTGAACAACGTTACCCCGTTTGTTGAGGTCCGTGGCGGCATTCAAATGCACTTTACGCGAATGCACGCTGAACGCCCCGGTGGGGGTAACGCTGAAGGACATTGGCCATTAGGGACCTTCATCAAAGTGGGGGGGGAGATTTGGCTAACCGAATGCGGCATTAGCAATTTCACGCGCGCCGTTTCTTACGGTCCATACGCTCAAATGGTGATCAATGGTTGTCACCGCCTTTCAGGGGATATTTATCCTTACGATACGACAACAATTGGTAACGGTCGTATCAAACTCGATAACACCCTCTGCAGCGGTTTGTATATATCAGGCAATATTCAGGGCGATTACCAGATCAGCAACAGCATTCTGAATTACCTGAGGACAGTTGTGATGTCGGGTTCAACTCTGGTTACCAACTGCAGGATCAACGGCGATGTGACGGTCGCTGCAGCAGCAGGCACACCGCTCGGTTCCGCTGGCGGAGTCAAAATTAGCAATAGTCAGATTACCGGTAGCCTTATCGCGGGCACCACGGCACAGCGAGTTAGCGTTGCCGGCTGCCATATTTTCGGCGATCTGACGTTACCGGGCGCCAATTGCAGCGCAGTACATAACGTGGTGATCGGGAAAGAATCCATTGCGGCTACGGGAAATAACATCAGCATCGGCAAAACCTCCCCGGCCATTATTTATGTTGATAACAGCTATACCGAAATCAGCGGCACCATTCAAAAAGGAGCACTAATTCTGAAGCGTGAGGCGTTGGCAAACCAGTCACCAGGCTGGGTGTGTACATTCAGCGGTGCTCACGGTTCTGGACTGAAAGTTGCGCCATTAGCCACTTTGGGGGCAGAGGTTTGACATTTCAGCAGCCTTGTTATTCACGGGATTGCCAGCATGAGCTGGGGATTTTTTAACCAGTTATGGTATTGCCAACTTACTGATTGCTGATACGCGGTAAAAAGCAAAAACGGGAGGGGGAACCCTCCCGTTTCTCGGAGTGAAAGCGGGTATACGGCGTTTACTTAATCGGCAGCTTGATGTCCTTGAACATCGCTTCGATCTCTTCGTTGGATCGCAGTGCTACCGCGTTGTCGACCACGTCGCGAGTCAGGTGCGGTGCAAAGCGCTGGATAAAATCGTACATGTAGCTGCGCAGGAAGGTGCTGCGACGGAAGCCGATTTTGGTGGTGCTGTAGGTGAAGATATCACGCGCATCCACGGTCACCAGATCCGGATCCTGCACCGGATCCACCGCCATGCTGGCGATCACCCCGACCCCTAATCCCAGGCGCACGTAGGTTTTGATCACATCGGCATCCGTTGCGGTGAATACGATGCGTGGCGTCAGGCCGGCGCGATTGAACGCCGTGTCCAACTCGGAGCGACCGGTAAAGCCGAAGGTATAGGTGACGATCGGGTACGCCGCCAATTCTTCAATGGTGATATGACTTTTGCCGGCCAATGGGTGATCGGGCTTCACTACCACCGCACGGTTCCAGTGGTAACAAGGCAGCATGATTAAGTCGTCGTAAAGATGCAGCGCTTCGGTGGCAATGGCAAAGTCTGCATTGCCTTTGGATACCGCTTCCGCAATTTGGGTCGGCGATCCCTGGTGCATGTGCAACGAAACGCGCGGATAACGCTCGATAAAGCCTTTGATGACGTTAGGCAACGCATAACGCGCCTGGGTATGGGTAGTCGCGACGTACAGCGAACCTTTATCCGGATAGGTGTGCTCGCCGGCAACGGCTTTGATCGCATCCACTTTGGACAGAACTTCACGCGCGATGCGGATGATTTCCTGGCCTGCGGGGGTAACCTGGGTAAGGTGTTTTCCGCTGCGAGCGAAAATCTGGATACCCAACTCATCTTCCAGCATTCGCACTTGCTTGCTGATACCGGGTTGTGAAGTGTAAAGCCCTTCTGCCGTCGATGAGACATTCAGGTTGTGGTTAACCACTTCCACAATGTAACGAAGCTGCTGCAATTTCATATCTTATACCATCCTAGGTTAAACACTGCGGCTTACCCGCAGCCAGGTATATCGGTGTCGCCCCGGTATGCTGAAAACTAACAAGCCTTAACACAGTGTCTCACCCAGATGCTGAAGAAAACGCCGTTATTAATAAGCTTTAATCATAAAAAAACTTTTTATATAACCACTATATCACGTAGCAGCTTCAAGTATAGATCCGCATCACACCATGATAACGATTATTTTGCATTGCTATCAACGCGAAACCCCAGCCCAGTGAAGGAAAAACGGCAAAAAATAGACCCGCTATCGTTCAGGCAACAAAAAACCAGCCACAAGGGCTGGTTTTTATTATTGCATTCAGGCTGCAAACTTACTTTTTGCCTTCAACCCATTTGCCGTCAACGTAGAAAGCGGACCAACCCGTGGCCTTGCCGTCTTTCTCTGAAGAGACATACTGCTGTTTGGTTTTACGGCTGAAACGCACCATCGTTTTGTTGCCTTCGCCATCCGCTACCGGCGCATCCGCCAGGTAACGCAGTTTTTCCGGCAGACGATCCTTGAAACGGGCCAGCTCTTCTACCAGCGGCGCACGAGTCTCGCGCGATTTAGGGAAGGTGTTGGCCGCCAGGAACACGCCGGCTGCACCGTCGCGCAGAACAAAGTAAGCGTCTGACTTTTCGCACGGCAATTCCGGCAATGGAACCGGATCTTCCTTCGGCGGCGCAACATCGCCGTTACGCAGGATTTTACGGGTGTTTTTGCACGTCTCGTTGGTGCAGCCCATGTACTTACCGAAGCGCCCCATTTTCAGGTGCATTTCGGAACCACATTTGTCGCACTCAACTACCGGGCCGTCATACCCTTTCAGGCGGAATTCGCCCTCTTCGATTTCATAGCCGTCACACGCAGGGTTATTACCGCAAACGTGCAGCTTACGCTGGTTATCGATCAGGTAGCTGTCCATCGCCGTGCCGCATTTTTGGCAACGATGGCGAGCACGCAACGCGTTGGTTTCTGCATCATCCCCTTCGAGGATATTCAGCACTTCCGTTTCCGGCACCAGGTTAATGGTGGTTTTGCAGCGCTCCTTCGGCGGCAGCGCATAACCGGAACAACCGAGGAACACGCCGGTACTGGCGGTACGGATGCCCATTTTACGGCCGCAGGTCGGGCAATCGATGCTGGTCATGACCATCTGATTCGGGCGCATACCGCCGTCTTCAGGATCTTTCTCCGCCGTTTCCAACTGTTCGCTGAACTCGGCAAAAAACTCATCCAGCACCGCTTTCCACTCGGCGTGGTTATTGGCTACCTGGTCAAGGCCGTCTTCCATGCGCGCTGTAAAGTCATAGTTCATCAGCTCACGGAAGTTTTCTTCCAGACGGTCAGTAACGATCTCACCCATTTTCTCGGCGTAGAAACGGCGGCTTTCGACCCGCACATAGCCACGGTCCTGAATGGTCGAGATGATCGACGCATAGGTCGATGGGCGGCCGATACCGCGTTTTTCCAGTTCTTTCACCAGCGAGGCTTCGCTGTAACGCGCAGGCGGCTTGGTGAAGTGCTGGCTCGGGATCAGCTTTTGCAGTTCCAGATCGCTGCCTACTTCAACATACGGCAGGGTACGGTCTTCATCACCCTTGCGCAGAGCAGGCATCACTTTGGTCCAGCCATCGAAACGCAACGTACGGCCTTTGGCACGCAGTTGATAATCGCCAGCCTTCACTGACAGCGTAGTGGAATCGTACTGCGCAGGCGTCATCTGACAGGCCACAAACTGGCGCCAGATCAGCTGATACAGCTTTTGCGCATCTGCTTCCATATCTTTCAACTGCTCGGCCAGCACGTTCACGTCCGACGGACGGATAGCTTCGTGCGCTTCCTGCGAGTTTTCTTTGCTGCTGTACTGGTTTGGCGCTTTCGGCAAGTACTTGTCGCCGAAATTGTCGCCGATATAGCCACGCACCATGTTGAGCGCATCCTGGCTCAGATTGGTGGAGTCAGTACGCATGTAGGTGATGTGGCCGGCTTCATACAGCCGCTGAGCCATCATCATGGTTTTCTTCACGCCAAAACTCAGACGGGTACTGGCCGCCTGTTGCAGCGTAGAGGTAATGAAAGGCGCGCCCGGCTTGCTGCTGGTAGGTTTGTCTTCGCGATCCAGCACCGTATAACGGGCTTTCTCCAGCAGTTTGAGAGCGGCGTGGGTCTGCTCACGATTAACCGGTTTGAATGGCTTGTCGTGGGCATGCGTCACTTCCATCTGCAGCGCGGTATCATTCTTCGCCAGCAGATCCGCGTGCAGTTCCCAGTACTCTTCCGGCACGAAGGCTTTGATGTCGCGTTCGCGCTCCACCACCAACCGTACCGCAACGGATTGCACGCGCCCAGCGGACAGGCCGCGGGCAATTTTTTTCCACAGCAGCGGCGATACCATGTAACCCACCACGCGGTCCATAAAGCGACGCGCCTGCTGTGCGTTAACACGATCGATATTCAACTCGCCCGGCTGTTTAAAAGCCTGTTGGATCGCGTTCTTGGTGATTTCGTTGAACACCACGCGGCTAAAGCGTTTGTCGTCACCGCCGATCACTTCCCGCAGGTGCCAGGCAATGGCTTCCCCTTCGCGGTCAAGGTCCGTTGCGAGATAAATGTGGTCGGCGTTTTCCGCTAACGATTTTAACTCTGCGACAACTTTTTCTTTACCTGGCAGAATTTCATAATCCGCTTTCCAGCCATGGTAAGGATCGACGCCCATTCGATTTACCAGCGCCGTTTTCTCATCTTTTTTAACTTTCTTCTTGGCTTTGTCTTCGGTTGAGTCAGCGCTCTTTTTGCTGGCTGAGCCACTGGTCGGCAAATCACGGATATGACCGACGCTGGACTTCACCACGTAGTCATTACCTAAGTATTTATTAATAGTTTTGGCTTTTGCCGGGGACTCAACTATTACGAGAGCTTTACCCATATTTACCTTTACCTAAATTTGTTTCTTCTAAAAAGAAGTCTTTTATCTCGCCGTGCCGCAGCGATTCATATCTCTTTTTTATATTGCGGCAGTCTGGCAAGAGATCAACATGTTTTTTTCTTTTGGTTGCTTAACTGCTCAACCTGAACGCAAGTTGTTGATCCCGCCAGCTAATCACCCATGCCCCAGAAGTATGGCCGTGTGAGACTCATTCATGGCGTAAACAAAACCTTCCACCTGACGCCGCAAAATCCCACACTGTACCTGATAAAAAGCGTCACGCAACCTAATTAGCACGGAAACAGCGATTTCGCCAATCGACAGATACCGCTAGCCATCCAGACGGCAAATAAACCTTAGTCTGTTTGCGGATAAATGCGAACCGGCGTTAGAATACGCGCAGAATTTATGATTGGAGTGTAATAATGTGCACTAATACTACCCCCATTGGCCGTGAGGCTCTGTTGCAAGAAGCAAATAATATTATCCGACAACATGAAGATTATCTGCAGGGCATGGTGGCTAACGACGTTGAACAAAAAGGCAGCGTTTTAGTTTTCCGCGGCGAATTCTTTTTGGATCAGGATGGATTACCTACGGTAAAAACCACTGCTGTATTTAATATGTTTAAACATTTGGCCCACGTGCTTTCCGAAAAATATCATTTGGCCGATTAAGAAAAAAACGGGGGTTTTTAGCCCCCGTTATGTTTAATCAAAGCGCTTAAAGCAACGGTTTTTCACCGCGCTGCCACCAGCGCAGCAGCAAACGGTCGACGCTTTCAGCAGCGCTGCCGGTAAATCGATCCATCAGACGTTTACGACGCGTATAGCGCACCCCGACCACTTCGTGATTTTCCATTTCGGCGATCAGCAGATCGTCACTGGTGCCAATCGCATCAATCAGCCCTTTCTCTTTCGCCTGAGAGCCAAACCAGTGCTCGCCGGTCGCCACGCTGTCGATATCCAGCGAAGGCCGTTGCTGGTGTACAAATTCTTTGAACAGTTCATGGGTTTCATTCAGATCTTCGCGGAACTTCTCACGCCCCTGTTCGGTGTTTTCCCCAAACAGCGTCAGCGTCCGTTTGAACTGGCCTGCCGTATGCAACTCCACATCAATATCGTTCTTTTTCAGCAGGCGATGGAAGTTGGGAATTTGTGCCACGACGCCGATAGAGCCGATGATGGCGAAGGGTGCCGCGACGATGCGATCCGCCACGCAGGCCATCATATAGCCGCCGCTGGCCGCTACCTTGTCTACCGCTACCGTCAGGCGGATGCCGCCGGTACGCAGACGCGCCAACTGTGACGACGCCAGACCATAACCATGCACTACCCCGCCCGGGCTTTCCAGCCGTAGCAGTACTTCGTCCTGCGGCGTTGCCACTGCCAACACCGCCGAGATTTCTTCGCGCAGCGAAGTCACTTCATGAGCATCCATGCTGCCTTTGAAGTCCAGGACATACAGGCAGGGTTTGGTTGCTTCAACGGCACCGGCTTTAGCGCGTTGTTTCTTCAGTTTATCGTCGGCTTTGGTCTGTTTTTTAAACTGTTTACTCCAGGCTTTTTGTTCCGCTTCACCCATACGCGCCAGGCGCATGTCGCGTTGCATCTCGCGATATTGCTCCCCGAGATCAGTCAGCTGAAGCTCACCTTTCTGACGGGTCTTACGTTGCCCAAGGCTGACCGCCAGCAACGCCAGCGCAGCGATGGCAATCACTACCGTCGCGACTTTGGCCAGAAACAGGCCGTAAATAGATATAAACTCCACAGATTCCGCCTTTATTTACAGGTTGTTAGTATGATCTCGTTCATTCTAGCCAACCGACGCGGTGGCTGTCGCGGCTAAATAAAAATTCCTTGTGATGCCTCTTTACTATGTGGGCGCATTTTGACTTAACCAAGCCGGCGCTGTTCCATTTTTGTTACAAAAGAATGCCGATTCTGCTGCCTAATCATTGAAAATACGATCCATTTGAGGCATATAACACGGATTATTCATCAACATGATGAGCCAAATTCGCTGCGGGGCCCTGCATGCGGTCGAGCCTTTGCTCCCGCCGGGGTCTCTTAATCCACACCACTCCCCGATGCAAGCGGGAGACAGCCATCACGGCGCGAGGAATTATTGTGCATTACCAACCTAAACATGACCTGCTGGAACAAAGAATCATCCTGGTCACCGGCGCCGGTGACGGCATCGGACGCGAAGCCGCACTTACCTATGCCAAATTTGGCGCGCAACTGGTGCTGCTGGGCCGTACCGAAAGCAAGCTACGGGCGGTACAAAGCGAGATCGCCCTACTGGGCGGCGCACCAAGTTTCACCGTTACGCTGGATTTGCTGCACACCACGCAGGAACAGTGCAAACAGGTTGCGGATGATCTGGCCACCCAGATCCCGCGCCTCGACGGTGTTTTGCATAACGCCGGGCTGTTGGGGGATATCGCTCCGATGGCTGACTTGTCGATGGAAATGTGGCACGACGTCATGCAGGTCAACGTCAATGCAACCTTTATGCTCACCCAGGCGCTGCTGCCGCTGCTGCTGAAATCCAACTCGGGATCGCTGGTATTTACCAGTTCCAGCGTGGGTCGTACGGGCCGCGCCAACTGGGGCGCCTACGCGGTGTCCAAATTTGCCACGGAGGGCATGATGCAGGTGTTGGCCGAAGAATACAAAAGCCGCCATCTTCGGGTAAATTGCATCAATCCTGGCGGAACACGCACTCAAATGCGCGCATCGGCCTTCCCGAACGAAGATAAAAACAAGCTGAAAACACCGGCGGATATTATGCCGCTTTACCTCTATTTAATGGGCGATGACAGCCGCCGAAAAACCGGCATGAGCTTCGATGCTCAACCCAATCGTAAACCCGGCGCCGCTGAATAAAGGAGGCTTTATCATGGCCGAAGACCGCCATCAACAACGTCAGCAGCGCCTGAAAGAACAGGTCGACGCTCGTATCGCCGCCGCCCAGCAAGTCCGCGGTTTAGTGCTGGTATTCACCGGTAACGGTAAAGGCAAAACTACCGCGGCGTTTGGCACAGTAACGCGCGCCGTCGGCCACGGTATGAAAGCCGCCGTTATTCAGTTCATCAAAGGCGAGTGGCCGAACGGGGAGAAAAACCTGCTGCAGCAGCACGGGGTAGAATTCCAGGTAATGGCAACCGGCTTCACCTGGGAAACCCAGAATAAAGCCGGCGATACCGCAGCCTGTCAGGCGGTATGGCAGCACGGCAAACGCATGCTCGCCGACAGCAGCCTGGATCTGGTGCTGTTGGATGAGCTGACCTATATGGTCAGTTACGGCTATCTTGAGCTGGATGAACTGCTGGAAGCGTTGCGGCAGCGCCCTGCGCACCAGACGGTCATTATCACCGGGCGTGGCTGCCATCGCGATCTGCTGGAACTGGCGGATACGGTGACGGAAATGCGGCCGGTAAAACATGCGTTCGACGCAGGTATCATGGCGCAACAGGGAATTGACTGGTAACGAAAAGAAAACGCCGCAGCCCAGAGAGGGTTGCGGCGTAATGATTAGCTGCGCTTGCTTGGTTTGCCGGACTTGCTGCCTGGCGCGCTGCGGCGGCCACTGCCCGCCACCTGGGTATGGCGTTTGACCGCACGACGGATCTGATTCGCTTTCACGCGGCGACGCTCGCGCTCCACCGGCATCTTGCTGACCGTTTCGGGCTTCAGCTCAACCAATTCGCGCAGATAGTTGATCGCCGGCAGTTCCAGCTCGGTCCAACCGCCACGCGGCAGGCCTTTAGGCAGATCGATATCGCCGTAACGTACGCGGATCAGGCGGCTGACCTGCACGCCAACCGCTTCCCAAAGACGACGCACCTCACGGTTACGCCCTTCGGTCAGGGTCACGTTGTACCATTGGTTAATGCCTTCGCCGCCCTGGAAAGTGATGGTGCGGAAGGCGGCTGGGCCATCTTCCAACTGAACGCCCTTGCTCAGTTGCTTCACTTTTTCATCGTCAATCTGGCCAAAGACGCGCACCGCGTATTCGCGCTCGACTTCACGGCTAGGGTGCATCAGGCGGTTTGCCAACTCACCGTCGGTGGTGAACAGCAGCAGGCCTGAGGTATTGACGTCCAGACGCCCCACCGCTACCCAGCGAGAGCCACGCAGCTTAGGCAGGCGATCGAACACCGTCGGGCGGCCTTCAGGATCGCTACGGGTACAGAGTTCACCTTCCGGCTTGTAATAAGCCAGCACACGGCAAACCGTTTCTTCGGATTCTTTAATTGAAAGTACGTGACCATCCAGACGAATTTTCATCGAGGCAGTCACTTCAACGCGGTCGCCCAGTTTGGCGACTTTACCGTCAACGCTGACGCGGCCGGCTTCAATTATGGTTTCGATTTCACGACGCGAGCCATGGCCGGCGCGCGCTAAAACTTTTTGTAACTTTTCGCTCATTGAGCAACCTCTAGTGTCGCCTTCACAGGCGTCGGGGGGATGACCACTGCGGCGACAGGCACCACAGCAGTAACAATACGTTTACTTGGATCGAACCGCGCATTATACAGGCTTTCTATAGTGTTGGAACCCACTTTATTAGCAGACCGATTATCGAAATCTATTAACCGCGGGCACAGGCCCGCATCAGGTTAAGCCAGGCAAAAGGTTAATCGCCAAGAAAGTTAACCACCGCCCGATACACGTCATCCGGCCGCTCGAGGATCCCCAGGTGCGTTCGGGCATGTTCCAGCCGCAAGACCGAGAAGAGCGGATGGTCGGTCGCAAAAGCCTGCTGTTGCCTCAGATAATTTTCATCACGATCCAGCGAGTAAATATGCCTGCACGGGAGCGGCGAGCCAAGTTCGCTTAACCGGTTAAGCGGCGATTGGTATTGCCGATAAGCGTGTTCTATCGCCACGCCGGCGGCCTGCCAGAGGCGAAAGTCCTCACGGGCCATTTCAACGGTCAGATGATGCTTCACCGGCTGATGGTCAACCCCGCCTTGCCAGAAGGCAAACAGGGCATCGCGCGCCGCCAGCCATTGCTCTGGCCGTTGCATTTGCTGCACCGACTGAAAAAATGCCGGCGCGGGTTGCGTCATGATCCAATCGAGAAATACCAAGCCTTTGACCTGCTGCGGCATGAGCTCTGCCAAGGCGACGGCAATCCAACTGGCGTGTGCCACCGAAAGCGTCACAAAGCTTTCCACCTGCAGGGCAACCAGCAACTGATGGATGTCCGCCAGCAAATCTTCGGCACCAAGCGAAAGCGCGTCATCACAGGAAGACAGGCCGTGCCCACGCCAGTCGAAGCTAATCACCCGGTATCGCTCACTCGCCAGCGCGCTGAAGGGGGCAAATACCGTTTTTGGCTCACACCAGCCGGGCAGCAAGACCAGCGTCAACGGGCCGGAACCGGCATCATGATAATCGAGGGAGTGGGTAGCAAAGTGAAACGCTGTCATTTTACCTCCTGAAGCGTCATGCCCTCAAAGCGGTTAAGAGGGCTTGTGCGCAGGAAGTAAACTGACAGCGTTTGGCGATTTAATCTATTGAAGAACGTGCTAAAAAACGGGGAGCGCACCAAATGAAAATATACGCACCAAACGAACGGATTTAGTGCCTTTCACAAGGATAAGCCGCGGTTAACGCCAGCATGATCACTGAAGGTGCAGAATAATGCAGCTGTTCCGGGTGTTCATTTAAATAATGCATTACCGCGTCGGAAGCCATGCCTACGCTCATGCCAGCATCCGGGCAAATATTGCGGTTGCCCTGCATCGAATAGGTGTCAAAGACGCCGGCCACATAGCCCATGAACATGCCGCCATCGAGCGCTTCCGCAACGGTAGCAGCCCCATTTTTGTTTTTCACATAGCCGCCCGTTTCAGACAGCAAAGCGTTACCGGAATAAAAACCGGCATTGGCCACAGAGGAAAACAATAAGACCGCTAAAAGAGAACCCCGTTTAATCATCGCCATGCATCCTGCCTATTTTCAGTTTTTGATTGTGTAGAATAGCGGCTTTCACGATAAATGACGTCGTTTCAGCCACTTTTCAGAAAATGAGCAACCGTCGCGGCGATAAAATCAACGGAAAGGCGTTATGTCGCCCGCACCTTCGCGCACCACTTCCGGCGCCGACTCAGTCAGATCAATCACCGTGGTCGGCTGCTGGCCCAGGAAACCGCCGTGGATCACCAGATCCACTTGCTTGCCCAGATGATCGCTGATCTCTTCCGGATCGGACTCGGCGAAATCGTTACCCGGTAACATCAGCGTGGTCGACATCATCGGCTCGTCCAGCACTTCCAACAGCGCCAGCGCAATAGGGTTCGAGGGTACACGCAGGCCGATGGTTTTGCGTTTGTCATTCATCAGGCGGCGTGGCACTTCTTTGGTCGCTTTCAGGATGAAGGTGTAGTTGCCCGGCGTGTTGTTTTTGATCAAGCGGAATGCGGTATTGTCGACATAGGCGTAAGTCGAGAGTTCGGACAAATCACGGCACATCAGCGTAAAGTTGTGGTTACCGTCCAACTGGCGAATACGGCAAATACGTTCCATAGCCGATTTTTCTTCCAGCTTGCAGCCCAGCGCATAACCGGAATCGGTCGGGTAGACAATCACCCCGCCCTTGCGCAGCACGTCCACCGCCTGGTTGATCAAACGCGGTTGAGGATTATCTGGATGAATATAAAAAAGCTGACTCATGACTTGCTCCTAAAAATGATGCACGCGGGCGCATCCGCCCCCCGTAAAATCAATATACTGCTGCCTGCTGCGGTTGCGGCCAGTCACGCCACACCGGCTCAACGCCACCGGGTAACCACAGTTTACGGCCCAGTTCGATCCACGCGCAGGGCTGATGAAAATCAGACCCCTGCGATGCCAGTAATTGATACTCTTGCGCATACTTCGCCAGTAGCGAACGCTCATGCGGTGCTTGCTGACACTGGGCCACTTCCATCGCGTCGCCGCCGTGTTCGGCAAAATGCGCAAACAGCCGCTTCAGCCATTTGGCCGTCAGATCGTAACGGCCCGGATGCGCTATCACCGCCTGCCCGCCAGATTGATGAATCACATCAATGGCTTGTTTTATTGTACACCACTGTGGCGGAACATAACCGGTTTTGCCCTTGGCCAGATATTTCTTGAACACCTGCGCCATGTTGTCGGCAATGCCGATCTGCACCAGATAACGCGCAAAGTGCCCACGCGTCACCGCCCCGCCGTCCGCCAATTTTTGCGCGCCTTCGAAGGCGTCATCGATGCGTGCTTTTGCCAGCCGTACGCCAATCTCCTGCGCACGCAGGTTGCGACGTTCAGTCTGTTCGGCCAATAACTGCACCATCGCCGGATGGGCGATATCAATCCCCAGGCCGACGATATGAATCTCGTGGTTTTCCCACAGCGTGGAGATTTCTACCCCATTCACCAGTTGCAACGGCAGCGACAACTCGGCAATAGTCGCGGCGGCCGCAGCCAGCCCATCGGTGGTGTCGTGATCGGTGATCGCCAATACGCCAACCCGCATTTCAACCGCCCGCTGCACCAGTTGCGCCGGTGTCAGGTAGCCGTCAGAGGCGGTGGTATGGCTGTGGAGGTCGTAAAGGGTAAACGCGGAAGGCTGGGGGTTGCTGTCTGTCAAAAGAAATATCCGGCAATGGCTTGGCCTTCTATCATACCCGCGATCGTCGGCCGGACGGAAATCTATTCTGGCCCGCTCACATTCGCCCTGATGAAAATAACTCACGTTTGCCGCTAAAACATTGTGTAAAAAGAGGGTTGACTTTATTCCTGCGAACCAGTTAACTAGTACACAAGTTCAGGGGCATCCCCTGGTTGGATGATAATCGAGAGAGCAAAGATATGAACAAGCAAACTTCTCTTCTTCGTTGGTGGCGTACTTCCCTTTCGCGGGCGGTGTAATCACGCATACCTGTCATCTGACACTGCAGATTCCCTAAGCCCGCTGGTAATGCGGGCTTTTTTATGGACAAAATCTAACTGGAAACACCCATGATGAACATCAAACCACAACTCACACTGCTGAAGGCGGAAACCCACTACCGGGGCGATCCGACGACCATTTTCCATCAGTTGTGCGGCGCGCGCCCGGCCACCCTGCTGCTGGAGTCTGCCGAAATAAACAGCAAGCAAAACCTGCAAAGCCTGCTGGTGATCGACAGCGCCCTGCGCATCACCGCGCTGGGCCGCAGCGTCACGCTGCAGGCGCTGACCGCCAACGGTGCGGCGATGCTGCCGCTGCTCGATGAAGCATTGCCGGCGGAAGTGCAGATTCAGGTTCGCCCAAACGGCCGTGAACTGACCTTCCCGGTCATCGATGCGGTGCAGGATGAGGATGCCCGTCTGCGCTCACTGTCAGTGTTTGACGCACTGCGCACTCTGCTGACACTGGTCGACGCCCCGGCGGACGAACGTGAAGCGGTCATGCTCGGCGGCCTGTTTGCCTATGACCTGGTTGCCGGTTTCGAAGATCTGCCGGCGCTGCGTCAGGATCAACGTTGCCCGGACTTCTGCTTCTACCTGGCGGAAACCCTGCTGGTGCTGGACCACCAGCGCGGCGTGGCTCGCCTGCAGGCCAGCGTGTTTACCGCCGATGCGGCGGAAGAACAGCGCCTGCAACAGCGTCTTGAGCAGTTGCAGACCCAGTTGAAGCAGACCCCGCAACCCATTCCTCATCAGAAGTTGGAAAACATGCAGTTGAGCTGCAACCAGACCGATGAGGAATACAGCGCCGTGGTCAGCGAACTGCAGCAGGCCATTCGCCAGGGCGAGATTTTCCAGGTAGTGCCGTCACGCCGCTTCTCGCTGCCATGCCCGGCCCCGCTGGCGGCCTACCAAACCTTGAAAGACAGCAACCCAAGCCCTTACATGTTCTTTATGCAGGACGACGAGTTCACTCTGTTCGGCGCCTCTCCGGAAAGCGCGTTGAAATACGACGCAAGCAACCGCCAGATCGAAATTTACCCTATTGCCGGTACCCGTCCGCGTGGCCGCCGCGCTGATGGCTCGCTGGATCTGGATCTCGACAGCCGCATCGAATTGGAAATGCGCACCGATCACAAAGAACTGGCCGAGCATCTGATGCTGGTCGATCTGGCGCGCAACGATCTGGCGCGCATCTGCCAGGCCGGTAGCCGCTACGTGGCGGACCTGACCAAAGTGGACCGCTACTCTTTCGTGATGCACCTGGTTTCCCGAGTGATCGGTACCTTGCGCGCCGACCTTGACGTGCTGCACGCCTACCAGGCTTGCATGAACATGGGGACCCTGAGCGGCGCCCCCAAGGTTCGCGCCATGCAGTTGATCGCCGCCTCTGAAGGCTCCCGTCGCGGCAGCTACGGCGGTGCGGTGGGGTATTTCACCGCCACCGGCGATCTGGATACCTGTATTGTCATCCGCTCCGCGTATGTTGAAGACGGTATTGCCACCGTGCAAGCCGGCGCCGGCGTGGTGCTGGATTCTGTTCCTCAGGCGGAAGCCGATGAAACCCGTAATAAGGCACGTGCCGTGCTGCGTGCCATTGCCAGCGCGCACCAAGCCAAGGAGGTGTTCTGATGGCCGATATCTTACTGCTCGACAACGTTGATTCCTTTACCTATAACCTGGTCGATCAACTGCGTGCCAGCGGCCACCAGGTGGTGATTTACCGTAACCAGATTTCTGCGGACGTGATTATCGAGCGCCTGCAACAGTTGGAGCAACCGGTGTTGATGCTGTCACCGGGCCCAGGTACGCCATCCGAAGCCGGCTGCATGCCGGAATTGCTGCAACGCCTGCGCGGCCAGTTGCCGATTATCGGCATCTGCCTGGGGCACCAGGCGATTGTAGAGGCCTACGGTGGGCACGTCGGCCAGGCGGGCGAGATCCTGCACGGTAAAGCCTCGGCCATTAGCCACGATGGCGAAGGCATGTTTGCCGGTATGGTGAACCCGCTGCCGGTGGCTCGCTACCATTCACTGGTCGGCAGCAATATCCCGGCCGAACTCACCGTTAACGCTCGCTTCGGCGACATGGTGATGGCAGTACGTAATGACCGGCACCGCGTATGTGGTTTCCAATTCCATCCGGAATCGATCCTCACCACCCACGGCGCACGTTTGCTTGAGCAAACGCTGGCCTGGGCGCTGGCGAAATAATAAGGGAAACGACGATGCAACCTATTCTTGAAAAACTGTACCGCTCAGAATCAATGAGCCAAGAGGAAAGCCAGCAGTTGTTCAGCGCCATCGTGCGAGGCGAGCTGGAACCCAGCCAACTGGCAGCGGCACTGATCAGCATGAAAATCCGCGGAGAGCGCCCGGAAGAGATTGCCGGTGCCGCCAAGGCCCTGCTGGCCGACGCCCTGCCGTTCCCACGCCCGGATTATCCGTTTGCCGATATCGTCGGCACCGGCGGCGACGGCACCAACAGCATCAATATCTCTACCGCCAGCGCCTTTGTGGCGGCGGCATGCGGTGCCAAAGTGGCAAAACACGGTAACCGCAGCGTCTCCAGCCGTTCCGGTTCTTCGGACCTGCTGGCGGCATTCGGTATCCGCCTGGATCTGCCGGCGGAAGAGTCCCGCCAGGCGCTGGATGAACTGGGCGTGTGTTTCCTGTTCGCACCGCAATATCATACCGGTTTCCGCCATGCGATGCCGGTACGCCAACAGTTGAAAACCCGCACGGTATTTAACGTGCTCGGCCCGTTGATCAACCCGGCACGTCCACCGCTGGCGCTGATCGGCGTTTACAGCCCGGAGCTGGTATTGCCGATAGCCCAAACCCTGCGTGTACTGGGTTATCAGCGTGCCGCCGTGGTGCACGGCGGTGGCATGGACGAAGTGGCAATTCACACCGCGACCCACGTGGCGGAGCTGAACAACGGTGAGATTGAAAGCTACCAATTAACGCCAGAGTCCTTTGGCCTGCAACGCTACCCGCTGGAAGCCCTGCAGGGCGGATCGCCGGAAGAAAATCGTGACATTCTGGCACGGTTGTTACAAGGTAAAGGCGACCCGGCGCACGCCGCAGCGGTAGCGGCTAACGTGGCGCTGTTACTGAAGTTATTCGGGCATGAAGACCTGCGCCAAAACGCGCAGCAGGCACTGGACATGATTCACAGCGGGCAAGCTTACGAGCGCGTCACCGCACTGGCAGCAAGAGGATAAATGATGCAGGAAACCGTGCTCAACAAGATTGTTCGTGATAAAGCGCAATGGGTCGCAGCACGACAGCAACAACAACCACTGGCCAGCTTTCACGATGAAATCGTCCCAAGCGAACGCGGCTTTTATCATGCGCTGCAAGGGGCCAGAACGGCATTTATTCTTGAATGCAAAAAAGCGTCCCCTTCCAAAGGGTTGATCCGCGAAAACTTTGATCCGGTCGAAATCGCTTCGGTCTACAAGGATTTCGCTTCGGCCATCTCGGTACTGACCGATGAAAAGTACTTCCAGGGCAGTTTCGATTTCCTGCCGCTGGTCAGCAAAACGGTCACGCAGCCGGTGCTGTGCAAAGATTTTATTATCGACCCGTACCAGATCTACCTGGCGCGGTTCTATCAGGCCGATGCCATCCTGCTGATGCTGTCGGTGCTGGACGACGATCAATATCGTCAGTTGGCAGCCGTGGCGCACAGCCTGAACATGGGCGTGCTGACCGAAGTGATCAGCGAAGAAGAACTGCAGCGGGCAATCGCGCTCGAGGCACGCGTGGTCGGCATTAACAACCGCGACCTGCGCGACCTTAGCATTGATCTGGACCGTACCCGCCAACTCGCACCACGCGTGCCGCACGGGGTGACGGTGATCAGCGAATCCGGCATCAACAATTACGGCCAAATCCGCGAACTGAGCCACTTCGCCAACGGGTTCCTGATCGGCAGCGCACTGATGTCGGAAACCGACCTGCGCGCCGCCGTACGCCGGGTAACGCTGGGCGACAATAAAGTCTGCGGGCTGACCCGCCCACAAGATGCCGCAGCCGCCTATCAGGCCGGCGCGATCTACGGCGGGCTGATTTTTGTCGGGCGTTCACCGCGCTATGTCGACATCAACCGCGCCCGCGAAGTGATTGCCGGCGCACCGTTGAAATACGTCGGCGTGTTCTGCGACGCGCAGGTGGAAACCCTGGTGCAAACCGTTGAACGCCTCGGTCTGAAGGCGGTGCAGCTACACGGCGCGGAAGATCAAGCCTACATCGACACCCTGCGCGCCAAACTGCCTGCCTCCTGCCAGATCTGGAAAGCGCTGAGCGTGAAAGACAGCTTGCCGGCACGTGATCTGCAGCACGTTGACCGCTATCTGCTGGATAACGGCGCCGGCGGCACCGGCCAGCGTTTCGACTGGTCGGTATTGCACGGCCAAAACCTGGGCAACGTGATGCTGGCAGGCGGTCTGAGCGCAGACAACTGCGTTGACGCAGCCAAACTCGGCTGTGCCGGGCTGGATTTTAACTCCGGCGTCGAGAGCGAGCCCGGGATTAAAGATCCTGCCCGCCTGGCGGCGGTATTTCAAACGCTGCGCGCCTACTGAATGCGAACACAATTTAACGGATAATAACGGGAACTATAATGACGCTGCTTAACCCCTACTTCGGCGAATTTGGTGGCCAATATGTGCCGCAGATTCTGATGCCGGCATTAAAACAACTGGAAGAGGCCTTCGTCAGCGCACAGCGCGACCCTGAATTCCAGGCTGAGTTTATCGATCTGCTGAAAAACTACGCCGGCCGCCCGACGGCGCTGACGCTGTGCAAAAACCTCACCGCCGGCACCAAAACCAAGCTGTACCTGAAGCGTGAAGATTTGCTGCACGGCGGCGCGCACAAAACCAACCAGGTGCTGGGGCAAGCGTTGCTGGCCAAGCGCATGGGCAAAACCGAAATCATCGCCGAAACCGGTGCCGGCCAGCATGGCGTGGCCTCTGCTCTGGCCTGTGCATTGCTCGGCCTGAAATGCCGCATCTATATGGGTGCCAAAGATATTGAACGCCAGTCGCCGAACGTGTTCCGCATGCGCCTGATGGGTGCAGAAGTGATCCCGGTGCACAGCGGCTCCTCCACGCTGAAAGATGCCTGCAACGAAGCGCTGCGCGACTGGTCCGGCAGCTATGAAACCGCCCACTATATGCTGGGTACCGCAGCCGGCCCGCACCCGTATCCGACCATCGTGCGTGAGTTCCAGCGCATGATCGGCGAAGAAACCAAAGCGCAGATGCTGGAGCGCGAAGGCCGCCTGCCGGACGCCGTATTGGCGTGCGTCGGCGGCGGTTCTAACGCCATCGGCATGTTCGCCGACTTTATCGATGACGTCAGCGTTGGGCTGATCGGTGTGGAACCTGCCGGCCTCGGTATCGAAACCGGCCAACACGGTGCACCGCTGAAGCACGGCCACGTCGGTATCTATTTCGGTATGAAAGCGCCGATGATGCAGACCTCCGAAGGCCAGATCGAGGAGTCCTATTCCATTTCCGCCGGGCTGGACTTCCCGTCCGTCGGGCCGCAGCACGCCTATCTGAACAGCATTGGCCGTGCCGAATATGTGTCGATTACCGACGACGAAGCGCTGGATGCCTTCAAGGCTTTGTCGCGCAGCGAAGGCATTATCCCGGCGCTGGAGTCCTCCCACGCCCTGGCGCACGCGCTTAAAATGATCCGTGAAACGCCGCAGAAAGAACAGATCCTGGTGGTTAACCTGTCCGGCCGCGGCGACAAAGACATATTTACCGTTCACGACATACTGAAAGCTCGGGGAGAAATCTGATGGAACGTTATCAGCAACTGTTCAAACGTCTGGAAAGCAACAAGGAAGGCGCCTTCGTCCCGTTTGTCACCCTGGGCGATCCGAACCCGGCACTGTCGCTGCAGATTATCGATACTCTGGTTGAAGCCGGGGCAGATGCGCTGGAGCTGGGCATCCCGTTCTCCGATCCCTTGGCCGACGGCCCGACTATTCAGAGCGCTGCGCTGCGTGCCTTCGCCTCCGGCGTGACGCCGACCCAGTGTTTTGAAATGCTGGCCGCCATTCGTCAGAAGCACCCGACCATTCCTATCGGCCTGCTGATGTACGCCAACCTGGTGTTTCATAAAGGCATCGATGCCTTTTACCAGCGTTGCGCCGAAGTCGGCGTGGATTCGGTGCTGATTGCCGACGTGCCATTTGAAGAGTCTGCGCCCTTCCGTGCCGCCGCTACCCGCCACGGCATCGCGCCTATCTTTATCTGCCCGCCGAACGCAGACGACGATTTGCTGCGTGAAATCTCTTCGCACGGACGGGGTTATACTTACCTGCTGTCCCGCGCAGGCGTTACCGGCACCGAAAGCCGCGCTCAATTGCCACTGCATCATCTGGTGAACAAACTGCGCGAATACCATGCCGCGCCACCGCTGCAGGGGTTCGGCATTTCCGAGCCTGCGCAGGTGCATGATGCACTGCGGGCCGGTGCCGCCGGTGCGATCTCCGGTTCGGCGATCGTCAAAATTATCGAGAAAAATCAGGCGCAGCCGGCAGAAATGCTGACTCGGCTGGCGAACTTTGTTCGCGAAATGAAAGCCGCGACCCGAAGTTGATCCTCCCTGAGGCGGGCGTGATGGATCGCGCCCGCCGATAACATCTTGTTTCCTCTCAGTGTTGTTCGATTTTTTTACATCTAAAATTTGAACAAACCCGCTTATTGACTCACACTTGAAGGTGCCCGTTGCAGATTTCTGCATTTTGCGGAAATACTGAGCGTTTTCAGGTAATAACCTGAATGTAGTTTCAACAATAACATTGCATGGAGAGTAATTTATGAAGCTATTTAAAACCCTTTCGGCCTTATGCATGGCAGCCGTTGTGGCATTCGCAGTAAGCGCCTGCGCGCCGACAGCGAAATCCGAAGGGACTGGCGGTTATATTGACGATACGGTGATTACCACCAAAGTGAAATCAGCACTGCTGGCAGATAAAAACATCAAGTCGAGAGAAATCAGCGTAGAGACCTTTAAAGGCCGGGTGCAATTGAGCGGCTTTGTCACTTCCAGCGAAGATGCCAACCGTGCGGTGCAGACCACACGCGGCGTGGCGGGTGTTAAATCCGTTGAGAACGTCATGCAACTCAAATAACGATCGCAGGGAGGCATTGCGCCTCCCTGTCTCGGTCATCCTCAGAAGCGATAACCTGCCCCGAACATAAACACCCAAGGATCCAACCGCGTATCAATGCTGTGATGGTTGCCGTTGGCGTCATCAAAGCGGGTTTTGGTCTCGATATTCATCCACCACACCGACATATTCAACATCCAGTGTTCATCCAGGTTGTAATCCAGGCCCGCCTGCGCAGCGACACCCCAGGAGTCTTTCAGGCTCAGATTACTCAGCCCGGCTCCTTTGCCATTGTCATTGAATTTTTCATCAAAGAAGGTGGTGTAGTTCACGCCAAGCCCCAGATACGGACGCAGTTTGTCCTGCTTGTCGCCAAAGTAATATTGCGCCATCAGACTCGGCGGCAGATCGCGCACCGTGGCGATGTTGCCGTTCACTGCCGCGCCGTTCAACGACACCTTATGGCGGAACGGCGTCGCAGCCAGCAGTTCCACGCCAATATTGTCCGTTACCATATAGCCGAAGGTCAGGCCGAGCTGGGTATTATTATCGGCATTGAAGGATCCCTGCCCCAGTACGTCGTCCGATCCTGCATTGGGCCGAACCGTCGCCGCCCCCGCGCGGAAAAGAAAATCACCCGCCTGATGCGCGCTTGCCAACATTGGGGCCATCATAGCCGCCAATACCACCAGAGTTGTCTTTTTCATTATCCATTCCATTTGTATGGTTACTATTCGGAAGGGAATATACCTACTTACGGGTATTTATGATCCCATCGGGATCACATCTTATGTGTAAATTTTTTTATTCCTACTAAAAACAAGGTTACCTAAGGGACTAATAAATCGAGAATTGATCTGAATCAAAAAATGCATTTTGTTGCAAAACATCTGCATGTTCAAACTTCGGTTGCTAAAAAAACAGCCACTGAGTAAGTTCATTATCCGTGTTGGTTTTGGTGAGTGCCGTCAGGAGTCGGCGCGATCAAGATGAGCGAAATTCATAATCCCTGTGTCAGTTGCGGCGCATGCTGCGGCTATTTTCGAGTGTCATTCTATTGGGCCGAAGCGGAAGATGGCGGCGGCGTGGTTCCTGTCTCTCTTACCGAGCCCTTAACTCCCTTTTTGCGCTGTATGCAGGGGACCAACAGCAAGTCCCCGCGCTGTACCGCTCTCGAGGGCGAAATCGGCAAGGCCGTGTCCTGCTCCATTTATCTCAATCGCCCCAGCCCTTGTCGCGAATTCGATCAGTCCGGAGAAAACGGCCTGCGCAACGAAGCCTGCGATCGCGCTCGCGAGCGTTATGGTCTGCCGCCGCTGCCGGTTCCTTTACCCTTGTCGCTGCCAATAACGGTGATTGCCGAAGAAATAGCCGCAGTGCAACTCGCGGGGTGCCACAGCGACGCGGAACAGGGTACAATCGCCCACTGATTTTGCTATATACCTATGAATTTCAAGTTGCGGCCAACCATGGCGCAACTTGAAAGGCGATGGATATATCTTTGTTTCTCGACGCCAAGGAGTCTGCATGCCTATCACGGCCAACACGTTGTACCGTGACAGTTTTAACTTTTTCCGTAATCAACTGACCAGCATTCTGATGCTGGCGCTGTTGACCGCGTTCATTTCTGTACTGCTCAATCAGGTTTTTAGCCCTGACGTCGAGCAGTTGAAGATCTTGTCCGCAACGGAAGGTGATTTTACGGCATCCGCCGGAATGGGGATCCAGGAAATCATTCAGCAAATGACGCCCGAGCAGCAGATGGTGTTATTGAAGGTGTCAGCTGCCGCCACTTTCTCCGCTTTAGTGGGCAACGTGTTGTTGGTTGGCGGGATGCTGACGCTGATTAGCCTGGTTTCCCAGGGGCAACGCATCAGCGCGCTGCGCGCTATTGGCGCTTCTGCGCCGGAATTGCCGCGTTTGCTGCTGCTGCTGTTTATCTGCACTCTGCTGATTCAGCTAGGCTTGACGCTGTTCGTCGTGCCGGGCGTAATCATGGCGATCGCCTTCTCGCTGGCGCCGGTGATCACCACCGCCGACAAAAAAGGCGTGTTCGCGTCGATCAAGTTGAGTTGCAAACTGGCCTTCGCCAATGCGCGCGTGATTGTGCCGGCCATGATGCTGTGGTTGGCCGCCAAGCTGCTGGTGTTGTTTATGGTGAGCCACCTTTCGGTACTGACCCCGAATGTCGCCAGCGTAGTGCTTACCGCGCTGAGCAACCTGGTTTCCGCCCTGTTGCTGATTTACCTGTTCCGTCTGTATATGCTGCTGCGCAGTTGATCTGCCTGCAGTGACTAAAAGGGCACGCCTCGGCGTGCCCTTTTTGCTTATGGAACCGCGGCCGTCTCAGCCTGTTCCTTACTCTGAATCAGCTTCAACGCCAGATACAAATCCGGCACCAGAATCAATTCCCGATCGCGTCCCAGCCGATTGATGCGGAACCAACGCGTCAGCTCGGTTCGCCTCCCTGCCAACACCAGTTTAACGTTACGCTGTAACAGATCGCGTTTCAGCTCATCTATCGCCGCCAGAACGCTGATATCCGCGTGGGTAAAGCTGGCGACAGCATCCACCACCACCCAGCGCGGCTGAAATGGTGTACTGTCCACCAAATTCAGGATCCGGCGCTTGAAGTACGCCACGTTAAAATAGGTTAACGGCGAGTTGAAGCGGTACATCATCACGCCGGGTACCGCTTTAACGCCGTTGTTGTTGCCCATCGAGTGGATCATGCCCTCGTCGTTCACACCCAGCAACTGCTCCGTCGGACGAAATACCGTGCGCAGGAACTGCATCAGCCCCAGCAATACCGCAAGGCCGATACCGCTGATCACCCCCACCAGCAGCACGCACAAGAAGGTGAACATGGCCAACCTGAAGGCCTGCGCATTGCGGCGGCGCATGATCCAGATGCCCCGAAAATCCAGCAGCGACCAGGCGGCATACATCAGCACTACGCCTAACCCCGCCACCGGAATAAACTGCAGCGGCGCCATCAGGAACAACAGCACGAAAGCAATCACCCCCGCTGCAATGATCGACACCAATTGACTCTTGCCGCCGTTGGCATCGTTAACCGCAGTACGGGAATCCGCCCCGCTGATGGCAAACCCCTGCGAAAGCGCCGAAACGATATTCACCAGCCCCAGCGCGCGGAACTCAGCGTCGGCGTTCACCTCATAGCCATTCTTTGCCGCAAAACTGCGCGCAGTCAGCATCATGCTGACAAAACTCACTACCGCCAGGTTGAGTGCCGGGATCACCATGTCTCGCAGCAACCCTGGCTGGAAATCCGGCCACTGGACTATCGGTAATACGTCGCTAACCCCCCCCACCGTCACTACGCCATGCCGTTGTAACCCGCCTATCCAGGTGACGAAAGCCGCCAATACGATGGCAAACAGCGGTGCCGGCCAGTTAGGGCGCCATTTTTTAAACCCCAGCAGCGTGACCAGCGTCAACAGCGACACTGCCATAGTCAGCCAGTCGCTGTGCAGCAGGTTGCCCGGCAGCGCGTAAATGCGCTCAATCAACTGCGCAGGGTGAACGCCAAAACCGAGGACCTTGCCGATCTGATCGACCATGATAGTGATCGCCACACCGTTCAGCAGCCCGCTGAGTATCGGCCGGGAGAGCAGATCCGCCAATGCGCCCAGTTTGAAACGGCTAGCCAACAGGCACCAGGCGCCCATCATTGCCGTCATCATAATGGTGAGTTGCCAGTGCCGCTCCATATTACCCGCAGCCAGCGGCGTCACTACTGCGGCTATCACTGCACAGGTGGCTGCGTCCGGCCCGACAATAAGTTGGCGCGACGATCCGAAAAACGCGTAGGCGACCATCGGCAAAATACAGGAGTACAGCCCCACCACCGGGCTGACCCCGGCCAGCTCGGCGTAAGCGATCGCCACCGGCAATGCCACCGCAGCTACGGAGAGCCCGGCGCGTATATCCGGTTTAAGCCAACTGCGTTGATACCCTAATAAATGCGTCAAACCAGGCGTCAACGCCTGGAGAGATTTCCACTGCATAAACTGTTTTCCGTTATAAATTATCCGTCTATTATTACGCGTATCATGAGATGCCAGGGCCGCGCTGGCAATCGGCCCACCACGAAGTCGCGACCTCAATCGTAAGTTTATGCAAATTCCTGCTTTCATGGCAGAAATCCGGCCCCCAAACGCCGATAATCAGCGCTTCCCAGCGGTACACAGAGCCCGCCGAATCCGGTATAGTCGGGCGATGAACAGATGATGGATTGATTTATGAAGCAGTTTCTTGATTTCCTCCCGTTAATTGTCTTTTTTGCTTTTTATAAGCTCTACGATATCTACGTCGCCTCCGGCGCGTTGATTGTCGCTACCGCACTGGCGCTGGTGTTCACCTGGATCAAATACCGCAAGGTCGAGAAGATGACGCTGATCACCTTCCTGATGGTGCTGGTGTTCGGCACCCTGACGCTGGTATTCCATAACGATTTGTTTATCAAATGGAAAGTCACGGTCATCTATACCCTGTTTGCGTTGGCGTTGCTGATCAGCCAACTGGTGCTCAAGAAGCCTCTGGTTCAGCGCATGCTGGGTAAAGAGCTGACGCTGCCGGACAAAGTGTGGAGCAACCTCAACCTGGCCTGGGCGGTATTCTTCCTGGTCTGTGGCCTGGCGAATATCTACGTCGCCTTCTGGCTGCCGCAAAGCGTTTGGGTTAACTTTAAAGTGTTCGGCCTGACTGCGCTGACGTTGGTGTTTACCCTGCTCAGCGGTATTTATATTTATCGGCACATGCCGGAAGAACAGAAAAAATAGTTACAAAATTGTTAATGCCCGTTGCGCTTGCTGCGGGCAGTATAATGAAAACCCTTCTTTGATAAGCAGACGGCTATGACTCAACAACGACCTTTACCCAGTGGCGAAATGGTGCTGCGTACTCTGGCAATGCCGGCAGATACCAATGCCAACGGTGATATTTTTGGCGGCTGGCTGATGTCGCAAATGGACATTGGCGGCGCTATTCAGGCGAAAGAAATTGCCGAAGGACGCGTAGTGACAGTGCGTGTCGATGGTATGACCTTCCTGAAACCGGTCGCAGTGGGTGATGTGGTTTGCTGCTATGCGCAGTGTATCCGCACCGGCCGCAGTTCGATCACCATCAATATAGAAGTGTGGGTAAAGAAAGTGTCCTCCGCGCCTATCGGTCAGCGCTACCGTGCAACCGAGGCGGTATTTACTTATGTGGCGGTGGACGATGAGGGCAATTCACGCGCCCTGCCCGATGGCAAAATGAACTTCCGCGTCGGCTTTGAAGAATAGCTGAAATGCAGACAGCAAAAAGGGTCGCTTCGGCGACCCTTTTCTATTGGCGCCAACGTCGATATCAGTCCATCTCCGTGGTGCCGTTAATTTTAAAGATAATATTCGTGGTGCGATTTTTCGCTTCCTTGGCTTCATAGCGCCACTTGCGCATTGCCTGTTTCACTTCACGCTCGAACATATTGCGCGGTTCCGCAGACAGAATACGCACGTTTGTCACGCGGCCGTCGCTGTCGATATCAAATTGAACCCGCACATTGCCTTCAATCTGCAAGGCTCTGGCGCGTGGTGGGTAGATCGGATCTGCACGGCTGATTGGCTTCGGCCCCACATCACGCGAATTGCCCTGAACCGGCGCTGAAGGCGCTTGCTTCACCGGCGCTTTGTCGACTGGCTTGGCTGGCTCGTTATTTTCAAACGGCGATGGCTCGCGCGGCTCGGTTTTCTGCGGTTCGCGTTTGACCGTTTTTTCGACCTTCGGCTTGGGTTTCGGCTTCGGTTTGGGTTTTACCGGCTCAGGCTTCAGTATCGCCTTTGGCGGTGGCTCTGGCAGCGGTTCCGGCTCTGGTTCTGGTTCCGGTTCCACCTGCGGTTCTGGCTCAGCAGGCGCGGGCGGCGGCGGCTCGGCCATTGCCGCGGTATTGACCATCATGACGCTGATCGGCGCATCCTCTGGTTTCGGCAACTCCATGACTTCATTGACAGAAGCATAGAGCAAGCTCGCCACCAGGGCGCTATGTAAGCCAACGGACAGGACAATCGGCACTGATAAACGGCGATTAAGGAACATCTTTTTTAGCGGCATAATGATTCTGTTTCCTCTGGTTCGCCAAGTTTAAATGCAAATAGCAATCATATTCAATAACGAATGGCAAACTATCGCTTTAATCGTCATTATTCATCGCTAAAACCTGTAAACTCATGGGGATATTAACCTTTTATTTGCATTTTTACTGAGGATTTCACACGCTCTATTAACCTGATTTATCGCGACAAAAACAAAAAAACCCGCCGTAGCGGGTCATTCTTCACCAATGCGGCGTTATTCTTCATCACCGTAATACAGCACGCCCAATTTGATCAGTGGCCGCCCCTGCGCTTTGCGATGCAGGTTGGTATCACGCAACGAATAGACACAGCCACAGTATTCTTGCTGATAGAAGCGTTCGCGCTTGCTGATTTCTATCATTCGCGATGCGCCGCCTTTTTTGCGCCAGTTGTAATCCCAATACTGCAGGTCAGGATATTTTTCTGCCGCGCGAATACCGCAATCGGTGATTTGCTGCATATTCTTCCAGCGGGAAATACCCAGCGAACTGGAGATGGTGTCGTAGCCGTTTTCATGTGCGTACAACGCGGTGCGCTCGAAACGCATGTCGAAACACATGGTGCAACGGATCCCACGCTCTGGTTCGTTTTCCATGCCTTTGGCGCGGGCAAACCAGTTATCGGTATCGTAATCGGCGTCAATAATGGGTATCCCGTGTTGCTCGGCAAAGCGAATGTTCTCTTCCTTGCGCAGCAGATACTCTTTTTGCGGGTGAATATTCGGGTTATAGAAAAAGATGGCGTATTCGATGCCGGAGGCCTGAATGGCTTCCATCACCTCACCGGAACAAGGCGCACAGCAGGAGTGCAGCAACAGCTTGCTTTTGCCCTCAGGCAAGTCGAGTTTATCCCTAACCAGTTCCGTCATTTCCTCACCTCTCACACAGGGGTTCAATTCATCGCGCGGCCGCACTATACGAATAAAAACTAGCTGCTTCAAGGCATAAGCGCCAGCTAGAGGTAAATTCCCCCTGCCAGGCATTCCCTTGGCGCGCCTTTTGCGCTACCTTGAATCACCCCCTTCTATACTAATGATTTTAAAGGTGAAACATGCTTTATCTGATCTACGCGCAGGACGTCCCTAACTCATTGGAAAACCGTCTGTCGGTGCGGCCGGCGCATTTGGCACGCCTGCAGGCGCTGCGGGATGAAGGCCGTCTGGTGGTTGCCGGCCCAAACCCGGCTATCGACAGCAACGATCCGGGTAGTGCGGGCTTCAGCGGCTCTACGGTGATTGCGGAATTCGCCTCGCTGGCGGATGCCCAAGCCTGGGCTGAACAGGATCCCTACGTCGCTGCCGGCGTTTATGGTGACGTGACGGTAAAACCCTTTAAACAAGTATTTTAGATAGTCATCAAGTAAACCTGTTGCTTTCCATTATAACGGGTTGCACTGCTACAATTACGGGTCACGTTAAGTGGTCCGTGACTTGTTTCTCCACCCGCCTCAGAATGAACAACACCGTAAAAAAAGCCAGCACGGAGTGGCTGGCTAAAGGGGTCTTCGAGGGAATATCTTATGAGATAACCCTACGCTTTCCTCTTTGGCCCCGCCAGCTATCGGTGCGATAGCTTTTCTCTTAAAGCGAAGCGTATGGCGGCGCATTCCGGCTTCTGGTATGGTTAACGGGCAGCCTATAACCATATAAATAATAATGAATTAACAGAGGGGAGTATACTTGCAGCGACAACCGGTTTCATCTTCAAGAATTATATCAATAGGCTATGATGAAACTGCTCAGGTTCTGGAAATCCAGTTTCGTGATGCAGGGATCTATCAATATATCGGGGTTCCCAATCGTATCTACCAGGACTTTGTCGTGGTGGTTTCGAAAGGCAGATTTTATGACGGCGTCATAAAGGGCAAATACCTGTGCCGTAAAACAGGGTAACCGACCAGGCCGATATCAACCCGGCCTGCGCGCCAACCCCGAACGGTATCGGGGTTAAGGTGACTTTCGCATATTACTTCAATGCCGGATCCTCTGTTGCCGTTTGGCTTTGCGCCAGAATCAGTGCCTGCATATCCGTAAACATAGCGTCCCACTCTTGCTGGTCGATATTCATCAAACCAAAAAAACGCAGCATAAATGCCCCTTCGGTGGCCAGAAAGGCCAGCCGCGCGCGCCTTCCTTGCTCAGTGGTCAAATCCAGACCGGCAATTCGGCTGCGGTACCATTCACGCGTGCTGTCCAGATGCTCCGGCGTTTGAATCAGCGTCGCCATCAACCCCGCAGCCTTGGCGCTGGATGCCTGATCGGAACTTCTGGTCGCCTGCATATGCGCCTGCACGGCGGTGGTCGCCGAGGGGTTCTCCCCGGCAATCGCGTCGAACAGGGTGTCATACGCCTTGCCCCAGCGTTCAAACATCGCATCAATCAACGCATCTTTACTGCCGAAGCAGTATTGCACTCCGCCTTTGGAGATCCCCATCGCTTTCGCGACGGAATCAATGGTCAGTCCGGCGGCGCCCTGGTTGGCGACAATCTCTTCGGCCGCATCCAGAACCTTGTCACGATCGATGCTGCGTTGACGTCCCATTGATAGACTCCTCTTTTCAATACGTACGTATGGATATATATTATGACCAGTATACCACCAGTGGAGACTGGGGTTTACCTTCTGGCCGCGCATCCGCGCCGGTCGCATTTTTTGGAATAATATTATGTTCGTAAACAACCGCTGGTTGATTTTGGCCTTAATCTCCAGCGCACTATTTCTGATCGTTATCGACATGACGGTGTTGTACACCGCCTTACCGCGGCTGACGCAGGCGCTGGATGCCAATGCGTCACAAAAATTATGGATCGTAAACGCTTACCCGTTGGTGGTTGCAGGTCTGTTACCTGGCGCAGGCATGCTGAGCGATCGCGTCGGTCATAAGCGCTTGTTTATGGCCGGATTGCCGGTTTTTGCCGCCGCCTCACTTTGCGCCGCTTTTTCACCCACGGCAGAATGGCTGATTGCTGCGCGCGCATTCCTTGCCGTAGGTGCCGCCATGATGATGCCGGCAACCCTGTCCATCGTCCGTCATATCTTTACCGACGAGCGCGAGCGTGCTCTGGCTATTGGCATCTGGGCGGCGGTAGCCTCCAGTGCCGCCGCGCTGGGGCCCGTGGTCGGCGGGGTGCTACTGGAATATTTCTGGTGGGGGTCGGTGTTTCTGATCAACGTGCCGGTGGTAATGTTGGCCCTGCCGCTGGCATGGCGACTGATACCGCACTGCGGCGGGGAGAATACGCGCCCTTACGACATCATAGGCTCGGTACAAATCATGATCGGCCTGGTGGGCAGCATCTATGCGCTGAAAGAATTGAGCAAAACGGCACCTTCGTTTATTGCGTTAGCGATGTCCGCGGCGCTCGGCATTGTCTCTCTTGTCTTTTTTGTACGCCGCCAAAGGCAAACGCAATACCCGATGATCGACTTCACGCTGTTCCAAAACCGGCTGTTTGCCGGTGGCGTCGGCGTCGCCTTGCTCTCGATGATAGCGCTGATTGGCGTGGAACTGGTTCTGAGTCAACGCCTGCAACTGGTTCTCGATCTGAGCCCATTGCAAGCCGCGCTATTTATTTTGCCGATCCCGCTGGCCTCCGTGCTGGCCGGGCCGCTGACAGGCTTATTCCTGCCCCGCTACGGCGAACGCCGCATGATACTCGGCAGTTTTATGCTGACCGGTTTCGGGATCGCAGGTCTCGCCCTGTTCTATCAAAGCAGCGTTTTATTGCAATTGGTTTGCCTGTGTATCACTGGTTTTGGCGGTGGATGCGCCATTACCGCCGCATCCACCGCCATCATGTTGAATGCGCCTGAAGAAAAGTCCGGCATGGCGGCGTCGATTGAAGACGTTTCCTATGAACTGGGCGGGGTTTTGGGTATCACCTTGCTCGGCGGGCTAATGACTGCCGTCTATAGCCACAGTTTGACGTTGCCGGGCAGTTTGCCGGTGAGCGACATCGCCTATGACAGCATTGATGAAGCTCTACGGCTGGCCGCCACTCTGGCCACCGATCAGGCCGAACAGCTAAAACAGCTGGCGCGCATGGCTTTCGACCGGGCATTTATCGCGGTACTGATAGCGGCAGCGCTGTTAATGGTGCTGGGGGCAGGCATGGCGAAATGGACTTTAGGCAAGAAATGATAACGTTCTGAATCAGGGGGAGTTTGTCGCTGAGGAATACAAGGGCGTATCCCCAGGTTTAAAGGCAACTTTTTCATCGAATTCACAGTCCCTGCCGGGACTGTTTTCGTTTTACCACTCGTAGGCGACCACAAACAGCAATGCGCGCCGGTGCTGGTCATCCAGGCGGCGTCGCACCCGAATAATGTGCCGGTTGCTGCATGACTGGCGTTCCAGCCAGCGATGTCTGCGGCGCTGACTCTGCCGCAGCATCCGCCAACGGCCCACCTCGTTTCTACTGCGTCTCATCGTTTCGTCACTCGTCCGTCAAATGCCAACGGCGGGCATTATAGCGCTTTCGCCGTGCGATCCAAGCCACAGTTCGTCGCACTTTCACGTCGCCAAGCGACGCGATGGCCGGATAAAAATGTTTTTTTCGCTTTCAGCAAGTGCCTTAAGGCAATCATATTTATGCAACATAAGCGCCGAGAAAAGGTTCCCCCTTTACCATTCTGTGCGTACACTCATTGTTGGTGGTTTGCGAACAGGATTTTTCGCCTTTATGACAACATTTTATACCGTAATCAGTTGGCTCATGGTGTTCGGTTACTGGCTGCTTATCGCCGGGGTCACGCTACGTATTCTGATGAAACGTCGCGCTGTACCTTCCGCCATGGCCTGGCTGTTGGTTATCTATATTCTGCCGTTATTCGGTATCGTGGCTTATTTATCTTTCGGCGAATTGCATTTAGGCAAACGTCGCGCCGAACGAGCCAAAGCGATGTGGCCCTCGACCGCTCGCTGGCTCAGCGAATTAAAAGAGAGCCAACGGATCTTCGCTACGGAATACAGCGAGGTTGCCAGGCCTCTGTTCCAGCTGTGCGATCGTCGCCAGGGTATTGATGGCGTTAAGGGCAATCAACTGCAATTGCTCACCACCACAGACTCGACGATGAAGGCCCTGATCCGCGATATCGAGCTGGCACGCCATAATATTGAGATGGTGTTCTATATCTGGCAACCCGGCGGGCTGGTGGATCAGGTCGCCGAATCGCTGATGGCTGCCGCGCGACGCGGCGTGCACTGCCGGGTGATGCTGGACTCTGCCGGCAGCCTGCAGTTTTTCCGCAGCCCTTATCCGGGCATGATGCGCAATGCCGGCATCGAGGTGGTAGAAGCGCTCAAGGTTAACCTGTTCCGCGTGTTCCTGCGCCGAATGGATTTACGTCAGCACCGCAAAGTCATCCTGATCGACAACTACATCGCCTATACCGGCAGTATGAATATGGTCGATCCGCGTTATTTCAAACAGGGCGCAGGCGTCGGCCAATGGATCGATCTGATGGCGCGTATGGAAGGCCCGGTCGCCAGCACCATGGGTATCGTTTATGCCTGTGACTGGGAGATTGAAACCGGCAAACGCATTCTGCCGCCGCCGCCCGATGTCAATATCATGCCGTTCGAACAAGAAAGCGGCCACACCATTCAGGTCATCGCCTCCGGCCCCGGCTTCCCGGATGAGATGATCCATCAGGCGTTGCTGACCGCCGTGTACTCTGCGCGTGAGCAATTGATCATGACGACGCCTTATTTCGTACCGAGCGACGATCTGCTGCATGCCATTTGCACCGCCGCGCTGCGTGGCGTCGAAGTCAGCATCATAGTGCCGCGCGACAACGATTCAACGATGGTACGCTGGGCCAGCCGTTCCTTCTTCTCTGAATTACTCGAAGCCGGCGTGCGCATCTACCAGTTTGAAGGCGGCCTGCTGCATACCAAGAGCGTACTGGTCGATGGTCAACTCAGCCTGGTAGGCACGGTGAATCTTGACATGCGCAGCCTGTGGTTGAACTTTGAAATCACCCTGGTCATCGACGATGACGGCTTCGGCAGCGATCTGGCCTGCGTGCAGGATGACTATATCGCCCGCTCACAGTTGCTGAACGCCCAAGAGTGGCAGAAACGGCCGTTCTGGCACCGTATTGTCGAACGCCTGTTCTACTTTTTCAGTCCGCTGCTATAAAAGCCGCGTCGGGCATGGTTTAATAATGCCAAATCATTTTTTATCGGGATTTTTTTATGGATTTGAATAACCGCCTTACCGAAGACGAAACGCTGGAACAGGCTTATGACATCTTTCTGGAATTGGCCGGCGACAATCTGGATCCGGCGGATATTCTGCTGTTCAACCTGCAATTTGAGGAACGCGGCGGCGCCGAGCTGTATGATCCGGCGGAAGACTGGTCGGAACATGTGGATTTTGACCTGAACCCGGACTTTTTTGCCGAAGTGGTCATTGGCCTCGCAGACAGCGATGGCGAACCGATCAACGACGTGTTTGCCCGCGTATTGCTCTGCCGCGAGAAAGACCACAAGCTGTGCCACATTTTGTGGAAAGAATAAGCGTCCTGCTTGTATGAAAAAACCCGCCAACGTTGGCGGGTTTTTTTTGGTGACGCAGCGAACAAGGCTGCGGCTTGAAGACGACGGGTAAATTATAAAGGATCGACTTTCAGGCACGACACCGCATGGCGGAAACTCCCCTCCAGCAGCGGCCGGGTTTTGGCGCATTCCGGCCCGGCAATCGGGCAGCGAGTGCGGAACACGCAGCCTGAAGGCGGGTTGATCGGCGAAGGCAATTCCCCTTCCAGCAGTTGGATCTGTTTTTCCCTCTCCTTGTCCGGGTCCGGGATCGGCACCGCCGACATCAGCGCTTTGGTGTAAGGGTGCTGCGGGTTGTGGTACACCTCATCGTAGGTTCCCAGCTCCACCGCATGGCCCAGATACATCACCAGCACGCGGTCGGAGATGTGCTTGACGACCGCCAGGTCATGGGCGATGAAGATCAACGACAGCCCCATTTCACGCTGCAGTTGCTGCAACAGGTTGACCACCTGCGCCTGAATCGACACATCCAGTGCAGAGACCGGTTCGTCACAGATCACCAACTTCGGTTCCAGGATCAACGCACGCGCAATGCCGATACGCTGACACTGACCGCCGGAGAACTCATGCGGATAGCGGTTGATCAAGTTTGGCAACAAGCCCACCTTCAGCATCATCGCCTTTACCTTGTCCTTCACTTCCTGACGCGGCATCTTCGGGTAATAGGTGCGCAACGGTTCGGCGATGATTTCGCCGATGGTCATGCGTGGGTTCAGTGAGGCCAGCGGATCCTGGAAGATCATCTGGATATCGCTGCGCGTTTTGCGCCAGTCGGTATCGCTCATGCCGAGCAGATCCTTACCTAACCAGGCAACGCGCCCGCTGGTGGCTTTCACCAGGCCGATAATGGCGCGGGCGAAGGTCGATTTTCCGCAACCGGACTCGCCAACCACGCCCAGCGTTTCCCCTTCGAACAACCGCAGCGTCACGCCGTCGACCGCCTTCAGGGTTTTCGCCGGCTGCCAGAACCACTGTTTGTCATCATGAATGTCGAAGTGCACTTTCAAATCGGCCACTTCGAGCAGCACTTTCTTGTCGGTTACCGCTGTCATACCAACGCCTCCACCGGTTTAAAGCAGGCGCGCAGGCGCCCTTCACCAAACTGCTCCAACGGCGGAGCGCTCGCACATTGTTCCATAGCGAACTGACAACGCGGCTGGAACGGGCAACCTTTCGGCAGACGCAGCAGATTCGGCGGGTTGCCGGGAATGGTCATCAAGGCTTCACCTTCAGCGTCCAAACGCGGTACCGCATTCAACAGACCGATGGAATAAGGGTGGCTTGGGTGATAGAACACATCACGCGCGCTGCCGTATTCCATCGTGCGCCCGGCGTACATGACCAGCACCTTATTGCAGATACCGGCCACCACGCCCAAATCGTGGGTGATCATGATAATGGCCGTGTTGAACTCGCGTTTCAGTTCATTCAACAACGTCATAATCTGTGCCTGAACCGTCACATCCAGTGCGGTGGTCGGTTCATCGGCAATCAATAGTTTGGGCCGACACAGCAACGCCATGGCGATCATCACCCGCTGGCGCATACCGCCGGAGAACTCATGCGGATACATGCGCATGCGCTTGCGCGCTTCCGGCATTTTTACCGCATCGAGCATACGCACCGACTCTTCGAAGGCTTCGCTTTTGCTCATTTTTTTATGCAGCATCAGCACTTCCATCAACTGCTCGCCAACGCGCATATAAGGATTAAGCGACGTCATCGGATCCTGGAAGATCATCGAAATCTCTTCCGCCCGCAGCTTGTTGAGCTGTTTTTCCGGCAGGTTGAGGATTTCGCGGCCGTTAAATTTAGCCGAGCCGCCGATGCGGCCGTTGCTGGCCAACAGCCCCATCAGCGCGAAAGCGGTCTGGGATTTGCCCGAACCGGACTCACCGACGATGCCCAGCGTTTCACCGGCTCGCAGGTCGAAGTTCAGATCGTTCACTGCCGTCACGTCACCGTCCGGGGTGCCGAAGGTCACGCGCAGGTCTTTTACATCCAGCAACAGCGGCGATTTGGCGACGGCACTGGTTTGCAACTGCGGGTTTTCAATGGTGCTCATGATGGCACTCCTTAACGATCTTTCGGGTCGAGGGCGTCACGCAGACCGTCGCCGATAAAGTTGAAACAAAACAGAGTGACTACCAGGAAACCCGCCGGGAACAGCAGCAACCACGGTGAAACTTCCATCGAGTTGGCGCCGTCGCTGAGCAATGCGCCCCAGCTGCTTAATGGCTCCTGCGTGCCCAGCCCCAGGAAGCTGAGGAAGGATTCGAACAGGATCATGCTCGGCACCAGCAATGAGGCATACACCACCACCACGCCAAGCACGTTAGGCACGATATGGCGCAGTACGATATTTCGGGTTGAAACCCCGCACACCAATGCCGCTTCGATAAATTCTTTACGCTTTAAGCTCAGGGTTTGCCCACGCACAATACGCGCCATATCCAGCCACGACACCATGCCGATTGCCACAAAGATCAGCAGGATATTTTGACCGAAGAAGGTCACCAGCAGGATCACGAAGAACATGAACGGGAAGGAGTTGAGGATCTCCAGCAAACGCATCATCACCGAGTCGGTCTTGCCGCCCAGGTAACCTGACATCGCGCCGTACAGGGTACCGACAATCACCGCCACCAGCGCCGCAGCCACGCCGACCATCAGCGAGATGCGCCCGCCAATCGCCACGCGCACCAGCAAATCGCGGCCGGAGGAGTCAGTGCCGAAGTAGTGCGCAGATTCAAGACTCGGCGCAGCCGACATCATCGCCCAGTCGGTATCGTCATAGGCGAACTGAGACAGCCACGGCGCTACAATCACAAACAGGGTAATCAGCCCCAGCACAAACAGGCTGCTGACCGCCGCACGGTTATGCACAAAGCGGCGACGAGCATCCTGCCACAGGCTGCGCCCTTCCACTTCCAGCTTTTCGCCGAAGTGTTCCAGAGCTTCGCTGTTCTTTTTCGTCAACATCATTTGCGTGCTCCAGCTTAATAACGAATTTTGGGATCGATAACGGCGTACAGCACGTCAACAATCGCGTTAAACAGAATAGTCAGGCCACCCACCAGAATGGTTAGGCTCAATACCAGAGAATAGTCGCGGTTCAGCGCACCGTTAACGAACAGCTGGCCGATGCCCGGCAGGCCATAAATGGTTTCGATCACCATCGAACCGGTGATGATGCCGACAAAGGCAGGCCCCATATAAGAAAGCACCGGCAATAACGCAGGTTTCAAGGCATGACGCAGAATGATGCGGCGCATTGGCAAACCCTTGGCACGGGCTGTACGGATAAAGTTTGAGTGCAGCACTTCAATCATCGATCCGCGCGTGATACGGGCGATACTGGCAATATAGGCCAGCGACAACGCCACCATCGGCAAGATGATAAATTTCGGTGCCCCGCCGTTCCAACCTCCGCCTGGCAACCATTTCAGCGTGATGGCGAAAATCAATACCAGCAACGGCGCCACCACGAAACTGGGGATAACCACCCCGGTCATGGCAAACCCCATTACCGTATAATCCCATTTGGTATTTTGATTCAATGCGGCAATGACACCGGCGCTAACCCCCAAAACCACCGCCAGCAAAAATGCGGCCAGGCCCAATTTGGCTGAAACCGGGAAAGAAGCGGCGACCAGATCGTTGACCGAATAATCCTTGTATTTGAAGGACGGGCCAAAATCACCTTGCGCAAGCTGAGCCAGATAATGGCCGTACTGTTTCCAGATAGGATCATTCAAATGGTATTTGGCTTCGATATTGGCCATCACTTCCGGTGGCAATGCACGCTCACCGGTAAAGGGGCTGCCGGGGGCCAAACGCATCATGAAGAATGAAATGGTGATAAGGATAAATAGTGTCGGGATCGCTTCTAACAAGCGACGAAATATAAATTTTAGCATTGCCCTAACCCTGTGCTGCAGCCTGATAACGGCTTATTATTCTCAACATGGGCCGGCGGTTCGCACCGCCGGCGCTTACCGTATCAATGCTTGATGATGTACAGGTTTTTGTCGTACACGTTATCAAGCGGGTCTTGGCCGGTGTAACCGCCAACATAAGGTTTCACCAGACGGGCATTCACATAGTAATAAACCGGAACGATGGCGGAGTCTTTATCCAGCTGAACTTCGGCTTTCTGATACAGTTCGGCACGTTCTTCTTTGGTTTTCGCCGTCAGCACGTTAGCCATCAGCTTGTCGAACTCGGCGCTCTTGTAGTGCGGGGTGTTACTGCTGCTGTCAGACAGCATCATGTTCAGGAACGAGCTAGGTTCGTTGTAGTCCGCACACCAGCCGGCGCGAGATACGTCATAGTTACCCTGATGACGGGTATCCAGGAAGGTTTTCCACTCCTGGTTCACCAGCTTCACATCCACACCCAGGTTTTTCTTCCAGATGGAGGCGGCGGCAATCGCCAGCTTCTTGTGCAGATCTGAGGTGTTGTACAGCAGCGAGAAAGTCAGCGGTTTGCCTGGGCCGTAACCCGCGTCTGCCAGCAGTTTCTTCGCCACTTCGTTGCGTTTTTCCTGCGTCCAACCGAACCATTCCGGCGGAGTCAACTTGGCGCCATCGGTATAAGGCGGCGTGAAGCTGTAGGCAGGCAGGTCACCCTGGTTTTTCACTTTATTGGTGATGATGTCACGGTCCAGGCCCAGTTTCAGCGCTTCACGTACGCGCTCATCGGTAAACGGCGCTTTCTGGTTGTTGATTTCGTAGTAATAGGTACACAGGTACGGATCAACATGAACTTCTTTCGGGATCTCTTTTTTCAGCTTCTGGAACAGCTCGATCGGCATGTTGTTGTAAGTCATGTCGATTTCACCGGTACGGTAGCGGTTAACGTCGGTCACTTCCGACGCAATTGGCAGGAACGTGACTTTATTAATGATGGTTTTTGCGTTATCCCAATATTCCGGGTTACGTTCCAGTACGATGCGTTCGTTGACTACCCAGTCTTTCAGTTTATAAGCGCCGTTGCTGACGTAGTTGGCAGGCAGAGTCCACTTCTCGCCATACTTCTCTACGGCGTCTTTAAACACCGGTTTCATCGCGTAGTGCGGCGTCATTTCAACCAGGTAAGGTACCGGCTCGGTCAAGGTAACCTGGAAGGTATGGTCGTCAATGGCTTTCACGCCCAAGGTTGATTTGTCTTTCTTGCCTGCGATGATGTCATCCACGTTTTCTACGTGGGCGTATTGCAGATAGCTGGCATAAGGGGATGCGGTTTTCGGATCCACCACGCGTTGCCAGCTATACACGAAATCTTGCGCCGTTACCGGTTTGCCGTTCGACCATTTCGCGTCTTTACGCAGGTGGAAGGTCCAGACTTTAAAATCCTTGTTATCCCAGCTTTCCGCCACACCCGGCACGACGGCCCCATCCAGGCCGTTGTTGGCCAGACCTTCCATCAGATCGCGCGTTACGTTATTTTCCGGCACACCTTCGATTTTATGCGGATCCAGCGACTGTACTTCCGAACCGTTGTTTTTAACGATCTCTTGTTTCTCTGCCAGTTGCACACCTGCGGGCACGACGGCAGCAATTGCGCTGCCGGTTGCTGTGATGCCCAGCGCGGCAATGATGCCGGCGGCAAGGAGGTTTTTTTTCGTGATGTTGGTCATTGATATACTCCAGTTTTTTATTATCACAGACTCATCGTGGAGCCTGCGTTGCCCGTGAGCGGACCTTGTTATACCGGCTGCCGATGAACGAAGGCGGCAGGCGGCCTTCCCTGTATTACTCCTCGTTGTTGGCGTGGCGTAATACCCCTTTTACTGCTTGATGATGTACAGATTTTTTACGTCGGTATAATCCAGCGGATCTTTGCCGGTAAAGCCCCCGACCGACGGCCTGATCAGGCGCGCGCTGACACGGTAATACACCGGAACCAACGCAGAATCTTTATCCAACTGCGCTTCCGCCTGTTGATAAATCACGGCGCGTGCAGCCTCATCCGGCGCCTTCAGCGTACTGGCCATCAGGGCGTCGAATGCCGGGCTCTTGTAGAAGATAGTGTTCATGCTGCTATTGGAAACCACCAGATTCAGGAAAGCGCTTGGCTCGTTATAATCGCCGCACCAGGTCGCGCGCGCCACGTCGTAGTCCCCTTGATGACGGCTTTCCAACGAGGTTTTCCACTCCTGATTGCGCAACGTGACATCCGCCCCGAGGTTTTTCTTCCACATCGACGCCGCAGCGATCGCCTGCTGTTTGTTTTGATCAGAGGTGTTGTACAACAGCGTGAACTTCAAAGGTTTTGCCGCAGTGAAACCGGCTTGCGCCAACAGTTTCTTCGCTTCGGCATTACGCTGCTCCTGGCTCCAGCCCGCCCATTCCGGCGTGGTGAATCTGGCGCCATCGGTAAAGGTTGGGGTGAAGTTGTACGCCGGGATCTGGCCCTGACCCATGATTTTGTTGGCGATGATGTCGCGATCGAGCGTTAGCTTCACCGCAGTGCGCACCCGGGCATCGGTAAAAGGTGCGCGCTGATTATTGATCTCGTAATAGAACGTGCACAGGAACGGGTTAACGTGCAGTTGCTCCGGGATTTCTTTTTTCATCTTCACGAACAGATTCGGCGGGATAGCATTGTTGGTGATATCAATCTCACCGCTGCGGAAGCGGTTGACGTCGCTGACCTCTGAAGCGATCGGCAAGAAGGTCGCCTGGTCGATGACCGTTTTTTTGTTGTTCCAGTAGCTCGGGCTGCGCTCAAGCACAATGCGCTCATTCACCACCCACTCTTTCAGGCGGTAAGCGCCGTTGCCGACATAGTTGGCGGGCAACGTCCATTTGTCGCCAAACTTTTCAACTACCGCTCGTTTTACCGGTTTCAACGAGGTATGGCTCAACATGCTGACAAAGTACGGCACCGGCTCGCTCAGTTGAACCTGCAGCGTTTTGTCATCGATAGCCTTGACGCCAAGGGTTTGCGGGCTTTTCTTGCCGGTCAGGATATCGTCGACGTTTTCAATTTTGGCGTATTGCAAATAGCTGGCGTAAGGGGAAGCGATTTTGGGGTCGGCCAGACGCTGCCAACTGTAGACAAAGTCCTGCGCGGTAACCGGGGAACCGTCGCTCCACACCGCATCCGCGCGCAGGTGGAAAGTCCAGGTTTTAAAATCCTGGTTTTCCCAGGTTGTCGCCGCCGCCGGCACCACATGCCCATTGGCGTCGGTGCTGACCAATCCTTCCAGCAGGTTAAGAATGATATTGCTTTCAGGCGTTCCTTCGACCTTGTGCGGATCCAATGAAGCGACTTCGCTGCCGTTGTTGATCACAATGCTTTGCTGTTGGGCCAATTGCACCCCGGCCGGAACATCGGCCGCCTGTACGGAATAAACGGCGCTGATACCCAGCATGCCGGCAATGAACATGGTCAACGGCGTGCGCTTCATTGTTTGCTGCATAGTCGAGGCTCCTTTTCACCGACAAGCATTGCTTATCGATATTTGTGAAGTATTTATAAGAATTCTAAATAACGGACACCAGCAAGAATCGTTCCTACTTTGACGACGCTCTGCAATTATCTAAGCGAATAAAGTTGCTCGGAAATTAGCAGAAGCCAAATTCCATAGCCAATAATTTTTACAAAAATGTTAAGCAATTCTCTTTTATTGCCCAGTGTGCGATTTGCCCCACCGCTAACCAGACAACCCAATCAATAACTAACAGATTGATTTTATTGAATAAAATTAAAATATTCTTTGTACAATTTCTGCACCGCAGGCCAGAACGCACTACTAAGAAACATTCAGTTAACAAAGAGCCCGTTCAAAGAACAAACGCCTGCTTATACGCGGTTAATCACTAATAACACCTGGATGAAAGCGAGACAAGCCCTACAGAATGATGTGACTAAATTAACAGCAGATTTGACATTAGGCAGGCTATAACGGGCAGAAAAGGCGCAAGATAAGGGTCAGAAATAGCGATTAGAGCTTTTATTGAGCAGCAAAGTGGGATTTATGCCACATCATGGTGCAAGTGAAGAAAATTTATTCACATTCCGCACTATATTAATGCGAGCCAATAATTAATTTTAAAAGTTAAAATTAATTTGAGTCGCGAATTATCCTATTCGCGACCCACTGACCTGATTACAACAGCCCCGGGAATATGGCTTTAATACCGGTAACAATAAACTCGATACCCAATGCCATCAGGAGCAGACCCATGATTCGGGTAATAACGTTGATGCCGGTTTGTCCCAATAAACGCACCAGCAAGGGAGCGGCACGGAACAGCAGCCAACAGCAGAAAGCAAACAACGCAATCGCCAGGCTAAAACCCAGCAGGTTTTGCCAATTGTGATAACGGGAACTCCAGACAATAGTGGAACTGATAGCGCCCGGCCCCGCCATCAGGGGCAACGCCAACGGCACCACGCCGATGCTTTCACGGATCGCGCTCTCTGATTTTTCCTGCTTGTTCTGTTTATCTTCACCCAGCTTGCCGCTGATCATCGACATGGCAATGCTTACCACCAGAATGCCGCCGGCAATGCGGAACGAATCAATAGAGATGCCGAACATGCGCAAAATCCCCTCCCCCAGAAACAGCGAGGTCCACAGGATAATGGCAACCGACAGGTTGGCGGTCATGTTCGTTTTATTGCGTCCGGCCGCCGCCTGGTAGCTGGTCATGCTGATGAACACCGGCAAAATGCCCACCGGGTTCACCAGCGCAAACAGGCCGACAAAAAATTTAATGTAGCCGGAAAAATCCAACAGAGATTGGCCCACAAATGACTCCGCTTAAATAGCTTTGAAAAGTGATACTGCCTACGCGCGCTAATGTAATTGAATTGCCACGGGTAATCTATTGGCCAAATGCAGCATTTTTATCCATTAAGAATAAAAGTTATGAAATAATTCACTATTGTTAAAGTAATGTGTGGTTTATGATTTTTTATGTTTAAAAAACACGTCTGCCACACAGTTATCAAGAATAATTATCAACAACTAGAGCTGAATGGTGTCAGCCTGCACTTTTCATGATTTAAATCACAAAATCGCTAATCAAGAGTAGTTAAGCTCTTAGTCGTAGTCAGGGAGTAGAACAGGTTAAGGAAAAAGAGGTATCTCTGTTCAGCCCACCGGTCTTCCCCAGAGGCAGTGGGAAAGCTCTTTAAGCAAATCAGCAGCATGCGTTGCACAGTATGGAAAGCCCTTGTTTTTAAGCAGCATTTTCCGCTTAGGTGTCTATACTAGTTGCTCGCACGGCTTATTTACTGAAAGAGTTTAACATTATCAGGAGAGCATTATGGCTGTAACGAATGTCGCTGAACTGAACGAGCTAGTCGCACGTGTCAAAAAAGCCCAGCGCGAATATGCCAACTTCACTCAAGAGCAAGTTGATAAAATCTTCCGCGCTGCTGCCCTCGCCGCTGCCGATGCCCGTATTCCCCTGGCCAAAATGGCCGTTGAAGAATCCGGTATGGGTATCGTTGAAGATAAAGTGATCAAAAACCACTTCGCTTCAGAGTATATCTACAACGCGTATAAAGATGAAAAAACCTGCGGTATCCTGTCTGAAGACGATACCTTTGGCACGATCACCATCGCCGAGCCTATTGGCTTGATTTGCGGTATCGTACCGACCACCAACCCAACCTCTACGGCTATTTTTAAAGCGCTGATCAGCCTGAAAACCCGTAACGGCATTATCTTCTCGCCACATCCGCGTGCGAAAAACGCCACCAACAAAGCGGCGGATATCGTGTTGCAGGCGGCCATCGCTGCCGGGGCACCAAAAGACATCGTCGGCTGGATTGACCAGCCTACCGTTGAACTGTCCAACCAGTTAATGCACCACCCGGACATCAACCTGATCCTCGCTACCGGCGGCCCAGGTATGGTGAAAGCCGCCTACAGCTCCGGCAAGCCTGCAATCGGTGTTGGTGCCGGTAATACTCCGGTGGTGGTTGACGAGACAGCGGACATCAAACGCGTTGTTGCCTCTATTTTGATGTCTAAAACCTTCGACAGCGGCGTGATTTGCGCCTCCGAGCAGTCTGTCATCGTCGTTGACTCCGTCTATGATGCAGTGCGTGAGCGTTTCTCTTCCCACGGCGGCTACCTGCTGCAGGGCAAAGAGCTGAAAGCGGTCCAGGACATCATTCTGAAAAACGGCGGCCTGAACGCGGCCATCGTCGGCCAATCTGCGCCGAAAATCGCTGAAATGGCCGGCATCAAAGTGCCTGCCAGCACCAAGGTACTGATCGGTGAAGTGAAATTGGTTGATGAATCCGAACCTTTCGCTCACGAAAAACTGTCTCCGACGCTGGCAATGTATCGCGCCAAAGATTTTGAAGACGCCGTCAGCAAAGCGGAAAAACTGGTCGCCATGGGCGGTATCGGCCATACGTCCTGCCTGTACACCGACCAGGATAACCAACCGGAACGCGTTGCCTTCTTCGGCGACAAGATGAAAACCGCACGTATCCTGATCAACACCCCGGCGTCTCAGGGTGGTATCGGTGACCTGTACAACTTTAAACTCGCTCCGTCACTGACGCTGGGCTGCGGTTCCTGGGGTGGTAACTCCATCTCTGAAAACGTCGGTCCAAAACACTTGATCAACAAGAAAACTGTAGCGAAGCGAGCAGAAAACATGTTGTGGCATAAACTTCCGAAATCAATCTACTTCCGCCGTGGCTCATTGCCTATCGCGCTGGAAGAAGTAGCGACCGACGGGGCAAAACGCGCCTTCATTGTGACCGACCGTTACCTGTTCAACAACGGCTACGCAGACCAGATCACCACGGTTCTGAAATCGCACGGCATTGAAACAGAAGTGTTCTTTGAGGTAGAAGCTGACCCAACGCTGTCCATCGTGCGTAAAGGCGCCGAGCAGATGAACTCCTTCAAACCAGACGTGATCATCGCGCTGGGTGGTGGTTCACCGATGGATGCTGCGAAGATCATGTGGGTGTTGTACGAGCATCCGGAAACCCATTTCGAAGACCTGGCGCTGCGCTTTATGGATATCCGTAAACGTATCTACAAGTTCCCGAAAATGGGCGTCAAAGCAAAAATGATTGCCGTCACCACTACCTCAGGTACCGGTTCTGAAGTCACGCCGTTTGCGGTAGTGACCGACGATGCGACCGGCCAGAAATACCCGCTGGCTGACTACGCATTGACGCCGGATATGGCGATCGTTGACGCCAACCTGGTGATGAACATGCCGAAATCCCTCTGTGCCTTCGGCGGCCTGGATGCGGTTACCCACGCACTGGAAGCTTATGTATCGGTACTGGCGAACGAATACTCTGACGGCCAGGCGCTGCAAGCCCTGAAATTGCTGAAAGAATATCTGCCAGCCAGCTACAAGGAAGGCGCCAAGAACCCGGTAGCCCGTGAGCGTGTGCACAACGCCGCGACCATTGCCGGTATCGCGTTTGCCAACGCCTTCCTGGGGGTTTGCCACTCCATGGCCCACAAACTGGGCTCTGAGTTCCATATCCCGCACGGCCTGGCCAACGCCATGTTGATCTCCAACGTCATTCGCTATAACGCGAACGACAATCCGACCAAGCAGACGGCCTTCAGCCAGTACGACCGCCCACAGGCACGTCGTCGCTACGCTGAAATCGCCGACCACCTCGGCCTGAGCGCACCGGGCGACCGTACCGCGCAAAAAATCGAGAAGCTGCTGGTATGGCTGGATGAGATCAAAACCGAGCTGGGCATCCCTGCTTCCATCCGTGAAGCCGGCGTGCAGGAAGCCGACTTCCTGGCGAAAGTCGACAAACTGTCCGAAGACGCCTTTGACGACCAATGTACCGGCGCCAACCCGCGTTATCCGCTGATTGCCGAACTGAAGCAAATCATGCTGGATACCTTCTACGGACGTAAGTTCAGCGAAGCGGACGAGGAAGAAGTTGTGGTTGCACCGGTTGCGGCCAAAGCGGAAAAAAAGTCCAAAAAATAACGGTTCATTGAGCCGACAAAAAAACCGCCGAAAGGCGGTTTTTTTATGTTGATAAATCATTCATTCGGCCTCACGGCACGGTAGCGCTAAAACGTCCCACAATGCGTGCTACGCTGCCCAGTGGCTTACTCCAGTGCGTGTATGGCTTCCTTGTAATGTTTGCGGCAAACGGACACGTAGCTCTCGTTACCGCCTATCACGACCTGTTCACCTGCATGCATTGCCTGGCCGCTTTCATCCAGCCTCAGAACCATATTCGCCTTGCGGCCGCAGTGGCAGATGGTTTTCAACTCCACCAGTTTATCCGCCCAAGCCAGCAAATATTGGCTGCCGATAAACAGCTCACCCAGAAAGTCGGTGCGCAACCCATAGCACAACACCGGAATATCCAGTTGGTCGACTACGTCGCACAATTGCTCAACCTGTGCTTTCGTCAAGAATTGGCTTTCATCCAATAACACGCAGTGTACCGGCTGCTGCTGATGTTCCTGAGCAATCATGGCATAGAGCATGGAGTCATTATTATAGAGCTGCGCCTGAGACGACAATCCGATGCGCGAACTCACCTTCCCTACGCCAAAACGATGATCGATTTCGGCAGTAAACACCAACGTGCGCATACCACGTTCTTGATAATTATATGAAGATTGTAACAGCGCGGTGGATTTTCCTGCATTCATAGCAGAATAATAAAAATAAAGTTGAGCCATGGGCCCGCAACTCCAATGGTATAAGAAATATTCAGACGTTGATTCAAGCGCTAAGTGTACCATAACCCGTAAGCCTGCTCATGCTCTGGGTTCTCAATATCCTGGGAAAGGTAATAGCAGGCTTTCAAATGAAACATTTCGTTCTGATCCAGCCCCTCTTTTACATCTATTTACAGGATAATCTTTGCCTGCCATCACTATTAATTACCGCTAATGATTTGCCCTCCGCATTAATGGTTAAGCTAGTGGAGAGACGCCGTCGCACGACTGCCCCCCGGTTACAAACTCAAATCTATTAACCCCAAAAGGGAGTGCCGAGAAATTTAATGACATAAAACAGACAAAGGCACAGTTCTTGACGTTATCTTTACCCGCATACCCCCATTGTTTACAATGTCTGCATACTGAAACACGTGATTAAGCCCACAGAATTCGTCGTAATATCGATATAAAACACAATTATAACTTAGCCATAAATGCCTTACAGCTCCATCAAACATAGTGCGGCTGTTGAAAATTTGACTTAAAAATGGGGGTTGTAATACTTAACACCCCTACCTATATTAGCCAAACGGATCTGATTAACCGTTTTTTTAAAGATAAATTTGAGCACTCCTTTCAATTTGGCTATTGCAGAAAAGAAAAGAGCACTCTATTATTATCCAGACGCCCCCCACCAATATAATTTGAGACTAGGATAATGAGCGAAGCATTAAAGATTTTGAACAACATCCGTACTCTACGCGCACAGGCAAGAGAATGCAGCCTGGAAACGCTGGAAGAGATGCTTGAAAAACTGGAAGTTGTTGTGAACGAACGTCGCGAAGAAGACAGCCAGGCTCAAGCAGAAGTGGAAGAACGTACCCGTAAACTGCAGCAATATCGTGAAATGTTGATTGCTGACGGTATTGACCCAAATGAACTGCTGCAAACTATGGCTGCGACTAAAGCCGCTGGTAAAGCCAAACGTCCAGTACGTCCAGCTAAATATCAATATAAAGACGAAAACGGCGAACTGAAAACCTGGACCGGCCAGGGCCGTACCCCGGCAGTGATTAAGAAAGCTATCGAAGAGCAAGGTAAATCTCTGGACGATTTCCTGCTGTAATAGCATTTCGCTGCACGTTAAAAAGGCTCCCTATGGGAGCCTTTTTGTTATGTGTATTTTCTGCCTGCCAAGCCCACAGCTTAGCTTTGACGCAAATATCCACCCACGCCAGGCTCCCCATTCTTCTTATCGCCTGAGCTATCCCTGGCGTTTTTCAAGACATAAAAAAGGGGCCGCAGCCCCTTTATAACATTGTTCAGTTGTTCAATTACTGAACTTTATAAAATGACTTATACCACTCGACAAAGCGTTTCACGCCTTCTTCAACACCGGTTTCCGGCTTGAAGCCGATAACGCGATAAAGCTCGGCGGTATCCGCGCTGGTATCCAAAACGTCGCCAGGTTGCATCGGCAGCATATTCTTGCGCGCCTCAATCCCTAACGCCTGCTCCAGTGCGCGAATATATTCCATCAACTTCACCGAACTGCTGTTGCCGATATTATAGACACGATAAGGCGCAGAACTGGTTGCCGGTGAACCCTGCTCGACCGTCCATGCCGCGTCAGCCTGAGGAATAACCGCCTGCAACCGCACAATAGCTTCAGCGATATCGTCAATGTAGGTAAAGTCGCGGTGCATCTCGCCGTGGTTATATACGTCGATGCTTTCGCCCGCCAATATGGCCTTGGTAAATTTAAACAACGCCATATCAGGGCGGCCCCACGGGCCATATACGGTAAAGAACCGCAGGCCGGTAGTCGGAATACCATATAAGTGGGAATAGCTGTGCGACATCAGCTCATTGGCTTTTTTGGTTGCCGCATACAATGACACCGGATGATCAACTGAGTCTTCCGTCGCAAAGGGCAGTTTACGGTTCAGACCGTATACCGAACTGGAGGAGGCATATAACAGATGCTCAACTTTATTGTGGCGACACCCTTCCAGCACGTTTAAATGCCCAATGAGATTGGCATCCGCATAGGCCAGAGGATTTTCCAGCGAATAACGTACACCCGCCTGCGCACCCAGATGAATCACCCGTTGAAACTTTTGCTCCGCAAACAGCCCCGCCATACCCTCGCGATCGGCCAGATCCAGCTTAATAAACTGAAATTCAGATTTATCCGAAAGCAACTCAAGGCGGGCCATTTTCAGGCCCACATCATAATAATCATTCAGGTTGTCGATACCGACAACCTGATGCCCGGCAGCCAACAAACGCTCAGCAATATGATAACCAATAAACCCTGCAGCGCCTGTAACCAGGAATTTCATGTTCACCCCTTAAATAACCGGCTGAATGGACGCGCCACGGCCGATTGCATAATACGTGAAACCGCGGCTTTCCAGACGTTCTGGATCAAACAGGTTGCGGCCATCAAAAATGACAGGCTCTTTAAGAGAACCTTTAACCACATCGAAATCTGGCGCACGGAAATTCTGCCATTCGGTACAGATAACCAGTGCGTCAGCCCCCTGCAGCGCCGCCTCTTTGGTGCCCACCAGCTTCAGGTCGTCACGCTGACCATAGATACGCTGTACCTCGTTCATGGCTTCCGGGTCGAAGGCTTGAACGATAGCACCCGCTTCCCACAGTTGCTCCATCAGTACGCGACTGGAGGCCTCGCGCATGTCGTCGGTATTGGGTTTGAATGCCAACCCCCACAACGCGAAGGTTTTACCTTTCAAATCTTCACCGAAGTGATGCTTGATAAATTTAGTCAGCTTATATTTTTGCTGATAGTTAACCTGCTCTACCGCCTGCAACAGTTTTGGCTGGTAACCAATATGCTCCGCAGTGCGGATCAGCGCTTGAACGTCTTTCGGGAAGCATGAGCCGCCGTAGCCACAGCCCGGATAGATGAAGTGGTAACCGATACGCGAGTCAGAACCGATCCCCTGGCGCACTTTCTCAATATCCGCACCCAACATTTCGGCCAGATTGGACATTTCGTTCATAAAGCTGATCTTGGTCGCCAGCATACAGTTGGCGGCATATTTGGTCAGCTCGGCGCTGCGGATATCCATCATGATCATGCGATCGTGATTGCGGTTGAACGGCTCGTAAAGCTCACGGATAGGTTCGATAACCTCTTTGTTATCGGTACCGATAACAATACGCTCCGGACGCATGCAGTCCGCTACCGCCGCGCCCTCTTTCAGGAACTCCGGATTGGAAACCACGTCGAATGGCACTGTGCTGCCGCGTTTTTTCAGGGTTTCTTCCATCACCTGGCGTACTTTATCCGCAGTACCGACCGGCACTGTAGATTTGTCGATCACCACCTTGCGATCGGTCATATGTTCCGCGATGGTGCGCGCTACGGCAGTCACGTATTTCAGATCGGCAGAGCCGTCTTCATCCGGTGGCGTCCCCACGGCGATGAACTGAATGGTACCGTGTGCAACACCGGCTTTAGCGTCGGTGGTGAAGTGCAGACGACCCGCTTCATAGTTTTGCTGCACCAGCGGCGTCAGACCGGGTTCAAAAATGGGGATATTCCCGTTCTTCAGGTTTTCGACTTTACGCTCGTCTACATCAATACACATAACGTCATGGCCGACTTCTGCCAATACCGCAGCCTGTACCAGGCCAACATAGCCAATACCAAAAACTGTTACTTTCATGGGAAAATCCTAGTTTTTCAAATTAAGACGAAAGATAAATAAATTATTTCTTATCAGCGGCCAACAGTTGTTGCAACCACTGAGAAAATTCTTTGCCAAGGCTGGCATGGCGCAGACCATACTCGACGAAAGCCTGCATGTAGCCCAGCTTGTTGCCGCAGTCATGGCTCACCCCTTTGAGGTGATAGGCTTCTACGGTTTCCTGCTGCATCAGCATTTCAATACTGTCGGTAAGCTGGATCTCGCCGCCGGCGCCTGGAGGCGTTTTCGCCAGCAACGGCCAGATATCGGCAGAAAGCACATAGCGGCCAACAATAGCCAGGTTTGACGGCGCTTCGTCTGGCGAAGGTTTTTCGACCACACTGACCATCGGAGCGCTTTCGCCTGCCTGCAGTTCATAACCTTTGCAATCAGCCACGCCATAATTGCCGACATCTTTCTGCGGCACAGGTTCAACCATAATCTGGCTGATGCCGGTTTGTTCGAACCGCTGCAACATTTCGTGCAAATTGTCTTTTTTCAGATCGGCGCTGTACTCATCGAGGATCACGTCCGGCAAAATTACGGCAACCGGCTCATCGCCCACCAATGGATAAGCGCACATGATGGCATGCCCAAGGCCTTTCGCCACCCCTTGACGCACTTGCATCACGGTGACGCCCTTCGGGCAAATAGACTGCACTTCATCCAGTAGTTGACGCTTAACGCGTTTTTCCAGCATCGCTTCCAGCTCAAAACTGGTATCGAAATGGTTTTCAATCGAATTCTTGGAGGAATGGGTGACCAGCACAATCTCGTTAATCCCTGCCGCAATGCATTCGTTGACCACGTACTGGATCAATGGCTTGTCAACCAGCGGCAACATTTCTTTTGGGATGGCTTTTGTCGCCGGCAACATTCGTGTTCCCAAGCCTGCAACCGGGATCACTGCCTTTCTGATTTTACGATTTACAGCAGGCATTATTTCCTCTCTCTAATAGAATTGGCGCTCATTTTGTGAGCTTCATCTGCCATACAAAAAACCTTCGGAGTATACCAGTTTATGACTGTCTGGCATTAGTCTGAGCACAAATAGAAAAAATTTAGGACAATTACCCAATCAGATTTTCTGAGATAAAAATAAGTATGTTGAATATCTTAATTTCAAATAATATTTTTACAACTGCTTGCTATTCGGCGCTAAGCATCAGCCGCAGCCTGCCCCCAGAGCCCCAAACCTGACACTGCCAGGCGGAACAGTGCTGGCTGATTTGGTTCATGTAGGTTGCGCCCAGCATACCCAGAGGCACGCCGTTGCTCAGTTGGATTTGATTGTCACCGGTATTCACATTGGCATGCAGGCCCGCAGAAACCAGAATCAAGTTTTTATATTCGGCGTGATAATAACCAACTAACAGAGGAAATTGCCCTTCCAGCTTTCCTTGGCGCAATAATTGATTAACTTGCTTTAACAGTGTTGTCATTTGCGGCAACCGATGACGCTGATTAACTAAATGATCCTGCAATAACCCGTTAAATAAAGCACGCAGCAACAGCGCAGCCAATACGCCATTATCACCGGCGCGGGTAACATCCAGGCAATAGAAAGCCAGGTCCTTATCCGACAGTGCGGCTATATCGAGCACCAACCCCGGATTCTCGCTGGTGGTTAATTGCCGATAATTAATCCGACAATGGGCTACGGTCTGTTGCACCGGCGGCTGAAGCTGTTTGAGTAATTTTACCGCTTCGGAAGGATTTTTACTCAGCGCATTCCAATCCTTGAACAGCTCTGCTTCTTCCAGAGCCGGAGAGGTAAACATATTGGGATATAAACACCCCAATACCGCTTCACGCAGTCGGTTCAGATCGGCCACCGGTTTCAGCAACACGTCCTGCACGCCCAAACGCAGTACCTTGGCGATATCCGCCATTTTATCCGTGGCCGAAATCACCAGAACCGGGATTTGCAGGCCTTGCAGCCGCAGATGTTCGACAAACTCGATCCCGCCCATTTCCGGCATGGCGAGATCGCACAAGATTAAATCGGGATGGACATCGTCGACGGCACTCAGCGCCTGCAAACCATTGGTCGCTTCACTGGTCTCCGCTCCCAACGATTTCAAATAGCCAACAAGCACGGAACGAAACACCAGTTCGTCCTCGACGATCAAAATCCGCTTGTGAGTGAGTGGTAATGCCATCAGCCGAGCCTCTTCCCTTTTCATAGTGTAATAGTGGCTCAAAAAGGGCATTTACGCTTGCCGGAAAATGTCCCAACCGCACGTTGCCCCCCTGAAGCCGGCAGCTATTTATTTTTTATCAATGGCAACAGCATATCGAGCTGTTTTTCCACCGCCAGTTCGCCGGCTTCAATCGCCTCATTGGCGCGGTGAAAGTCCAGCGTTGAAATTTGCGGGCAGTAGGGTTGAATCAACACATCGGGCGGATCGCCGGCCATGCGGTTGCGTTTCAGGCGATTTTCCAACACCTGTATCGACGTCCCCATGATTTCCATCGCCGTTGGCGTGAAGTTAGGCTTTCTCAACGTCATCTTGCTGATTCGTTCGCGCAAACGCCCCCGCCAGTTGCGGGCAGGGAGATCGTTCGGCTCTTCCATATCATTGCGAACCGAGAACAAATCCTGCTGCATCAAATGCGCGTCATGTTGCAGGTCAACGGCGATGACGATATCGGCGCCCATCGCGCGAGTTAATGAGATGGGAACCGGGTTAACCACCGCACCATCCACCAGCCAATAACCGTCGAACCACACCGGCGCCAACAAGCCGGGCATGCTGCATGAAGCTCGTACCGCCTGATGAATATCCCCTTTCGTCAACCACAACTCCCGCCCGGTACTCAGATTAGTCGCCACGGCACCGAATTTCAGAGAGCACTCGGCAATATCATCGATCTTCAACAACAGCCCCACCGCATTGAACACCCGCTCGCCCCGCAACAGGCCGCCCCGCTGCCAGGACAAATCCATCAGCCGAATCACATCCCAATAACTGAACGAACGCACCCACGTCTCCATGGCGGGCAGACGATGGCTGGCAAAAGCGGCCCCCACCAGCGCGCCAACCGAGCAACCGGCTACTATATCGACCTCAACGCCCAATTTCTTTAGCGCGTTGATGACACCGATATGCGCCCAGCCTTTGGCCGCCCCCGCCCCTAATGCCAGTCCTACTTTAATTTGTCGCATAACGCCTGCCCTTTGCCCGGTAAATTGTATCAAACCTGCTGTCAGCGTAGATTGTCACGACCGAATAATGTTAGGTAACATATGCGCTAAATTCATTTCATCATCGTTGGCCCGTTCTTTTTCGTGCCGGCCATTTTAGGAGTTACCTTGCCTGAATTATGCCCCTGTGGCGGCGGTCTGGAGTATAGCGCATGCTGCGAACCCTACATTAACGGGGTCAGATTCGCCCCCACTCCAGGCACGTTAATGCGCTCGCGCTTTAGCGCCTACGTAAAACACAATGTTGATTATCTGATCGCCACCTGGCATCCCGATTGCCATGCCAATGAATGGCGCAAGTCCATCGTCGACAGCTTCAAAGGCACCGAGTGGCTTGGTCTGACTGTAGTAGAAGAAAAAGAAGGTCATGATACCGGCGAAGGTTTTGTAGAATTCATTGCGCGCTTCGTTGACGCCGACAGCGGCGAACACAAGGCGATGCATGAGCGTTCGCGCTTCCTTCAGCTTGACCAACGCTGGTACTATATTGATGGAACCAAACCCCAGCCTGGCAGAAATGCAATTTGCCCCTGTGGTTCAGGTAAAAAATATAAAAAATGCTGCGGGCGTTAGCCGGTTGTCATTGTGTCCCATAGCGTTCAAGCCGCAGCCGACCAGGCTACCGTTTGAAGATGAAGACTATAAAAACTCTCGCCTGCACAGACAGGACGTTCAGTATCAGACAGGATCCTCATTCCCATGCCACACCAACAAAATGTACAAAGAAAAGTTTTGCGCACCATCTGTCCGGATGCCAAAGGCCTGATCGCCAAGATCACCAACATTTGCTACAAACATGAACTCAACATTGTTCAAAACAATGAGTTTGTTGATCACCGCACCGGGCGTTTCTTTATGCGTACCGAGCTGGAAGGTATCTTCAACGACACCACGCTGCTGGCAGATCTCGACAGCGCCCTGCCGACAGGCTCTGTTCGCGAACTGCACAACTCCGGCCGTCGCCGCATTGTGGTACTGGTGACCAAAGAAGCACATTGTCTGGGCGACTTGCTGATGAAAAGTGCTTACGGCGGTCTGGATGTAGAGATTGCTGCGGTTATCGGCAACCACGATACGCTGCAAACGCTGGTGGAACGCTTCGATATTCCGTTCCATCTGGTCAGCCATGAAGGGTTGACGCGCGACCAGCACGATCAAAAAATGGTGGCTCAGATCGATCAATATCAACCGGATTACGTGGTATTGGCCAAATATATGCGCGTGCTGACCCCGGCATTTGTTCAGCATTACCCGAACCAGGTGATCAATATCCACCATTCGTTCCTGCCGGCCTTCATTGGCGCACGGCCTTACCATCAGGCTTACGAACGCGGGGTAAAAATCATCGGCGCTACCGCGCACTACGTTAACGATAATCTGGACGAAGGCCCAATCATCATGCAGGAGGTAATTCATGTTGATCACACCTATTCTGCTGAAGATATGATGCGTGCCGGGCGTGACGTAGAGAAAAACGCGCTCAGCCGCGCGCTGTATCATGTGTTGGCCCAGCGGGTATTTGTTTACGGTAACCGCACGGTTATTCTGTAACGGCCAAATATATCCGATAAATTTCAAGTTGCCGCCAGGTGCCACTCGCTTATCCCCGGGGGCGAATATATCTGCCCCCTGGGGTGAGCCAGCGCAGCCAAAAACGCGACAGCTTGAAAGGTTAGGGGGATAAAACGGGGCCTTTCGTTCAGGAATGCACCGCCACGGGCAAAAAATCGGCAAACGATTCATTTTCTGCATTTCAATACTTTACACGCGCGCTTCATTTGATATGATGCGCCCCGCTTACCGAGACAGACGTTTCGCAAGCAAGGCCAGTGGTGGGGTTCCCGAGCGGCCAAAGGGAGCAGACTGTAAATCTGCCGTCACAGACTTCGAAGGTTCGAATCCTTCCCCCACCACCATCTTCTCTCTGTTGATGAGAGCACAGCGAAAGCTGAGGCTACATAAAACACCGAGGAGACAACGAAACCGGCCAGGTTTCTTCCGGGCAAAACCGGAGCTACAATTTGTAAATCCATGAATATCATGGTGGGGTTCCCGAGCGGCCAAAGGGAGCAGACTGTAAATCTGCCGTCACAGACTTCGAAGGTTCGAATCCTTCCCCCACCACCATCCTTGTACTTCCCCCTTAATTTAAATCAAACTCAGCCGTAGCCTGTCGCATCACTAATCAAAATAGTTGCACGTCACATTTATCAGTTACCTTAACCATTGACCTCACGCTCAGCTTGAACTCCGGTCAACAATTCGCTATACCACTGACTTCTTTAATGCAGTAAGGAAAAAAGTGCATGCGTAACAATATCTGCGTTTTTTGTGGTGCCAGCGAAGGCGCTAACCCTGCTTATGCCGATAATGCCCGGCAATTGGGCCGGACGCTTGCCAGCCAGGGCAGACGTCTGATCTATGGTGGCGGTAAAAAAGGGTTAATGGGCATTGTGGCGGACGCAGTGCTTGAAGCCGGTGGTGAAGCCGTGGGTATCATTCCTGAACGGCTGGTAGAAGCAGAAACCGCGCATCGTAGTCTGACCGAACTGGAAGTCGTGCCGGACATGCACACCCGCAAAGCACGCATGGCGGCCCTGGCGGACGGTTTTATCGCCCTGCCCGGCGGTATTGGTACTCTGGAAGAACTGTTCGAGATCTGGACCTGGGGCCAGATCGGTTATCACAGCAAACCGGTTGGCCTGCTGGATGTAAACGGGTTCTATCGCCCGTTGAACAATTTCCTGCAGCATGTAGCCGATCAGGGCTTTATGCGCCATGACTACCTCGGCACCCTGCACCTCAGCGAATCACCGCATACCCTGCTGCAACAATTCGACGATTACCAGCCAAAGAATTACGATCGCTGGGCAAAATAACGCGGCTTGCCGGCGGCGGCAGTTGCCGCTGGCCTGCGTTACATTTCTGGCCAAACTCTGCTACTATCTCAACACATTTTTCTCGCGAAAACGGCACCGCTCATGAAGTTTGTCTCTTTCAATATCAATGGACTGCGCGCGCGTCCGCATCAACTGTCCGCAATTATCGAACAGCACCAACCCGACGTGATTGGCCTGCAGGAAACCAAAGTTCACGATGACATGTTCCCGCTGGAAGAAGTCAGCCAGCATGGCTATCACGTGTTCTATCACGGCCAAAAAGGCCACTACGGCGTCGCACTGCTGACTAAAGATGAGCCGATTGCCGTACGCCGCGGGTTCCCTACCGACGATGACGACGCGCAGCGCCGCATCATCATGGCCGATCTGGCCACACCTCAAGGCACATTGACCGTAATTAACGGCTATTTCCCGCAGGGAGAAAGCCGTGACCATCCGACCAAGTTCCCGGCCAAATCACGCTTCTACCAGGATCTGCAGAACTACCTGGAGCAGCAACTTTCCGTGGAATCGCCGGTGCTGGTGATGGGCGACGTAAATATCAGCCCAAGTGATTACGATATCGGGATCGGTGAAGAAAACCGTAAACGCTGGTTGCGCACCGGCAAGTGCTCCTTCCTGCCGGAAGAGCGCGAATGGATGGACCGTTTGCTGAACTGGGGCCTGGTAGATACCTACCGCCATGCCAACCCGGGACGCAACGATGAATTCTCATGGTTTGACTACCGCTCACGAGGGTTCGATGAGAACCGGGGTCTGCGCATCGATCTGCTGCTGGCCAGCACGCCGCTGGCGGCGCGTTGCACTGCAACCGGCATCGATTACCAGATCCGCGGGATGGAAAAACCGTCGGATCACGCCCCAGTCTGGGCAGAATTCTCGCTGTAATTCCTCCAACCCCGGCAACTGCCGGGGTTTCACGCTGTGGTACGCATGAAAATTATCGACGTCGTCGCTGCCATCATTGAAAAAAATGGCAAAATTTTACTGGCTCAACGCGATGCAAACAGCGATCAGGCCGGCTTATGGGAGTTTCCCGGCGGTAAGGTCGAGGAAGGCGAAAGCCAGCCGCAGGCGCTGGCCCGTGAGTTGGATGAAGAGTTAGGGATTATGGCGAGCGTAGGGAATTACGTCGCCAGCAACCAGTGGCAACACAACGAACGCATTATCCGGCTGCATGCCTGGCGTATTGAAGCATTCAGCGGCGAATTGCAGAATCGCTGCCATTCTGATTTTGTCTGGCTAACACCGGAACGGGCGTTCGACTATGCCCTGGCCCCGGCGGATGTGCCGCTGTTAGCGGCCTATATTGCCTCTTTGCCGCCCAAGAGCTAAACGGCAACGTTACCTCGTCACTTTTTCAAGCGGATCCAGATCAACGGATTGGTGCCAACCACGTTGGGATCGCGAGTGCATTGCAGCACTTCCCCTTCGACCTTGAGCACCGCCCCTTCAGAATAGTGTTGATCCTGATAAATGCAGCACCGGCTGCAAGGCTGTGCTGCCGGCTGGGCGGCGGCGTCTTTCGCCGTGCCCCAGATTTCCGGCGCCACCGGCAACACTACATCCACATCACCACGATTGGCCGCCGCAACAGTGGAAAACAACAGCCCACCTGCGGCCAGCATCAGTAACCCATGATTCACTCGCTTTTCTCCCGCGCCTTGCCGGCGCTTTTCTTGCGTTTTTTTGCCCCGGCGGAAGGCGACGGCGGCAACCCGCGAAACGCCATACTCGCCCGGCTTTGCTTGGCCTGATAAATCAGCTCCTGCAAAGTACCTACCAAGGGTTGCATAAAGTCCTGATAGCGGCAGGATTTTTCACTGATTTGCGTCAGCGTAGCCTCCCAGTTGGCCGTCATATCAGGGCGAGCCGCAATATCCGGCAGCGAATGGATCAACGCCCGACCGGTCTCGCTGGAATGAATATAACGCCCTTTCTTGTACAAAAACGCCCGCTTGAACAGCAACTCAATGATGCCCGCACGCGTCGCCTCGGTACCTAAACCATCGGTCGCTCGCAGGATTTTCTTTAGCGCTTTATCTTGTACGAAACGCGCTATGCCAGTCATGGCAGAAAGCAGACTGGCATCGGTGAAAGGCCGCGGAGGCTGAGTCTGGCGTTCCACCACCTCACCACGTTCGCACAATAGCTCATCATCTTTCGCCACCACCGGCAACGGAGAACCTTCGTTTTCTTCGTCGCGTTCTTTGCTGCCCAGCAGCGTCCGCCAGCCCGCTTCGGCCAGGAAACGCGCTTTGGCAACAAATTTCCCCCCGGCGATATCCAGCTCAATCACGCATTTGCGGAACATGGCATCCGGGCAAAACTGCATCAGGTACTGGCGCGCCACCAACCCGTAGACGTTCAATTCGTCCTGACTGAGGCTCACTTTGCTGGCGCGGGCAGTAGGAATAATGGCATGGTGGGCATCAACTTTTTTATCGTCCCAGCAACGGTTGCGGCGATCGCTGTCGATCACCGGCTGCGGGTAAAGATCCGGTTGATGAGCGCTGATCGCGTTAAGCACCGCATGACGCCCGGCAAAATGTTCTTCCGGCAGATAGCGGCAGTCGGAACGCGGATAGGTGATCAATTTATGCGTTTCATACAACCGCTGGCAGACATCCAGCACCTGCTGCGCACTCAGGTTGAAACGTTTGGAAGCCTCAATCTGCAGCGTCGAGAGCGAAAACGGCAGCGGAGCGGTATCTGATTCCCGTTTATCATTATAGGACGTGACCAGCGCAGGCTGGCCCTCGATGCGTTTAAGCACGTGCTCCGCCAGCGGCCGATGCAGCAGACGCCCTTCTTCGTCCTGATAAGGCTCGCAAGAATCACTCGGCTGCCAAAGCGCGACAAAGCGCTCTTCCTTTGGCGTCACGATGTGCGCTTTGACTTCAAAGAAGTCTTTTGGCACAAAGTTTTCAATCTCTTCATCACGCCGCACCACTAACCCCAACACCGGCGTCTGCACCCGCCCAACGGACAACACGCCGTCATAGCCGGCATTTCGCCCTAAGATGGTATAGGCTCGGGTCATATTGATGCCATACAGCCAATCAGCGCGGGAACGCGCCAGCGCGGAGACGCACAGCGGGATAAAGTCGCGGTTGTCACGCAGCCGTTCTATAGCGCGCTCCACCGCCTGCGGGTTGAGATCGTTAATCAGGCAACGGCGCACGCTGTGACGTTTTTCCGGCGTCAACGCCAGATAGTCCAGCACCTCATCCACCAGTAATTGTCCTTCGCGATCCGGGTCACCGGCATGCACGACCTCGTCAGCATCATGTAATAGCTTTTTAATCGCATTAAGCTGTTTACTGACCGAGGGACGCGGCTGCAGTTGCCACTTTTCGGGGATAATGGGCAGATCCGCCAGCGACCAGCGCGCATAGCGGCTATCGTAGGCATCCGGCTGCGCCTGCTCTAGTAAATGGCCCACACACCAGGTGACCACATCATTGTTGCCACAGGCAATAAACCCGTCACCGCGACGATGCGGTTTGGGAAGAACGTCGGCAATGGCGCGCGCCAAACTCGGTTTCTCGGCAATAAACAGTCGCATTATTCACCGTTATTCTGGCTGTACGTCATCAGGAATTCTCTTACTTCAGCATCATTCCCGCGGAAAGCGCTCCGTCGGGATTTCTTTTCCAATTGATAGTGATACATCTGATCATAGTCGTGCCGCAACACCGGCACCAGCCACTTCTGATGCGCGTCACCCTTGCCGCCGGCATGCTGGAACTGCAACGCCCATTCAGGCCGTTGCGTCGGCAACGGGAAGCGTTCCATTAGGCGACGGCCACCATGCTGTTTTTTCAGCAATAACACAGCCAGACGATTCTCAAAATCAATCTGCGTGTTTGACACTAACAACCTCAATCAGCGGCTTGCCCGACCTCGGCGAATGCAATTCACCGATGGCGGTTAGCTGAACACCGTGGCGCTCGGCAATCGCCAGCACCTGCTGTTCTGCTGCGGGAAGCACCGCCAGCAACAGGCCACCGGAAGTTTGCGGATCGCACAACAACTGGCGTTGCAGATCGGTCATGTCACCAATCAGGTGCCCGTAGCTGTCAAAGTTACGCCCAGTGCCGCCCGGCACGCAGCCTTCGGCAATATAGCGTTCGACATCCGGCAGTTTCGGCACCTGATCAAACCATAACGTCGCCTGCAAATCTGAACCCTGACAAACTTCGCTCAGGTGGCCCAGCAGGCCGAAGCCGGTGACGTCGGTCATCGCCGTCACGCCGGCGACCTCGGCAAAATCCGCCCCCGGTTTGTTCAGTTGACACATCACTTCCGTCGCCAAGCCTGCATGTTCAGGGCGCAGTTTGCTTTTCTTCTCCGCGGTGGTCAGCACGCCAATACCCAGTGGCTTGGTAAGGAATAATTGGGTGCCGGCTTGCGCTGCGCTGTTTTTCTTTACCCGGTCGGTATTGACGATGCCGGTTACCGCCAGGCCAAAAATGGGTTCGGGGGCATCAATCGAGTGGCCACCGGCCAGTGCAATACCCGCCTGCTGGCAGGCGTAACGCCCGCCGTCAATGACCTGCTGCGCCACTTCCGGCGACAGTGTGGCGATCGGCCAGCCGAGAATGGCTATCGCCATGACCGGTTTGCCGCCCATGGCATAGACGTCGCTGATGGCGTTGGTGGCGGCGATGCGGCCGAAATCGAACGGGTTGTCGACGATCGGCATAAAGAAGTCAGTGGTACTGATGATGCCAACGCCGTTGCCGATGTCATACACCGCAGCATCGTCACGGGTCTCATTGCCAACCAACAAGCGCGGATCGACAAACTTTTCCCGTTCGCTGTGCAGAATGGTTTCGAGAACTTTCGGTGAGATTTTGCAGCCGCAGCCTGCACCATGGCTGTACTGGGTCAAACGGATCGCTGGCGATGTCATATACCACTCCCTTCGGTTAACGGCATTCAAGATATCATAGGGTAGCGCTTGCCGACGGGATTGATAAGAGCGGGCTGCCGATAACCGTACAGCCTGCTCAGAAACAACGCAGAATTGCGGGATCCGGCGCATTTTCGCGCAACCCCGCAGGGGATCAGAAGTAACTGACGAAAGATGTGCTGTCGGGGGCGACAACTTTAGTAGCGGCTTTCAACTGTGGCGTGCCCAGATAGAGGAAACCGACGATTTCGTCTTGCTCACGGCACCCAAAAGCTTCGCGAACCAGTGGGTGTTCGGTCCAGGCACCCGTGCGCCAGATCCCGTTGAAGCCCTGCGCCAGGGCGGCCATCTGCATCGCCTGTACCGCGCAACCGGCAGAAACCACCTGCTCCCAACGCGGCACCTTGGTTTCTTCGTTGCAATGCGCCACCACCGTGATGATAAGCGGGGCGCGGAACGGTGCCTTTGTGGCCTTTTCTACCGCAGCGTCGTCCAGTTGATCCTGTTTCGCAGCAGTTTGTAACAATTGGCTGAAACGCTCCAGACCCTGATTCTCGATCATCACAAAGCGCCACGGCTGCAGCGCCCCGTGATCGGGCGCACGAAGGCCCGCATTGATGATATTCTGGCGAATATCCCCCGTTGGCGCTGGGGCCGCGAGGCGTGATGCAGAACGGCGATTCAGTAAAAGATCCAGTGCATCCATCGTAAACTCCCAATAATAATTTTCATTACGATCACGTTAACATAGCTCAACGGTGAGTTACAGCCTCGGCGATAGCTCCCGTGACTCACGATTTAAAGCTGACTTTTCTTCGGCCGCTCATTAGGATAGCGGGACATTCTCGACTCTTGTTGGAGAGCACATGCGCACATTGTGGCAAATCATTGCCGGCGTTTTCAGGTGGACATGGCGTCTGCTGAACTTTATCAGGGAACTGATCCTTAATCTGTTCTTGGTGTTGCTGATCCTGGTTGGGGTCGGTATTTATCTTTCATTCCAGAGTTCCACTACCCCTGCCGTCCCGACGAGCGGTGCGCTGCTGGTTGATTTGAGCGGCGTGGTCGTTGACCAACCGTCAATGAACAACAAAGTACGCCAGTGGGGCCGCGAACTGCTGGGCGCTTCCAGCAACCGTCTGCAGGAAAACTCGCTGTTCGACGTGGTCGACAGCATCCGCAAGGCCAAAGACGACAAAAACATTACCGGCATGGCATTGCAGTTGAATGACTTTGCCGGCGCCGATCAGCCTTCGCTGCAGTACATCGGCAAAGCACTGCGCGAATTCCGCGATAGCGGTAAACCGATCTTCGCCATCGGCGACAGCTATAACCAGACGCAATATTATTTGGCCAGCTACGCCAACAAGGTTTACCTGTCACCGCAGGGCGCGGTCGACCTGCACGGCTTTGCCACCAACAACCTTTACTACAAATCGCTGTTGGAAAAACTCAAGGTCACTACCAATATCTTCCGCGTCGGCACCTACAAGTCGGCCGTGGAACCCCTGATCCGCGACGATATGTCACCGGCGGCGCGCGAAGCCGACAGCCGTTGGATCGGCGGGCTGTGGCAAAACTATCTGGATACCGTGGCGGCCAACCGTCAGATCACTCCGCAGCAGCTGTTCCCGGGCGCGGCAAGTGTACTGACCGGCTTGCAGGCGGCCGGCGGGGATACCGCCAAGTTTGCGCTGGACAGCAAATTGGTGGATGAACTGGCGTCACGCACCGTTATCGAGAACCAACTGATCAAAACCTTCGGTTGGGATAAACAGGCGAATGATTTCAACGCCACCAGCATCTACGATTATCAGCCAAAACCAACGCCGGATCAGGGCGGCAAAATCGCCGTGGTGTTTGCCAATGGCGCCATCATGGATGGCCCGCAAACGCCGGGCGCCGTTGGGGGGGATACTACCGCCGCGGAACTGCGCCAGGCTCGTCTTGACCCGTCAATCAAAGCGGTGGTGTTCCGCGTGAACAGCCCAGGCGGCAGCGTCAGCGCCTCCGAAGTGATCCGTTCTGAACTGGCTGCAGTGCGTGCTGCCGGCAAACCCGTGGTGGTGTCGATGGGCGGTATGGCGGCCTCTGGCGGCTATTGGGTCTCTACGCCGGCGGACTACATCATCGCCAGCCCGAGCACCCTCACCGGTTCCATCGGCATCTTCGGGGTCATCAATACTTACGAGCAAACGCTGGACAGCATCGGCGTGCATACCGACGGCGTCGCAACTTCGCCGCTGGCGGACCTCGCCGTGACAAAGGCGCTGCCGCCGGAATTCTCGCAAATGATGCAGTTGAATATCGAGAACGGGTATAAGAACTTTATCGATCTGGTTGCCAAATCACGCAAAATGACGCCGCAACAGGTCGATCAGATCGCTCAGGGCCACGTGTGGCTTGGCAGTGACGCCAAAACCAATGGCCTGGTCGATCAGTTGGGCGATTTCGACGATGCGGTGAAGAAAGCCGCCGAGTTGGCGAAGCTGAAGCAGTGGCAGCTTAACTGGTTTGTCGATACCCCAAGCCTGACCGACATGGTGCTCAGCCAATTTGGCGTGTCAATTCACGCCATGTTGCCGGCGGCCATTCAGTCGATGCTGCCGGCTCCACTGGCATCCGTCGCCATGGCGGTGAAAGAACAACCTGGATTGTTCAATAATCTGAACGATCCGCAAAACCGCTATGCCATCTGTTTGACCTGCGGAGAGGTTCGCTAACAAAATAATCCTGAGCCCGGCACACGCCGGGCTTTTTTTCTGCCGTTATCCCCCTATAATTCAGCCCATCTTATTTTCTGTTAAAACAATTACTATGCAAAAAAAATCCATTTACGTCGCCTACACCGGCGGGACCATCGGCATGCAACGCTCTGAACAGGGCTACATTCCGGTTTCCGGCCACCTGCAACGCCAACTGGCGCTGATGCCTGAGTTTCACCGGCCGGAAATGCCGGACTTCACCATTCATGAATACGCACCGCTGATCGACTCTTCAGACATGACGCCGGAAGATTGGCAGCACATCGCCGACGACATCAAACGGAATTACGATAGCTATGACGGCTTCGTCATTCTGCACGGTACCGACACCATGGCCTTCACCGCTTCAGCGTTGTCGTTCATGCTGGAAAACCTGGCCAAACCGGTGATCGTGACAGGTTCGCAAATCCCACTGGCAGAACTGCGCTCAGATGGCCAAACCAACCTGCTTAACTCGCTCTATCTGGCCGCCAATCATCCGGTAAACGAAGTCAGCCTGTTCTTCAACAACAAACTGTTTCGCGGTAATCGCACCACCAAAGCGCATGCAGACGGCTTCGACGCCTTTGCTTCGCCCAATCTGCCCGCGCTGCTGGAAGCCGGTATTCACATTCGCCGCCAGAACGGCATCGACAGCCCGGTTTGCAACGGCGAACTGCAGGTCCACAACATCACGCCGCAACCGATCGGCGTGGTGACGATTTATCCGGGCATTTCCGGCGCTGTGGTGCGCAACTTCCTGCTGCAACCGGTGAAAGCGCTGATTCTGCGCTCTTATGGCGTGGGCAATGCGCCGCAAAAAGCGGAGCTTGTCGATGAATTACGCGATGCGTCCGAACGCGGCATCGTAGTGGTGAACCTGACCCAATGCATCTCAGGCCGGGTGAACATGGAAGGTTATGCCACCGGTAATGCCTTGGCCCATGCAGGGGTCATCAGCGGCTTTGACATGACCGTCGAAGCGGCGTTGACTAAACTGCATTATTTGCTGAGCCAACCGCTGACGCCGGAGCAAATCCGCAGCCAGATGCAGCAAAACCTGCGCGGCGAGCTGAGCATTACAGGCTAAGTCTACCCAGATTACGGAGCCGAGATGAAAACCGCCCTGTTGTTAATCGATTTGCAAAATGATTTTTGCCCCGGTGGCGCGTTAGCGGTGACGGACGGCGATGCCACTGTTATCGCCGCCAATCAGGCGATTGCCGCCTGCGTGGCGCGCGGTGAACCGGTAGTCGCTTGCCAGGATTGGCACCCCGCCAATCATCGCAGTTTTGCGGTAAATTCAGGGACTGAGGTCAACACGCAAGGTGAGTTGGCAGGATTGCCGCAGGTGTGGTGGCCGGTGCACTGCGTGCAGGAAAGCCACGGGGCGCAATTGCATCCGCAGTTGCACCGAGAGGCCATTGCCGAGGTGTTCCGTAAAGGTCAAAACCCGGATATCGACAGCTACAGCGCCTTCTTTGACAACGGTCACCGAGCGCAAACCGCGCTGGACGGTTGGCTGAGGGCGCAGGGCGTCACTCACCTGGCTATCATGGGGCTGGCGACCGATTACTGCGTGAAGTTTAGCGTTCTGGATGCACTGGAACTGGGATATGTGACCTCAGTGATTACCGACGGCTGCCGCGGTGTCGATTTACAGCCAGGTGACAGCCCAAAAGCGTTCCAGACAATGGAGCTGGCCGGAGCGCAGCTCGTTACCCTGTCACAATTCATCGCACATTGATTCCAGCGGGCGCCCCAGGCGCCCGCTTCTTCTCCCTCGGGGCAAATCTCGACATCGCTCACATTCCAACCATTTTCCCGTGATTACATCTTGTTCCCAGACGTTGCTTTTGCTGTTATGACCGCTGATGCCTTCGCATCAATCGGTTATACGCATCCGGGGCCCCTTGAGCCCGGCTTTATGTTACCGCCTCAGGCGGTTTCGGTCGGCCTTGCCGACCAAAGGAGATAACATGGCATTACCCCGTAGGCTGCTGCCTTTGCTGGTAGCGGTGCAATTAGGCATGGCCGGAGCCGGCATGGCTCACGCGGCTTCTTACCTGTCCGTCGGTTATTTTAACGGTGGCGGCGACGTCACTGCCGGCCCCGGTGGCGATATCAACAAGCTGGATGTCACCCAAATCACCCACCTCAACTACTCTTTCGGCCTGATTTACAACAATGAGAAAGAGGAAACCAATCCGGCGCTGAAAGACCCGGCTCGGCTGCATCAGATCTATTTATCGCCGAAGGTTGAGGCCGATCTGAAGCTGTTGCTGGTGTTGCGCAAACAAAACCCTGAGTTGAAGGTGCTGCTTTCCGTTGGCGGTTGGGGAGCGCGCGGTTTTTCCGGCGCCGCCGCCACCCCGGAAAGCCGGGCAATATTTATCCGTTCGATACAACAGGTAATTCAACAATTTCACCTCGACGGCATCGATCTCGATTGGGAATATCCGGTCAACGGTGCCTGGGGCCTGGTCGAAAGCCAACCGGCGGACCGCGCCAATTTCACCCTGCTGCTGGGGGAATTGCATAAAGCGCTGGATAAAGGCAAATTGCTGACCATCGCCGTCGGCGCCAACGCAAAAAGCCCACAGGAATGGGTCGATGTAAAAGGCATTGCGCCCTATCTCGATTACATCAACCTGATGACCTACGACATGGCGTATGGCACCCAATATTTCAATTCCAACCTGTATGACTCTAAACAGTGGCCAACCGTCGCCGCCGCCGATCGTTACAGCGCCAATTTCGTGGTGGATAACTACCTGGCAGCCGGACTGAAGCCCGCACAGTTGAACCTGGGCATCGGCTTTTACGGCCGGGTGCCCAAACGGGCGACGGAGCCGGGCATCGATTGGGATAAACCGGATGCAGCCAAAAATCCGGTTACCCAGCCCTATTTCACCGCACGTGAAACCGCCGTGTTCAAGTCACTGGGGTTGGATCTGACCAAGGACAGCTATTTTAAGTACAACGATATCGTCAGCAAACTGCTGAACGATCCACAGCGCCGCTTCAGCGCCCATTGGGACAACGACGCCAAGGTTCCCTACCTGACCCTGCAATCCGCCGAGGGCAAACCGTTGTTTGCGATTTCGTATGAGAATCCGCGTTCGGTCGCGATCAAAGCTGACTACATTAAAAGCAAGGGGCTGGGCGGCGCCATGTTCTGGGAGTATGGCGCAGACGACAACAATCGGCTGGCACACCAGTTGGCGGAATCATTGGAGATAAACGGCGGGAAACGCTAAACCGACAGGGCGATGGTTGCATCGCCCTGCCTTCGGATTTATTGCGGCTTCAACTTAACCAGCGGTTCGGCAACGAACTGCTGTTTCAGTTCCTGCTTGCTCTTCATCACTATCTGGCCGTCAGTGCCAATAGTCATATGCTGCGGATCGGCATTGTTCAACGATTGCCACAACATCACCGCCTGCAGACTGTTTTCTTTCTGTTCCGGCGTCAGCGCAACGCCGTCTGGCCATTTACCCAGTTCTACCGCCTGTACCAGGCGCTGATAGATCTCCGGGGTCATTGCGGCAATCAGGTCTTTCACGTCCATCAGAGCATTTCCTCACTCGTGGAAGAATAATTAGCTGAATCGATTTTTCTGGCAGAATAATCCTCAGCCGGCTGTTTTTTCGCCGTTCTCGCCGTCGGTAAAACTCAACGAAGCCGAGTTAACGCAGTAGCGTTCACCGGTAGGCTGCGGGCCATCGGGGAATACGTGCCCCAGATGAGCGTCGCAGTGGCCGCAACGAATCTCGATCCGATGCATATTGTGTGAATTATCATCAATATAACGAATCGCATCATCGGATACCGGCTCATAGAAGCTTGGCCAGCCACAGCCGGAGTCATACTTGCTGTCGGAATAGAACAGCGGATGGTTGCAACACAGGCAATGGTATACACCTTCGCGCTTATTGTGCAGCAATTTACCGGAGTACGGCGCTTCAGTGCCCCGTTCCTGGGTCACATAACGTTGGATTTCATTCAGTTCCGTGGCCGGATGGTCAGGGGTTGTGTCTTTAGCCATTTGCGTGATTCTCTGAATGTGGATAATGTCAACGAAAACAATGAGTAATAATAACAAAAAATTAACAACATTGCAGTGCTTTTTGGCCTAAACTGTAGCGCATAAAGGTCACGCTGCGGCGTTATGTGATACCGATCACATATATGAAGTAGGGTGACTTTATACTTGGCGGTTTGACCCCATATAACGGATGAGGCCGAACGCAAACGGAATGTGCAATAAGCAAGCAGATCAAGCCCCGTGATTTGATTTGCAGCAAGAATTGACACGATTCCGCTTGACGCTTGGTAAGGTTTTTGTAATTTTACAACCAACCTTTTATTCACTAACAAATAGCTGGTGGAATATATGACTATCAAAGTAGGTATCAACGGTTTTGGCCGTATCGGTCGCATTGTTTTCCGTGCTGCTCAAGAACGTTCTGACATCGAAATCGTTGCAATCAACGACCTGTTGGACGCAGAGTACATGGCATACATGTTGAAATTTGACTCTACTCACGGCCGTTTCAAAGGCACTGTAGAAGTCAAAGACGGCCATCTGGTTGTTAACGGCAAAACCATCCGTGTTACCGCAGAGAAAGACCCGGCTAACCTGAAGTGGAACGAAGTGGGTGTTGACGTTGTTGCAGAAGCGACCGGTATCTTCCTGACCGACGAAACCGCACGTAAACACATCACTGCAGGCGCTAAGAAAGTTGTTCTGACCGGCCCTTCAAAAGATGCGACCCCAATGTTCGTACGTGGCGCAAACTTTGAAAAATATGCTGGCCAGGATATCGTTTCCAACGCATCTTGCACCACCAACTGCCTGGCTCCGCTGGCTAAAGTTATCAACGACAACTTCGGCATCGTCGAAGGTCTGATGACTACCGTTCACGCGACCACCGCTACTCAAAAAACCGTTGATGGCCCGTCTCATAAAGACTGGCGCGGCGGCCGCGGCGCATCCCAGAACATCATCCCTTCTTCTACCGGCGCAGCTAAAGCAGTTGGCATCGTTCTGCCAGAACTGAAAGGCAAACTGACCGGTATGGCGTTCCGCGTTCCAACTCCAAACGTGTCTGTAGTTGACCTGACCGTTCGTCTGGAAAAAGCAGCGACCTACGAAGAAATCAAGAAAGCCATCAAAGCCGCTTCTGAAGGCTCTATGAAAGGCGTTCTGGGCTATGTTGAAGACGAAGTGGTTTCTACTGACTTCAACGGCGAAATCCTGACTTCCGTGTTTGATGCCAAAGCGGGTATCGCGCTGAACGACAACTTTGTGAAACTGGTTTCCTGGTACGACAACGAAACTGGCTACTCCCACAAGGTTCTGGATCTGATCGCTCACATCTCCAAATAATGGAATGATGGAAAGCTGATAATGAGGGGCGACATTTTGTCGCCCTTTTTTTGTTTCTGCGGCGAACTAAAGGCAACCTAATGAACGAAAAAATTTTCACCCTGCCCGTTACCGAACAAATTTCACCTTACATCAGTCAACGTCAGCTCGAAGAACTGCCGGTAGTGGTCGTCTCTCACCCGAAAGTCCGCGCCGCTGTTGCGCTGCAAGGCGCACACCTGTTAGCCTGGCAACCTGCCGGTGATAAGCCGGTTATCTGGCTGAGCAACAACACCCCCTTTAAAAAAGGCAGCGCCATTCGCGGCGGTGTGCCTATTTGCTGGCCCTGGTTTGGCCCGGCAGCGCAACCCTCGCACGGTTTCGCCCGCAATCAACCCTGGAACCTGACTGCGCACGATGAAGACGACAACGGTGTCATTCTGACCTTTACCCTGAAAGACAATGAGCAAACCCGCAAGCTTTGGCCGCATGCCTTTACGCTGATTGCCCGTTTCAAGCTGGGTGAAGAATGCGAGATTGAGCTGGAGTCACACGGCGACTATCAGGCTACCGCAGCGCTGCATACTTATTTCCAGATTGGGGATATTGAACAAGTAAAAGTAGCGGGCCTCGGCGAACCTTATATCGACAAAGTGGCCGGTGGAGCAGAAGCTCGTCAGACCGGAGACCTGGCATTTATTGGTCAAACCGATCGGGTCTATACCCAACCAGACTCTTTCAGCCTGATCAAAGATCCTTCTCTGCAACGCACCATTGAGGTTCATCACCATCATATGAGCGATGTGATTGCCTGGAACCCAGGCGTGGAGCTGTCCTGCAGCATGGCAGACATGGCGAATGACGGTTATAAAACCATGGTTTGCGTGGAAACCGGCCGTGTCAGTAAACCGTTGGTGGCCGCAGGCGAACAACCAGCCCGGCTGGCGGTAACCTTCCGCAGCCGTAAAAAGGCTTGATGTTTATAGGGCGGCGAGCCAGTCGCCCTGTTTCCCCCTTGCCCCCTCGAACGACATATCGCACTATACCCGCGTTACCCGCGTTACCCGCGTTACCCGCGTTATGCCCGTACTTAACGCATACTGCGCGCGCACCGCAGATGTGCAAAAGGAGCGCAAGCGCCCCTTTATGATGCAGTCATTGCACAATATTCGTGCAATTTTCTTTTAGAAGCTGTAGCTCACACCTGCCATCAGCAACCCTGTGTAAGATTTATCCACCATTGGGCTGTCTTTCACTTCATTAGACAGCCGGATGTAACGCCCGGTGAAGAAAGCATCCCAGTCCTTGTTGATCTGATAATTGGCGCTCAGTTCAACGTAAGGTGCCCAGCTGTCGCCCGGCTTGTAGCTGTCCAGACCACTGCGGCGAGATTCGTTATCGCTGACACCGTAGTAGTATTTGTTCTGGTTTTTGCTGTTCCACATCACGCCCACACCAGGAATCAGGGTCAAGGCGTCTAAATCGAATTTGTAGAGATAAGCGACATCCCCTTCCAGACCGTTGCTGTTGTCCAGAGTATCACCGGTAAAGGTGGAGCGGATCGAGCCCCAATCGGCATTATGGGTATAAGCCAGGCCAGCCATCAGCGTGCCGCGTCGTTTATCCAGACGCTTCATGCGGTCGTCATCGCTGTCGCCGGGACGAAAACCAAACGGCGAGTAATAACCCATTACGCTCAGTTGGTTTTCCTGATCTTTCCACAGGTAGTAACCGGCTGTCAGCGTACGGAAGTAGAAGTCGTCGCCTTCATAGTTAATGACAGGCATCGGATAGACGCGAGTCTTATAACCACGGTACGCGTCAGGGCTAACCAGCGCTGCAGCACCGAGTGACCAGGTTCCTGCCTGAGCACTTTGCGCAAAAACCATTGCGGAAGCGACAATTGCTAACGTTTTGAGTTGAAAATTTTTCACTGGTTCTTTTTCCATAAATAACAGAGTTAATTGCCGACTTAGTTTATGTGAAAATGCCGTTACGCGCCTAATCTTTACAATAGAAAACAACCAAGATCGAATAAGTTAGATCAGAAATATGAATTAATCATGGCGGAACAATGACGTTTTTTGCCGCAAGCCGCGCCAGACAAGGCGTTTGCTCATCCTTGTCACAACTGAGTCATTGATATGACTTAAAAAAAGCTTTTTATGACGCAGGAAATTTTCCGGTATGCCAACTAAGCTTAATCAGAAGGCGAATTTATCCTGAGCCCAGTGGCAATACAACGCAACTCGCGATAATAAGCGTATCAAGTTGGCATACGGGTTGCTGTACTCAGGTAATAACTTCTTCTTTCGGGAGCCAAAACACTATCACCAGCTCCCTTTAACCTGTGCTAATAACGAAAAGGACGGGCATCATGAACATATTTGACCACTATCGCCAGCGCTATGAAGCTGCCAAGGACGAAGAGTTCACACTGCAGGAATTTCTTACCATTTGCCGGCAAGATCGCAGTGCGTATGCCAATGCGGCCGAACGTCTGCTAATGGCTATCGGTGAACCTGTTATGGTCGACACCGCGCTTGAGTCACGCATGTCACGCCTGTTCTCCAACCGCGTGATCGCACGCTATCCGGCTTTCGAAGAGTTCTACGGTATGGAAGAAGCTATAGAACAAATAGTTTCTTACCTGAAGCACGCCGCGCAGGGGCTCGAAGAGAAGAAACAAATTCTTTACCTGTTGGGCCCGGTGGGCGGCGGGAAATCATCGCTGGCAGAACGTCTGAAAGCGCTGATGCAACGCGTGCCGATTTACACTTTGAGCGCCAACGGCGAACGCAGCCCGGTCAACGACCATCCGCTGTGCCTGTTTAACCCGCAGGAAGATGCCAATATTCTGGAAAAAGAATACAACATCCCGAACCGCTACCTCGGCACTATCATGTCGCCGTGGGCCGCAAAACGCCTGCATGAATTTGGTGGCGACATCACCAAATTCAAAGTAGTGAAAGTGCGCCCTTCCATTCTGGAACAGATAGCCATCGCCAAAACGGAACCGGGTGATGAGAATAACCAGGACATCTCTGCGTTGGTCGGTAAAGTGGACATCCGTAAACTGGAAAACCACGCCCAGAACGATCCGGATGCCTACGGTTATTCAGGCGCTCTGTGTCGTGCCAACCAAGGGATTATGGAGTTCGTAGAGATGTTCAAAGCACCGATCAAGGTGCTGCACCCTCTGCTTACGGCTACCCAGGAAGGTAACTACAACGGTACCGAAGGCATCTCCGCCCTGCCGTTCAGCGGGATTATTCTGGCTCACTCCAACGAATCCGAGTGGGTGACTTTCCGTAACAACAAAAACAACGAGGCCTTCCTCGACCGCGTTTATATCGTCAAGGTGCCGTACTGCCTGCGGGTGTCGGAAGAGATGAAAATCTACGACAAGCTTCTTGATCACAGTGAACTGACCCATGCGCCTTGCGCCCCCGGTACGCTGGAGACGCTGGCACGCTTTACCGTGCTCTCTCGCCTGAAAGAGCCGGAAAACTCGAGTATTTACTCGAAAATGCGCGTCTATGACGGTGAAAGCCTGAAGGACACCGATCCAAAAGCCAAGTCGTACCAGGAATACCGCGACTACGCTGGGGTCGATGAAGGCATGAATGGCCTGTCCACCCGTTTCGCGTTCAAAATCCTGTCGCGGGTATTCAACTTCGATCACGCCGAGGTAGCCGCCAACCCGGTGCACCTGTTCTACGTACTGGAACAGCAGATCGAGCGTGAACAGTTCCCGCAGGATCAGTCGGAAAAATATCTGGAACACCTGAAAGGCTATCTGATCCCGAAATACGCCGAATTCATCGGTAAAGAGATCCAGACCGCTTATCTGGAATCCTACTCGGAATACGGTCAAAACATTTTTGACCGCTACGTGACCTATGCAGACTTCTGGATCCAGGATCAAGAGTACCGTGATCCGGATACCGGCCAGCTGTTCGATCGCGAATCCCTGAACGCTGAACTGGAGAAAATCGAGAAACCAGCCGGCATCAGCAATCCGAAAGATTTTCGCAACGAAATAGTCAACTTCGTGCTGCGTGCCCGTGCTAATCATAGTGGCCGTAACCCTAACTGGACCAGTTATGAGAAGCTGCGTACCGTGATCGAGAAGAAAATGTTCTCGAACACCGAAGAGTTGCTGCCGGTGATTTCGTTTAACGCTAAAACCTCAACGGATGAGCAGAAGAAACATGACGACTTCGTCGACCGCATGATGGAAAAAGGCTACACCCGCAAACAGGTTCGCCTGCTGTGTGAATGGTATCTGCGGGTCAGAAAGTCTTCATAACGGCTAATGAGAATTAGCGTCATGGAGATGGCGTAGAAAGTTGGCAACGTCGTTTGGGGGAAGTATGGCGTATTTTATTGACCGACGGCTTAACGGCAAAAACAAGAGCATGGTGAACCGCCAGCGCTTCTTGCGCCGCTACAAGTCGCAAATCAAACAGTCGATTGCCGAAGCCATCAACAAGCGTTCGGTCACCGACGTGGACAGCGGGGAGTCGGTTTCAATCCCCAATGGCGATATCAACGAGCCTATGTTTCATCAAGGCCGCGGTGGCACTCGCCACCGCGTTCATCCCGGTAACGACCATTTTGTGCAGAATGACCGTGTCGAACGCCCTCAGGGCGGCGGCAGCGGCGGGGGTGGCGGTCAGGGAAACGCCAGCCAGGATGGCGAAGGCGAGGATGAATTCGTCTTTCAGATATCCAAGGACGAATACCTTGATCTGCTGTTTGAAGATTTGGCGCTGCCGAACCTGAAAAAAAATCAGTATAAGCAACTTACCGAGTACAAAACTCATCGGGCCGGTTACACCGCCAACGGCGTGCCGGCCAATATCAGTGTGGTGCGTTCGCTGCAAAACTCACTGGCGCGACGTACCGCCATGACCGCCGGAAAGCGGCGTGCCCTGCATGAGCTGGAAGGCGAGCTCACCCAGTTGGAAAACACCGAGCCGGTGCAATTGCTGGAAGAGGAGCGGCTGCGCAAAGAAATTGCCGAGCTGCGCAAAAAAATCGAAAGCGTGCCCTTTATCGATACTTTTGATTTACGTTACAAGAACTATGAACGTCGTCCTGAACCTTCCAGCCAGGCGGTAATGTTTTGCCTGATGGACGTTTCCGGCTCCATGGATCAGGCAACCAAGGACATGGCTAAACGTTTCTATATCCTGCTCTATCTGTTCCTGAGCAGAACCTATAAAAACGTCGACGTGGTGTATATCCGCCACCACACCCAGGCGAAGGAAGTGGATGAACAGGAGTTCTTCTACTCGCAGGAAACCGGCGGCACTATCGTTTCCAGCGCGCTAAAACTGATGAATGAAGTGGTTGAAGAGCGTTACGACCCGGCTCAATGGAACATTTATGCCGCACAAGCCTCGGATGGCGATAACTGGGCCGATGACTCACCGCTGTGCCACGAACTGTTGGCGAAAAAACTGCTGCCGATGGTGCGTTATTACAGCTACATTGAAATCACCCGCCGTGCCCACCAGACGCTGTGGCGCGAATATGAAGACCTGCAGGCCAAATTCGATAACTTTGCCATGCAGCATATCCGTGAGCCGGACGATATTTATCCGGTATTCCGCGAGCTTTTCCATAAGCAAACGGCATAATGTTTATTAAAACAGCCAGTTAATCTTGTTAGCTGGCTGTTCCTTTTACAGGAAAAAAGAACACCCTCTCAGGATCGTTTTCATCCAGGTTTTCAATACAACCGCTCTCAGTAAAGCCGGCTTCCAGTAACAGCCTCTTCATGGGTAAATTCGAACCGTTAGTTGAGGTAAACAGCTTGGGGCGCTCGCAAAGCGATTTTAATTGTTCGAGTAACTTTCGCCCCACGCCTCTGCGTCGGAACCGCTCATCGACCATAAGAATGTCGATAAACCCATAACCGTAAAAGTGATAGTGCAGCACGCCATAAGCCACTATTTCGCCAGCAAGCTCTGCAACATGGCAGACACCGGCCTCGCACCACTCACGGATCTCGGTGTGACGATGCAGATCATGCGATGCAAGGGTATCAAAACCGATCAACACATTAATATCCTGCATTGTTGCAAGGCGAAAAATCATTTTTCCTATCCTCGTCTTTCTTGCCATTAGCACAATCAGCGCTGAGGTAATTCCTAATTACGTTTTCTTTACGCGTTGCTCATTGCTTAGATTGGGAATATTCCTATTTAATGAGTTGGCAAATTGCAATCTTAGGTGAGTGCTATGGAACTACTTCCAATCGCAATCATCGTCGTTTTGATGGCAGTTGTCGTATTTTCCTTTGTCCTCTATTGGCGGCAAAGAAGAACAAGTACTTTCAACACCAAGCGGAAACGACGTTAGGACGACTATCCACAAGGACGTGGTCCCACAGTAACGCTGACAAGCTGCCCCATCACCGCGCAAAACCCTCTTTGAGGATATTCTGATACATGCAGCGCCTTGAACCTTTCACTTGTCCATAAAGTTTCCGTGGGTTAGTGTCACCTTCTGAAGGTCCACACCACCTCATAACCAGAATAAAATCCAATAGCTAGACTATCATCCCTTAATCCCGCCGTCGTGCGGGATCTTTTTAACGCCAGGAAAAATCCCCCCTGCCAGAAATTGACAGTAGCGCCCATTAAACTTGGGATCCTGCGGTAAACCATTCCGCGGACCATTTTCATCCTCATAGGGAAATACACGCCAATGACACGTGCCATAACTCTTCTTACCGATAATTTTTCCGATTGGGAAACCGCGCTGATCAACTCCACTTGTCGAGGCTATTACGGTTTCGATACCCGTTTCGCTTCACCCAAAGCCACCCCCATCGTTTCCTCTGGAGGGATGCTCGTTACCCCGCAGCTATCCATTGAAGCCATCGAACTCGATGATGTTGACCTGTTGATCGTCTGCGGCGGTACGGCATGGCAAAGTGGACAAGCGCCAGACATCACCGCGTTGGTCGCCGAGGCTCACCGAAAAAACATCGTCGTCGCCGGTATTTGCGATGGAACTCGCGTATTGGCACAGTCGGGCGTGCTCGACAATCTCCGCCATACTTCCAATTCAGCGGAAAATCTGTCGCAACTGAACTATGCGGGAGCCGCGTACTATCAGGATGTGCCTTACGCCGTTGCCGATCAACGCGTCGTCACCGCGCCCGGCACCGCTCCCGTCAGCTTTATGGCCGCGATCCTTGGCGTGCTTGGTTTTAACGACGAGAATCTTAAAGCCTATTTGGCGATGCATGCGGCCGAACACAGCAAGCCTGTTTAACCGGCCTGCGGCAAAAAACCGCTGTTGCAAGGCCTTGGTAAGGATATTTCATGAGGTGCTCGCCGCCTCATCAATCAAAGCGACCACTTCTTTTGGGTGCGAGGCAAGCGACGCATGGCTGGCATTCAACGTAATCACTTTTTTAGCGTTCAACCGGGCCGACATGCGCTGCTGATTCTCAGGCGAAATCATCCGGTCGTCGCTGGAAATTTGGTACCAGGAAGGTTTGTGCTTCCACGCAGGCTCATTGATAACGTTACCGAAGGTGCTGGCCAGCGGAGCCTTTTGCGTCACCGCCATCACCAGAGCCTCATCAGAGGAAAGATCCTGGCCGAAGCTTTCATGGAACTTGTCCGGTTTAATCCATAAATAACCGTCGCTGTCCGGCACCAGGTTAGCCATCGCCGCCGGAGGATGTTCCTGCGTGATACCGCCAGGGCTTTCCCCGGTATCCGGCGCAAAGGCGGCGATATACACCAGCCCGACCACGTTGGGTTGGTTACCCATTTCGGTAATAACCGCACCACCATACGAATGACCAACCAACAAAACCGGCCCTGCCTGCTGAGCCACCATTTTGCGCGTACGCTCGGCATCATCGGCCAACGATGTCAGCGGCATTTCTACGGCGTGTATCGAGTGATAACCTTTACGTGACAATTCGCCAATCACCTTACTCCAGTGAGCGGCCCCACCCCAAAATCCATGCACCAGGACTACTGTAGGTTTTGTATTCATACCTGATTCCTTCTTTAAGATGACGGCGTTACGCCGGCCCGCCTGTGCAAGGTCAAACGCCGTTTAGACCTATGATATATAGTTCACCCCAGCAGATTCCGGCAATAGCTACGAATAGTTAACGCGGCTGGACGCCCCCCTCCTGACGTTCCATTCACCCCGCGTCATTTCCCAGATGTCTGATGGCATGCCCACGCAGACGCCTCCCACAACCAAACCTAAACGCAGTTGCAAATCAGCATGAAAACCACTTTAAAACTAGGATTTTTACCCATTAGGATATAAAATCCCATGTAAAAACAATGGGAAGTAAAAACACCAAACATCAAAAGGGAATTTTCACGTGAAGGAAATGATCTCCATCCTTTTCATCGTAAGTCTGTTGGCGATGCTTTTTTCATGGTTGTTTGTCTACGGCCTCAACATTTATTAGACGGCTGAACGGCGTAAAAAACCCCGGCATGCGAACGCATACCAGGGTTGAGAGTCTCGGACTACATGAACATGTCCCCCAGTGCAAAACGGCTGGGCCAGATGATGGCACCACTACTGTTTAGTCTGGATCCAGAAGGCATGAATCAATCCAGGGAAATAGCCCAACACAGTCAGGATAATGTTGAGGATAAAAGCCCCGCCGATACCTTTATCAAGCAACACACCCAGCGGCGGTAGAATAATGGTAAATACGATTCGCCAAAAACTCATACTCTCTCCTCACGTTCTCCAGGGCCTACCAACATATTATATCTGCCAAACGCTTTCAAATTATCCGATTAATTGGGCAACCGCGAGCAGTGGGGAATTATGTTCTTCCGCATCGCCAATACGGCCGCCGAACAATTTCCCCCCACCGAAGATTCCTGAGTTTCCCCCGCGGGTAAACCTATGTCCTGATTTCTCCCATTATCGCTAACAGGAGCCGTCCCGTGCACGTCAGAGCCTAATAACAGCATTAATAATATGGTTATAAATAATAAACTAAATAAACAACTAATAAGCATTGATTATGTGGAATTAAGCCCCTAGAATTCGCGGCTTAAAAATACAACTGGGATAGGTTTCATGTCACCGCTGTGGGTTGCGACACAATATTTCTATTTAATAGGCCTTTTAGTTTCTATGGTTTTTACCTATTTAGTCAGCCGGGATACCATCAAAATTCGTTTTATCAGCGCGTTGACGATTGGTTTGACCTGGCCGCTAAGCCTGCCGGTGGTGTTGCTTTTCTCCCTGTTCTAGCAATGTAAAACCGCCCCGTCGGCAAAGCGACGGGGCGATACGGCCCCTTTCCTCAGAAATCGTACCCCAGGGTAGCCACCACAGAACGTTCCGCCCCCCAATAGCAATAGCCGGTGCCATAACAGGCCGCGACGTATTTCCTGTCGGTCAGATTATTGACGTTCAACTGAACGTAGGCGCCTTTCATTGATGGGTTCACGCTGCCCAAATTCATCCTTACCGAGGCATCCACCAGCGTCACCGAAGGAATGCGCAGCGTATTTTCATTGTCTGCCCACTGCTTGCCGATATAGCGTACCCCAGCGCCAAGATCCACGCCGAATCCGGCCGCGTATTTACCCCACAGAGAAGCCATTTGGTCGGGGGCCAGATACGGCGTATTGCCGTTGTTGCCATCGATCGCGTCTTTAAACTTCACCTTGTTGTAGCTGTAGCCGGCAATCAGATCGAAACGTTCGCTGATCTTGCTGCGCGCTTCCAGTTCAATCCCCTGCGAATGCACTTTGCCGGCCGGCAGATAATAACTTTGCTGCACCACCCGGTTGGCAACGTCTTTCTGCGTCAAATCGTACAATGCCACGCTGTAAATCGATGAACTGCCTGGCGGCTGATATTTCAACCCCACCTCATACTGCTCACTGGTGCTCGGTTTCAGCATGTGTCCGTTTTGATCGGGCAGCGCCTCAGGCGTTACCGCCGTACTGTAGCTGGCGTAAGGTGAAAGACCGTTATCAAAGTGATACAGCAAGGAGGCACGGCCACTGAAATTATCATCGCTGCGCGCATCGCTGGTACCGGTATTGAGCGTCGTATTTTTAGACTCGATACGATCGAAGCGGCCGGACAGGTTCAGATACCAGTTCTGTAAGTTGATTTCATCCTGCAGATATACGCCGCTCTGCTCGTAGTGGCGCCTGGAATCGGTATGCGTCAGGCCGGTTAACGCCGCCCCGCCGGACACACCGGTATAAGGATTCAGCTGCGATGCACCAGCAGATTCTTCCCACAAATTATTGCGAAAGCGCTGATAGTCCAGCCCCAGCATAACCTTATGATCCAGCGCCCCGGTGGTAAAGTCGGCTTCCAGTTGGTTATCGACGGCAAAGGCGTCCAGCGAAGTGGCAGAACCGCTGTAATAACGGTTCAGCAAACGGTGATCGTCATTCCAGCCAATCTGATACACCTGTTGCAACTCAACATTGGAATGGGTGTAACTGGCATTCTGACGGAAAGACCAGACGTCGTTAAAACTGTGAGAGAAGGCATAGCTGTAGATTTGCTCCCAGCGCTTGAACACATTCCGGCTGCTCTCACCGTCAAAGAATCCGCGCCCCAGTTTGTCGCCCGAGCTGGAATAGAGGCTGCCATCGGCCGGCACGGCACTGTGGTAACCGCCGGAAGGATCCTTCTGCAGGTAGGCCTTGAGCAACAGCGAGGTATTTTCATCCGGCTGCCACAGCAATGAGGGGGCGACGGCATAGCGTTCTTCACGCTGATGGTCGTACATGGTTTCGCTGCTGCGCGTCATGCCGGTCAGCCTGTAAGCCCACTGTTCAGACAGCGGTCCGGTCACATCGAAGGCGCCGCCCTGAGTACTGTTGTTGCCTGCCATCAGGTTAACGTGCCCTTCCGTGGCGAACTGAGGCCGCTTGGACGTCAGCGCGACCAATCCACCCGGAATGCTTTGCCCATACATCACCGAGGAGGGTCCTTTGATGACGTCGACGCGTTCCAGGAACCAGGGATCAACCTGCAAGGCGTTATAGGTGCCACCGTCACTCAACAAACGCAGGCCATCAAGGAAAGTGTTATTGACGTCACCGCCATGAAAACCGCGCAATGCAATGGTGTCATAGCGGGTGGCGCCACCGGAAAAATTGGTGAAGACGCCCGGAGCATATTTCAGCGTATCGTTAACCGTCTGGGCATTCTGATCGGTCATCTGCTGCCGAGTTACTACCGAGATCGACTGGGCCGTCAGGGCTAACGGTCTGTCCGTTTTCGTCGCACCCTGGCTGGTCGTAGCCTGATAGCCCTGCGTCGCCGCCTCCGCCGTATCGGCAGATTTGGCAGTGACAACCAAAGTATCCTCAGCCAACGAGGTGAGTGGCAGGAACATGGCGAGCGCGCAGAACAGACGCGATCGTTTAACCGGAAAATGCATCGACATCTCTGTAACCCCTGGTAAATACTCAAAATCACGCCGAATAAGATTCTCTGTCAGCAACGCTGGCTGACAACGTGCAGCGGATCTATCAGTGCACTGAATCCAATGAAAAGATAATATTAATGATAATTATTATCTTTATCGACAAAAAGTTTCAAGCATAGCGACGCTTTTTATGAGCGGGGAAAGTGTTTCATCGTCACTGAAAAACCAAGGGTGTAATCTGGGTTAGTAGACTGAAATAAAAGAAGTAAAAAAATGCCAGCGCGAGGCTGGCAACAAAGATTGGAAGCAATGTGAGCAATGTCGTGCCGGCTTGGGTGGCACATAAGGAGACAATCCTTCTACCCTTACCGACCACTAAATGATAACGACTATCATTATCCATTGTAAAGTGCTTTTTATCTACCTCTTTTTGTCAGTGCACAAGGGTGACTCATCGATGCTTTGTCCTGCCAAGCCAACGATATAAACCCAATATCGCAAAAAAAATGGCCGCCACCAGGGCATTGACTGAAAGCCATACCACTAATATGGGCACAAGGGTCTGATAGATCGGAATCCCGCGTGCAGCAGCGAAGGGATTGAGATGCCAGGATCTAATAAGAAAAAAGGGGTTCAAGTTAAACCATTGGCAGAACAAGGCGATGAGCGTCGGCGGCAGGAAAAAGTAAAGCCCCAACGTGGCAACCAGTAAACATACCGTAGAGTGACCGTTTTTATAATTTTTCATATCAATGTAGTGTCATTACTCTTTCGCTGAAAATACCCTGGACGTTACCGTTTGAACAGACCCAGCAGGCGCTGATTAGTTCCCGTTTGGGGGTAAAATAAAGCCCGTTTGGCGTTTAATTTTCATTTAGCTCTTCGGTGTTATAACGCTATCCAGCTCAGGAGGCCCCAATGATACCGGACTATTGCCCTATCTCGCCAAACACCCAAAAACTCAAAGTCATCTATGGTTGGTATATATATGCCGTCTATACACTGTTGATCTTTAATATCTACCTGGCTGTGTATAACGTCTGCGTCAGGCATCCTATTGAATCGCCAATGATCTCATGGTTTCACAGCCTGTTCATCGCATTTATACTCTACCAATTGCTGAAAAAACGAACGCGTTTTGCCTGGTTAATGCTGGCCTATTTTATTCTGATGCGACTCTATTACGCCAACATATTGCATATCGAATTTAATTCCTGGAGCCGGGGATTGGTATTCGTGATCCTGACAGTGATGTTCACCGGTACGGTTGCTCTGGGACAACTCGCAACGCCGCCGTTGCGTCAGGATTGGCTGGCGCGATTAGGCTGGCGGCAATGGGCTACGTTAGCCTGCCTATCCGGGATACTGACGCCATTGATCACTACCGATTATCTGGGTTGACGACGGTCGTTTATTTTGGAATATGCGGCTCGGAGATATCAACCATACGGCACAGCTTGGTGTAGTTACTGGATTGCTCGCACAGTTTATCGGTGACGTAAACACCAAGGTAACCCAGTACCAGCACATAGGCGGCCATGCACAGAATAAAAATCAACGTTCTCACCGATAGAACCAACCTGACAACAATACCTTGAGCATCATACCTTGATTTCCCTGCTTTAGACTATTTCAAAGTATTTCAGAAATCTGCTGGTCATGTCACGCCAACGAATGTTATGTTATTACATACCATAACTGCTTCGCACAGACACGCTAATGGAAAACCAAAGCCCGCCGTTACTCACCGTAGAACAGTTGACGCTGTCGATTAACGGGGAAGTCAAAATCAGCGATCTGAACTTCACCCTACATGCCGGCGAACGGCTATGCCTGCTGGGCGCATCAGGCTCAGGCAAATCACTCACCGCCGCTGCCATTTTAGGTACGCTGCCGAACGGTGCCGAACTCAGCGGATCGATACGGCTATTGGGGCGAGAAATCAGCGGCCAACGTTTACAACAGCGCAAGTCACTCTCGCTGGCGGCCATTTTTCAAGATCCTTTTACCAGCCTCAACCCCCTGAGCACCGTGGGTAAGCAACTGATCATGGCTCTGCGTGGCCGGAGCGGCATGAGCAAAGAACACGCCCAACGCTGCGCCACAGAACTCTTGGCTGCGCTGGGCCTGCCGCCGGAGAGCATCATGATGCGCTATCCCGGGCAATTGTCCGGCGGCCAATGTCAGCGGATTTGTGCGGCTCTCGCGCTGAGCGGCGAGAAAAGCCTGCTGATAGCGGATGAACCTACCACCGCACTGGACATGGTCAGCCAGCATCAGTTAATCGATATCCTGAAGCGCTACACCGAGCGCCCCGCCGCGCCCGCGCTGCTGTTTATCACCCACGACCTTGCCGTCGCCGCCAGCCTGTGCCAACGGGCCATCGTGCTGGCGAACGGCACGATGGCCGAGCACGGCTCTGTCGCGCAGTTGTTGCGCCACCCTGTACACCCCTACACTCAGCGGCTGGTTGCCACGGTACTGCGCCCGGCATTCGGTCATTACTCCTCTATGAGTATGGCGGGATAACCAATGAGCCACCTACCGGTCAACGCCGCACTGCCTTTTATCAGCCTGCAAAATGTCTGTCGGCGATATGCGTCGGCATCTGGTGGCCTTAGCCCTACCGATCTGAATCTGTATGCCGAAGAACGCATCGGGTTGGTTGGCTGCTCCGGCGCAGGCAAATCCACCTTGCTCAAGCTGCTGCTAGCGCTCGATGCGCCGGATTACGGCCATATCTTCTGCCAGGGTACCGCGATTCGCCCAGCGTCCGTTCGTCGGCTGCGTTGGTACCGACGTTTGGTGCAGTATGTCCCGCAAGACGCCCACTCCTCGCTCAATCCACGCCATACGGTCGCCGAACTGATTATCGCCCCGCTGCGCCAACTCGGTTTGCCGCAGGATCCGGGTATCACTGCAGAGCGTGCTCTGCGTCAGGTTGAACTGGATGAACACCTGCTGTACGCCAGACCGGGCCAGCTTTCCGGCGGGCAGGCACAAAGGGTGGCACTGGCACGCGCTATCGCGCTGCAACCTCGTTTTTTACTGGCCGATGAGCCGGTCAGCGGTCTGGACCAGCCCTTACGCCGGCAGATCATCAACCTGCTCGATCGTATTGCCCGTCAGCAACGGATGGGAATGCTGCTGGTCTCCCATGATATTTCATTGGTGGCCGCCTTATGCCACCGCACGCTGGTGATGGATCGCGGCGCCATCGTGGAAGATCGCCCAACCCACGATCTGTTGCAATCGCCCCGGCATGTCGCTACCCGCGCGTTGATCGCCGCAATCCCATCATTACCCCCCTTTTAGCCCTGAGATCCTGAGGTATTTTGCATGCTGAACCTGCGCTTTATTGGCCCCACCGGCTGCCTGCTTGCCGGCAGTTTGCTGCTTGGCGGTTGCTTTGAACCTGCAAAACCAAAAGAAAGTGTCGCCGAAGAAAAACGTATCCGGCTGGCCATGCTGCAGCCGCCCCGCTCCGGGTTAACGCCGTTGAGCGACGATGCGTTTAAACTCTCACGCTGGAGCAATGCCGAAACCCTGGTGGTGCTGAACGCCAATGGCGATGCCGAGCCGGCACTGGCGACTGAATGGCAGCAAATCGATGAACGCCGCTGGCGCTTTGTGCTGCGTCAGGGTGTCAGTTTCCACGACGGCAGCGTAATGACGGCGCAAAGCGTAGTGCGTTCACTTTCAGCGGCGATAAATGCCGCGCCGAAACCACGCATTCTGGACGGCGTCGAGTTGTCGATCACCGCCGAAGGCGATAATGCCGTGCTGATCGCTACAGCCCGCCCCGATCCTTTAATTCCGCAACGGCTGTCCAGCCCGCAACTGGCGATCCTCGCTGAACGGGCCTACGCCGCCAACGGCGTGGTCAATCCGCTGCAGGCCGGAACCGGCGCTTTCGTGTTAACAGAAATCAACGGCACCAGCAGCGCACGGCTAAATCGTTTTGACGGTTACTGGGGCGAGAAAGCCGCCGCACCGGGGATCGACGTCAGTTTTGTGCCGGACAGCAATGCACGTGCCGCCGCCCTGAGAACCGGCAGCGCCGATCTGGTTGAGGCTCTGCCGGTATCGCAGCTGCCGCTCATTGAAGCGGGGCTGATCCACGAAGTCCCGATGCCGCGCACCAATACGCTGTATCTGAACACTCGTGTCGGCGCTTTCCGCGATCCTGCGGTGCGCGCAGCGGCGGCGGCAGCGGTTCAACGCCAACAGTTAGTGGACAACGTCTACGAAGGCCGTGCCGATCTTGCCACCGGGTTGCTTGGCCCCGCATTACCTTGGGCCGCCTCATTACGGCAACCGCAACCGGCTATCCCGCCGGCGGCGGTGAAAGGCCAAACCATTACCCTGGCGACCTTCAGCGATCGGGCAGAGCTGCCCGAAGTTGCGGTTTATCTGGCTCAACAGCTCAGCGCAGCCGGTTTTACAGTAAAGCAGGAGGTGCGGGAATACGCCCACATTGAAGCCGACGCGTTGGCGGGCAAATTCGATGCGTTCATTTTGTCGCGCGCCACAGTGCTGGATTCCGGCGATCCGGTAGCCTACATGTACAGTGATTTTGCCTGCCGGGGATCGTTCAATATCGCTCAACTCTGTGACCCCGCGGTGGACAAAGCCTTAACCCACGCGGCGACCATCCCGGCCGGCGCGCAAAGACGCCAGGCGATTATCGAGGCGGAGAGCCTCATCCTCGCCACGCATGCGGCTATCCCCTTGTTGCATGAAAGAGTTATCCAGGGTGAAGCCGCCACCCTGCAGCACGCAGAACGCGATCCGCGTGAACGTCGACTGGTGACACCGCGCAGCGTTATTTCCGCCGGGCAGCCCTGATCGTGATAAAGCGCTCGATAAAGACGTTGTTGCCACTCGCCTCACGCCTGCTTGCCCTGCTGGCAATGATTTTGCTCATTGGTCTGATGCCTTGGATTTCCGGCCGCGATCCCGCGCTCAGCCTGCTGCGGGCTCGCTCAAGCGAGCAAGAGGCGACGCCGGAAACCCTGAACGCCATTCGCCAACGATTCGGTTTGGATGACGGGCCGCTGGTGCTGCTTGGCCGGTGGTTTTCGGGGTTGTTGCGGGGGGATGCCGGTAACTCCTGGATCTCGGGTCAGCCCGTGCTGGAAGGCATGCTGCAAGCCGCCGGAGTGTCTTTGATCCTGATGGCCTGCGCGCTCACGGTAGCGCTGTCGGTAGCACTGTTGTTGGCGTTGCCAACCCTGTGGCATGGCATGCGCGGCGACAGTCAGCGCCCTGCCGGCGTTCTGGCCGTAGCGCTGACCTCCCTGCCGGAATTTTTGCTGGCGGCGCTGTTGCTGATTGTCGGCGCCGTCTGGTTGCGCTGGTTCCCGCCCTACGGCTGGCAAAACCTCCAACACGCCGTTCTGCCCGCGCTGGCGCTGGGCCTGCCCGCTGGAGGATTGCTGGGTCTGTTGTTCAGCGACGGGCTGGCCGCAACCTTTTCTGAACGCTGGTTGATCACCTGGAGTCTTGCCGGTATCTCCCGGAGGCAACGTCTCTTGGCAGTATTGCGCCGCACGTTGCCCGCCCTGTTGCCACAAATTGGTCTGGTGCTGGTAGGGCTTACCGGCGGCGCCATTGCCGTCGAGAAGGTGTTTGCCATTCCCGGTCTTGGTCGGGCAACCTTAGGCGCCGCCATCGCACAGGATCTGCCTGCGCTGCAGTGCGGTATCCTGATTCTGCTGATGATCGCCTTCAGCGCCGGTTTCCTGGCGCAGGGAGCGCATTATCTGCTGCTGGGCCGCATCGCCGCGTCCCTGCCTAATGCGCCGCAACCCCAGCACAGCGCCAAAGGCAGTTATCTTGTCGCCGCAATCGCCGCGCTATTGCTGTGCCTGCTGGTGGTGAGCGGGATCATCCGCGATCCGTTCGCGTCCCTGCATATGCGCCTGCAATCGCCCGGCCTGGCGTTACCCTTTGGCGCCGACGCCACCGGCAGGGACATTCTGGCGCGGGTCGCGCACGGCGCGGTGAATACCAGCCTGCTGGCGCTGGGCGTCAGCTTCGCTTCACTGATCCTGGGAATGCTATTTGGGTTGATGCCGCGCCTGATGTGCGGGGTGATTGAACTGGCCAACGCCACGCCCCCCATCATGGCAGGCCTGTTGGTCATCGCCATTACAGGTCCTTCAGCCTACGGCGCCGCGTGCGCGGTGATGTTGGTCAGTTGGGCGCCGTTGGCGGCACACTGTGCCTCGTTATTGACGGAGGCGCGTACGCAGCCCTATATCCGCATGCTCCCCGTATTGGGGATAGGCCGCCTGCGTACGCTGACGCACTACCTGCTGCCGGCGTTAGTCGGGCCGTTGCTTCGTCACGCCATGCTTCGCTTGCCGGGTATTGCGCTGGCGCTGGCCGCGCTGGGTTTCCTCGGACTGGGGCCTCAGCCGCCGGGTGCAGAATGGGGGCTGGTGCTGGCCGAAGCCATGCCTTATATCGAACGAGCGCCCTGGGGCGTTGTGACCCCGGTGGCCGCCCTGGTGTTACTGGCCGTGTTGGCGGTAACGCTGGCTAATGCCGCAGGCCAGCGCCGTGGCTGACTGCGCATCCTCGCCCGGTTTGTAGTAACATACTACGATGACTCAGCCTGCGGAGATCGCCAATGCACCATCTGATGCTAGACATTGAAACTCTGGACATAAAACCCAGCGCAGTGATCCTGGTGGTTGCCGCAGTATTTTTTGATCCCAGGACCGGCCAGCTCGGCGCGGAATTTGAAAACGCCGTCAGCAGCCAAAAAGATCAGCCTGGCAGAACCATCAGCCTGGATACCGTGGCCTGGTGGGCAAAGCAGTCTGACGAAGCACGCAAGCTGGCCTTTGCCGGAACCGAAAGCCTAAAGCGCGTTCTGACCAGCCTGAGCCGTTTTATCCATATGAACAGCACAGACAGAGTGAAGGTCTGGGGAAATGGCAAGGAATTCGATTGCGCGATCCTCGAGCATGCTTTCCAGCAGTTGGAAATGCCCTGCCCATGGAAGTTTTGGGACACGCAGGATGTGCGTACGGTGATCACCCTGGCCGAACTGCACGGCTTCAACCCGAAGAAAGAACGCCCTTTCGAAGGCACACCGCATCGGGCGCTGGACGACGCCAAACACCAGGCGCGTTACGTGGCGGATACGGTTTCCGCACTTTATTATCGCCAAGCCTCTGCCGTGTAATGGGGGAGGCAAAATTAGCCCGTCGAACGCTTATGCTTTGCCTCTTTCCATTTGACGCCAGAATCTCTACTCTACCTCTCTTTGTCACTAGGACGTGCTGTTTTTGTTATGCAAAAATTTCTGTTTCTGCTTCTTAGCCTGGTGCTGCTCGGCCCGCTGGGCATCGATCTCTATCTGCCAACCATTCCCGCTATCGCACTTGGCCTTAACAGCAGTGAGGCGCTGATTCAGTCCACCATTTCCCTGTTCATTCTGGTGTTGGGCCTGGGGCAGGTTATCGCCGGCCCGCTGGTGGATAACTACGGCCGCAAGCCGATCGCATTGGCCGGCGTCGTTATCTACATGATCGGCGCGGCAATGGCGGCACTGGCGACCACGCCAACGGTGTTTGTTGCCTCACGCCTACTGCAGGGCGTTGCCGTGTGCTGTACGGCGGTAGTGGCGTTCAGCGGCGTACGTGACCGTCTGAATGGCGACGACGCTGCACGTGCCTACGGTTTTCTCAACGGCACGCTGAATATTATTCCTGCGCTGGCGCCGCTGCTCGGCGGGTTGCTGGCGGAAGCTTTCGGCTGGCGCGCCCCGTTCTGGTTCCTGGTTTGCTATGCCCTTGCGGTGCTGGTACTGATCGCCCTGCGTCTGCCGGAAACCCGGCCTGCGGATACCGTTAGAGTCAAAGGATTGCCGGTGCGGCAATATGCGCGCATCCTCAGCGATCGCAACTTCCTGTCCTTCGCCGTGGTGAACTCAGGGGCAATGGGAATGGCGTTAACCTATGTTTCCCTGGCGCCGAACGTGCTGATGGGCACCGCCGGGCTAACGCCGCTGCAGTTCTCGCTGGTATTTGGCGCCAACGGTTTTTGGATCATGCTGGTGAGTTATTTCGCCAACCGCATTATTCACAAAGTCGGCCGACCGATTTGCCTGGCGACCGGTGGGGTATTGATGGGGATCGGCTGTATTGGGCTGTTACTGGGCGTTGGCCTGCTTTCCGACGCGGCGCAACCCCACTGGCTGGCGTATATGCTGCCGGTCGCCTGCGCCTGTGCGGGTCTGGCGTTTGTGATGGGCCCGGCAACCAGCTATGCGCTGGAGCCGTACTCCAATGAAGCCGGCGTCGCTTCGGCGTTGGTGGGCTTTGTGCAGATGGCCGGCGGCGCAGCGCTGGGCCTGTTGGCAATGGCTATGCCGTTGCCACCGAAGCTGTCACTGGCGTTGGTCATGCTGGCGGGCTGCTTGCTGGCGCTGCACGCACGGCAGCGCAGCAAGCAAATTAAAAGTCAGTTGAAGAAAATTGCCTGAATTTTACGCCTCGACGGTGACTGGCACTCTCGCGGCCAGCGCCGTCAGCAACTCATAACCCAGCGTGCCTGCCGCGGCGGCGACATCGTCAACCGGCAGGCGCCGCCCCCACAATTCCACTTCCGCACCAATGTCAGCGCCAGGACAGGGCGTCAGATCAACCGCCAGCATATCCATGGAGACCGTGCCCACCGTGTGCGTCAACACGCCATCTACCCAAACCGGCGTGCCGCTCGGCGCATGGCGAGGATAACCGTCCGCATAACCGCAGGCCACTACGCCGATACGTTGCGCCGCCTTGGCGCTGTAACGCCAGCCATAACCGACACGATCACCACTTTTCAGCGCCTGAACGCCAATGATTTCGCTACTTAACGTCATGGTAGCCTGCAAGCCGCTGTCGGCGATATCACGCCACTGGCCGCTTGGCGATGCGCCATACAGCACTATGCCTGGCCGCACCCAACTGCCGTGGGTTTGCGGATGCCACAACGTGGCGGCGGAGTTCGCCAGGCAGCGCGGCAAAGGGATTCCAGCCGCCGCCCCCTCAATGACAGTCATTTGCTCTGCCACGCCCTGTGGGCCGTCGGCGGTGGCAAAGTGGCTCATCAGCGTCAGGCTGGCGATATTGCCCATCTCCCGCGCTTGCAACCAAACGCTGTGCAAACGATCCGGGGAAAAGCCCAGGCGATTCATCCCGCTGTTCACTTTCAGATAAACATCCAGCGGCGCGGACAGTTTGGCTGCCGCTATCGCTGCCAGTTGCCAGTCGCTGTGTACCGAGGTAGTTAAACGGTAGCGGTCGAGCAGGAGCAAATCTTGTGGCTTGAAAAAACCTTCCAGCAGCAGAATCGGCCCTTGCCAACCGGACTCTCGCAGTAAGATGGCCTCGGCGAGATCCAGCAAGGCGAAACCGTCGGTTTGCCCCAGGCTACGCCAGACATGTTTGATTCCGTGGCCATAAGCATTGGCTTTTACTACCGACCAAATTTTGGCGCTGGGGGCGAAACGGCGAATCACCTGCAGGTTATTTTCAAAAGCGGAAAGATGCAGCGTGGCGGTAATCGGGCGAGGCATGGATTCTCCTGCGGACTGGCGGTTGAAGTCACGGGCCAGCGCCCGTGACGTCAGCATTATAAATTAAGAGGATTAACGCGCTGGATGCACATCGTTCAAGGGTGTGGGGTGCTCGTTGCGAAAGCCGGCGCTGTATCGCGCCACCGCCAGATCGTCTGAAGGGATAGCTGGCGTGATTCCGGAAATCAGATCGGAAAGCAATTGCCCGGAGCCGCACGCCATGGTCCAGCCCAAAGTACCGTGCCCGGTATTGAGGAACAGGTTTTTCAGCGAAGTCTTGCCGACAATCGGCGTGCCGTCCGGCGTCATCGGACGCAGACCGGTCCAGAAAGTCGCCTCTTCAATCCGCCCGCCGTTAGGGTAGAGATCGCGTACCACCATTTCCAGCGTTTCACGGCGTTTCGGCTCCAACTGGGTATTAAAACCGACAATTTCCGCCATACCACCGACGCGAATGCGTTTGTCGAAACGGGTAATGGCGATCTTGTAGGTTTCATCCAGAACGGTCGAGAACGGCGCCGCAGCTTCATCCGCAATAGGAATGGTCAGTGAATAGCCTTTCAACGGATAAACCGGGATCGAGACCAGATCGCGCAACAGTGCGGTGGAGTAAGAACCGAAAGCCACGACGTAGCTGTCAGCCTTGAACACTTCTGCGCCGCACTGCACGCCGCTGATCTGATCGCCGTCGACCAGCAGACGATCAACACTGCGGTTATACAAGAAGGTAACGCCCGCCTGCTGCGCCAGCTTGGCCAGTTGCTGAGTAAACAGCTGGCAGTCACCGGTTTCATCATTGGGCAATTGCAGACCGCCGGTCAGCTTGTGCGCGACCTGCGCCAATGCAGGTTCAACTGTCGCCAGTTGGTGAGCTTCCAGCAGTTTATAGGGCACGCCCGCCTCCTCCAGTACGGCAATGTCTTTCGCCGCACTTTCGAACTGCTGCGGGGTGCGAAACAGCTGCAGCGTACCGCCCTGACGCCCTTCATACTGGATGCCGGTTTCCTGACGCAGCGCCTTGATGCAGTCACGGCTGTATTCCGCCAGCCGCACCATGCGCCCTTTATTGGTCATGTAGTGTGAGGTATCGCAGTTTTTCAGCATTTGCCACATCCAGCTCAACTGGAAACTGCTGCCATCCAGGCGTACCGCCAACGGTGCATGGCGTTGAAACATCCATTTGATGGCTTTCAACGGCACACCCGGCGCAGCCCACGGAGCCGCATAGCCCGGCGAGATTTGGCCGGCATTCGCCGCGCTGGTTTCCATTGCCGGGCCAGGCTGGCGATCGATTACCGTCACTTCGTGACCGGCCTTCGCCAAATACCAGGCGCTGGCAACGCCCACCACCCCACTACCTAAAATTACCACTCGCATCGCTGACTCCAGCTCAAGGCTTCACAAAGCATAATCTTCTGCTCACAGGAAATTAACTCAGTGGAAAAATCCGTCCAACATCTTCGTCATCAAACGTGACAACATTCACAATTAATTTATCGTTCATGGCCGCGCCTTTTGCAATACCTACCTATAAATAGCGATAAGATGTCGTCCAAGGCCAGTTTTAGAGGGCAACAGCCGCTGATATGCTATCAATGCTAGCGTTGATAGCATCAAAAAAAACCGGGATGCGCAACAAGCTTTTAACAGAATATAAAAACGAAACACGCGCATTTAAACAGAATAAAAAACCAATAAAGCATCCTTTTATCGCCATAACCTTTTACCGATGGTCGAGTCTGCCATAGCAGAAAAAACTCAGGGCAAAATCCCCCCGGCTCCCCGTTGTGGAGACGTTGCGGGCAGATCGTTGAATTTTTACGCTTTATATCATTATTCCCTATGCGCAGTTTGAGCTACGATTGATACAGGGTCTGCCGTTCGAGCAAGGTCCGTAATAAGAGGGTGCGCTGATGACTACTTCAACACATGATAAGGTCAAGGAAGATAAGCGTCTGAGCGATGGACCGGACTGGACGTTCGAGTTGCTGCAGGTGTATCTGGAGCACATCGATCGCGTAGCCAAACATTACAAGCTCGACACCTACCCGCATCAGATCGAGGTTATCACCTCAGAGCAGATGATGGACGCCTATTCGAGCGTGGGCATGCCGATTAACTATACCCATTGGTCATTCGGTAAAAAATTCATTGAAACCGAGCAGCGCTATAAGCACGGGCAGCAGGGCCTGGCGTATGAAATCGTTATCAACTCCAACCCCTGCATCGCCTATCTGATGGAAGAAAATACCATCACCATGCAGGCCCTGGTGATGGCGCATGCCTGCTATGGGCACAACTCCTTCTTCAAAAATAATTACCTGTTCCGCAGTTGGACCGACGCCAGTTCGATCGTCGACTACCTGCTGTTCGCCCGCCATTACATCAGCCAATGCGAAGAGCGTTACGGCGTTGAGGAAGTAGAAAAACTGCTCGACTCCTGCCATGCGCTGATGAACTACGGCGTGGATCGTTACAAACGGCCGCAGAAAATTTCGCTGATAGAAGAAAAAGCGCGACAGAAAAGCCGTGAGGAGTACCTGCAAAGCCAGGTAAATACGCTGTGGAAAACCCTGCCGCGTGTCGAACGCGAAGAGGCGCCTGAACAGGCCCGCCGCTATCCGAGCGAACCTCAGGAAAACATTCTCTACTTTATGGAAAAAAATGCGCCACTGCTTGAGCCTTGGCAGCGTGAGGTTCTGCGCATCGTGCGCAAAGTGAGCCAGTATTTTTATCCGCAGAAACAAACCCAGGTGATGAACGAAGGCTGGGCGACATTCTGGCACTATACCATTCTCAATCATCTGTACGACGAAGGCCGGGTCACCGAGCGTTTCATGCTGGAATTCTTGCACAGCCACACTAACGTGGTGTACCAGCCTCCGTACAACAGCCCGTACTACAACGGCATCAACCCTTATGCGCTGGGCTTTGCCATGTTCCAGGACATCAAGCGCATTTGCCAATCGCCGACGGAAGAAGATCGTTACTGGTTCCCGGATATCGCCGGTAAAGACTGGCTGGAGACCTTGCATTTCGCCATGCGCGACTTCAAGGATGAGAGCTTTATCAGCCAGTTCCTGTCACCCAAGATCATGCGTGATTTTCGGCTGTTCACCGTGCTGGATGACGACCGCAATAACTATCTGGAAATTGCAGCTATTCATAATGAAGCCGGTTACCGGGCGATTCGCCAAGAGCTGTCTGCGCAATATAACCTGAGCAACCATGAACCTAACATTCAGATTTGGAATGTGGATTTACGCGGCGATCGTTCGTTGACACTGCGCTACATCCCGCAAGATCGCGCGCCGCTGGACAAGAGCCGTCGCGAAGTGATGAAACATCTGCATCGCCTGTGGGGCTTCGACATTATTCTGGAACAACAGAACGAAGACGGCAGCGTCGAGTTGTTGGATCGTTGCCCGCCACGCCCGGCGCCACTGTGATTAGATATGTTATGGGTCGGCCACTTCGTGATTGCGAGGTGGCCAACACTTTCACGCAACCTCTTATCAAAGAAACTACGCATTGAAACTAATTACTCGTAACTTTCGATAAATAAATTTGCATGGTGAGGGAAAAATCCTAAAGCATCACTGAAAAGTGTTTTTTCTTTACAAACCCAACATGCCCTTGCACTATCCTTGCGTCCTCATTACAAGTAGCACTTACATTGTAATATTTTTATAAATCCTGTGGTTATCTAGGTGACTCAATGGAAAACGTAGTAAAAGAAACGGTTAAGAGCTATAGACGAGATATCGATGGCTTACGTGCCGTAGCGATACTGTTGGTAGTTCTTTATCACTCTGGCGTCAGTTTTTTGAGTGGTGGTTTTATCGGGGTAGACGTTTTTTTTGTCATCTCTGGTTTTTTGATTGGCGGTATCATTTATACTGAACTGAATAATAAAAACTTCTCCTATAGTCGCTTCTATGTCCGAAGAATAAAGCGAATTGCGCCAGCACTATTGGTTATGCTGCTTTTTTGCTCGGCATTCGCTTTCTTTTATCTATCACCTCTTGAGCTTAAAGATTTTAGCCTATTCTCTGGCTCAACGATATTATCAGTCCCCAACATTATGCTTTGGCACAAGACCAACTATTTTTCACCTAATGCCGAGCTAAACCCACTATTAATGACCTGGTCTCTTGGTGTTGAAGAGCAATTTTATATTTTCCTACCAATTATTCTATCGATAATTATTAGGGTTAATAAAAAAGCTGTAGCCTCCATAGCAGTAATATCTATTGTCTCATTTGTTTCTTGCGTTATCCTGACCAAAACAAATCCACTATTCTCCTTCTTTATGTTACCTACTCGAGCCTGGGAACTTGGAATTGGTGTTATGCTATCCATAATGCATAAAGAAGGAAGATTCAACAGCTTATCCCTTTTAAAAAAAGAATTTCTACTAATTGTTGGGTTATCATTAATTTTATTTTCCGCTGTCGCCTTCAATAAAAACACGATATTCCCTGGCTATGCCGCTCTATTGCCCGTTCTGGGATCTGCGATGATCATCCTTGGAAATGGACGAATCAGCGCACTTTTACTGGGCAATAGATTTATGGTATTCATCGGCTTGGTATCTTACTCTTGGTACCTGTGGCACTGGCCATTATTGTCTTTCGCACGTTTAGGCATAAATGGCCAACTACCGATGCACAGTGGAATTATAATTTCAGGCATAGCACTTTTCATTGCGTACCTGTCCTATTTATTTGTCGAAACGCCGTTCCGTAAGGGATTTAAGTTTTCAAATAACAAAATAATTTTCGGATATGTCGCAGCATCACTTATTTTGCTTTCACCTACTTTTGCCGCTTACCTGTTACAAGGTATTCCTCAGCGCGTGAACCCTACCGTAGCGCAGGCAGAAATTGATAAGTTGGATCGCATTGCCGATCGCTGCTTGGTAGGTTACGGCTCGACGTCTTATTCCAAGGATAAATCCTGTGTGCCAAACACCGGGCAAGATGCCGTTGCATTGGTTGGTGACAGCCACGCTGCAGCGCTGCGTGGGGGGGTTGACCAATATGCCAAGAAATCTAATATGGCCGTTTACCAATTAACTAAAGCATCATGCCCCATGTTACTTGGCGCCACAAAAGCAATGGGTGATTACCCTTCTCACGCAGCAGAATGTGAGTCCTACAATAGTAAGGTATTAGCACTTATTACTCGCAATGAGAAAATTAAAACCGTTGTTATCTCCGCATTCTGGGATTCTGGTGTTAATGACAAAAACGGGGACTATACAGCAATCAACTCCACGCAGAGCGGAATTGTCGCACTGACCACAGGGTTGAACAATGTTATCCAAAAACTGAATGACTCAGGTAAAAAGGTCATATTGGTTAAAGATGTTCCTTTCTTGAAATTCAACGTTGTCAGGGCGATAGACAATCAGCAAATCCCCTTACGCCGTACCATCAATGAGCTGATCCAACCGGTTTCATTGAATAGTGAATCAACAACTGACTATCGTCTACCGCAGGAGAAAGTCAACGCACTGCTAGCATCAGTAGCAAATGACCACAGTATTGAGATATTTAATCCGATACAGAATTTATGTGATGTTACGGGATGCAAATTTAAAAGCAACAATCGACCACTTTACTATGACAATCAACATCTGACTTATTTAGGAAGCGCATACGCTTTACACGGTTTGTAGATAACAATTGCACTAACGCCCGATATACCCCCATCGGGCTTTTTTTTTAAATCTCTACGTGAATACTGCATTCCGTCATTCTGAATGTAGGAAAACCATCTTGAATTAATTTATCAAGCCGTTTCTTCAATGAAACATACTCAACGGAATATCCGGTGCTATATAAATATCATGGAGTAACCCGTTCGAGGACGAACAGGTATGACGATTATCAGAATGCGCTGATAAAAAGCTGACGAGATACTGAAGACAAAGTGTTTACTCAACGTCCGACATCGAACAGGCGCGACATGAAGGTAAAAGAGTTAGCAAAATTAACAACGCGCGGCAACCGCCTATATCGCTGGCATACAAAAGCCCGACGAGGTTCGTCGGGCGCGAAGATAATCAAAAGTGTCAATCTACAGCAAAACGAGTTAATCACTCAATTTTGGACAAGAGTGAGTGCTAACGGCGGGCGTCGGTCAGGTCGCTCGGCATGGTGCCTTGCATGCTCTGCCAAATGGCACCGCTGTCTTTACCGTAGTTCCGCACGCAATCCATGACCTGATCGTAGGATTTCTCATGGCACAGAGTCGACAGCTTGCTGTAGAAGGCCAGTGCCAGCTTGCGTGATTCCGGGTTGGAGAAATAGTAACGGCCAACGCGGGTATACAAACCTTTCAGGCCGTTGAAGATCAAACCGTAGATCGGGTTGCCGGAAGCAAACGCCAGGCCGCGGAAAATGTCGTAATCCAGCCAGTTGAAGGCATCTGCCTGATCTTCCACTTGGGTAGCTTTAGCCAGCACTTCCAGAGCCTGCTCTGGATGATTACGCACTGCGGCGCGAATAAAGATCGAGGCGATATTGGTGCGCACCGACAACAAATTGTCGATCAATTGCGGGACGCTTTTATGATCGAGGCGCGCCAGGGTCTCAAGAATATTGAGGCCGGATGTTTCCCAGAAATTGTTTACTTTGGTCGGTTTGCCATGCTGAATGGTCAGCCAGCCATCACGGGCCAGGCGTTGTAAAACTTCACGTAACGTGGTGCGCGTGACGCCAATCAGTTCCGAAAGCTCACGCTCCGCGGGCAAAATAGAACCAGGGGGGAAGCGATTATTCCAGATACTCTCGATAATGTATTCTTCCGCGAAACCGGCAGGGCTCTGCGCCTTTATGACCATGTTTTTGACGTTCCGTTGCGACGATAATCAGTAATAGTAATCGGCTGATCATACCAGATCGCACCAGCATGACATAGCGTGAGCGAAAAACATTAAACGAAAGTGTGCATAAAGTGGCAAAAATTGTGCAAAAACACCGCTTCGCAGAAATTTCTCTTCGTAAAGCAAGGCCCTATTGTCTCCGCCCCTGCGACATTGTTAGGGTAATATGCAACCACTTATTTTCAGGACAAGTCACGCAAAATGGAAACAACCCTACGCAGTGCTCTGGTGAAGAACTTTCTCGGGCAATCACCTGACTGGTATAAATTGACCCTCGTCGTTTTCTTATTGGTCAATCCACTGGTTTTCTTCCTGGTCGATCCCTTTATCGCCGGTTGGCTGTTGGTGGTCGAGTTTATCTTCACCCTGGCGATGGCGCTGAAGTGTTACCCCCTGTTGCCGGGCGGCCTGCTGGCGATTGAAGCGGTGCTGATTGGCATGACCAGCCCCGCTCGCGTGGGCGAAGAAATTGCCCATAATCTGGACGTGCTGCTGCTGTTGATCTTTATGGTAGCCGGCATCTACTTTATGAAGCAGTTACTGCTGTTCGTGTTTACCAAGCTGCTGCTCAATATTCATTCTAAAATGCTGCTTTCGCTGGCGTTCTGTCTGGCCGCAGCGCTGCTGTCCGCCTTCCTCGATGCGCTGACGGTGGTCGCTGTGGTGATCAGCGTCGCCACCGGGTTTTACTCGATCTACCACAATGTGGCGTCTAACCGCTCAGATGGCCATACCGACGTCGGTGACGACAGTGAACTGGCGAGCGACGATCACAAGCAAACGCTGGAGCAGTTCCGCGCCTTCTTGCGCAGCTTGCTGATGCACGCCGGCGTCGGCACCGCACTGGGCGGCGTAATGACCATGGTGGGTGAGCCGCAGAACCTGATTATCGCAAAAAGCGCCGGCTGGGGGTTTGCCGAGTTCTTCTTGCGAATGGCTCCGGTTACCTTGCCGGTGATGGTTTGCGGCCTGCTGCTCTGCCTGCTGCTCGAACGCTTTGGCGTTTTCGGTTACGGCGCCAAACTGCCGGAACGGGTGCGCGAGGTGCTGAAAGAGTTTGACCGCCAGGCCACAGCAGGACGCAGCAAGCAGGAACAGGTCAAACTGGTGATCCAGGCGCTGATCGGCATTTGGCTGGTTATAGCCTTGGCCTTTCACCTGGCGGAAGTTGGCCTGATCGGTTTGTCGGTGATCATTCTCGCTACCTCCCTGTGCGGCGTAACCGACGAGCACGCTATCGGCAAGGCTTTCCAGGAAGCGCTGCCCTTTACCGCCCTGTTGACGGTATTTTTCACCGTGGTCGCAGTGATCATCGAGCAACATCTGTTCAGCCCGATCATCCAGTTTGTCCTGCAAGCGGAACCCTCTTCGCAGTTGGCGCTGTTTTATCTGTTTAACGGCCTGCTGTCGTCAGTCTCCGACAATGTCTTCGTCGGCACGGTTTACATCAATGAGGCGCGCGCCGCATTCAACAGCGGAGCAATATCCCTGAAGCAATTCGAAATGTTGGCAGTCGCCATCAATACAGGAACCAACCTGCCTTCGGTCGCCACGCCGAATGGTCAGGCGGCATTCTTGTTCCTGCTGACGTCTGCACTGGCGCCGCTGGTACGTTTGTCCTATGGACGAATGGTGTGGATGGCTTTGCCCTATACTGTGGTATTAACCTTGGTTGGGCTGCTGTGCGTACAGTTTGCTCTGGCGCCGATGACCGAGCTGCTAACCCAGTGGCACTGGCTGACGTTGCCTTCAATCGAAACCGCTGCGCATTAAAGTGCTAACCCACTCTGCTGTCGGCGACTATTTTTGTGCTGAATCCGGCCCAGGTGGCTGGCAGCGGGGTTGAATTGGTTTACACTGCCGGTTCAATTGCTTACTGCATGGAAGAATAAATATATGTTGCAATTCTTTAACCGTTGCTCGCAGGGGCGCGGTGCTTGGCTGCTAATGGCCCTGACTGCGCTGGCGCTGGAATTAGTAGCGCTCTACTTTCAGCACGTAATGCTGCTGCAACCCTGTGTGATGTGCATCTATGAACGCTGCGCGCTGTTTGGCATTCTGGGCGCCTCGCTGGTCGGTGCTATCGCGCCGAAAACGCCGCTGCGCTATGTCGCTATCCTGCTGTGGATTTACAGTGCCTGGGAAGGTTTACAGCTGGCATGGAAGCACACCATGATCCAACTGCATCCTTCGCCGTTTAATACCTGTGATTTCTTCGTCAGCTTCCCGTCCTGGCTGCCACTGGATAAATGGCTGCCGGCGGTATTTCACGCTTCCGGCGACTGTTCAGTGCGCCAATGGCAGTTCCTGTCGCTGGAAATGCCACAGTGGCTGGTAGGTATCTTTGCGGCCTATCTGCTGATCGCCATCGTCGTGTTGATCGCTCAGTTTGTTCGCCCGCGTCGTCGTGACCTGTTCGGTCGCTAAGCGCAGCATTACGACATAATGAAAACGGCGCCTCAGGGCGCCGTTTTGCATGGGGTTGCTTGTGATTTTCAGAGATAACCCGACGTCAAGTATGCGTAAGGTAATAAACGAGCACTATCAGTACGCCAGCCACTGCAAACAGCCGTATCATTTTCATTATTGTACTCTCGAAACCAGACGGGAGAGCGGTCAAAGTACCTAATATCATGACGATAAAGAAGCGCCCTGGCTGGATTTGGCAGGTAATTTACATAACATTAAGTTTGAACGGCATGGCACGTTAATCGCAGGGGGAATGTATTACCCGATCGTCCCTAAGATCGAGAAGCAAAGAGCGGTGATTTTGCACTCATTAAGTTCATACAAAAAAACTCATCATAGTGATGCATTATTGCATCAATATTTTGATGAACTTCTGTCAAAAAATCCTTATAGTAACCGCAAGTTGTATCCCGATTTCCCTGGTGTTGTTGTGTGTCTTGCCCCTCTCTCTTTGCAGGGGCTTTTTTCCTTATCTTGCCCAACTCGGCTTGTTCAAAATATGGTCCTGCCAGTCCACCACTTCACTCTCGCGCACCGCAATGTGCCGTACCGTAATACGTTCACCGTGCATCGCCGCCTTGGAACCGCTTACCAGCGGGTGCCATGAAAACAGCGGTTTACCCTCGCCAATCAGGCGATACGCACAGGTCGGCGGCAGCCAATCAAACGTGGCGAGATTGTCGCGCGTCAGCTTGATGCAGTCTTCTTCCAGCTCGAAGCGGCGTTCATAGTTGCGACACTGACACGACTTAATATTCAACTGGTTGCAGGCTACGTTGGTGAAATAAATCTCGTCGGTATCTTCGTCGATCAGCTTATTCAGACAGCACTGCCCACAACCGTCGCACAGCGATTCCCACTCTTGTTCTGACATTTCCGCCAGCGTTTTTTGTTGCCAAAAAGGGATTTGTGACATGTTCGCGTCCGGTATAGGTAAATGAATAGATAACCTGCGTACAGGTTTTGAGGGTGCACTATATAGATATCAGAGCCAATTGGAAAGGCCGAAAATACAATATAATCATAATGATAACCATAATGCCGCTTAAAAAAAACGCTATTTAAAACAATAACGTCCACCATTGAGCAACAAGAATATCATGGTGTTACCGGTTGTATCCGGTGAATAAAATCACACCCACTGTCCTCAATTATACGTACAAATTACAGGTCCTACACCTTTTGGCGCATCCCGTCAGACACCATCAGCCTTCCGCTCGACAATGTTCGGATTCATCTCATTAAGCACGTTATGCCGCCTGGAACGGAATAATGCTGCTATGTTTAATGTTCGCCTTTAGAACAGAAGATAAGGAGCTAAACATGTTTGGAAAAGCAGAAGACAAGGTCAATGAAGCTGCTGGCGCTGTTCAGGAAGCCTTCGGTGAGGCAACAGATTCGCCGGAGCATCAGGTCAAAGGCGCGGCCCGCAAGTACGCCTCTCAGGCCAGCTATGCGGCTCGCGACGCGGCAGACACGGTGCGAACCCAGGTTGAGTCCAACCCGCTTGCCGGCGTAGCTATCGCCGCAGCCGTAGGTATCGTTTTCGGTTTTTTGTTGGGCCGTAAATAATCCGGTGCCAGAGCGGCAACAGACAGACAAAAGGCCCTTTCGGGCCTTTTTAATTTTGTGCCGCCGGCGATTTTAAATCACGCGGGTGCTCAGTGATTTACCGTTAAGGGTAATCTTCAACATATCGCCAGAGCTCATCGGACCGACGCCCTGTGGCGTGCCGGTAAGAATGATGTCGCCCGCGCGCAGCGTGAAGAAACGGCTCATATAGCTGATCAGCGGCAAAATCGGTGTAATCATATCGCGGGTGTTACCCTGCTGACGCAGTTGGTCATTCACCGTCAGCGACAGCTCGGCATTTTGCGGATCGCCAAACTCCGCTACCGGAATAAAACCGGAGATCGGGCATGAACCGTCAAAACCCTTGGCTTTTTCCCAGGGTTGCCCGGCCTTCTTGAAACCCGCCTGCAATTCGCGCAACGTCAGATCGAGTGCCACGCCATAACCGGCGATAGCACGCGCTACGCGATCTTCATTCGCCTGCTTTAACGGCGTACCGATAAGCACGGCCAATTCCACTTCATGGTGCACCGACCCGAACTCTTTGGGGATAGCCACCGGCTGGCGAATGTCGCACAGCGCTGTTTCAGGCTTGATAAACACTACCGGCTCTGCCGAGGCCGCACTGCCCATTTCCTTAATGTGATCGGCGTAGTTACTGCCGACGCAGACCACCTTATTAACCGGGAAATCAAGTAGTGAACCCTGCCAGTCTCTATGTTGATACATACCGCCTCTCCCTACAATCATGTAGGGGCTTAGCATGCTAAGCCCGTTATTCCACGCTCTGGTGGGGTACCGTAGCGCTAATTTATTGCCCGATACCGTCAGCCATCATACCCACAGCTATCGCAAAATAGTAAGAGCGATTCCAGTGCATGATGGTCCGGAAATTATCATAAACCAGAAACGCGCGGCCCTGCATATCATCGGGTGTGATAACCCAACTGCGCAGGGTTGAGTGCGGAAGCGCTGAACCGTCAGGCCGCCGTACACCACGTTTTTGCCATTCGTTTACACTGCGAGCCTGACGATCTTTCAACCCCAGGCTATCGGTGCCGAAACCCGCCGGCAGCGTCACTTCCCTGCCCCAACCAATGCCCCGTTGCCAGCCCTCACTCGCCAAATAGTTGGCGGTGGAAGCAAACACGTCGTCAGGGTTGTTCCAGATATCGATACGGCCATCGCCGTCGCCATCCGCCGCATAGCTCAGGAACGAGGTCGGCATAAACTGGCATTGGCCCATCGCGCCGGCCCAGGACCCCTTTAGCTGGGTACTGCCGACCCGACCCTGTTCCACGATCTGCAGCGCCGCCATCACTTGTTGGGTGAAGAAGGCTTCACGCCGGCCTTCAAACGCCAAGGTGGCAAGCGCCGAAATAACATCTTCACGCCCCTGAATCTTGCCGAAGGCGCTTTCCATTCCCCACAACGCCACGATATAACGCCCCGGAACGCCATAACGCGCGGTGACGCGGGTCAGTTGCGGCCGATATTGCCGGGACAATGTCCGGCCCTGCTCAATTTTGACGGGTGGCAGTACGCGTTTGAGGTAATCATCCAGAGTGATTTTCTTTTCCGGCTGATTACGATCGGCCTTGATGACACGGTCAACAAAATGCGCGTTGGCGAAAGCGTTATCGATGGTTGCCTGACTAATCCCCTGCGCCAACGCCTGGCGCTTCAGTTGCTCTACATAAGCCGGGAATTGCGCAGGATCGCGGCCAGTTTCAGCCAATGTGGCCACAGTAGCGGTCGTTGTCGGCGCAGGCGCACCCGATGGGGCTGACTCTTCCAGAGCAGCGGCCTGCGCAGCTGTCTGCTGACAGACGCCGCATCCCAGCATCAACAGAGTTAACACCACCGTTATCGCCGACAATTTCATCACACTGTTCCTTAGTCGTTTTGGGGTACTGATTCAGCCAGGCCCCTGCGCGCCAGCAGTGATTATTTTTTGTCCTCTGACAAATGCTGGTTTAATAAATTTTCCACTGGCGGCGGGAATTGCAGATAAAACCCTTCCTCTTTCAAGGCTTCTTTCACTTTCTCAATATCCGCCGAGGCTAACTTTTCCCGTCCTTCGAGGGAAATCACCATCGCCAATTGCGGCGACCCGAAACTTTTCATCAGATCTTCCGGCACTCGGGAGAAATCGTCTTTTTTTTCGACATAAAGATAAGTTTGATCCCGTTTTGGGCTTCTATAGATCACACAAAGCATTTTTTTAACTCTATTTAATTGGGGCAGCGTCTTGCCTGGATATAACTCTGACTATAACATGCTTATAGTACTTCGGAATATCGCACCCCGATTGGTATTCCGGGGATTTAAAGTTGCTGAGACTGAGTCAGGATAGATGTCACAATCGCCAATTGAGCTAAAAGGCAGCAGTTTTACCCTATCGGTTGTTCATTTGCATAATTCGGAACCCGAGGTAATTCGTCAGGCGTTACTGGAAAAAGTGGAGCAAGCGCCCGCTTTTTTGAAAAACGCCCCTGTTGTTATCAACGTTGCAACGCTGAACGGCGATGCAAACTGGAAAGAACTTCAACAGGCTGTCACGGCTGCGGGTCTGCGCGTTGTTGGCATCAGCGGCTGCAGAGATGAGCGTCAGAAACGCGCTATAACCCGTGCCGGGCTGCCGTTACTGAACGAAGGCAAAGGCCAAAAGATGGCCGCCCCGGAACCGGCCCCTGCGCCTGCCCCGGTGGTGGATATCAATGCCCCTGCCAAAACGCGCATCATCAGCGCCCCGGTCCGTTCCGGCCAACAAATTTATGCCCGCAACTGCGATCTGATCGTGACCAGCAGCGTCAGTGCCGGGGCCGAATTAATTGCCGATGGCAATATTCACATTTACGGCATGATGCGCGGTCGTGCGCTGGCCGGCGCCTCAGGAGATACGCAGTGCCAGATTTTTTGCACGCACCTGGGTGCTGAGCTAGTCTCTATCGCAGGGCAGTACTGGTTGAGCGACCAAATCCCGTCCGATTTTCTCGGGCAGGCAGCACGACTCAGCCTGTTGGATAACGCTTTAACCATACAACCTTTAAATTAAGCCCTTTTGACAAGGAATCCATTTCATGGCACGCATTATTGTTGTTACATCGGGTAAAGGGGGCGTTGGCAAGACCACTTCAAGCGCGGCCATCGCTACCGGCTTAGCCCAAAAAGGTAAGAAAACCGTAGTGATCGATTTCGATATCGGCCTGCGGAACCTTGACCTGATCATGGGCTGCGAACGCCGGGTGGTGTACGATTTCGTCAACGTGATTCAGGGCGATGCCACGCTGAATCAGGCGTTAATCAAAGACAAACGCACTGATAACCTTTATATCCTGCCAGCGTCGCAAACCCGCGACAAAGACGCACTGACCCGCGAAGGCGTCGAGAAAATCCTCAACGATCTGGGTGAGATGAATTTTGATTTCGTGGTCTGTGACTCACCTGCCGGCATCGAAACCGGTGCGCTGATGGCGTTGTACTTCGCCGATGAAGCCGTGATCACCACTAACCCGGAAGTCTCCTCGGTGCGTGACTCTGACCGTATTCTGGGCATCCTGTCTTCCAAATCGCGTCGCGCCGAGAAAGGCGAAGCACCCATTAAGGAACACCTGCTGCTCACCCGTTACAACCCGGGTCGCGTCAGCCGTGGCGACATGTTGAGCATGGAAGACGTACTGGAAATTCTGCGCATTCCATTGGTCGGCGTTATCCCTGAAGACCAGTCCGTACTGCGTGCGTCTAACCAGGGCGAGCCTGTTATTCTTGATGTCGAGTCTGATGCCGGTAAGGCCTATGACGATACCGTTAGCCGCTTGTTAGGAGAAGAACGCCCCTTCCGCTTCATTGAAGAAGAGAAGAAGGGCTTCCTGAAACGCCTTTTTGGGGGATAAACCATGGCATTACTAGACTTCTTTCTGTCCCGCAAAAAACCGACAGCCAATATAGCCAAGGAACGGCTGCAAATTATCGTCGCAGAGCGTCGTCGTGGGGACAGTGAGCCCCATTATCTGCCTGATTTAAAACGCGATATTCTGGCGGTAATTTGCAAATACATTCAAATCGACCCTGAAATGCTGCACGTGCAGTTTGAGCAGAAAGGGGATGATATTTCGGTACTTGAACTCAACGTGACATTACCGGAATCGGAAGAAGCAGCTAAATGATTGCGACGCATTAATTACCCCCTGTATATTTTTTACAGGGGGTAACTGTATGCACATCCAGTTATTGAGATAAAAATCACCCATTAACCGTTTTCTCCCTTTGAGATTAATCTCAATTAATCTTGCGCCGCAGCTGTTTAAAGTAAAGGATGGCGATAAAAGTATTTTCTTCGGCTATTCCTAATAAATAACCAGAACAGAGTTTCCTTACCCTGCCCTCTGCTTTTCTACCAATCGATTAATAATTTTTCAGAATGTCCTGAAGTGGCGTCGCTAATAAATCACCGCGCCAACCGCTGACTAATTCCGGCAGGCTATCACCGCTTTTCAATTTCCAATGCCAATTCAGCAGTTGGTTAATCTGCCGCCGCGATGCCAGCAATTCACTGCTCAACCCGCTTTGTTCACTGACGATAACGATCGCCGCTTTGATATCCTTGAACACTTTCTTATAGCCTGGCTGGTCGATCAGGTTGGACAACGGCTCGGGCAGTGCAGCTTCATCCAGCTCGCCGGCCTCGGCCACCAACGCCAACAACGTCTTGCCGTGATAACGAATTTCCGGGCCGCTCAGGCCGAGCGAATCCAACTCTCCCAACGAAGTTGGCATATAGCGCGCCACCTGCCAGAGATTTTCCTCGCGTACCACAAAGTTTACCGCCAAATCACGTTCGCGTGCCTGACGCAGTCGCCATTCCGCCAGTTTCTGCAAACAGCCCAGTTGGCGCGGGCGCAGTTGCCAGGCGTTGGTGATTTCACGGTAGGCCAATTCCGGCGCCAGCGACTCGCTGCGGCGCTGACAGAGCAGCAGGCACTCATTGGCGGCGGCGGCAGTCCAACCGGCGTCTTCGGTTTCCTGCACCAGTTGCTGGGCCATCGGCAGCAGGTAGAACACGTCGGCTGCGGCGTATACGCACTGTTTTTCCGTCAGCGGACGCGCCAGCCAATCCGTACGGGATTCACTTTTATCCAGATCTACCTGCATATACTCCGTCACCAGAGTCGCAAAACCACAAGACAGCGGTCGACCGGTAAAGGCTGCCAGGATCTGAGTGTCGACCATCGGGGTCGGCAGCGTTTTGAACGCATTCAGGAATACTTCAAGGTCTTCGCTGCCGGCGTGCAGGAATTTCACAATCTGGGTATCGCTCAGCAGATCGATAAACGGCTGCCATTGCTTGATCGGCAAGGGATCGATCAGGGAGAGTTGTTCACCGTCGTATAACTGAATCAGGCCTAACTGCGGATAGTAGGTGCGCGTTCTGACAAATTCGGTGTCCAACGCAATCTGGGCATGGTTTCTTGCCTGCTCGCAGACCTGCTGCAATCCGGCATCGGTAGTGATCAACTGATAGTTCAAAACGTCATTCTCTTGGTCGCTTTCATGATTCAAACACAACAACGCCGGCATTCACCGGCGTCGTTGATCTGTAAGGCGTGGATGATAACCTAGGCGGCATCGGCCGCCCGCGTTTTTTTCTGCTCATCACGCAGTTCTCGCCGCAAAATTTTACCGACGTTAGATTTCGGCAACTCGTCGCGGAACTCAACAATTTTAGGCACTTTATACCCGGTCAGGTACCGGCGGCAATGGGTCAACAGCTCTTCTTTAGTCAGAGAGGCGTCTTTCTTCACCACGCAAATCTTGACCGTTTCACCGGACACGTCATTCGGCACACCAATCGCAGCAGACTCCAGCACCTTCGGATGCTGGCTGACCACGTCTTCGATCTCATTCGGGTAAACGTTAAAACCGGAAACCAGAATCATATCTTTCTTGCGATCGACCACGCGTACAAAGCCCGACTCGTCAACTGTAACGATATCGCCGGTTGCGAGCCAGCCCTCTTTTAACACTTCATCAGTGGCGTCCGGCCGCTGCCAGTAGCCTAACATAACTTGCGGTCCTTTGACCCACAGTTCGCCCGGCTCACCCACCGGCACATCATGGCCATCATCATCCACCAACCGAATATCGGTGGACGAGACGGGCAGACCGATGCTGCCGCTGTAGTGCGTCAGATCGTGCGGGTTACAGGTAACCAGCGGCGCGCATTCCGTCAGGCCATAACCCTCAAGCAAATGCCTGCCGGTGACCTTCTCCCATTTGTCCGCCACGGCCTTCTGCACCGACATCCCGCCCCCGACCGAGAAACGCAAAGTCGAAAAATCCAGCTTGTGGAAATCTTCATTATTGAGCAACGCATTAAACAGCGTATTGACGCCGCTGATGGCAGTGAATGGGTATTTGGCCAGCTCTTTCACCAGCCCCGGAATATCGCGCGGGTTAGTGATCAGCAAATTGCGACCGCCCAGCTCGAGAAACAGCAGGCAATTCACCGTCAGCGCAAAAATATGGTAGAGCGGCAGCGCGGTGACTATCAGTTCCTGACCATCGCGGAACAGCGGCCCGTAGGCAGCGTTGCACTGCGCCAAATTGGCCTGCATGTTACGGTGCGTCAGCATTGCGCCCTTCGCCACACCGGTGGTACCGCCGGTATATTGCAGAAACGCCAGATCGGAATTGATGATATCGGGTTTGACATACTGCAGGCGGCGCCCGCGTTGCAAGGCGCTACGGAAAGAAATTGCGGCCGGCAGATGGTATTTCGGCACCAGTCGCTTAATGTACTTCACCACAAAGTTGACCAACGTGCCTTTGGCGGTGGAGAGCTGGTCACCCATGCGCGTCAGAATCACATGTTTTACCTGAGTATTGAACACCACTTTTTCCAACGTATGGGCAAAGTTGGAGACGATCACGATAGCGCCGGCGCCACTGTCATTCAGTTGGTGCTCCAGCTCGCGCGGCGTATACAGGGGGTTAACGTTTACCACCACCATGCCGGCGCGCAAAATGCCGAACAGCGCGATCGGATACTGCAACAGGTTTGGCATCATCAGGGCAACGCGATCCCCCTTCTTCAAGCCCAACTCATTTTGCAGGTAAGCGGCAAAGGCCCGGCTGCGTTCCTCCAGCTTACGGAAGGTCATCATCTCGCCCATGTTGATGAAAGCGGGTTGATCGGCATAGCGCTGAACCGCATTTTCAAACATTTCGACCAAAGATGAATAATGATCGGCGTCGATCTCTGCCGGAACATCTGCCGGGTAACGTTTTAACCAGACCTTATCCAAGGTATTACTCCTGAAATCATTGCTCATTATCATCGCAGCCCCTAACACGCAGCTAAATCATAACAATATTTTAACTCAGCAGACCAGTTTGGGTTTTAAACATTATTCAGGTTGCGATGTACATCACTAATTGGCGGTATTTCCCTGTGCCAAAAGGAAAAGGCGGCCGGAGCCGCCCTGGTAAAATTAGTTAACTTCAAGCACAACCCTACTCGGTAACGATGGTTTGGATCTGCGTAGGACCAGGATTGTACCAGCCATACCCTACGCCCCACCCCGGGCCCCAGGTGCCGCTGCGCCAGCCCCATGGCCCCATCGGCGCCGGTGGCATCATCACCTGCTGGGTTAAGTGCCAGCGCTTGTAACCGGTAGCGTTCATCGTTACAAACTTGTACGGCGTCATGCCGATTTTGCCTTCTTTCACGCCGGTGATTGGCCCGACAACGGTAACCAACTGCCCCTTAAAATCGACCGGCTCCAGGAAACCGTTGACCGTAGCGAGCAAACGGCCCCGCGATGGCTCGCCCAGAATCGGCCGGGCGCCAGAATCGAGCGGCACCGCCGCGATCTCGAGCACCGTGCGCCCCTGTTCGTTAGCGACGTTCACTACGGTGCCGCCAAAGCGGGCTTCAGCGCCTGCAAACAGGTTCGGCGCATTTTGCACCGAAGACAACTGCTGCACCGGCGTCGCCGTACTGCCTTTGATCGCATCCGGCACGGTTACGCAGCCTGACAACGCCAGCGCGCCGCCGGCCATGGCCAGCAGCGACATTTTTTTACTTACAGTGCGGGTTAACATCGTCGCAATCTCCTGAAATGGCTGTAACTTTGACATCAAATCGCTGAGCAAGTTGCAGTTCATTCATAGCCCGGATTCAACCACAGCACAATGGGCTGCCGCTATTCGCGCCCAGGCAGCTTTTTCCAGGTGACTTCGTTGCGCAGGTAAGTCGGCTCGGCATTTTCTACCGCCACCGACAGCCCTTGTTGCCAGGCATGCAGCGCCAGCGGCAACATGTCTTGCGCTTGCGGCAGAAGCATTTGCCCGTCGCGCAGGCACAGGGAAGAGCCTGCAATCAGATCCGGATAGGTTTGCCAGCCGGTGCCCACATGCGCCCAGTTGCCTTGCAGGCCTTGCGCGCGTTCCAGCGCTTGCTGTGGCGAAAGCACCGCTTCACCTTCGCTTTCCAGCCAACTGCCGTCTTGCCGGCGCTCAAACTGCCCCCAGTAGACTTCCCCCATCCGCGCATCAATCGCCGCCAACACCCGGTCTGCACCGGTAACGCGCCAAGCGCCCTGCGCCATGGTTTGCAGCGTAGAGATGCCCAGCATTGGCAACTCGGCCCCCAACGCCAGCCCTTGCGCAATGCCGATACCGATACGTACGCCGGTAAAGCTGCCGGGCCCGCGGCCGAAAGCCAGCGCATCGAGTTGATTAAGGGTTAAACCGGATTCCGCCAGCACTTGCTGCACCATCGGTAAAATGCGTTGCGTATGCTCACGTGGGCACAGCTCAAACAGGGCGTGGATTTCGCCTTGATTCCAGATGGCGACGGAACAGGCTTCCGTCGCCGTATCGATCGCTAAAATTCGCGTGGACATACCAACCTCTGGCGGGAAAAAACAGGGCGCGCATTGTAGCACACCCCCGTGGCTGCGCCTATCCGCTAGCGCTCAGCCTGCAGGAAGGCAATCGCCTGAGCGATATCCCGGGTGCGCGGCGTCGGCGGCAGGCTATTGAGGAACACCTCGCCATAAGGCCGCATCACCAGACGGTTATCGCAGATCACCAGCACACCGCGATCGTCAGTATCGCGGATCAGGCGTCCGACCCCCTGCTTCAGGGTAATGACCGCATCCGGCAATTGCACGTCGTTGAACGGATCGCCGCCGCGCAGCCGGCAATCTTCAATTCGCGCCTTCAACAGCGGATCGTCGGGCGAGGTAAACGGCAGTTTGTCGATGATCACGCATGACAAAGCGTCACCGCGCACGTCAACCCCTTCCCAGAAACTGCTGGTCGCCACCAACAACGCGTTGCCGGCCTCGACAAACTGCGCCAACAGTTGGCCTTTACTGGTTTCCCCTTGCAACAGTACCGGCAGCGTCATGGTGGCACGGAACTCCTCCGCCAGTTCACGCATCATCTGGTGCGAAGTGCAAAGGAAGAAACAGCGGCCGTTGTTGGCTTCAATCAACGGCCGCAGCATGCGCGCCAACTGGCGGGCACCGCCGGGTTGATTCGGCGAAGGCAGAAAACGCGGTACGCACAGCAAGGCCTGGTTGGCGTAGTCGAACGGGCTGGCCAACAACAAGGTTTTGGCTTTGGTCAGGCCCAACCGCTCGGTAAAATGCCCCATCTGCTCGTTGACCGACAGCGTTGCCGAGGTAAAAATCCAGCTGCCCGGTTTCTCATCCAGCAGCTCACGAAAACGATCCGCCACCGTCAGCGGCGTCAGTGCCAACACGAAATGGCGTGAATTGCATTCATACCAGTAGCTGAAACCCGGCTCGTTGACCTCTTTCAATCGTTTGAGGCGTGCGCGATACAGCGTGGCGCGCTCGAAGGCGGCGTCCAGCAAGGCCGAGCGTCCAAGAGACAGTTTAACCACGTCGTAGCACAGCTCCAATGCATCATCGAGCAGCAGCAAGGCGCGCTGCACGTTCGGTTGGCCAAGCACGTCGCGCAGGTTGCCGCGAAACCCCGGCTCCCCCAACATCAAACGGAAATCCTGGGTACTCTGGCTGAGGCGATCGGCGCTTTTTTGCAACTGTGCGGCGTCGCGCACTTCGGTGCGGTAGGCAATAGTAATGTCTTTAGCGAGATCCAGCAGTTGGCGGCTGGTCAGTTGCTTGCCGAAATACTGGCTGGCGATGTCGGGGATCTGATGGGCTTCGTCGAAAATCATCACGTCAGCCTCGGGGATTAACTCGGCAAATCCGCCCTCTTTCACCACCATATCCGCCAGAAACAGATGATGGTTCACCACGATAACGTCGGCATCCATGGCACGACGGCGAGCCTTGACCACAAAGCAATCTTTATACAACGGGCAGTCGCTGCCCAGGCAGTTGTCGTTGGTGCTGGTCACCAGCGGCCAGATAAAGCTGTCTTCCGCCACGTCGCTGCAACTGCTGATGTCGCCCTCTTTGGTCAATGATGACCATTTGCGCAAATGGACCAGATCGATCAGCGTCTGTCCGGCCAGCTCACCGCCGGCCATCGATTGTTGCTCCAGACGCTCCAGACACAGGTAGTTGGAACGCCCTTTCAACAGCGCCATCTTGCCTTTGTACTTGAGCGCTTTGGCGACGGTAGGCAGATCGCGCGCATAAAGCTGGTCCTGCAGGGCTTTTGAACCGGTGGAAATAATCACTTTGCGATCGGCACGCAGCGCCGGCACCAAATAGGCGAAGGTTTTACCGGTACCGGTGCCCGCTTCGACCACCAGCTCCTGTTTGAAATTAATGGCCTCGGTGACCGCTTCCGCCATCTGCCGCTGAGCTTCACGCGGTTTGAAACCCTTGATTGCCTGCGCCAGTGCGCCGTCTGTTGCGAAATCGTCCGTCACGCTATCTCTCTGCCAGTGTAATTCAGCGGTGATTATGCCAATCCTGCCGCACGGCTACCACAGACTTTTACCCTATGGCTTGCAAGCCGCACTGCAGCTTGAAAGACGACGGATTTATCGTCACGTATTTCTGCCGACGGCTGTGTTACCCTTAAGGTGATGATGATATGGAGATAACTGAATGAACATCGAACGCATTGATCCCGACCAACGCTGGTCCGAAGCTGTGATCCACAACGACACCGTCTATTACACCAGCGTACCGGAAAATCTGGATGACGACGCCACCGCACAGACGGCAAATACCCTGGCAGCCATTGACGTGCTGCTGGCCCGCGTTGGTTCCGACAAGAGCCGGATATTGGACGCCACTATTTTCCTGGCAGACGCCGCAGATTTCGCCGCGATGAACGCCGCTTGGGATGCCTGGGTGGTTGCCGGCAGCGCACCTGTACGCTGTACCGTGCAGGCCAAATTGATGAACCCGAAGTACAAGGTTGAAATCAAGATTATCGCCGCGCTGTAAACAAAAAACCGCAGGGAGTGACCCCTGCGGTTTTTATGTTGTCATTCTGCGCGCTGATTAAGCCAGTTTGATGATCACCATACCGACCAGCAGCAGCACCAGGCCGATCCAGCCCTTGGCATTCAGGCGCTGACCGAACAGGATCCAACCGGCGGCGATGGTCGCGGCAATACCGAAACCGCCCCAGAGCGCATAGGCCACCGACAGATCAATCCCCTTCACCGCTTGCGCCAGCGCACTGAACGCACCCAGCACCGACAGCAGAGACAACAGACCCATCCATACTTTACGGAAGCCGTCCGACATTTTCAGAAAGATGTTGGCGACAATTTCCAGGACTATCGCCAGTGCCAGAAACCCGATGTGGTACAACTCAAGCTGTTGCATGGTTGTTACCTCGTGGGCTGACCTGTTTTCGTGCCTTGCGGGTGCCGGATTTCACCAGCATGATGCCGGCAATCAGCGTCACCAGCCCCAGCACTTTCAACGCAGAGATCGGCTCATCAAACCACAACACGCTGAACAGAGTAATAAACAGGATACCGATACCTTCCCACAGCGCATAGGCCACGCCAAGGGCGACGCGTTTTATCGCCAGCGACAGCATTACGTAAGAAGCGGTGATCATCACATACATCACGATATGCCCGGTCATGCCGCCGCTGATACTGGCGTATTTCATCGACAGGGTACCGATAATTTCGGCCACGATAGCCAAACCTAAAAAGATCCAATAAATCATAATTTTTCTCCCAAACGGCGAATAACGCACGCTAAGGCGTATTTATCCCGATTTATCTCGTCGGACAGGCGCAATAAAGCGCTGGCGACGCAGAGATCCCTGGGGATAAATTGACCCAAACGTAATAAAAATGTTTGCCCGGCTACGCGGAATGACGAAGGACTGAGCCTGTCACCAGCACCGGTTAAGGGAGAAAGACGCTATAGCTCGCTGCACCAGTGATGCTCACTGGCAAGGATGGCAGAAAGGAAAAGCTGGCAAGTAGAGGTTCTGAGGGTAGTTCCGTTAAGTTTCATCATAATTATTCTCTATTCTCAGCCGCACACCGTGCGATTTGCCCAATATCCTCATAAAAGTAAAATTTTCAACTGCGATATTTGTACCATAGCCAAAATAAGAAAGCAAACTGCCGTTTTCACAAAAAGCAGAAAAAAACGGGTTAAAAATAAGAAAGTTAAGCATTTTAAAAATAAAAAAAGGTTCAACGGGCCGTTGAACCTTGACGATTTCAAAGGTGGGCAAATAATCGCCAATCCCAGGCGCGGCGCGGGTTACAACGCTGCGCCCTTGACGGCGCTGCGCGCCAGTTCGCTGATGCGTTCGTAGTCGCCGCTCTCCAACGCGTCGGCCGGCACCAGCCAGGATCCACCGATGCACAGCACGCTTTTCAGCGCCAGGTAATCTCGGTAGTTATTCGGCGTGATGCCACCGGTCGGACAAAAACGCACCTGCGGGAATGGGCCGCCGATAGCCTGCAACGCTTTTACGCCGCCGTTGGCTTCTGCCGGGAAGAACTTGAACTCGCGCAGGCCGTAATCCATGCCCAGCATCAGCTCTGAAACGGTGCTGATGCCCGGAATTAACGGAATAGTCCCTGCGGTAGCGGCTTTCAACAACGCCTCGGTCAGACCTGGGCTGATAGCGAATTGCGCACCGGCCTCGGTCACCTCTTGCAACTGTTGGGGATTAATTACCGTACCTGCGCCGATAATCGCCTCCGGCACCTCTTTGGCAATGGCGCGGATCGCCTCCATGGCGCAGGCGGTACGTAACGTCACCTCCAGCACGCGAACGCCACCGGCGACCAGCGCCTTGGCCAGCGGCACCGCATGTTCCAGTTTATTGATCACAATGACCGGAACCACCGGGCCCGCCGTCAGGATCTGTTCTGCGCTGGTTTTCCAGTTTTTCATTATTACGTCTCCACTACTTACGGTTTATAAATGGCACGCCCCTGCCACAGGGCTCCGCAAGTGTATGCGGACGTCCGGCCGTACCCTAAGTGAGGTTGCTATCCCGCGTTCTGCGGGCAAAAAAATGCCGGCAGATAAGCTGCCGGCGGCGTCGTTACTCGAACTCGTTCCAGGAACGGCCATCGCGGGTGATCATCGCGACCGAGGCTACCGGGCCCCAGGTGCCGGACTGGTAAGGCTTCGGCGCTTCGTTGTCCGCTTTCCATGCGTCCATGATGGAGTCTACCCATTTCCAGGCCTCTTCCACCTCGTCACGGCGCACGAACAGCGCCTGAATGCCGCGCATGGTCTCCAGCAACAAACGCTCGTAGGCGTCTGCCACGTGCTCCTGGTTAAAGGTTTCCGAGAAACTCAGATCCAGCTTGGTGGTTTGCAGGCGGTGCTTGTGATCCAACCCCGGCACCTTATTCAGTACCTGGATCTCGATACCTTCATCCGGCTGCAGTCGAATGGTCAACTTGTTCTGCGGCAGTTGCTGGTAAGAATCGCTGAACAGGTTCAACGGCGGGTTCTTGAAGTAAACCACCACTTCAGAACATTTGGTCGGCAGGCGTTTACCGGTACGCAGGTAGAACGGCACGCCGGCCCACTGCCAGTTGTCGATATCCACGCGGATAGAAACGAAGGTTTCGGTGTTGCTGCTTTTGTTCGCCCCTTCCTCTTCCAGGTAGCCCGGCACTTTTTTGCCCTGCACAAAACCGGCGGTGTATTGGCCACGCACCGTGGTTTCACGCACGTTGGTCTGATTAATGCGGCGCAGCGAGCGCAATACCTTCACTTTCTCGTCACGAATGCGATCGGTGGTCAGATCCGCCGGCGGCGACATGGCGATCATTGTCAGAATTTGCAGCAGGTGGTTCTGGATCATGTCGCGCATCTGGCCGGCCTGGTCAAAGTAGCCCCAGCGCCCTTCGATGCCCACCTCTTCCGCCACGGTGATTTGTACGGAATCGATAGTGCGGTTGTCCCAGTTGGAGGCAAACAACGAGTTGGCAAAACGCAGCGCCAGCAGGTTCAGTACAGTCTCTTTACCTAGGTAGTGGTCAATACGGTAAACCTGGGACTCGTTGAAGTACTCCGCCACCTGATCGTTGATCACGCGGGAAGACGCCAGATCGGTGCCCAACGGTTTTTCCATCACGACACGCGCCGGATCGTGATTCAGTTTTGCCTCGCCCAGCCCTTTGCAGATCGCGCCGAAAGTGCTTGGCGGCATGGCGAAGTAGTTGATGGTGGTGCGATGCTTCTGGTCCAGCATTTTACCCAGTTTGGTAAAGTTTTTGCTGTCGTTCACATCCAGGTTGCAGAAATCCAGGCGCGCGCTCAGCGTAGCCCAGAGTTCGTCATCCAGTTTTTCTTTCATAAAGGTGCCAAGCGCTTCCTTGACCACCTTGATATAGGCTTCTTTATCCCACTCGGCACGGCCAACGCCGATAATCCGGGTTTCCGGGTGGATATGGCCGGCTTTTTCTAACTGGTACAGGGAAGGCAGCAGCTTACGACGCGCCAAATCGCCTTTCGCGCCGAAAATAACCAGGTCACACGCCTGGGCTGTAGAGGTTACCGCCATGTTCATCTCCTCGTTGCAGGATATTTGTAATTTTCTTACATTACTAATGTACTCTCTTTGACTACGGCCAGTAAACCCGGATCAAAAGCAGAAAAAAAGCCCCAGAAACTCCAGTGTTAAGTGCGATCGGGCGTAAACGTCGCTGACGAAACTAAAAACTGTAATTTTCTGTCTTTTTTGACGCTCTTTTACCATTATGAAAGTTAGACACAGGTCATGTTCTGATGAAAAAAGTCTGCATACCCTCTGTCGAGACTGCCAACGGTTACCGGCACGTAGTATATTTTCATTAAACCGGCATTGATTTCTCCTTTGATTGAAATCGACATATCCGATGGATTCCAAGTGGCAGCTTGAAAGACTGCGGGTATAAAACCATGAGTGACTCTCGTTATATGAATACGCTGGAAAAAATCCAGAGCCATCTGGAGCTCCTGAGCAAATCTGAAAGGAAAGTCGCCGAGGTGATCCTGGCCTCCCCACAAACCGCCATTCACTCCAGTATCGCCACGCTGGCCAAGATGGCGGACGTCAGCGAACCCACCGTCAACCGTTTTTGTCGCCGTCTCGATACCAAGGGCTTCCCCGATTTTAAGCTGCATCTGGCGCAAAGCCTGGCCAACGGCACCCCGTACGTAAATCGTAACGTGGAGGAAGATGACAGTGTGGACTCCTACACCGGTAAAATATTCGAATCGGTGATGGCCTGCCTGGATACAGTAAAGGCAAATTTGGATATTGCCGCAATCAATCGTGCGGTTGACCTGCTTACGCAGGCAAAAAAGATCTCTTTCTTTGGTTTAGGCGCGTCGGCGGCAGTCGCCCACGACGCGATGAACAAATTTTTCCGTTTTAATATCCCGGTGGTCTACTTCGATGACATCGTCATGCAACGCATGGGATGCATGAACTCCAGCGAAGGCGACGTGGTGGTATTAATTTCCCATACCGGCCGCACCAAAAACCTGGTTGAAATGGCGCAACTGGCGCGCGAAAACGACGCCACGGTGATCGCCATCACCTCACGCGATACCCCCCTCGCCCATGCGGCGACGCTTTCTCTGCTGCTCGATGTGCCGGAAGACACAGACGTTTATATGCCGATGGTGTCCCGAATTGCGCAATTAACGCTCATCGACGTTCTGGCTACCGGATTTACCTTGCGCAGAGGGGCTAAATTCAGAGATAACTTGAAGCGGGTCAAGGAAGCATTGAAAGAATCGCGCTTTGATAAGGGCGCAGTTATCCCGAATAATTTCGACTCGTAACCGATGTAAAAAAACCTGCCGAAAAATTTGAACGGCAGTCTTAGAGGCAGTACCTGTAAAACGCTCATGCGGGTAACCCGGGTGAAACATCAGTGTAGTAAAATTACATTTCACTCCTGGTTTCGTTATCCGACGTTATCGCAACACCAATACTTTGCTTCACCAGTCAACGGAGTAATACATGTCCAGACGGCTCAGAAGAACCAAAATTGTTACCACCCTAGGCCCGGCTACTGACCGCGACAATAATCTTGAAAAGATCATTGCTGCCGGCGCTAACGTGGTTCGGCTCAACTTTTCCCATGGCAGCGCGGAAGATCACCAGGCTCGCGCAGACAAAGTGCGCGAAATCGCTGCCAAACTGGGGCGTCACGTCGCTATTCTGGGCGACCTGCAAGGGCCGAAAATCCGTGTTTCCACCTTTAAGGAAGGCAAAATCTTCCTCAATATCGGTGACAAATTTCTGCTCGATGCCAACATGGCAAAAGGCGAAGGCGATAAAGAAAAAGTCGGTATCGACTATAAAGGCCTGCCTGCCGACGTGGTGCCGGGCGACGTATTGCTGCTGGACGATGGCCGCGTACAGTTGAAAGTGCTCGAAGTTCAGGGCATGAAAGTGTTTACCGAAGTGACCGTTGGCGGCCCGCTGTCCAACAACAAAGGCATCAACAAACTGGGCGGTGGCCTGTCCGCAGAAGCCCTGACCGAGAAAGATAAAGCCGATATCATTACCGCGGCAAAAATCGGCGTCGACTATCTGGCGGTTTCCTTCCCGCGTACCGGCGAAGACCTGAACTACGCACGCCGTCTGGCGCGCGATGCAGGTTGCAACGCCAAGATCGTTTCTAAAGTTGAACGCGCCGAAGCCGTGTGCAGCGACGAAGCAATGGACGACATCATCTTGGCTTCCGACGTAGTGATGGTCGCCCGTGGTGACCTGGGCGTTGAAATCGGCGATCCGGAACTGGTCGGCATTCAGAAAAAACTGATCCGTCGCGCCCGCACGCTGAACCGCGCCGTCATTACCGCGACCCAGATGATGGAATCGATGATCACCAACCCGATGCCAACCCGCGCCGAAGTCATGGACGTGGCGAACGCCGTGCTGGATGGCACCGACGCCGTAATGCTGTCTGCCGAAACCGCTGCGGGCCAGTACCCGGCGGAGACCGTGGCGGCGATGGCGCGCGTTTGTCTGGGCGCTGAAAAAATCCCAAGCATCAACGTCTCCAAACACCGTTTGGACGTACAGTTCGACAACATCGAAGAAGCCATTGCCATGTCTTCAATGTACGCCGCCAACCACCTGAAAGGCGTGACTGCACTGATCGCCATGACAGAATCGGGCCGCACTGCGCTGATGATGTCACGTATCAGCTCCGGACTGCCGATCTTCGCCATGTCACGTCATGAGCACACGCTGAACCTGACGGCGCTGTATCGCGGCGTTACGCCGGTTTACTTCGACAGCCACAACGACGGCGTCATCGCGGCCAATGACGCCGTGAATCGCCTGCGCGACAAAGGCTTCCTGGTTTCCGGCGACCTGGTGATCGTGACACAGGGCGACGTGATGGAAACCGTTGGCACCACCAACACCAGCCGTATCCTGCGCGTAGAATAATCTCGCTTGCCGCCGGCCGTTAACGCGGCCGGCATTTTTTCCCGCACCGCCCTTTCCGCCTGATAAACTCGTCTCCAGTCGCCGCTAAGGCAAACGGAGAGCCAAGATGCTTCATCAACACCCACAGCAAAACAGCAGTTCGCTTGCATTGGATCTTGACGGCCAGGGGCTGGAAAGCCTGGACGATGACCGCCTGCAGGGCAGCGCATTGCTGAAAATCAGCCTGTACGGCAATCGCCTCCGCCAGTTTCCGGCGCAGATCTTTCAGCATCGTGCGCTGCAGGTACTGAATATCTCCTGCAACCAACTCAGTGAACTGCCGGAAGAGCTCGGCCAATGGCAAAAACTGGCGATGCTGGATTGCGGTCACAACAAAGCCGAGCGCGTGCCTGCCAGCATCGGCCAACTCAGCGAACTGACCTATCTTTATCTGAGCGACAACGCTTTCAGCACGCTCCCCATAGAGCTGGGCCGTTTGCATAAATTGCGCTATCTAAACGTGACCGATAACCTACTGAGCGAACTGCCGGCTGCTATCGTTCAATTGAGCGGCCTGCAGGAACTGAGGCTGTATAACAACCAGATTACCGCGTTGCCGGCCGCCATCGGCCAGTTGAGCGCGCTGCAGGAACTGCACCTGATGAATAATCGTCTGGAAACGCTGCCGGAAGAGATCTCGCAATTGTCTGAACTGGCGGTGCTGGACGTGGAAAATAACGCCATCAGCAGGCTGCCTGCGGCATTCTGCCACTTAGCCAGCCTGACCGACCTCAATCTGCGCGCTAATCAGCTACGGCAGTTGCCAGGCTGTTTCGGTCAACTAACGGCGCTCACCACGCTTGACCTGCGCGCTAACCGGTTGAGTGAGCTGCCGGACAGCATGGCGGCATTGACTCGTCTGCGGCGATTAGATTTGCGCTGGAACAACTTCGCCCAAATGCCTGCGGTGCTGGAGCCATTGATGGCGCAAGGCTGTATGGTGCATATATAAGCGCAGTAAAAACAAAGGGCCAGCCACCTTTCGATGGCTGGCCCTTGTGGCCGGAAGCGACTGTGCCGCTTAGCGGTACAAATCGTCGCGTGAATAGGGCTCTGTTTCCCCTTCTTTACGCGTTTTCAGCAGTTTGAGGATCCAGGTGTATTGCTCTGGGTTCGGCCCCACCAAATTCTCCACTTCTTCATTCATGCGGCGCGCAATATAGGGGTCATCGGCCGTGGCCAAATCATCCATCGGCGGGCGAATATGGATATCCAGCATGCTGGTTTTGCCGTCATACACCGGGAACAAAGGCACTATTGCCGCACGGCACACCTTCATCAGGCGCCCCACCGCGGGCAGCGTCGCTTTGTAGGTCGCAAAAAAGTCGACGAACTCGCTATGCTCGGCGCCGTGATCCTGATCGGGCAGATAATAGCCCCAATACCCCTGACGCACCGAGCTGATAAACGGCTTGATGCCGTCATTGCGCGCATGCATTCGGCCGCCAAACTTACGGCGCACCGCATTCCACAGATAATCCACCAAAGGGTTGCTTTGGTTGTGGAACATTGCCGCCATCGGCTGACCACGTGCCGCCATCAGCATTGCGGGGACATCCACCGCCCATCCGTGCGGCACCAGGAAAATCACGTTGCGACCTTCTTCGCGGATTTTATCCAGCACCTCTTCGCCGTGCCAACGCACGCGCTTCAGCACTTTTTCCGGTTTGGTGCAGGCCAGTTCCGCCATCAGAATCATTGATTGCGGCGCGGTGGCGAACATCTCGTCAATAATGTGCTCGCGTTCGTTTTCCGACACTTCCGGCAGGCAATACAGCAGGTTGATACGCGCACGGCGGCGGGCGCTTTTTGCCACCTTGCCGACCAGTTTGCCAACTGCACCTAGCACCGGATCGCGCAAGCGCGCAGGGATCAGTGAAATGCCGGCCATCAGCCCGGTTCCCAGCCAAACGCCCCAGTAGCGTGGATGGTAAAAGGCTTTTTGAAATTGCGGGATGAACTCCAGGTTCGATTTTTTCTCGTTTTGCATGCACAAGCTCTTAACTTAGCGGTTCGGCTAATCATAATTGCAAAGACTGATTTTGCAATTAACAACGACGAAGCGCCAATATAAAACAACATCGGCCCGCAATCAGGCCGATGGAATCACTGGCGCGGCAGCGCGCCCGAACAAAAGGATTAGTCCAACTGCAGTTGAGGAACCACTTCCTTCACCTGCGCCAGATAATCGCTGCGGTCTTTACCGCTCAACCCTTCGGAACGCGGCAGTTTCGCCGTCAACGGGTTGACCGCCTGTTGGTTGGTCCACATTTCGAAATGCAGGTGCGGCCCGGTAGAACGGCCGGTGTTACCCGATAACGCGATGCGGTCGCCACGTTTGACCTTTTGCCCTGGTTTAACCAGCAGTTTTTTCAGGTGCATATAACGTGTGGTGTACTGACGGCCATGACGGATCGCCACATAGTTGCCTGCGGCACCGCTGCGTTTAGCGATCAATACTTCACCGTCACCCACCGCCAGCACCGGGGTGCCAACCGGCATCGCAAAGTCGACGCCTTTGTGCGGCGCAATGCGCCCGGTCACCGGATTCACCCGGCGCGGATTGAAGTTTGAAGAAATGCGGAACTGCTTCATGGTTGGGAAACGCATAAAACCGCGCGCCAGGCCGGAGCCCTGACGATCGTAGAATTTGCCGTCTTCAGCGCGGATGGCGTAGTAATCTTTGCCGCCGGAACGCATGCGCACACCCAGCAACTGGCTTTGCGCGCTCTTGCCGTCAAAGTGTTCGCGTGACATCAATACCGAGAATTGATCGCCCTTGCGCAGTTTGCGGAAATCCAACTGCCACTGCAGCGCTTTGATTACCGCGTTGATTTCAGCGCGGCTCAAGCCGGCAGCACTGGCGCTGCTGACGAAGCTGCCGTTGAGGCGGCCGCTGATCACGTTATTACGCCATTCACCCTGCTGGGCTTCCTGGGTTTCTTTGAAACTATTGCCTACGCGATCGTAGGTGCGGGTTTCACGCCGGGAGACTTCCCAGGTCAAACGCTGCAGATCACCGGCATCGTTTACCGTCCACGACAGTTGCTGACCGATCTTCAGATTACGCAGATCGCGATTTTGCGATGCCAGCATAGAGACGTCCGACATATCTATGCCGTACTGGGTCAGAATGCTGCCCAGCGTATCGCCGGTAGAAACTACATATTCATGCACGCCATCTTCGCCGGCGACCTTCTGGTCCAGTTCATCCTGTGGGATGTCATCATCGGGAGTGGCTTGGTCAAGGTCGATCGGCTCACTGGCTTCTGGCAGTAAGGACCGTAACTGGCTGGATTCTAATTCGATGTTCTTTACGATGGGGTTATGTTCTGGGTGATAAACAAAAGGCCGCCAAACGGCGACGGCCAGTGTAACCACTGTCAGCGACCCCAGCATGACGCGATGGGGCCGTGGCAGATTGTTATACGCCAGAGCGATAGTTCGGACTATCTGCTGCACTCGATATTTTCCTCATAATCTTTACTTCAGGCAGCTCACGTACTGGTTTGACAGCTGAGTCAGGAAGTTCCCGTAGCTGTCTTTCCCCAGTGCGATGCCGGTGCCCAGCGGGTCCAGCGTTCCAGAACGCACTTTGGTACCCTTGGCAACGGCATTGATTACGGCCGGCCTGAATTGTGGCTCAGCAAAAACGCAGACTGCTTTGTGCTCAACCAACTGTGTTCGAATTTGGTGTAGGCGCTGTGCTCCAGGCTGTATTTCGGGATTAACGGTAAAATGGCCCATTGGGCTCAAGCCGAAGTGTTTTTCAAAGTAGCCGTAAGCATCATGAAAAACAAAATATCCCTTGCCTCGCACAGGCCTAAGCATGTTACCAACATTTTTGTCAGTTTGCGTCAGCAGATTCTCGAACTGGCGCAGGTTTGCGTCTAATTTGTCCTTATTTTGCGGCATAAGTTCCAATAACCTGTCGTGAATCGCGATCGCGGTCACTTTTGCCACTTCCGGGGATAACCAAACGTGCATATTATATTCGCCGTGATGATGTCCATCATCTTCGCCATGATCTGCATGGTTATGCGCATCCCCGGCATGTTCATCTCCATGATCGTCGTCGTCCCCCTTCATCAACAGGGGCTTCACCCCGCTCAGTTCACTGATGGCCAACTGACGATTGGCCGATACCGGGGTGAGCGATTTGGTCAGAAAGGCTTCCATGTCCGGCCCTACCCACACCACCAGATCGGCGGCGCGCAGGCGCTGAATGTCGGAAGGCCGCAGAGCAAAATCATGCGGCGAAGCGCCATCCGGCAGCAACACCTCGGTTGACGTCACGCCGTCGGCTATCGCAGAAGCGATAAACCCCAGCGGACGAATGGAAGTCACCACCGCGGCATAAGCGCTGTTCAGCGGCCCGGCCATCATCAATGCGCTGGCCAGCAGCGTGCGTTGCAGCCATTTATTTTTCTGTGCCATTCTCAGTAATCCCGTCGTTTTCATCAGCAAGGCGTGATATTATAACATTCGGTTAGTTCTGCAAAATGTAATCACGAGATGTCTACACTGACAACGCTAAAAAATATCACCGTCTCCTTTGGTAGCCGCAAGGTCCTGTCGAATATTTCGCTCAGCCTCCAGCCGGGCCGTATTCTGACGCTGCTCGGCCCAAACGGCGCGGGTAAATCTACGCTGGTGCGGGTGGTGTTGGGGCTCATTGCGCCAACCGAAGGCACGCTTGAGCGCGAACCTGGCCTGCGTATCGGCTATGTGCCGCAAAAACTGCACCTCGATGCCACCCTGCCGCTTACCGTCAGCCGTTTTATGCGCTTGAAACCCGGCGTCAAAAAGGCCGATATCCTGCCGGCTCTGAAACGCGTGCAAGCGGCCCATCTGCTCGATCAACCGATGCAAAAGCTTTCCGGCGGCGAAAACCAAAGGGTGCTGCTGGCACGTGCGCTGTTGAATAAACCTCAGTTGCTGGTGCTGGATGAACCGACGCAGGGGGTCGACGTCAATGGTCAACTGGCGTTGTACGATCTGATCGATCAACTGCGTAAAGAGCTGGGTTGCGCGGTATTGATGGTTTCCCATGACCTGCATCTGGTAATGGCGAAAACCGATGAGGTGCTGTGCCTCAACCAACACATCTGCTGTTCCGGCGCACCGGAAGTGGTGTCGATGCACCCTGAATTTATCGCCATGTTTGGTAACCGGGGAGCGGAACAGCTGGCGGTTTATCGCCACCATCATAATCACCGTCACGACCTGCAAGGACGCATTGTGTTGAAAAAAACCGGGGGCCGTGAGGCATGATCGAACTGTTATTACCCGGCTGGCTGGCCGGGGTGCTGTTGGCGGGAGCCGCAGGTCCGCTAGGCTCATTTGTTGTCTGGCGTCGAATGTCCTACTTTGGCGATACCTTGGCGCACGCCTCTCTGTTGGGTGTGGCCTTCGGCCTGCTGTTGGATGTGAATCCTTTCTATGCGGTGATTGCCGTAACGCTGGCTCTGGCTCTGGTGCTGGTATGGCTGGAGCGTCGGCCGCAGCTTTCCGTTGATACCCTGCTCGGCATTATGGCGCACAGCGCGTTGTCGCTGGGTCTGGTGGTTGTGGCGTTAATGTCCAATGTGCGGGTCGATCTGATGGCCTATCTGTTTGGCGATCTGTTGTCTGTCACCTTTAGCGATATCTGGATGATTGGCATCGGCGTCAGCATCGTGCTGCTGATTCTGTGGTGGCAGTGGCGCAACCTGCTGTCGATGACCATCAGTCCTGAGCTGGCGCACGTAGACGGCGTTAATCTGGTGCGGGCGCGCACCGTGCTGATGCTGGTCACCGCTCTGACCATTGGTCTGGCGATGAAGTTCGTCGGCGCACTGATCATCACTTCTTTGCTGATTATACCGGCGGCCACGGCACGTCGATTCGCCCGCACGCCTGAGCAGATGGCCGGTTATGCGGTACTGGTAGGCATGCTGGCCGTCACTGGCGGGCTGGCCTTCTCGGCATTTTACGATACCCCGGCAGGCCCCTCGGTAGTGCTGAGCGCTGCGGTGCTGTTTGTGCTGAGTTTATTCAGGAAGCAGCAGGCCTGATACCGGGCTGCCGACAGACGTAACAAGGGCCGCATCCGCGGCCCTTTTTAATGTTTTAATGCTTACTCTTCGCGCGCAATGCCAAAGTGTTTATAGGCATGATTGGTCGCCATTCGTCCACGCGGCGTTCGCTGGATAAAACCCTGCTGGATCAGGAAGGGTTCAATAACGTCTTCGATGGTTTCGCGCTCCTCGCCAATCGCCGCCGCCAGGTTATCTAGGCCCACCGGCCCGCCGGCGAACTTGTCGATTATCGCCAGCAACAGCTTGCGATCCATGTAGTCGAAACCTTCGGCATCAACGTTCAGCATGTCCAGCGCCTGCATCGCAACTTCGCCATTGATCACGCCGTTGGCCCGGACCTCGGCAAAGTCGCGCACCCTGCGCAGCAAGCGGTTGGCGATACGCGGCGTTCCGCGTGCCCGACGAGCCACCTGGTGAGCGCCCTCTTCCGAGAGATCCAGCCCCAGGCAGTTGGCGCTGCGTGAAACGATATGCTGCAAATCGGCAACCTGATAGAACTCCAGGCGCTGCACAATGCCGAAGCGATCGCGCAGCGGCGAGGTCAAAGAACCGGCACGGGTGGTAGCGCCCACCAGCGTAAAGGGCGGCAGATCGAGTTTGATCGAACGCGCAGCCGGGCCTTCGCCGATCATGATATCCAGTTGGTAATCTTCCATTGCCGGATACAATACTTCTTCGACCACCGGCGACAGACGATGGATCTCATCGATAAACAAGACGTCGTGCGGTTCGAGGTTGGTCAGCATAGCCGCCAAATCGCCCGCCTTCTCCAACACCGGGCCGGAGGTAGTGCGCAGGTTAACGCCCATCTCATTGGCGACGATGTTCGCCAGCGTGGTTTTACCCAGCCCTGGCGGGCCGAAGATCAGCAAATGGTCCAGCGCGTCGCCACGCTGCTTGGCCGCCTGAATAAAGATTTCCATCTGCTCACGCACGTGCGGCTGGCCGACATATTCCGTCAGCAGTTTTGGCCGAATGGCGCGATCAAGAATTTCTTCTTCGTTGATCGGCTCAGCAGAAATCAGGCGATCGGCTTCAATCATTCTCTATCCCTTATCAACCTTACAGTGCGGCGCGCAGCGCGTCGCGGATCAGGGTTTCGCAATCGGCGCCCGGCTTGGCGATTTTGCTGACCATGCGGCTGGCTTCCTGCGGTTTATAGCCCAATGCCACCAGTGCAGAAGCGGCTTCTGCTTCCGCGTCCAGCTCGGCCGCCTGCGTCGCCGAAGCGGGCAGCGTGATTTCGCTGCTGTTATTGAACAGATCGCCATTAAGCCCTTTGAAGCGGTCTTTCATTTCGACCACCAGCCGCTCGGCGGTTTTCTTGCCCACTCCCGGCAATTTCACCAATGTGGTGATCTCTTCACGTTCTACCGCGCTGACAAACTGCTGTGCGGACATCCCGGACAGGATAGCCAGCGCCAGTTTTGGGCCCACGCCGTTCACTTTAATCAACTCGCGGAACAGTGCGCGCTCTTGTTTATCGTTGAAGCCGTACAATAGCTGCGCGTCTTCGCGCACCACAAATTGGGTAAATACGATAGCTTCTTGCCCCAGGTCCGGCAGCTCATAAAAGCAGGTCATGGGCATATGCACTTCATAGCCCACGCCGTTTGCCTCCAGTAACACCAGCGGCGGCTGTTTTTCCAGAATATATCCTCTGAGACGACCTATCATTTACCCTCCTGCAGAATTCTTGAGCATGACCGACTGCCATGCCGTGCTGGTAAAGCTTATAACATAAAAAAGGCTGGATGAATATCCAGCCTGAGTTGTCACTGTTCAAGCGCTACTTTAAACGGCCACGAGCCAGGTTTAACCGCCCTTCGCTCATTCGCAGCACGTTTTGGCTGAGATGGCAGTGAGTGATGGCGATAGCCAGCGCATCGGCGGCGTCCGCCTGGGGGTTGGCCGACAGTTTAAGCAGCGAGCGCACCATGTGCTGCACCTGCGCCTTCTCTGCCGCACCGGTGCCGACCACCGTTTGCTTCACCTGACGCGCCGCATATTCAAACACTTCCAGATCCTGGTTCACGGCAGCAACGATCGCCACGCCGCGCGCCTGCCCGAGTTTGAGCGCCGAATCCGGGTTCTTCGCCATAAACACCTGTTCGATAGCGAAAAAATCAGGTTTAAACTGGGTGATGATTTCACTGACGCCTGCGTAGATCAATTTCAGCCGCGTCGGCATGTCATCCACCACGGTGCGAATGCAGCCACTGGCGATATAGCTCAGTTGGCGGCCCTGCTGGCGAATGAGACCATAACCGGTGACGCGCGATCCGGGATCGATACCCAATATGATCGTCATCCCTACACCCACCTTGCGTTAAGCATTAACATCGCCAGGCGCTGCCACAGAGCAGCGCCGTACTGCCACTCCATTACAGCGTCGCTGCAACCTCGTCGGAGATTTCGCCGTTGTGGTAAACCTCCTGCACGTCGTCACAGTCTTCCAGCATGTCGATCAAACGCAACAGCTTCGGCGCGGTTTCTTCATCCATATCGGCCTTGGTCGATGGGATCATGGAAACTTCCGCCGAGTCGGCGGTGAAACCGGCCGCAGTCAGCGCATCTTTCACCTCGCCCAGGTTTTCCCAGGCGGTGAATACGTCGATAACACCGTCGTCGTAGCTGACGATATCTTCAGCGCCGGCTTCCAGCGCCGCTTCCATCACCGCGTCTTCATCCAGGCCCGGTGCATAAGTGATTACGCCCTTCTTGGTGAACAGATAAGCCACGGAACCGTCGGTGCCGAGGTTACCGCCGCATTTGGTGAAGGCATGACGCACTTCGGCCACGGTACGGTTGCGGTTGTCGCTCAGGCATTCGATCATGACGGCAGTGCCGCCCGGACCGTAACCTTCATAAATGATGGTTTCCATGTTGGAATCATCATCGCCGCCTACGCCACGCGCGATGGCGCGGTTCAGGGTGTCGCGCGTCATGTTGTTGGACAGCGCCTTGTCGATCGCCGCACGCAGACGTGGGTTAGCCCCTGGATCTCCACCGCCCAGTTTCGCGGCGGTCACCAGCTCGCGAATAATTTTGGTGAAAATTTTACCGCGCTTGGAATCCTGCGCAGCTTTACGGTGCTTTGTGTTGGCCCACTTACTATGACCTGCCATAAAAAATCTCCGAAAAAAATTACTGGACTGAATTAATCACAAACTCTTCAATCGCCTGCTGATTGCTCCAGGACTTGGTCAACTTCACGGCTTGCGCCGCCTCAAGCCAGCGGTAAGCATGATGCTCGGTAATCACCGGATCGCGCTCTTCAGGCAACGCCAGACAGAACCAGTGCTCTTTATTGCGCGTGGTTCCCGGGGCATAGCGATGTCGCAAATGGACAAAGAGTTCAAACTCCACACAACGCTGGCAATCGAACAACGGCAGATTCTCTGCTTCGATATCGATGCCGACTTCTTCCATGACCTCACGCCGTGCGGCATGCGGCGGCGACTCATTTTCCTCCAGGCTACCGGTAACCGACTGCCAGAATTCGGTATCGTCGCGCCGCTGTAACATCAGCACCCGTCCACTGGATTTGGCGTAAATCACTACCAAAATGGACTCGGGCCGCTTGTAGCTCATCACTCGTTCTCTTCCGGTAACGCGGCTTTCTTGACCACGCAAATCCCCAACTCCTGCAACGACGCCGGGTTGGCGAAGCTTGGCGCTTCGGTCATCAGACAGGCAGCCGCGGTAGTTTTCGGGAAGGCAATCACGTCACGAATGTTGTCGGTGCCGGTCAGCAGCATCACCAGTCGGTCCAGACCAAAGGCCAGGCCGGCGTGCGGTGGTGTGCCGTATTTCAATGCATCCAGCAGGAAGCCGAATTTCTCGCGCTGTTCGTGTTCGTTGATGCCCAGAATGCTGAAGACCGTCTGCTGCATTTCGCTGCGGTGAATACGCACGGAACCGCCGCCCACTTCGTAGCCGTTGATCACCATGTCATAGGCATTGGCAATGGCCGTGGTTGGCGCCGAATTCAGTTCTTCCGGGCTCATGTCGCGCGGTGCGGTGAACGGATGGTGCATCGCCGCCAGGCCACCCTCACCGTCTTCTTCGAACATTGGGAAGTCCACCACCCACAGCGGTGCCCAGCTGTCCAGCTTGGTCAGTTGCAGATCACGGCCCAGTTTCAGACGCAGCGCGCCCATCGCATCGGTCACAATCTTGAAGCTGTCTGCGCCGAAGAACAGGATGTCGCCGGTCTGCGCGTTGGTGCGCGCCAGGATCGCCTCCAGCACTTCCGCGCTGAGGAATTTGGCGATCGGGCTTTGTACGCCTTCCATGCCGGCGGCACGGTCGTTGACCTTCAGCCAGGCCAGGCCTTTGGCGCCATAGATGTTAACGAAGGTGCCGTACTCATCGATCAGCTTACGGGTCAGCTGCGCGCCGCCCGGAACGCAGATAGCGGCTACGCGGCCTTTGGCGTCGTTAGCCGGGCCGGAGAACACTTTGAACTCAACGTCTTTCACCAGATCGGCAACGTCCACCAGCTCCAGCGGGTTACGCAGATCCGGTTTGTCGGAGCCATAGCGACGCATAGCTTCGGCGAAGGTCATGACCGGGAAATCGCCCAGATCCACGCCCTTCACATCCAGCCACAGGTCACGCGCCAACTTCTCCATCACTTCACGCACTTGATCGGCGGTCATGAAAGAGGTTTCAACGTCGATTTGGGTAAATTCAGGCTGACGGTCAGCGCGCAGATCTTCATCGCGGAAGCATTTGACGATTTGGTAGTAACGATCAAAACCCGACATCATCAGCAGCTGTTTGAACAGCTGTGGCGACTGCGGCAACGCATAAAACTTACCTTTGTGCACACGGCTCGGCACCAGGTAGTCACGCGCACCTTCCGGCGTGGCTTTGGTCAACATCGGGGTTTCGATGTCGAGGAAGCCGTTGCTGTCCATAAAGCGACGCACGAAGCTGGTGATTTTGGCGCGGGTCTTCAGGCGATCGGCCATTTCCGGGCGACGCAGATCCAGGTAGCGGTATTTCAGGCGCGCTTCTTCAGTGTTGACCTGGTTGGAGTCCAACGGCAACGGCTCGGAGCGGTTGATGATCTCCAGAGCATGAGCGAACACTTCCACTTCCCCGGTGGACATATCTTTATTGATTTGGCTGTCCGGACGCGCACGCACGGTGCCGACAATCTGAATGCAGAACTCGTTGCGCAGGTCGTATGCCTTGTCAAACGCGGCTTTCTGGTCCGGGTCGAAGAACACCTGCACGATGCCTTCGCGGTCGCGCATATCAATAAAGATCAGGCCGCCCAGATCGCGACGACGGTTGACCCAACCACACAAAGTGACTTCCTGGCCCACGTGGGACAGATTCAATTGCCCGCAATATTCAGTACGCATACGCTATCCTTTTGGCTTAAGCCGATTCCGCGCGGGCTTTTGCGCCGGCCACGCGGCTGTTAACTGATGAACTCTATTTATTACCCGGTTTGAAGTCTGTTGCATACCAACCGGTGCCCTTTAACTGGAAACCCGTGGAAGAAATCAACTTGGTTAACGCGGGCTGCCCACACGCCGGACAGTCAGTCAGCGGCGCATCGGAAAATTTTTGCAATTTCTCTAACCGAAGGCTGCAAGCACCACATGCATATTCATAAATCGGCATAGTTCGTTGGAGTAAAGTGTGTTGAAAAAAGGCGATCATTATAAAGGAAATTCATGCTCCAGATAAGTGCGAACACAGCTTTGTTGCAGCACTAAATGGCGTGTTTTTGTCCGAAGTAACACATTGATTAACAAATTTCTCATTAACCGGTGACCCTTTTTTCACGTAGCCTGAATTCACCCTGGTTTTAGCGCGCCGTTCTGGCTGCGCATATTTTATCCACCCAGTAACGGGAGACCCCGATGTTGAAACTCGATGCTCAAACCACAGCGCTGGTGCTGATTGATTTGCAAAACGGCATTCTGCCTTACGCCGGCGGGCCGCACAGTGCCGAAAGCGTGGTAGCCCACGGCGCGCAACTGGCAGCTCGTTTTCGCTCGCTCGGCGCGCCGGTGATCCTGGTGCGCGTCGGCTGGTCCGACACATTTGCCGATGCGCTGAAACAGCCGGTGGACAGACCTACGCCATCGCCGGCGGGCGGATTACCGGCAAACTGGTGGGAATTCCCGGAATCTCTGGCGGTCAGCGACGGCGATATTCTGGTGACCAAACGTCAATGGGGCGCGTTTTACGGTACCGAACTGGATTTGCAATTACGCCGCCGCGGCATTAAAACTTTGGTGCTGGGCGGGATCGCCACCAATATCGGCGTGGAATCCACCGCCCGCGCCGGCTGGGAGCACGGTTACGAGTTAGTGATAGCCGAAGACCTGTGCAGCGCACAAAATACTGAGATGCACCGGTTTGCCTTCGACAATATCTTCCCACGCCTGGCTCGCGTGCGCAGCACCGGCGAAATCCTTGCCGCGCTCGACCAGTAACGTTAACGTGTAAGCTGATGAGATAAATTAAGGAAGATGACGCGTTGATCTACATCGGACTACCACAGTGGCAGCACACAGCCTGGAATCGCATCGGGCTGCGCGATCTGGCGGATTACAGCCGCTATTTTAACTGCGTGGAAGGTAACACGACTTTCTACGCGTTACCCAAGCTGGAGATCGTTCAGCGCTGGCGCGACATGACCACCGATGATTTTCGCTTTTGTTTCAAGTTCCCCTCAGAGATCAGTCATAAGGCCGCACTGCGTAACTGCGATGCCGAACTGCAAGCATTTTATCACTGCCTGAGCCCGGTCCATCAGCGTATCGGGCAGCTTTGGTTGCAGTTACCCTCGGCATTTGGGCCGGATGAATTGCCGCGCATGTGGCAGTTCTTTGACGGGTTGCCGAAAGAATTCACCTACGGCGTAGAAGTACGTCACCCGGCTTTCTTCGCCAAGGGCGAAGAAGAGCGGCTGTTGAATCAGGGGTTGCATCAGCGCGGGATCAATCGGGTGATCCTCGACAGCCGGCCGGTGCATCATGCCGCCCCTGACAGCGCCGCAGTGCGTGACGCCCAGCAAAAGAAACCCAAGCTGCCGGTGCATGCGCTGGTCACCGCCCACAATCCGCTGGTCCGTTTTATCGGCGGCGACGTGTTGCAAGACAATCTGCGTTGGTTTGACGCCTGGCAGCAGAAACTGCCCCTATGGCAACAGCAATCCACCCCCTTCCTGTTTATTCATACGCCGGATAATGGCGATTCACCGCAACAGGCGCAAAAAATCTGGCAGCAGCTTCATCAGGCTATTCCTAATTTGCCCCCGCCGCCGGACTGGCCGGAGCAGGATGCACTGTTTTGACCGATTAATCTGAGCGATTACATCAGATTTTTCCTCGCGACAGTGATTGTAATGGCGGCTATGATGCTCGCTGCCAGTTTTGGTTAGGGAATGGAGTTAAAAATGGTAAGCGCGCTTTATGTCGTGCTCGGCGCATTGTTGTTGATCAAACTCTCTTATGACGTGGTTAAGTTAAGGATGCAGTACCGTGTCGCCTACGGAGACGGCGGCTTTTATGAGTTGCAGACCGCCATCCGCGTTCACGGCAATGCCGTAGAATATATTCCTATCGCCGCCGTACTGCTGGTGATCATGGAAATGAACGGCGCAGGAATATGGATGATCCATATTTGCGGCCTGATGCTGATGACCGGGCGCCTGGTGCACTACTACGGTTTGCGTAACCGTGAAGTCCGCTGGCGCCGTTCAGGTATGGCGGCAACCTATATTTCGTTGGTCCTGATGGTGTTGGCCAACATTTTCTATCTGCCCTGGGATCTGATTTTCAGCCTGTATTGATCTTCTGTTCGTCATCAGGCGGCCCCGCCGCCTGCTTCCGCTGCGCTTTCTTGCCGTTATCTGTTAGAATACGCGCCTTCGAATTCTGAACTGACTTCCCGCTATGCCAAACCGCGATACTCTTTTTTCTGCCCCCATCGCCAAACTGGGCGACTGGACCTTCGACGAACGCGTCGCTGAAGTGTTCCCCGACATGATCCAGCGTTCCGTTCCCGGCTATTCCAACATCATTTCGATGATTGGCATGCTGGCCGAACGCTTTGTGCAGCCAGACAGCCAGGTGTATGACCTGGGATGTTCATTAGGCGCGGCAACGCTGTCGATGCGTCGGAATATCAAGGTGGCGGGTTGCAACATCATCGCCGTCGATAACTCTCCGGCGATGGTCGAACGCTGCCGCCGCCATATTGACGCTTTTCGCGCCGATACTCCGGTAGAGGTTATCGAAGCCGATATCCTCGATATCAAGATCGAAAATGCTTCCATGGTGGTGCTGAACTTTACCCTGCAATTCCTCGAGCCGGCTGACCGTCTGCGGTTGCTGGAGCAGGTTTATCGCGGTTTGCGCCCAGGCGGTGCGCTGGTGCTGTCGGAGAAATTCAGTTTTGAAGATGCTGACGTCGGCGAACTGCTGTTCAACATGCACCACGATTTCAAGCGTGCCAACGGCTACAGCGAGCTGGAAATCAGCCAAAAGCGCAGCATGCTGGAAAACGTCATGCTGACCGACTCGGTTGAAGCCCACAAGGCACGCCTGAAACAGGCCGGTTTTAAACATGCCGAAGTGTGGTTCCAGTGTTTTAACTTCGGTTCACTGATCGCATTGAAAGCGGGAGCTGAGCAATGATTGAGTTTGGTGATTTCTATCAGCGCATCGCTAAAGGCAACCTTAGCCACTGGCTGGATACCCTGCCCGCACAGCTCAGCGCCTGGCAGCGCGAGTCGCTGCACGGCAAATTCAAACAGTGGTTTAACTCGGTTGAACACTTGCCGGAACTGACGCCCACCTGTCTCGATTTGCTGCACGGCGTGCGGGCCGAAATGGAAGCACCGCTGTCGCCGGGCCAGTTGGAAGGCATCGAAAAGATGCTGCGGACACTGATGCCGTGGCGTAAAGGCCCATTCTCGCTGTACGGCATCGACATTGACACCGAATGGCACTCCGACTGGAAATGGGATCGCGTTCTGCCGCACATTTCACCGCTGGCCGGCCGCACCATTCTGGACGTCGGTTGCGGTAGCGGCTATCACCTGTGGCGTATGGTGGGTGCCGGCGCACAGATGGCGGTGGGTATTGATCCGATGCAGCTGTTCTTGTGCCAATTCGAAGCGGTTCGCAAACTGCTGGGTGGCGATCAACGCGCTCATCTGCTGCCGCTGGGTATTGAGCAACTGCCCGAGTTGGCCGCCTTTGATACGGTATTTTCCATGGGCGTGCTGTACCACCGCCGTTCACCCTTGGATCATCTGTATCAGTTGAAAAATCAGTTGGTTTCCGAAGGCGAGTTGGTGTTGGAAACTCTGGTGGTGGAAGGCGATCGCAACCAGGTACTGGTGCCGGGCGATCGTTATGCCCAGATGCGCAACGTCTACTTCATTCCTTCGGCCGAAGCGCTGAAGTGTTGGCTGGAGAAATGCGGCTTTGTCGACGTCAAGATCGCCGACATGTGCGTAACCAGCACCGAAGAGCAACGCCGCACCGATTGGATGACCAGCGAATCACTGGCCGAATTCCTTGATCCCAAGGACAGCAGCAAGACAATTGAAGGTTACCCGGCCCCGTTGCGTGCGGTGCTGGTGGCCAGAAAACCTTAATTCTTGCCAAAAGGGCCTGGATAACCAGGCCCCGCATTACCCCTTATCGGCATCTACTACCCGCAATTCATACACCATGGTAGCGTTCGGCGGGATTTGCGGCGCATAGCCCGCTTCACCGTAAGCCAGTTCTGGCGGCACCACCATGGTCAGCGAACCGTGATTTCTCAGGTAACCTATCGCCTCGCGGAATAACGGCGGATAGGCTGACAGCGGTTGAGAAAGCACCTTCCCGCTGCGATCCATATCCTGAATCACCCGGCCATCGGTCAACATTTCTTTCACCACGATATCCACCAAAGAGGTTTCAGCAATGGCTTCATCGCCCAGGTAATCGACCCGGTACCAGAAGCCAGCGGACGATTTCTTTACGCCTTTTTTCTTCCTGAACTCAGAAACGAAAGATTCGCCTTGGGCCTGTTGGTCTTTCGCCGCCTTGGTTCTGCCGGCATTCACCGTTTTTTCCGACTCTGCCAACGCACTCGCCAACACCGCCTCACTCAATTGATAGTGGCCATTGAAGGTGTCGATCATGCCGCCCAACAACGTCGTTTTATCGGGATCGATTCCCCACGTTTTACGCTCCGCCAGCAGGGTCTGGATATCTCGTCCCAGCGCTACACCGGCGGCATAACTCTGCTGTTCCTGAGGTTTCGTCAACGCCAGCTTGTCCGGCAACAGCGTGGCCCGTGAACGCAGATCGTCAATTTCCTTGCGCAAACGCTTCTCCACCTGATTGCCGACAACCCGCTCTTGCTCAGCCTCGCTTGCCCGCTTGCTTACCTGCTCGAATTGCTGAGCTGATTTAGCATTTTCTTCAAGTGCAGCGGCAAGTTGCAGCCCATTATCTTCAAGCCGTTTCGCCTGCTTTCGGTTTTTATCCTGAAGCTGCGCCAACTGCACCTGAAGTTCCCCCATCGTCTTGTGCGCCTCAGCTATCAACGCCTGCGCCTGCCGTTCCGTCGGCGTCAGATTTAACGCATGCCGTACACCACGGGCAAACTCACTCAAGGCGGTGAAATCTTGTCGTGAAGGCGCAGTGTTTGGCGCCGTCAACGTTGAAGCGACGCGCAGCGCCGTTAACTCCTGCTGCAGGGATTGAATGGCGGCCTGTTGACGCTCAAGTTGAGCTTCTTTCTCCCGCAACGTTTTGTGGACTGCCATCAATTGTTGCCGTTGATTAGTGGCAGGCTCCCGAACTTGACTCACCTTAACCGTTGGTTTTTGAACCGGTATCTGGGTTGGCTGCTGCTTGTTTGCCGGCATTTCCTGTGCCCCCTGTTGGTGATATCGTTCGGCAAACTGCAGTAAAACGGGCACGCCGTCATCCGCATAAAGCGCACCCGACGCCGCCATCAGCGGCAGCATCAGGCTAAAAAAAGTCTGTCGGGAGCAAGAGATCATTGAGTACGTTCTCCCCGCTCGGCGAGGCCGGTCATCATGGTGGTGCTGATATCGGCGCAAAGGCGGTTGGTGCGATAGCGGTAAAGCGCATCGACGGTTTCCTGAGTGTCAGTATTTACCCTTGTCCGCATCCCGGCATATTGCGCCGCGCCACTCATCAAGGTGTCAAATTCGCGTTTGAATTTTTGGTATTTCTCGGGATCCATATTGCGCATTGCCTCAAGTTCATGTTGGCATTGCTGCATACGCTCGGCTTCGCGCTGTTTTTTATCTTGCTCCAGCACTTCTGTCGCACTCTCTTTATTCACCAGAGGCACAGGTCGTTTGACGTTTTGGCAACCGGCCAATGTCATGGTCAATAAAAGTGAAGCGGTTAGGCGGTATGCCGTTCTGGTCATTATCTTTATCTCCTTGTTAAACCTGACAAGCACTTCCGTTTATGGCCGTGACGGCCATTCGGCGGCCTGTAGCAGGCTTCCTTAGTGGTATTAAGATACTTTCTCTCGCCTATCTCCGTCGCTTCTCAGCAGCCGCGTTGCTGGCTGCGACTTGAAGACCATTGGGTATAGAGAACAGGGCGTTTGAAAATAAAATGGTTAAATTCACCGAGTGGTAAAAATATAACTCAGGTTATTTCTTAGATTAAACCTCATTCATTCATGGTGTTTATAATAATAGTGCAGGAAATTTAAATTAATGATATTAAATGACCGACGTGAATTAAATTTATCAGCTGACATTAATAATGACAAGGGAATACCCAAGGCATCCGACAATAACGAGCCTGATGAGAAATGCCTGTCGTTTTAATCTATCTATATTGCCACTCATCGGGCTTTTTCGGGCATAAAAAAAGCCCCGACAAAACGTCGGGGCCTGGTACTCGCGTGATCACCGAGGGTTCAGTTGCACGCCAAGGGGCTTTAGCCCGGAAACCGGTAATCAGTACACGGTTAGCTGCGTGTTTATGCGCTTTGCGCCAAGGGATCCACCAAGGCCAGCGCGTTTTTCATCGCTTCCACCATTTCGCCATCCACGCAATAATGGCTAAATTCATCGAACTCATTGTCTGAACACATGGTCACGCCGGCTTTACGATAGCGCATGGTCGAAGGCACCGCGTGGCCGGAGGAACTGTGCACCTCCTGAACGCCGATATCCACAAACTTGTGCAGGTTGCTGAGCCGCACACCGGCGCCAGCCATAATCACGGGCCCCTGGCTGGCATGCACCAGATCGCGCAGCAACGGCAGCCCAAGCTCGGCGCTTTGTTGTTGACCGGAGGTCAATATCCGCGCAACCCCCAGTTGCGTCAGTTGGTCAAGTGCCACCATCGGGTTCTGACACATGTCGAAAGCGCGATGGAAGGTGACCGCCATATTGCCGCTCAACCGCATCACTTCACGCATGCGCGGCAGGTCGATATGCCCTTCTTCATCCAGCATACCCACCACTACGCCGGCAAAACCCATGTCGCGGATCTGCACGATGTCCTGCTTGATCACGTCGAAATCCACCGCGCCGTAGCAAAAGTCCCCGCCGCGCGGGCGGACGATCGGATGCACCGGGATGGATACCCTGTCGCGCGCCAGGCGCAGCGTACCGTAACTGGGCGTCAAACCGCCCTCGCTCTGGCTGGCACATAATTCTATGCGATCAGCGCCTGCCTGCTCCGCCGTCAGCGCGCAATCGACGCTAAAGCAGCAAACTTCCAGTTTAATCATTGTCACCCCCAGATGACGGCCAAAATGTGACGGCAGTTTGTTAACTTCAGAATTTCTCGCGTAGGCTCATTGATAGACATGAACCTGTTCAGGGTAATAACTATGGCATTCAATTTTGATCAATGGGTAGACCGTAGTCACAGTGACAGCGTTAAGTGGGATAAATATCGCGACCGCGACATCATTCCGCTTTGGGTCGCCGACACCGACTTCCGCTCCCCGCCCGCGATCATCGACGCATTGCAGCGGCGCGTAGCGCATGGCGTGTTCGGTTACGGCCATCCATCCCCTGAACTTATTGAGGTTTTTACCCGCCGCATGGTAGAGCGCTATGGCTGGCACATCAAGCCCGAATGGCTGATTTTCCTGCCCGGTCTGGTCTGTGGGCTGAATCTGTGCGTCCGCGCCTTTACCGCCGAGGGTGAAGGCACTCTGGCGCCGTCACCCATCTACCCGCCGTTTCGCAAAGCGGCGAAATTCGCCGGACGCCCGCATCTGCCGGTGCCGCTCAAGCTGCACGACCGGCGTTGGCTGCTGGATTTCGACGCGATAGCGGGCCGGCTCGGCGGCAGCGAAAAATTGCTGTTGCTGTGCAACCCGCAAAATCCGGGCGGAACCGTCTACCGGCGGGAGGAGTTGTCGCAACAGCATGAATTCGCCCGTAGCCATGATTTGATCGTCTGTTCGGATGAAATTCATTGTGATCTGTTGCTTGAGCCGGGTTGCGAACACATCCCCTTTGCCACGCTTAATGAAGACGCAGCCCAACGTAGCATTACGTTGATGTCGCCATCGAAAACCTTCAACATTGCCGGATTAGGGGCCTCAATGGCGGTGATTCCCAACGCCGGCCTGCGCCAAAAGTTGGCCCGCGCGCGCAGCGGCATAGTTCCGGAAGTCGACGTGCTGGCGTTGGTCGCCGCACAAGCCGCCTACCAGGACGGGCAAGGCTGGTTGGACGCCCAGTTGGCGTATCTGCGCGCCAACCGCGATTTGGTGACCGAACGCATTAACGCCATGCCCGGCCTGTTGCTGCACCCGATAGAAGCCACCTATCTGGCCTGGATCGATTGCAGCCAACTGGCGACCGACAATCCACACGCTTTCTTTGAACAGGCCGGGGTGGGCTTAAGCGCGGGCCTGGATTTCGGCGACCGCAGGTTTGTACGTCTGAATTTCGGCTGCCGGCGCGAACTGCTTACGCAAGCGCTGGACCGCATGATGCTGGCCACCCAAGCACTGATGCCCGGTTAAGCTTGCTCGCTGGCGACGATTTCCCGGATGGAATACGGGTGAAACTTAATCGTTACGCTGCCGTCGGTGATCGCCAACGTCGGATTCGGCAATCGCTCGCCCTCACCCTGAGGCGAGCTCTGTTTCAGCTTGATCCCCGGCGCCAACAGAGCTTCGTCGGGCAAATGGCTCAGCGCGCGCGCATACAGCGAGGCCGGTTCGCCGCTAAGCACCAATTCCACATGTTCCCATCCCTCGTGAGGATAACGCTTGTCCCCCGGATAAGGCAGTTCCACGCAGTCAATTAACCACGGGCCTACCTGCAACGGCTGCTGCAGATCGAATAGGCAAATCGGGCGTCCGTTGATCGTCGCTTCAGACAACAACGAGCCGCATTGCTGCAACCCCTGCCGCCAGCGTTCAGCGGTGGTGTTTTGGTGGCAACGCACCGAAATGTGGTCCGCGCTGAACTGCGACAAATCCAGATGCAGTTTTTGCGCAAACTGGCTCAACGCCTGTTCAAAACGCGGGAGATCCAGCGCCAAGTCATTAAGCTCGGCAATGGCCGGGAAGATCGTCATAGGGGCCTCGATACGAAGGAAAGCGAATTCAGGGGGGCTAATTTACACGGCTGAGACGCGGCTATCCACGTTTTGCCCAGTAAAATGTAATATTTGTGTCCGTCGCATTACCGCCGTGTAAAATATTTCGACTAACGTTGATAAAGAGCACAAAAGAACAAGCGTTAGCTCCCCTTATTAATGGCACTGTTAAACCTCGAGTCTGATTAATTAAAGTTCGGAATTTTCGTATGCCATAGATAGATTTTTCTTATGACGGGAATATTTCAGAAATTATTAGCTTAATAAGCCGTATTGAATCCAGAAAATCACTCAACCCACTCGATAGCTCGCCATGAAAACAACAAAATCAACAATGGGAAAACGAGATGATTTCAGTAAGAATAATGACATCAACTCATTGTTTTTATTGAATTCCACCCTCGAACACAGTGAGACTTATCTTAAATGGAGTTTTAATAATTGCTTATAAAAATCAATTAAGCTACTTTGGGGAAAATCAAAGCTTGAGATAATAACCATGTTTCTTTTAATCATATCTTTATTGTTGATCGTTATTGCCGCGTACGCAATTTACCGCCATTTCAAATCACGTAGCGTTAACACTCTGGACTCCCGTCGTCATAACAAAAAACGTTAGACCTGGTTATTTCATTTCCTTATCACCTATTCCTTTTCACTCATTTTGACCTTCTTGTACTGCACACGCCCCCCTTGAAACACACTCTCTTTGTTGGCCCGGTATTTTCAAACCTGCACTTTCGCCTTCCCCCCCGGCGCCAACTGCTGACGTAACACATCAGATCGGTTACAATTACAGGCTGTTTTGTGGTGGGCTGCCGTCTCGACGCGCAGCCAGAAAACCACCTTTGAATCCCACAGGGGCATGGCATACGGCCCCTCGTTCGTCATTAAGGTAACCCGGTGAATATTCAGGTTCTTCTTTCAGATAAGGTCAGCCAGGCGCTGATTGCCGCAGGCGCGCCAGCCGATTGCGAAGCACAGGTCCGTCAGTCAGCAAAAGCACAATTTGGCGACTATCAGGCCAACGGCGTGATGTCCGTAGCCAAGAAACTCGGCATGCCACCACGCCAGTTGGCGGAAAAAGTGGTCCAGCTGCTTGATCTCGGCGACATCGCCAGCAAAGTAGAAATCGCCGGCCCCGGCTTTATCAATATCTTCCTGAACGGCGAATGGGTTGCGCAACAGGTTGATCAGGTGCTGAATGCGCCGAAGCTTGGCATTGCACCGGTTAAACAACAAACCATCGTCATCGACTACTCCGCGCCCAACGTGGCGAAAGAGATGCACGTCGGTCACTTGCGTTCGACCATTATCGGCGACGCCGCCGCGCGCACCCAGGAATTCCTGGGCCACAAAGTGATCCGCGCCAACCACGTCGGCGATTGGGGCACCCAGTTCGGCATGCTGATTGCCTACCTGGAAAAAATGCAGAATGAAAATGCCAGCGACATGGGCCTGTCCGATCTGGAACAGTTCTATCGTGAAGCGAAGAAACACTACGACGAAGATGCGGAGTTCGCCGAACGCGCCCGCGCCTACGTGGTGAAATTGCAGGGCGGCGATCAATACTGCCTGAAGATGTGGCGTAAGCTGGTCGACATCACCATGGCGCAAAACCAGCTCACCTATAACCGCCTGAATGTCACCCTGACCGAAGACGACGTCATGGGCGAGAGCCTGTATAACGCGATGCTGCCGGAAATCGTCGCCGATCTGAAAGCCAAGGGGCTGGCGGTAGAAAGCGAAGGCGCCACCGTGGTGTTTCTCGACGAATACCAGAATAAAGACGGCGAACCTATGGGTGTCATCATCCAGAAGAAAGATGGCGGCTACCTGTACACCACCACCGATATCGCCTGCGCCAAATACCGTTACGAAACGCTGGGTGCTGACCGCGTGCTCTATTACATCGACTCCCGCCAGCACCAGCATCTGATGCAGGCATGGACCATCGTGCGTAAAGCCGGTTACATCCCGGATTCGCTCTCGCTGGAACACCATATGTTCGGCATGATGCTGGGCAAAGACGGCAAGCCGTTCAAAACCCGTGCGGGCGGTACGGTGAGGCTGTCCGATTTGCTGGATGAAGCTATCGATCGCGCCGGCAAACTGATTGCCGAGAAAAACCCGGATATGCCGGCAGAAGAAATGCAGCACCTGGCAAATGTCGTCGGTATCGGCGCGGTCAAATACGCCGATCTGTCAAAAAGCCGTACGACCGACTATATCTTTGACTGGGACAACATGCTGGCATTTGAGGGCAACACCGCTCCTTATATGCAGTATGCCTATACCCGCGTGGCCTCGGTATTCAAGCGTGCCGGTCTCGATGAGAACAGCCTGACCCTGCCGCTGGTAATGACCGAAGAGCGTGAGATTGCGCTGGCGACCCGCCTGCTACAATTCGAAGAAGTTATCACCACGGTGGCACGCGACGGCACTCCGCACGTGATGTGTACTTACCTGTACGACCTGGCAGGCCTGTTCTCCGGCTTCTACGAACATTGCCAAATCCTGAATGCAGACAGTGAGGAAGCGCGTCAAAGCCGCCTGAAACTGGCATTGCTGACCGCCAGAACGCTGAAAACCGGTCTGGATACGTTGGGTATCGACACCGTCGAACGCATGTAAGCAACGTCTGAAGACGAAAAAGGGTCGCCGAGGCGACCCTTTTTTATGCAATGGCGACCGGGAATTCCCGTTTATGCCACCCGGCGCGCGAAGTCCCGTGGGCGGAAGCCCAAACCGGCCAACACGCCAAAATAGGCGATCACGCCGGCCACCACGACTACCGCCAGTCGCAGCAGGCGCTCCAGCATATTGCCCTGATCCCATGCCGGCATCAGCCACATTACGCCAACCAATACCACTGACATCACGATTACCGCAATCACCAGTTTGGTGAGGAACGTTGCCCAACCAGGCTGCGGGTGGAAAATCTTCTGTTTACGCAACTGCCAGTACAGCAGCGAAGCGTTAAGGCAAGCTCCCAGCCCAATCGACAGCGAAAGGCCGGCATGTTTTAGCGGGCCAATAAACATCAGATTCATCACCTGCGTCATGACCAGCGTGATAATGGCGATTTTTACCGGCGTTTTGATGTCCTGCCGCGAATAGAAGCCCGGCGCCAGTACCTTCACCACGATCAACCCCATCAAACCTATCGAGTACGCCACCAGCGCACGCTGGGTCATGGCCGCGTCGAAAGCGCTGAACTTGCCGTACTGGAACAGCGATACGGTCAGGGGTTTCGCCAATATCCCCAGCGCGATAGCGCTCGGCAGCGCCAGCAGGAAGCACAAACGCAGCCCCCAGTCCATCAGGCGCGAATACTCATCGTGGTTACCGCTGGAAAAACTCCTGGCCAGCGACGGCAGCAGAATGGTGCCCAATGCCACGCCCAGCACGCCGGAAGGAAACTCCATCAGACGATCGGCATAGTACATCCAGGATACCGAGCCCGAGACCAGGAACGAGGCGAAAATGGTATTGATAATCAGCGAGATCTGGCTTACCGAAACGCCAAAGATCGCCGGCCCCATCTGGCGCATCACACGCCATACGCCGGCATCGCCCAGCTTGAGGCGCGGCAAGACCAACATACCGATCTTTTTCAGATGCGGAAGCTGGTAGCCCAGTTGCAGTACGCCTCCCACAACCACCGCCCAGGCCAACGCCAGCACCGGTGGGTTGAAATAAGGTGCGGCAAACAGCGCAAAGCCGATCATGCTGACGTTCAACAGCGTCGGCGCAAAGGCCGGGATAGAAAAACGGTTCCAGGTATTGAGGATCGACCCCACCAGCGAAGCCAGTGAAATCAGCAGAATATAAGGGAAAGTGATACGCAGCAGCGACGACGTCAGCGCGAACTTGTCCGGCGAATCAGCGAAGCCCGGCGCGGTAATGTAGATCACCCAAGGGGCAGCCAGCATCCCCAATACGGTGACCACCGCCAGCACCAGCGTGAGCAAGCCGGAAACGTAGGCGATGAAGGTACGAGTCGCCTCCTCACCCTGCTGGGTTTTATATTCGGCCAAGATCGGCACAAAGGCCTGAGAAAATGCGCCTTCGGCAAAAATACGGCGCAGCAGGTTGGGCAGTTTGAACGCCACGAAGAAGGCATCCGTCGCCATGCCGGCACCAAACACGCGCGCCACTATGGCGTCACGGGCAAAGCCCAGCACCCGTGAAAACATCGTCATAGAGCTCACGGCGGCCAGTGATTTTAGTAGGTTCATGTGGTTGTCTGATGTGTCCCGTAAATGTCGACGCCTGCATCAGCAGGCGTCCGTAAAACTAGCGGATAAGTTTACGCATCCACAGCAGAATAGCTACCGCCATATGTTACATAGAGTTATAGGCACATCCCGCAATAGCGCGTGCGCCTCACGCGGGGGCATCTCCTTACAAACCGGCATCCTGCAGCAGCCGTTCGATCACCCGTTGCGCGGCGATAGCCTGTTCCCCGGCCGTTTCCGGCACGGTCTGGTTCCTGACAGACGCGATAAAGTGCCGGATAGCGCCATCGAAACCTCGCTGCGCCAGCGTGGTCTGCCAACCCGGTGCCGGATGCTCCAGTACGCCCTGCGGATCTTCCCGCAACCATTGCCGCATATCGTTCACCTGATACACCGCCCCCTCGGCCACCGCCTGTACGCTTTCACGCTGGCTGCCGGCCCGACGATGCATACTGGTCGTCACCAGCGTTTCGCCGCAGGCAAAATGGTGTTCGGCGTACAGCAGTTCACCGGCGTCTGTGGCGCGCAGATGGCCGCTGAGTAGGTGCCCCGCACTTCCCCCCAGCCACAGCGCGGTATCGACCACGTGCAAATAATCATCCAACAGGGTAAAGCGCAGGCCGTTTGGCCCTACGCTGTCGGCCCGGTGCTTATCCATGCGAATCGACGCCGGCCGTTGCATTTCCTGTTTCAACTGAAGATACAAGGGGGAGAAACGGCGGTTAAAACCCACCATCAACGTTTTGCCCTGCTTCTCAGCCAGCGCGATCAGCCGTTCGCCCTGCTCCACGGTCTCCGCCAGCGGTTTATCGACATAAACATGCACGCCATGGCGCAGCAGTTCGCTTATCACCTGAAAATGGCTGGCTGTGCTGCTGTGAACAAATACCGCGTCACACTGCTGCGCCAGGCTATCCAGGCTGGAAAAGCAGGCCATGCGATAACTGTCGCATATCGGCTGCGCTTTTTGCTGATTAGGGGAAAAACCCCCGACCAGCGTCCAATCCGCTGCCAGTGAAAGGATAGGCAAGTAGGCTTTTTGCGCGATGCCGCCCAGCCCAACAACACCAACGCGTAACTTAGTCATGTTGCCCCCCGGCCAGTAACGTCTGCAACTGCCGTTTCAATTCTGCGACTTCGCCTTCCAGCACGCTGACGCGTTCACTCAAATCCGCATCGTCAATCTGCGCAACCTGCGCCGTCGTCTCATCAATCTGGCCGCTGAACAGATGCATAAAACGGCTTTCTCGCTTGCCCGGCTCCCGCGCCAAACGCACGACAAACGGGCCATCCTCCCGGGCGCTTAATTGCTGCAGTACCTGCTCCACTTCAGAGACATCGCTGAATTCATGCATGCGATTGGTACGGGTACGCAGTTCACCGGGGGTTTGCGCCCCGCGCAGCAATAGCGTGGCTATCACCGCCAGCTCGGCGGCAGACAGCTTCAGTTGGCCGAACTCAGAATTGCAAAAGCGGTGTTCATACTTGACCACCCGGTTACCGAAACCGCTCAGCGTACGCAGAAAATGTTTTTTCAGCAGCAGGTCGAGAACCTGCTGCACTTCGCTTTCCGTCAGATCCATCACTGGTTCGCGGTTGGTTTTCTGGTTGCACGCCAAGGCGATGCCGTTCAGGGAGAGAGGATACTGATCCGGAGTGGTGACCTGTTTTTCCAGCAGGCAGCCAATCACTCTGGCTTCTTTAGCGCTTAATTCGTATTTCATTATTATTTGGCCTCAGCGTGGCGGTAGCCATTCTTTATTGGTGAATGCCGTCAGGACGTGATCCTGCCACTGCCCGTCGATCAGCAGATAATCCTTGGCATAACCTTCACGTTCAAATCCCAGACGAGCGAGCAACGCGCCGCTGCGTTGATTGTGCGGCATATAGTTGGCCATAATACGGTGCATGCGCTGCTGACGCAGCATGTAGCGGAGCGCCGACTGCAGCGCTTCATACATCAGGCCCTGCCCCTGCCATTTTTCAGCCAACGAATAGCCAAGGAAACAGGCATAAAACGAACCGCGCAGCACGTTGCTGAAGTTAGCCACGCCCCGCACTTCATTTTCTTCCGGATCGAGCAGGATAAAATAGTACGCGCTGCCCTGCTTTTGCATTTCAGTGATCATCCCAAGCCGCGCCTGCCAGCCGGAAGGGTAACAATGGCTTTCATCCCGCACCGGCTCCCAGGGTTTCAGGAAAGCCCGGTTCTCGGCATAGTATTCCGCCAGACGATAGGCATCGCGTTCATGGACTAAACGCACGACCTGTCGGTCGGTGATGAGACGTACTTTTGGTGATGCAGAGCGGTAGCCAAACATCATTTCCCCCGCGGTCAGAACGGTTCGATAAGAAGTATTTATTGGGGCGCGTCCGGATAATAATCCCGTAACGATCATATCCTGAGCCATTATTTTTCAACGACCGGCGCAGAACCGCACTTACCCTCATTTAATATAACCGTAGCCTGCCCCGGAGGTAAAATCCCGACAGCTCAGTAAATAAGCGATTAGTCATTTTACGGCTATTTTCGTGCGGTTTTGTCGCGCAGGTAACGTATTGACGATAAAAAAATATTATCTACCTGGCCCCTATCGGTAAACGGAGATTGGGTACAAACTAGACGGGTTGCACTCCTCTCCCTCTTAATTGCTCGTGGTGAAGCATGTCTCTGGTATCGCAAGCTCGGAGCTTGGGTAAATATTTCCTGTTACTCGATAATCTGTTAGTGGTTTTGGGTTTCTTTGTGGTCTTCCCGCTTATTTCGATCCGCTTTGTCGATCAACTCGGTTGGGCTGCGGTAGTGGTGGGCGTCGCTCTGGGCTTACGGCAGTTGATTCAGCAGGGATTGGGGATCTTCGGCGGCGCAATCGCCGACCGGTTCGGCGCCAAACCGATGATCGTCACCGGCATGCTGATGCGTGCGGCAGGCTTCGCCACCATGGCGATGGCCGATGAACCCTGGCTGTTGTGGTTCTCTTGCGCTCTTTCCGCACTCGGCGGCACCCTGTTTGATCCACCGCGCACCGCACTGGTGATTAAGCTCACCCGCCCGCACGAGCGCGGCCGTTTTTATTCTCTGCTGATGATGCAAGACAGCGCCGGTGCGGTGATTGGCGCCCTGATCGGCAGTTGGCTGCTGCAATATGACTTCCACTTTGTCTGCTGGGTTGGCGCAGCCATTTTCGTGCTGGCGGCAGGCTGGAACGCCTGGTTGTTGCCGGCTTACCGTATTTCCACCGTTCGCGCCCCGATGAAAGAAGGCATGATGCGCGTGCTGCGCGACCGGCGTTTCCTGACTTATGTGCTGACGCTGACCGGCTACTACATGCTGTCGGTTCAGGTAATGCTGATGCTGCCTATCGTGGTCAATGAAATCGCCGGCTCGCCGGCAGCGGTAAAATGGATGTATGCCATTGAAGCCGCGCTGTCGCTGTCACTGCTCTACCCGCTGGCGCGCTGGAGCGAAAAACGTTTTCGCCTGGAACAACGGCTGATGGCGGGCCTGCTGCTGATGACCCTCAGCCTGTTGCCCGTCGGCCTGGCGACCAGCTTGCAAGGCGTTTTCTCTCTGATCTGCTGTTTCTACCTAGGCTCCATCATCGCCGAACCTGCGCGGGAAACCCTCAGCGCCTCGCTGGCGGATCCGCGCGCACGCGGCAGTTACATGGGATTCAGCCGCCTGGGGCTGGCTTTGGGCGGTGCGATCGGTTACACCGGCGGCGGTTGGATGTACGACACCGGCCGGACGCTGAACATGCCCGAACTGCCGTGGATCCTGCTAGGTATCGTGGGTTTTACGACACTGTTAGCGCTGTACTGGCAGTTCAATCCGCGCACTGCCGCACCGGCGATCCTGCGCGGTGGCTGAGTTTCTTCTCTAAGTTGCCAGAAAATCAGCCGAATTTCCCAGAGCTGCTATCCTGATAGTAAAAACATAAACGGGAGAAGTTGGCGATGAGTGACGAAGATAAATTACCGCAACTGTTGGAACACATGGTACTGAACCTGCGCATGATCTACGCGCGCTCAACGTTGGTAGAAAAAGCGCTGGCCCACATCATTGCTGAAAATGCGACGCTGAAGAGTGACATCATCAAACAGTTGCAAATAGTCAACGCCGCCAACGACCGCGATAAAATCGATTTGGAAGAGGCACGTACGCACCTGATAGACGTCATCAATTCCGTGCCCGCAAAAAAATAATCTCTGCCCCGGCCCGCGTGTAATGCGCGGGCCACGCCACAATAACGCACCTTCCAACACAACTCTTCGCGACAGCCTCAGTATGCTGTGATAACTATTGCTGTTCAAACCTAAAACCGGAGCAAGCATGAAACTGTTTATCTACGATCATTGCCCATTCTGCGTTAAAGCCCGCATGATTTTCGGCCTGAAGAACCTGCCCGTCCGCCTTGTCACCTTGCTAAGCGATGATGAAGCTACGCCCATCAGCATGATTGGCAAGAAAATGGCGCCCATTCTGCAAAAAGACGATGGCAGCTACCTGCCGGAAAGCATGGACATCGTGCGCTACGTCGATAATCTCGACGGCCGGCCGCTGCTGACCGGCAAGAGCAACCCGGCGATCGCCGACTGGTTGCAACGGGTCGGCGGTTACTCCGCAAAATTACTGTTGCCGCGCATCGCCAACGCCGATTTCGAAGAGTTCGCCACTGACAGCGCGCGCCAATACTTTACCCACAAGAAACAGGCTTCAATAGGTGATTTTTCCGAGCACCTGGCCAACAGCGCCGATCTCATTGCTGAGCTGGAAACCGATCTCCAGGCGCTTTCCAGCCTGATCGACACCTCCGATGCGGTGAATGGCTCGCTGTCGGAAGATGACATTCAGCTGTTTCCGCTGCTGCGTTCTCTGTCGATCGTCGCCGGGGTTACGCTGCCGGAAAACGTGGAGGCCTACCGCAACCGTATGGCGCAACTCAGCGATGTTCCACTCCTGCTCGATATGGAACAGTGAAACCTCTCGCAATAAGGATATAGCGCGCCTATGTTAAAAATGGTGTTGGTCACCGCCCGTGATCGGGTGCGACTGAAAGAAATTTCCTCGGTGTTAATCCGCTACGGATTGCAGGATATCATTCGTCTGTTGGGCCTGGGCTCCCTGCTGAGCGGGGCCGAAAGCGGCAATGTTCAACAAGACAATCAAACCCTGCCGGAGCGTTTGCGCACCGCGCTGGAGGCGCTGGGCCCGACCTTTGTCAAATTCGGTCAAATTCTGGCTACCCGTTCGGACCTGCTTGACTCAAGTTGGACCGACGAGCTCGATCGCTTGCACAGTCAGGCGTCTACCCTGCCATGGAGCGAGCTGGCAGCGCAAATCACGGCCGATCTGGGCAGCGATCCGCACAGCCTGTTTGCCGAGTTCGACAGCACGCCGCTGGCCGCCGCCTCAATGGCGCAAATTTACCGGGCACGCCTGCATAGCGGTGAAGCGGTGGTGATCAAGGTGCTGCGACCAAGCCTTGCGAAAACCATTCACGCCGATCTGCGCCTGCTGACTTATCTGGCGGAGACCGTAGAGCAACAAAGCCCCGCGCTGGCCCGTTACCGCCCGCGCCAGATGGTGCGTGCGTTGGCGACCGCGCTCAATCACGAGCTGGACCTGACCCATGAAGGCAATAACTGCGAACGTATCGCCGAATGCTTTATCCAGCATCCTGAGGTAGTAATTCCGAAAATTTACTGGCAATGGTCGTCAAAACGGCTGTTGGTCCAGGAATTCTTGCCTGGCACCGCGCCGGAAAACCCGCAACAGTTGGCAACTGCCGGCTTTGACGGCCCGTTGCTGGCCCAGCGCGGCGCACAAGCCTTTATGAAAATGGTGCTGGAGCATCGCCTTTACCACGCCGATCCTCATCCCGGCAACGTCATGGCGCTAGCGGGTAACCGCGTCGGTTTTATCGACTTCGGTATGGTGGGGCAGCTTTCCGAACGACGTCGCAACCAACTGTTACTTCTGTTACAAGCCATCGCTGAACGCGAATCCGGCGGCATCGTCAATACCCTGATTGCCTGGTCGGACAGCGATCCGCTTGATCTGTTGGATCTGGAGTTGGCGGCGCAGAACTTCCTCGATAAGCAGGCGTCTTCCACCCTGACGTTAGGCAAGGCGTTGACCGATCTGCTGGTGATGGCACGTGAGCATCAGTTAGCGATGCCGCCGGACCTGGTGCTGCTGTTCAAGGCGCTGATTACCGCTGACGGCGTGCTGCACCGGCTCGATCCCAACTTTGATATTATCGCCACGTTGAAACCCCTGCTGCAGCAGGTGATGTTGCAGCGTTATTCCCCCGATGCGGTACAGCGACGCATGCTGGCGTTGGGTGCAGAAGCGCTGGATGCCGGTGAAGAGATCCCGCAAACCCTGCGGCTGCTGATGCGCCGTTTGAAGCGCGGGCAAATCGGTGCCGACATCAACGTCAAGAACATCGATCAATTGGGCAAGGCGCTGGAGAGAGCTGCTGTCACGCTGGCCATCGCCATTGTCACCTCAGCCTTCGCGCTGGGGCTGGCGCCTTATCTGATGCACGCTTCGCCGCGGCTTTGGGGTATTCCGCTGTTTCCTGCGTTGGGTGGGCTTGCCTGCCTGGGCGGCGTGCTGTTGCTGGCGCTGCGTCTGCGGCGCTGAGCAGTTTCAGCGTTATCCGATAGGTGATGCCGTCTTTCACGCGCACTATCATTTCGTTTGCCGGCGTCAGCGATTTCCCTCACAGGCGGTGGCCGTTTATAATGACAAATCAATTATCTGCAGCATGTTGTTGGCAGTAGCTATGAGGCACAAATGAAGAAAATTCTGATGGGCGCAGCCGCCCTGCTGTTCGCCGGCGTCTTGGCCGGTTGTAATCAACTCACCCAATACACGCTCAGCGAGCAGGAGGTGAACGATTACCTGCAAAAGCACAACGATTATCAGAAGCAAATCGGCGTACCGGGGCTGTTGGATGCCAATATTGTGCTGACCCAGTTAAAAAGCCAGATTGGCCGCAGTGAACCGGGTAAGGTCACCCTTTCCGGCGATGCCAAGGTGAATATCAGCTCAATCCTCGGTCCGCAGACTGCGGACCTGAAACTGACGCTGAAAGCGCAGCCGGTCTATGACCGTGAACAAGGTGCGGTATTCCTGAAAGACATGGAGTTGACCGACTACAGCGTGCAGCCGGAGAAAATGCAGACGGTGATGAAAGCCCTGACCCCTTACCTGAATCAGTCGCTGAAATCCTACTTCGATCAAAAACCGGCCTACGTGTTGAACCCGGATAACAGCAAAACCGAAGCGCTGGCGAAAAAGCTGGCAAAAGGGCTGGAAGTAAAGCCCGGCGAACTGGTTATTCCGTTCACTGACTAAGGCAAACCGCTAAAACTAAAAAACCCGCTGACAAGGCGGGTTTATTATTTTTCAGGCAGGCGATACCCTGAAAGCAGTGGCGTTACTGCGGTTCGCTGTAGCTGATTTCACCCGTGTTGCAGTTAAGGGTAACGTTATAGGTTTTATCCTGCTTGGTGCCCCGTACCGTCAACGGCACCTGCCAGATCGCGTCCTTGCCGGTGATGGCTTCCGGGCTGATCCAGGCTATCGGGGTGGCTGTGCCCAGCAACTTTTTATCCGATGCCCAGCGCGTGATGCGGTTCTGCAGATAATCGCGTTTTACCTGAGCGGCGACGTCTGCAGGTTGCAGACCGGTGCATTGCGCCACTTTGGCCGTGCGTTGCTCTTGTGCCTGTACCGCCGTCGTCAAACCCGCCATGGCCAACAGCGCTACGGCCACACTCAGTCCCGTTCTTTTCATATGCCCTCCAGTTGTGATTGACACTATCCATGGGGATTTGCCCCCTGGCTCACAACAGGTCTGGCAAAGGATCAGCGTTTTACAAAGCTGATGACAAACAGCTCATCCAACCCCGGATAGATTTCCTTGATCACCTGCTTCAGCTCGCTGAGCGACATATTTTCTTGTTTGGCATGCTGTTCGGTTAGCGCATCCAGGCGAACCGGTGTGACTGACAGCACTTCAATAAAACAGAAAAATACGTCGTCTTCATTACGGCTAACGCGCAATACCTCACCGGGCTGAAAGTGGGATTCACTGGCATCCCGGAGAGTAATGGTTTTGAGCCCGGCCAAAATGTCTTGCTCAAAGCGACTGAAGAAAGTTATTCCACGGGTCATTCTAGATCCTTTTTCATCACATTGCCGCAACATAAGTCATTATGCTGCCTGCTTTTCTGACGCAGATCCCTCTTTTGAGGTAGCGACGGATTTTTCCGTTTTCACTCTGGTCGGTTTTTTCGGCGCTTCCGCCGGCGCGGCGCCACGCAAAATCTGCCCCAGCGCGTCTTTATGCTCCGCCAGGAAGAAACTCAACCCTTCACGCTGCTCCTCATCCAGGTTCAAAGGCGCCTGCTGCAGCCATTCACCCAGGCTGTCCGCCAGGTCCAGCATTTTGTCGTAAGCATCGGCTTCTTTCTTGGTTGCGAAAGTCATCTTTTCCTCACCGTTTCTCACCACCACATATTTTACTTCAACGGCCATGTGTGCATTCCTCAAAGGTTAGAATACTGTATTTTTATACAGTATAAGGTGGTTTTACGCAGGGATGCAAGCGCACCCCTGACGCGGATTATTTCAACAACCGCACCTTGCAGTTCTTGCCTTTGATTTTGCCCTGCTGAAGCTGTTGCAGCGCCTTGCGAGCACTGGCCTTGCGGATCGCCACATAGGCGTGTACCGGGAACATGTCGATTTTGCCCACTTCAGCGGCCGTCAACCCGGCGTCGCCGGTCAAGGCACCGAGAATGTCGCCAGGGCGAATTTTGGCTTTGCGCCCGCCGTCGATGCACAGGGTGACCATTTCGGCCTCCAGCGTGGTATTGGAAGCGCCGCTCAGTTCAGACACCGGCGCCCAGTTGACCGCCTTGCGCTGGTACTCTTCAATCGCATGCGCACGTTCCATCTCCTGCGGCGTACACAGGCTGATCGCCAGGCCGTTCAGGCCCGCGCGGCCGGTACGGCCAATACGGTGTACGTGTACTTCCGGATCGAACGCCAGCTCATAGTTGACGACCAGCTCCAGCTCTTTGATATCCAGCCCGCGAGCGGCAACGTCGGTCGCTACCAGCACCCGGCAACTGCGGTTGGCAAAACGCACCAGCACCTGATCGCGATCGCGCTGTTCCAGATCGCCGTGCAACGCCGATACGCTGATGCCACGGGCTTCCAACGCTTCATATACGCTCTGGCAATCGCGCTTGGTGTTGCAGAACACCACGCAGGAAGAAGGTTGGTAATGGCGGATGGCGGATACCAGCACCGCCGGACGCTGATCGCGGGTGGTTTCGTAGAAGCGTTGTTCAATGGAGGTCTGATCGTCGCCATCGTCCACTTCCACATTCAAGGGATCACGCTGCACGCGGGCGCTGATGCGCTCGATGCCGCTCGGATAGGTCGCGGAGAACAACAGAGTCTGGCGTTGCGGCGGGGTGTAACTGATCACATCGTCGATGTCATCGGCAAAGCCCATGTCCAGCATGCGATCGGCTTCGTCCAGCACCAGTACTTTCAGTTCATCCAGCACCAGCGTTTTCTTGCGCAGATGCTCCTGAATACGCCCCGGCGTGCCCACCACGATATGCGGCGCATGCACCAGCGAATCGAGCTGTGGCCCCATAGGTTGGCCGCCGCACAGGGTCAGGATTTTGATGTTCTGGGTAAAGCGCGCCAGACGACGCAACTCTTTGCTTACCTGGTCAGCCAGCTCGCGCGTCGGGCACAAGATCAACGCCTGCGCCGCCACCTGGGAAACATTGATTTTATCCAGCAGGCCGATGCCGAACGCAGCCGTTTTGCCGCTGCCGGTTTTTGCTTTGGCTCGTACGTCCTGCCCTTTCAGGATGGCGGGCAACGCGGCGGCCTGCACCGGCGTCATTTCGGCATACCCCAGTTCGTTGAGGTTGGCCAACTGTTCGGCTGGCAGCGGCAGGGAAGAAAAAGATACTGTGCTCACGGCGATAACTCTTATATGGCAAATGGAATGGCGGCGCGCCCACGGGCTGGCGCCGAATCAACCGCAGATGATAACAGAGATAGTAGGGATTACGGATTTCACGCATAAAAAAAGCCGCCGGATGCATTTATTTGGCAATAACATCGCCAACGCCATCCCCCGCCTGCACGCGCAAACGTTTTCGTATATACTGCACACCCGTTATCAGACCGCCTTAAATCCACAGATCCAGGTACGAGACTATGTTAACTATTGGAACCGCCCTGCGCCCGTCCGCCACTCGCGTTATGCTGCTCGGCTCCGGCGAGCTGGGTAAAGAAGTTGCCATCGAATGCCAGCGTTTAGGACTGGAAGTGATTGCCGTAGACCGCTATGCGGACGCCCCGGCCATGCACGTGGCGCACCGCAGCCACGTCATCAACATGCTGGACGGCAACGCGCTGAAAGCCCTGATTGAACAGGAACGTCCCGATTACATCGTGCCGGAGATCGAAGCCATCGCCACCAGCATGCTGGTTGAGTTGGAGCAACAAGGGCACCGCGTAGTGCCCTGTGCCGAAGCAACGCGCCTGACCATGAACCGCGAAGGCATCCGCCGCCTGGCCGCAGAAACCCTGGGCCTGCCAACCTCCAGTTACCGCTTCGCCGACGGTGAAGAAGCCTTCCGGCAGGCCGTCGCCGAAATTGGCTATCCGTGCATTATCAAACCGGTCATGAGCTCCTCCGGTAAAGGCCAGAGCCTGATCCGCAGCCCGGAACAGCTGAAAACCGCCTGGGATTACGCCCAACAGGGCGGCCGCGCCGGCGGCGGCCGAGTGATTGTCGAAGGTCTGGTGAAGTTTGATTTTGAAATTACTCTGCTGACCATCAGCGCGATCGACGGTGTCCATTTCTGCGCGCCAATAGGCCACCGTCAAGAAGACGGTGATTACCGTGAGTCGTGGCAACCGCAACGGATGAGCGAACTGGCGCTGAACCGCGCGCAGGAGATCGCGCAAAACGTGGTGCAGGCATTGGGCGGATTTGGTCTGTTCGGCGTTGAATTGTTCGTCTGCGGCGATGAGGTGATCTTCAGCGAGGTGTCACCGCGCCCGCACGATACCGGCATGGTAACGCTGATCTCGCAGGATCTGTCCGAATTCGCCCTGCACGTTCGCGCCTTCCTTGGCCTGCCCATTGGCGCCATTCGCCAGTTCGGGCCTTCGGCCTCGGCGGTGATCCTGCCGCAAATGACCAGCAGCGATCTGCGCTTCAGCGGTTTGGAACTCGCATTGAGCGGCCACAATCAGTTGCGCCTGTTCGGCAAACCGGAAATTAACGGGCAACGCAGGATGGGCGTGGCGCTGGCAACGGCGGAAAATGTGGAAGAGGCGGTGGCGTTAGCCAAGCAGGCTGCCGCTGCGGTAGTGATTGAAGGATAAAACGTTGGGGCCGGCTTGCCGGCCCCTGCAACATCAATAGTTTTCGTCTTCTTCCGAATCGTCGTCAGCCTGTTCGTCCGGCCTTTCCTGATAGTCTTCGTCTTCATCATCAAACAGAACGCTAACCTGGTCGCCCTGGTGTTTTTCGCGGATTTCCTGCGCGACGCGCGCGATGGCTTCACCACTGCTCATGCCTTGTTCCATCAACAGATGGATACGGTCCGCAGCGTCCTGCTGCTCTTGGTGACTCAATGACGGCATACCTGCAAGCATGTGTTTCTCTCCGGCAAAATGGAGGGGGATTATACGCCTTAAACCGGCGGATCCCAACGCCTGTTATTCGGCGGCGGGCTGCGAGCAATGATCGCAATCCCGCCACTGCTTCAGACGATGCAACCACAACGTAACGTGCCAGATCTGCTTGAGGCCGCGTGCGTTAGCCGCCATCGTTCTATCAATACCACGCTGATAAAACTCAGCGGTGATTTGGCACTGCGCCGCCGGCTCAGGCTCCCGCCGAATACTGTGGCAAATACCCAACGCCTCGCGGGCGATCTGCCAGTGAAAAGCCGGTCGAATAACCATTTTGCTGGCATAGCGTTGGTTAAGCACCACCAGCATTTCCACTATTTTCATATAGTGTCGCTGGTATTCCACGTTCGCCTTGCCGGTGCGGCGGCGATTGCTGATGGATTGATCGTGCACCCGTTGCCGGTACAACGCTTTGCTGAGGTACTTGACCCGCTGCGCATTAAACATCACCTCGGTGGTCCAGGGAATATCCTGGTGATGTAACCCCGGTTCGAAATACAACTGATGCCGCTTAATAAAATCAAGACGATACACCGCCAACCAAACCACATGAATAAATTTTCTTGTTTTCAGCGCCCGCTCTAGCCATTGTGCCCCGCTAATAACGCCGGTGTCGCCCAGTCGCTTTTGCGGAATAATCTCTTGCAGTTCGTTTTCTCGGGAAAAATAACGTTGGCCGTTACACTGCATGACATCTAATTGTTCTTGTTCGGCCAAGGCCACTAACGTTGAATACATTTCAGGCGCCAATAAATCATCCGCATCAGGAAACGCCACATATTTTCCCTGCGCAATAGCCAGCCCCGCATTGCGTGCGCAGGAAACGCCGGAATTAGGCTGGTCGATCACGGTAATATGCGGGTATTGCCGCGCATAGCGGTGGGCGATAGCGCCAGAGCCGTCGGTGGAACCATCATTAACGATGATCACCTCCAGCCGCCGCTCATCCTGAGCCAACAACGACGCCATGAAAGGCTCAAACAGTGCTCCCGCGTTATGCAACGGGACAATGACACTCAGGATTAAGGGCATAGGCAGCTCTTCGCAAAAAGTAACGAATAAATATTTCTATTTTCTAAAAAAACGGTGCACAGTTAAATGAAGCGACTCAAGGTTAAATAATCAAACCAGGCCCCCAAGCGCGTCTTTTTCCAACGAATTTTCTTTAATTTTCATTCCCCCGCAGATAGCGGATAAAGGTGAAAATCGCGACAGTGCGAGACAGCAAAATTTCGTTTGTGACGTTGTTGGCAATAAGGCATGTCGTCCTCACTATTTTTGATGACACCCCGAAACAATAACAAGGTAAAAACAATAAATTGTTTTATTTTCAATCAGCGCCTGCAGATTTAAATTAATTTAACCTCAGCCTGAATTATTATTTTCTAACACATAAAATTGTCGTTAATGGCGCAAAAAATGCTTCATTACAAAATCGTTTACTCACCGTTTATGTGAAGTGTGCTCTGGCGCCCAACGCCAGAACATGCACCCGCCGGTCGAATATGGCAGAATAGCGGGCAGAAACCGCCGTTCCCGTCAGTCAGGTTTATTGAGGCCCATGAGCGCAACCGCACCGAATCTTAAGTCTTTGCCTTACACCCGTACCGCCCTGCTGGAGCATTTTGCTCCGCTGGCACAGCAGCCGTGGGCGATGTTGCTGCACTCAGGCTTTGCCGAACACTCGCATAACCGTTTCGATATCCTGGTCGCAGATCCCTGCACAACTCTGACCACACGAGGGCAAATCACCGAGGTTCGCCGCGGTGAAGATGACCAGCAGTCGCAAGAAGATCCGTTCAGTCTGCTGCAAGAAGAGTTGGAAAAACAGCAGTGGCATCCCACGGCAGATCCCAACCTGCCGTTTCAGGGGGGCGCACTCGGGCTGTTCGGTTACGACCTGGGGCGCAGAGTGGAAAAGCTGCCGCAATGGGCACAGGCGGATATCGCGCTGCCGGATATGGCGATCGGCATTTATGACTGGGCGCTGATTGCCGACCACCACCGGCAGACATTGACGTTGCTCAGCTACGGCGACACGGAACAGCGCTGGCAGTGGCTTAACGCACAACGGCCGCAACCGCAGCAGGCATTTGCCTTGACCAGCCGCTGGCAGGCCAATATGACGCGCCAACAGTACGGCGAAAAGTTCCAGCGCATTCAGCATTACCTGCGTAGCGGTGATTGCTATCAAATTAATCTGGCGCAGCGCTTTTCAGCAGATTATCAGGGCGATGAATGGCAAGCCTTTCAACAACTGAACGCCAGCAACCGCGCGCCCTTCTCCGCCTTTTTACGCCTGCCGGACAACGCCGTACTGAGCGTTTCGCCCGAGCGTTTTCTGTGGCTGGAGAACCGGCACATTCAAACCCGTCCGATCAAAGGCACCTTGCCGAGGCTGGACGATGCCGATCAGGATACGCAGCAGGCGCAGCGATTGGCACACTCTGCGAAAGACCGTGCGGAGAATCTGATGATTGTCGACCTGCTGCGTAATGATATCGGCCGTGTTGCCGAGCCGGGCAGCGTGCGCGTCCCCGAATTGTTCGTGGTCGAACCCTTCCCCGCAGTCCATCATTTGGTCAGCACCATCACCGCCATCCTGCCGGAACGCACAGCAGCAACCGAACTGCTGCGCGCTTGCTTTCCGGGTGGCTCCATTACCGGCGCGCCAAAAGTGCGGGCGATGGAAATCATTGAGGAGCTGGAGCCGCAGCGGCGCAATGCCTACTGCGGCAGCATCGGTTATATCAGCGCCTGCGGCACCATGGACACCAATATCACCATCCGCACGTTAATCACCGAAAACGGTCGCATTTACTGTTCTGCAGGCGGCGGCATCGTGGCCGACAGCCAGGAACAGGCGGAATATCAGGAAACCTTTGATAAGGTCGGCCGTATCTTGCCGCAATTGGGAGAGGTTACCTCGTCGTGAGCCAACCGATTTACCCGACCTCGCTTGCCGCTTTTATCAGCCGCTTCCAACTGCAGTTGCCGCAGGCGTCGCAGATTTCGCACAATACCCGCCCGGCGGCGGTGCTGATCCCTATTGTCTGCCGCCCCGAACCCACTCTGCTGCTCACCCGCCGCGCCGACTCACTGCGTAAACATGCCGGCCAGGTGGCATTTCCCGGCGGCAAAACCGATGCCGAAGATGGCTCGGCGATTATCACCGCACTGCGTGAAGCGCACGAAGAAGTGGCGATCCCACCCCAGTCGGTGACCGTGCTTGGCCAACTGGCGCCGCTTGACAGCAGCACCGGGTTCCAGGTCACGCCGGTGGTCGGCTTGATCTCGCCCGATGTGCAATTCAGCGCCAACGAAGACGAAGTGGCCGACGTCTTTGAGATCCCGCTGCATGAAGCGTTGACGCTGTCACGCTATTATCCGCTGGATATCCACCGCGCAGGCCACTCGCACCGCATTTATCTTTCCTGGTATCAGAGTCAGTTTGTCTGGGGATTGACCGCCGCTATCATTCGCCGGCTGGCGCAGCAGGTGAATATTTAACGCCAGATACGTGACACAGATCACAAGACAAACGGTTACCTGCGTAACAGGCGCGGGTAAAGCGATCGGCATCACTTCATTCCTCTGCTTTTTCAACTACCTTTCTGGCCATGAGAGTTTTAAAAAAACTGTAAACCCTCTCTTCAACCTTACGAAATACCTGTAAAATACTGCCGTCCGGAATAAACCACTATCAATATAGGGATTAAACCGGCAGCGCCCCGCAACGGAAGCTGGCGCGATTGTCATTAACTGAGTTTGGGCAACGGAAGGTTCCACGGCTGACCGGCTGCCAGAGACAATCAATAAGTAAACCAACACCAAGGATTATTTTATTTCATGCGAAAAAGGCAACCGAATCCGTACGGGCCTTTTACAATATCGCTGTTCCCTGCGCGGTTTTTAACCGATGCAGCCATAACAATATGCCTCTAAGGAGTTTTAGCGTGATTAGCGTTTTCGACATGTTTAAGATCGGCATCGGCCCGTCCAGCTCTCATACGGTTGGACCGATGAAAGCCGGCAAACAGTTTGTCGACGATCTGGTAAATAAAGGCCTGATGCCTTCTATCACGCGTGTAGCTGTAGATGTTTACGGCTCACTCTCATTGACCGGTAAAGGTCACCATACCGATATCGCTATCATCCTCGGCCTGGCGGGCAATATGCCGGATACCGTTGATATCGATAGCATCCCGAGTTTTATTCGCGATGTAGAACAACGTCAACGCCTGATGCTGGCCAGCGGCCTGCATGAAGTCGATTTCCCGCGCGACGGCGGCATGGTTTTCCGCAGCGACAACCTGCCGCTGCACGAAAACGGCATGCAGATCCATGCCTTCGCCGGCGATAAAGAAGTTTACAGCAAGACCTACTACTCTATCGGCGGCGGTTTTATCGTCGATGAAGAGAACTTCGGCAAAGCCGACGAACATGAGCTGACCGTTCCTTACCCGTTCAATTTTGCTCGTGAAATGCTCGATCACTGCCGCGAGACCGGGCTGTCTTTATCTGGCATGGTGATGCAGAACGAACTGGCGCTGCACAGCAAGCAGGAAATCGAAACCTACTTCGGCAACATCTGGCAGACCATGCGCGCCTGTATCGATCGCGGTTTGAACACCGAGGGCGTGCTGCCTGGGCCGCTGCGTGTACCGCGTCGCGCTTCCGCGCTGCGCCGTTTGCTGGTTTCCTCCGATAAGCTGTCCAGCGACCCAATGAACGTTATTGACTGGGTCAATATGTTCGCGCTGGCGGTTAACGAAGAAAACGCCGCCGGCGGCCGCGTGGTCACAGCGCCAACCAACGGCGCTTGCGGCATCGTTCCTGCCGTACTGGCCTACTATGACCACTTTATCGAATCCGTCAGCCCGGACATTTACATCCGCTACTTTATGGCTGCGGGTGCCGTCGGTGCACTCTACAAAATGAACGCTTCCATCTCTGGCGCCGAAGTAGGCTGCCAGGGGGAAGTCGGCGTCGCCTGCTCTATGGCGGCAGCAGGCCTGGCTGAATTGCTGGGTGGCAGCCCGGAGCAAGTTTGCATCGCGGCGGAAATCGGCATGGAGCACAATCTGGGTCTGACCTGTGATCCGGTTGCCGGGCAGGTTCAGGTCCCTTGCATTGAACGTAATGCGATTGCGTCCGTGAAAGCGATCAACTCGGCGCGCATGGCGTTGCGTCGCACCAGTGAACCACGCGTTTCTCTGGATAAGGTGATCGAGACCATGTACGAAACCGGCAAAGATATGAATGCCAAATACCGCGAAACCTCGCGCGGCGGCCTGGCAATAAAAGTGCAGTGCGATTGACCCCACACCCCGCCTTCACGGCGGGGTTTTTCTTTGTATAAGATCTTGATAATCAATTCCCTACTCGTCACAAGTGACGCCGTCACGAAAAAATAATTTTACAATATCTCGTCGATCCACCGGTTAACCTGCAATTTAGCCCTTTGTTTCTCTAAATTTAAATAATTTACTGGGTTACCATCACTCTTGTATAACGACAGGCTAGAATTAGCCGAGTATCATTCCATGGCAATTTGGCCTGACGAGGATTCTTGGCTAGCTTACCGAACAAGGATTTACCGATGTTGATGACCCAACTTGCCGTGACTAAATACCGTTATTACCGTTGGCTGCTGGCCGGGGCGGTTGGGTTGGCTATTCTGTTGCTCTCGCTGTATACCCGTTACTATCAGGAACTCGGCACCATTGAACAAAGCCAACGGGTACTGGCCACCCGTACTGTCGCCAAAATCAACAATCTGCTGGCGCCGGCTGAGCAGCAAGCCAAGCGCTCCATGCCCTTGCTGGAACAATCCTGTGAATCCGTCCTGCCGACACTGCGCTTCCGCGCCGCGCAAAATCAGGCGCTGCGGGCCGTGTTGTTAGTCAACGACGGGGTTATTTACTGTTCCAGCCTGTTCGGTGCACGTAACTATGTTTTCAACGCTATCTTGCCCACTCTGGCAAACGGTAGCACAAAGTTGACCCTGCGCCCTTCTCTTGCCGTCGCCAAAGGGGTGCCGACACTGATCATGTGGACGCAGCAAACCGCCGATAACAACCGTAACGGCGTGCTGCATGTATTCAATATTGAACTGTTGGCCAATTTCCTGCTGGAACCGCAAGAACCCTATGCACAACGGGTGGTGCTGAACGTCGGTGGCAACAGCCTGGAATACGGGCGACGGGAGATCCTGCGCAGCGACTCCCTGACTACCGGCCTTCTCTATACCGCAAAATCAACGCAATACCCCTTCTCCATCTCACTGTTTGGCCCGCAGGCAAGCCTGCTCGCCCTGGCTGCGCTACCGCGCCATATTCCGCTGGCATTGCTGATCAGCCTGCTGGCGGCCTATGTCGTGTACCTGCTCACCGCCAACCGCATGAGCCTGTCCTACCATATTGGCCACGCCATTACCCACCGCGAATTTCGCGTTTACTGCCAGCCGATCATCAACGCGGAAACGGGCCGCTGCATCGGGGTGGAAACCCTGCTGCGCTGGAAAAACAAACGCCAGGGCTGGATCTCGCCGGACGTATTTATTCCCCTCGCTGAGCAACATGGGCTGATCATCGCCCTGACCCGCTACCTGATGGGAACCGTGGTGGAAAACCTGCAGTTGTTCCCGCCACGTCCGTCGTTTTACATCAGCATTAACGTCGCCGCAGAGCATTTCAACGCGGTCACCCTTATCGACGACATTCGGCGCATCTGGCTACCGGCCCAACCGATGCCCTCGTTGATGCTGGAGCTTACCGAACGCACCGCACTGTCTGAAATTCAGTATGAGCAAATCAAGACGCTGAAAGAAATGGGGATCATGCTGGCAATCGATGATTTCGGCACCGGGCACAGTTCGCTCAGTTACCTGAAAAAACTCAGCCCTGACGTGTTGAAAATCGATCGCGGTTTTACCGCCGCCATCGGTACCGATGCGATCAACGCCACCGTCACCGATACCATCATTACTCTGGCGCACAAGTTGAAGCTAAAGCTAGTGGCCGAAGGCGTGGAAACCGAGGAACAGGCCGATTACCTGCGTTCACACGACGTGAACGCGCTGCAAGGCTTCTATTTCGCCAAGCCGATGCCAATCAACGTATTTCCGCTGTGGTTACAGCAGTATGAATCGAAGTTGCGAGCGATGAGTGCGCGTGAGGAGCGGCAGAAAGAAAGGGAAAACAAGCCGGAGGCGTGATGCCCCCGGCTCGTCATGTTACTGCTGTTCCTCGTCGTGAGGCGTCACTTTAGTGATACGCACCAGCTCGATGCGGTACTCCGACACTTCAATAACTTCGAAACGCAGCTGGTTTAGCTCCACCACATCCCCCGCAGCCGGCATCTGGCCGTAATGAGAGAGCAGGAACCCCGCCAGTGTGGCGTAATCCGCCGTCGGACTGACCAAATCTTCGCAGTTCAGCGCCTGTTCCAGCGAGTGCAAGTCGGTGCCGCCCTTCGCCAGCCAGCTTGCGCCTTCCACCACGATATCCGGCGTCTCATCTTCGTCCGGGAATTCGCCGGCGATGGCCTCCAGCACGTCCAACGGCGTTACCAGCCCCTGTACCACGCCAAACTCATTGGTCACCACCACCAGACGCCCCTTGGCACGACGCAATACCGCCAGCAGGTTAATCACGTCCATGGTTTCCGGCACCACTATCGGCGGCGTGCGTGCGGCAAACTCGGCGATATCGTCACCCTGTTCTACCGCCACCAGCAGATCCTTGGCGCGCACCACGCCGATAATCTCATCCAGCGAGTCACGGCAAACCGGGAACAGGCTGTGCGGCGTATCCAGCAATTGCTCGCGCACCTCTTCACGTGAGCGATCGCAATCCACCCACGAGATTTCGGTGCGCGGTGTCATTACGCTGCGCAATGAACGCGAAGCCAGCGTTAACACGCCGCTGATCATATAGCGCTCTTCAGCGGCAAAGGTTTCGTTCACCGGCTGCGGTACGGCTTCATCCGTTTGCTGTGCGCGCTGTTGCCCCATCAGACGCATAATCGCCTCTGCGGTACGCTCGCGCATCGGGCGGTGCGCCTGGTGTTTGATAAAGTTACGGCGGGCAATCTGGTTAAACAGCTCGATCAGGATCGAGAAACCAATCGCGGCGTACAGGTAACCTTTAGGAATATGCATGCCAAAGCCTTCGGCAATCAGGCTCAGGCCGATCATCAGCAAGAAGCTCAGGCACAGCACCACTATGGTCGGATGGGCATTCACGAAGTTGGTCAGCGGTTTTGACGCCACCAGCATCACCACCATGGCGATCACCACCGCGGTCATCATTACCGGCAGGTCGTTCACCATCCCCACGGCGGTAATCACCGCATCAAGCGAGAACACTGCGTCAAGGATCACAATCTGTACCACCACCGCCCAGAACTTGGCGTAGCCACGGTTGGCGCCATCCTGGTGCGTCTGCCCTTCCAGCCGTTCGTGCAGTTCCATAGTGGCTTTGAACAACAGGAAGACACCGCCGAACAGCAGGATCAGATCACGGCCGGAGAAGCTGAAATCCGCCACGCTAAACAGCGGCGTAGTCAGCGTAACCATCCAGGAAATGACCGACAACAAGCCCAGACGCATAAACAGCGCCAGCGACAGGCCGAGTATGCGCGCTTTATCGCGCTGCTTCGGCGGCAGCTTATCGGCCAGAATGGCGATAAACACCAGGTTGTCGATACCCAGTACAATTTCCAATACCACCAGTGTAAGTAACCCAGCCCAAATCGAGGGGTCCATTAAAAATTCCATATCAGACTCCGGAAAAAAGACAGGATTGCCGAGCGTGGCTCAGGCGTGACGATGCTGACGCAGTGGGCACACAGACAACAACAGCAAGATAACGGGATTGCAGTACCGGGGGATGGCCGAACGGCCGTGTGACTTGTGTTACGCCAGCAGGTGGCGGGTGGAACCTTGAAAAACAGTAACTTCGGTGACAGTCCATAGGGTGGGCTGAGGCCCTTCACTCCTAAATATGAAAGAGCAAATACTCTAGCAGGAATTTTTTTTACGGCAAAGAAGCTTTTTTACCTTCAGCATCGTCTTGTAACAGCTCTGTTGTTTAATTATGCAAATGCCGGATTAAGAGTTATCTGAGCGCTCAATAACAGAGCAATGTCACAAAATTTATTTTTTCACTCACTAAAATAAATGACGCCAATGTGAATTAACGCGCACAGGCTTTTGAAACTGCGCGAGAAATGTTAAGCCCGCGTTTCTAATTTTCTACCATAATGTATCTGAACCTGTATCTGAACCGCGGAAGTGACTGCCAGGAAGGAAATCAAGAACGACACAATCCGTGCATATACCCTATGGCTTTCAGGTTACAGCCAACAACGCTGCGACTTGAAAGATGACGGGTATGAAGTTTAATGAGGAGGTAGCGAGTGGCAATAGCTATTATCATCGGCACACACGGGACCGCAGCGGAACAATTGCTGAAGACGACGGAAATGCTATTGGGCGAGCAAGATAACGTCGCTTTTATAGACTTCGTCCCCGGTGAAAACGCCGAAACGTTAATCGAGAAATATAACCTGAAAATCAGCGAGCTAGACACCAGCGGTGGTGTCTTGTTTCTGGTGGACACCTGGGGCGGCAGCCCATTCAACGCGGCCAGCCGCATTGCCGTCGATAAAGAAAACCATGAGGTCGTCACCGGGGTTAACATTCCCATGCTGGTGGAAACGTTCATGGCGCGGGACGATAACCCAGGCTTCGACGAATTGGTCGCACTGGCGTTGGAAACCGGCCGTGAAGGCGTAAAAGCGCTGAAAAAACCGGAAGAAGAGAGTGTTAAGCCCGCGGCGCCACAAAGTTCCCCTGCCGCCAAACCCACCGTACCGCAAACCCCGCTTGGCCCCAATGACCATATGAAGATCGGCCTGGCGCGCATCGATGACCGTCTGATTCACGGCCAGGTTGCCACCCGTTGGACCAAGGAAACCAACGTCAGCCGCATCATCGTGATCAGCGACGAAGTTGCCGCCGATCACGTTCGCAAAACCTTACTGACCCAAGTGGCCCCGCCGGGCGTGACCGCGCACGTGGTCGACGTGGCGAAAGCCATCCGCGTATGGAACAACCCGAAATACGCCGGTGACCGCGTGATGCTGCTGTTCACGAATCCGACCGATGTTTGGCGTCTGGTCGAAGCCGGCGTGGATATCACATCGGTGAATATAGGCGGTATGGCGTTTCGCCAGGGGAAAACCCAGGTCAACAACGCCGTGTCGGTCGACGAAAAAGACATCGAAGCGTTTAAGAAATTAAACGATCGCGGTATCGAACTGGAAGTTCGCAAAGTCTCGTCCGACAGCCGGTTAAAAATGATGGACCTGATTAACAAACTCAATTAATGGCGCAAGCCAATAATTATTTTACTCAGAGCTCTTTGGTCATAGGAGAAGTGCAATGGAGATCACCACTCTTCAGATTGTGCTGATATTTATCGTTGCCTGTATCGCCGGGATGGGATCCGTTCTCGACGAGTTCCAGTTCCACCGTCCGCTGGTCGCCTGTACCCTGATTGGCTTTATTCTCGGTGATATGAAAACCGGCATCATCATCGGCGGTACGCTGGAGATGATCGCCCTGGGCTGGATGAATATCGGTGCCGCGGTCGCGCCAGATGCGGCGTTGGCTTCCATCATTTCCACCATTCTGGTTATTGCCGGCGGCCAGAGCGTCGGTGCCGGTATCGCGCTGGCCATACCGCTGGCGGCGGCCGGGCAAGTGCTGACCATCATAGTGCGTACGCTGACCGTGGCCTTCCAGCACGCGGCAGACAGCGCAGCGGAACGCGGCAGTTTGCGCGCCATCACCTGGATCCACATCTCCGCCCTGCTGTTGCAGGCGATGCGTATCGCCATCCCGGCGGTCATCGTGGCCATCTCGGTGGGCACCGCAGGCGTTCACGCTCTGCTTAACTCGATCCCGGAAGTCGTCACCAGCGGTCTGAACATCGCCGGCGGGATGATTGTGGTGGTCGGTTACGCCATGGTGATCAACATGATGCGCGCCGGTTACCTGATGCCCTTCTTCTACCTCGGCTTCGTTACCGCCGCCTTCACCAACTTTAACCTGGTGGCGCTCGGCGTCATCGGCGTGGTGATGGCCGTGCTTTATATCCAGCTCAGTCCGAAATACAACAAGTCCCAGGTTGTACAGGCTGGTCCGGCTAATGCCAACGATCTCGATAACGAACTCGATTAGGAATAGGTGAGAGACATGGTTGATACAACAGCTCAAAAGAAACTCACGCCGGCCGATATTCGCGGTGTGTTCCTGCGCTCGAACCTGTTCCAGGGCTCATGGAACTTCGAACGCATGCAGGCGCTGGGTTTTTGCTTCTCTATGGTGCCGGTGATCCGCCGCCTGTACCCGGAAAATAACGACGACCGCAAGCAGGCAATCAAACGTCACCTTGAATTCTTCAACACCCACCCTTACGTGGCGGCGCCGGTGCTTGGCGTTACCATGGCGATGGAAGAACAACGTGCCAACGGCGCACCGATCGACGATGCGGCCATCAACGGCATCAAGGTCGGTTTGATGGGGCCACTGGCCGGCGTGGGCGACCCGATCTTCTGGGGCACCGTACGGCCGGTATTCGCCGCGCTCGGCGCCGGTATTGCCATGAGCGGCAGCCTGCTTGGCCCTATTTTGTTCTTTGTCTTGTTCAACCTGGTGCGCCTGCTGACCCGCTATTACGGCGTGGCCTACGGTTACCGCAAAGGGGTGGATATCGTTAATGACATGGGCGGCGGCTTCCTGCAAAAACTGACGGAAGGCGCGTCCATTCTTGGCCTGTTTGTGATGGGAGCATTGGTTAACAAGTGGACGCACGTGAATATCCCGCTGGTGGTGTCGAAGATCACCGATCAGACCGGGCATACCACTGTGACCACGGTGCAAACCATTCTCGATCAGTTGATGCCGGGTCTGGTGCCGCTGCTGCTGACCTTCGGCTGTATGTGGCTGTTGCGCAGAAAAGTGAATGCGCTGTGGATTATCATCGGCTTCTTCGCCATCGGCATCTTCGGTTACTGGATTGGTCTGCTGGGCCTGTAAAGCTAGTCGCAGCCGGGGGGAAACCCCCGGTTTTTTTATTTGTGGAGTTGAACGATGTCACTGACCGATGGCGTATTACTGATTTTTACCGCGCTGATGCTGCTGTATGCGATTTACGACGAATTCGGCATGAACCTGCTGAAGGGCAAAACGCGGCTTAAAGTGCAGCTAAAACGCCGCAACCGGATCGACTGCCTGATTTTTGTCGGCCTGATTGCCATTTTGATTTACCGAAACGTCACCACCAACGGCGCAATATTGACCACTTATCTGCTTATTTCTTTAGCGCTGATCGCCATCTACATTTCTTATATTCGCTGGCCCAAGATACTGTTTAAAACACAGGGTTTCTTTTATGCCAACACCTTCATTGAATATAACCGCATTAAAGCCATGAATTTATCTGAAGATGGCATCCTGGTCATCGACCTGGAAAAGCGCCGGTTACTCATTCAGGTTACACAATTAGACGACCTGGAGAAGATTTATCACTTTTTCGTTGAAAATCAATGAATAAATAAGAATTCAAGTTTCACCCCTGTCGATAACACGCGCTGTATATGGATAATTAATCAACAACCCCAGCGCTTATCCGTTTATTATTTACGCAACATTGTTGCATCAGCCTACATTATATTCCCTCTTGCAATTCTTTAATGAAAACAATTCTCAATTCCAAAAAGAATATTCTCAATTAATTAAGGTTGTCGTCGTCAGAAATATTATGGTATGGTTGCGCCGTCATTGGGGAGTAGCCGGTTTCTGGGCAATAAAACGCCAGAAACGCCCGTATCAACATACTCGTTTCGGACTCTGAAACGTGGTGCGGGCAGCCAGGTAAGGTTGGCGAGACCATAGACACGTAACTCCGTCGTATGGTTGGGGGTGGGTTACGTGTATATGGAGCCGCCCGGCCGAGGCTATTTAACATGAATCTTTCCGCTACACTCATTCTCGCTTTTGGCATGTCTATGGATGCGTTCGCCGCGTCTATCGGCAAAGGTGCCAGCCTGCATCAACCCCGTTTTCGTGAAGCCCTGCGCACCGGACTCATCTTCGGCGTGGTCGAAGCCATTACGCCGATCATCGGCTGGGCAATTGGCCTGTTCGCCAGCCAATACATCATGGAGTGGGATCACTGGGTAGCCTTCTCGCTGCTGTTTATTCTCGGTACGCGCATGATTGTCGAAGGCATCAGAAACCGACCGGACGAAGTGGAAAAAGTGAAGCGCCACGGCTTCTGGCTATTGGTGGCCACCGCTATCGCCACCAGCCTTGATGCCATGGCGATCGGCGTTGGCCTGGCTTTCCTGCAGGTCAATATTGTGCATACCGCCATGGCCATCGGCATGGCCACCATGATTATGGCAACGCTGGGTATGATGATTGGCCGCTTTATCGGGCCGCTGTTGGGGAAACGCGCAGAGATCATCGGCGGCGTGGTGTTGATCGGTATCGGCATCAATATTCTGCTGGAGCATTTGGGCTACCTCGCCTGATTGTCCCTGAACGCAAAAAACCTGCCAATGGCAGGTTTTTTCGTTTCTGGCATAAGCATTCACCTTAGCTACCGCCCGGTCGCTTGCCGGCCTCCTGCACGCGCGGCAAACCTGATCGCCAATCCCCATAGAACAGCCGTGAGCAACGACAGGCCTATCGCGCCGCACACGGCGAACTGGATCCCCTTTTCCAGCGGATGAAATGCCGTCATTAGCGCGCCGAAAATCGCCACGCCAAACGCGGAGCCGCTTTGCCTGCCGGCATTAAGCACGCCGGCGGCAATGCCCGCCCGTTCACTCGCGACCTCATTCAACAATGCCGCCGTGGCCGCAGGCGTAATGATCCCGGCCGCCAGGCCAAGCAAGGGGAAACACAACGCAATACGCCAGTAAGGCGGGCTTTCGGCCAGCGCCAGCAAGCCACCGAAGCCCAGCGCATACAGCAGCAAACTGCAATAAACTACCCGCCCCGCACCAAACGCCTGAACCAGACGACCGCAAAGAAAGCTACCCAGCGTGACCATAATGGTCAGGGGAAGAAATGCCAGGCCGGACTGCAGCGGCGACCAGCCACGTACCTCTTGAAAATAAAGATTCAGCAGAAAGAACGCCCCGTAAAATACCCACGCAGAAACCAGCGAAACCCATGCCGAGGCGGAAAAAACCGCGCTGCGGAAAAGCGCCGGCGGCAGCATCGGCTGCCGGCTTCGTCGCTCTATCGCAACAAACATCAGCCAGCTCAAGGCAGCCACGGCGATACCGCCCAACACCCAGCCGGAGTGCCAACCAAGCCGCGCACCCTCAATCAACACCGCCACCGAAGTGGCTAACGCCACAATCACCGTCCCCTGCCCGGCGTAGTCCATCTGGCGCAAGGAGAGTGACGGGCGAACGGCCGCAATACGCAGCGTCAGCCCGATTCCCAACGCAATCACCGGGATATTGATCCAAAACAGGCTACGCCAGCCCAGCAATTGGATCAGCACGCCGCCGGCCAGCGGCCCCGCCGCCATCGCCACGCCGCCGCATCCGGCCCATACGCCAATGGCACCCGCCCGCTGTTTCGCCTCGGGGAAGGCCGCGTTAATCAGCGTTAAGGAACTGGGCACCAGCAAAGCGGCCCCAACGCCTTGCAATATTCTGGCGGCGACCAGTACGGGTAATGCCCCCGCCAGCCCGCAAAGGGCAGAAGCGCAGGCAAAGATCGCCAACCCGGCAAGGTAGACTTGCCGTCCCCCTAACCTGTCGCCCAGCGTCCCGCCACTGAGCAACAGGCTGGCGAACGCCAACGTATAAGCGTTCACTACCCACTGCAGACCGCTAAGCCCGGTACCCAGATCGGCGGCGATCGGCGGCAAGGCGACGTTAACGATCGACGTATCCAGGATGACGATGACATAGCTGAGGCTGGTCGCCATCAGTACTCGTTTTTGTTGTTTATTCAAGCTTGCCACTCGTTGCGAACCCAGATTGATGAAACAGGCATTGACTATAAGCCGCTCTTAGCCTGGAATACTTCGAAGCATATCGAAGTGTGCCTTGAGCGATGAAAACATCGCCTGCTATCGATAAAGGAGAAACTCGTGGGCCAACATAATATTGCATCCGTTGCGCATCTGATCGCCGAACCGGTGCGGGCGGTGATGTTGATCACGCTGGCCGACGGCAACGCGCTATCAGCCAGTGCGCTTGCAGAGGCGGCAGGCGTCACCCCGCAAACCGCCAGCTCGCATCTGGCAAAGTTGTTGGACGGCGGCTTGCTTAGCGTCGAACAGATTGGGCGCTATCGCTACTATCGTCTCTCGGGGCCGCACGTCTCGCATCTGCTGGAAAGTCTGGCGTCGATCGGGCCGGTAACGCCGGCCTGGCGCAATACGCCCAACCGTTCAGCGCGTGAGATGCGTTTCGCGCGCTGTTGTTATGATCATCTGGCCGGGAAAGTCGGCGTAGCCGTAACGCGCAGCCTGCTGAAACAAGGGCTAATCGTCGAAAATGGCGCATGCGAATATGTGCTGACGCCGGCCGGTGCCAATTGGTTACAGGCGTTGGGCGCTGAGGCGGCCGCAGTAGAGCCAGAGGGGGTTGGCAAAGGCCGCCAATGTTTGGACTGGACCGAGCGGCAATATCACCTCGCCGGGCCGCTGGCGGCTTATCTGCTGGACGCGTTTTGCCATTGGGGCTGGTTGCAGCGCTTGCCGGCAACCCGGGCGCTCAAGGTTACCCCACGGGGCTGGACGGCATTGAAAACGCACCTCGCCGTTGAGCGCGCAGATCTGGAGGACGATGCGGTCAATGGCGAAGCGGCATATCCGCTGGTTTAATCGGCTTGGCGACGGTACAGGCCTATAACGAAATCCGTTTCACAGGCGAATGCTTCGCTGGCACTCAGGCGCTGTTGCACCTCTGAAGAAGCCCGCCAGGCGAAAGGCGTCATCTGCAGCAGGTTGGCCGCCTGCTCGCCCGGCAGCGTCATCGGGTACGCCAGTGCCTCGAGCCGCTCGCAGTCAAAGCCCGTCAGTTGCTCATCGGATTCCGCGTGCAGTTGCACCTGCTGATAAACCTGTTCTTTCAATTGATACAGATGGCGCGGGCCAGGCGATACCGTCACTACGACGCCGCCGGGTTTGACCACCCGCGCCAGCTCTTCGGCTTTGCACGGCGCGTAAATGCGCAGGATCGCGTCCAAAGAACGGTCGGCAAAGGGTAAACGGTGGCTGGACGCCACGCAGAATGACACCGCAGGGTAACGCTTGGCCGCATAGCGGATCGCCACTTTGGCAACATCCAGCCCATAAACGGTGATGTCGCGCGGCGCCAATCGTGCCGCCACTTCAGCGGTGTAATAACCTTCGCCACAGCCAATATCCAGCAGCGCCTGCGCCTCGCCACCCAGCGCCTGTTCGAGCAGTTCCGCCACCCGTTGCTGCAACGGTCGATAAAATCCGGCATCGAGAAAAGCGCGCCGCGCCTGCATCATTTCCGTGCTGTCTCCCGGCTGCTTCGAGCGTTTATGCTGCACAGGCAGCAGATTGACATAGCCCTCTTTGGCGCAGTCAAACTGATGATTGGCATCGCAACGCCATTGCAAGTGAGAAAGAACAAGCGGCTGGTGACACAGAGGGCACTGATAAGACATGGTTGGATTCCAGAGAGATACGGCGCAGGTAGTCTAAAGAAGGCTTCTGCACGATGCAAGGCAGGCCTAGCCAACGGGTAAAAAAGCTGGCTACACTGACGATATGTTTTCTGACGCAGGCAAAGACGTTATATGACCGACTACTCCCCGCTTCTCAGCACCGTTCCGGCCATTCAGCACGGTTTCGGCCACAAAAGTGCCCTGCTGCCCGGCCATCTGCAACCCTATCGCACCACGCTGCCGGAAAAAAAACAGGTGCACGGTACTCGCATCGTCGACATTCATCATGCGGCCCAAATTTGCGGTGAAGCCGACGGTTTTTACACCACCCAACCCGGCATTCTGCTCAGCGTATTGACGGCAGACTGTCTGCCGGTCATTTTCAGCCGCAATGACGGCTCGGCCATTGCGGCCGTGCATGCCGGTTGGCGCGGCTTGCTGGATGGCATTCTTGAGCAATTGGCGGCGCGAATCAGCCGCGATGACTCAACGGCAAACTGGGTGGCTGCCATCGGCCCGGCTGCCGGCCCGTGCTGTTATGAGGTGAACGAGGAGCTGGTGACGCGCTTTAAACAGCAGTTGCCGCTGCCTGCCGCCTTGATCAGTCCAAGCTATCGCCATCTGGATCTGGCCGCCATCGCCGAATACAAACTCAGCGAGCTGGGGTTTGCCGCCGTTGATCGCGCCGGGAGTTGCACCATCTGCACGCCGAATACCGACTCGCGGCACCCGCAGCGCTTTAAATACACCAGCTACCGCCGCAACAGCCACCGGCGTGAGCAGGATCCTGGGCACCCAGGCATTACCGGCCGCAATCAGTACGCGGGGATTATCATCGCCGGCTGAGCGCAGACACGAAAAAGCCCGCACGAAGGCGGGCTTTTTGTACAGCTGACGCTGATTAGATAGCAGTAACGTTCACTGCAGATGGGCCTTTCTGGCCATCTTGGATTTCGAACTCAACGTTCTGGCCTTCAGCCAGGGTTTTGAAGCCGTTACCCTGGATTGCAGAGAAGTGTACGAACACGTCTTTGCTGCCGTCAGCTGGGGTGATGAAACCGAAACCTTTAGACTCGTTGAACCACTTAACTTGACCTTTGATCTTTGCCATCTTGAGTATTTCCTTTGGATTGTTTAAACCGCCCGTAGGCGTTACATAGACAAACTAGAGTCGTTACTGCTTGAGGCACTAAGATAAGGATCGGCAGAGAAGCGGTATTCAACGCTAACGTCTTTACTCAGAACTTCTTTACTGAAAATGCCACACATATACAGAACTGTACCTCGTTTTACCCAGATGCGTTATCACATACTCTGTATTCGATGGCAAGCCATTTTTAATCACTGATGGACCTGTCGCACATATTTGAAACGGTCGATAGCAACATAAGCTTAAATAGGCTAAAAGATGTTGAAGCCTTAGCTATTTTCTGCTTAACGCTCACACCGCGCTACACTCCGCAGCCTGACTGAATTTTAACAATTCTTTCATCCGTTCGCTCCTCTGCGTGGCGACATATAACCGCCATCGGGCGCTTAGAACGTTAAAAAATTTGAATCTTTATGGAATTTCTTATACAACATTTGAATATCGATGAACGGGTGCCTTTGACCTCAAACTCATCAGACCACCTGGTCGCCATCTGGACGGCCCAACGCCGGTGCCGCCGCCTGTCTGATAACCTTCCCCTCTCCGGAGAAAATAATACCGATGCTAATTATTAATATTAGTTATCGCGAATACCCGCTGCACAATCGGATCCCCGGCAAAAAACAAATGGCACTGCCGCTTTAAGGTGCATAAGCATGCAATGGGGAAAATTACGCACCATCATTGTGCATAACCGGATAAATATCCTGCTGACGGCAGGATTAAATAACGGCAATAACCCTAACATCCGTGAGAATGTATAACCGAATTAAATCTTAAAAAGACAGGGGGTATTTACTCTGCCGAAAAAACCAACTCTCGGGTCTAATTATTTTATCTTTTTGCGCACCTCGCTATTCGTACCCACTCATCAGACCCGGCACCTGATAACGCCCTCCGCCGTTCCCCCGTACAACGGCAGCCCGCAACCGGGCGGCCTTGCAGGCGGTTCAATCCGAAAAGCCGTCCCTCACGGGACGAGATTAACCCTTAAGAGTTAGAATCAAGCCCAATGCGCTCGCCAATTTTGATTGGCAAGAACTGATGCCGCTCTATTCCGGCGGAACTCAACGCCAGATTTAATTGCTGTGGCGGTTCATCCAGCGACTCATCGGCCAATTCAAAAACGCCCCAATGAATCGGAATAACCCGCGGCGAATTTAATTGCTGATACAGCGTCACCGACTGCTGCGGATCCATATGTTGTTCCTGCATGAACCAACGCGGTGCATAAGCGCCTATCGGCAACGCCGCCACGTCAAACGGCCCCAGGCGCACGCCGATATCCGCCAGCCGCTCCGAATAACCGCTGTCGCCAGAAAAATAGAAACGCAGCGACGGATGATGAATAACCCAGCCGCACCACAAAGAGCGGTTGCGATCCCACAGGGTACGCATGCTCCAGTGACGCGCCGGCGTACAGTGGAACCTTAACTCGCCCAATGACAGGCTGTCCCACCAGTCCAATTCCTCCACACGCTTGAGGCGATAACGCCGGAACCAGCTTTTTAACCCCAGAGGCACGATAAAGGTCGCGTTGGGAAAACGTCGCGCCAATTGGCGCACGGTCCGCCGATCAAGGTGGTCATAATGGTTGTGAGAAATCAACACCACATCCACCGCCGGTAATTGTTGCACCGTCAACGGCGGCGGCGTTTTACGTTTAGGGCCGTAGAAACTCAGCGGAGATGCGCGTTGCGAAAGCACCGGGTCGATCAGGATATAGCGGCTATCCAGACGCAACAGCATCGAAGCGTGCCCCAGCCACCAGATGCCGTCATCGCTGCCGCTGAGGTCGGCAGGCTGCCACCAGCGCTGGGTAAACTGCTGATACCCCAACTGCGGCGGTTTGGGCAACCCTTGCTGCTTACGCTCATTTTGCCAGCGTCTCAGATCCCCTTCCTGACGCTGAGTCGGTTCCGGATTGCGAAACCCCTCCGGGGTGTGGTGAGCTTTCGCGGCATCATAGTAACGATTGATTCTCTTCAAATTGCTCTCCCGACCACTGCGGACACCCTGCACGGGCAGATTAGATAACATAACAAGATAGTCGATTGGCGTGCTTTGTGAACCGTGCCCACCTCGGGGGGGACCTTTTCGGATATTGTGTTGTCACAGTCCCTGTGAGCATGCCAGGGCCATAAAGAGCCTGTTAAGCATCTCTTAAGATCTTTATGATTTACTTATAGGACATTCAGAAAAGGAGAAGTTATGAGCCGTTCTACATCACGCAAATCACGTGTTCGTCTGGGCCGTATCCGTAGCGCGATGCGGCAACAGAGCCAGTATTGGAAAATGTACGCGGCGATGAAGCTCCGCCGGGTGAGAGTGCCGGCACCGCTGGTGCTGCTGTTTGGCGCGCTGGTGAGTTTTTTCATGTTGGGCGTGCTGATGCTTAGCGTGGTCGCTATCGATATCGTCACCACCCTGTTCCTGCTGTGCAGGAAGCTGTTGGGGCTGGGCCGCGGCAATCAGGGCACGGCCTTTATGCCACGTAGCTAAAGCCTGAACCGGAGGCGCGCAAGGCGCCTCCGTTATAGATTAACGCCGCACTTTGGCGCCTTTACGGCGCGTCAGCATAAAACCGACCCACAGCAGCAGGATCCATACCGGCATCAGCAGTACGGAGATGCGGATCCCCTCGCTGAAATACATGATCACCAGAATCAGGCTGAGAAACGCCAGGCACAGGTAGTTGCCAAACGGATACCACAACGCCTTGAAGCTCGGGATCACCCCCTGGCGGTTTTGCGCCGCACGGAACTTCAGGTGCGCCAGGCAAATCATCACCCAGTTAATCACCAGCGTAGACACCACCAGCGCCATCAACAGCTCAAACGCCTTGCCGGGCATCACGTAGTTGATCAGCACGCCGACAGAGGTCACCAGCGCCGACAGCGCAATGGACAGCACAGGTACGCCGCGCTTATTCACCCGAGTCAACGCCTTCGGCGCATTCCCCTGAGTCGCCAAGCCGAACAGCATGCGGCTGTTGGCATAAACCCCGCTGTTATACACTGACAGCGCCGCCGTCAGCACCACCACGTTAAGGAGGGTCGCCACCAGGTTGCTGTTCAGCGCGTGGAAAATCATCACAAACGGGCTGCCGCCTTCCACCACCTTGTCCCATGGGTAGAGAGAAAGCAGTACGGTCAGTGAGCCGATATAAAAAATCAGGATGCGGTACACCACCTGGTTGGTGGCTTTCGGAATGCTGCGGCGCGGATCGGCGGCTTCCGCTGCCGTGATGCCGACCATCTCCAGCCCACCGAATGAAAACATGATCACCGCCATCGCCATGACCAACCCTTCTATGCCGTGCGGCATAAAGCCCCCCTGCTCCCACAGGTTGCCGAAGCTGGCTTGCGGGCCGCCATTTCCGCTGACCAACAGCCAGGCGCCGAAGACGATCATGCCGACAATCGCCACCACCTTGATGATGGCGAACCAGAACTCCGTTTCGCCATACAGGCGCACGTTGACCAGGTTGATCAGATTAATCAGCACAAAAAATCCCGCAGCGGAAACCCAGGTCGGGATCTCCGGCCACCAATACTGAATATAAATCCCTACGGCGGTTAACTCGGCCATGCCGACCAGAATGAACATGGCCCAATAGTTCCAGCCGGAAAGGAAACCGGCGAAATCGCCCCAGTATTTATAGGCAAAGTGGCTGAATGAGCCGGCGACCGGCTCTTCAACCACCATTTCACCCAGTTGGCGCATAATCAGAAAAGCGATAACGCCACCGATTGCGTAGCCCAGCAGCACGGAAGGACCGGCCATTTTAATGGTCTGTGCAATGCCGAGAAACAAACCGGTGCCAATGGCGCCCCCAAGGGCGATGAGTTGTATATGTCTGTTTTTTAAACCGCGTTTTAGCGGAGTATCCTGTTGCTGACCGCCCATCTTATCCTCATATGGCGTTGAATCCCGTCGCTTTCGCACAAGATTTCGCCAATCAATAAATGTATCTGCGGGCGGCTTTTTAACACTTAACCCCGGGAGCATCAAGGAGAAGCACCCCGGCCACAGGAACCAGGATGCGATTTTATGCAAAGAATGGCGCAGGAATGGCTGGGATTCAGCCTGGCAGGCCGCACAGTTTGGTCAGATTGCGTGCGCCAATCATCAGCGTCGCGACATAGGACTGGCGACGCGTGACCACTTCCACTGCCACGCGATCGTTTTGATATTTTATCAGGTAGGTCGAGGGCCAGCCCTGTCGGCGCTGCCCAAAGCTTTCGGCATGACGATCGATTGCCGCATGGGCAATCACCAGATGAGACAAGTTTTTATCACCTTTAATAATGCGCTTCATAAACAGGCTCCGCCAGAGACAGTTCTGTTGTCATAAAAAGGGAAAAATCATCAGTATTTCTGGTGGTTCAACGGGCCATCTCGGTGGTTTGCTGGCTCAGCAGGAAACAGATCATCGCGGCGCGCAATGGGCTGTTGCTGTCTGCCTGCCACTCACCGCGCTGGGTGATCATGCGGGCCTGCCACAGCGGGTTATCGCTTTGGCCGTCAGCATTCAAACTGATTTTATTGGCGCAGATAATCGGCCAGGCATCGGAGGGATTCTTGCAATAATCTTTACCTTTCACGCCGCCGTAAGGATACCATTTTTCCGGGTTTTCTCCGGTGATCAACGCAATGCTGCGGTTCACCTCGGCGTCGCTTTCTTCATACCATTTAATCATCGGCTTCATCCATCTTTCGTAAGGTTGGCGCTACATTACGATGCCAATACGACAGATTTATGACAAAGCGACGGCTTTTCATATTATCCATACTAATGTTTTTACCACTTTATATTCCCGATTAGGATGATTACACTTTTTAGCTGTTTCTTTACACGGAAATTATCGCCATGTTGAGCGGCCTCAACCACCTGACGCTCGCGGTACGCGACGTCAACCGCAGTTTCGATTTCTATACCAACCTGCTGGGATTCATTCCGCGTGCGCGCTGGCAACATGGCGCCTATCTGTCCCTTGGGGAACTGTGGCTGTGCCTGTCATGGGACAATTCTCGAGCACTGAACGCGCCAGGTGACTACACCCATTACGCCTTCAGCGTGGCGGCGGAGAATTTTTCGGCCGTGGCATTACGGCTACGCCAGGCAGGAGTAAAAGAGTGGAAAAGCAACCGCAGCGAGGGGGAATCACTGTATTTTCTCGATCCCGACGGGCATCAGTTAGAAATTCACAGCGGCGATCTGGCCAGTCGTCTGGCAGCATGCCGTGCTCAACCTTATCAGGGGATGGAGTTTTTCTGAGGAAGGCGGGTGGCACAAAGTGCGTGAAGCGCCACCCGACAGGCAGCTGATTAACGTTCGGGGATGAATCCCTTGAAATCCAGCGCCGGGCTGAGATCGTCATCGTCCGCCACGCTGTCGCCGCGGGCGCTTTGCGCCAGGCTTTTCAGTAACGCCGTTTGTTGGCGCTGCTGCTCGGCTATTTCCTGCAACAGGCGAATCTGTTCATTGGCACGCACGCTGGCGCGGTTCACCAGGAACCAGCCCCATAATCCCACCAGCAGCGCCAGCGCTGCGATAGCCAGCGAAACCAGGCTATTTGGACCAAAACCTAAATCGTACATGGACAACCCTATCTACTGCTAAAATCAGGCGGACATCTTAGCACTCCGGGTATGGGCACGAACATCTCCGCGGAAAATTGTTGCGCACCGCCGCGCACCTCACCAGGGAACAAAGCGAGTGATTGAACAAATTCCCAATGCAAACCTCTCCCCCTCATCACAATAACTGTCCAGTGCCAGCAGATAAAAAAACAGACAGGCAGCCAGAGCCGCAATTATCACGAGGATTTTTTTTCGCAACAAATTTTAGCAGCCTCATTGTTATCTTGGTAATTGGTTACTCAGCCTATCATGGCCAACTTAAACGAAGTTTAACCGGTCGTTTAGAAATCTCACCTGGGTTTATTTTTCAGAATGTTACCGTTGCACCCTGCTCTGGCTCGTGGCTATATCGCTACGACAATCAATAACAGGAGTCACAATGGGTAAGCTGATTAAGTGGATCGCGGCGCTGGCGGTGCTGTATGGCGTATTTCTGTTTTCGGGGTACGGGGTGCTTATCGGCAGCAATCAAAACGTCGGTGGGCTGGGGTTGCAGTGTAAATACCTGACGGCGCGGAATGTGGTGATAGCGCAGTATCTGCACGGTGACAACGGCGTGATTGGCATTGCCGACTGCCCGCTGTTCAAAAAGATCGAAACGGTGGTGGATTGATCACCACCGTCCGAAACCGCCGTCAAACGGCGGTTTCCCATCAATTACGCGTGAATTTCATCTCAATCAAAGCAATCGCTTTTTCGATTGCCCGCCGCGTCACCGGATCGGCGCCGGCAGGATGGGTGGAAAAATCGATGCTTTTCAACTGACTTGCCATTTTGTCCCGCACCTCGGTTGGTGCGATAACGTCAATGACATCCAGAATTTGTTTGATGACCAGTTGGCAGGCGACCAGATCGGATGCCAATTCCTGATCGTTGCTCAGCATGTCGGACATAGTGACTTTCCTTCTTAGTTCAGACGCCGCACAGAATACCATGCCGCCTGCCGCTTTTCCGCCCCCCACGCCGTTTGCCGCTGAATTTTCAGCGTTAATGCGCATTGGTCGGCAAAACGCCCTGCCGAATTGGCCTATACTTGGGGCTTGAGCCTTGCGCTTGGCGGCGCATTGCAAATCCTAACCTGACGGGAGAACGTGATGGCAAACCACAATGTGAAATCCTGGGCGACAGTGCGCGAAACTTCGGTTGAAATTGCCGAGGCGATTTTTGAGCTGGCGAAGAACGACGAGATATTGGCGCAAAAAATCTGGGAGGAAGGCAGTGACGAAGCGTTGGAAATGGCCTTCGCCAAAACCAGCGCCGATCAGCTGTACTGGGGCGAAGAAACCGTAGAGCGCAAAAACGTCTGATCGGACGTTATCAACAAAAAGCCCGGATGAACGATGCCCTGTGCATTTCAGGTTGCAGCCAAAACGCGCTGACGCGAAACACGACGGGTATGAACATCCAGGCTTTTTCGGTAGTCTGTCACATCCCACAGCGGGTTATATTGTGGCCTGATCTCACGGCTCTTCACCTCCCACACCTTCCGCATTATTCATTCTCATTACCGGTGTCACCATAAAAGCGGCAACGCCCACGATTACAACCAGAGTAATAATCACTGTCATTAACATGCGATCACCCCATCAACGCTGAGTTGTTACGGCTGACTCTGTCTAGGCGGTTTATTTCCTGCGGCCTGAACCACTTTAGTATCAGCGGTAACGGGCAATCTCAGATTAGCCGTTTTTCCTTCCGGCTGACAAGCCACCTGATGATGGTTTTTCCGAATAATTTCGCCCTGGAGCGGGTGGGCTTTTTGTCCGGGGCGGCAAGTTGTGTATACTTCACCGCTATGTAGATCTCACACAGACGCACTGATGATACAAGAACATCACCTCTCATTAGTCTGCGCCCTCAGTAAATGGGTCGAAACTCACCTAGGTAGAGTGATCCATCTCGAAGAGTTGGCCGAGTACTCCGGCTACTCCCTGTGGCACATGCAGAAGCTGTTCAAAGAAGCGACCGGGATTTCGCTGGGCAAGTATATCCGCGAGCGCCGCCTGGCCGGTGCGGTTTATCAATTGCGCAGCAGTGACGCTACCATTTTTGACATTGCACTGGATTTCGGTTTTGGCTCGCAGTCACATTTTACTTATATGTTCAGAAAACGGTTCAACATCACGCCTTATGATTTCCGCCAGGATTTAAGCGTGGATTTGCACATCGCCCCGCCGTTGCACGTCATCCATCAAAAAACCGCCTGACCGCTCTCCCGCCGTATCCACCGGCGGGCTAATGGGCCCAAATCACCACCAAAATGGCAATCAACGCAGGGAGCGCCTGGACCTTAAGAATTTTACGGCTCGCCGTCAGACCGCCGAAGATGCCCGCCACCAGCACGCAGCCGAGGAAAAACAGTTGCACCGTCGGATCAGTACGCCAGACTCCCCATGCCAGCCCGGCAGCCAGGAAACCGTTATACAACCCCTGGTTAGCGGCCAGCACTCGCGTTGCAGCCGCAAATTCCGCCGTAGTGGCGAACACGCGTCTGCCGGTCGGCGTCTGCCAAAGGAACATTTCCAGGATCAAGATATACAGATGAATCGCGGCTATTAATATCACGATAACATTAGAAAGAATTACCATTGTATTTTTAAAGGTTAATTAAGAATCAGGTTTAATAAGTATAACCGCATTCGGAAAATTGCGAATAATCAGACATAAAAAAACCCGCCGCAGCGGGTCTATTACCTAATCACTCAGTGTTAACTTAGCGCAACAATCAGCATAGCTGCGATAGAGATCCAAAAAGCCGCCGTTGCAATAACAACATGGGATAATCTTGCACGATAGAGTACTTGGCTCATAATGACCTCACAGGCTTCTGACTAGCGGTTAGATAACAACACTTCTTGAAAGATATCTTAATCCACTGCTCCGACCAATTATTTGCGCCAGATCACTATTTACCAGATAAACTATATTCGATCTAAAACATGGACTTTCGATCACATTAATTCAGCGTTGATAGAAAGAAATGAATAAGATCGCCTCATCGTTATAGCCAGAGAGCATCAAACCCCGCTCCAGGGCAGGCGTGGCGCGGTCATACGCGGCCCGCTATAACCACTCACATCCGGAAAACGGCTATTCCCCTGCTCCCAGTCATGCTGCGCCTGGGTAATATCTTGCTTACTGTGGCCGACAAAGTTCCACCAAATGAGAATCTCTTCGTTTAATGGCACCCCGCCGATTAATAATGCCCGACTGCCCTTCTTGGCATTTAACCCGATTTGGTTAAGATTCATGCCTAAATAGGCGAACTCATCAGGTGAAAATTTTTCATCATTAACCTCAATTGCACCAACAAGGGGCAAAAAACCTATTTCATAGTCTTCCCGCAAAGGTAAGGGTAAATAGCCGTCGCTCTGCCACGCCAAATCAATGGCGATTAATGGCGAAAATGTAAACACCGGAGAACGGTATTGCTCAAACTCGCCTACCAACAAAGTATGCCTAACCCCATTTTTTTCCCAGGACGGCAAGTCGGGATAATGATCGAAGCGCGGCGCCATATCGGCATTGTCGGCAGGGAGAGCAATCCACAGCTGTGCGGCATGTAAACGCCGCTCTTCCCCCGTTGACTCTTCGGTATGGGCGATACCGCGCCCTGCCGTCATCAGATTGACCTGGCCCGGACGAATCACCTGCTCGCTACCCAGGCTGTCGCGATGCAGCACCTCTCCTTCAATCATCCAGGTAAAGGTTTGCAAGCCAATATGCGGGTGCGGCCCCACGTCCATGCCTTTCGAGGAGCCGCTGAAGACCGAAGGTCCGGTATGGTCGAGAAAGCACCAGGCACCCACGGTACGGCGTTCGCGGGTAGGTAAGGCGCGATTGATCGGGATACCGCCGACTTCGGCATTGCGTGCGGTAATGCGTTGTATTTGACGCACGCCCTCGACCACGGGACAGTCACGGGAAGAAGAAGAATGGGTTGGGCGGGAGTTGCTCATGGTAACGCCTCCAGAACGGCACGCAGGTTGAATTGATGGCAAAGCCAGCTTATCACACAGCCGGCGGCCTCGATGCAACCTGGGGGGCGGAGAGCGTCAGGACGTCTTGATATAACAGCCTTTTACATCAATTTCGTCACGTGCATGCTTCAAATCGGAGAAATACGTCACACCAAAGAGTATCGATACGACCAACAACACGGAAACCAGCAGGCCGATAACAGCCAGCAGTTTGGTTTCATCGTGGAGATTATGCTCCATTTTATCTCCTGTACAGAACGACATCATGTCAGCCACAGAGTGACTGACAGCGTAAAGATGATCAGGGAGCAGGACGCGATCGCCAGCACAATGATGGCAAACTGCGCATCTCCCAGAGTTTCACGGTAGTTTTTGTCTTGTGAGGCATTACGTTGTTCTTTCACAAAATCTATCTTAACTCATCACGCGTAAACGCTACTGTTATGGGATGGTCGATAAAAACTCGCTACTGCGGTTTTCTTAGATTCTGCGTCAACGCCATTCAGACCTCAATAGTGGCAAGACGCTATCAACTTTCCTCGCCAGGGTCAACATCCCCGGGAGCAGAGGCGGCGGCGAGTATAAAACATTCACAACTTTTATTAAAATCAAAAAATAATCAGTAAAACTGATAGGCCCTACGATAAAAAAAGCCCGATATCACATCGGGCTCCTGGATATCTTATCTTCTTTACTGCGGGATGCGCAGAACCTGTCCTGGATAAATTCTGTCCGGGCTCGATAGCATGGGTTTGTTCGCTTCGAAGATCTTGTTGTACAGATTGGCGTTGCCGTACACTTCTTTCGACACTGCGCTCAGAGTGTCGCCCTTCTTCACGGTATAGAAACGGCTTTCGGCTTCAGATTGTGCAACAGACACCTTGTCTTCCACACCGCTGATACCCGCCACGTTACCGATCGCCACCAGGATTTTTTCTTTCAGTTCCTGGCTGACGGCGTCCCCGGTCACCACGGCTTTGCCATCCACCACCTGCACGTCGACCTTATCGGCACCCGGCAGGCCGATTTTATCCAGGTGCTCCTTCAGTTTGGCACTTTGGTCTTCGGCAGTCGCATTGCCGGTCACTGTGTCCCACAGTTTTTCGCCAGCTTCTTTGACGAAGTTAAACAATCCCATATTCACTCCTTTCGATGGTTACAATGTTGCGTTCACTTAAGGCTTGTTAAGCTTAGCACTGCAAAACGGATATTCAATTGCTCCTGCGGCATTCAGCCGCTGGAGTAATCCGAAAGTGCATCCTTTTGTTGCCAATCCATCGCTTTGCACCGATTCTCGCACTGAAAGACACCCCGTTTTTACCTACAATAAAGGTATGGAGAGATTTGGGTAGAGGACGCAAGACGTTATGTACGCACTGGTGATGTTTGTATGTTATCTGGATGGCGGCTGCGCCGATATCGTGGTTGACGTGCTGCGCAATGAACCCCAGTGCCTGGTCGTCATGAAGGAACAAAACCTGCGCCACGCCGGGTGTTTTCCGGTGGAGGATTTTATCGATGGTTTTTGGCTGCCTGCCAGTGAATATGCGCCGTTGTAGAGCGGCCGTCCATTTTTCCACTATTTACCTCTGAGGAATTTCTGAATTCATCGGAAAAGAGGTATGTCTACGATATTTTATACCGCCACTTTGCTAAATTGCCTCACCCGAACGATATGGAGACGGCGTCATGCCCGTATCTGCTCTCTCAGACGAACATTATGAAACCCTGTTACGCGATGTCAGCCTGGTACTCGGTGGCGCGGTGATCCAACTGATCAATCTCAATAAGAAAGTGTCCGGCAATAATATTTTGGCCCATTTGGTCGCCGAGATTGAACATGAGAAAAATCAGCAGCGCTTTGAAACCCTGCGCTCCGCTATTGAAGTCGTGGGCCAGGCAGCCAAAGGATAGCGTCCCAAATAAAGAAGGCAGAGCTTGCGCCCTGCCTTTTGACCGTTATCCCGACACAGGATGAAGGTAATAGCGTTGAAACTTAGAAACGATAAGTCAGGTTGACCGCAACGATATCGTCTGTGCTCAGTTTCAGCTTGTTGTCGTCATTCAGCTGGTTGATTTTGTAATCGACATAGGTGTACATGTTTTTGTTGAAGTAGTAAGTCGCACCCACTTCCACGTATTTCACCAGATCGACATCGCCGAACCCTTCAATATCCTTGCCTTTGGATTGCACGTAAGCCAGAGATGGACGCAGACCGTTTTCGAACTGGTATTGAGCGACCACCTCGAAGTTCTGAGTTTTGTTGGCGAAACCAGACACGCCGTTGCCGCTGATTGGCGTCATGTTGCGGGTTTCAGCATACATTGCCGCCAGGTAAACCTGATTGGCGTCGTATTTAACCGCAGTGGTCCAGGCCGTCGCGCTGTCGCCTTTGCCGTACTGCAGTTTCTTTTGATCGCTGGTGCGGTTCGAGTCAGAGAATGCCGCCGCCACGCCAACGCCTGAGCCACCGATATCCTGGTAATCCAATGACAGGCCATAGCCGTCACCGTTCTGCTTGGTCACGCTGCGACTGTCACCGTCGTTTTTACCCTGGTACTGTACTGCCAGGTTCAGGCCTTCCACCAACCCGAAGAAGTCACGGTTACGGTAGGTCGCCAAGCCGTTGGAACGCGCGGTCATGTAGTTGTCGGTGTAGCTGTAAGAATCGCCGCCGAATTCCGGCAGCATGTCGGTATAGGCTTCGGCGTCGTACACCACGCCGTAGTTACGGCCGTAGTCGAATGAACCGTAGTTGGCGAACTTCAGACCGGCAAAGCCCAGACGGGTTTTGGTGCCTGTAGTGCCCTGCGCTTCGTCGTGGTTGGCCTGGACGTTATATTCCCACTGGCCGTAACCGGTCAGTTGGTCATTGATTTGCGTTTCGCCTTTGAAACCCAGACGGACATAAGTCTTGTCGCCATCTTCAGATTTATCATCGCTGAAAACATGTTTGGCGGAAACGCGACCGTACAGGTCAAGTTTATTGCCATCCTTATTATAAATTTCAGCCGCGTTGGCAAAGGAGGTGATTGCCGCAAGGGCAACAGCTAAGGCTAATACACTGCGATTCATCATTTATTTTCCTAGATATTATAATTAAAAACCTGCCCATCACGCCCAATTTATGATTTGGGCTGTGATCTTTATCATTTAGTATTTTATGAGCGCCCCTAATCAGGGGCCATGTGACATTAGCATCATGAATCCAAACTTCAAAAGAAAAAGTTCATAAAATACCGTGGGTAAAGCACGTTTATTTGTAACTGAATATTACAGCTAAAGTCATCATCAAATCATTGATTCATAGTGATATTTGACACATAACTTATAACCAAATTGGTGCATTGCACTAATTTAGGGCAAATTACTTTCTTTTTGCCTACTTTCTAAACGATACGTAAATAACATGAAACTTAGCGTGGTTACTAATAACGTTACTTATTTCACATTTTTATCTGAACAAAGTCGCTGCGTTGATTTAGACCATTAACCGAGTTTTAATCAGATCTTTTACGGGTTCTCATAGTCAATACGATTCAAACCGTCAAAATAGTAATACCGGGGGAAATTAAATTTAAGAAATGGCAACAGTGAATAGCGGATATATAAAGAGAAGGGAATGAACAAATACTACAGAACAATACACCATACTAACTCCAGGTTGCAGCTGACAACGCTACAACCTGGCGCACACCGCAAATGAAAACCGCCAGCATGGCTGACAGATTAATACAGCGTGCTGCGCGGCACCTCAGTCAGCACCATACCGGCACGCAGCCCAAGCGCAACGCCAGGATTGGGGAACAGAATCCACTCGCTGGCATGTTGAACCCGGTACTCCTCACCCGGTTGCTCGCACAATAAAGTGCCCTGCTTAAGCTCGGTAAAATTGGCGGTGTCGTCGCTAAGGTGCAGCCTGAAAGCCTCACTGCGCTTAATCAACGACTTTTCTACGCGGAATAGGCGCAGCGCCTCACCCAGCCGAGAAGGTAAAGGTTCAGCGCTCACCACCCCCTGCAACGCACGGTTAATGGCGGCAAACTGTAGCAGATCGTTGCTGCCGAAGGGTTTCGCCTTGCCCAGCTCCAACGTACAACTTGCGGCGTCGGCGTGCTCGCTGGAAAAATGACTAAAGGTGCCGCCGGGCGCGCTGTGGATCACCAGCGCGTCAAGATCGGCGGCATCCAGCACCCCCAGCATCTCCGCACTGTAAGGCCGCGTCTGGAAGGGCAGAATGCCAAAACGCGGCAGCCGCGATTCACGTATCGCCGTGTGCAGATCATAATGGAAACGCGCGGCCTCTTCCCCGTCGAAAAACGCCGTTATCACCTGCTCCAGTTGCTGCGCCCGCGCGGTTTCACCACTGTGGTTAAACTCGCGATAGCGGCCGCCGAACATGCGGTTCATGTCACTGTGCAGATAACGTTTACCTGCACGTATCGCCGCCGGGTTACCCAGCACCACCAACAACCGCACCGCCAGCGGCCTTTCACCCGCCAGCAGCGCATTGACCAATTGGTTCAGCAGTTCAATCGGTGCCGTTTCATTACCGTGTATCCCGGCGGAAAGCACCACCGCCTGCCGGTAAGCCTGGTGCGGGGTGATTTCCAACAGGCCTTCCCCCAGCCAGCGCCAGTGCACATTCAGGTTATCACCCTGTTGGTTGGCCGGGGCTTGCCCCGCCAGCGTCAGGGCCAACAAATCAAACATGGCAGCTCCGTCTATTGTTGGAAAGGATAAACCGACCCCAGCCCGAGGATAGACGTCAACGCGTCCAGCGCATCGCGCCCCTCGCGCAGCAACTGCGGGTCGGCCAAATCGTTTTGCGTCAGCCGATCGCGATAATAGCGATCGACCCACTCATTGAGCGTAACGAACAGCGTATCGTTCATCATCGCGCGCGGATTCACCGCCCGCAGTTCCTGTTCATTCAGCGCCACACGCAGTCTCAGGCACGCCGGCCCGCCGCCGTTACGCATGCTCTCACGCAGATCGAATACCTTGATTTCATCGATCGGCCCGCCGCCGGTCACCATCTCGTTCAGATAGCGCCACACACCGCCATGCTGGCGTGACTCTTCCGGCACCACAATCATCATCTTGCCGTCAGGTTTGGTTAAAATCTGGCTGTTGAACAGATAGGTCGATACCGCATCCGCCACCGAGACCTGTGCCGTCGGCACCTCAATCGCCGTCAGTTCGCAGTCCAGCGTCGCCATCTTGCGGCGCACCTCGTCCAGCGCTTGCTGCTGCTGATGAAACGCCTGCTGATGATGGAACAGCACGTTCTGGTTACTGACCGCAATCACGTCGTTATGAAACACGCCCTGGTCGATCACCGCCGGGTTTTGCTGCACAAACACGGTGTGCTGCTCATCCAATTGATGCAGGCGAGCAATCGCCTCTCCGGCCTCACGCGTCTGGCGGGCCGGGTAGCGCGTCGGGGCCGTTTCGCCACCGAACTCCTGGCGCCCATAGACAAACATCTGCACGCTGCGTTTGCCATAGTCGCCGCCCAACCGGTTGTGGTTGGCCGCGCCTTCGTCGCCAAACAACGCCACCTGCGGCAAGGCTTCGTGGTGGGCGAAATGGCGTTCATCGTTGAAAATCGCGCGCAGCACGCCGGAGGTGGTCTCGGCCTCAATCGCACGATGGAATTTATTGTTCAGGTTGGCGGCGGTGAAATGCACCTTGCCATCTTTGCTGTCCGCCGAAGGCGAAACCGTGGCCGCATTGGCGGTCCACATGCAGGAGGCCGAACTGAGCGCCGACAACAAACGTGGCGACTGACGCATCGCCTGCGCCAACACGGCCTCATCGCTGCCGCTGAAACCCAGTTTGCGCAGCATCGGCACATGCGGCCGCTCCTGCGGTGGCAAAACCCCCTGCTGGAAGCCGAGATCGGCCAGCGCCTTCATCTTCAGCAACCCCTGTTTGGCCGCCAGTTTCGGGTTGGACACGCTGTTTTGGTGCTGCGTAGAGGCTTCATTACCAAACGATAATCCGGCGTAATGATGGGTCAGGCCCACCAGGCCATCAAAATTGACTTCATATCCTGCCATGCTGTTCTCCCGGACCGAGCAGGCTCGGCCCTATTCAAAAAACATACCCCGTGAATGTCAAGTTGGCCGATCTAGCGCGTCCATGCGCTCGCGACATTTGTACATTCCTGTACAGCACAGCCGGGTGCCCAGCTAAATAGCGGCGCCTGGCTGTGGGGCGTCATACCGAGCGCCGACCTCCCTGAGCGTTGGTGCGCTCAACGACCGGCTAACCGTAATAACCCCCACCGGCCTCAAATTTAGGGTGTATCGGTATTAAACGACAGCCCTGGCGACAGACTTGCCGGCAGAGTCAAACTTTCGCTTTCCAGCGACGCCATTGGCCAAGCGCAGTAATCCGCCGCGTAATAGGCGCTTGGGCGGTGGTTGCCCGAGGCCCCCACTCCGCCGAACGGTGCGGCACTGGAGGCGCCGGTCAAGGGTTTGTTCCAGTTGACGATACCGGCACGCGCCTCAAACAGCAGTTGATCAAAGCGTTCACGCTGCGGCGACACCAGGCCGACAGACAAGCCATAGCGCGTCTGGTTGGCGATGCGTAACGCCTCGTCAAAGTCGTTATAGCGAATGACGGTGGTCAGCGGGCCGAAATATTCTTCATCCGGCACGTCCCGTACGCCGGTCACATCGATAATGCCGGGGCTGAGCAGCGCACTGCCGCTTTCCAGCCGCTGCATGGTCAGCAAGGCTTTGCCGCCCAAAGACAACAAATGATGCTGCGCCGCCAGCATTTTTTCCGCCGCCGCAGAGGAAATAACCCCGCCCATGAACGGCTGCGGTTCAGCGTCCCAGCGGCCGACGCGCAGAGCGCCCGCCACCTGCACCAAACGTTCAATGAAGGCATCGCCCTCGCTGCCGCGTTTCACCAGAATGCGGCGCGAACAGGTGCAACGCTGGCCGGCGGAGATAAACGCCGACTGAATCGCCAGATTGACCGCCGCATCGCGATCGTCAATCTGATCGACAATCAACGCGTTGTTGCCGCCCATTTCCAACGCCAGCATCTTTTCAGGCTGCCCCGCCAATTGGCGATGCAAGTGATAGCCGGTCCCTGCGCTGCCGGTAAACAGCAGACCGTCGATATCTGCACTGGCAGCCAGCGCTTCGCCGGTTTCGCGCCCGCCCTGCACCAGGTTGATCACCCCGTTTGGCAAGCCGGCCTGCTGCCACAGCTTCAGCGTTTCCTCGGCGGTCAGCGGCGTCAGCTCGCTGGGTTTAAAGACCACCGTATTGCCCGCCAACAGGGCCGGCACAATGTGACCGTTCGGCAAATGGCCCGGGAAGTTATAGGGCCCGAATACCGCCAGCACGCCATGCGGCCGATGGCGCAGCACCGAAGCGCCGTCCGCCATCGCGGTTTCACTGATGCCGGTGCGCGCCTGGTAAGCCTGCAGGGAAATCGCCACCTTGCCGATCATCGCCTGCACTTCGGTCAACGTTTCCCAGCGCGGTTTGCTGGTTTCACGGCTGATCACCGCCGCCAAATCCTGTTTATGCGCTTCCAGCAGGGCAGCAAAACGCTTTACCAACTGCTCACGCTGTTCAAACGGAGTACGGGCCCAGGCCGGGAACGCGGCGCGAGCAGCCTCGCAAGCGGCGGCGACATCACTGCCATCGGCGGCATTGGCCTGCCACAGCGTCTGGTTGTCGACCGGATCGGTTTTGCCGAATTCAGCGCCCCGGCCCTGTTGCCAGGCGCCGTTAATAAACAGTGCAGGATGTGACATTAGGCTTTCTCCTTTGAAATGAGGGGGATGACCCGCACCAGGCTGCCTTGCTCAACGCCCAGCGCCGCAGCGGTTTCCGCATTGAGATGCAGACGCTCGTCATACAGTTCGGCATTGACCAGCAGTGCGCGGTAGGACTGATAATGATCGTTGGCCACCAGAAGAGCCGGCGCATCGGCGCGCATCGGCGTCTCGTCCAACACCACTTTCACCGTGCGGCTCTCTTTGACAGCGCGGATCTGGTCGATTTCCGCTTCCAGCGTCGGCCCGCCGTCGAAGATATCGACATAGCCCTGATAGCGCAGGCCCTCAGACTCCAGCACCCGGCGGGCAGGAACGGTCTGTGGGTGCACTTGGCCAATCACCTTTTGCGCGTCTTCGGCCAGGAAATCGACATACAGCGGGTGTTTCGGCATCAGCTCGGCGATAAACGCCTTCTGTCCGGTACCGCTCAGGTAGTCCGCCTTGGCGAACTCGATGGAAAAGAAATGGTTTCCGACGCTCTCCCAGAACGGCGAACGGCCCTCTTCATCGGAGAAACCGCGCATTTCGGCAATCAGCCGCGCGGAAAAACGCTCACGGAAAGCGGCGATAAACAGGAAACGCACCTTCGACAACAGCTTGCCATTTTCGCCGTGACGGTAGTCCGGATCGAGGAACAGCGTACACAGCTCGGAATGGCCGGTGTGATCGTTGCTGAGAAACAGCGTCGGCACCGATTTATAGACGTTCAACTGTTTGGACGCGTGCACCTGGGTACCGACGCGAAAGCTGTACCAGGGTTCAGTCAGCCCAACGGCCACTTCAATCGCGCAAACCCCTACCGCCTGCCGGCGCTCGCTGTCCTCCAGCACAAACAGATAGCACTGCTCGCCACGCGGAAGTTCGCCTTGCCAGGTTTTTAACGCCCGCTCAATGCGCGCCGACAACGTATCTTCATCTTGCGGCAGGGAAGTGAGACCGATGCCGGATTTACCGGCCAGCGTCAGTAAATCAGCCAAATCGCGACGCTCTATAGGGCGAATAATCATCATAATGCGAACCTCGTCAGAATCAGGCTGCGCCGGTTAAGGCGCAGCCTGTGTATTAGCTGCAAATCCGCGCCACAGCACGCGCGAATCGCGCCAGCCCCTCTTTCACATCCTGCTCTGGAATGATCAGTGAAGGGGTGAAGCGCACCACATCCGGGCCGGCGATCAGTGCAATCACGCCCTCTTCGTTGGCCAACTGGGTGATCTGTTTTGCCTTGCCGGCATAATCCTTATTCAATTGGCAGCCAATCAGCAGGCCGCCGCCGCGAATTTCAGAGAAAATCGGGTATTGCCGGTTAATTTCGTTCAAGCCGTCGATAAACCACTGGTGGCGCTGCTTCACGCCTTCCAGCACCTCTGGCGTGTTGATGATGGAGAACACCGCGCCCGCCACCGCCGTCGCCAGCGGGTTGCCGCCGTAGGTGGTGCCGTGGGTGCCTACGCCCAGGGTTTTGGCCAATGCGTCGGTGGTCAGCATGGCGCCAATTGGGAAGCCACCGCCCAGCGCTTTAGCGGTGGTCAGCACGTCCGGCACGACGCCGTATTGCATGTAGGCATACAGATGGCCGGTGCGGCCCACGCCGGTTTGCACTTCATCGAAAATCAGCAACGCATCGTGGCGATCGCACAGCTCACGCAGGCCCTGCAGGAAAGCGGCATCGGCCGGCAGCACGCCACCTTCGCCCTGAATCGGCTCCACAATCACCGCGCAGGTCTGGTCGTTGATCAGCTCAGCCGCGGCAGCCAGATCGTTAAACGCCGTGTGGCTGATACCGCCCGGCAGCGGCGCAAAATCTTTTGAATACTTCGGCTGGCCGCCGGCAGACACGGTGAACAGCGTCCGGCCGTGGAAAGCGTTATTGAACGCCACAATCTGGTTCTTGCCGGCGTTGCCGTTGTCCAGCGCACGTTTACGCGCCAGCTTCAACGCCGCTTCGTTGGCTTCCGCCCCGGAGTTGCAGAAAAACACCTTCTCGGCAAAGGTGGCGTCAATCAGCTGTTTCGCCAACAGCAGCACCGGTTCGTTGGTATAGCCGTTGCCCAGATGCCACAGTTTCCCCGCCTGCTCCACCAGCGCCGCCTTCACCGCCGGATGCGCGTGCCCCAACGCATTAACCGCGATGCCGCCGGCAAAATCGATGTAAGACTTACCCTGCTGGTCCCAGACCTGTGACCCCTCTCCCCGCACCAGAATAAAATCAGCGGGGGCATAAACCGGGACCATCCAGTCGTCGAAAGACTGGCGGGTAACTGCGATTGGCTGTTCCATAATGACCTCATAACCTCAGCAAAGGCTGAATTTTGACTGTAAGGGCCGTTCCTGCCCGGATATTCCGCAACAAAACAAAAAAACCGCGCCGTTGATTCCGCTTTTCACCCGGTGATAACTCTGCCATCTACCGGCTATTCAGAAACAAATCTGTTACATAAAATCGGTTTTCCACTATTTCTGCCGCGTATCCGGTCTCTGAACGGGGAATAAATGTTAACGAGCAGTTAAAATACATGCCGTTTGATAAAGAGTGTAGAGCAGCTATCGTGCCAAAACGGGATTTTTGGCGAATATCGCGTTTTTTTTCGTTAAAACAACGGCTTACAATGCATACTTATTCAATAATTATGCATTGGTAATGAATAATTGAAAAAATAAGGCTAAAAATCATCATTGGCCGCGAAATCCTATTCAATTGCAAAAAACTTCAATATTTCTGATCGCGCTCGCAAAAATAATTTGGCCCGATTTGCGCCCGATCACACTTTCGCCCCATTTAAGTGCAGCGAACGCACCAGCGACGAGCAATCCCGCGTCAGTTAAGGCTCTGCCGGGCCATGCTCCTGTCCGCCGGCGGTTCATCCACACGCCAGATCACCTATTTGTTAACCAGCAACTACACTGTGATTTCGACCACCCCGCACTTGAGGAGCCATGATGTCTAAAAAAACTGTTGATCCCACCCAACCGGCAGCGCAAAAGGATATTCGCGCATTCCTGGATGCGTTAAATGCCGGCGGCGGCAAACCGATGGAACAAATGAAGCCGAAAGAGGCGCGTAAAGTGCTGGAGGGGGCGCAAAGCAGCGTTGAGGTGCCGCTGTACGAAGTCGAAATCAGCGAGAAGACCATCCACGTTGAGGGGCAGGATATCCTGCTGCATCTGGTGCGACCGGCCAGAGTAAAGGAAGCGCTGCCGGTATTCATGTTCTTCCACGGCGGCGGCTGGGTGCTGGGCGACTTCCCGACTCATGAACGGCTGGTGCGCGATTTGGTGCACAGCTCCGGTGCCGCGGCGGTGTTCGTCAATTACACCCCTTCACCGGAAGCGCATTATCCCACCGCCATCAACCAGGCCTATGCCGCCACCGAATGGGTGGCCGAATACGGCGAAAAAATCAACGTCGACGGTTCGAGGCTGGCGGTAGTCGGCAACAGCGTAGGCGGCAATATGGCGGCGGTGGTCAGCCTGATGGCCAAGGAAAAAGGCACGCCGGCGTTGCGCAGCCAGATTCTGCTGTGGCCCGTGACCCATGCCAGCTTTGATACCGACTCCTATCACCAGTACGCCGAAGGCCACTTCCTGACGCGCAACATGATGAAATGGTTCTGGGACAACTACACCACCGACAAGGCACAGCGCAAAGAGATTTACGCTTCACCGCTCAATGCTACGCTGGAACAGCTGAAAGGCTTACCGCCGGCGCTGGTGCAGACTGCGGAGCTGGACGTGTTGCGCGACGAAGGCGAAGCCTATGCTCGCCTGCTTAACGCCGCCGGCGTAGAAGTCACCTCCACTCGTTATAACGGGCTGATCCACGATTATGGCTTGCTGAACCCGATAGCCCACGTCCCGGCGGTGCACTCGGCCATCCACCAGGCCGGGCGCGCGCTGAAACACTATCTGGCCTAATCGGCATAATGGCAGGCCACACGGTGCCCTGCAGCCAGGGTACGTAACGCGGGGGCCTGTTGCCGACACTGAGCGGTAGCCTGCGGGCAACGGGGATGAAAACGGCAGCCGTGCGGCGGTTGAGCCGGGTTGGGCAACTCCCCCCTGGCCATCGCCTGCGGCTGCCGCAGTGGATCCAGGCTGGGCACCGCCGCCAGTAACGCCTGGGTGTAAGGATGCCGCGGTTGGCGAAACAGGCTGTCGCGATCGGCGCTCTCGACAATCTGGCCGAGATACATCACCGCCACATCCTGACACAGGTGTTCCACCACCCCAAGATCGTGCGAAATAAACAGGAAGGTTACGCCCTGTTGCTCCTGGAGATCGGAAAACAGGTTGATGATCTGTGCCTGAATCGAGACGTCGAGCGCCGAAATCGGCTCATCGGCGACGATAAACTCGGGCTGCAAGATCACCGCACGCGCAATGCCGATGCGTTGCCGCTGGCCGCCGGAGAACTCATGCGGAAAACGGCCGTAGTGCTGCGCCGACAGCCCGCAGATCTCCATAGTGTCGATCACCCGGTCGCGCAATTCATTTTTACCCACCAACCCATGTTGCAGCAGGGCTTCGCCAATCGCATCGCCAACGCGCATTCTCGGATTCAGCGAGCTGTAGGGGTCCTGAAACACCAGTTGCATCTTCGGACGCAGGGCGCGCAGTTGGCGTGGGCTGAGCGCATCCAGCGCCTGCCCGTTAAACGACACTTCGCCGGCGGTTTTATCATGCAGCCCCAGCAACGTGCGGCCAACGGTGGTTTTACCGCTGCCGGATTCGCCCACCAAACCGAAAATGGTGCCCTTGCGAATGGCGAAACTGACGTCATCCACCGCCCGCAATTGCCCGGTCGTTTGGCCGAACAGGCCATCGCGCAGCGGGAAATACTTCTTCAGCCCCTTCACTTCAACCAGTAATTCAGCCGACATGAATACGCCCTCCCGCGTTCAGAAAGCAGGCGGACTGACGTTGCGCATGGCCATACAGCGGCGGAATGCCGTCACGACAGCGTGCGCTCACCTGCGAGCAACGATCGGCAAAAGCGCAATGGTCGGGCAAACGGGCCAGATCGGGTACCTGACCGGGGATCGAATACAGTCGGCGCCGCCGCTGTCCGGCCACCGGCCGCGAAGCCATCAGCCCCTGGGTGTACGGATGCTGCGGGTTAGCCAACACCTCTCGGGTGGCCCCCTGCTCGACAATGCGCCCGGCGTACATCACCACCAGCCGGTCGGCCATCTGAGCGATGACCCCAAGGTCGTGGGTGATCAGCATCATCGCCATATTGTGCCTTTGCGCCTGTTCACGCAGCAACGCCAGGATTTGCGCCTGCACGGTGACGTCGAGCGCCGTGGTCGGCTCGTCGGCAATCAGCAGCGCCGGGCGGCAACTGATGGCCATGGCGATCATGATGCGTTGCAGCATGCCGCCGGAAAGCTGGTGCGGGTAGCTGGCCATCAGCTGCTCTGCACGCGCCAATCCCACCTCCGTAATCAACGCCGTCGCTTCCCGCCAGGCGGCCTTCGGCGTCGCCCCTCGGTGGCGGATAAGCGGCTCCACCAGTTGCTCGCCAATGGTCAGCACCGGGTTCAGCGCGCTCATCGGTTCCTGGAAGATCATCGCCAGCCGGTTGCCGCGCAAATCGGCCATCTGCTGCGGACGCAGTTTCAGCAAATCCTGGCCGTCAAAATGAATCTCGCCGCCGTCGATCTGCGCCAGCGGCTGCGGCAATAACCCCATCATCGCCAGGGCGGTGACGCTTTTGCCACAGCCGGACTCGCCAACCACACCCAGCGTCTGCCCGGCGTGCAGTTCGAAACTCACCTGCTGCACCGCCCGCACCCGGCCTTGCTCGCCGTTGAAGGCCACCGACAGTTGATTAAAGGCTACCAGCGGTTGGCTCATCGTCTTACCCCGTTCATTTTCGGATCGAGCGCGTCCCGCAGGCCGTCGCCCAGAATGTTAATCGCCACTACGGTGATAAAAATCGCCAGGCCCGGCGGCATCCACAACCAGGGGCGACGCTGAAAATCGATCAGGCTGTTGGCTGCATCCATCATGTTGCCCCACGACGGCGTCGGCGGTACCACACCCAACCCCAGATAGCTGAGCGCCGATTCGCTGAGAATGGCGTTGGCCACCCCCATGGTCGCCACCACCACCAGGATCGGGATGGTATTCGGCAGCAGGTGGCCGAAAATACGTCGCCGCGTGGACAGCCCCAGCACTTCTGTCGCCAGCATGAAATCACGCTCGCGCAGCGACAGGATTTGGCCGCGCACCAGCCGCGCCAGCGAAGGCCAGCCCAACAGGCTGAGCATGATCATCACCATGTAGATACGGTAATCCGGCGAGACGTCCAGCTCGGACAACATCGCTCCCATAATGATCAGCAGCGGCAGGCTGGGGATGGTCATCAACAGATCGGCAAAACGCATGATCAGCTTGTCCACGATGCCGCCCAAATAGCCGGATAACGCCCCCAACAGGTAGCCGAGCGTCACCGACAGCAGCATCGACACCAGGCCGATGGTCAGCGAGATGCGCCCCGCCAGCAGCAGCCGGGTGTAAATATCGCGGCCGAGAAAATCCGTACCCAACCAGTGCGCGGCGTTGGGGGCCTGGTTAATGTTCAGCGCGTCGCCGGCGTCGTCCTGCCACGGCGACAGCATCGGCCCCAAAATGCACAGCACGGCCAGGATCAGCAGCAACAACAGCGAGGCCATCGCCAGCCGGTGGCGCCGCAGCCGTTGCCAGGCCTGAGCGGCCGGCGGTGGCGACAACTGCGCCAGCGCCGGAAGTTGCGCCTGCCGCCAGCGGCGACGGCGACCAAAAAACAGCGTTGCCAACATGTTTACCTCAAACGAATTCGTGGGTCGGCATAGGCGTACAGAATGTCCGCCAGCAGGTTGCCCAAAATGGTCAGCACCGCCAGAAACAGCGTAAAGCCCATCAGTACCGGATAGTCGCGCGCGGCCAGCGAGTCGATGTGAATATGCCCCGCCCCCGGCCAGTTGAAGATCTTTTCGGTGATCAGCGCGCCGGAAAACAGCGCCGGCAGCTCAAACCCCAACAGCGTGATGATCGGCAACAGCGCATTGCGCAGCGCATGTTTGACGATCACCGTTTTTTCTTTAAGTCCCTTGGCGCGCGCGGTGCGGATATAGTCCATGCGGATAACGTCCAGCATGCTGGCGCGGAAATAGCGCGTCAGGGTGCCGGCCTGCAACATCACCAGCGCCAGTACCGGCAATAGCAGGTGCGCCGCCACTTCCAATACCCACGCCAGCCCGGTGGCCTCACTGCCGGTGCGCAGCATGCCGCCCGCCGGCAACCAATGCAGATCGACGGCGAACCATTTAATCAACAACAGGCACAGGAAAAACGTCGGGAACGACATGGCGCCAAACACCGCCACCGTGACCAGATGATCGAACAGCGAATAGGGTTTCATCGCCGAAGCCACCCCCACCGCCAGCGCGATGCCCCAGTACAGCACCAGCGCCACCGAAGCCAGCAGGAACGAGTTCCAGATGTACTGGTTCAACAGCGTGCTGACCGGGATTTGGTATTGCAGCGAAAAGCCGAGATTGCCTTGCAGCAACTGGCCGAGCCAGTGCCAATAGCGGATGAGCAGCGGCTGGTCCAGCCCATACAACGCCCGCAGTTCGGCGGCGCGCTGCGGCGTCAGGTTGATGTTGCCGTCAATAAAGTCGCCGGGGGTCAGCGCGAAGATAAAGAAAATCAGCAGTGACGCCAGCAGCATCATCGGAATGGTTTGCAGCAGGCGGCGCAGGATAAAATTTCTCATGGTGTTTTTCCTCGCCGCCACGCACGATGGCGCGACGGCGTCTTGCCGTTACTGAACCCGTTTTACGTCCGGCAGGCTGCCGGTCAGGCCGTTGTAGACGTCCGGTTTAAAGCCGGTTACACGGGCGCTGCTGGCGCTGAGGATTTTGCGGTTGCCCAGCAGGATCACCGGCGGATCTTCGGCCAAGACCTGATACAACTGGTGATACAACGGTTTGCGCTGCTCGATATCCAGCGTAGCGTTGGCCTGGCCGATCAGCTTGTCCACCTGCGGGTTGTTGTAGCCGGTTTCACTCACCTGGCTGATGTAATCGCGCACCCCATCGTGCGGATCGTTCAGGCTGCTGGTACTGAGCGACGCCAGGTCATAATTGCCCGCCTTGCGTTGCGCCAATAAGGCATTGAAATCCAGCACCTGCGGCTTCAGCAGCACGCCAATCTGCCGGTAGTTGTCTTTGGCGATAGGCACCAGCGCGTCATTCAGCAGCTTTTTGGTCACCAGCAGCGTCAGCTCCAGCTTTTTGCCGTCTTTTTGGCGAATGCAGTCCGCGCCCGGTTTCCAGCCGGCCTGATCCAGCAGTTGCTTCGCTTTGTTGACGTCGTAGGCGTACGGATTAATACCCTGTGGATCGTAAGCCCAGGAAACGGGAGAGATCGGCTGATTCGCCACGGTGCCGTACCCCTGATACACCACGGTAATCAGCTTTTGGCGGTCCAGCCCGTAGATTAAGGCCTGCCGCACGCGCGCATCCTGCAACGCCGGCCGCTTAAAGTTGAAATCGATACGGCTGTAGTCGCTGGAGCTGTACAGATTGATGTTGGCAAAGCCGAGCAGCTTCAACTGCTCAATGTCATCCGGCTTGGCGGTGAAGGCGTCGTAATCGGTTTCGCCGGTCTGGAACAGTTGGAAGTTGGTGGCCGGGTTGGTCACGCGGTAAATAAAGCGCGCCACCGGCGGCGAGCCGAGGTAGAAATTCGGGTTGGCGTGGAAACGGATCTCCTGCCCCGGCACGTATTTATCGTAAATATAAGGCCCGTTGCCCAACGGCTTGCCGTTCAGCGCACGCACGCTATCCAGCTTGCCGCGCTGGTAATCCTTGCCGTAATAGGCTTTCGACAGCACCGGCCCGCCGATCAGTTGCAAGGTCGTCGCCCCAGGCTGGGTGGTGGTGATTTGAATAGTGCGATCGTCGACGACCTTCAGCCCGCTGATGCTGGGCGCGGTGCCGTTTTTATACTCCGCCCCGCCCTGGATATGCGCCGGAGCAATGTCGGTGTCGCCGTCATAAGCCGGGTCATGCAGCAACGTCAGGGTAAAGGCGATATCTTCCGCTTTTATCGGCGATCCGTCGCTGTAGACCAGGTTGGGACGCAGCTTGAGGGTATACACCCGGTTGTCCGGGCTGATCTGCCAGGATTCTGCCAGCCGCGCCACCGGTTTGCCCTGGCTGTCCAGGCCAATCAAGCGGGTGAAAATCACGTCGGTAACGTTCTCGTCCCAGCCGTTGGTAAACAGATAAGGGTTAAAATTGCCCTGCGGCTCGAGAATACCGGCCACCACGGTGTCTTTACGCAACTTGGCGGCCGCCGGCACCTGGCTTGCGTCGGTTGCCGGGGTAATGCCTTCCGTCAGGAGTTCCGCCTGAGCGCTGAAAGCCAGGCCCACGGCACAGGCTATCGCCAATGGCGCCAGCCGTTTTTGCAACAGTTTGTTTATCTTGTTTTTTATTCTGCTCACCCACTGCCCCTTGTCTGCCCGTTGATTAAATGTGACAAAATTTATCGCAGAGTAATGGGCGGCCGGAGGGCTGTCTAACAACGAAACCGGCATTCCATTGCCGGATAAAGCATTATGAATTTTTCTATTGCGATGCTTACCCGCGCGGTGCCACTCAGCCTGCCGGTACAAGCTGCCGGATAAGTTTGGCTAAGGTTTTGATCGCCGCCTCATGCTTGTCGCTCCAGTCGAAAGAGGCGTTCAGGCGGAAGCAATGGTTGAAATGATTGCCGGTGGTGAACATTCTGCCCGGCGCGATGCTCACCCCCAGCGCCAGCGCACGCTGGTACAGCTCCATCGACGACAGCGCAGGATCCAGTTCCAACCAAAGGAAGTAACCGCCGTCGGGCTGGCTGACCTTCACGGTGGGCGGAAAATGGTGGGCAATCGCCTGGCGCATCATGCTCTGGCGCTGGGCCAGCAGCCGCCGCAAACGCCGCAGGTGAGTATCGTAGCCACCGTGCAGCAGGTAGTCGGCAATCGCCATCTGGGTCGGCACGCTGGTCGATACGGTGCTCATCAGTTGCAGCCGCTGGATCTGCTGCGCGTAGCGCCCCGCCGCCACCCAGCCGACGCGAAACCCCGGCGCCAGGCATTTGGAAAACGACGAGCAGTGCAGGATCTGGCCGCCGTTGTCCAGCGCCTTGGCCGGCAGCGGCCGTTCTGCACTGAAGTACAGCTCACCGTAAACATCGTCCTCAATCAACGAAATCTGCCGTTCACGCAGCAAGGACACCAGCCGCTGCTTGTTCTCCTCCGGCATGGTGGCGCCCAGCGGGTTCTGGAAGTGGGTCATCAGCCAGCAGGCCTTGATCGGATACTGTTCCAGCGCCTGCTCCAGCGCATCCAGATCGATACCGTCCTGCGGATGGGTGGCGATCGCCACCGCCTTCAGCCGCAGCCGTTCGAGCGCCTGCAACGCGCCGTAAAAGGCCGGCGATTCAATCGCCACGTAATCGCCCGGCTGGGTCACCGCCTGCAGGCTGAGGCTCAGTGACTCCATTGCCCCGGCGGTAATCACTATCTCGTCCGGAGCCACCTGCATGCCGCTCAGCGCATAACGCTGGGCGATGTTACGCCGTAGCGCGTCGTTGCCGGGCGGCAGGTTGGCCAGCGAGCTGTGCGGCGTAAACTTGCGCGCCACGCTGCTCAGCGCCCGCGCCAGCTTCGGCTGGGCAAACAGCGTAGCGTCGGGAAACGCCGAGCCGAAAGGGACGATTTCCGGATCCTTGCACGCCTGCAACACATCGAAAACAAAGGTGTTGATGTCCACCTGCTCGCTCAACAGCATCTTCTCGCCACGCACCGGCTGCGGCAGCGGTTGCGGGCGCGCCGCCACGTAGTAGCCGGACTGCGGCCGGGCGACGATCCAGCCCTGGCTCTCCAGCAACTGGTACGACTGCACCACCGTCATCAGGCTGAGACCGGCCCGCTTGCCGCTCTCCCGCAGTGACGGCAGCTTGTCTCCCGCCCGCCACACCCGGTTCTGAATTTGTTCGCGAATCTGTTGCGCAAGCTGTTCGTATCTGGTCATAAGCCCTAACTGTTATATGAAAAAGTGAAATAACTGTCACTATTATAGTTACTGTACTCCGTGCTTAACTTGACGCCAAGCTTTCCACAAAAAAATTACAGCTATACTGAAGAGGTTATTTTATGTCCAACCCAAGGAGGCGCCATGCTGGGTCTTGATGCACTGGAACTTGCCAGAATACAGTTCGCCTTCACCGTGTCTTTCCATATCATTTTTCCTGCGATTACCATCGGCCTGGCCAGTTATCTGGCCGTGCTGGAAGGAATGTGGCTGAAAACGCGCAATGAAGCCTATCGCGACCTGTACCATTTCTGGTCCAAAATTTTCGCCGTCAACTTCGGCATGGGCGTGGTTTCCGGTCTGGTGATGGCCTACCAGTTCGGCACCAACTGGAGTTTCTTCTCCGAGTTCGCCGGCAGCATAACCGGCCCGCTGCTGACCTACGAAGTGCTGACCGCCTTCTTCCTCGAGGCCGGTTTCCTGGGGGTAATGTTGTTCGGCTGGAACCGCGTCGGCCCTGGCCTGCACTTCTTCGCTACCTGCATGGTGGCCCTCGGCACGCTGATTTCCACCTTCTGGATCCTGGCGTCCAACAGCTGGATGCAAACCCCGCAGGGACACGAAATCATCAACGGCCAGGTGGTGCCGGTCGACTGGCTGAAGGTGATCTTCAATCCGTCATTCCCGTACCGTTTGCTGCACATGTCGACCGCCGCTTTCCTGTCCTCGGCCTTCTTCGTCGGCGCTTCCGCCGCCTGGCACCTGCTGCGCGGGCGCGACACGCCGGCAATGCGCAAAATGCTGTCGATGGCGATGTGGATGGCGCTGATCGTCGCACCGGTGCAGGCAATGATCGGTGACGCCCACGGCCTGAATACGCTGAAACATCAGCCGGCGAAGATCGCCGCCATCGAAGGCCACTGGGAAAACCCTCCGGGCGAGGCCACACCGCTGATCCTGTTCGGCTGGCCGGATATGCAGCGCGAAGAAACGCGTTTCAAGTTGGAAGTGCCCTATCTCGGTAGCCTGATCCTGACCCACAGCCTGACCGAACAGGTGCCGGCACTGAAATCCTTCCCGCCGGAGGACCGCCCGAACTCCACCGTGGTGTTCTGGTCGTTCCGCATCATGGTGGCGCTCGGGATGCTGATGATCCTCGCCGGGGTATGGAGCCTGTGGCTGCGCTGGCGCGGCGGGCTGTACCAGTCACGGCCTTTCCTCTATTTCATTTTGTGGATGGGGCCCTCCGGGCTGCTGGCGCTGCTGGCAGGCTGGTTCACCACCGAAATCGGCCGGCAGCCGTGGGTGGTGTATGGTCTGTTGCGCACCAAGGACGCCGTTTCTGCGCACGGCGACCTGCACATGAGCATCAGCCTGCTGGCGTTTATCGTCGTTTACTGTTCGGTGTTCGGGGTGGGGTATTCCTACATGATGCGCTTGATCCGTAAAGGACCGCAGCAGCATGAGCATAAAGAAGATGACACCGAAGGCCGCCCGGCGCGTCCGCTGTCTGCGGTGAAAGACACTCTGGATGACAGGAGCTGAGCATGGGCATTGATCTTCCGCTGATTTGGTTTGTGATCATCGTGTTCAGCACCATGATGTACGTGGTAATGGACGGCTTTGATTTGGGTATCGGCATCCTGTTCCCGTGGGTTAAGGACAGCGGTGACCGCGATGTGATGATGAACACCGTCGCCCCGGTCTGGGACGGCAACGAAACCTGGCTGGTGTTGGGCGGCGCGGCGCTGTTCGGTGCCTTCCCGCTGGCTTACGCGGTGATCCTCGACGCACTGGCGATCCCGCTGACGCTGATGCTGTTCGGGCTGATCTTCCGCGGCGTGGCCTTTGAGTTCCGCTTCAAAGCCAAAGAAGAAAAGCGCCATATCTGGGACAAGGCGTTTATTTGGGGTTCGATCTTCGCCACCTTCAGCCAGGGAGTCGTTGTGGGTGCCATCATCAACGGTTTCCCGGTCAGCGGCCGCAGCTATGCAGGGGGTGCGCTCGACTGGCTGACGCCTTTCGCGCTGTTCTGCGGGCTGGGGTTGGTGGTGACCTATGCCCTGCTCGGCTGCACCTGGCTGGTGATGAAAACCGCCGGTGACCTGCAAGCGCGCATGTACCGGCTGGCGACGCCGCTGCTGGTAACCCTGCTGCTGGTGCTGGCGGTGGTCAGTATCTGGACGCCGATTGCCCACCCGGAAATCGCCGGCCGCTGGTTTACCTTGCCAAACCTGTTCGTGCTGCTGCCGGTGCCGGTACTGGTGCTGCTCAGCGCCTGGGGCATCCAGCGCGGGGTAACACGCGGCGCGCACTATTCGCCGTTTATGCTGACCCTGTTGCTGGTATTCCTCGGCCTGAGCGGATTGGGCATCAGCATCTGGCCGCTGTTGATCCCGCCGTCCATCACGCTGTGGGACGCAGCCGCCCCGCCGCAAAGCCTTGGCTTTATGCTGGTTGGCGCGCTGTTTATCATCCCGATTATTTTGGTTTACACCTTCTGGAGCTACTACGTGTTCCGGGGCAAGGTCAGCCATGAACATGGCTATCACTGATGAGGGAGGAGAGCATGAACGATAAAACCGCAACCGCGCCCACTCCCTGGTGGAAACGCGTCGGCTGGCTGGTGATCATCTGGAGCGCCAGCGTGCTGGGGTTGTTCCTGGTCGCTTCACTGTTCCGCCTGCTGATGACGGCGGCGGGCATGAAGTCGCACTGACCGATAGGGTTTATCGAGTCGCGCTGTCAGGAAAGTAAAAGGAAATCACCAGCGCGACCAAAGGCAAGGCGCCGATCTTCAACAACTCGAACACTTGCCTGATAGGCTCGCTTTGATCCCAATAAGCGTGGGCAATAAAAACGCCCACGCTTATCACAAAAATCCCGCACAACACCTGGCGCGCCAACCGCAGGCGCTCCATTTCGTCAAACACCAACACCTGTTCCAGGTAAACTCTGCCGGCCTCATCTCGCAGATTTGTGTCTTCGACGCTCATGGGAAGATCCCCACGACTTGCCCCACGGCCTCCAACTGTTCGCCCTTCTCTCGCACGATGCCAAGGGACGTCCCATCCTGTTTCATCCAGTGCTTATCGGCAATGGCGATCAGCGCAAAAGCCATCTTGATCACCTCGGTTTTCTCCATCCCATGACGGCGGGCTATATCGTTTAGATCATCATCAATCTTATTTGATAAACGAATCGGCAAACTACGCATGCGCCACCTCCTGTGGCTGTCTGTCAGTGATATGGAGTCTACTTTACCGGCCCGCTTCGTTCAATTAGTGAACTGCGTAACGTCTCGCAAATTCAGCAGGTTGCGACAGCATAATCCCTCAATCATGATTGCGGCGTTTTTCGCCCCATCTCGCTGAGAAAACGCTGCTGTAACCGCAGCAACTCCCCCAGTTCAAGCACCCGATAGTCGATACCATAGCGTGGCGCCACCTCGGCAATGATGCGGCTCAACGCGGGATAATGCCGGTGGCTCCAGTGCGGGAACAGGTGATGCGTCAGATGCAGGTTCGCCCCGCCCAGCCAATACCCCAGCCAGCGCGGCCGGGTGCGCCAGTCAAAGGTGGTGGCGAACACGTGGCGATATCTGCCGTGCGGCAACGCCCCCTGCTCCGGCGCCTGATAAAATTTCGCCTTGGCCCAGTGGGTGCCGATGATCAACATCACGAACAGCAGCGAAGAGAGCATCTGGCTCAACAGATACACCAGCAGGATCTCGCTGATGCCGATCTCCGGTGGCAGCAGATAACCCGGGATCGCCAGCGCCAGAAGAAAATGCGCCGCTTTGCCGGCCAGAAAAATGCCCCAGCCGCGCGCCCCTTGCTGCGCCATCCGTGCCGCCACCCGGGTTCTTCCCGCCCGATCCAGCCAGTCGAACAGCCAGATGTAGTACGGGAAGGTCATGGCCGCCACCAACGGCCAGTAATATCGCTGTGCACGCATAAAGGGTTTCCAGCGCTGGAACGGCGTCTGCCGCAGCACGCCGTTGGCGTCGATATCGGGATCGTAGTGTTCGATATTGTTATGCGCATGATGAAAAATAACGTGCCGCACCCGCCAGCAATCAGAGTCCAGCCCGAGCGGGATGCTGACCAGGCCGTTCAACCAGCGGTTGGCCCAGGGCCGTTTGAAAAACGCGTTGTGCGAGGCATCGTGCACCACGTTTACCGTCAGAAACATGCCGATAAAAATAAAGCCGAAATAGCAGGCGAAATAGGTCCAGACGTTCCGCTGCTGCAGGCCAGCAACATAACAGAGCGCGCACAGCGCCAGCAGCACCGCCACCTTCGCCAACATGCCGACATCGGCGAAACGGTGGTCGCGATTGCCGGCCAGATAGTCATGGGCCGCCTGCATCAATGCACGATGCAGCCCGGTATCATCGCGCCGAAAAGCCAGCGGACGCAGCGGCTTCATGGCTGCCCCATGCGGCGTAAAAACTGCTGTTGTTGCGCCAGCAGTTCGCGATAGCCGATACAGCGGTATTCCATGCCGTGCTGTGCGGCCAACTGCGCCACAATGTTGGCCAGCGCCGGATAATGGCGATGATTCCAGCCGGGGAACAGATGGTGGGTCAGGTGATAATTCAACCCACCGGTCAAATGCTGCAGCCAGCGCGGGGACGTCAGCCAGTCGCAGGCGGTGGCGAAGTTGTGACGATACCAACCGTGCGGCATGCTCGTCCCCTCAGGTACCGGGTAAAACTCGGCCTGCGCCCAGTGGGTGCCCAGTAACAAGAACACCACCAACAGCGAGGCGCACATCTGGCTGAGCGTGTAGGTCAGCAATACCCACGGCCAGCCAATGCCATTGTGCTGGCACAGCACCAGCGGCACGCCCAGCACCAACAACAGATGTCCAATCTTGCACAGGATAAACATCGCCCAACCGCCACGCCCCGGCAAAATGTTCTTTTCATGCAACGGGGTTTTGCCCAGGCGATCCGACCAGTCAAAAATCCAGGCGATATAAGGCAAGGAGAGCGCGGCGATCAGCGGCCAGTAAAGATGCTGATAACGCATATGCTTGCGCCAACGCTGGAACGGCGTCTGGCGGAAGAAACCGTTCTCCTCGGTGTCCAGATCGTAATGCTCAACGTTGGCGTAAACGTGGTGATACTCCACATGGCGTACCCGCCAGTAATCCGGATCCACCCCCAATGGCAGCGTCACCAGCCGCCCCACCAGACGGTTCGCCCAGGGCGCGCGCAGAAAAGCATTGTGCGAGGCGTCGTGATTCACATTCACGTTAAGCAGCATCCCCATCATCACAAACAGGAAATAGCAGCCGAAAAACGCCCACGCCTGCTGCTGCATCAGCGCCAAGGCATAAAAACCGCCGCACAACGCCAGCAGCAGTGCCGCCAATGCCAGCCGCCCAGCGTCGGCGTAGCGATGGTCATCTGCCAGATAAGCATGCGCCGCACGCTTAAGCGCGCGATGAAACGCCTGTTCCCCGGCGGCGGGGAAACTCAGCGGCGAAAGCGTGTCAGCCATCGGGTTCTTCCTCCGGTGCAGGCGTCGCTTTCCGCCCCCAGCCCAGTGCCACGCACAGGGCATGCAGCGCGGTAGCCGCCATGGTGATGTGCCAATAGCGTTGCGGCCAGCCAAGGTACCCCATAAACAGCAGCACAATTCCCAGCGTCACCAGCAGCCAGGCGACAATCGCCCAGCCGCGCCCTTCCGACATGCCGCCCAACGCGACCGACCCCAGCGCCAGCAGCGCCAGCAGCGCCATTTGCGGCCAATGAATGTCGGCGTAGCCGTAGCCATACTGGTAGACATAGCCAATCACCAGGGTAAATAACAGCATCGCGCCGCTGAACAGGCTGAATGCCGAGCAGCGGAAACGATCGTTCGCCGTGGCTGGGCGCCACGCAAGGCGGAAATAACGCAGGAACGGCAGGTTACTGGCCCAAAACGGGTTGGCGGAGGCTTTATCCCCACCGACACCGTAGGCAAACGGCGTTTCAGGCAGGCTCGGGCAAAAAGTGCCGAACAGCTTGTCCCAGAAAATAAAACTGCCGCCGAAGTTCTTGTTCGAATAGGCCGGGTCTTTGACATGATGTACCCGGTGGTGGGCCGGAGTGACCAGAATTTTCTCCAGCACGCCAAGCCGGGGCGTCAGAGCATTGTGGTTAAACAGCTGGATGCTGTAATGCAGGATCGAGACCGTGACGAACACCGTCAGCGGCACGCCCACCAGCGCCAGCAGTAAAAAGAACGGTATCGAGGTCAGCGACGAATACCAGGAGTTACGGACCCCCAGCGACAGATTGAAATGCTCGCCCTGGTGGTGCACCACGTGTACCGCCCACAGCACCCGCAGATAATGGTGCAAGCGGTGCAGCCAGTAAAAACCGAAATCCCATGCCAGCAACGCAAACAACCCCATCAACAGCGGCGGCCAGGCATCCAGCAGGCCCAAGCTGAAATGCGCGGCCACATAGCCGTAGCAGGTGATCTCCAGCCCGCGAAACAGCCACAGCATGATATGACCGGAATTCAAATTGAACACCACGTCATGCCAGTTGACCCGCTGCCGTTGCACCCACTGCAATATCCCGGCTTCGCCGACGACGACAAACAGCATGAACACTATCGGCATGGCTAAATCGCTCATCCTGCCTCTCCTTTTACCCTATCTCGCCGGGCGCCTTTAATGTGCAGGGCCAGCCAACCGGCCAGCAACGCCAATAGCGCCCCGCTCGCCAGATCGACAAACAAATGGCGGCGCAGTTGCAAAATTGAAACGGCGATCGCCACCGCCCAAACCAGCAAAAGCACCGTCCTCACCTTACGCTGCCGGTCGCTGAGCGCCCACACCGCCAGCACCGTCAGCGCCATATGCAACGAGGGCAGGCAATTTTGCGGTGAATCTACCCCAATCAGGGCCGCCAGCACCTCGGAACTTAAACCGGTGCCGCTATCCACCGGATATGCCATCGTGGTCGGCCACAGTAGGTATATGGCGCCGGCCCCCAGAGCGGTCAGTTGCATGGCCGTTGCCAGCCATTTGACCCGATGAGCCGGTGCCAGCAAATACCCCAGCGGAATGAGGATAAAGAAAGACAGATACAGCCAAACGGCAGCCGGGCTGAAAGGGATCCAGCGGTCAATCGCCGCAGGCGATATCAGGTGCCCCGCCCCTTGCCACCGATCGGCGCTGGAATAAATGACCCCAACAAATCCCCAGCCCAACAACATTTGCCATAGCCGAAACAGGATTATTTTCATGCCATCCCCGCCAACCGGATGATCCGCCGTCTTTTTCTGTCAAATTCCGGCATCACCGCCTGTACCGTTAATTGCCACTCCAGCAGGTCGGTAGCTATGCCCTGTTGGCCGAGCACCTCGACCAGGTGCGCCTGACAATGCGCCAACTCAGCCTGGGTGCCATCGGCAATCAATTGCAATCGCCGTGGCGCGTGTTGAATCAGCCGATAGTCGCTGGTCAGCGGCAGCGCATTGGCGATCGCCCGGCTGCACAAGTCGGCAAAGACCACCTGGGCTTGCCGCTGCCTATCCGGCAGAATCAGTTGATCGTCCCTGCGCCCTTCAATACGGGCAAGCGCCATCGTCGGCTGCCCGCACGGGCAGGCCTCGGGCCGCCTGACCAGCACGTCATCCAGCCGATAACGCACTATCGGCTGGGTGCTGCGGGTAAAGTCGGTGATTAAGGGGGTAAAACGGTGCTCATCGATCCACTGCGGTTCAATATGCAAAAACTCTTCGTTCAGATGCAGCGTGCCGTGCGCGCAGGTGGCGGCCAGGAACCCCTCGGTGGCCTGATACACTTCGCCCACCGCCGGAAAAACCTGTGCCAGCAAGCGGCGATCCTGCTCCTCCAACACCTCCGCCACCGAAATCACTTTTTTCACGTTGAGGACGATCTGTTTTTTCAGCACCGCCAGCGCCAACGCGCGCAGTACCTGAGCCGGCGCCACAATCAGGGTCGGTGCCTGCTGCTCCAGGCGCGGCAACTGCGCGGAAAACGGGGCAAACAGATCGTAGAACGCCAGGCTCAACCAGCGATTATTGACGCTCTGATAGAGGTTATTGTCCGCCCGCAGAAACAGCGCGACGCGTTCGCGGGCAAATACCCCTTCCGGCAGCATCTTCGCCAACATGCCGCCCGCCCAGACTTGCTGCTCGCGCGGGCTGACGACAAATAGGCCGCGCTGCCCAGAGGTGCCGGAAGACAACCCAACGCTGTATTGACCGATTTTTGGCGTGAAATCCCGCTCCGCCTCGCTGCGCTGCGCACAGGCAAGCAACGTGTCACGCTGCAATCCGGCGGTATTCATTTGGTCGAACTGCGCCATCATCAGCGCCTTGTCCATCCGCGGCCAGGCGGCGATCGGTTGCCGGCTGAAGCGCCTGAAGTAAGGGCTTCTCGCCAGCACCCGGCGGGCGAAGACCTTAAGCCGTTTAGCCTGGTGCGCCTCCAGTGCCGCGCGATCGGCAAACATTAAGCGCCGGGCGCGGAAATAGTGCCACAGCGTCATTAACGGGATCATAGATCCCCCTCGTGGCACAGAAGAATGTTCACGTTGCCGCCCGCCCACAGTTGGTTCAGCCGTTCCAGCGTGCGGTAATAGCCTTTGGGATCGTCCATCACCAGATTGGCCAGCACTGACGGCCCTCGCAGTTGCTGATAGCTCAAGGGCGACCAGGCGGCATCGCTGGCCAACAGCGTCCAGCCGCTCTCGGTGAGAATAAACGCGCCGATATGGCCCGCCGCATGACCGGGTAACGGCACCAGCAGGATCTGTCCTTTGCTGCCCGGCAGCACATATCCCCGCTCAAAAGGGGCCAGCAGCGCAGGCAGACTCACCTGCGGAAAGCCCTCGATAAAGTGCAGGCCACTCTCGAAATCGTCGGGGATCAACCCGGGGATAAAAGCGCGTTTTAACGCAGCGAAGCCACGCAGCGAGCGGGTTTGCTGCCAGCCTTCACCGGAACAGATAAACTCGAGTTGGCTAAAATCGCGCAACCCGGCAATGTGGTCGGCGTGAAAGTGCGAAACAATCAGCCCCTGAATATCGTCGGCGGCATAGCCGGCGGCGCGCAACTGCTGCGCCAGCGACTCTGCGGGATCGAAATAGACCGGCGTCATATGGCGGTAAAGGCGAAAAATGCCCGACTGCGTTTGCTGCTGGAAATAGCGCGCGTAGCCGGTATCCCACAGCCAGCGGCGGTTCCCCACCTCTAGCAGGTAGGCGCGCGCCGGGAATTTACACACCCGAAATCCCGCCCCGCGCAGCGCCATGCAGCCAATGTGGGTACAGTAGCCCACTTCAAAGACCCTGACCTTAGCCATGGTTCGCCCCCCGAGGTTTTTTGAGCCACTCGCCGGTCAGGCGGATCCCCTCTTCCATCGAATAGCGCGGCCGATAGCCCAGCTCTTCAACGGCGCGGGCTTGGCTCAGCGTCATATCGAAATGCACCGCCGCCACGCTGTAGCGCGTCAGCAACGGTTCTTTGCCGGTAAAGCGAGCCAACAGTTCAAGCCCGCCGGCCAAGGCGTAAAGCAACGGGTACGGCACCGCTTGCAGTCGGTAATTCAGCCCCAACTGCTGGTGCAACAAGGCGTGCAGCATATCAGCCAGCCGCTGCGGCTGGTGATTGGTGATGTTGTAAACCGCGCCGGATGCCAACCGGGGCCGGCAACTGGCCAGGTCCATCGCATGCACCACGTTCAACACAAACGTCAGGTCCAGCATCGCCCGCCCACCGCCGGGCAAGCGCAACACGCCGCCATCGCGTTCGAGCTGTTGCAACAACCTCGGCACAATCACCCGGTCATGCGGCCCAAACAGGCCCCTGGGGCGCAGAATAACGTAGGTAGTTTGCGGGTAGCGCGGCACCCGCGCCTGCAACCGCTGCTCGGCGGCATACTTGCTGCCTGCGTAATGGTTGGCGAAGCGGCGGGCACGGTAACCCTCATCAACATCCTGATGCGGGTGGAAATCGAAGTAAATCGCCGGGGTGGAAATATGAATAAACCGCCGGATGCCGCACTGGCCGGCCGCCTCCGCCAGTTTTTCCGTCGCGGTAGCATTGGCCTGATAGAACTCGTTTTTGGCTCCCCAGGGTGAAGATTTTGCCGCGCAGTGCCAGACCCAATCGCAGTCGGCCATCAGTTGTCGGCACTGCTCCAACGTAGCCTGCGCCAAATCCAGCGGGACAAATTCGGCGCCCATCTGACGCAACTCCTGTCCGGCCTGGCTGTCGCGCCCGGTGGCGCGCACCTGATGACCCGCCTCCAGCAACCACTGCGCCGCATTGCGTCCCAGGCCGCTGGTGGCCCCGGTAACCAGCACCTTCATGGCAGCAACACCATGCCGGCCAGCGACAGCCCGGCGGCGGTGCCGATCAGCATCACCGGCTTGCCGGGATTAAAGCGGCCTTGAGTGACGGCAGCGTGCAGCGCCGTAGGAATGGATGCCGCGACCTGATTGCCGTGGTAGGGATAAATATCCACCAACACCTCGTTGGAAACGTGCAGGCGCTTGCGCATGTGTTCGAGAGAAAGATGGCTCGCCTGATGCGGCACCACGGTGGCGATTTGCGCCAGTGTCAGCCCGCCGGCCGCCAGCAAGCGGGCAAGATAGCTTTCGATCAATGCCGAAGCCTGCCTGAACAGCTGTTTGCCCTGCATATGGAACAGGAAATCGCTGGCGGTCATACCGGCACGCGGGTTGCGGCGGGTACCGCCCGCGCGGATCTCGCACAGCTCGCTGCCCTCCGGATAGGTTTCCACCAGGCTCGCCAGAATGCCGCTGGCGCCGTCGCCGCGTTCGACAATGGCGCAGGCCGCGCCGTCGCCAAAGATCAGCGAGGATTCCTCGTGCTCCCAGTCGATGCCACGCGAAGCTAAATCCGCCGACACTATGGCAATGCGCCGATAGGTGCCGGCATTCAGCAGCCCGGCGGCCACCTGCAGGGCGGAGATAAAGCTCACGCAACTGCTGTTGATGTCAAAACCTGGGGTGCCTGGCGCCAGTCCGGCCACCTTGAGAATGTGCGCAGCAGTGCAAGGTAGCGCCTGGACAGAAATCGCCGAGGCGGAAATCAGCAGGTCAATCGAGTGTGCGTGAAGCGAGTGGCGGGCCAAGGCGTCATGCAATGCGGCAGCGGCCAGTTCGGCCTGGCTGGCGTCGTCGGTGGCGTGAAAACGGTGAACAATCCCCGAGCGTTTTTCAACATAGCCGGCCGGTTTGCCCAACAGGCTATCCAGCGCGGAGGACGCTATACAGTTTGGCGGCAAAGCCACGCCGGTGGCGATGACTTTGAGAGGTAACAAAGCGGGTGAACCAGAGTGTATTGTCATTATTATTAATAAGTAACCTGAATATCCATAAAGCGATCTCCCGGCGCTGTCGGCATGGCGACGGCGGCAGGTCATCCCCGGTTTTTAATTTCCCAAATGCCCCTTGAATCTGGGCTAGCGATCGTAGTTATGCGGAGCAAGCAACCGGTATCCGCCGGCGCAGCCATCGTAACCATACTGAGATATTGACGTCAGGGCAAGACAGCAAAAATGCACCGATTAAGGTGCATTTGTGTTGAGGTCAAGAAGGGGATCTCGCCGCGTTGATTCTGGTGTTGCGATGCTTAACGGCGGTTGCGCACCAGTTGGTAACGGCGAGTCAGGTATTCCACCGGCACGCTCCAGATATGCACCAGGCGGCAGAACGGGAACAGCACGAACAGCGTCATGCCCAGCACCATATGCAGTTTAAAGATCGGCGCAACGCCCGCCAGATAGTGCGACGCTCCGGCATGGAAAGTCACCACCGCCTGCGCCCAGGCCACCAGCTTCATCATTTCGCTGCCGTCCATATGTTGGGCGGAGAACGGAATGGTCAGCAGGCCAAGACACACCTGCACCACCAGCAACGTCAGGATCATGATATCGGCAAAGCTGCTGGTGGCGCGCACTCGCGCATTGGTCAGACGGCGTTTCAGCAGCAACGCGCCGCCGATCAGCGTCATCACCCCGCAGGCACCGCCGGCGATCATCGCCAGTTTCTGCTTCACATCGATAGGCAGGAAGGCTTCATACATCCAGTGCGGCGTCAGCATACCGAGAAAGTGCCCGGCGAAGATGCCCAGGATACCGATGTGAAACAGGTTGGAGGCCAGACGCACGCCTTTTTTGTCCAACATCTGGCTGGAGCCGGCGCGCCAGCTGTATTGCCCGTAATCGTAGCGCAGCCAACTGCCGATCAGAAAAATCGCCCCCGCCAGATAAGGGTAAATATCGAAGAAGAACAGATTTAAAAATTGCATGATTAGCGTCCTTTGGTTCCGGTTAGCGCCGCTGTCAGGTCCAGGTACTGTGGCGCCACGGCGCCGGCAAAACGCCGCTGGTGCGCCGTCTGCTGTGCCGAAGCGCAGCCCTGCTCGCCCAGAAACTTGATCTGTTCCTCTTCCCACACCGCGTCCAGCGCCTGCGGCGTATCGTCCCTGGCCTCACCCGCCACCTGGCTCTCCAGGCTGGCGCTATCGACGCCGGTGCCGGACAGCGTCAGCAACAAATCAAACAGCACCGCATACGGGCTTTCGCGCTGCTGCAACCGGGCGCCGAGCAGCGCCAGAATCGGGGCGATGTCCTGCAACCCTTCAGCGGACTGCGCCTGGCTGCGGCTGGCGAGATACTCCAGATACAACGGCAGGAAATCCGGCAGTTCGCGGCTGTCGATCTCCAGCCCCGCGGTGCGGTATTGCGCCATCAGATCGACCATCGCCTGGCCGCGATCGCGCGATTCGCCGTGCACGTGTTCAAACAGCAGCAGCGAGGTGGCGCGGCCCCGATCGAACAGCTCGCAGTACTCGGCCTGCACGTCCAGCAGCGGACGGGCGCAGAAGCGGCGAATAAACAAAATCAGCTGCGCGCTGCGGTGCAAATCCAGCTCGTTGGCCGGCTCCAGCGCCTCGATCAGCGCCTTTTGGTGGTCAAACAATGCCTGCTCCGGGTAATCCAGCAGGCGAGCAATCACTTTCAGGCTAATCATGAGATATCCTTCTGACGGCCGGTTTTCTGCGTCACATCGATAGCGTCGATGCGGCGGCTGTTGAACAGGTTGAATTTACCGTCGCTGCCGTGGCAACCGTCGCCAAAGCTGAAACCGCAGCCTTTGCTTTCCGGGAAGGCTTCTCGCGCCAGTTCGCGGTGGCTGGACGGGATAACGAAACGGTCCTCGTAGTTGGCGATCGCCAGATAGCGATACATTTCCTGCGCCTGCGCTTCACTCAGCCCCACCTGCTCCAACGCGCTGGTGTCCACCACGCCGTCCACGGTTTCCGCGCGCTTGTAGTGGCGCATCGCCAGCATGCGTTTCAGCGCCAACAGCACCGGCGCGGTATCGCCGGCGGTCAGCAGATTCGCCAGATATTGCACCGGGATACGCAGGCTCTCCACGTCCGGCAGGACGCCGCTGTGCGCCAGCTCACCGGCATCTGCGGCGGATTGAATCGGCGACAACGGCGGCACGTACCACACCATCGGCAAGGTGCGGTATTCCGGGTGCAGCGGCAGAGCCAGCTTCCAGTCCATCGCCATTTTGTATACCGGCGACTGCCGGGCGGCCTCAATCACCCCTTGCGGAACGCCATCCTTCAGCGCCTGAGCAATCACCGCCGGGTCATGCGGATCGAGGAAGATGTCCAGCTGGCTCTGGTAAAGGTCTTTCTCATGCTCAACGGCGGCCGCCTGTTCAATGCGATCGGCGTCGTACAGCAGCACCCCCAGATAGCGGATACGGCCGACGCAGGTTTCCGAACAGACCGTCGGCTGGCCGGACTCAATGCGCGGATAACAGAAGATGCACTTCTCGGACTTGCCGCTCTTCCAGTTGAAATAGATTTTCTTGTACGGGCAGCCGGTCAGGCACATGCGCCAGCCGCGGCATTTATCCTGATCGATAAGCACAATGCCGTCTTCGCCACGCTTGTAGATCGCCCCGCTCGGGCAGGTGGCGACGCAGGCCGGGTTGAGGCAGTGCTCGCACAGGCGCGGCAGGTACATCATGAAGGTGTTTTCGAACTGGCCGTACATCGCCTTCTGCATGTTGTCGAAGTTTTTGTCCTGCGCGCGTTTTTCGAATTCGCCGCCGAGGATCTCCTCCCAGTTCGGGCCATTTTCGATCTTCTTCATGCGCTGGCCGGTGATCAGCGAGCGCGGCCGGGCGATCGGCTGATGCTTGCCCTGCGGCGCGGTATGCAGATTCTGGTAGTCGTAGTCGAACGGCTCGTAATAGTCGTCCAGCGCCGGCACGTCCGGGTTGGCGAAAATCTTCGACAGCAGCCCAACGCGGCTGCCCATGCGCGGTTCCAGCTTGCCGTTGATTTTACGGATCCAGCCGCCCTTCCATTTGTCCTGATCTTCCCAGGCGTGCGGATAGCCGACGCCCGGTTTGCTTTCCACGTTGTTGAACCAGGCGTATTCCATGCCCTCGCGGCTGGTCCAGACGTTCTTGCAGGTCACCGAGCAGGTGTGGCAACCGATGCATTTGTCCAGGTTCAGCACCATGCCGACTTGCGAACGAATTTTCATTTTGCTTTCTCCTGCTGGCTGCCCTGCGAGTCGTCGTTGCCTTCACCGTCTAACCAGTCGATCCGGTTCATTTTGCGCACCACCACGAACTCGTCGCGGTTGGAACCGACGGTGCCGTAATAGTTAAAGCCGTAGGCCAACTGCGCATAACCGCCGATCATGTGGGTCGGTTTCGGGCAAACGCGGGTCACCGAGTTGTGGATGCCGCCGCGCTGGCTGGTGATTTCCGACCCGGGAATATTCACGATGCGTTCCTGCGCGTGGTACATCATGGTCATGCCCGCAGGAATGCGCTGGCTGACCACCGCCCGTGCGGTCAGCGCGCCGTTGGCGTTAAAGGCCTCGATCCAGTCGTTGTCCTTGATGCCCAGATCCTGGGCGTCGTCTTCACTCATCCAGACAATCGGCCCGCCGCGCGACAGGGTCAGCATCAGCAGGTTGTCGCTGTAGGTGGAGTGAATGCCCCATTTCTGGTGCGGCGTCAGGAAATTCAGCGCCTTCTCTTTATTGCCGTTCGGCTTCCGGTTCAGCAGCGGCTGCGCGGCGCGGGTGTCGATCGGCGGGCGATACACCAGCAGGCTTTCGCCAAAGGCGCGCATCCATTCGTGATCCTGATACAGCTGCTGGCGACCGCTGAGGGTGCGCCAAGGGATCAGCTCATGCACGTTGGTGTAACAGGCGTTATACGACACATGCTCATCTTCCAACCCTGACCAGGTAGGGCTGGAGATGATTTTGCGCGGCTGAGCCTGGATATCGCGGAAGCGGATCTTTTCGTCTTCCTTGTTGAGCGCCAGATGGCGGTGATCGCGGCCGGTAATGTTGCCCAACGCTTCCCACGCCTTGACCGCCACCTGCCCATTGGTTTCCGGCGCCAGCGACAAAATCACCTCGGCGGCGTCGATCGCGCTTTCAATCTTCGGCCGGCCCACCGCCGGGCCTTCGGTTTTCACGTAATTGAGCTTTTTCAGGAAATCGACTTCGGTCTGGGTATTCCAGGTGATGCCTTTGCCGCCGTTGCCCAGCTTGTCCAGCAACGGCCCCAGCGAGGTAAAACGCTCGTAGGTGGCCGGGTAGTCACGCTCCACCACCAAGATGTACGGCGCGGTTTTACCGGGGATCAGCTCGCATTCGCCCTTCTTCCAGTCTTTCACCCCATAAGGTTGCGCCAGTTCTGCCGGGGAGTCGTGCTGGATAGGCAGCGTCACCACGTCGGTTTCCTGCGCCAAATGCCCTACGCACACCTCGGAGAAGGCTTTGGCGATGCCCTTGTAGATCTCCCAGTCGCTCTTGGAATCCCAGGCCGGATCGACCGCCGCCGACAGCGGGTGAATGAACGGATGCATGTCCGAGGTATTCATGTCGTCTTTTTCGTACCAGGTGGCAGTCGGCAGCACGATGTCAGAGTAAAGGCAGGTGCTGGACATGCGGAAATCGAGCGTCACCACCAGATCCAGCTTGCCTTCACCGCCGTTATCCCGCCATTCCACTTCCTGCGGCTTGGCAGCGCCCTGTTGGCCCAGATCCTTGCCCTGAATGCCGTTTTCAGTGCCCAGCAGGTATTTGAGCATGTACTCATGGCCCTTGCCGGAGGAGCCCAGGAGGTTGGAACGCCAGACGAACAGGTTACGCGGGAAGTTCTGCGGGTTGTCCGGTTGCTCGGCGGCGAAGCCAAGCCGCCCCGCCTTCAGCGCGTCGACGGTGAAATCTACCGGCGTCTGCCCGGCGGCTTTCGCCTGCGCCGCCAGATGCAGCGGGTTAACGCCCAGCTGTGGCGCGGAAGGCAACCACCCCATGCGTTCGGCACGCACGTTGAGATCGATCAGGCTGCCGCCAAAGCGCGACTTGTCCGCCAGCGGCGACAACAGCTCTTCGGTTGCGACGGTTTCATACCGCCATTGGCTGGAGTGGTTGTAGAAGAACGAGGTGCTGTTCATATGGCGCGGCGGACGTTGCCAGTCGAGCCCGAACGCCAGCGGCAGCCAACCGGTTTGCGGCCGCAGTTTTTCCTGGCCGACATAGTGTGCCCAGCCGCCGCCGCTTTGGCCGACGCAACCGCAGAAGATCAACATGTTGATCAGGCCGCGGTAGGTCATGTCCATGTGGTACCAGTGGTTGACGCCGGCCCCCACGATAATCATTGAGCGGCCACGGGTTTTCTCGGCGTTGTCGGCGAATTCGCGGGCGATGCGGATAATGTTGTGGCGCGACACGCCGGTGATCTGCTCGGCCCAGGCCGGCGTGTAAGCTTTGACGTCGTCGTAATTCGCGGCGCAGTTGGCGTCGTCCAGGCCACGTTCCAACCCGTAGTTGGCCAGCGTCAGATCGTAGACGCTGGTGACCAAAGCTTCGCTGCCGTCCGCCAGGCGCAGACGTTTTACCGGCAGCTTGTGCAGCAGGATCTCGTCCAGCGCCACGCTGTTAAAGTGCTCGCCCTCGGTTTTTATGCCGCCAAAATACGGGAAGCCCACCTCGGCTATCTCGTCATGAACGCCCATCAGGCTGAGCTGCAGCTCCACATCCTGCTGGCCCTTGCCTTCACGCTGTTCCAGGTTCCATTTGCCCTGCTCGCCCCAACGGAAACCGATGGACCCTTGCGGCGCCACCAGTTCGCCGCTGCGCTGGTCGATAGCAACGGTTTTCCACTCCGGATTGTTTTCCTGCCCCAGGCCGTCCACCAGATCGGCGGCGCGCAGCAGGCGGCCGGCGGCGTAATAACCTGCTTCACGCGGCTCCAGCACGACCAACATCGGCATATCGGTGTAGCGGCGCACATAGTCGCGGAAATAACCGACCTCGCGATCCAGGTGGAATTCTTTCAACATCACGTGGCCCATCGCCAGCGCCATAGCGCTGTCGGTCCCCTGCTTGGGGTTCAACCATTGGTCGCACAGCTTGGCCACTTCGGCGTAGTCCGGCGTCACCGCCACGGTTTTAGTGCCTTTGTAGCGCACTTCGGTGAAGAAATGGGCATCCGGGGTGCGAGTCTGCGGCACGTTAGAGCCCCAGGCGATGATATAGGAGGAATTGTACCAGTCGGCAGATTCCGGCACGTCGGTCTGCTCGCCCCAGGTCATCGGCGAAGCCGGTGGCAGATCGCAATACCAATCGTAGAAGCTCAGGCAGGTGCCGCCGATCAGTGACAGATAACGGGCGCCGGCGGCGTAGGACACCATGGACATCGCCGGGATCGGCGAGAAACCGATAATGCGGTCCGGACCGAAGGTTTTGGCGGTATAAACGTTGGAGGCGGCGATCAGTTCGTTCACCTCCTGCCAGCTGGAGCGCACAAAGCCGCCGCGGCCGCGGGCTACCTTATAGCTCTTTGACTTTTCGGGGTCGGAGACGATAGATCCCCAGGCATCGACCGGATCGCTGTGCAGCGCCTTCGCCTCACGCCACAGTGCGATCAGGCGTTTACGCATCAACGGATATTTCAGTCGGTTGGCGCTGTACAGATACCAGGAATAGCTGGCGCCGCGTGGGCAGCCGCGCGGTTCATGGTTGGGCAGATCGGGGCGGGTGCGCGGGTAATCGGTCTGCTGGGTTTCCCAGGTCACCAGGCCGTTTTTGACGTAAATCTTCCAACTGCAAGAGCCGGTGCAGTTCACTCCGTGGGTCGAGCGCACAATCTTGTCGTGCTGCCAGCGGCTGCGGTAGCCGTCTTCCCAGTCGCGGTTGGTGTTCAGCGTCTGGCCATGATCGCCAGAAAAAGGTTCCGCCAGTTGCTTAAAATAGCGGAAACGGTCTAGAAACTTGCTCATCCGGAGTTCTCCTGAAGGCTTTTAATATTTTTACCCTATGGATTTCAAGTGCGGGTAACAGCGCTGCGGCTTGAAATACGACGGGTAAATGACATTGCTCAATCTGCCGCCAGCCTACTGAGGCGACAAAGGCGGCAAATTGATTGCGATCAAGGGAATAGAGGGAGATAAACGGAGAGGCAAGCGTGACTACCCCTAAAGTATAATCAGGAGAAGAAAGGCTAGTTTATTGAAAGTAAAAGCAAAAAATAAGGGATTGCGTTTAGTGGGAGGGGTAACAAAACAAGCTGGGGTATTTGGGGGTAGGATGCGGGGCGGCCCCCGCATCCGGCAACATTAACCGAGATCCATTTCGTGCCCTATCCACTCGCCGCTGTCGCGGTTGATAAAGCGCAGATACTGCTCGTACTCTTCTTCGCCGTAGAACAGGTTCAGCAATGGCGTTTTGTAAAACGACTGCCACATTTCCCCCAGCAGGATGGGGCGACGCGGGACATAAATATTCTCGATAAGGTTGTAGCCGGTGGCCATCAGCATGAAACACAAGAAGAAATAATTAAACCGGCCGCGCAGGAAAGAACCCTGGTGGGCAACGTAGTAAAACAGCAGGAACACCGACGCCACGCTCGCATAGCGGCTCGCCGCCTGCAATGAGCTGGAACACAGGAAGACAAACACCACCAGCCACGCCGCAGCGTTTTTGATATCCCCGGCCTGGTTGCGCATCGGATTGCCCAGCATATACCCGCCGAGGAACAGCGCCGGGAACAGGATAATCAGGAAGTTAATCATCCCGTTGGCGTTACCGCTGGTCAGATAGTCGCTGGCATACATGCCCGAGGTATAGACGTCCGAGTAGCTATTGATGCCGGAAATCGTAATATGCGACAGGATAAACGGCAGTGCGAACTTGGCGGTCACCAGCGCAATGGCGCTGAACAATACCGTCAGCGGGCGGTTCAGGCGCATCAGCCTGCTGCACAGGAAAACGCCGACCAGCAGCATGCTGGAAAAGTGGGTCAGCATGGCGAACAGCATCAAGCAGATGGCAAGCGTTTGATTTTTCTTATGGCAAAACAGCGTCATGGCGAGTGTCATCACGGCCATAGAGAAACCAAATCGCAGCCCCATGGCGATGATAAACGGGTTGATCAGAAACAACACCGCCAGATGCAGCAGGACAAACTGCCGGGAGGAAAACGTCTTGCCGGAGTGCAACATGACAATATTCAGCGCGGTGAGATAACAGTAGACCGACAGCGCGGTGTAAAGCCCCGGAATGACGAAAAAGGGAATGCCCAACGTTTTGAAAATGTAAAAGTTGGCATAAAGAACGATGTCCACCTTACCCTGAATCACATCTGTCAGCGTGGTGGCCGAGGTGATGGCCGCGTAATTGGCAAAGTGGCGATAGAGATCCGCCAGCGGCGGGATCTTGATGAAAAAGAAAAAAAAGCACAGCGCTATCAGCAGATAGGCCATCGAATTTTTCTTTCCTGGACGCAGCGTGGCGATACTCTGTATCAAAGCAAATAGCGGCACCGTCAACAACAGCACGCTGCCGATCACCGTAGAACGTTCAAAGCGCATAATCTTCCTCTGGATGGGTTCGCCCTTCACCGCACATCACACATGGCCCTTCAGAAGGGGACGCCACGGAAAAACAGGTTGCGGATGATATTTTTCATGTAAACCCCGGCCATCAGGCCGCTGTTTACGTAGACAATGCCCTTCAGACCGTACGCTACGCCCGCCAACCGGCTCTGGCCGTCGGTAATGATGCGCGAATCAATACAGGTGTGGCGCAGACGCATAACCTTGCGCGCCCGGGGCGATATCTGCGGCATCAGCCGCCTTTCGAACTGCATTTTGTTGCGATACCCGATAATGCCTTTCGGGCTGGAGGTAATGCGTTCGCCGTCATGGTCGTTATGTACCGCCAGGCGTTCATGCAGCGTACCGATGCGCGCCCCGGCCGCCAGCAGCCGATACAGGAAAATATGATCCTGGTAGCGCGGGGTGTTGAAAAAACCGCGCACCGCAATCGCCGCGCTGCGCCGCATCATGATCATCGGCGTATAGGCTACGCCGGCCAACATAAAGTCCTCCAGGCCGTCGCAACGGGCGCGGTAATAATGGTCTGCGTTAATCTGGCCGTTTTTCAGAATATCCATATCGCACAGGCTGACGTCATAATCGCTCTGGCGCATAAACGCCAGTTGGTGGGCAATCTTCTGCGGATGGTAGTAATCGTCGTCATCCAGAAAAGTGATGTACTCCCCGCTTGAACGCAGGATCCCGCTGTTGCGCGCCAGCGCGCCGCCGCCGTTGTGCCGGCGCGGATAATAGATAACCTGCCCCTTATCAATATAGCCTGCCAGGCATTCGCGGGTCGCCAGGCGGTGCGCATCGCCTTGCGGGTTGTCGTCCACCACGATGATTTCCAACGCGCGGTGGGTTTGCGCCAGCACGCTGTCAATGGCGCGCGTCAGCAACTCGCTGCGGCCATAGGTGGGTATGATAACGCTGACTTTGATGTCCATGGTCTTATTCTGCCTGTAGGGGGCGAATACATTCGCCCCGTTTAACATGGGCGCCGCATGCGGCGCCCCTACTCGATCCGGGAATGGGTGAAGACAGCGCCGCTATCCGCGCAGGCTATAAAGCCGGGCCATCAGGTAGTAGGCCAGCGGACTGCGATAGAACAACCGGTTCTTGCGGCTCAGCAGTTTGCGTTCCTCTGCGCGCAAACCGGAATAGCGGCGTTTCAGTTCGCCGGTTTCCCGCAACGCGTCGCGCAGCCCGAAAAAATCCAGCCCCACCAGCAAACGCGCCTTGAGCGTGGTGACATAAAGGATCGAATACAGCCCATTCCCCGTTCCCAGGAGCCGCCCGCTGTCGGCGCCGGCGATCGCATAATCCAGGTCATCCAGATCGCGCCGTTTTGGCGCACGCGTAATGCCGTTCGGGTTGGTGCGGTATCCCACCAGCGGCGTATCGCACATCACGATGCGTTCCGCTTTCAGGTACAGCTGCGGGATGAGCTGAATATCCTCAAAATTGCGCCCCTGCGGGAAACGCATCTCGTCGAATAACGTTTTGCGGTAAATACGCGCCCAGGCAAACCACATGCTGCGATTGAAGCTGTCCGCCAGCAGCGCCATATGCGCGTCGCGCTCCTGCGGTGCGGCATTGCCTGGCACGATGGCCAGGGTGCAGTCCGGCTGGATTTGGCCGTTGTTCATCACGGAAAATCGCTGGGCATTGAAAGCCACGATGTCAGCCAACGGGTTATCCGCCAACAGCCTGCCCAGAATGCTGAAATACCCTTCCAGCAGCACATCGTCGGAATCCAGGAAACCGACATGTTGCCCCTCGGCATGCGCAATGCCGCTGTTGCGCGCCTCGCTCAGCCCCTGGTTATGCTGCCGCAGAATGCTGACCTGCGGTTTCAGTTGCGGGTAACGGCACAACACCTCTTCGGCAATGTCGATGGAATCGTCCGGGCTGCCGTCGTCCACAATGATCACCTCCGCCCAATCAGGCAGCTGTTGCAGTACCGAGCAAAGGCACGCCTCAATGTAAGCCTCGACCTTATAGACCGGAATAATCAGGCTCAGGGTGGTTTTCATGATCGGTTATCCTTTCTTTTCTGTTTGACGTTGCACCTCTACCGCGCTGCTGCCCATCGACGACAACTGCGCGTCGATCTGCGTCTTCCCTTGCGCTCGCCAGCCCGTAGGCAGATCGAAACGCGCCGACATCAGCCGATAGTAAGGGTTGGCGATCAACACCAGACCGCGCTCACCGTTGATAAACAGCCGCGCCGGGATGGCGGTATTGTTGCCCTGCAGCAAGACGCTTTCGCCAGACAGCAGGTAGGGGTTAAAGCTGACAATCTGCTGCGCTACGCTGGCCACGCCTCGCCAGACCGCATCGAACTCCCGCTGGCTGAAGCCGCCGCGTTGGCGCTTGTAGAACAAGTCGGTATAGGAATAAAACAAGATGCCCTTCGCGCCGCCAATCAAGCCCAGCCAGGCCTGATTGCGCATCTCCGCCTCGGTGGGCTGGCGCGGTTTGCGTTTTGGCGCGTAAGCGGCGTGATCCATGATCTGCATCACCAGCCAGGCACCCTTGACCTGGCGCGCCACCTGGCTGGTGATACGCGTGTATTCCAGGGTTCGCGTCAGATCGGCATCTCTGCCGACCGGGTACGGATCGCTGGCCAGCACGTCCGAACTGTTGAAATAGGCGTTGAGCGTGCCGGTCTTGTCCAGCACCTGGAACGTCAGGTGATCCGGATCCAGCCGTTTCACCTGCAGGTGTTTTTCTTCAATCTGCGGCACATACTCCGGCCCCAGCTCATCGTTGATGTACCAGGCCAGCAGGTTCGGTTCATGTTTGAACTTTTCGACGTAATTCGCCGTCAGTTGCGGGTAACTCAGTTTGGTTTGCGGCGCGAACCGGGTGCCGGGATACAGGTCTTTCAGCGAGAAAATCACCTGCAAACCATACTGCTGCGTTTTGCGGAAATAACGGCTCGGATCGCCCACGGTGCCGTAGTTGTAATTCAGCAGCGTGTTGAAACCGGCATCGCGGATACGCGCCAGGTGCTCATCCGTCGCCATCTCGCCGTACATGTAAATGCCGAGCGGGAAGAAACGCTTCCCCTGTTTCAGGGTATAGCCCTGCGCATCCAGCGCCACTTTCGGTTGCGGGCGGCCGACGCTGATCGGCATCTCGCTGCGCTGGCTGCGCTGAGTCGCCACGTCCGTCACCTGCTGCTGCAGGCGGTATTCCCCGGCGGCCAGCCCGGCCGGCAGCGTGAACTCTACCTGCTGTTTCCCTTCTATGCGGTAACGGCGGCTGTCGCTTTTCACGGCGGCACTTTTTCCGTCGACCAGGGTGCTGTCCACTTGCACCTGCTGCGGATCCACGACCTCGATCAGGCTCGATGCCGCGCCGTTGCCTGCGCGCATCTGGTACAGGGCCGGCGCAACCGGCTGCCGACAGACGTAAACGTCGTCAAACCAGGCGCTGCCGGTCGTACCGCGGCGCAGATAAACCCCCAGCACCACCTTTACCGCCCGCGCCGGCACCCTGAAATCGCCGGTGACCGGTTGCCAGCCGCTGGTGCCCAGCACGCCCTGCGGGTAGCTGCCCGCCAGAAAGCGCCCCTGATCGTCGTAGCTTTCGACAAACACCGTCGCGCCCTGGTTGTCGCCCTTGCCCTTCAGGTTCTCGCCGCGCACCCAGGCGCCGAAAGCCAGTTGCTGGCCCGCTTTGACCGACAGCGTCTGCAACATGTTGTGATAGTTGGCCGGATTGTGGTTTTGATAAAACAGGCTGGCCTGGCCGGTATGGCCGCCGGGCACCACCTCAGCGGAAGCCAGCGACCAGCCCGCGCCGCCTTGCTCAAAGCCGGGGTTAGCCAACAGGTTGTCGCCGCAAGGCGCGGCATGGGCCTGCACGGCCAGCCCGACGCTCACCAACAGGCAGGCGAAAGAGAGCTTGCTGATATTCATTGGCGTTTCATCACTGCGCTGTACAGGTAGGAGAAGAACAGGTAGCAGGACTTCTGGTAGGACAGCCCCAAATGGCGACGATAGATTTGCCACTGCCAGTCCGCCGCCTTGATTTTGTTGCCCGACAACGACTGGGCGGAAAGACGGTAAAAAGCCAGCGGTTCAGGAATGCAGTACGCCAGACGGTTGCGCGCTTTTTCCAGCACCGACAGCCACATCACATAATCCTCATGCCCTACCTTGCTCTGGTAGATCTTGCCCACCCGGCGCTGGTTGTACATGCCGGTCAGGTTGCCGATCCAGTTGCTTTTCAGCATGTCCTTGTAGGCGATAATCTCGCCTGCGCCACGGTAGTTTTTCACCAGCGCCGGATCATTTTCGAAGGTGTAATAATGCGAACACACCACGTCGTAGCGGTTGGTCTTCAGGACGCCGACCTGGCGCGCCAGCTTGTTTTCGCGCCAGACGTCGTCGCTGTCGCAGAAAGCGATATAGTCGCCGCGCGCCGCCTCAATGGCGATGTTGCGGGTTTCGGCCACGCCCTGGTTGGTATTGTTGCGAATGTAGGTCAGACGATCGTGGATGAAGGGTTTAACCACGTCTGCGGTGTTGTCCGTCGAAGCATCGTCGATCACGTACAAATGGTAATCCTGATAAGTCTGGTTCAACACACCCAGGATCGACTCTTTGATAAAACCGGCGGCGTTGTACGCCGGCATGATTACTGACACCTTTTCCATCTTAACCTCCAGCGATAAGCTGTTGCCATTGGGGATATATACGTTCAGGGATGTACTGTTGCGCCCGCTCCAGCGAATGCAGGGAGAAGCGCTTACGCAACTCGCCGTCAGCGATCAGCGCCAGGGTGCGTTGGCTAAAGGCAGCGATATCGCCTTCCGGCACCAGATAACCGTTGCCGCCATCGTCAATCAGCTCGGCGGGGCCGGTCTGACAGTCAAACGCCACCAGCGGCAGGCCAAAGCTCATCGCTTCAATCAGCACCATCGGCAGCCCTTCATAACGGGACGTCATCAACAACATGCCGGCCTGCCGGTAGTGACTGGCGATATCCGGAGTCGCCGGCAACAACTTCACCTGTTCGCCAAGGCCGGCTGCATCGATTTGCCGCTGCAATGCAGCGCGATCCGGGCCGTCGCCGACGATATGCAACTGCCAGCCCGCCGCTTGTTGCGCCGTCCGCTGCCAGGCCGCAATCAAGCGGTCAAAGCCTTTCTGGTAACACAGCCGCCCCACCGCCAACGCCACCGGCTGCGGCTCCTGCTGCGGCGGCCGTATCGGGAACGGCGAGACGTTCTCGATCACCCGGCATTTATGCTCGGGCACCCAGCGGCTGATGGTGGCCAGATCTTTCTTGGTCAGCAGCACGGTGTGGTCGCCCAGCCGGTAGACCAACACCTTCAGCCACTTCATCGGCCAGGCATACTGATGGAAACTGACGTGTTCGCTCAGCAGCAGGCGGCTATGCGGGCACAACAACCGCAGATACGGCACCATGATCGACGAGAGCTTGCCCATAGATACGGTGACTATCACGTCATAACGCCCGCGCCGCAGAAACCGCGCCAGCCGCCAGGGCCACAGCGCTGATCTGCCGGACATGAAGCGCAACTTCACTTCGGGCTCGAGCGGGTAAAACGCCCGATCACCGCTGATCGACACCAGATCCACCTGATGGCCCAAACGCGCGGACAGCGCATTGGCCAGGCTGCTGGCTACCCGCTCGGTACCGCCTTTTTCGGCGATGTTCTCAATCACGATCGCTACTTTCCGTTGCTGCATATCATCTCCGAAACCCCTCACGGGCTGTGCGCAACAGGCGTCCCCCTAACGGAAACAACCCCAGTCTGGCCAGGCAGTCGCCGTACAGTTTGATCGCCTTGAACTTGCTGCTCAGAGCGTGGTGCTCCGCGCGCGATGAGTAATAGTTGAACGCCTGCAGATTCTCGCTGTACAACGAAGCCAACAGGTGTTTGCTGGCAAACCCGCTGATATAGCGGCCGCTGGCGTTCAGATAAGCGTCAATAAACTGTTCACTGGCGTCGATGTTCATCCGGCTGCGATCCGTCGCGGCATCGCCGCAACGGATGAACACCCCCAGCCCCTCGTCGAAGGCCACCCTGGCGCCCAGATTGGTGGCATTGACCAAAAACCCCCAGTCCTGGTATTTGTAAAGAAACTCGGGAAACAAAAAACGCCGGTCATCTTTTTTACGCAGGCTGATGGCGGAAGTGCGAATATCGCCCATATCGAGAAATAAAAAATCCGCCCCAGTCGCCCCCTCTTTGTAATCAAATCTATAGCTGCGGATATTCTTGTCATTCACCGTGCTGTAATTGCCGAAAACAATGTCCAGCCGGGTATCCTGGTGGCGTTTCAGACGGCGAATAATATAATTGGTGCTGAAGAAATCCTCCGGTTCCAGAAAGAAAACCACCTCTGCACGCGCCAGGCGGAAGCCGGTATTACAGGACGCCGCCGTGTTGCTGCGCACTTTATTTTCATGCAGGCGCGCCCGACGGTTAGCGGCCAATAAACTGCGCATTTTTTCCAACTCTTCTGGTTCTGATGCATCATCAACCACAATAATTTCATAATCGAACCCGAAACAGGCGTTGGTCATACGGACTAATGTTGCGGCCAGACTGGCTGAATTATTAAAAGCGGGCATGACAATTGATAAGTCCATTTACTACCTCAACAATATATTATCATCTGGCAAAACAGTGGTAATGCCAGCGGAATAGTTTGTTATCCCAGCATATCCTTGCCCGGTTATTCCCCCCCATCCTGCAGCGATTAAAATACGCGCAGCCTACCGGTCATTTAATTAATCCTGAAAATAACTGCCCCACTCCTGTTCAATGGTTTCTGGCATCAACCTTTGCAACCCGGCCCCCGGGGTAAACGTCAGTTCGCCAAAATAGATACGCTCTTGCACCTGATAAAAATCCACGCGCACATAAGAGAACTGCTCCGCCACCTGCCATGCCAGGAGCAGCATTTTCTCCAGCCTGCAGGGTTTATCCATGGGCACTTCACTGTTTGGCACGCCCATGCGGATCTCGGTGCGGTTCCAGTCGGCATCAAAAAAATCTCGCCGATGATCGATAAAGCGCTGATAATCTATCTGGATGAAAAACCGAATGTCTCCCCCCTGATTAAAGCAGTGGATCTTGATATCATTCGGCGTTTTTCCCTCTTCCAGCAGCATTCTCTCGACCATGATGCACGGCGGGATATCCTTATAATGACGTTCGCGGTAAACCTGATAAAAACTCTGCCGCAGCCAGCTGTTGGTTAACACCCGTAACTCATTGAAGCTGGTTTGGCTTTTATCGAACACCAGTTTGTTATAACCGCTGCCGTGGTTTGCCTTGATCACGAAGGCGTCAGGTAATGCCTGATACATTTCCTCGGTTAATTGATTGCCGTGCGCATAAAGATCGATCAGGTATTCTTTCCCCCACAGCTTTTCAATATAGTCGCGCACCCGATATTTGTCGGACAGTTGAGTATATATCGCCAGAGGATAGACCTTTCTGCGCATTAATTTTTCGCTATACCTTTTCGGTTGAGCCAAATGCGGTATTTTCCGAAAAAACAGGGCGTATTTTAACTGATGATATAACGCGTCGGGCATATTACGGTAAAAACCCTTCACCAGATTATTTAACATAGATTTCTCGCACCTTCCCTATTAACTGAGGTAAACAACGGTAGCAGGTCAACTGCAATCTCGTAATTTGTCCTCTTCTGAAGAAGCCATTAAGTACAAAGAATGAAATAAACTCCGTTATCAGGGTTGAAACCGCCGCACCTACTATGCCGTAACGCGGTATCAACGCCAGATTCATCAGCACGTTGGCCAACGCGGCCAGCGGCATTTTTATCGCTATAAATCGATAGCCCCCAAACAGCACTATCGCCCGATAGGACACGGTGCCCATCACCGAGAACAGCGACGTCACCGAACACAGCGCCAAGATGGTGGCGGTTTCGCGGTAGCTGTCGCCAAACATCAGCGCCACGATCGGGCCTGGGAACAACGACAGCAGCAAGATCACCGGCATGGAGAGCGACAACACCACCAGATACAGCAACCGGATACGTCCTTCCTGTTCGGCCAATGAGCGGGCATTCGCCACGCCCGGCATCATTGAGGTGATCAAGGCAATGGGGACGAATATCCATCCCTGGCTCAGGGTAATCGCCGCGCTGTACAAGCCGACGCTGTGCTCGCCCAGTACGTTGCCGATCATGATCTGATCGATACGCGTGTAGACGACGATCGACAACCCGGAGACCGCCAGCGGCAAACCTACCTTTAACAGATAACGACCATAGCGCCGCTTGTGACGCCCGCTGATCGCCCGCATACCGCCCTGCTCGCGGCGAAACAGCACCCAACGCACGGCGTACGGGATCAGGCTGCTCACAACATAGGGCACGGCAAACCATTCCAACGGCAATTTGGCATGCACCAGCGCCAGCCGCAGAATGATTGACAGCAACAGAGCCAGGTTGTTGATCAGCGTGTTCAGCTTCGATTTCAACAGCGCGTCGTAATAAATCTTGTAGACGTCCTGAATAGAGAAATACGCGCTGGCGAGCATCAACAACATCATGATCTGACTGGTACGATCCTGCGTCAGCACAGCCCAGGCCATCAGCGGCACGGCGATCAGCGCAAAAAGCTGGCGCCGCAAACGCATCGAGGCCATCATCAGCCGAATACCGCTGCGCCGCCGCTTGGCGACGCGGTTGAACAACACCGCATCCGCCCCCAGTTGTACCAGCGGCACGGCAATGGCGATCACCGACAGCAGATAGTTAATCAGACCGTATTGCGCCGGCCCCAGATAACGCGCTACGTACACCGAAACGAAAATCCCCGAAAGGCTCAGCGATATCCGTTCCAACATCAGCCACAGGGAGTTCATCAGCATCGCTTTCATGCGCGATTACACCTTTTCCTGATGACTGGGGTAAGCAAAGGCGTAGTAGCCGGCGTCGGTGGCGGTTTTTTTCACCATGCCGTTCAGGATCACCCCTTTAATCGCCACGCCGTTCTGCTCGAAACGACGAATGCTGGTTTCGATCTGCCGGACGGTGTCGACCTCAAAACGCACCACCATCAGCGCGGTGCCGACATGGTGACCCACGATGGCGGCGTCGGTCACCGCCAGTACCGGCGGCGTGTCGATCAGCACCAAATCGTAGTTCTGCCTCGCCCACTGCAGGAAGTCGGCGAAACGCTGATGCATCAGCAGTTCGGACGGGTTCGGCGGCACCTGGCCACGCGGCACAAAATCCAGATTGGCGATAGCGGTTTTCTTCACCGACTGATCTGGCGCAATCAACCCGGACAGCATGTCCGACAACCCGCCCCTGGCGCTGTTGTTGAACCAACGGTGCAGGAATCCCTTGCGCATGTCTGCGTCGATCAGCAGCACCCGTTGGCCCGCCTCGGCGATCACCACAGCCAGATTGGTGCTGGTGAAACTTTTCCCGCTGGCGGGGCTGGCGCCGGAGACCATCAGGATATTGTTTTTGGCCTCCATCATGGCGAAGTGCAAACTGGTGCGCAGGCTGCGGATGGCTTCGACGGACAAATCCCCCGGCTCTTCCCTGGCCAGGATCGGCAGCTTGTCACCGCCGTTTTTGACCAGTAGCTGCTGCTGGGTACGGTTACGTTTTTGCTGCCACGGCGACAGCGGGACCGTGGCATACACATTGATACCGCGCTTTTCCAACGCCTCGGTGTCACTGACGCCCCGTTGGAGCGCCGCGCGCAATACCACGATCGAAGCCGACAGCACGCCCCCCATCAACAGCGCGAAGAGCACGATCATCGCTTTTTGCGGTTTTATCGGCCGCAGACCGCTTTCCGCCTCATCGATAATGCGGATATTGCCCACGGTGCCCGCTTTGCTGATGCTCAATTCCTGCTGCTTGTTCATCAGTTGCATGTATACCTGCTGATCCACCTGCACATCACGGGTCAGACGCAGAATTTCCTGCTGCGTTTTCGGCAACGTCTGCACCTGTTTGCCGAGCCGCGCCTTTTCCGCCTCCAGCGTGGCGCGTTTTTCCAGCAGTGCGCGATAGGCCGGATGCTCGCGGGTATAGAGCTTGGAGATTTCCGCTTCTTTGAAGGTCAGCTCATTCAACTGGGCCTCCAACTGAACCTGAGTATCCAGCACCGATTTGGCTTCCAGCGTCAGGTCCACCGAATCGTTCTGCTGACGGAACTGGTTGAGCTGATTCTCGGCGTTGTTGAGCGACGTCTGGGTGCGCGGCAGCTGTTCGTGCAGGAAAGCCAGCATGCGCTGCGCTTCCTCGGTTTTGCGATCCACATTCTGTTGCAGATAGTTATCGGTGATGCTCTTGAGCACCGCTTCGGCGCGCTGCGGATCCTCGCCGGCCAGGTTGAACGTCATAATGCCGCTTTCCTTGCCGCCAGGAGCAACGTCAAGCAGGTTGCGAAGATCGTCCACCGCCTGCTGGCGCGGCACGTTGACCACGCTAAACTCGGTGCCCGGCAATGCCTCCAGCGCAGTGACGTTCATCGCCCAGGCGCCCTGCTTCAGCGGTTGCCCCACGGTGCCGCTGAACAAGTTCTTCCCATCATGGCTCAGGCTATAACGTTGCTTATCCTGCACGGTCAGGGTCAGTTCCTGGCCCTGCATCGCCGCCGGCACCGTCATCCCTGAGATGAGCAGTACCGGTGGCGGTTCGCCGCTCAGGCGGGCCAGCCCCTTGCCGAACAGCGGAAAGTAATCCGGGCTGATGCGCACCGTCAAACCGAGATCGTCCACGGTTTTGCCAATCACGTAACGTGATTTCGCCAGCGAAACCTCATCTTGCGTCGCCGAATTCTGACCCATCGAACCCATCGAGTTGTCCAGCGTCTCGCGCAGCAGCGAATCGCCCGAAAGCTGTTTTTCCACCTGTACCAGCGCGGTTGCCTGATAGATCGGCGTCGCCATCAAGGCATAGGCGCAGCCCAGGACACCGGCGACGCCGGTCACCAGCAAAATGCGCCAGCGATTATCCCACAGCGGGCCAATCAGCCGTTCCCAGTCCAGTTTCTCGTCCTGCTCGGCCATCACAATCGGCATTGCATTATTCTTCATCATCGGTGTTCCTTAAGTCAGCGTGGCGGGGTTACCAGTTACGCACCCGCAACGTGGCCTCGCTGAGGTCGTTAAAGCTGGAAATCGTCGGTACCAGCTGGCTTATCAAGCGGTTCCAGCGCGCAATCGGTGCTGCGGTGACGTACACCACGTCGTAAGGTTCCAGCTGAAATTCTGTCCCCATCGCCAGTGCAGCGGCATCAGACAGGTCGAACTGGTACAAAGACGCCAGCCGCTGCGGCTGTTTGCCGCCGTTCGGGCGGATCACGAACACGCCGGTGGCATCGGCCACCGTCTGGCTGATGCCCTCTGAACTGCCCAACGCCTCCGTCAAGGTCATGCCGCTGCGGTCCATTTTCAGCGTCGCCTGTTTACCGACCTCACCCATCACAAACACCTTCAACTCGTCATTGCGCGGCACATACAGGATGTCGCCCGGCTGCAGCAGTTGGTTCTGGCCGGTATCGCCGCGCTGCATCAGCGCCTGCAGGGAGATGGGCTGTTCCTTGCCCTGGTGAGTCAGCACCACGTTGCGCCAGTCGGCGTTGTCCGTCAGGCCGCCGGCGGCGTTAATCGCATCGAGAATGGTCAGCGGCACGTTGGTCACCGCCTGCTGCCCTGAGGTTTTCACTTCGCCGGTCACATACACTTTCTGCGAGCGGAAAGCGGCAATGCTGACGTCCACCTGCGGGCTTTCCACATAGCGCGCCAACCGGTTGGCAATCTGATTGCGTACTTCGGTGACGGTTTTTCCCACCACCTGCACCCGGCCGATATAGGGGTAGAAGATCGCCCCGTCGGCATGCACCCAGTTGCCGGTATCGCTGGCACTGCGGTATTGGCCGGCAGGCGTGGTCAATTCCGGATGGTCCCAAACGGTGACGTTAAGCACGTCGCCGACGCCGATGCGGTATTGGTAACTCTGCAAGCGCTGGTCCAGCGCCGGGTTTGGCCGGGCCACCGGCTCCACCCGGCGCATTTTTTCCAGCAGCATCGGCGTTACGCGGTATACCTGGACCTGCTTATCCAAATCGAAGTCTTCATCCTGCTGGGTGACTTTGGCTTTCCCTTGAGTAGGCAGGTGCGAACCTGGAAATGTCGTGCAGCCGCTAAGCAACGCGGTGGACAACACCAGCGGCATCAAATGAGGTAAGTGAAGGTTCATGACAGTACCGTGAAAAAACGGGCCGCCGTTGCGGCCCGTGGGAGGATTAACGATCGGCGGTAGGGTTATCGGTAAAAATCGGTGCCTGACGCGGTTCATGCAACATGACAAAGTAACCGAAGAAGCAAAGTACAAAGGCCACCAGCATCTGGTAGTCCGGCAGTTGCAGGACCTCGCTGCAGATACCGACGCAGGCCAGCGTCACCGCCAGCATGCAGCTCATCGCCAACGCCTGGCGCGCATTGAGACCACGCCGCATCAGGATGTGATGCAGATGGTCACGACCGGCCTTGAACGGGCTCTGACGGCGCAGCAGTCGGCGCACCATGACCGTCACCATGTCCATCAATGGGATAGCGATCAACCACAGCGCGGTCACTGGCCGTATGACAGCGTCCTGCCCCTGGGTGGCGACGATCAGCAACCACAGCACGCTGAAACCAATCACCATGCTGCCGGCATCGCCCATGAAAATCTTGTTGCGCGGACCGAACATGCCGAGGTTAAACAACAGATAGGCCGCCAAGGCCGCGATCAGGCTCAGGCACCACATCGCCAGTTTTTCTTGCCCCGCCAGACCAAACAGAATCGCCAGTGCGATAAAAGTGACGCAAGACAGCGCGCCAAGCTGGCCGTCGATGCCGTCAACCATGTTATAGGCGTTAATCGCCCCCCAGACCGCCAGCGGCGTGATCAGCAAGGCTATGTAACCCAGCATCAGCTCCTGATGCCCCCACAGATAGCCGAAGGAAGTAAGTTGCATCCCTGCCGCCAGCATCATCGCCAGCGCGATCCCTCCCTGCACGATGACGCGCGGCGCCACCGGCAGATCAAAACGGTCATCAAGCACACCCAACACCACTAACGCCGTGACGCATAACAGATAGATATTGTTGTGCGGCAACCATTCCGGTTGCCAAAACGTCACCAGCATGAGGGTGAGATAAATGGCTATTCCGCCAACCAGCGGTATATGCCCCTGATGACGCTTGCGGGCATTGGGTTTATCCACTAATCCCACTGCCAGCGCAGCACGGCGTGCAATAACCACCAGCGTCAGCGCCAAAATAAATATTATGCTCAGTTGATATAACATTGTTCCTCCAGCGAATAAGCACGCTACCGCCCTTGAGTTACAGCTCCCAATGCGCTATTAACAAAAACAAAATTGACATCGCCAGGATATAAGTCAGCATCAGCTCATCCTGTTAACTACAGATTCATCCGAAAAATAAAAGACGTTAGCGCATGAGAAATATATCTCTAGGAAAACTCATGCTTAATGGTTCTTTCGATTGCCAAATTAAGTTCAACCGGCGCCTCGAAATTGTTTTGCACATTGCTTTTAAATTGTGTTCTGGCGCAGAATTTTTGTACTCTCACGCGGCTAATAGGGAATTTACGGTGACTTATTTTACTCACCACATCCAATGCCGCAGCGCCGCAGATCCCGAATATATAAGGAATCCGAATGGTTTTGTTCTCTCTGCCCAATGAAGACGAAATAACGTCGACCAGTTGGTTCATGGTGAAATCCGGTTTATCAACATAATTGCTGACCTGATAACTGGCCTGCTGATCCAGCGCATACTCCAGCCTGGCTGCAATATTCTCGACATAAGCCATGGATTTCATATTATTGCCGCTGCCAATCATTACGAAACGGCCGCTGGCGATCTGACGGAACAGGTTATAAACGTTGCCGCGATTATTTTCGCCGAATACCACGGTCGGACGGATAATGGTCAACTTATTGTCACCGTCGGCCTTGCGCCAGGCTTCGTAGACATACTCCGCTTCCAGCTTGGATTTACCGTAATGGTTAAAGGGTTCAAAACGCCCTTCTTCACCGGTTTCCTGGGTAACGAACCCGTAGACCGCCACGGATGAGGTAAAGATAATCTGTCTAATGTTCAGCGAAGAGGCCGTCATGCAAACATTACGCGCACCCTCGACATTAACCTGATAATACAGCGAGATCGGATCGACATTATCCTGATGCTCTGCCGCAAGATTAATCACGGCATCACACCCCGCCAGTGGCTGCAGCAAGGTCTGCGGCTGGGTTACATCGCCAAACTGATAGAGCTCCGGAAAATGTTCGCTTTGTTTCTTGTCTACAATCGTCAAAATCAGATCGCTACGCGCACTCAGGCGCTTAACCAAACGCGTTCCGATAAAACCGGAACCCCCGATGATAGCTACTTTACGCTTATCCATATTTGTCACTCAGCCAAGTTTTCCATTAATTCCCACCGCAGAATTGAGGCGAGACGCTTAATACGCGTTAGATCATGGAAACCAGACTGGACAAATCGGCCCAAGCTTTCAAATAACAAATAATGAAATAACAATATTTGCCGAATGTAAAATTATGGGGAAAAATGAAATGTCGGTGTAGACTAATTTTTAACTTCGTAAGCAACCTGATATTGAATGCTTTTATTCGGCAGAATAAGATTAATCTTACCTTTACCCTTGGCCTCTGAAATTTCGTATTTCACCGGCTGTTTAAACTTCCCCTGTTTGGGATCGATGCACTCGATGGTCGCCTGCTCCAGGCTTTCGCCCTGATAAAGGCAAAGCAGCGTTTGCGGGCCGTTAGATTGGGGGTTGTTCAGCGTCAGGGTAAGCACCACGCGGGTGTTGTTTTGTATATCATTGATAATCGGTGGACGAGTTTGGTTCCCCAGCACATAGGAAAAATGTGAAATAATCAGCAGTGAGACAAACACCGACAGGTACTTCACCACTCTGACGGCAGGAACGGAGAAAAAACCCGCCGATGCAGTCATTTTATTTCTTATTGTTGTATTTTTCAGCGGTACGGATACCACAGCAACAGGTGGCCCGGAACTCGTAATCGCTTCCTCATGCGTGTCTATTTTCTCGGCGCTAATTTCATCGTTTTGATTTCCACTTTCAGATATTTCCGCTTGAAAATCTTCATTAATATCCCCAGAAACTTTCCATATTTCATCAACACCATATTCATCCTCCTCCGATATAAAGTGAAAAGCGGCCTTGTTTTCCACCTTATAACCCAGGCGTGGAATCGTTCTGATAAGCGTATGTTCAACATCACCTATTTTCTGACGAATTGATTTAATTGTTTGATTTATCGTCGAATCTGAACAATAAGTTCCTTTCCATATATTTTCTATAATTTCCGTACGACTAACCAGTTCAGGGGATCTGGCGACCAGAAGTGAAAGTATCTGATACTCCTTCCAACGCAGGCGGAATTTTTCCCGGGAAGGTGTCAGAACATCTAGATTCCTAATCTTTATTCTTTTATCAAGATTCACTTTTAATTTCCTTAACGTGCCTGTCCTGCACACTTTGTATAGAAATATGAAAAAATGTTCAAGAAATTAAATGTAAACTCAACAGGTTGTATTCATTGGATGTTTATTTTTATAAAAATTCGCTGATTTCATTTTTTACATCACCTCGAATACCAAAGATCCGATTCTAAGAATGTTCTCTTTTTCCCTGTTGGTAACATGGTTTCTTTTCATGTTTACCGGCAATAAAAATCAGCCAACAGACTGATTTAAAACAAAAAGCCCATATATGTTATAACTTTGTTGGTTAAGTGAAATTGTGAAATTCACCCGAAAGTCTGCAAGTATCACCTGTTTTTCCACCTAATCCGATTGCCAGATAGCCTACAAAAAGCCAGCGAAAACAGAATGAGAGTTATCTGATTTAATCACTTCATGAAACAAAGCACCAAATACAAAGACATATTTTCAATTTGGCTACACAACCTTCAAATAATGAAGTTCTCTGTCACTCACCATAACAGGCTATGTCACCAGCATGCTTTATTTCTGTAAAAATTTAGACAAGAAAATGAAAATCACGCTAACAATAATATTGTGGAGTATTCTTCATTGAAAAACATGAAGTGAGAGATGCGCCTATAAGAAAAGAGAAATTCAGCATGGGGAAATAAGAATATTACCTAAAGGCGGGGAATTTCACTGCGGAAAAACAAACTACGCGGGGAGTAAAAGAAACAGTCCCTCCCCTGTCGGGGAGGAACAAATCGCATCAGGCCGTTTTTTTACGACCGTACACAGCCCAGGTGATCACCACACACAACAGGTAGAACACCAGGAAAATTTTCATCGCGCCCGCCGGAGAACCGGTCAGCGCCAGGGAAGTGCCAAAGGCTTTCGGAATAAAGAAACCGCCGATGGCGCCAATCGCCGAGATAAACCCCAGAGCGGCTGCGGAATCGGTTACCGCTTCGCGCTGTGCGCTTTCGTCGCTCCCGCCTCGAGCCTTAACGCGCTCGAGGGTAATTTTACGGAAGATCACGGCGATCATCTGGAAGGTCGAGCCGCTGCCCAAACCGGCGGTAAGAAACAGCAGCATAAAGACGCCGTAAAACGCAATAAAGGACCCCGCATGCCCAGCCCCCGGTAAGGTCAGGAACAACAGTGCGGCAAACACCGCCATCAACACAAAGTTAATCAGCGTAACGCGAATACCGCCAAACCGATCGGAAAGCGCACCGCCAACCGGCCGTGCCAGGGCGCCGAGGAACGGGCCGAAGAAGGCATAATGCAGGATCACCACGTCCGGAAACTGCGTCTTCGACAACATGGCGAAACCGGCGGAAAAACCGATGAAGGATCCGAAAGTGGCAAGATACAGCAGACTCAGCATCCACAGATGGCCACGCTTGAGCACCGGCAACTGTTGTCTGAGCGAGGCCTTCGAAGCCGCCAGGTCGTTCATGCCGAACCAGGCCGCCAGCGTGGCGATCAACAGGAACGGCACCCAGATCCACGCGGCGTTCTCCAGCCACAGTTGACTGCCGTCCGGCTGAACCTGGCCCGTGCCGCCAAAAACGCCGAACATGGCGATGGAGATCGCCAACGGGGCCACCAATTGCATCACGCTGACGCCCAGATTGCCCAACCCGCCGTTCAAGCCTAATGCGCCGCCCTGCCTGGCCTTCGGAAAGAAGAAACTGATGTTGGCCATGCTGGAGGCAAAGTTGGCGCCGGCGAAGCCGCACAGCAGAGAGATGATGACAAAAACGCCATAGGCGGTAGAGGTATCCTGAACCGCAAACCCCAGCCACAGGCAGGGGACCAGCAGTAAACAGGTGCTGATTGCCGTCCAGCGGCGGCCGCCGAACATCGGGATCACGAACGAATAAGGCACGCGCAGGATGGCGCCCGAAACGGAAGGCAGCGCGGTGAGCAAAAAAAGTTGGTCGGTAGTGAAATTGAAACCGACCTTGTTCAGATTGACCGCAACCGCGCTGAACAGCATCCAGACGCAGAAAGCCAATAGCAGGCAAGGAACGGAAATCCACAGGTTGCGACTGGCAATCGCCTGACCACGCTGTTGCCAGAACTCGGTGTCCTCAGGTTGCCAGTTCTGAATAACCGCACCTGTTTTTTTTGATGATGACATTGCAGATTGCGACATAAAAACCTCAGAGACAGGGTGATAACTCCGCACACCCTAGGTGGCGGCCCCCAGGTCAAAGTTGATGTAAATCAATCGGAGTGCAGGTAGTCATGCGCGGCAAACGAACCGACATCCCTTTGTGAGTAAGCGGCCATTATTTGTAATGTTATTTAAAATCAATTATTTGCATTTTATTTTCCGCCACTGCTACCCGCCTGTAGCGGCGCGCGGAAACTAAGAGGTACTTCGTTAGAGGTATGGGGTTGCCTGCAAGTATGGTGAAAAATAGCGCCAAATCGTTACCGCCTTCGCTGGCACAGCCTGCTTTCGCCCTCTGGTTTCCAGCCGTCGCCACACTCTATCTCCGGGGATCCAAGCAACATGAAACGCCTGTTAGCTCCACTTTCCATCGTTAATCAGGTAGCCATGCTGATGATACTGCTAGGCATATTGGGCATCGCCGGAATGGGCATTTCCGCCTGGATGTCGCAGAGCATTCAGGGCAACGCGCATGCCATCAATAAGGCCGGCTCGTTGCGTATGCAGAGTTATCGCCTGCTGTCGCAGGTTCCGCTGGATGCTCGCAGCGAAGCGCTGGTTCGCGAACTGGATCAGGCTCAAGACAGCCCTGATCTTCAGCGTTCGCTGGAACAAGAAGAGATGACTGAACAATTTCAGGCGCTGCATGATTATTGGCAGCTAACCCTGCTGCCGCAGTTGCGTCAGGCTAGGCACCCGGCCGACGCTGCGCCGCAGGTCGCGCATTTCGTCACCCTGCTGGATAAGCTGGTGTCCGACATTGACCGCCAGACTGAACGGCGGCTGTTGATGGTGACGCTGGTACAGGCGGTATTTATCGCTCTGACGCTGTTCTTGTTGGTCGGCACCATCTGTTACCTGCGCCGTCGCCTGCTGCATCCATGGAGGCAACTGGTGGCGATGGCGCTGTCGGCGGGCCGTGGCGATTTCAGCCGGCGTTTCGCCCAACGCGGCCACCAGGATGAAATGGCCTCGCTCGGCGGCGCGTTAAACACCATGTCCGACGAACTTTCCGCCATGTACAGCGGGCTGGAGCAACGGGTGGCGGAAAAAACCGCCGACCTGCAACAAAAAAACCAGGTGTTGAGCTTCCTCTATAAAGCCAGCCGCCAGTTGCACGGCAATGAGCCTTTGTGCAGCCGCCTGACGCCGATACTCAATCAACTGCAAAGCCTGACGCCACTGCGGGCCATTCAGGTTCGTCTGTACGAGAACAACAGTCAGGAACAATTCGTACAATTGAGCGGCAACCTGCCGCTACGACCGGAATACTGCACCAACCCGGTCTGCAGCGCCTGCCTGAACGACGAGGGCCAACAACACGCCCATCACCCTTCCCTGAGCTGGAGTTTAAGCGACAAACTGGGGGATTACGGGGTGATCGTCGCGCAGCACCTACCGCAACAGCCGCTAAATGACGATCATCACCAGTTGGTTAACACGTTGGTAGAACAACTGACCAGCGTGTTGGCGATTGAACGCCAGGTCGATCATCAGCAACAGCTGATGTTGATGGAAGAGCGCGCAACGATTGCGCGTGAGTTGCATGACTCCATTGCTCAGTCGCTGTCGTGCCTGAAAATGCAGACCAGTTGCCTGCAAATGCAGGGCGCGGAGCTCTCGCCCGCCAACCTGGCGCTGGTGCGACAAATGCGTGAAGAACTGAACATCGCTTACCGCCAATTGCGCGAGCTGTTGACCACGTTCCGCCTGCGCCTGACCGAACCGGGGCTGCTGGCGGCGCTGCAGTCAACGGTACAGGAATTTAGCCAGCGGCTCGGCGTTGCCATCGATCTCGATTACCAGTTGACGCCACGCACGGTGCCTTCTTATCAGGCTATTCACCTGTTGCAGATCGCCCGCGAAGCCTTAAGCAACATCAATAAACATGCCCAGGCCAGCCGGGTAAGCATTCAGGTGGTCAATCGACGAGGCGAAGTTACCCTGAGCGTCTGCGATAACGGACGCGGGCTGCCGGAAGAGACCGACCGCCCCGATCACTATGGCCTGATAATTATGCGCGATCGCGCCAAAAGCCTGCACGGCCACTGCGAGATTTTACCCTGCAGCGGCGGCGGCACTGAAGTCCGGGTGGTATTCAAACCGGACAACCACGCCATCGATTAATGAGAGAAACCATGACGACTGAAACCGCTGCCACCATTTTACTGATTGATGACCATCCGATGCTGCGTAATGGCGTAAAGCAGCTGATCGCTATGGACCCACGCCTGCAGGTGATTGCCGAAGCCGGCAATGGCGAACGGGGCGTCGCGCTGGCCGAAGAGCACGATCCTGATCTGATCCTGCTCGACCTGAACATGCCGGGCATCAACGGCCTGGAGACGCTGGATCGCCTGCGCATGACCGCGCTATCGGGCCGCATCGTGGTGTTTAGCGTCTCAAATCACGAAGATGACGTGGTCAGTGCTCTGAAACGCGGTGCCGACGGCTACCTGCTGAAAGACATGGAGCCGGAGGATCTGCTGAAGGCCATGCATCAGGCGGCAGCCGGCCAGATGGTGTTAAGCGAAGCCCTGACACCGGTCCTGGCCGCCAGCCTGCGTGAGAACCGCCCCAGCGCCGAACGTGATATCCAGCAACTGACGCCGCGTGAGCGCGATATTCTGAAACTGATCGCCCAGGGCCTGCCGAACAAAATGATCGCCCGCAGGCTGACGATCACCGAGAGTACCGTCAAGGTGCACGTCAAACACCTGCTGAAAAAAATGAAGCTGAAATCGCGCGTTGAAGCCGCCGTCTGGGTGTTGCAGGGGAAAAACGGTTAATCCCCGCCGTTCAGTGGCCCGGTCTGTGCCGGTATCGCCGGCGTTTGCAAGGTTTTCGCCGGCGGCAACCCCTCGTCGGTGCCGGAAGACAGCGTCAGGGGCGGCGTCACTTGCAGTTGGATCCAGTTGGATGTCACTAACTGGTGTTTATCGTCTTCCAGCGTAACCGATAAAGAGTAACTGTTGCTTGCGCCCGGAGAGGCATCCCACTCAGGCACAATCAGGCTCCAACCGTGCGGATCGTTACCGTTTTGCGGCGGCGTCAGGCTCAGAGCCTGGGTATCCCCCTGCCAACTGACGCGGGCGATTTTGTTGGCCGCTTTGATTTCAAGCACCAGCGGCAACGTTTCCCCTTCTTTCAGGCTCCACGGCGGCGTAGCCAAAAACACCTGCAGCGTTTTGCGTTGTCGGAACGCCAACACCGGGACATTTTTGCGTTCGATATTGTCATAGCGGCTACCGCGCAGCGACTTGGCCTGCGCAACGTACTCCGGCGATATCTGTTTCACCAGGGGCACACCAAGACGGTAACTCAGCGCCAGTTCGATCTGATCCTGGCTCACCCCGCCTTCGCCCATCTTGTGCAGCGCTTTCACCGTCACCAGCGGCACCGGCGTGTAATTTACCCCAAACTGCATGGCACGCGGATCGCTTTGCTTTTTACCGCTGCCGAACAGATCGACATTCTCCCCCCAGTACTGCTCATAGCTGAGAGAACCGCCAATCTGGCGGTAGAATGGCAGGTAGCCTTGAGTGGTAATGTCATAGCCGTTCGCCGGTCGGCTGAGGAACACCGCGTCATTTTTCTGCTGCGCCAGCGCCGACAACGGATAGTAATAATTGGCGGAAAAACGCAGGAAATCGCCCCAGGCTTCGGCGCCCACGCTGGCACGGTTGTGCCGGCGCTCAAAATCGCTGTCAAACACCGTGTTATACCCCAGCAACCAATCCCCGGCGACCCAGCGTTGCCCAATCCCCAGGTTGCCCAGCGAACCGTCGTTTTGCTGCAAAAGACCGAGCTGGCTGTAAGTCAGCAAGCCGTTTACGTCATACAGCGGGCTGAACAGTTGGCCGCTGCTGCCGGCAAAATCCCCCTGATTGGACACCGCCAGCGACAGTTTAGCGGTGCCCAGCGGCGATAACAGCTCCTGCGCTTGCTGCTGCAAGACGTCGTTTGCCTGGCCCAACACATAGTTCTCGGCGCGGGTACGCACCTGCTGGCCGGAAACGTTATTCAAATTACGTTCCCCCAGTTGTTTGGCCATGGTGGCCCACTCTTTCTCACGCGCAGCGTCGTCCTGGGCGTTGCCGCCAAGCTCGGGCAAATCATTGCCCGACGAATGAGCGAGGGAATCGGGTGCCGGCGGGGATTCAGCCTGGGCGGGCAACGCGCCGCAAAACCAGGCAAGTGGCCACACCAGCAGCGCCGCCGGTAAACTGCCGGTCAGGCGAGGGAGAAAATGAACGGCTTTTTTCACTCTGCAGCGTGTTTTTTGTCTAACGTCAGTCATTACTCTGTCGCCATCCCCTCATCCGGAGAGCAAGGCGCATCAATCCTTTTTTTGCTGCGGCCACTCCAGGCGGCAGACAACTCAACCTTCGCACACTGGTAACACAGGGCATTTATCCCCTTTCGAGGGCCCGGCGCCACAGCGCATCATGAATACCCAAGCCTAGTGGATTTGCGATGAGAAACCATCGGATAAACCTCAGTTATTCATGTGACAATGTAACAAAACCACCACCACCACAGAGGCGATGGCATCAAACCATAAAATGCCCGGTTCCGAGCCGCCAAAAGGAGTGAATTCACTTTATTTCACCTGAAATTTTGCCGAAAAAAACCTCAACCGGAAATCAACATGGCCAATAACATCTTGATTATGCGCAGCAATACACAATTTTTTGCTATCCCTCTTTTGGCTGAACAATACTTTGCGGCCAGGCTCGCAATGCCAATCATCGATGGCGTCATTTTTCCCAATCAACCGTATTTTGCCACTATTTTGAACGCTGATTTCAGCTCGGTAAGGACGTTTTATGCTCGACGACGCGCAACACGATCTCTGGCATCGCTGCCTGTTTATCCCGGCACTGCTGCTTGCTGCAGCCATCGCTACGCGGTTGATTCACTGCGTATCGGCAAGCCTGTCGGGGCCCTCGCCAAAGCAAACTCGCTGGGTGATGGGAGCAGCCCTTTGCGCCGGGCTGGCGGCATTGCCTTTCGGCATGCCGCTCCTGCACCGCGTGGTGTTGCTGCCGGTGGCGGCGGTATTGATCGCGTTGGCGTTTATCGATTGGCGGCACCGCTTGTTGCCGGATCGCCTGACACTGCCGCTGCTATGGGCCGGGCTGCTGGTGAACCAGCAAGGCTATTTCACTTCGCTGGCGGAGGCGGTGTCAGGTGCCGTCGTCGGTTATCTGTCGCTGTGGCTACTCAACGCGGCCTATCGCCGCCGTCATCAACGGGATGGCATTGGGCAAGGGGATTTTAAACTGTTGGCGGCATTAGGCGCCTGGGTCGGCTGGCCCGCCCTGCCGATGTTGGTCACCGGTGCGGCGGCAACGGGATTATGCGCAGTGGCCATTGCCGGCCTGATGCGCAAACCCGGCTGGCAAGCCCCGCTGCCGTTTGGCCTGTATCTGGCGGCGGCGGCCTGGCCGTTGCTGCTATCGGCGGCCGGCGGGGAATTCCCGCCGTCAACGGGGTATAACGCTAAATTTCACCTTATTTCACTCTGGCGGTAAATGGGCACAGGGCCATTTTACCGCTGTTATAGCCTGCTGTCGGTACGGCTGTTATGGCGACGCTTCATCTGCCCCGCTATCCTTTGGCTAAGCCCAAACGGGGTTTTGCCTAAATCAATACGGGAGTTATATGATCGGTCATGGTTTATCCGCACTCGCGCTCGGCGCGGCGTTACTGACGGGGTCACTGTCATTCGCGGCACAGGCGGCCGGCACCTTTACCCTCACCTCGCCGGCGTTTCAGGATGGCGGAATGCTGGCGCAAAAATATGCCGGCGCGACGCCGGGCAATGCCAGTTGCACCGGCGATAACGTTTCACCGCCGCTGAACTGGGCCAACCCACCGGCAGGCACCCAAAGTTTCGCTCTGCTGCTGTCCGATCCCGAAGGGCGCAGCGGCCTTGGCGTCAGCCATTTGGTGGCCTACGGCATTCCCGTCTCGGCCAGCGGCTTCGCCGAGGGCGATCTCACCCTGGGCAAAGGCTTTATTGGCGGCAAAAACTCGCAGGGCACTGCGGTTTATCACGGCCCTTGCCCCCCGGCCGGATCAGGGTTACACCACTATACTTTCGTGTTGATCGCCACCGATCTCGCGCCCCATGCACTTGGCCCGGGTTTGACGCGCGAACAACTCCTGGAAAAGCTGCAAGGCCACGCCAAGGGCGGCGCGGGCATTATCGGCCGCTTTGGCCAATAGCCGTTCAGGCCGTCAACGCCTCTGCCGGGGTCTCTGCGGTCACCGCCGCAGCGCGGTACAGGCTGACCACCTCACCGATAACCAGCAGGCTGGGCGAAACCGGCCGCTGCCGGGCCATGATCGCCGGCAGTTCGCCCAAGGTGCCGATCAATACCCGCTGCTGCGGCTGGGTACCGCGTTCAATGATCGCCAACGGCATCTCCGCCGCCATACCATGGCGCAACAACTGTGCGGCGATGGTTTCACTCAAGGCCAGCCCCATATAAAACACCAGCGTTTGCCCCGAACTGACCAATCCCGGCCAGTCCAGATCCACCTCGCCGTTACGGCAGTGGCCGGTAACAAAACGTACCGACTGCGCGTAATCCCGGTGGGTTAACGGAATGCCGCTTGCCGCCGCACAGCCACTGGCGGCGGTAATGCCCGGCACCACATGGCAGGCCACGCCATGACGCTGCAACCAGGCCATCTCCTCGCCGCCACGACCAAAAATAAAAGGGTCCCCCCCCTTCAACCGCACCACCCGATTGCCGGCCTGCGCCAGCTCTACCAGCAGTTGTTCGATCTCCGATTGCGACAAAGTGTGGCAGCGCAGGGATTTACCCACGTCGATACGCAACGCCTCCGCAGGCAGCAGCGCCATCACCGCCGGGGAAACCAGGCGATCAAACACCACCACGTCCGCCTGCTGGAGAACCCGCAGCGCCTTCAACGTCAGCAGCTCGGCATCCCCCGGCCCGGCACCGACCAACCACACTTCACCCCGGCGCACCGGCTGGCGACGATCCCCAGCCAACATCAGCATTTCAAGTGCTTTCATTGCATCACCTCCGCTATGCCACCCGTTGGGCCGCGTGCTGTTGAATCAACTTTTTCAGTTCCGGCAAACAAGAGCCGCAGTTGGTGCCGCATTGCAGACGATCGCCCAGTTCACTGGCGCTGTGGCAGCCCGCCTGAATCGCCGCAATAATGCGGTTCTCGCCCACGCCGAAGCAGCTGCAAATCGTCGTCCCGCCCGCCGGCTCCCCCGCAGCCCCTCGCCCCGCTAACAACGCCAAGCGCTGCGATCCGCCGACCGGCGGTTGTGCAAAAGCGCTCAGAATTGCCGGTCGATCGAGCATCGGAGCCTGTTGGCGAACATAAAACGCCAGTTGCACCTCGTTCTGACGCCAGCCAATAACGTGCAAACCGCGCTGAGCCAGCTGTGCGGTCTGCAGCGTCAGCCCCGCCAAGGGGAAGTGCCGCCGCAACCAGTCCTGCCAGTCTTCGACCGGCCGTTGCCCGGCCATGATGTAGTGGGTCAGGCCCTCCTGCGCTACCCGGCTCCAGTAAATGCCCACCGGTGGCGCCACCTCGGCGCGCAGGAAAATCTCCGCCTGCCAGCTCGTTGGCCACAAGCTGACCCGTACCGGCGCATGTTTGCTTTCCGGTTGGCCGGAATGAGCATCGACCACCGGCGGGATCAGGCTGTCGACCCGGCCCTGAGCGGTAAACTGACCATTCCAGTGCATAGGCGCGAATACGCTGCCGCGCCGCTGCCCCGGATGGCACTGGGCTCGCGCCAGCATCCAGCCATGGGGCGAACTGAGCCGCACCAGGGCGTTATCGGCAATGCCCAACGCCGCAGCATCCTGCGGGTGCATTTCACAAAACGGCTCGCTGAGATGGCGCATCAGACGCGCCGCTTTGCCGGTGCGCGTCATGGTGTGCCACTGATCGCGGATACGGCCGGTGTTCAGCACCATCGGGTAACGCGGCGATACCGCATTTTGCGGCAGGCGCGGCGTCACCGGCAGCAGTCGCGCTTTGCCGTCCGCATGGAAAAAGCGGCCATCGCTGAACAGACGCCGGCACCCGCCAGGGTGCTGGGTATTGACCGGCCACTGCACCGGCGCCATACGCGACCACTGCTCCCGATCCCCCTGCGCCAGCAGGCTGATATCGAACGCGCGCGTTCCGTTATTCTCAAACCCTGACAACGCGGCGTGCTCACTGAAAATCTCCGAAGGGTGCCGGTAGCCGAACGCCGCCCCATAGCCCATGCGCCGTGCCACCTGGCTGAGGATCCACCAGTCGGCCCGCGCCTCTCCCGGCGGTGGCAAAAACGCGCGCTGGCGGGATATGCAGCGTTCGGAGTTGGTGACGCTGCCCTCTTTTTCGCCCCAGGCCAGCGCCGGCAGGCGGATGTGCGCCAGCTCTGCGGTATCGGTCACCGCCATCACTTCCGACACCACCACCAGTGGGCACTGTTTCAACGCCTGTCGCACCGCGTCCGCATCCGGCAGCGACACCGCCGGGTTGGTGCCCATGATCCACACCGCCTTCACCTGCCCGGCGGCCATCGCCTGGAACAGTTCGACCGCGTTCAGGCCGGGTTGCCTGGCAATGCCCGGCGACTGCCAGAAACGCTGCACCCGGTCGGTATCCTCGTCGCTGAACCCCATATGCGCCGCCAACTGATTAGCCAGCCCGCCCACTTCACGCCCGCCCATCGCATTCGGCTGGCCGGTAATGGAAAACGGGCCGCTGCCCGGCCGGCCAATGCGCCCGCCCGCCAGGTGCAGGTTGATGATTGCATTGCATTTATCCGCACCGCTTGAAGACTGGTTGATGCCCATGGAATAGAGCGTCACCCAGTCGCGCGATGTTTCCAGCAAGGCGAAAAAGGCCAGTACGGCGCTGAGCGGCAGTTCGCAAAAATCCGCTACCCGTTCCGGTGCCCAGTCGGCCACCGCCGCCAGCGCTTCCTCCACGCCGTTGGCATGCTGATGCAAAAAGGCGTTATCCAGGCCGTCGTGCTGCGCCAGCCAGCGCAGCGCTCCGGTAAACAGAGCAGCGTCGCTGCCAGGGCGCAGCGGCAGGTGCAGATCGGCAATATCGCAGGTCGCCGTCTCTCGCGGATCAATCACCACCACGCGCATCTGCGGCCGCTGCTGACGCGCCTTCACCAGCCGCTGATACACCACCGGGTGCGCCCAGGCAGTGTTGGAACCGGTCAGGATCACCAGATCCGCCTGTTCGATGTCCTCATAACAGCAAGGCACCGCATCGCCACCGAACGCCCGCTTGTAACCCACCACCGCCGATGCCATGCACAGCCGGGAGTTGGTGTCGATATTGGCCGCGCCGATAAAGCCCTTCATCAGCTTATTGGCGACGTAATAGTCCTCGGTCAGCAACTGGCCGGAAGCGTAAAATGCCACCGCCTGCGGGCCGTGTTGCTCGATCACGCGGCTAAAACGCAGCGCCACCTGCTCCAGCGCGTCGTCCCAGCCCACCGTTTTGCCGTCAACCTGCGGTTGCAGCAAGCGGCCCGCCAAATCCAGGGTTTCTCCCAACGCGCTGCCTTTCACGCACAGTCGCCCCTGATTTGCCGGGTGGGCGACATCACCGCTGACCGCCACCGCGCCGTCGCTGCGCTTTTCGACGGCGACGCCGCAGCCAACGCCGCAGTAAGGACAGGTGGTGCAGTGTGCGGCGGTCATGATGCAGCACCCGTCGCTTCCGGCATGGCGGCCTGCACCGCCAGCGGCTGGCTGCACACCCAGACTCTGCCCGCCGTCACCCGTACCGGCCAGGCGGTAACACCAGATTGCGCGTTATCCACACAGCTGCCGTCGCTCAGGCGGAAACGCTGCTTGTACAACGGGGAGATCACCACAGGCACACCGGCTACGTCCCCCAGCAACCCGCGCGCCAGCACGTTGGCCTCGCTGTCCGGCTCCTGATTCGCCAGCGCATAAACGCCGCTGCCCGGCAGATGGAACAGCGCAATCTGCCGCGGCCCCAGACGTGCGGCAATGCCGGCGTTGACGGGAATGTCCGCCAACGCGCAGACATCCAGCCACTGCTCGCCTGCGGCCGGGGCCGGTTGCACGTCGATAACCTGCCCGCGTTCCTCTCCGCTGGCCGGGCGGCGCTGCCCGCGCTCCGGCTGCCAGACAATGGCTTCGTCCGGCCGATCGCTGTTCACAAAGGCGCGGAACAGCTTAAGACGATCCGGGCTGGCGAGCGTGGTCTGCCATTCGCACTGATAGCTGCCGACCACCGCCTGCATGTCGTTTTCCAGATCGGCGGCGATACCCAGGCTATCCTCCAGCACTACCTCACGCAGGTAATCCAGCCCGCCTTCGAGGTTATCCATCCAGGTGCTGGTGCGCTGCAGGCGATCGGCGGTGCGGACATAGAACATCAGGAAACGATCGACCATGCGGATCAGCGTGGCGGTGTCGAGATCGCTGGCGAACAAATCCGCATGCCGTGGCTTCATGCCGCCGTTGCCGCACAGGTAGAGGTTCCAACCTTTGTCGGTGGCGATCACCCCAACGTCCTTGCTTTGCGCTTCTGCGCATTCGCGCGTGCAGCCGGAAACCGCCATCTTGATTTTGTGCGGCGCTCGCAATCCCTTGTAACGGTGCTCCAGTTCAATCGCCAGCGCGGTCGAATCTTGCACGCCATAACGGCACCAGCTTGAGCCGACGCAGGATTTCACCGTACGCAGCGACTTGCCGTAGGCATGGCCGGTTTCAAACCCGGCGTCGACCAGTTGCTGCCAAATTTCCGGCAGTTGCTCCAGGCGGGCGCCAAACAGGTCGACCCGCTGGCCGCCGGTGATTTTGGTGTACAGTTGATAACGCTGGGCGATTTGGCCGATGGCGATCAGCCCTGCCGGGGTAATTTCACCGGCCGGCACGCGCGGCACCACCGAATAGGTGCCGTCTTTTTGGATATTGGCGAAGAAACGATCGTTGGTGTCTTGCAACGGCAGGTGCTGCGGCTTGAGCAGGTATTCGTTCCAGCACGACGCCAGAATCGATCCCGCCAGCGGTTTGCAAACTTCGCAGCCGTGCCCATGACCATGTCGGGCCAGCAGATCGTCGAAGGTGCGGATATTGCCGACCCGCACCAGGTGATACAGCTCCTGGCGCGAGTAGGCGAAATGCTCGCAAACGTCCTTTTTCACCACCACGCCGCGTTGCTGCAGTTCGTGCTCCATCACCTGTTTCACCAGCGCGGCGCAACCGCCACAGCCGGTGCCGGCTTTGGTGCAGGCTTTCACCGCCGCCAAATCGCCGCAGCCCTGGTCCACCGCACAGCTGATATCGCCTTTACTGACGTTGTGACAGGAGCAAATCTGCGCCGTGGCCGGTAACGCCGATACGCCCAGCGCTTTTGGCGCGCCGCCGGCCGAGGCCGGTAGAATCAGGCTTTCCGGTGCGGCGGGCAGCGGCAGATCATTGAGCATCATTTGTTGCAGCGTACTGTATTCGCTGCTGTCGCCGACCAATACCGCCCCCAGCAGCCGTTTGCCGCCGGCATCAACCACCAGCTTTTTATACACTTCCGCCGGGCCGTCGACCCAGCTGTAGCTTTGGCTGCCGGGCGTATGGCCGTGCGCATCCCCGATCGACGCCACCTCGACGCCCAGCAGTTTCAGCTTGGTGCTCATGTCTGCGCCGCAGAACGCGTTTTCCCGCCCGGCCAGCAGATCCGCCAGCGTGCGCGCCATTTGATACCCCGGTGCCACCAGCCCGAAAATTTGGCCGTTCCATAACGCGCATTCGCCGATGGCGTAAATGGCGTCATCGCTGGTGCGGCACTGGCTGTCAATCACGATGCCGCCGCGGGGTCCCACCTCCAGTTCGGCGGCACGGGCGAGCTGGTCACGCGGCCGGATACCGGCGGAAAACAGAATCAAATCAGCATCCAGGGTTTCACCGTCGGCGAAATTCATACTGTGACGGTGTAACGAACCCTCGATAATCGCCTGTGTTTGCTTGCCGGTGTGTACGCTCACGCCCAGCGCCTCAATCTTTTTGCGCAGCATCGCCGCGCCGCCGTCATCCAGTTGCACCCCCATCAGGCGCGGCGCAAACTCCACCACGTGGGTTTTCAGCCCAAGCTGCTGCAAGGCATTGGCGGCCTCCAGCCCCAACAGACCGCCGCCGACCACCACGCCCACGCTGGCGCTGGCGGCACATTCGGCAATCGCCGCCAGATCCTCCAGCGTGCGGTAAACCAGGCAGCCGGGGCGATCGTTGCCGGGGATCGGCGGGACAAACGGATAAGAGCCGGTCGCCAGTACCAGGTGGTCGTAGGCCGTTTCGCGCCCCTCGGCGTCGATCACGCATTTGCGCCGGCGATCGATGGCGCAAACCGCCTGCCCCAGCCGCAGCTCAATCCCGGAACGTTCGAAGAAACCCGCTTCCACCATCGACAGCGAGTCGGCGCTGCGGCCGGAGAAAAATTCCGACAGATGGACCCGGTCATACGCCGCCACCGGCTCCTCGCCAAAGACCACAATGTGATACTGCTGATGCAGTTCGCGAGCGACCAGCTGTTCCAGGAAGTGATGACCGACCATGCCGTGTCCGGCAACCAGCAAAACGGGCTTATGCATATCCGATGTCCTCTCGTCAGACGCCTGCGGCGCCTCGGGTTCGCTACTGCCAAACAGCAGGGCTTCCGGCTGATTCACCGGCTGACCAAGCTGCCGCAGATAAAAAGGGCTGTCCTGGGCGTCGCCGTACAACACGACGCCCTGTAATCTGCCGTCGCGCACCAGCAGGCGGCGGTAATGCTGCGCCTGTGGGTCTTCGGCGTGATGAAGCTCGGTTTGCGCGTCGGCGATCATTTCGCCGGCGCTGAACATCTCGATGCCGCTGACCTTCAGGCGGGTATGCAGCGGCGCCGGTCGGTAGCCCGGCACCTGCTCACCGCTCAACCGCCGCGCCAACAACTCCGCCTGTTGCCAGCAAGGTGCCACCAGACCGAAGGTGGTGGCGTCGAGCTGGGCGCATTCGCCGATGGCGAAGATCGCCGGATCCTCAGTCTGCATCCGATCGTCGATCAAAATGCCGCGCTCGCAGCCCAGCCCGGCGGCCTGAGCCAGGCTGATTTCGGGCCGCACCCCGGCGGCAATCACCACCAGATCGCAATCGCACCGCTCGCCATTACTCAGCGTGGCAGCCTGAACCTGCTTTGTGCCGTGGAACCGGCTGGCCTCACAGGCCAGCCGACATTCGATACCGCGTTGCAACAGATTGTGTTGCAGCATCCGCCCGGCGCGGGCATCCAGTTGCCGCTCCATCAGGTGTGTGCCACGGTGCACCACGGTGGCGGTCATGCCGCGCTGCGTCAGGGCGGCGGCCGCCTCGATCCCCAACACGCCGCCCCCTACCACCAGCGCATGCCGCCCTGGCCGGCAGCGGCCAAGCATGGCTTCAACGTCGTCCAGCGTGCGAAAACCGTAAATGCCGTTCAGCGTCACGCCGGGCAGTTGCGGCATCAACGGACGCGAACCTGTGGCAAACACCAGCAGGTCATAAGGCACCTCGTGCCCGGCCGTCATCACCCGCTTGTGCCGCCGATCTACCGCCAGCGCCGGTTCACCGGCCAGCAGCCGCACGTCGTGCCGGTGATACCAGTCAAGATCGTGCAACAGGGTCTCGCTGAACGCCTTTTCCCCCGCCAGCACCGGCGACAGCAGAATGCGGTTGTAGTTGCCGCGTGGCTCCTCGCCAATCACCGTGATGGCATAGCGCGCGGGTGCCAGCCGGCAGAGCGTCTCCACCAGCCGCATCCCGGCCATGCCGTTGCCAATCACCACCAATTGGGTTTTGTCCATCATTCGGCTCTCATGCCGCTTTCGCGTGCTTCTCGTAGAGGAACTTCAGCACCTGGCGACGGTAATGGTGATAATCCGGGTCGTCCGCCAGCGCGACCCGTGAACGCGGACGCGGCAGCTTCACCTCGAGAATTTCACCGACGGTGGCCGCCGGGCCGTTGGTCATCATCATCACCCGGTCGGACAGCAGCACCGCTTCATCGACGTCATGGGTGATCAGCACGATGGTGGTGTTCAGCCGTTGCTGGATTTCCATCACCGCATCCTGCAGATGGGCGCGGGTCAGCGCATCCAGCGCGCCAAAGGGCTCGTCCATCAGCAACACCTTGGGCTTCATCGCCAGTGCGCGGGCGATGCCGACGCGCTGTTTCATGCCGCCGGAGATTTCATGCGGCCGCTTGTGCAACGCGTGGCTCATATGCACCAGCTCCAGGTTGTGCTCGATCCACTCGCGCATTTCGCCGCGCGTCATTTCGCGCCGGAATACCTGATGCACCGCCAAGGCCACGTTTTCGTAGGTGGTCAGCCACGGCAACAGCGAATGGTTCTGGAACACCACGCCGCGTTCTGGTCCCGGCCCGGTGATTTGCCGGTTATCGCACAACAGCACGCCGTCGCTGGGCAGAGTCAGCCCGGCGATCAAATTCAGCAGCGTCGACTTGCCGCAGCCGGAATGGCCGATCAGGCTGACGGTTTCCCCTGCCTGGATATCGAAACTCACCCGATCCAACGCAATAAACTCCCCCTGTGGGGTGGCAAAGCGCTGGCTGACGTTCTGGACCTGAATAATCGGTTTCATGGCGCACTCCTTAACGGTTCTGATAGCTAAAACGTTTTGCCAGTAACATCAGCCCCTGCTCGAGCAGCAGCCCCACCACGCCGACCACGATGATGGCGATGATGATGTTTTCGACGTTGAGGTTGTTCCATTCATTCCAAATCCAAAAACCGATGCCGACGCCGCCGGTCAGCATTTCCGCCGCCACGATCACCAGCCAGGCGATGCCGATGGACAGACGCACGCCGGTCAGCACATACGGCAGCACGGCCGGGAACAGGATTTTGCGCATCACCGTCCATTCAGACAGCTTCAGCACCCGCGCCACGTTGAGGTAGTCCTGCGGAATGCGCGCGACGCCTTCTGCGGTGTTGAGGATCATCGGCCAGATGGAGCAGATGAAAATGGTCCAGGTTGATGCCGGCTCCGCACGCTGGAACAGCAGCAGGCCAATCGGCAGCCAGGCCAGCGGGCTGACCGGGCGCAACAGCGAAATAATCGGGTTGAGCATGTTCGCCAGAAAGGCAAAGCGTCCCAGCAGGAACCCGGCCGGAATACCGACCAACGCCGCCAGCCCAAAACCTGTGGCTACGCGCTGCAACGAGGCCAGCACGTTCCAGCCGATCCCCTGATCGTTCGGCCCGGCGGAATAAAACGGATCGGCAAACAGCGTCAGCGCCGCTTGCCAGGTCGCCACCGGTGTCGGGAAACCCTTGCTGTTGAGCGCGGCGATCTGCCAGACAACCAGGATCAACACCAGCCCCAACGCCGCGGGCACCGCACGGCGAAAAGCGTTCTGTAAAGGCAAACTCCAGCGCGCTTTGGGTTGCGGCTTCGGGGGGGCCGGGATTTTCAACGGCACGACTTCCGCACGGGTCGGCGTGGGTATATCAATACGTTCAGCGAGATTTTTCATCGGTTACCTCAGCGCTTTAAAGAGAAACTGTTGGCGTATTCCGCCGGATTGCTGCCGTCCCAACGTTTACCGTCAAACAGCGTGCTGGCGCGCATGTCGCTGCCGGGAAGATTCACCCCGCCCACCGCGCTTGCCGCCTGTTTGTAGATCTCGATGCGGTTGATTTTTTGCGCGACGGCCAGGTAGTCCGGCTCGGCGTTCAACAGGCCCCAGCGGCGATGCTGGGTCAGGAACCACATGCCGTCAGACAGATACGGGTAGTTCACCTCGCCATCGTGGAAAAAGCGCATCGCATGAGCGTCCTGCCAGGATTTGCCCAGACCGTTTTGGTATTGACCCAGCATGCGGCCGGTGATCACTTCCGGTTTGGTATTGATGTAGGCGCGGCCTGCCACCACCTGGGCGGTCTCCTCGCGGTTGGCGTCGGAGCTGTCTATCCAGCGTGCGGCGTCCAGCACGGCGGCGGTCAGCGCACGGGCGCCGTTCGGGTTGGCCGCCACCCAGTTCCCCGTGGTGCCCAGCACTTTTTCCGGGTGATCGGGCCAGATTTCCTGGGTGGTGACGGCGGTAAAACCGATGTTTTCGGCGATGGCGCGCTGGTTCCACGGCTCCCCGACGCAGAAACCGCTCATGTTGCCGATCTTCATGTTCATCACCATCTGTGGCGGCGGCACTACCACGTTGCGCACGTCGTCAAACGGATGAATGCCGGCGTTCGCCAGCCAGTAATAGAGCCACATGGCGTGAGTGCCGGTCGGGAAGGTTTGGGCGAAGGTGTAAGTGCCCTTGGCGCTGGCGTCGACGTGTTTTTTCAGCGCGCCCGCATCGGTGACGCCGGCCTGCTTCAACTGGTTGGAAAGCGTGATCGCCTGACCGTTGTTGTTGAGCGTCATCAGCACCGCCATGTCGTGCTGCGGCCCGGCTACACCCAATTGCAGGCCATAAACCATGCCGTACAGCACGTGCGCCGCATCCAGTTCGCCGGACAGCAACTTGTCGCGCACCGCCGCCCAACTGGCTTCTTTGCTGGGAATGATTTTGATGCCGTATTTCTCGTCAAACTTTTTCACCGCCGCCATCACCACCGAGGCGCAGTCGGTGAGCGGAATAAAGCCCACGCGGATCTCTTTTTTCTCCGGTGCGTCAGAGCCTGCCGCCCAGGCCGTATTCATCAGGCCAGGCAGCAACATGCTGCCGCCCAGCGCCGCGCTGCCGGCCAAAAAGCGGCGGCGCGTCAACTCAAGCCCAGGGTGTTTGGTGTGCGTCATCAGCAAGTCCTTCAATCAGGCGATAAAAATAAAAAAGGCGTCCCATCAGCACATTCCACCATTGGGGTGAACATGCTGAAAGGACGCCTTTATCCAAATTCTTGTTGGCAATCCGGCCGCCATTGGCCGGGTTACGTTTTAGTTAATGCAGCTTGCGTGCCAAATCTGTCGATAATCCCAGCCAGCCCCTGCCAGACAGGCACGCTGCACTCCGCACCCGCATAATTCGGGCCGAATATATTCGTCCCCTACTGCCGATGGGGGGTACACAGGACATCGTTTGCACAACGGCAAGGCATTAACTGCACTGACTGTGTGCATATACTCCTTAAGGAGTATCTCCGGTGGCCGGTAAAATATCCGCCACCGCCAGCATGGCATTGGCGATATCAATCAGCCGCTTGTTTTGGTTCATGGCCATCCTGAGCAACAAGCGGTGGGCGTCCTCCTCGGTCAACCCGCGATGCCGGATCAGCAACCCTTTGGCGCGTTCGATTTGCTTGCGCTCATGCAGCGTCGCCCGCGCCGTCGCCAACTCTTCTGACAGCACCTGCAACCGCTGCGACTGCTGCTGAATCAACTCCATCATGGAACGGCCCAGACGCGGATTGATGCCGTCCCCCATCAGCGGCGACGCCTCCCCCAGCGGGGTGGCCACAAACACCGCGTAGCTTTCTCTCGCCTGTTGCGGCACGTAATCGACATAATCCAGCGCCAGCGAGCGCTGGGCCTCGGCCAGGCTGTGGCGGCAACTGGCCATCAGCGCCTCTTCCAGCCGATCCTCTATCTGTTTCATCAGGTCGATGCGCGCACTGGTGATCTCGAACCAGCGCAGGCTGGTGTCGGCACGATCGCTCAGCTGCAATTGGGTACAGGCAATGCGACGCAGGCGTTCAAACTCGCGGTCATCCTGCTGCTGTATGCGCCGCCACTGGGCCAGCGACTGTTCGTCGGCGAACTCGCTGAAGGTTTGAAAACAGCGCTCCTGACCTTCGATCAGCATCAGTAACTGCTGATGGGAGGCGTGACTGAAATGCATGGCGGCAAAACCGGCCGAACCTATTGCCCGCTCTTGCCCGGCCAGTTCCTTGCCTTGCATAAAGCTGAACATGGCGATCAACGCACGCGTCATGGCGGGTTCAACGCAGGCATCCGCCGCCTCGAATACCAGCGCCAGCAGGCTGTGAATGATGTTATTGAAGGTATCCATGGCCGCAGGCTGCGAGACCTGCTGCTGCTGTACTTGCCGGCGCAGCGCGGGCAAAGCGGTGAGGTTGTGCAACGCACAGGCAATGCGGCTGAACAGGCGGCTGGCGCTGGCCAGCGGTGCCGTGGCGGCATCCAGCTGCGCCAGTTGCCGCTGCACCGCCAGTTCGGCCTGCTCCACGTCCTGCGTTCTGCCGGGCAGCCGTTCGCCGAACAGCGCCCCCTGCGAACACAGATAAATATTGACGGTGCCGCGCTCCCGCTGAAGCACGTGGATCAATTGGCTCACCCGGCCAACCAACTGGCCCATTTGCAGCAGCTGTTGCAGCACGGTGATTTCGCAGCGTTTGGACGCCAGCAGAAAATCGCCGGCGCTGGGCGGGAAAGCGCTATTACGGCTCATGACAGGATCCCCGTTACGGTAAATAGGCAGATCCTGCAAAAGCCGTGCCGTAGCCTTACTTACTCACGCGATCCAGATAAAGCATGCTGTTGGCGATATTCAGCGTGGCGCCCTTGATGTTGTCGCGCAGCGCCACCAGCGTTTGCCCTTGCAACGCGACGACGTACGGCGAGCTGGCCTGCACTTCATGCTGCAAGGCTGCGTAGCGCGCGGCGCGTTTTACCCCATCGCTTTCTGCCGCCGCCGCGCGGGTTTCCGCACTCAGCGCCGGTATCGTCCATTGGGTGCGCCAGGCCAGGGTTTTCGGGCCGTTCGGCACGTTGTAAGCAAAGGTGCTGGCGTTGGTGTTCGGGTCCAGATAATCGGCGCCCCAATAGGTGAAGATCGCCTGGAAATCGCGACCGCGCATCTTGCCCCACAGATCGCTTTCTACCACCGGGTGAATATCGAGTTGCAAACCGGCCTTGGCGAAGCTGGCCTGCAGCGCCTGGGCGATATCGGTATACGGCGGTTGGTTAATGACGATCAAATCGATGCGCGTGCCTTCAGCGATACCGGCGTCATGCAAAATCTGCCTGGCCTTTGCCACGTCAAGTTTGAACGGCTGGTCCGAGACGGCGCCGTCCAGCCCGACCGGCAGAAAAGCCTGATGAACGCGGTATTGCCCTTTCAGCAGATCTTTCGCGATGGATTGGTAATCGACCAGCCAGCGCGCCGCCTGCCACAGCGCCGGATTGCTCAGCGCCGGCTGCTGTTTGTCGCCGGTATTGAAACCGAGGTAATACACCTTTGCCGAATCATGCTGCTCAATACGCACGCCCTTTTCATTGCGCAACGAGTTGAACTGATCGGCCCCCAAATCATAGGCCACGTCGGCGTCGCTTTTCAGCAGCAGCAGGCGGCGGGTGCCGGCGTCGCTGACGTTCTTCAGCAACACCGTTTTCAACTGCGCTTTGGGTTGGGCGTAATCGTTACGGCTGAACAACAGCGCCTCGTGCGGCACATAGTTGCTGACCCGGTAAGGGCCGGCACCGGCGGAGTTCGAACGCAGCCAGGCATTGCCGAAATCCCCCGCCTGGCTGTGTTCGCTCAGCAGCTTCTCATCGACAATCGACGCCACCGGTGCGGTCAGCAACCGCAACGCCAGTTCGCTGCCGATATTCGCCGGCCAGCTCAGTTGCAACTGGTTGTCGTTGAGTTTTTTCAACTGGCTTTCGACGTTGTCCGGCGTCCAGCCGAATTCGCCGAGAATAAACGACGGCGCCTTGTTCAGTTTCACCGCACGCACCAGCGAGAAGATCACGTCTTCCGGCCGTACCGGATTGCCGGAGGCAAAGCGTTGGTTGTCATGCAGGGTAAAAATCAGGCTGTGACCGTCCGCGCCCGCCTGCCAGCCGCTGGCCAGTTCCGGTGCCAGCTTTTCCGGCGTTTCACGATCGGGTGCCAGCAGGCGCTGGTACAGATTGACCAGGTTGGCCGAGCTGACGGTTTCAAAACTCTCGGCCGGATCGAGGCTGATGATCCCTTCGAGCGAACTGACCACGACCAGCGTATCTTGCGGAGTGGCGGCCTGCGCGCCGAGGCTTGCAGCCAGGGCGCTGAACACTAAGGTTGGGATGAGACGTTTCATTGCTGCACTCTCCATCAATCACGCGGATGCGTTATTTTTCGAGTGTAGGGGGATGAACTTATAAGAAGAACAACTAAAAATTGCTTTATTTATTACATAGATGAATATACCCGCCGGAGCCACGGCGGGTATTGCTTCAATTCACCAGCCGGCCGTGCGCCATCGCCACCGAGCGATCGCACATATGGTCGATGACGTCGGCGTCGTGGCTGACCAGGATCATGGTCAGATCCCCCGCCTGCTTCAGATCGTTGAGCAGGTTGAGGATTTCCGCCTGTACCGACATGTCCAGCGCCGACGTCGGCTCGTCCAACAGCAGCAGTTTCGGTTTTAGCAGCAGCGCCCGCACTATCGCCACCCGCTGGCGCTGGCCGCCGGAAAGCTGGTGCGGATAGCGATCCAGCAAGCGAGGGTCTAACCCCACCTGCCGAAAACCGGCGCTGATTTTCTGCTCGATATCGCGCTCTTTCAGCAACTTCAACGGCTCCGCCAGCGTGCGCAACAGCCGGTGCTTGGGGTGCAACGACGCATAAGGGTCCTGAAACACCATCTGCACCTCACGCCGCAGCGTGCCGGTGAACGGCCGGCCGGGCTTCAGCTCCTGGCCCAGCAGCCGGAAACCGCCGCTCCAGTTCTCGTTCAACCCGGCCAGCACCCACAGCAACGAGGATTTACCGCAGCCTGAGGGGCCGACCAGCCCGAAACATTCACCTTGTTCGATATGCAGATTGACGTCATGCACCACCCTGCGCAATTCATGGCCCTGACGGTGACTGACGTTGATATTTTCCAAAGTAATCAGGCTCATTTCAGCGCCTCCAGCAGCGCGCGATCCAATACCGGCAGGGGTTTGCCGTGAGTTTCCCGGCTCGGCCGGCACGACCATAGCGTGCGGGTGTAAGGATGCGTCGCCGCGGCCAACTGGTCGGCCGGCAGTTGATCCAGCAGTTCGCCCTTGTACATCACCAGTACCCGTTCGCAGTAGTGCGCCACCTGCTGCAAATCGTGACTAATCAGAATCAGCCCCATATTGCGCTGCTCCACCAGATTTTCGATCAGTTGCAGCACCTGATCGCGCATCTGGTGATCCAGTGCGGAAGTCGGTTCATCGGCAATCAGCAACTGCGGATCGTTAATCAGCGCAATCGCCAGCATCACCCGCTGCCCCATGCCGCCGGAAAGCTGATGCGGGTAGCGCTGACGCAACGCCGTCGGGTCAGGCAAGCCTACCGCCGCCAGCATGTCCAGCACCTTTTCCCGTCGTTCGGCCCGGCCCAGGCGAGTGTGCAGCAACAGCGGCTCCTCCACCTGCTTGCCAATCGGCTGAGTGGGGTTCAGCGCATGCTTGGGATCCTGCATCACCATCGCCACTTTTGTGCCACGCAGCCGGTTCCACTGACGCTCGTTCAGTTGCGTAAGTTCATCCCCGCCTAACGTCAGGCGCTGCGCCCGAACTTGCAGCGGCGGGGGCAATAGCCCCATCAGCGCCCGGGCGGTCAAGGATTTGCCGGAACCGGATTCGCCGACCAGCGCCAGCCGCTCCTGCCCCATGCTGAAAGAAATCTCTTTTACCAGCGCAACCGGCTGTGGCGCCGGCAGCAGCACCGACAGCCGGTCGGCGATTAATAAGCGGTTATCAATGCCCATGACGAGGATCCATTTTATCGCGCAGGCCATCGCCCAGCAGGTTAAAAGCCAGGCTGGCGAACAGGATCGCCCCGCCCGGCACGGCGGCTACCCACCACTGATCGAAAATCACTTTACTGCCCTCGGCCACCATGGACCCCCATTCGGCGGTCGGCGGCGCAACGCCCATGCCGAGAAAACCCAAACCGGCGGCGGACAGGATAATCCCGCCCAGGCTCAGCGCGGCGCGAACGACCGCGCTCGGCAGACACAGCGGCAAAATATGGCCGGCCATCAGCCGCAGGCCGCCAATGCCCTGCATGCGTGCCGCCGCCAGATAGTCACTGCGACGCAACGCCAGGGTTTCCGCCCGCGCCTGACGCGCGAAAGAAGGCCAACTGGTCAACGCCAGCGCCAGCGCGCCGTTCATCAACCCAGGGCCAAGCACCGCGACAAACGCCAGCGCAATCACCAGGCTGGGCAGCGACAGAAAAATATCGGTCACGCGCATCAAAATACGCTCCGCCCAACCGCCGAGATAACCGGCGCTGATGCCCACCAGCAGGCCAATAGGAATGGTCAGCAACAGGATCAGGGACACCAGAATCAGCGTCGGGCGGGCACCGTAAATCACCCGCGACAACAAGTCGCGGCCAAAACCGTCAGTGCCCAGCCAATGGCCGGAGGAAGGCGGCAGCAGGCGCAACTCAATGTGTTGCAGATTGGGGTCGAAGGGTGCCAGCCACGGGGCCAACAGCGCGGTCAGGATCAAGATCGCCACCAGCGTCGCGCCAATCGTCAACGTCGTCAGGCGACGGCGGGCGCGGTAGCCGGTCGCCGGTGCGCCCTGGGGCTCATGTTCGGAAAGGTATTGGCTCATCGGGTTCGCGGGTCCACTAAATAAGTCAGTGCGTCGGCCAGTGCGTTAAGCACCACGAAACAGGTGCCGATCAGCAGCGTAGCGCCAAGAATGGCCGGTGTATCGGCGGCAAACAGCGCGGTGGTCAGGTAACGCCCGACGCCCGGCCAGGCGAACACCGTTTCGGTCAGTACCGCGCCTTCGAGCAGGCTGGCGTAGGAAAGCGACAAAACGGTGATCAGCGTGCCGAGCACGTTGGGAAACACGTGGCGCAACAGAATGCGCACGCGGCTGGCGCCTTTGGAACGCGCCAGAGTGACGTACTCTTTGTTGCACTCTTCCAGCATCGCCGCGCGCAGCAGCCGGGTGATGCCCGCCATCGACAACAGCGCCACCACCACCACCGGCAGCCACAGGTGGCTGATGGCGTTGTAAAACATCTCACGATCGCCGGACAGCCAGCTATCAATCAGCACAAATCCGCTGCGCGGCTCCATGCTGTAAAGGTAGATATCATCCAGCCGTCCCGGCCCCGCCGACCAATGCAGCGTGGCGTAAAACAGCAGCAGGCCCAGCAGGCTGAGCCAGAAGATCGGTACCGAATAGCCTATCAACGACAGCAGCCGCGCCGCGTTATCCAGCCAACTGCCCGGTTTGAGCACCGCCAGAAACGCCAGCGTAATGCCGCCGAGGGCGCCGAGGATAATGGCGCAAGTGGCCAGTTCTACCGTGGCCGGGAAGGTGCGCAACAGATCGCTCAGCACCGGCTGCGAGGTGATGCGGGATATTCCCATGTCGCCGTGCGCCAGATGCACCAGATAGCGCCAGAACTGCACCGGCAGCGGCTGATCCAGCCCCAAATCGTGGCGCACCTGGGCGTAAGTGGCTTCGCTGGCGTGATCGCCGGCAATTTGCAACGTGGGGTCGATCGGCGCCAGGTGAGAGAGCATAAAGGTGAACAGCAACAGGCCAAGCAGCGTCAGCGCCAGGGACAGCACGCCGGTCAACAGCCTGCGGCCCCAGCGCCAGCTGTGCCGGGCGAACCCGGCAGAGGAAGAACGGGTTGTCATTACTTGCTGACCTTGCTGTAGAACACCATGTCGGGGTTGATGCCTTGCACGTAGCCTTTCAGATTGTCACGCACGGCGATCAGGCTGCGCGCCTGCAAGCCGATAACAAATGGCGAGCTTTGCTGAACGGATTTCTGCAACTGTTGGTAATCCGCCACCCGTTTGGCGGTGTCATTCTCCGCCGTGGCCGCCAGCGTCAGCTTATTCAGCGCGGGAATTTGCCAGTTGGCGCGCCAGGCCAGGGTTTTGCTGCCGTCTTCCGGGTTATAAGCGAAGGCGGCGGCGTTGGTGTTCGGGTCAAAATAATCCGGCCCCCACGAGGTCAGGACCGCGTCATAGTTCAGGGTTTTGACCTTGGTGGACACCTGAGCGCTAAGCCCCGGTACCAGATCCACTTTCACGCCACCCTGGGCGAAACTGGCCTGCAGCGCCTGGGCGATATCCAGGTACGGCGGCTGGTTGTTGACGTCCAGCTTAAAGCTGACGTTTTTCAGGCCGGCTTTCGCCAGGATTTCTTTGGCTTTTTGCGGATTAAAACTGTACGGCCGGTCCTTCAACGCCCCCAGATACCCTTCCGGCAGGAAAGCCTGATGGTTCTGGAACTGGCCTTTCAGCAGATCGTTGGCAATGCCGTTATAGTCGAACAGCCAGCGCGCCGCTTCCCAGAACGCCGGATTGCTCAGTGCCAGTGACGCCTTGGCGTTGAACTGCAGGAAGTAGAGTGACGCGTAAGGGATGGCCAGCGGTTTTACGCCCGGCTTGTCTTTCAGCGCCGCCATCTGATCTGCGCCCAGGTTGCGCGCAATATCGGCGTCGCCCTGCTCCAGCAGCAAGCGGCGCGCAGCAGGATCCGGCACGTTCTTGATCAAGACGGTTTTCAGCGTTGGCGCGCCTTCCGGTGAGGTCGGATTGGCATCCAGCACCACCACTTCATGCGGCACATAGGTACGGATTTTATACGGGCCGCTGCCGGCGGAATGGCTGTTCAGCCACTGATGCCCCAAATCATCGCCCTGCTGGTGCGCCAGCGCTTCTTTGGCATCGACAATCGACGATACCGGCGCCGACAGCAGGCTGAGCACGAACGCCGGGCTGACGTTTTCGCTCCAGCTTATTTTCACCTTGTGGTCGTCCACCTTGCTCAGGTGTTGGTCGACGTTTTTAGCGTTCCAACCCAGTTGGGTGAGGATAAACGACGGTTCCAGGTTCAGCTTCACCACCCTTGATAGCGAGAAGATCACGTCCTCCGGGCGCAACGGGTTGCCGCTGGAGAATTTGGCGTCCGGCCGCAGGCTGAAGGTCAGGCTGCGGTTATCGCTGCCCGCCTGCCATTCGCTGGCCAGCGTAGGCTTGAGGTCGATAGGGTTCTGCGGATCCGACTGGATCAAACGCTGATACAGGCTGTTGAACGATTGCACCGTGGTTAATTCAAAGCCCTGGGCAGGGTCAAAGCTGACAACGTCATCAATGGACTGGGCAATCACCAACGTATTCGCCGGGGTCGCCGCCTGCGTGTTGAAACTGGCCGCTACGGCCAAAAATAGCAAAGAAGGAACGAACGCTTTCATCAGAAACTCTCCAACCGGATGGAATTTATAGTAATTTCGCGAGTGTAAGTGAGTGCATTCGGCAGGCGAAGGTACTTAAATAACTATAGATATTCTTTTTATATCTATAGATGAGGTTTTGATTATTAAGCAGGCTAAGCTCTGCGACGTTGCCCGCAATGGCATGCGCAAATTTTGTCGCTAATGACTTCTCTTGCGTGAGGATACGCCTTATGCAAAAACAACGTTTTGCGTTGCCCTTTGCCTGCGATTAGCGTGCGGCCAGTCAAGGCCGGGGATGATCAGATGATCAAATGGGAAAAGGTAAACGCCGCCTGGCCAGAAAGTTATTGAAAAAGCGGCTTTAGGGTCCTCTATTATCGCCGGGCAATCTGCCCGGCTTTTTATGTTCATCGCCGGGTCAAATCTGGTAATCGATCACCGCATCCAACTGTGAGGAGAATACCTTGTCCTTGATTTCGGTCAGCGACAGCGTCGGGTTGCACAACTGGATAAACCGCCAGGCATAGTTACGTTGTAACTGGCTGCGTTTCAACCCCAGCCACACGGTATTGGGTTCGAACAGATGCTCGGCATTGAGGCTGACCAGGCCGTGGTCGCGCTCTTTCTCGTACGACATATCCGCCAATACGCCGACCCCCAGCCCCAACTCGACATAGGTTTTAATCACGTCGGAATCCTGCGCGCTCAGAGCGATATCCGGCGTCAGGCCGGCGGCCTTGAAGGCGGCATCCAGCCGTGAACGGCCGGTAATGCCCTGCCGGTAGGTGATCAACGGCAACGTGCTGAGCATCTCCAGCGTCACCTGCGGCTGGCGGGTCAGTTCATGCCCTTCCGGCACCAGTATGGTGTGATGCCAGCGGTAGTAGGGAAATGCCGCCAGCGATTCGTCGCTCATCAAGCGTTCGCTGGCAATACCGATATCGGCTTCGCCGGAAGCCAGCATGGCGACAATTTCCTCCGGGCTGCCCTGGTTCAGCACCACTCTCACCCGCGGATACAACGCGCGAAACTCTTTAATCACCCCCGGCAGGCTGTAACGTGCCTGAGTATGAGTCGTAGCGATATGCAGTTGGCCGGAGTCGTTGCTGCTGAATACGTCTGCCAGGCGGCGGATATTATTGGCATCATTCAGGATACGTTCAGCCACCACCAGCAATTCTTTACCCGGTTCGGTCATGCCCAATAAACGCTTCCCGCGGCGGATAAATATCTCAATGCCTAGTTCTTCTTCCAACTCACGAATATGACGGCTAACCCCAGATTGCGAGGTAAATAACGTGTTGGCGACCTCGGTCAGGTTGTAGTTGCAACGCGCCGATTCACGAATAATTTTTAGTTGTTGAAAGTTCATCCCTTCCCCCTGTCGAGCAATAGTGTTAACGACAGTGATACTGAGTCTGGCGGGAGGGAACAAATAAGAAATAACCTTTACTTATGCATTTTAATGCTAAGTGTATTTTTCACGGCCGTGAATTAACTGTTTCTTCGAGATAAAATAACGAAAACCTTTAAAATTAACGACATATAAAACCACTTAATTATTATGGATTAAATATTCCGGCGAAATAAAGTTATTAAATATAGGCATTGGTTATATATAAAAAGGCCCTGCATGCAGAGCCCGTTTGGAAAGGATGTTTCGGCTGAAAGAATCAGGCGGTCGCTTCACCGCCAATAGGGCCGGACGTGTTCTGCTGCAACCACTGCTGCACATAGTTGACCAAATCGCCGATGCAGTCGTCCTTCATGCCGTGGTTTTTCAGCTCGTTATCCAGTGCAAAGAGGTATTGGGCATTGGTGCCCAACGGCCCGCTGGCGCTGGCTATCAGAGGCGCTATCACCTGATGGCTGGTGTCTTCTTCAAACAGCGGGTGTTGCGGATTCATCACGAATACCAGCGCGGTGACCACTTCGCCATCGGCAAGCTGGAGATCGCACCAGGTCGGCAGGTAACAGCCGGTCACCATTTCGCGTTTCCACAGCAGTTCCAGCTCTTCGCGCAGCTTCTCTTCCGGCAAGCGGAACGCCAGCCCGGTAGTATGGCCGCCCTCTTTCAGCGCCAGCATGCGCCCCGGCTGATGCAAGGTGCCGCGCCCGGCGGTTAACCGCAGGCAAAACGCACGGTGCCACCCCTGCAGCGTGGCCGGACGCACCTCTTCGGATTCAAATACCGGGTTCCACATCAGCGAGCCATAACCGAATACCCACACCGGGCTGTTATCCGGACGACGGGATAAAGTACAATTCAGCGAGGCCGCACGCTGCTCTGATGTCAGTAACAGCGACTCCTCAATTGTGCCGAATGCTGTTTTGCAATCTGCCTTTTGCAGAAAATCTCGCGTTAACACCTTAACAACCTCCTGGGAATAGGCGACTCATACTCCCTGCCACTGCGATCTCTGGAATTTTTATTTATTGGATGCGGAATTTTATTAATTCAATAGTCACTCCACGATAATAATGACCTTATTCTTTTCTCGATCCGCAATCAAGTTTCAAAACGTAGATAAAGTGAAAAAGTATTTGTACGCGAGAGCAATAATATTAATTGCATGCTTAGCTATGCAGATATTGTGATTTTCCCGGCACCCGCAGCCGGGTTTTAAGGTTACTTTTTGTGCCAACGGTCGTCGTCGCCTTTGCGGTAGGTCTGCTTCACCGCCGACCAGGCGACTTTATGCGCCGTTTCTTCACGGCTGTCATCGCCGCGACGGTCATCAGGGTCCCGATATTGATCCCAGGCGCTATTAAACGCTTCTTTATAGATCTCTTGTGCATGATCCGGCAGCACATTTTTCACATTGTCAGGTAAGGCGCTTTTGCTGTTATAGGGCATCATTTCTCTCCCGTAACGACGTATTAATCTCTAAGCCTGGTCAATACCGCCTGCCGCCTCAACCAGCAAACGATTCTCATTATCAAATGACATGATATACTCGGCGCCAAACGAACATAAGGAGATCACCGTGAATACCGATGCCCCCCGCTCACGCGCGCCTTACCTGATTGAAGTCGCCGCTGTCCGTGACATTACGCCGCACCTGCGTCGCATCACCTTTAGCGCGCCAGACCTGCGCTATTACCCGGCGCAAGCCGCTGCCGCGCACATCAAGGTTTTCCTGCCGCTCGCAGGCCAACGGCAACCGGACCTCCCAACCTTGACCGCTAACGGCCCGGTTTGGGCAGCGGACGCGGTACGCCCGATTATTCGCACCTATTCGGTGCGCGCCGTGCGCCCGGAACTGGCCGAAATCGACATCGAATTCGCCATCCACGACCATAGCGGCCCGGCGGTAAACTTTGCGCGCCAGGCTAAAGTGGGCGATAAAATTGGCATCAGCAACCCTGGCGGCCCCAAACCGATGCTGCCGCCGGCCGATTTCTACTGCCTGGCCGGCGATCCTTCATCGTTACCCGCGCTGGCGGCGTTATTGGAACAGCTGCCGGCGAGCAGTGAAGGCCATGCTTTTATCCGCGTGGATACTGCCGCCGACGTTATCAGCCTGAAAAAACCTGCCGGCGTCGAGCTGAATTGGATTATCGGCGGCACCGAAAAAACGCCGGAGCTGATAACCCAATTTTGCGCATTGCCCCTGCCGCAGGCCGCCACCCAGTTCTGGCTGGCGGGTGAAGATCGCCTGGTGGTCGAACTGCGCCGCTACCTGCGCCGCGATCGCCAATGTGATCGTAATCAGCTTTATGCCGTGCCTTACTGGCGTGAGGGGTTAAATGAAGAGGGTTATCATAATAAACGGCATGAAATCATGGATAACATTGACGACTAATGGGAATTTTTCCCTTTATTAACCATACAATGCGTGTATAAATGCAATTTATGCGCCATTGATGCGAAAAGTTAATCCCACTACGTAAAAGTAAGTAAATAAAACCGCATCTGATGCGGTTTTTTTGTTAACCTTGTCACACAAAGCAAGCAATTGCTTTTTCGAGTAACACAACATCACATCATTACCCGACACAAGACACTGGGTGTATCCTATTATTATTAAATATAAATATGCCCAATGGATTTCAAACTGCGGCCAACAATGCGGCAGCGTGAAAGGCGGCGGGTAAACATTCTGGATACGCGAGTTGCCGTACTGCGGCAGTCAGCGATGACTGGTCCACGCTGTTTGAGAAGGAGTACCATCAAAATGAAGTCGCAACACGATCCTGGCCGATCCAAATCCCGCCACACCGAGTATTCGCTGATTTTCCCGATCGCCGCCCTGGTAGTCCTGAATCTGTGGGGCAGCACCAGCAACTTTCCCTTGATCGTCGGCATTAACATCATCGCCCTGATAGGTATTCTCAGCAGCGCCTTTAGCGTGGTGCGCCATGCGGACGTGCTGGCTCATCGTTTGGGGGAACCCTACGGCTCGCTGATCCTCAGCCTGTCGGTGGTTATTCTGGAAGTGAGCCTGATTTCAGCGCTGATGGCGACCGGCGACGCGGCCCCAGCGCTGATGCGCGATACGCTTTATTCCATCATCATGATCGTCACCGCCGGGCTGGTAGGCGTTGCGCTGCTGCTCGGCGGGCGCAAATTCGCTACCCAGTACGTTAACCTCGGCGGCATCAAACAGTATTTGATGGCGATTTTCCCGCTGGCAATCATCGTTCTGGTGTTCCCGAGTGCGCTGCCGGGGGGTAACTTCAGCACCGGTCAGGCACTGTTGGTCGCGGTGATTTCTGCCGCCATGTATGGCGTGTTCCTGGTGATCCAGACCAAAACCCACCAGAGCCTGTTCGTGTACGAGCATGAAGATGACGACGGCGACCCGCACCACGGCAAGCCTTCCTCGCACAGCAGTGCCTGGCATGCGGGCTGGCTGGTCGTGCATCTGATTGCGGTGATCGCGGTAACCAAATTCAACGCCAACCCGCTGGAAGGTTTGCTGACCAAAGTGAATGCCCCGGCGCAGTTTACCGGCTTCCTGGTGGCGCTGCTGATCCTGTCGCCGGAAGGGCTGGGCGCCCTGCGCGCCGTGTTGAACAATCAGGTTCAGCGCGCCATGAACCTGTTCTTCGGCTCGGTATTGGCGACCATTTCCCTGACGGTGCCGGCGGTAACCATCATCGCCACCCTCACCGGCCAGACGCTGATCTTCGGCCTGCAGACGCCGCATATCGTGGTGATGTTGACGGTATTACTGCTGTGCCAGCTGTCGTTCTCCACCGGGCGCACTAACGTGCTGAACGGTACCGCGCACCTGGCGCTGTTTGCCGCCTACATGATGACCATCTTTTCCTGAATGACCGAGGGGCGCACTCTGCGCCCCTCTTCTTATACCGCCTTGTACCGCCAGGATTTATACCGCGAAGAAAATGCCCGCCGCGATCCCGCCAAACAGAATCCATTTAATGATGTAATAACCGGTGCGGTTCCACGCCTTTAGCCGTTTCCCCACTTTGCGCACCGCATAAATATACTTGAACAGCTTGTTAACGCCACCGGTGCGATCGCCCTCTTCGTTTGGCGCAGTGGCCGCGCTCATCAGATTACGCCCCAGCCAGTGGTTGACGCTCTGCGCCCAGCGATAACGCATCGGCCGTTCGATATCGCAAAACAGAATCAACCGGTTTTGCCCGCTCTGGTTTTCGGCGTAATGCAGATAGGTTTCATCAAACATCACCCCTTCTCCGTCACGCCAGCTGTAACGTTCGCCGTCGACTTCAATAAAACAGCGATCGTCATTGGGCGTAATCAGCCCCAGATGGTAACGCAGCGAACCGGCGTAAGGGTCACGGTGGCGCGGCAGGCGGCTGCCGTCCGGCAGTTCGGCAAACATCGCCGCCTTGACCGAAGGCAGGCTGCGCAGCAGCGCGGTGGTCTGTGGGCACAGGCTCATCGCCGACGGATGGTTGTCTTCATACCATTTCAAATAAAAACGCTTCCAACCGGTTTTGAAAAACGAGTTGAAGCCGGCATCGTTGAATTGATCCGAAGCTTTAATTTGCTGGATCGCCATCAACTGCTGCCCTTCGTCGCGAATGGTTTGCCAATTATCCCGCAGCACCGCCAGTTCGGGAAATTGCTCCGGTTGCAGATAAGGCGTTATCGGCGCGCGCGAGAACAAGTACATAAAAACGTTCAGTGGCGCGGTGAAAGTGGAATGATCGGAAAGCTGCCGCCAGAAGGTATAACGCACCCGGCCGCGATAATGGATATAGACCACACATAAAATAAATAAAATTAAAATAATATATTTCATGACTGAACCGCTGTGAGAAGCCCAACACCTGTGCGCCAAACCGGCGCACAACGCAACTACTTCCGTTTGCCAGGTAAAGGCTGGCGCCAATTTGGAACACCATTAATCATTAACGCTAATGCAACGAAAATCCATACAAAAACCTACAATAATTTACATAACGGGTTGGCGGACGGGGATTCGCGGCAGAAAAGAAAAAGGCCGCCGAAGCGGCCTCGTCATAGCAGGCAGGTTAACTGTAGGCGTTGAGCGTACGCTGGCACAGGGCGGAGCGGACGCAGTCTTGTTTATCAAAGCGGATGATGCCGATCATTTCATCCTCTTCGAAGCGCTCCATCGCATCGCTGAGGCCGGACTTCACGCCGCGCGGTAAATCGCACTGGGTTACGTCACCATTGACGATTACCGTTACGTTCTCACCCAAACGGGTCAGGAACATCTTCATCTGGCTGGCGGTGACGTTCTGGGCTTCATCCAGGATAACGACCGCATTTTCGAAGGTACGCCCGCGCATGTAGGCGAAAGGCGCGATCTCTACCTTGCCGATTTCCGGGCGCAGGCAGTATTGCATAAAGGACGATCCCAAGCGGCGCACCAGAATGTCATACACCGGGCGGAAATAAGGGGCGAACTTCTCAGAAATATCCCCGGGCAAGAAACCGAGGTCTTCATCCGCCTGTAAAACCGGACGCGTAACAATAATCCGATCCACTTCTTTATGTATAAGGGCTTCTGCCGCCTTCGCGGCGCTGATGAATGTTTTGCCGCAGCCGGCTTCACCGGTGGCAAATATCAACTGCTTTTTATCTATGGCGATTAAGTAATGACCCTGAGCTTCGGTTCTAGCCTCGATGGGAGAGCTATCGCGCTTGTCTCGCGCCATGCCGATAGACTCAACTCCACCCATTTGTACCAGCGAGGTTACGGACTCTTCTTCCAGCTGGCGATGACTACGAGCGTCACGACGAATAACGCGTTTCGCTTCACGACGTGCTTTGATCACTGCTTTTTGTCTCATAGTGGCACCTTACAGTTTGTTTCACCTACCGCAGCGGCCTGGCCGCGCGATTATGTTTCACACACGGATTAGGTTTTGGCTTCCTTCAGAGCCAATAAAAGCCAATAGACGAAGTGAATACGCGGGCGTTGTAGCGCACCGTTTTTTCACGGGAGAACGCGGTTGCGTAATTAATTGTGGAGTAAAAAGCGACAAGAATTTGTCATGCCGAGAATGCGGAGTTGCCGGGAAAAGAGAGTCGGAGAGAGAACCCTCGTTACAACGAGAAATCAGAGAAGGTGTATTGTTTTTTCTTTCCAGCCCAACCAAGGACTTTACCATTAGCGATCCCCGCAGTGTTATTTACAGCTTCCGCTGTGCACCTTGTGAAAACTACCGCCAGATGATTACAGTATAATGACATTCAAACCCATCGCGTTACTAAAATGTAAAAAATTTTAATCTTTTTTGTTTTCAGACAGCGCCAGAACACTATATCACGCTGTTTACGCCATTCCAGATAAATTTTATCACCCAGCCAGATCAAATAGTTATGATTAAAAGTGCCGGATGACATTTTGGTTTCCTGATTAAATTTTGCACAAACAAAAACGCGGTTTTATCCGCAATGTCAGCGGCACGCCTTCCCCCTGGTGCCGTACTTCATTAATAAAAAAGGCGGGAAATCTCCCGCCCTGAAGTACCAGGTATACGCGTCCAAGGTGGGCCGAAAGTGCTTTTACTCGAAGGAGTAAGAGACGCTCACGCCGCCGCCCCAGTTCCTGCCCGGCGCCGGTTCGTAATAACGGCCGTTGCCTTCATTGACGATGACCGAGCCAACATATTGGCGGTCAAACAGGTTGTCCACTCGGCCGAAAACGTTAAGCATCCAGTTCCCTACCGGATAGCGGTAGCCGGTATTCAACCCCACGGTGGTATAGGACGGTGCCTGTTCGGTGTTTTCATCATTCACCTCGATGTCGCTCATGTAGCGCACCTCCGCGCCGGCATACCAGCCTTCCGGCGGGGCCCAGGCGAAGGAAGCAAACCCCATATTGCGTGCAATGCCCGGCATGCGGTTGCCGCTTGGCACTTTATTGGCCGCCGTACACTGGCTGTCGCCGCACACGTCATCCCGGTAGCGCGCATCCAGCAGCGTCCAGGCCAATTGCAACCGCCAATCGTAGGCAAACTGCTGGTCCAGCGCCAACTCCAGCCCGCGCCGACGGGTTTGTCCGGCGTTTTTGTAGCTGGTGCGCCCGTTGCTGCTCTCATCGACGACAATTTCATTCTTGGTGTCGGTCTGGAAAACGGCGGCGGTCAACAGACCGTTGCCGATACGTGTTTTGCTGCCAAACTCCACCGTATCGCTGGTTGCCGGTTTCAGGCCGAAATTGAGCCCGCTTTGGTCGCCGGGGCGATAGGACAACTCGTTGATGGTCGGGGTTTCGAAACCGCGACCGGCGGAAAGATACAGGTTCCAGCCGCGGCTGACGGCATAATTGAGTGAGCCGGCCGGCAACCACTGATGGTAGCTGGCGCTGCCGCTGTCATCGCCATTGCTGCCGGTGACGTAGTGATCGTTGGAATCAAAATTGACGGTGCTGTAACGCGCACCGGCATCCAACGTCAGTTGCGGGGTCAATTTCCATGAAGTTTGCAGATAAGGGTCCACATTCCACATCAGGTTGCGTTCGTTGCGGCGCAGCGCGCCCTGGGTGCCCAGCTCGGTCACGCCGTTGGACTGGGTAAAGTTTTCATACCCTTTGCGCTGTTCGGTCATGGTTTCATAGTCCAGACCGCCGGTCAGAGTGTAAGGCACCGCCACCAGTTCGCCACGGTGGGTCCAGCGCGTATCAATTCCCTGATAATGACGCGTCAGGTCAATCACCCCGCCCGGATGCTGCGCGCTGCGCTGCTGTACCGCGACCGGGATCGACTGGTACTGAGTGGTTTCGCGTTCGCCGGCGTACATCATCACGCTCAGGTCATCATTGACGCCCATCTGGCGTTCATAGTGCAATCCGGCCTGGGTCTGCGAGGTGGTTTTGCGCGTATTGTATTGATCGGCTCGCGGTGCCTGCCGTGGGTTGTCGTGCCATTCGGCAGACGTCAGGCCGCCGGGATCGTTGGCGTTGATATCCACGCTGTTGAACAGCAGCGTAAGCGTGCTGACATCGTCGATACGCACGCCCAGCTTGGCGTTGCCGAGGTTCTTTTGCGCACCGCTGTGGTCGCGGAATCCTTGAGTGGTAAACCGCGTGCCGGAAATGGTGTAGTTAACGTCGCCGGCATGGCTGCCATCCCCGGTTGCCCCGGAGGCTTTGATGCCATTGCGCCAGGTGCCGTAGCTGCCAAAATAGCTGCCCGCCTCAATGCGGTTGGGCTGTTGGCCGGTTTCGGTTTCCACATTCACCATGCCGCCGGAGGCGTTGCCGTAAAGCGCGGAAAACGGCCCGCGCAGCACTTCCACCTTGTCGACCGAGTTCAGGTCGATATTCGAGGTTTGCCCCTGCCCATCCGGCATGGTGGCCGGAATGCCGTCCACATAAATCCGCACGCCGCGCACGCCATACATAGAGCGTGCGCCAAAACCCCGCACCGATAACTGCAAATCTTGCGCATAGTTCTGGCGGTTTTGAATTTGCAGGCCAGGCACGCTGCCCAGGCTTTCAGACAGGTTGATCTGAGGCTTGGCGTCACGGATTTGATCGCCATTCACCACGCTGACGGCGGCAGGCGTCGAGAGTTCGGAAAGGCCGCTGCGTTTGGCGGTCACCACCATGGTCTGTTCCCCCTCGCTGTCTTGCGCATAGCACAATGAAAGGGGCAGTAAGGCGGGAATGACGATAGCGGACGCCAGCGTGTTTTTACGGGTGTTTTTCATCAAGAGAATGCCGTTAAAGGGATCGGAAAATCTGAACCGTCTGGAACAAAATGGCTGGCATGTTAATACTTTTAACAAACAAATGAAAACAGTTAGCCATAATTAAAAACCCGGATTCCCGGTTGCGCAAGGCCACGGAATATTTAAATAAGATCGGTTCGGTGCGGAGGGACGATGAAAAAAGGCGGGATGAACCCGCCAGATTGAATATGGCTACGCTTTCAGCAAACCGCTGCCAAGGTAATCATTGCCGTCTTTCACCCCCGGCAGCGCAAAGAAGTACCCGCCGCCAATCGGCTTCACGTACTCTTCCAACGCCTCGCCGTTCAGGCGTTTTTGCACCGTCAGGAAGCCTTTCTCCAGATCGGCCTGATAACAGACGAACAGCAGCCCCATTTCCAGTTGGCCGGAATTGGACACGCCGATCGAATAGCTGTAACCGCGGCGCAGTAACAGATTGCTCTGGGTTTGCGGGGTGCGCGGGTTCGCCAGGCGGATATGCGCATCCATCGGAATGGTTTTACCCTCGGGATCTTTAGCGTAGTCCGGCTCGTCGTGCTCATGCTTCATGCCGAGCGGCGCGCCGCTGTGCTTTTCACGGCCGAAGATGGTCTGCTGCTCCTGCAACGGCGTGCGGTCCCAGAACTCGACGTGGAAACGGATAATCCTCAGCGCCTGATAGCTGCCGCCTACCGCCCAGGCAGGTTCCCCGGCATTGTCCGCCACCCATACAACCTGATCCATCAACGGCTTGTCGCCGGTTTTCGGGTTGGCGGTGCCGTCTTTAAAGCCCAGCAGGTTGATCGGCGTTTCTTTGCCTTTGCTGCGCGCGGCGTGGGCGGAAATAAAGCCTTCCCGCTTCCAGCGAACGCTGAGCAAGTCCGGCGAATGCTTGATGATATCGCGCAGCGCGTGGATAACCGTTTCATTGGTGTTGGCGCAAATTTGCAACACCAGATCGCCATGACACAGGCTGGCGTCCAGCGAGTCATTGGGAAAGCGCGTCATCTTTTGCAGCCGCAGCGGTTTTTGCCCCTGCAGACCAAAACGTTCGTCAAACAGCGAAGTCCCCACCGACACGGTGATGGTCAGGTTGTCCGGATAGATCTCCGGCCCCATGATGCCCGAGTCGAGCGGCGGCAGCTTGGGATCAACCTCCGGCGCCTTGCCGCCGCTGGTCAGAAACGCAATGCGGGCAGTCAGCAACCGGAACAAGCGTTCCAGATCCTGCTTGTTGCTTGCCAGCACGTCAAAGGCCACCAGCATCATCGCGGCCTGCTGCGCGGTGAGGATCCCGCCCTGATGCGCGCCATAGAACGGCTGTTTCTGCCAGCGCTCGTCCTGCGGCGTCGCCAGCGGTTCGGCGCCCTTCTCTGCGGCCTGCGTCAAACGGCTGCCGCCCAGCGCCAGAACACCCAGCCCCAGCCCCTGCAGCAAACGACGGCGCGACGGTGACGCCGCGCCTGTTGATTGCGGATGCGGCCCGTTGCCCGGGCCGATCTTGTTACTCATAGTGCTTGCCTCAATCCAGACCCAGTACGCCACGCAGTTGTGACAGGTCTTCCGCCAGGGTAGTGATCGGCCCTTTCATTGAGTTACGATCGGCGTCGGTCAGCTTCTCGTAAGACTCATAGCCGTCTTTGGTTTTGTATTTTGCCAAAATGCCATCAACGGTTTTGAAGTTGGCGTCAATCTTGTCAAGCAAGGGTTTGTTGGCCTTAACCAGCAGCGGACGCAGCAGGTTAACGATTTTTTGCGCACCGTCGACGTTGGCCTGGAAATCCCACAGGTCGGTACGGCTGTAACGGTCTTCTTCACCGCTGATCTTGCTCGCCGCCACTTCCTCGATCAGGCCGGCCGCGCCACCCACCACCTTGCTTGGCGGGAAGGTCAAATCGCTCACGCGCTTTTGCAGTTCAAGGGTATCGTTGTACAGGCGATCGGCGTATTTGCTCATGTCTTTGGTGGTGTTGTCGGCAAACAGCGCTTTCTCCAGACGGTGGAAACCGGTGAAGTTAGGATCTTCGGCTTTCTTCTCGTAGTCGTCTTCGCGGGCGTCAATGCTGCCGTCCAGATCGGAGAACAGTTCGGCGATAGGCTCGATACGCTCGTAGTGCTGGCGGGTCGGCGCATACAGTTTGCGCGCTTGCGCGACATTGCCGGCTTTTATCGCGTCGGTGAACAGCTTGGTCTGCTTGACCAGCCCTTCCACTTCTTTAGTGACGTAAACCTTGTACTCGGCAATCGGCCCAACCAGATCCAGCGCGTTAGGTTTGCCGTCGGTAGCCGCACCCGCCGTAACGATCAGTTTGCCTTTCGGGTTGCTGAGCAGCCCGCAGGTCATATCGTATTCGCCCGCTTCCAGATTGGCGGTCATCTTCTGGGTGAAACCCGGCGCAATGTTTTCGCGCTCTTCCACCACCATCACCCCTTTCAGGATTTCCCATTCGACGTTTTTCTGGCTGGTGTTGTGCACCACAAACTGGGTTTTCCCGGCCGGCACGGTCAGTTGCATCGGCTCGCACTGCTTGTCGTTAACGGTAATCTTCACCTGCGGCACGTCCGCCGCCAGGGCATCGATGCTCAGCGCGAACGCCGGGATAGCCAGTAATGCTGCGTGCAACGCCTTGCGGCGGAATAACGGAGTAGACATACAAGATTCCCTATTAAAATTAATGATTGATTTTACGTTGCGCCGAAACCGCTGCCGGCTCCACACGCTGCGGCAGGAAAAAGAAAATCAGCGCCGGGATCAGATACAGGAAATAGACCGCCACTTCGCTCACCGTCGGCGCTTCCTGGTAACCGAAGATGCCTTCAAGCAGGGTGCCAAACAGCGAATGGGTGGACAGATGGTTGCTGAGATCAAACGCGATATCCTGGAAATGGTTCCACAGCCCGGCTTCGTGGAAAGCGCGGATCGCCCCGGCGGCCAGGCCGGCGGCAACAAACAGGATAAACAGGCTGGTCCATTTGAAGAATTTGGCCAGGTGCAGCTTCACGCCGCCCCAATAGAGAGCCATGCCGAGCACGATGGCGGCGACCAGGCCGAGCACCGCGCCAATCGGCGCTTCGATGCCGACGTCCTGCTGGAAGGCCGCCAGCAGGAAAAATACCGACTCCAGCCCTTCGCGGGCCACGGCGAAGAATACCATCGCCACCAGCGCCCAGCCCTGGCCTTTGCCGGAATTGAGCGCGCTGTCGATGGCACCTTCCAGATGCACCTTGACCGATTTGGAGACCTTACGCATCCAAAACACCATATAGGTGAGGATCAACACCGCAATCACCGCGACGATGCCTTCGAACAGTTCCTGCTGTTTCTGCGGGAATTCGCCGGTGGTTTCATTAATGAAAATGCCGAGCGCCAGGCACAGGGCAGCGGCGACAATCACCCCTATCCACACCACGCCTAGCCATTGACCGCGCTGGGTGCGTTTCAGGTAGCTGGCGATCAGGCTGACGATCAGCGCAGCCTCCAGCCCCTCACGGAACATGATAAGGAAGGGAACAAACATAAGTAATAACCCCTAAAAAGGCTTCTGCCGCGAAGCGTCCGCGCGCCAGGAATGGCCGCAGCGCTAATGTAAAGAAAAGTAAAACACAACGATAGTGATTATCATTCTGCCAAGAAGAAATACAAGGGGAGCAAGGGTGATTTTTTCTAATCAAATGTCGCGAGGTGTTTCCGGCGGAGGACAGAAACGACGAAGTGAAAATGACAAAGGGCGCATTAAGCGCCCTTCGATACCCGTACTGCGAGAGGGTTAAACCGTTTTGAACTCAGCTTCCGCCTTGTCGAAACGTTCGGTCATGGTGGCCGAAGGCTGGCGGCCCATCAGGCTCACCACCACAATGGCGATGCAGCCGAACAGGAAGCCCGGGATGATTTCATACAGATCCAGCCAGGCGAAGTGTTTCCAGACAATCACCGTCGCGGCACCAACCAACATGCCGGCCAATGCGCCGTTGCGGGTCATGCGTGACCACATCACCGAGATCAAGACTACCGGACCAAAGGCGGCGCCGAAGCCGGCCCAGGCATAGCTTACCAGGCCCAGCACGCGGTTTTCCGGGTTGGCGGCCAACGCGATCGCCACCAGCGCCACGACCAGTACCATGATGCGGCCGACCCATACCAGCTCACGTTGGCTGGCACCTTTACGCAGGAAGGCCTTGTACAGATCTTCGGTAATCGCGCTTGAACACACCAGCAACTGGCAGCTCAGGGTGCTCATCACCGCCGCCAGGATCGCCGACAGCAGAATGCCCGCCACCCACGGGTTGAACAAAATCATCGCCAGCTCGATAAACACGCGCTCGCCGTTTTGCGACACGTTACCCGCCTGATCCGGATTGTTGGCGAAGTAGGCAATACCGAAGAAACCGACGGCAATGGTGCCCGCCAGGCACAGGATCATCCAGGTCATACTGATGCGACGTGCGCTGCGGATGGTGCGATGGGAATCCGCCGCCATGAAACGCGCCAGAATGTGCGGCTGGCCAAAGTAACCCAAACCCCAACCCAGCAGGGAAAGAATAGCCACAAAGTTCAGGCCTTTCAGCATGTCGATGTTGGCCGGGTTCTTCGCTTCAATCACCAGCATCGAGGTGTCGATGCCGCCTACCGCGAGGATCACGAACACCGGCGTCAGGATCAACGCGAAAATCATCAGACTGGCCTGCACGGTATCGGTCCAGCTCACCGCCAGGAATCCGCCGATAAAGGTATAAATGATCGTGGCGGCCGCACCGGCCCATAGCGCCGTGCCGTAACTCATGCCAAAGGTGCTTTCAAACAAACGCGCGCCGGCCACGATGCCGGATGCACAGTAGATGGTAAAGAACACCAGGATAACAATGGCGGAGATCACCCGCAGCAACTTGCTCTTGTCTTCAAAACGGCTGGTGAAATAATCCGGCAGCGTCAGGGCGTTATTGTTGGCTTCGGTATGCACACGCAGCCGCCCCGCTACCAGCTTCCAGTTGAGGTAAGCGCCGATCGTCAGGCCAATGGCTATCCAGCTTTCCGAGATACCGGACAGGAAGATGGCGCCCGGCAGGCCCATCAGCAACCAGCCACTCATATCCGATGCGCCTGCGGAGAGCGCGGTCACTACGCTGCCCAGGCTGCGGCCGCCCAGAATATAGTCGTCGAAGTTATTGGTTGCCCGGTAGGCAAGCAAGCCGATTAACACCATCCCGAAGATATACACCAGGAAGGTCACCAGCATAGGTGTGCTCATTGTCATGAAATTCTCCACTCTCATTATTATTTCGCGCTGTATTGCGATATTTACTACTTGCCGATCCGCCGGAACGAGGCGAAATGGCGAACAGGCCGCGAGTGAAAATAGTTTCCTCCCGCAATTGTCTGACCGCCGGCTATCCTAGATGACCTGTTCGTTATCCAACAAGACATTTAACAACAAAGTTACACAAAGTTTACCCTGCGTCACATTTAACCGTTTTTACGGTTGCACCACTCGACCTCAAATTCAGTTGCACCTCCTGAAACCCAACCTTTATCCCTTGTCTTATTGAGGATAACGCCTTCAAGCATCAAACCTTCGCACTCTCCGGCAGAGAACCCAGCAAGAATCGTGCCGATTGCCGATGTTAAAAAATCGATGGAACTCACACTTCGCTCATCAGCCTGATTTAACAAGGTTGCACAAAGTTGCAACATGCTGGATATTGTCTGCATTCTTCACACCACATAACGCACGAACCTATCCCAATAGCCTATGTGGCCCGCAGTTTGTATAGCCTGATGGGATAGGTTCTTTAACACAGGAGTTGGATTGGCATGGGCACTACCACAATGGGCGTGAAGCTCGACGAGGCAACACGCGACCGGATTAAAGACGCGGCACAGCGTATCGATCGCACGCCGCACTGGCTCATCAAGCAGGCCATTTTCAATTACCTCGAGCGTCTCGAGGGCGGTTCCGATATTCCTGAAATTCCAGCACTTGCCGCTGCGGCCCAGGCCGAAGCGGACGACATTATGCCGCAAGCGCTGGAAGAGTCCCACCAGCCATTCCTTGAATTTGCAGAACAAATTTTACCGCAGTCGGTCAATCGTGCCGCCATTACCGCCGCTTATCGCCGCCCGGAGACTGAAGCGGTGCCGATGTTGCTCGAACAGGCGCGATTACCTGCCGATCTTGCCAAAGCTACCCACAAGATGGCTTACGACATCGCCGAGAAGCTGCGTAACCAAAAGAGTGCAAACGGCCGCGCCGGCATGGTGCAAGGTCTGCTGCAGGAGTTCTCGCTCTCCTCGCAAGAAGGCGTGGCGCTGATGTGCCTGGCGGAAGCCCTGCTGCGCATTCCGGACAAGCCAACTCGCGATGCGCTGATCCGTGACAAAATCAGCAACGGCAATTGGCATTCCCACCTCGGCCGCAGCCCGTCGCTGTTCGTTAACGCCGCCACCTGGGGCCTGCTGTTCACCGGCAAGCTGGTATCGACCCATAACGAAGCCAATCTGTCCCTTTCGCTGAACCGCATCATCGGCAAAAGCGGCGAACCGCTGATCCGCAAAGGCGTGGATATGGCGATGCGCCTGATGGGCGAGCAGTTCGTGACCGGCGAAACCATCGCCGAAGCGCTGGCCAACGCACGCAAACTCGAAGACAAAGGCTTCCGCTATTCCTACGACATGTTGGGTGAAGCCGCGCTGACCGAAACCGACGCGCAGGCCTACCTGGTATCCTACCAGCAGGCTATCCACGCTATCGGCAAAGCCTCTAACGGCCGCGGTATCTATGAAGGCCCGGGCATTTCGATCAAACTCTCCGCCCTGCACCCGCGTTACAGCCGCGCGCAGTACGAGCGCGTAATGGAAGAGCTTTACCCGCGCCTGCTGTCGCTGACCCTGCAAGCACGGCAGTATGACATCGGCATTAACATCGACGCCGAAGAAGCGGACCGTCTGGAGATCTCGCTCGATCTGCTGGAGAAGCTGTGCTTTGAACCGCAACTGGCCGGTTGGAATGGCATTGGCTTCGTGATCCAGGCATATCAAAAACGCTGCCCGTTCGCCATCGACGCGGTTATCGACATGGCGCAACGCAGCCGCCGCCGCCTGATGATCCGCCTGGTGAAAGGCGCCTATTGGGACAGCGAGATCAAACGCGCCCAAATGGACGGGCTGGAAGGCTATCCGGTATACACCCGCAAGGTCTACACCGACGTGTCTTACCTGGCCTGCGCCCGCAAACTGCTGGCGGTGCCAAACCTGATTTACCCGCAGTTCGCCACCCATAACGCCCACACATTGAGCGCGATTTATCATCTGGCGGGCAACAACTATTATCCAGGTCAGTATGAGTTCCAATGCCTGCACGGCATGGGCGAACCGCTGTATGAGCAAGTGGTGGGCAAAGTGGCCGACGGCAAACTGAACCGCCCTTGCCGCATCTATGCGCCGGTCGGCACCCATGAAACGCTGCTGGCGTATCTGGTGCGCCGCCTGCTGGAAAACGGCGCCAACACCTCGTTCGTTAACCGTATTGCCGACGCCACCCTGCCGCTCGACGAACTGGTCGCCGATCCGGTCACCGCAGTCGAGGCCCTGGCCGCAAGCGAAGGTCAGATTGGCCTGCCGCACCCGCGCATTCCGCTGCCGCGTGAGCTGTATGGCGATAAGCGCACCAACTCCAGCGGCCTGGATCTGTCCAACGAACAGCGTCTGGCCTCGCTGTCCAGCGCACTGTTGACCAGCGCCACCCAGCCATGGCGTGCAGAACCTATTATCGACGCCGAGCTGGATCAGGGCGTGGAACAGCCGGTGATTAACCCGGCCGAGCCGGGCGATGTGGTCGGTTACGTGCGTGAAGCCACCGAAGCGGAAGTCAGCCGGGCGCTCGACGCCGCCGCCGCCGCCGGCCCAATCTGGTTCGCTACCCCGCCTTCCGAACGCGCCGCCATTCTTGAGCGCGCCGCAGAACTGATGGAAGGCCAGTTGCAAAGCCTGCTGGGCATCCTGGTGCGCGAAGCGGGTAAAACCTTTAACAACGCCATCGCCGAAGTGCGTGAAGCGGTCGATTTCCTGCATTACTACGCCGGCCAGGTGCGCGACGACTTCGCCAACGACAGCCATCGCCCGCTGGGCCCGGTGGTCTGTATCAGCCCGTGGAACTTCCCGCTGGCGATCTTCACCGGCCAGATTGCCGCGGCATTGGCGGCAGGCAACAGCGTGCTGGCCAAACCGGCCGAGCAAACTCCGCTGATTGCCGCACAGGCGGTGCGCATTCTGCTGGAAGCCGGTATTCCCCAAGGCGTGCTGCAACTGCTGCCGGGCCAGGGTGAGAGCGTCGGTTCGGTGCTGGTCAACGACGCCCGCGTGCGCGGCGTGATGTTTACCGGATCCACCGACGTGGCAGGCATCCTGCAACGCAGCATCGCCGGTCGCCTGGATCCGCAGGGCCGCCCAACGCCATTGATCGCCGAAACCGGTGGCCTGAACGCCATGATCGTCGACTCTTCCGCTCTGACCGAACAGGTGGTGACGGACGTGGTCGCCTCGGCCTTCGACAGCGCCGGTCAGCGCTGTTCCGCGCTGCGTATCCTGTGCATTCAGGAAGACGTGGCGGAACATACGCTGCAAATGCTGCGCGGCGCGATGGCCGAATGCCGCATGGGTAACCCGGAACGCCTGTCTACCGACATCGGCCCGGTGATCGACGCCGAAGCCAAAACCGGCATCGAACGTCATATCCAGGCGATGCGCGCCAAGGGCCGCAAGGTCTATCAGGCGGCGAAAGGCAATGCGCAGGATGAAAAAGAGTGGTCACGCGGCACCTTTATCAAGCCGACGCTGATCGAACTGGACAGCTTCGACGAGTTGCAAAAAGAGATCTTCGGCCCGGTGCTGCATGTGGTCCGCTTCCAGCGTACCAATCTGGAGTCGCTGGTCGATCAGATCAACGCCGCCGGCTATGGCCTGACGTTGGGCATTCACACCCGCATCGATGAAACCATCGCCCGCGTCACCGAACGCGCCAAAGTGGGTAACCTGTACGTTAACCGCAACATGGTTGGCGCGGTCGTCGGCGTGCAACCCTTCGGTGGCGAAGGCTTGTCCGGCACCGGCCCGAAAGCCGGTGGCCCGCTGTATCTCTACCGCCTGCTGGCCAACCGGCCGGACGACGCCGTTCAGCGCACCCTGAACCGCCAGGACGACGAGCGCCCGCTGGAAGCCACCGCGCGGCCGCTGCTGCTCAATGCCCACCAGGCGCTCGAGCAGTGGGCGATTGCCGAAAAACAAAGCGATCTGGTGCAGTTGGCGCAACGTTACGCCGAGCTGGGCCAGGGCGGCACCGTTCGACCGCTGCCGGGCCCGACCGGCGAACGCAACACCTACGCCCTGCTGCCGCGTGAGCGCGTGCTGTGCCTGGCGGACAACGAGGCCGATGCGCTGACCCAACTGGCTGCAGTGCTGGCAGTTGGCAGCAGCGTACTGTGGCCGGAAGCCGAATTGCAGCGCACGCTATACCGCCGCCTGCCGACGGCTGTTCAGGCACAAATCAGCTTCAGCAAGGACTGGCAGCAAGATAAGGTGGAATTCGACGCCGCCATTTACCACGGCGACGCCGATCAGCTGCGCACCCTGTGTGAACAGATCGCCCAACGCAGCGGCGCGATCGTCTCGGTACAGGGCTTTGCCCACGGTGAAACCAACATCCTGCTGGAACGCCTGCTGATCGAACGCTCGCTCAGCGTCAACACCGCCGCCGCCGGCGGTAACGCCAGCCTGATGACCATCGGTTAACCTTTAAAGAGGGATTGCAGCCGTTTGTAATCCACTCTGCTGTCTCCCTCGCAAACCCTGCACCCGTGCAGGGTTTTTTATTGTCTGCACAAAAGCGGCACGCTAGCGTAGTCATCTCGTTGCCATTAAGTGTGTATGGTGTGTATAATAAAGGGATGATAAGTGCGTGAAAAGTGCAGAACCGATCAGGCTGTTAGAACGGGAAGATTGGGTTTTAGAGCGGATAAAGGGAAGCCACCATCAGTTCAAACACCCGAGTTCCCGTCTGGTGATCACCGTTCCACACCCGCGTAAAGATCTGAAGCCGGGAACGCTGCGCCAAATCATGAAAGATGCCGGGCTGTGCTGACCCGGCGCCATGAGTTAACAGGAGAAATTATGTTCTACCCTGCTTATGTACATTCAGACTACGACGGCAGCGCCAGCGGTTTCTTCCCCGATGTGCCGGGCTGTTATTTTGCCGGCGACACCCTAGATAAAGCCTTTGAAGATGCCAAAGGCGCGCTGGACGCGCATTTCGAACTTCTGAGCGAAGACAACCAGGCCATCCCGCGCCCACAGGCCGTTTCCTTCCATCTGGCACAGGAAAACGACGCCCTGAACGGCGGGCAGTGGCTGCTGGTCGATATCAATATGGATAAGTTCGATGGGCGGGCGGAACGGATAAATATCACCCTGCCGCACCGCTTGCTGAACCGCATCGATTCAGTGGTGCAGCAGCATCCCGGCTATGGGAGCCGCAGCGCCTTTTTGGCCGCAGCCGCCCGTAATGAATTATTGAAAGTCGATTAGTAGAGAGTCGGGGGGCAAAACGCCCCCCTTTCTCATTGATTCAAAAACTTGTCGAGGAATTGCTGGGTGCGCTGGTGTTGCGGGTTGGCGAACAGTTCTTTGGCCGGGCCCTGTTCAACGATGCGCCCGTGGTCCATAAAAATGGCGCGGTCGGCAACGTCGCGGGCAAAGCTCATTTCATGCGTCACGATCACCATGGTGCGCTTCTCTTCTGCCAACGAGCGAATGGTGTTGAGCACCTCGCCCACCAGCTCGGGATCGAGCGCGGAAGTGGGTTCATCAAACAGGATCACTTCCGGCTGCATCGCCAGAGCGCGGGCAATGGCCACGCGTTGCTGCTGGCCGCCGGAAAGCCGGCGCGGATAAGCGGACTCTTTGCCACTCAGCCCGACTTTGGCCAGCAAAGCACGGGCGCGCTGTTCGGCGCCGGCTTTGCTCTCGCCCTTAACGATGACCGGGCCTTCAATAATGTTCTCCAGCACCGAACGGTGCGGGAACAAGTTGAAGTTTTGGAACACGAAGCCCACCTGCTGGCGCAATGCCCGCACCTGTTTTTTCTGTTTGCTCAGCGGCTTTGAACCGTCGATCTGAATATCGCCGACGCGAATGGTGCCGGAATCCGGAACCTCCAGCAGATTGATGCTGCGCAGCAAGGTGGTTTTCCCCGAGCCGCTCGGCCCGATGATCGCCACCACTTCACCGGCGTTAACCTCCAGATCGATCCCGTGCAGCACCGTTTGGCCGTTGAACTGCTTGACCAGTTTTTTCACTTCGATGGCACTCATGCGTTACTCCTGATCCTGGCGGTTAACGTGGGCTTCCAGACGATTTTGCAGTGCCGAAAGCAGGGTCGCCATCACCCAGTAAATCAACGATGCCGCCAGATACAGAGTAAACACTTCCAGCGTACGCGAAGTGATCAACTGCGCCTGACGGAACAGCTCAGGCACCTGAATGGTCGCCGCCAACGAGGTGTCTTTCACCAGGCCGATGAAACTGTTGCCCAGCGGCGGCAAGGCGGTGCGCGCCGCCTGCGGCAGGATCACCCGGCGCATGGTTTGCCAGCGCGTCATGCCAATGCTGGCTGCGGCTTCCCACTGCCCTTTTTCAATCGACGAAATCGCCGCGCGCAAGGTTTCCGAGGTATAGGCTGCGGTGTTAAGCGACAAGCCAATCAGCGCCGCCGGGAAGGGATCAAACTCGATGCCGAACTGCGGCAGACCGTAATAAATCATGAACAACTGAGCGATCAATGGCGTGCCGCGAAACAGCGACACATAAATACGCGACAGCCACGACAGCGGCCATAATGGCGAAAGGCGCATCAGCGCCAACAGAAAACCAAGCAATAAACCGAGCGCCATGCCCCCCAGACTAAGCTGGAGGGTCAGTATCGCGCCCTTCAATAAAAATGGCGCTGAATCCAGCGCCAGTTGAATACTTTCGTGCATTATTTAGTTACGTCCGCGCCAAACCATTTCTCGGAAATCTTCGCCAGCGTGCCGTCTTTTTGCATCTCGGCAATCGCCTGGTCAATCGCTGCCAACAGTTCCGGGTTGTTTTTACGCACCGCGACGCCGGACTCCTGACGAGAGAACGCCGGGCCGGCGACCGCCAGCGTATCGCCGGTTTTCTTCACCAGATCCAACGCCGCCAAACGGTCAACCAGAATGGCGTTGATACGGCCAATGCGCAGGTCCTGGTATTTGGTCGGGTCGTCATCATAGGTACGTACGTCAACGCCCTGCACGTTTTCACGCAGCCATTGCTCGTAGTTGGTACCCAGGCCAACGCCGACCTTTTTACCCTTCAGATCTTCCGGCTTGGCAATGGTGCCTTCATTGCCCTTCTTCACCAACGCCTGAATACCGGACACGGTATAAGGCGTTGAGAAATCATATTTCTTCTTGCGCTCGTCGGAGATCGTCACCTGATTGATCACCACGTCGATGCGTTTCGACTCCAGCGATGCCAGCATACCGTCCCATTTGGTCGGGTTCAGCTTGGCCTTCACGCCGATGTGCTGTGCCAGCGCGTTGGCGAAATCCACTTCGAAACCGGTCAGGTTACCGTCTTCGCCCTGGAAGCTGAATGGCGGATAGGTGCCTTCCAGCCCGACAATCAGAGTGCCGCGCTGCTTGACCTGCTGGAGCAGATTGTCGGCGGCATAGGTTTGTGCGCTTAAACCGGCGGTCAGCGCAACGGTCATCACGCCCAACAGCAATTGACGACGAACTTTGGAAAAGATCATAAACACCCCATCTGTTGTTTATCTTTTTGATATCAGCACTTTACCAGTGCGTTTGGTCGCACAAAGGAATATAACATTATAAATATAGTTCAAAATGGAATAACAAGCTGCCGTCACACCTGCGGATGGTAGGCAAACAGCGCCGGCGCACCGCCGGTGTGAATGAACAGTATCGGGCCATCGTCGCAAAAACGCTGCTGGGCAATGCCGTCGATCAGGCCGGCCATCGCTTTGCCGGTATAGACCGGATCCAGCAACACGCCTTCCTGCTGCGCCAGCAACTGCACCGCCGCCGTGCCCTCGTCGTTGGGCATGCCATACTGCGGCGCAAAATACTCGTCCCACAGCTTGATCGGCGCCAGAGTGTCGATGCCTAACGAGCAGGCCAGCGCTTTTTGAATCAGCTCAACCTTGGGTAATTGGTCGATCACTTTACGCGAAACCGTAACGCCAATCAGTTCAGTCTCCGGCAGCAGTTGCTGAAGGCCGACCGCCAGCCCGGCATGCGTACCGGCACTGCCGGAAGCCACCAGCACCGAACTGAAAGCGACGCCGCTACGCCGGCTCTGCTCGGCGATTTCCAGCGCGCACTGCACGTAACCCAACGCGCCCAACGCGTTGGAGCCGCCCACCGGCACCACATAAGGCCGGAAACCCTGCCCTTCGAGACGCGTCGCCAGGTCGGCCAATTGCTGCTGCGGATCGTGCAACGCTTCGCACATCACCACTTCGGCGTTGAACAGCCCGAGCAGCAGACGGTTACCGTTGGTGAGGTAGTTTTCCGCTTGGGTGTCGATCGGGTTTTCCAGCAACGCCACGCAGTGCAGGCCGAGTTTTGCCGCTACCGCCGCAGTTTGGCGTACGTGATTGGATTGGATGGCACCGGCGGTCACCAGCGTGTCCGCGCCCTGTCGCAGGGCCTCGGCAGCAAGATACTCCAGTTTTCTCAGTTTGTTGCCGCCCATCGCCATCGGCGTGACGTCGTCACGTTTGATGTAAATTTCACGGCCAAGGTAGTCTGAAAGGCGAGACAGTTTTTCGAGCGGTGTGGCAGAGCCGACTAAATCCAGGCGCGGGAATTGCGCCAATTGCTGTTGCAGATTCACAACGTCCCCCAGGGAACAGGTATCAACATCCAAAGCATAGATTTATCAGATGTGGGCCGAATAATCACTCTTTTTGATGAGACGCAAAGCGGTGAACCCCCGGCCGGCGCGCCGGGGAGACGGGATCAGTAACTTTTCTGCCAGGCGATATATTGGTCGTATTTACGCAGAGCGATGCGGTAATTATTGTGTGCGGCGCTGGGCAAGTCTTCGATAATGCGCTGATGGTTATTGCTGCTGGCGAACTTGTCCGCCGGATAGTTGCGCGCCACCAGCATTTCGTCCAGCCGACGCAGACGCACCACGTATTCGCGGATAGTGCTGTGGCTCATCTCGGTCTGCTCAAACAGATACTGTTTGAACGCCATGATATCGAAATAGCTCGGATGGCTGTTGCAGGAAATCTCACTGCAAAAACGGCATAGCGCGGTCAGCTCATTTTGCACATTCAGCCAGACGTTATCGTCAATCGGCTGGTCCATGCGCGCAATGGCATCTTTGTTAATGATCTTGCCTCGGAACACCAACGCCATGCGATCCAATAACTTACCGCACTGGGAGCAATGGGTTTGGCTGTGTTTGTAATCTTTCAAATAACGGCTCAGCGGCCGTTTTTTCAATAATATTCCTGGCATAAGGCAGTCCGGTTATCGCAACGGTAATCAGGTTGAAGGGTAAGCGTTGATTCGCCTCAATTTTCGGCCGCCAGGCGGGCGCGCAGCCGCTTGATCGCCTGACTGTGCAGTTGGCTGACGCGCGATTCCCCCACGTCCAGCACGGCGCCGATCTCTTTCAGGTTCAACTCTTCCTGGTAATACAGCGTCAGCACCATTTTTTCGCGCTCCGGCAACGCGTCGATAGCGTCGATCACCCGCTGTCGGAGGTTGCCCTCCAGCAGATGATGCAACGGGTTGGCTTCTTCGTGCCCTTCCAGCAGCGGCTCTGCGCTTTCGCCATGCTCTTCACGCCATTCGTCGTAGGAGAAAAGCTGGCTGTTATTGGTGTCCAACAGTATTTGACGGTACTCATCCAGCGGGATATTCAGCGTCTGCGCGACCTCCACTTCACTGGCCGGGCGGCCGAGCCGCTGTTCCAGTTGCCGCATCACCTGTGCCACTTCACGCGCATGCCGACGCACGCTGCGCGGCACCCAGTCGCGGCTGCGCAGCTCATCGAGCATTGCGCCGCGAATGCGCTGCACCGCATACGTGGTAAAGGCGGTTCCCTGCAGGGCGTCATAACGCTCAACGGCGTTCAACAACCCGATTCCCCCGGCCTGCAGCAGATCGTCGAGCTCCACGCTGGCGGGCAGCCTGACTTGCAGGCGCAACGCCTCGTGGCGCACTAACGGAACATAGCGCAGCCAGAGAGAATTTTTGTCCATCACGCCTTCGGCGGTATACAGATCGCTCACTATGTCTAAAACCTGCGGATAAGAGAGTCAGCGCTATTATCCGTAGGGGGCAAAATGCCAATCGGCTGAACAGTCGCACAAAATAGGCTTTATTTGCGCCATGCATTAACTTCTGGGCGCGCACCATAAAAAAACCCTGCCGAAGCAGGGTTCTTTACGACAGGTTAATCGCGGAGATCGATTAACGCAGCAGGGTCAACACGTTCTGGGTAGACTGGTTAGCCTGTGCCAGAACGGAGGTGCCTGCCTGTTGCAGGATGTTGGCACGGCTCATGTTGGACACTTCGGTCGCGTAGTCGGCATCCTGAATACGGGACTGAGAAGCGGACAGGTTGTTCACGGTGCTGTTCAGGTTGTTGATAACAGAATCGAAACGGTTCTGTACCGCACCCAGAGAAGAACGCAGTGAGTCAACCTGTGACAGCGCTTTGTCCAATACAGACAGCGGATCCTCAGTGGTCGGCGTGGTGCTCATTTCTGCGCCTTTGCTGACTTTACCCGCAGAGTCTACGTTAGCTTTGAAGTATTTGGCATTTGCGCCAGTGCCTTCCTGGATAACGTAAGATTTGCCGCTGTCATAAGACTTCAGGTTAGCCGCGTCAGCGCCGGTTGCAGTCACTTCCTGCTTAACGGTAGTAGTAGCGCTGGTGCTGGCCAGGCCGGTGGTGTCAGTCGCTGCGATCGCAGTGATGTCACCTGAAGTTTTGTCAACGGTGGCCAGGTAGTTCTTACCATCGGTACCTACCGCGTAAACGTCGCCGGTCGCGTCATCTTTGATAAAGCTGGCTGGTGCTGCACCGTTAGCCTGCTTGTTGGTGGTGTTGGTGATGGCGATATCTTTGCCGTTTGGTACAGTCGTCGCCGCGCCACCCACTTTGGTAGGATCGATGGAGGTCGCAACGCTGAACTTGTCCAGGCCCAGAGTAGAAGAGTTGATGTTTTTCAGGTCGATATCGATAGTTTCGTTATCGTTGGCGCCCACCTGAATGGTCAGCTTCTGGTCGCCGCTCAGCACTTTCACGCCGTTGAAATCGGTTTGCGCAGAGATACGGTTGATCTCGGACATACGCTGGGTGATTTCGTCCTGGATTGACTGCAGGTCGCTGGAAGAGTTGGAACCGTTCTGGGACTGTACGGTCAGACGACGGATGTTTTGCAGGTTGTCGTTGACTTCGTTCAGTGCGCCTTCGGTGGTCTGCGCCAAAGAGATACCGTCGTTAGCGTTACGGGAAGCCTGAGTCAGGCCTTTGATGTTAGCGGTGAAACGGTTAGAGATCGCCTGACCCGCAGCATCGTCCTTCGCGCTGTTGATACGCAGACCGGAAGACAAACGCTCGATCGCAGTGCCCAGAGTGGATTGGGATTTGTTCAGGTTGTTCTGCGCCATCAGCGACAGGCTGTTGGTGTTAATTACTTGTGCCATTGTATGCTTTCCTTACGAATCAGTTGCGATATTCGCATCACGGTTAAAAGGTTCGGGCTTCGTTGCCCACGGCGTTAACCACCGTCCCATCAGGTATCGGCCCTCCCCCTGCAACCTTTAGAAATTTTTTATTTTTTTTTCGCTTTCGGGCAATGGCATAAATAACGCTGTTTTTCCTTCCTCTATTGCGCCATCGGTTTTTTATTTTTTCAGTAAACTTTTTCTCCACTGGGCCGATAAACGCGTAAAGCGAATAAAGTCATTATTAAGGAGAATTACGAATGGCATCGATCAGTTCATTAGGCATCGGCTCAGGACTCGACCTCAACGGCTTGCTGGACAAGCTGACCAAAGCGGAGCAGCAACGTCTGACGCCCTACACCACCCAGCAGACCAGCTACAACGCAAAACTGACCGCTTACGGCACCCTGAAAGGCTCGCTGGAGAAGTTTGATACCCTGAGCAAAGATCTGGCCAAACCTGATTTCTTTAATAACACCACCGCCAGCACCCACGATCAGTTCACCATCACCACCAATGCCAAAGCGGTACCGGGCAACTATGTGGTCGAAGTCGAACAGTTGGCGCAGTCCCAGACGCTGACGACTCAGGCGGCCATTAGCGATCAGGCCGCCGAACTCGGTACCTCCGGTGCCAGCGGCCGCACCATCAGCATCACCCAAGGTAACCCGGCCAAAACCGTTAATATCCCTTTGAATGACGATCAAACCTCGCTGCTGGAAATGCGCGATGCGATCAACGGTGCGAAAGCGGGCGTCAACGCCAGCATCATGCGCGTTGGCGATAACAAGTATCAGTTGGCGTTAAGCTCCTCGGCCACCGGCGAAAGCAACAAGATGTCGATCAAGGTCAATAATGACGATGCGCTGAACGACATTCTGAGCTACGACTCCAGCATCCCCAGCGGGGCCATGAAGCAGACGGTTCCCGCGCAGGATGCCAAAATCAAGGTTAACGGCACGGAGATCCAACGCAGCACCAACACCATTGCCGATGCCCTGCAAGGCGTGACCCTCGATCTGAAAACCAAGACCAAGGTCGATGAGCCGCAAAACCTGGTGATCAGCAACGATAAAACCGGCTCCGCCGATAAAATCAAAAGCTGGGTCGACAGCTACAACTCTCTGCTGGACACCTTTAATTCGCTGTCCAAGTTTACCCCAGTGAAAAGCGGCGAAGAGCAGTCGGCGAAAAACGGCGCACTGCTGGGCGACAACACCCTGCGCGGCATTCAATCCTCAATCAAAAGCGCGCTCAGCGCGGCGCAGGATAACCCGGAGCTGAAGGGGCTGGGCAATCTGGGGATCACCACCAATGTTAAAACCGGCAAACTCGAGCTCGATAACGAGAAACTGAAGAAAGCCATCGATGAGAAACCCGCCCAGGTGGCGAATTTCTTTGCCGGCAATGGCACGGATACCGGCATGGCGACCGAAATCCACAATGAAATTCAAAATTATATTAAAGCCGGCGGTGTGCTCGAGAATGCGACCAAGAGTATCAACACCAATCTCGATCGCCTGAATACGCAAATTACCCGCGTGACAGAAAGTATTCAGAGCACCATAGACCGCTATAAACAACAGTTTGTTCAACTCGATACCATGATGTCCAAACTCAATGGCACCAGTAATTATTTAAACCAGCAGTTCTCATCCAAATAAGAACTTTTTAACCAGGTAATAAATCGCATGTATAACCGTAGCGGAACTAAGGCCTACGCCCAGGTCAGTTTGGAAAGTGGCGTAATGAGTGCCAGCCCGCACCAGTTAATCGTGATGCTTTTCGACGGGGCGCTCAGCGCCCTGTTACGCGCACGCATTCTGATGAATCAGGGTGATATCGCCGGCAAAGGGCTGGCCATATCAAAAGCCATCAACATTATTGATAACGGCCTGAAAAACGGCCTCGACCACGATCAAGGTGGCGAGATGGCCGATAATCTGGCTGCGCTGTATGACTATATGAAACGGCGCCTGATGCAGGCCAATCTGCATAACGACGAAGCGGCGATCGCCGAAGTGGTCAAGCTGCTGGAAAATATTGCTGACGCCTGGCGCCAGATTGGTCCCAATTATCACCCTTCTCAGGACGCCGTATAATGGAACGTCAACAGCAACTGCTAGCCGCGTATCAGCAAATTTATGCCCTGAGCAGCCAAATGCTCGCGCTGGCGCAAACGGAAAGATGGGAAGACCTGGTCGAGCTGGAGCTGGCCTACGTTCAGGCGGTAGAGAAAACCGCCGATTTTACCGGCAAAGCGGGACCATCAATGGCGTTGCAGGAATTGTTGCGCAATAAGCTGCAGCAGATCCTGGACAACGAAAACGAGCTGAAACGCCTGTTGCAACGCCGCATGGACCAGTTGAAAGAATTGATTGGCCAATCGACGCGCCAAAGCGTGGTCAACAGCACCTACGGTCAGTTTCACGATCGCGCCCTGCTATTAGGGGAACCGCAAATCCGGTGAGCCAGTTATAATAACGACATTTTATGGATAAATAGCACCATACGCTATTTACACCCGATTAATTCAGGATATTAATCCATGATATTTGAATTACTCATGCCCATCATATTTATCACCCAGGCTCCATAGGGGCGAATATAATCGCCCCGGCTAACGCGGCGCAGCATGCGGCGCCCCTAGGATACGGATAAATATCACTCCGACACGGACGTTTTCTGTTCAGCAGGAAATTGATTTTTGATAGATAAAACACGTCGTTGTGCTTCACAACGCATGGAAAAATGTTGCTCCGACGCCCATCAAAGCGTAAAGATATTCCCAGATAATGGCTGCGAAATGAATATCGATGGAACGTACAATTAATCTTTGTCCTGGGATTGGTGCCTCTGCGCACATCATTCAGCATACTGAATTATTATTCCCTTCAGTTTATTTTGAGCAACCTCATCTGTATCTGGTACAGCAAGGCCACAAACGCGTGCGCTGGCAACAACATGAAGTGGTGGCTCATGCGGGAGAACTGTTGATTATCGGCGGGGGGCAAACCGTGGATATTATTAATGGCCTTTCCGATGAGGGCATATTCAGTTGTCAGTTGCTTACCTGCGATCCTCTGTTGTTCCACGCACAGCAAACTCCCGCTGAAACCGCCCCTCAACCCCCGTTCGACGCGGTGTTGGCCTTACGCAACCTGCCCAGCGCGCTGATGCACAGTTTTGAGACCACCAGTCTGGCGATGGCGTTTAAACACCGTTTCCCGCCGATCATCATCCGCCACAAGATGCTGGAAATCCTGCTCTGGCTAAAGCAATTCGACATCAGCTTTATGCATAACGAGGCGCGCGACTTAACGCAACGGGTACGCCGCTGCCTGGCGACCGATCCGCATAACATCTGGACGGCGGCCAAAGTGGCGGAAAGTCTGTCAATGAGCGAAGTCATGCTGAGACGCAAACTTTCTTTAGAAAACACCGCGTTGCGCAATTTAATGATCGACGTGCGCATGAGCAGCGCGCTGGCGCTGCTGCAATCTACCGATTGGCCAATATCCGCCATCTCCCAGCACGTCGGTTATGAAAGTTCTTCGCGGTTTGCCGAGCGTTTCCGCAAACGTTTCGGTTTTGCGCCAACGGCCATTCGCGGGCACCAGCGGATCATGGAGCCCGGCGCGATCCAGCCCTATCGCCTCAGCCTGATGGAGGACCCGGAGTGATGTCCATCCTGCAAAATTAAATCATTGCACAATGAACTCACCGTTTATGCACCCGGCGTTAGCGGAAAATGGTCAGGTGCGATAGCATCGGCAAACCTTAATACCGCCAGAGGTGAATCAACGGTGCTCAACGAAAAATGGCTGCTTTCCCTTGCCGTGTTGCTTGTCGGCCTGTGGCTTATGGGTCTGCTGTACGAAGAAGACGCTATGCGGATGCTGGCGGGGAAATAAATCAGCAGGGCCACGCGCAGTGGCCAATGATTATTTAACTTTGTTTAATTAATACCGTGATCAATCCAACTAAAACGATCAATATTAACACACTGAAAAATCGCCATCTGCTTTCGCTTTTGCTGCTCATTTTTATTACCTGATAATTAAAATGCCTTAAACTCGCACGATTATAATCCAGCAATAAGTTCAGCAATTTGAGACAAAGCATGTTTTTTATGCGTTTACTCAGGCGATTGATTTCAAAGAACTCAATCCATCACACCGCCATATTCATCACTTCCTGATAGGCGGAAACCAGCTTATTGCGCACCTGCACGCCCATTTGCAGCGAGATGGAGGATTTTTGCAGATCGACCATCACGTCGTTCAGGCTGACGCCCGGCGCGCCCAGTTCGAAATCTTGCGCCTGTTTGCGCGCAGCCTGCTGGGTATCGCTGATCTTGCCGATAGCCGCTTTCAACTCGCCGGCAAAACTGACGCCCTGCACCGCTGAACCCTGGTCAATCTGCCCCGCCTGAATCGCCGTGGCCTGCAATTGCTGCAATACCCCTTCAATCCCCTGAATTGCCATTGTGACCTCAATAAAGACTCTGCTGCCGGATGAGTTTTCATCAGGCACTACTTTGATGCTGAGGAGCCTACCACAGCATTTTTATCCTAAAGCGGCTAATTAACTGCAAAAAACCCGGCTTATCGAGCCATCGAAATCGCCCTTAAGGGCAAATAATGGCACGCCCAGAAATGGGAGCGCCGCTATTTAGAAGATATGTGTATCAGGGAGTCTGTTTTGTCACCACACAACGCTAACCACACCGTTCATCAGCCTGGCAGGGAGCTACGCCGTGGCTTGCACCGGATACTGAGCGACATTGAAGGACACGGGATAAAATGAGTGCTTCAATAACCGCCACCGAAAGCCGCGAAAATGGCCTGCAAGCCCTGTGGGACCGTCTGCGCGCCAACCCGAAAATCCCACTGCTGATCGCCGCTTCTGCGGCAATCGCCATTGTGGTCGCGTTGCTGTTATGGGCGAAAAGCCCGGATTACCGCGTGCTGTACAGCAATCTTAACGATCGCGACGGCGGTGCCATCGTTACCCAATTGACGCAGATGAATATCCCTTATCGGTTTGCCGAAAACGGTGCTGCGTTGATGATACCGGCCGATAAGGTCCATGAAACCCGCCTGCGTCTGGCGCAGCAGGGATTGCCGAAAGGCGGTGCGGTGGGCTTCGAATTGCTGGATCAGGAAAAATTCGGCATCAGTCAGTTTAGTGAGCAGATCAACTATCAGCGTGCGCTGGAAGGCGAACTGTCCCGCACCATCGAGTCGCTGGGGCCGGTACAAAATGCCCGTGTGCATCTGGCGCTGCCCAAGCCTTCGCTGTTTGTCCGCGAACAGAAATCCCCTTCCGCCTCCGTCACCCTGACGCTGCAACCCGGCCGAGCGCTGGATGACGGCCAGATCAACGCTATCGTTTATATGGTCTCGAGCAGCGTGGCCGGATTGCCGCCGGGCAACGTCACGGTAGTCGATCAGGCCGGTCGCCTGCTGACCCAGTCTGACGGCGCCGGTCGCGATCTGAACGCGGCGCAGCTGAAATACACCAACGAAGTGGAAAACCGCTACCAACGCCGCATCGAAGCGATTCTGGCGCCAATGGTCGGCAATGCCAACGTGCACGCCCAGGTCACCGCGCAGATCGATTTCGCCACCCGCGAGCAAACCGACGAAGAATACCAACCGAACCAACTGCCGAATCAGGCCGCCGTGCGTTCTCAGCAAATGAGCCAGAGCGAACAGCTTGGCGGACCGCAGGTCGGCGGCGTACCGGGTGCACTCTCCAATCAACCCAGCGCGCCGGCGACTGCGCCGATAGAAACCGCCAAAACCAACGCTGCTGCCGGCAATAACGCCAACGGCGCAAAACCTAACGCCGCCGCAACCCGCAGCACTGCAGCCAACGGCAGCGGGCCACAGAATACCCGTCGCGATGAAACCACCAACTATGAGGTCGATCGCACCATCCGCCACACTCAGCAGAAAGCCGGGACGGTACAGCGGCTGTCGGTGGCGGTAGTGGTCAACTATCGCGGCGTCGATAAAGACGGCAAACCCTTGCCGATGAGCAAAGAGCAACTGGCGCAGATCGAATCGCTGGTGCGTGAATCCATGGGCTTCTCCAGCAGCCGCGGCGATACCCTGAATGTGGTCAATACGCCGTTTACCGATACCGAAGTCACCGGTGGCGAACTGCCGTTCTGGCAAACCCAGAACTTTATCGATCGTCTGTTCGATGCCGGTCGCTATCTGCTGGTCTTGCTGGCGGCCTGGCTGCTGTGGCGCAAGCTGGTGCGCCCGCAACTGCAAAACCGTCAGGCGGTGCAACAGGCCGCGCTCGCCGCCGCCAATGCACCGATGGCCAAGCCGGCCGACAACAATAAACCGAGCAATGAGGAGCTGGCGCAGCACAGAAAATCGCAGCAGCGCGTCAGTGCAGAAGTCCAGAGCCAGCGGATCCGCGATCTGGCTGATAAAGACCCGCGCGTGGTCGCTCTGGTAATCCGCCAATGGATGAGTAACGAATTATGAGTCTGACCGGAACCGAAAAAAGCGCCATCCTGTTGATGACCTTGGGTGAAGACCGCGCCGCCGAGGTGTTCAAACACCTCTCCTCGCGTGAAGTGCAGCAGCTCAGCGGCACCATGGCCAGCATGAGCCAGGTCTCGCACAAACAGCTGGGCGAAGTCCTGCGCGAGTTCGAAGACGATGCCGAACAGTACGCGGCGCTGAGCGTCAATGCCAGCGACTACTTGCGCTCGGTGCTGGTCAAAGCCCTGGGTGAAGAGCGCGCCTCCAGCCTGTTGGAGGACATTCTCGAATCGCGCGAGACCACCACCGGCATGGAAACCCTCAACTTTATGGAGCCGATGAGCGCCGCCGATCTGATCCGCGACGAACATCCGCAAATCATCGCTACCATTCTGGTCCATCTGAAGCGCGGCCAGGCGGCGGATATTCTGGCGCTGTTCGACGAACGCCTGCGCAACGACGTGATGCTGCGCATCGCCACCTTCGGCGGTGTGCAACCGGCGGCGTTGGCGGAACTGACCGAGGTGCTGAACAACCTGCTCGACGGCCAGAACCTCAAGCGCAGCAAGATGGGCGGCGTACGCACCGCAGCCGAGATTATCAACCTGATGAAAACCCAGCAGGAAGAAGCCGTTATCGACGCCATGCGCGAATACGACGGCGAGCTGGCCCAGAAGATCATCGACGAGATGTTCCTGTTCGAAAATCTGGTGGAAGTCGACGACCGCAGCATCCAGCGCCTGTTGCAGGAAGTGGAAGGCGAATCGCTGCTGGTTGCGCTCAAAGGCGCGGAACAGCCGTTGCGCGAGAAGTTCCTCAGAAACATGTCGCAACGCGCCGCCGACATTCTGCGCGACGATCTGGCCAACCGTGGCCCGATGCGCATGTCGCAGGTGGAGAACGAACAGAAAGCCATCCTGCTGGTTGTGCGCCGATTGGCGGAGAGCGGCGAAATGATTATCGGCGGTGGCGAGGACACCTATGTCTGATCGCATTAACACCCTGCCCTGGCAGCCCTGGTCGCTCAACGATCTGCTGGAACCCAAACCGCCGATCGAGCCTTTGCTGCCCATTGAAACGGACGCCCTGTCGCCGGACGACAGCGCCGATCGGCAACAGCAGTTGCTCCAGTTGCGCCTGCAGGCGGAGCAGCAAGGCCAACAGCTGGGCTATGCCGACGGCCAGCAAAAAGGCTATGAAGCGGGTCTCCAGGCCGGTATGGAAGAGGGGCGCCGGCAGGGTTTGCTGGAGGCGCAGCAGCAACAACAGCCGCTGACCGCACACTGGCAGCAACTGATCACCGAGTTTCAGCACACGCTCGATGCGCTCGACAGCGTGATCGCTTCGCGTTTGATGCAGTTGGCGCTGACCGCCGCCAAACAGGTGCTCGGTCAACCGCCGATATGCGACGGTACCGCCCTGCTGGCGCAGATCCAGCAGTTGATCCAGCAAGAGCCGATGTTCAGCGGCAAGCCGCAGTTGCGCGTGCACCCGGACGACTATCAGCGTATCGAACAGCAACTGGGGGCCACGCTCAGCCTGCACGGCTGGCGGCTGTTGGCGGACGGTCAACTGCACCCCGGCGGCTGCAAGGTCAGCGCCGAAGAAGGCGATCTCGATGCCAGCCTGGCGACCCGCTGGCACGAACTCTGCCGCCTGGCTGCACCGGGAGACGTGTAATGACCGCTCGCCTCGGCCGCTGGCTGTCCTCGCTGGATACGCTGGAAAAACGCATCGCTTGCACGCCTACGGTTCGCCGCTACGGCCGCCTGACACGCGCCACCGGGTTGGTACTGGAAGCCACCGGCTTGCAATTGCCGATCGGCGCCACCTGCCTGATCGAACGTCACAGCGGCGGTGAGGTGCAGGAAGTGGAAAGCGAAGTGGTCGGTTTTAACGGCCAGCGGCTGTTCCTGATGCCGCTGGAAGAAGTGGAAGGCATCGTGCCCGGCGCACGGGTTTACGCCCGCGTTGCGCCGGAAGGGCAAAGCGCCGGCAAGCAACTGCCGCTCGGCCCGGCGCTGCTGGGCCGGGTGCTGGACGGCAGCGCCAAACCGCTCGACGGCCTGCCCGCGCCGGAAACCGGCTATCGCGCGCCATTGATCACCGCCCCGTTCAACCCGCTGCAACGCACGCCGATCGAACAGGTGCTGGACGTCGGCGTGCGCACCATCAACGGCTTGCTGACCGTCGGGCGCGGCCAGCGCATGGGGCTGTTTGCCGGCTCCGGCGTCGGTAAAAGCGTCTTGTTAGGCATGATGGCGCGTTATACCCAGGCCGACGTGATTGTCGTCGGTCTGATCGGCGAACGCGGCCGCGAAGTCAAAGATTTTATCGAGAATATCCTCGGCACCGAAGGCCGGGCGCGCTCGGTGGTGATCGCCGCCCCGGCGGACGTCTCGCCGCTGTTGCGTATGCAGGGCGCCACCTATGCCACACGCATCGCCGAGGACTTCCGCGATCGCGGTCAGCACGTGCTGTTGATTATGGATTCGCTCACCCGCTACGCCATGGCGCAACGTGAAATCGCGCTGGCTATCGGCGAGCCGCCGGCCACCAAAGGGTATCCGCCCTCCGTGTTCGCCAAACTGCCGGCGCTGGTGGAGCGTGCAGGCAACGGCATCAGCGGCGGCGGGTCGATCACCGCGTTTTATACCGTACTGACCGAAGGCGATGACCAGCAAGATCCGATAGCCGACTCGGCACGCGCCATCCTCGATGGCCACGTGGTGCTGTCGCGTCGGCTGGCGGAGGCAGGCCATTACCCGGCGATCGACATCGAAGCCTCTATCAGCCGCGCCATGACCTCGCTTATCGACGAAGAACACTACCGCCGGGTGCGCAATTTCAAACAGATGCTGGCCAGTTACCAGCGTAACCGCGATCTGATCAGCGTCGGTGCCTACGTAGCGGGTAGCGATCCGCTGCTGGATAAGGCCATGACGCTGTACCCGCAGATGGAAGCCTATCTGCAGCAGGGCATTTTTGAACGCAGCGGTTACGACGACGCCTGCCAACAGTTACAGCAGTTGATCGTTTAACGTCACAAAAGGCTGAACCCGATGAAACCACAGTCACCTCTGATTACCCTGCGCGATCTGGCTCAGGATGCGGTGGAACAGGCTACGCAACAGTTGGGCCAGGTGCGCAAAGCGCAACAGGCGGCCGAACAACAGCTTTCCATGTTGCTCAATTATCAAGACGAGTACCGCCAGAAGCTGAATCACCAGTTGAGTGACGGAATGGACTCTTCGCACTGGCAAAACTACCAGCAGTTTATCGGCACGCTGGAGCAGGCCATCGATCAGCATCGCCGGCAACTGATGCAGTGGGGCCAGAAGGTAGACCACGCAATGAAACAGTGGCAGGACAAACAGCAGCGGCTGAACGCCTTCGACACTCTGCATACCCGCGCCCAAAGCGCGGAACGGCAGGTGGAGAACAAACGGGATCAAAAACTGATGGACGAGTTCGCTCAACGCAGTTCACAAAGGAATCTACACCCATGAACCTGAATGCCTTGCCGGGCAGCATAGCGCCTGGCGATGCCGGCGTGCTGCCGGACGCGCAGTTGCCGATGGATGACTCGCAGCTGTCTTCGGCCTTTGCCCTGCTGCTCGGCGCACGTACGCTGCCGGCCGACAAAGATGAGGGCAAGCTGCCGCCGGCGCTACTGAGCGCAGAAGATGACAACACGCCGGCGCTGAGCCGCAACCCGCTAAACCCACTGCTCGCCGCCTTCAGTGAACGCGATGGGCTGTTGGCGCCCGCCTTGTTAAGCGATACTCAGCCGCCAGTCGCGGCGGGCGGCGATGACAAGACGCAAGATAAAAAACCGGATGCCGTCTTGCGCCCCGCCGGTGAAATAGATGCCGCCACGCTGCAGGCGCTGTTCGCCATGCTGCCGCTGGCCGTTACCCCTGCCGCGCCGATCGCGTCCGCAACGGGGCTAAGCCTTGAAAGCGAACAGGATCCGGCGCACCCCGCCGCCCTGCTGGGCGTCGCGCTGAATCAACAGCCCAATGCCGCAGGCATCCCGATGACGCCGTCCCCAAAAGCCACGTCGCCAGTGACCGAAAAACCGCTGAACCTTGACGCGCGCACCGACGGCCCGCAGCCAACCGCGGCCCCCCATGACCAACCGGATGCAGCGCCGCTAAAATTCAGCGCCGATACCCAGCCTCAGGCACCGGCCAATCACCTGATGGTGCCGCCGGTCGCCAGCCCGGTCGTAGCGACAACGCCAAGCGCTTCCCTGGTCACCGCCCCGCCGACGCCGCAATTGAACGCCCAACTTGGCAGCCCGGAGTGGCAACAGGCGCTGAACCAGCAGGTACTGATGTTCCATCGCAACGGTCAGCAAAGCGCCGAACTGCGCCTGCACCCGCAGGAACTGGGTGCGCTGCAAATCACCCTCAAACTGGACGATAGCCAGGCACAGTTGCACATCGCTTCAGCGCACGGCCAGGTGCGTGCCGCGGTGGAAGCCGCCATGCCGCAACTGCGCCATGCTCTGGCGGAAAGCGGCATCAATCTGGGGCAAAGCAGCGTTGGCGGCGAGCCCACGCCGCAGTGGCAACAGCCACAGCAGCAGACGGCGGACGATCGGGGCCGACCGACCTACCGCGATAGCCACGGCGACAGCGATCTGGCCGCCGAAACCCTCATCGCCCCGACGCAATTGCAGGCGATGGCCCGCGCCGTCAGCGGCGTTGATATTTTCGCCTGAGCAGCGGCAAACGTTCAAGCTGGCACGTTTTTCCCCGCCTATTCTGGCTATTGCACACCGGAATAGGCGCGATAATACCTTTACATGTCATGCGTGAGGCTTTTGCGCGCGCTATGCCCGGCAGCGGTTCGTAGACTCTCGGGTGTCACTACAGGAATTTGATTTAGCTATGTCTCAAAACACCCTACCGGCAGCATCGAAACGCCCCCTCCTGGTCATCCTGCTGGTGTTGATTACCGTCCTCGCCTGCGGCGCGGCAGGCTACAGCTGGTGGCAACTGAAACAGCACAAAGACGGCGCTCAACCCGCCGCCAAAGCACTGCCGCCGGCTGCGCCGGTGTTTATGCCGTTGGATACTTTTACCGTCAATCTGGTTACGCCGGATAACAACCCCGATCGCGTGTTGTATATCGGCCTGACGTTGCGCTTACCGGACGAAAACACCCGCCGCCAGCTGAACGATTTTCTACCGGAAGTACGCAGCCGCCTGTTGATGCTGCTCTCCCGTCAGGAAGTGGGTCAACTGAGCAGTGAACAAGGGAAACAGCAACTGGTGGCGCAGATTAAGGACGTGCTTAGCCCGCCGCTGGTTAAGGGACAACCGAAGCAGGTGGTCAGCGACGTGCTGTTCACCGCCTTCATATTGCGGTAATCACTATGGGCGACAGCATTCTTTCACAGGCAGAGATCGACGCCTTGCTCAACGGCGACAGCGCGGGGGATGAACCCGAAGCGGTGGTCAGCAACGAGAGCGAGGTCAAGCCTTACGATCCGACCACCCAGCGCCGAGTGGTGCGCGAACGGCTGCACGCGCTGGAAATTATCAATGAACGTTTTGCCCGGCAGTTCCGTATGGGGCTGTTCAACCTGCTGCGACGCAGCCCGGACATCACCGTCGGCCCGATCAGGATCCAGCCGTATCACGAATTCGCCCGCAACCTGCCGGTGCCCACCAACCTCAACCTGGTGCACCTGAACCCGTTGCGCGGCACCGCGCTGTTCGTGTTCGCGCCGAGCCTGGTGTTTATCGCCGTCGATAACCTGTTCGGCGGCGACGGACGTTTTCCGACCAAAGTGGAAGGCCGCGAGTTCACGCCAACCGAACAGCGGGTGATCAAACGCATGCTGCGCCTGGCGCTGGATGCCTATGGCGACGCCTGGAGCGCGATTTACAAGATCAATGTGGAATACGTGCGCGCCGAAATGCAGGTGAAATTCACCAATATCACCACCTCGCCGAACGACATCGTGGTCACCACCCCGTTCCAGGTGGAAATCGGTGCGCTGAGCGGTGAATTCAACATCTGCATTCCGTTCGCGATGATCGAACCGCTGCGCGAACTGCTGACCAACCCGCCGCTGGAAAACTCGCGGCAGGAAGACAGCCAGTGGCGTGAAACGCTGGTGAAGCAGGTGCAACATTCCGAGCTGGAGCTGATTGCCAACTTCGTCGATATCCCGATGCGGCTGTCAAAAATCCTGCAGCTGCAGCCGGGTGACGTATTACCGATCGATAAACCGGAACGCCTGATCGCCCACGTGGACGGCGTACCGGTTCTGACCAGCCAATATGGCACGTTAAACGGGCAGTACGCCCTGCGTGTTGAACATTTGATTAACCCTATTTTGAATGCTCTGAGTGAGGAACAGCCCAAATGAGTGATCCTAAGCAACCGTCTGGCGAAGGAAAGGAATCCGTGGACGATCTGTGGGCTGATGCGTTTAACGAACAGCAAGCGACCGAAAAAACGTCCGCAACCGACGCGGTATTCAAGTCGCTGGAGGCGCAGGATGCCGTCGGCAGCCTGCAGGATATCGATCTGATCCTGGATATCCCGGTCAAGCTGACCGTGGAATTGGGCCGCACCAAAATGACCATCAAAGAGCTGCTGCGCCTGTCGCAGGGATCGGTGGTGGCGTTGGACGGGCTGGCGGGTGAACCGTTGGACATTCTGATCAACGGCTACCTGATCGCCCAGGGCGAAGTGGTGGTGGTGGCCGACAAGTTCGGCGTACGCATCACCGACATCATCACCCCCTCCGAACGCATGCGCCGCCTGAGCCGCTGATGAACCCAGGTACCGCCGTGCCCGGCCAGGGCACACTGCAACCCGCTGCACCGGCACTGCCGGCCGGCTCGGTGCTGACGCAAGTCAGCACTGCGCTGGGCGGCATTCTGCTGCTGATCCTGCTGGCCGGCTGGCTGTTCCGCCGCCTGGGGTTTGCCCCTCAGGCGCGCAACAGCAAACTGCTCAACCTGCGCGCCAGTTGCCAGGTCGGGCAGCGTGAGCGGGTGGTGGTGATTGAAGTGGATAACACCCTGCTGGTGCTGGGCGTGACCGCGCAACAAATCACCCCGTTGCATACACTGCCGGCTCCAGCGCGGGATAGCGAAGCAGCCGACGCCGCGCCGGCTGACTTTCGCCAACTGATGCAAAAAGTTCTGAAACGTCCGGAAAAATCGGCATGAAATCCATCGCTCATTGTGTCGCTCCGCTTTATCGAAGCGGGAAGAATATGCCCTGGCTGGCTGCCACCCTGCTGCTCGTCAGCCCGGCGGCGTTGGCACAGTTGCCCGGCCTGATCAGCCAACCGCTCGCCGACGGCGGCCAAAGCTGGTCGCTGCCGGTACAGACGCTGGTGCTGCTGACGTCTCTCAGCTTCCTGCCCGCCATGCTGCTGATGATGACCAGTTTCACCCGCATCATCATCGTGCTCGGGTTGCTGCGCAACGCGCTCGGCACCCCCTCGGCGCCGCCGAATCAGGTGATGCTCGGGCTGGCGCTGTTCCTGACCTTTTTCATCATGTCGCCGGTCTTCGACAAGGTCTATCAGGACGCCTATCTGCCGTTCAGCCAGGACAAAATCAGCCTGGACGCGGCACTGGATAAAGGTTCCCAACCGCTGCGCGAGTTTATGCTGCGCCAGACGCGTGAAACCGATCTGGCGCTGTACGCCAGGCTCGCCAACCAGCCGCCGCTGGCCGGGCCGGAAGCGGTGCCGATGCGCATTCTGCTGCCGGCTTACGTCACCAGCGAACTGAAAACCGCGTTCCAAATCGGCTTCACGGTATTTATTCCGTTTCTGATTATCGATCTGGTGGTCGCCAGCGTGTTGATGGCGCTGGGGATGATGATGGTGCCGCCAGCCACCATTTCACTGCCGTTCAAACTGATGCTGTTTGTGTTGGTGGACGGCTGGCAATTGCTGCTCGGCTCGCTGGCGCAGAGTTTTTATTCGTAAATTTATTCAGGTGGCCGCTACGCAGCCACTGAGGAACTCACAATGACACCCGAATCGGTCATGGCGCTGGGCACCGAGGCGATGAAAGTGGCGCTGGCGCTATCCGCCCCGCTGCTGCTCGCCGCACTGGTCAGCGGCCTGGTGGTAAGCCTGTTGCAGGCCGCCACCCAGATCAACGAAATGACGTTGTCGTTCATTCCCAAAATTCTGGCGGTGGTCGCCACTATCGTGGTTGCCGGGCCGTGGATGCTGAACCTGCTGCTGGACTATATGCGCACGCTGTTCAGCAACCTGCCGAATCTGATTGGTTAGCCATGCTCACCGTTGACAGCGCACAGTTCGGCGTCTGGCTTAGCCACTATTTCTGGCCGCTGCTGCGCATTCTGGCGCTGATCAGCACTGCGCCGGTGTTCAGCGAAAAACAAATCGGCAAAAAGGTGAAAATCGGCCTCGGCGGGCTGATTGTCATTCTGATCGCCCCCGGGCTACCCACCAGCGCCGTTCCCATTTTCTCCGCCGCCGGTTTGTGGCTGGCGGCCCAGCAAATCCTGATTGGCGTGGCGCTCGGGCTGACCATGCAGTTCGCCTTTGCGGCGATACGCCTGGCCGGCGAAGTGATCGGCATGCAGATGGGCCTGTCCTTCGCCACCTTCTTCGATCCCAGCGGCGGACCGAACACGCCGGTGCTGGCGCGGCTGCTCAATCTGCTGGCGATGTTGCTGTTCTTGAGCTTTGACGGCCACCTGTGGCTGATTTCCCTGCTGGCCGACAGCTTCCACACCCTACCGATCCAGCCCGCCCCGCTGAACGGCAACGGTTTTCTGGCATTGACCCAGGTAGGTTCGCTGATTTTTATCAACGGCATGATGCTGGCGCTGCCGCTGATCTGCCTGCTGCTGACGCTGAACATGGCGCTCGGCCTGCTCAACCGCATGACGCCGCAGTTGTCGGTATTCGTCATTGGCTTCCCGGTCACCATGACCATCGGCATTATGACCATCGGCATTATGACCATCGGCATGATGATGCCGATGCTGGCGCCGTTCTGCGAGCACCTGTTCGGCGAATTTTTCGACCAGTTGGCAGGCGTTATCGGCGGCATGGCTTTCTGAATCCCCACCGGCTACTCGCAACGCCCCCGCCCGCCACAAGACAAAATGGCAATAAACCGGCTTTACCGGGACAAAAGCGTGATAAAGCCCTTTTGTCCAGATTAAGGTCCAAATGTCCGTCACGGCTTGAATAAAAAAATACCCGACCTAGAATAGACCCATCGACAAAATATAATCGACCATTAACTTTTGGAGAAAAGGGCATAAAAATCCAATAGGCGAATTATTAAACCACTGAATGATTAACCCACGTATTTATTAATTACGTGCAGGACCCTGTACGTCATAAAAACATGCGCCCGGCCTGGCTGCAGGGCGAAGCGTTGACCTCTGATAACAACAGGAGTGATATCATGATTAAAGCGAAAAGCAACCGCAAGGCAAGACGTTTATTTGGCATAACCCACTGGACCAGCAACCGTTTTAGAGTGGTTTTTAACGAAACGTCGAATGGCGGCGAATGGCAAGTGGAAAAGAAAAAGAAATAAGGCCTTTATTTATAATCTGGCAGAGTAATATCCTCACGCTGCTTTTCGCGTACGATATCCATAACGCCGCTGCGCGTTACATCGAACCAGCAGCCTGTTACTCTGCTAGCTGCCAAATACACAATCGACATCCCCCTGGTTAATTCCCCTATATTCCAATGCCGACACAACGTTCATTATTTCATTGCATACTCTGCTTTATTACTAAAAGCAGTTAAAATAAAAAATAACCATAGCGCATTAAACAAAGCACTTATATAAACACACAATTAACCTCAAAAAAAATACTCTTGAGAAAAAAATAAAACGAAAGTATATTATTTCAATGCCAAACAAAGGCAATCATATTTCACAGGGAAAGCTGGTATACACATGAAAATAAAATTGACGATTGAAGGCTTGATAATCGGCATCGTCGGCGCATTACTGATGACAAGCATATTGAAAACCCAGGGTCTGTCATGGGGACTATTTACCATGCCAGTAGAGTTGAGCAACGCTTTTATCTATATGTTCACGTTATACGGTTCGATAAAAATGACAGAATATCTCTATCGACCTATACGCTGGTTGTTAATGCAAAGCAGTAACTCAAAACAGTCGTAAAACAGACACGATAAATAATTACCAAAAGGACAGTGCTCATGTTAAAGGAAATGACCAAAGCAGAAATGCAACTTATCGGTGGTGCCGGCGACGGTAACAACGGCGGCGATCGTGACCATAGTCGAAGTTCTTATGGTGCTCAAGCAAATGGCTTTCAACCCAACTGGGCGGCGAAAGGGCATGGCCTATTCCAGGATGCCTCACGCCCCTGCCCAAGTGCCATCATTAACGGTGTGCTTGGAGTCGGTTCTGCATTGGCAAGTCGCAATGCTACAGCAATAGGAATTATGGCTACTGCCGCCTTTATCAATATAGGCGGTCAATGCAATAAAGACTCCGGCCGCGATCGCGGTGTGCCCTTCCGCTAACGATTAGCGTAAATAGAAAGAGAATGGCGGAGAAAAAAAAGGCACGTCACTCAAGCCTATTGTGGGAGAAAGAGTGACGTGCCCAACAGTGCGCCCGGTTTCAAGAAGCCGCTATCTCTGCGCAGCAGCGATGGCATTTTCTAAGCGTACTAAAGGGAAACCCGTCGCGGTCAGGCAACGGGGTAGTGCTCTTAACGGTTCATTTGGAACAGCGACATCCCCTGCATATCACCGAAGGTCTTGTACGATGCCTGCAAGGCCGCCTGCTGCATGAAGTAGCTGGAAATCGACTCGGTCAGATCGGCATCCACCAGCGCACTCATTTGCGTTTGGTTGATCATGTCGCGATCCTTGCCAATACTGTCCAGCGTATCCATTTCCTGCAGTTGGTTGCCCAACTCGGCGCGCACGCTGAGCACCTTGTTATAGGAGTTGTCCAACCCGCGATTGGCCTTGGCCATCGCGTCGTTCACTTGCTGTTTGGTGGCGTCGTCCGCCCCGTCGAGCGGGGTTTTCAACGCTTTCAGCGCGATATCGATGCTTTCGAACACGTTGGACACCGATGCGCTGCCGTCCGGCTCCGGCTTGGGGTTGCTGGTCAACGACATGAATACCGTATCGCCGGTATGGCCGACCGTCATGATGCGATTGGCATCCACTTTCTGCTCGACCGGCGTATTGCCACCCACATAGCTGACCGAACCGCCGTTGTTCGCAAACGGTGGCTTGTCATTCTCAAAACCGCCGAACATAAAGCGGCCATTGCCGTCGGTACTGTTGGCCTGGTTAAGCAATTGGTCTTTCAGCCCCTGCAACTGGGTAGCCAGCGAATCGCGGTCGTTGTCGCTTTTGGTGCCGCCGGCATTGACGATCAGTGCTTTCATGTCCGAAATGGTGCTGGTCGCTCCGGCCAGCACCGTCTCTTCCATCGACACGCTCTGGCGGGCAAAGGTGCGCGCCAGCGCATATTGGGTGTTTTCCGACTGGGACTGGGCCAGCATCACCGCCTGCGACGCCGCCAGCGGATCGTCGGACGGGTTGCTGACTTTTTTGCCGGTGGAAAGCTGTTCTGCCGCCTTCATAAACAACGACTGATTACCGGTAATGCCGGTCATGTTCTGCTGGTACATCATGCTGGTGCTCATGCGCATGGTGCGGGTTCCTCAAAATCAGCGGCCGGAGCCGCCGGGGCTCCGGTTAAAATGAAAATCAACGGATATTCAGCAACGTATCGAACAGCGTGCTGGCGGTCTGAATCACCTTCGAGTTCGCCATATAATATTGCTGGAAGCGCAGCAGCTCGCCGTATTCTTCGTCCAGGTTGACGCCCGAAATCGACTGCTGTTGGTTTTCCAACTGCTTGACGATGTTGCCCTGCGAGGTGGCGGTCACCTTGGCGGATGCGGTCTGATTGCCGACGCTGCTGACCAGGCTGGCGTAAGCGCCGCTGAAGGTGGCCTTGCCGTCCACCAATTTTTGGGTTTGCAGATCAAGCAGCTTCTTGGCGTTTTCATTGTCGCCACGGCCGCTGTCATCTTTGCCTGCGGCAGCGATGTTGGCGGAATCGGTGATGGCGACCTTCAGGCTGCCCGCCACGTCGCTGACCGGCTTGACGGTGAAGCTGTCATTCTTTTGCGCAGTGCCGTCAATGCCGACTTTCAGGCCATCAAAACTCAACGTCGGGTTGCCGGCGGCGTCAGTACCCGCCGTGGCATTAACCTTGACGTTATCCGGCAGGCGGCTCACCTGCCAGTTGCTGCCGTCAAATTCTACCCGGTAATCATTGGCCTTCACCTTGCTGGTATCGGTGTAGGACACCGACAGCGCGGCATCGCCGGTATTGCGGTTGTTGTCCACTGCGCGGGCGCCGCCAAAGCTGAAGAAATCCGTGCCGGCATCGCCGTTGAGATCGAACCCGGCGCGGTGCTGTTGGTTAAAGCTGTCTGCCATTGCCAACGCGAGTTGCCCCAGTTGATTGCGGGCGCTGTCCAGCGATTCGCTGCGGAATTTCAACACCCCGCTGACGCTACCGCCGGTGATTTGGCCTTCCGGTATTTCGCTGGCGCCGTTACCGCGGTCATACCCCATCGTCAGACGGGAAGGATCGCCGCTGGTGGGCACCGCCGCGACCTGGTAAGCATTGTTGCCCTGCACCAGCGTCAGGCCGTTGGCGAAAGAGACGGTGTAGGCATCGCCGTCTTGCTGAGTCACCTGGACGCCAACCACTTTGTTCAGGTCGGTAACCAGCTGATCGCGCTGGTCCAGCAGCGCATTGGGCTCGCCGCCGCTGCCGCGCAGACGGGTGATCTCTTCGTTCAGTTTGGCGATCTGCTGGCTGTAGCTGTTGATCTGCTGCGCACTGTCGCTGAGCTGCTGATTCACGCCGCTGTCCATGTCGCGCAGGTACTTGTCGGTATTGTTGAACTGATTGACCAGGCCATTGGCCTTGCCCAGCACCGTCTGGCGCGCGGCGTCATCACCGGCGTTGCTGACCAGATTTTGCAGGTTGCTGAAGAAGTCCTGCATGTTGGTCGACAAGGTGTTGGTCTTGCTGGCCAACAGGTTATCAATCTGCGAGATTTTTTCGAAATAGGCGTTCTGCGCACCGGCCTGGCTCTGCGCACCACGCAACTGGCTGGTGATGAACTGGTTATATTCCCGGTTGACGCTGGTGACGGTGACGCCGTTGCCAATAAAGCCGCTCATAGTGCTCATGCCGCCGTTTTGCGCCAGGATCGCCGTCTGACGGTTGTAGCCCGCCACGTTATAGTTGGAAATGTTGTTACTGACGGTGCTGAGCGCCACCTGCGCCGCATTCAGCCCGCTCATGGCGGTATTGATTAAGCTATTGGACATAGAAGTTCCTTTTACTGCGGCGCCGGTGGCCCACAGGAGTCAATGAATCTGCCGAGCCGTTCGCCCAGCCTGTCTGTGTTATCGGCAAAAACGGAGGAAACTTGAGAGGAAAAACCGGGTTCAGCATGCTGAATTCCTACGTTTTAATGCTGCTTATCGCGTAGGGGCGTTACATGCCGCACCCGAAAACTAGAACAGATCCTTCAGGTCATGGGTATAGGCTTTTACCACCTGCTCGCCGGCGTTTTTCATCTGCTGGATCACGCTGACCAGCTTGTTGGCGTATTGCGGGTCGGTGGCGTATCCGGCCTGTTGCAGCGCATGCGCCGCCTGCTCCGGGCTGCGGGCGGCGGCCACGTCGGCGTAGCGCGGGTTATTGGTCAGCAACTTGACGTAGTCGGCAATCGCCTCGACGTAAGAACCATAAACCCGGAACCGCGCCTTGATCTTCTTCGCCGCCCCCTGCTCAAACTCGGTGGTGGTGATCTCGGTCACCGGGCCGTCCCAGCTGCCGCCCGCCTTGATGCCGAACAGGTTGTAACTCGGCGAGCCGTCGGCGGTCGGGATCTCGCGTTGGCCCCAGCCGGATTCCAGTGCCGCCTGCGCCACAATCAGCTGATGCGGAATGCCGCTCTGCTGGCTGGCGACGCGTGCCGGGATCGACAAACGGGCGACAAAGTTACCGCTGTTGAGCGACAGCGGCGCGGCCGTCGGCGCTTTCGGCACCGCACGGCGAATCATCTGTTCCAGCGCCTGATTCGGCAGCGTTTGCAACACGTCATTGTCCAACGCCATCGGCGACATCCCCGCCGTTTCGCTCGGAACGGCGTTGGCATTGGCCATCTGTTTCACCATCATATCGGCCAGCCCCAGCCCCTTCTGCGACATCTGCTGGGCGATCTGCTGGTCATACATCGAGGTGTAGAGCCGCGACTGATCGCTGCTCAGCACCCCATCCTGCGGCAGCGCGGCGCGCATGCTTTTCAGCATCATCTGCACGAACATGCCTTCAACCTGCTGCGCCACCTGCTTCAGGTTGCCCTGCGGATCGGCCGCTGCATCGCGCTTCAGGCCGTTCAGCGCCTGGGCGTCATAGGCGGCGCCCGACATCGCCATCAGATCGCCGGCCATCAGATAATTTCCAGCTTGGCGCGCAGGCAGCCGGCGCTTTGCATCGCCTGCAGGATCGACATCAGATCGATCGGCGTAGCGCCCAGCGCATTGAGCGCACGGATCACATTGTTCAGGTTGGCGCTGGCGTTCACCTTCTGCAACGAACCGCCCTGCTGCTGCACCGAAATCTGGGTATTTGGCGTCACCACGGTTTGCCCGCCGCCAAACGGCGTGTTCGGCTGGCTGACGGTATTTTGCCGATCCACCACCACCGACAGGTTGCCCTGCGCCACCGCACAGGAGTCCAGGATCACGTCGCGGTTCATCACCACCGATCCGGTGCGTGAATTGATGATCACCTTGGCGTCAATCGCCCCGACGCTGACGTTGATGTTCTGAATTTCCGCCAGGAAACGCACCTGCGAGCTGTTGCCCTGTGGCACCAATACCTGAATGGTGCGGGCATCCAGCGGTGAGGCGGTGCCGCCGCCACGCTGGCGGTTGATGGCGTCGCTGATCTGCTGCGCCAGTGTGAAGTCTTCGTTATTCAGTTGCAGGTTAATCACCCCGCCGTTGCCGAAAGTGGTCGGCAATTCACGCTCGATAGTCGCACCGTTGCTGATGCGTCCCCCCGCCAGCTGATTGACCTGCACGCTGCTGCCGCCGGACGCCGCACCGGCGCCGCCCACCAGCACGTTGCCCTGCGCCAGCGCGTAAACCTGGTTATCCACGCCTTTCAGCGGCGTCATCAGCAAGGTACCGCCACGCAGGCTTTTGGCGTTGCCCATCGAGGACACCACCACGTCAATGTTCTGCCCGGTGCGCGAGAACGGCGGCAGCTTGGCGGTGACCATGACCGCCGCTACGTTTTTCAACTGCATATTGGTGCCCGGCGGCACGGTAATGCCCAATTGCGACAGCATATTGCTCAGGCTTTGGGTGGTGAACGGCGTCTGCATGGTCTGATCGCCGGAACCGTCCAGCCCCACCACCAACCCGTAACCGATCAGGGCGTTGTCACGCACGCCCTGCACCGTCACCAGATCGCGGATGCGTTCCGCCGTCGCCGGCAGGCTCAGCGCACAAATCACCAGCGCCATTAGAAATTTCTTTAACATTGGAACCTCATTCGCCTTACCCACAAGGCGTTATTGTCGCAGGCAGTTTGGGGGCGGACAGCGCACAGGCGGCGGAGCGTACACGCAGTACGTGACGGCACCGAGCACTGCCCAACCGCAAAATGACAAGTAAAATAGCCTGTACTCAAAACGGGGAGACATTTAAGAAGAAGCGTTGCAACCACCCCATGGTCTGCGCTTCGTTGATATAGCCGTTGCCGACGTATTCAATGCGCGCATCCGCCACCTGGGTGGAGGTGACCGAGTTACTGCCGCTGATGGTGCGCGGGTTAACCACCCCGGAGAAACGGATAAATTCGGTGCCCTGGTTGATGGCGATCTGTTTTTCACCCACCACGTGCAGGTTGCCGTTGACCAGTACCTGATTGACCGTGACGGTAATGGTACCGCTGAAGGTATTGTTGGCGTTGGCCCCGCCCTTGCCGCCAAAGGTGCTGTCGCCGGAGATATCCATATCGGCGCGCGCGTTGCCCAGCAGGCCGTCGAGATAACGCGGCGACGTGGCGACGCCGAACTTGCTCGCCCCATTGCGGCTGGCGTTGGCGGAGGAACTTTTGCTGGCGCTGACGTTTTCCTGCAACACGATGGTCAGGGTATCGCCGATATTGCGCGGGCGGCGGTCTTCAAACAGCGGCTGATAACCGTAGTTCATCGGCTGCACCGTCTGGAAAATCGATCCGTTCGGTACCGGAGCGCCCGCCGGCGCCGGCTGCGCCGTGGTAGCGCCATCAACCAGGGGTTTATGCGGAATATAGGCGCAGCCGCTCAGCGTCAGCATCGCCATCGCCGCCAGCCAGCGCTTTCCTTGCTGCGGCGCGTTTGCCATCAGATATGTGGTTACCACGGGTCTCGCCTTTGTTTCACGAAATAGGGTGACGGGCGCACCGGCGGCGCCCGTCAATTACAGTTGCGTCAGTTTTTGCAGCATCTGATCGGACGTCGATACCGCTTTACTGTTGATCTCGTAGGCGCGCTGGGTCTGGATCATGTTGACCAGCTCTTCAGCCACGTTGACGTTCGAGGTTTCCACGTAGCCCTGATAAAGCAGGCCCGCGCCGTTCAACCCTGGCGTGCTTTCGTTCGGCGCGCCGGAACTTTCGGTTTCCTGGTACAGATTCTCGCCCACGCTTTCCAGGCCGCTGTCATTGATAAAGGTGGTCAGGGTCAATTGGCCCACCTGTTGGGCGGCGGTCTGCCCCTGCTGAGTGACGCTGACGATGCCGTCACGGCCGACGGTAATGCTCAGGGCGTTGGCCGGAATGGTGATCGCCGGCTGTACCTGAAAACCGCTGGCGGTCACTAGTTGGCCGTTCTGGTCGATCTGGAAAGAGCCGTCGCGGGTGTAGGCCTGGCTGCCGTCCGGCAACATCACCTGGAAGAAGCCCTGGCCTTTAATCGCCACGTCTTTGCTGTTGTTGGTCTGCGACAGGTTGCCCTGGCTGTGCAGACGCTCGGTCGCCACCGGGCGCACGCCGGTACCGATCTGCAGGCCCGACGGCAAGGTAGTCTGCTCGGATGACTGCGCGCCCGGCTGACGCATGGTCTGGTACAGCAGATCTTCAAATACCGCACGCTGGCGTTTGAAGCCGTTGGTGCTGACGTTCGCCAGGTTGTTGGCGATTACGTCCATATTGGTCTGCTGCGCATCCAGACCGGTTTTGGCAATCCATAAAGATGGGATCATGGGTTATTTCCTTGCTGCTTAACTCAGTGATAACAACGAGTTGGCGCGCTGTTCATTTTCATCCACACTGTGGATGACCTTCATCTGCATTTCAAAGCGACGGGCGTTGGCGATCATGTCGACCATGGTTTCCATCGGCTTGACGTTGCTGCCCTCCAGCACACCCGGCATCACCCGCACCAGCGGATCGTTCTGCAACTGATTGCCGCGTTGCTGCTGGGTTTCCGGCGTCAGGCGAAACAGCCCGTCGTCGCCGCGCATCACTTCACGCGCATTGGCCTTCACCAGCTTCAACCGCCCTATCTGGGCGATGGTGTTCGGCGGATCGCCGGCGTTCAGCGCCGAGATGGTGCCGTCGGCCGCGATGGTGATCTCTGCCGACGGCGGCACTTCAATCGGCCCGCCATCGCCCATCAGCGGCCTACCCTGCACCGTCAACTGCCCGGCGGACGAGATCTGGATGTTACCGTTGCGGGTGTAGGCTTCGCCGCCGTCCGGCAGGCTTACCGCCAGAAAACCGTCCTGCTGCAACGCAACGTCCAACGGGCGCGCGGTGTAGTTCAGCGCCCCCTGGCTCATGTCGGCACCCGGCGTCGACGCGGTGACCAACGTACGCGTCGGCAGGCTGGGCCCGTCCACCGGCACGGCACGCAGCGCCGAAAGTTGAGCACGAAAGCCCGGCGTCGACGCGTTGGCCAGGTTGTTGGCGGTAACGGACTGCTGTTCCAGCGTCTGTCGCGCTGCGCCCATCGCGGTATAAATCGCGTGATCCATAAATCAATCCTATTAGCGCAGGCTGACCAGCGTTTGCAGGATGGAGTCCTGCGTTTTGATGGTCTGGGCGTTCGACTGGTAGTTACGCTGTGCGACGATCATGTTCACCAGTTCCTGGCTCAGATCGACGTTGGAGGCTTCCAGCGCACCGCTGGTCAGCTTGCCGAAACCGCCGCTGCCCGCCAGCCCTACGCGCGGTTGGCCGGACGCGCCGGTTTCCTGCCACACGTTATCGCCCTGTGAGGACAAGCCTTCCGGGTTGGAGAAGTTGGTCAATACGATTTGGCCCAGCAATTGGGTTTGCTGGTTGGAATAGATCCCCACGACGCTACCGTCATTATTGATCTGGAAGTTGGTGTACTCGCCGGCGGTATACCCGTCCTGCGACACCTTGCTGACCGAGTCGCTGCTGACGCTCTGCTGCATGCTCTTGGCAAAGCTCAGGCTGAAGTTCTGCGCCGGGGCGCCGTTGGTGGCGGACATCGGGATCAGCATGCTGAATTCGCCGGTGTTGCCCTGCTTGCTGGTGGTGCTGACCAGGTTGCCGCTGGTATCGAACGCCATCGTACCGGCATCCGTCACCGGGGAGCCGGGGATGTTGCCTTCCTGGGTATACACCTGCCAGTTGTTGTCGGAGGTCTTCACAAAGTAGGCATTGATATTGTGCACATTGCCCAGCGAGTCATAGGCGGTAATCGAGTTGACGTAGTTGTAGGAATCCTGCTTGGCGGGATCGAACGTCTTGTTATCCGGCACCTTATGGGTCGATTTCAGGTTGGCGACCATGGTGCCCGAGGTGGTGGACTTGGCGGTCATCATCCCTTCCGGAATGCTCAACGGCACCGGGTTGGCGCCCTGCTGAATGGTCGGCGGTGAACCGGCTGCCGGGAAACCGGTCAATTGCAGGCCCTGCATATTGGTCAGGTTACGGTTTTCATCCAGCTTGAACTGGCCGTTGCGGCTGTAGAAAATACCGCCGTCCTTGTCCTGCAGGCGGAAGAAACCGTTGTCGGAAATGGCGACGTCCAGCGCGCGGCTGGTGCCGGTCGTGGTGCCGCCCTTGAAGTTCTGAGTGATCCCCGCCACCTTGACGCCCAAGCCGACCTGCGAGCCGGCGAACATATCGGCAAAGGAAACGGTGCCTGATTTGAAACCGGAAGTGGCGGAGTTCGCGATATTGTTACCGATCACGTCCAGGTTGGTTGCTGCTGCGTTCAAGCCGCTTACTGCCTGAGAAAAGGCCATGTCATTCTCCGAATAATGTGCAGGCTATCGTCCGATAACGCCTGAGAAAAAAGTGATAGAGTTATAAAATCTGCCGAACGTCTTCCAGCGTCGCGCTGCCCGCCAGGCCCAGATCCAGCTTCGTGCCGTCTGAACCGCGGATAACGCCATTGACCATGCCAAAATGCAGGCTGCGCGCCACCAGCTGTTCGCCATTGCCCTTGGCGTTGATCGCCACGGTGTAGGCGCCGTCGGGGGCGGTGGTGCCGTCTGTCAGTGAACCGTCCCAGGTAAATGAGTGCACGCCGGCGGTCAGGCCGCCGATATCAATGGTGCGCACCGCTTTGCCGGTGGCGTCGGTGATGGTGGCAGTTACCGTGTCGGCGGCGCGCTCCAGTTCGAGGCCAAACGGCGTGGTGCTGACCTTGCCGTCTTTGCTGCCAACCAGAATGTTGCTGCCGGGCACCATCACGCCGTGACCGATCAGCGCGGTTGCCTGCAATGACTGATTGCTGTTGATCTGGCCGGAGATCGACCCCAGCGTGGTATTGAGTTTTTCGATGCCCTGAACGGTGTTGATCTGCGCCAGCTGCGTGGTCAGCTCATTGTTCTGCATCGGGTTGGTCGGATCCTGGTTTTTCAACTGCGCCACCAACAGCGTCAGGAAGTTGTTCTGCAGATCCTGGCCGGTGTTGCTTTTGGCGTTGACGCCGGTGACGGTGTTATCCAGCGATTCATTGGTGGTTGCGGCAATGGCCATGCATAGCTCCGGTTACTGACCCAGCGTCAGGGTTTTCATCATCATCGACTTGGTGGTGTTGAGCACCTCGACGTTGGCCTGGTAGCTGCGCGAGGCGGAAATGGTATTGACCATCTCGCTCACTACATCCACGTTCGGCATGCGCACATACCCTTTGCCGTCCGCCAGCGGATTACCCGGTTGATACACCAGACGTTCCGGCGCCGGGTCGTCGACCACCTGAGATACGCGCACCCCACCGGTGGGTTGCCCGGCGGCTGCGGCCACCTCAAACACGACCTGTTTGGCGCGGTAGGGTTCGCCGTCCGGGCCGGTGACGCTGTCGGCGTTGGCCATGTTGCTGGCGCTGACGTTCATGCGTTGCGACTGGGCGGAGAGCGCCGAACCGGAGATATCGAAAATATTCAGTAGCGACATGCGCCTTATCCTTGTTGTAACACTGACATCATCCCTTTGATCTGACCGTTGATCAGCGTCAGGTCGGTCTGATACTTCAGGCTGTTATCGGCGAAGTTGGTGCGTTCGCGATCCATGTCCACCGTATTGCCGTCCATCGCCGGCTGATCCGGCACGCGAAACAGTAAATCGAGCTGCGGCGGCTGCATGTTTTGCGCCGGGATATGGCGTGCAGACGTCATATTCAGCGCGATGCCGCTGCCGCTGGCGCGGCCCTGTGCCAGCACCTTGTTCAACTGGCCGGCGAAATCGATATCCCGCGCCTGATAGCCCGGTGTGTCTGCGTTGGCGATGTTAGCGGCCAAAATCTCTTGCCGCTGGGCGCGCAGATTCAGCGCCTCTTGACCAAAGCGCAGAGCAGCGTCCAGTTTGTCGATCATGCTCCCTCCGCGAGGTTAAAATTTGGAGCCGACAGCATAAACGCCCCTTCCGCCAGCCTATCGTGGGAATAAGGGCAAAATGCGTCGCTATTTGTCTGCTTAGCCTGCGCGCAGTCCGGGTAAACTTACCCGCACCCGATGGCGCTTGAGGAAGCGAAGATGAAAGGTAAAATACTGTTGTTCGCCGCCCTGCTGTGCAGCCTGAACGCACAGGCCGACGATCTGGCGGCACAGATCGACAGCTTCATCAGCGGCCAGTTCAGCGGCAACCCGGTACAGGTTAAGGTGCTGGTGCGCACGCCGGCGGCACAGTGGCCGCAGTGTGAGTTTCCGCAGCTGTCGCTTGCGCAGAACGCCCGCCTCTGGGGCAATATCAGCATTTCGGCGCGTTGCGGCCAGGAACGGCGTTTTATACAAACGCAGGTGCAGGTGATCGGCAACTACCTGGTGTCGGCACGTAGCATCAGCGCCGGCAGCCGGCTGACGGCCGCAGACGTGAAGCTGAAAAGTGGTCGGCTCGATACCCTGGCACCCCGCACCCTGACCAATGCGGACAAGGCGATCGGTGCGGTCAGCCTGCGAAATATCAGCCCCGGCCAACCGCTGACCTTCGCCATGCTGCGCCGCGCCTGGGTGATCAAGGCCGGTCAGCCGGTGCAGGTAACGGCGCAAGGCACCGGGTTTAACATCAGCGGCGCAGGCAAAGCCATGAACAACGCCGCCGCCGAGGACAGCGTCCGCGTACGCATGGCCTCCGGGCAAATCGTCAGCGGTATTGCCGATGATGACGGTACGATTCGCATCACTTTATAAAAAGGTAAAGGTTTATAAAAACCTGCCGATAAGAACAATATAAGCAGAGGTTGATGACAAAGTTGCCGTTGAGTCCGAGATACCCGGGCCTGGCACACTGAGGGGCACTCTGGCGGCAAGCCGCTACGACCCCTTCAGCACGCTCTCCCTGATAATGGGATTTGTCAGCCGTCTGAAGCAGTAATTACCTGGCCGCCAGGGCCGCAAAAAATATCAGCCATTGCCCGTCGGGCCGCGGCATTGATGGAGATTGACCATGAGTATCGATCGCACCCAGCGGCTGCAGCCCGTGACAACGGTGCAGCCGCGTGAAACACCGGCAGACAATCAGCTTCAGCCGCGCAAGGCTGTTCAGGCGGAAAGCGCCGTCAGCGGCACCCAGGTAAAATTGAGCGACGCGCAGGCGCGCCTGATGCAACCGGGCACTCAGGATATTGATATGAACCGGGTGGACGCTATCAAGCAGGCGATCCGCCGCGGCGAATTGAAAATGGATGCCGGCAAAATTGCCGATGCACTGCTGCAAGACGCGCAGAGCGATGCCCAATGGATGTCAAACGGCAGTCGGCCGCCGAAGGCATAATCGGGTGATGCAACCTGGCCTGCGTTGCCCGCAGGGCTGCGGCGTGAAAGATTAAGGGACACTCTGAAAGGTGATGAATCGCAATGGAAAATCTGCCACAGCTGCTTGATAATTTGCTGGAAACCCTGAATGCACTCGATACGGTGCTGACGGAAGAACATCATTTGCTCTGCTCCGGCCAACTGCCGGGCGTAGCGTTGCAGCGCGTTACCGACGTCAAGAGCCAGCTGTTGGCTACGGTGAACTACCTGGAACAGCAACGGCTGGAGCTGGAGCGCGCGCAAAGGCAACAGGCGCCCTATGCCGCTCATCCGCGTCTGGCCGACGCCTGGCAGCAAGTACAATTGCTCAGCCAAAAGTTGCGCGAGAAAAATCAGCATAACGGTCTGTTGCTCAATCAGCAGATTGATCATAACGCCCAGGCGCTGGCGATCCTCGGCAAAAACAACAAATCGCTTTATGGCCCGGATGGCCAGTCGCGCAGCAGCAGCCTGCTGGGGCGAAAAATCGGCGTTTAGGGTCTTTTGACGAAGGGGGCGGACAGGCCCCCTTCGTTTTGCCATCTTCCTCTCAACTTCGCTTCATCCTGCTAAACATCTAAAATCTTCACGCGAAGTCCTTCGCATTCCGGTGAATCAGACTTTTTCGCCTATTTAAATGTCGATTATGAAATCGTGGAAGCAGGGGAGCGTGGCGAAGCGCGGCCTGATTCCGCCGCGATGAAACTGCTTTCGCTGGTCGATCGCAATGGGCTGGCGATCCTCGCTTAAACCGTTATTGGTAATTCACAATCACCTGATTGCCAATCACCCGCAGCGGCGGATTCAATCCGCCGCGCGCCTGCACGTAATAGACAAAGCGCAATTCGGCATTAGCCGGTTCCCCGTTCAACCCGTTGCTGCTGCCACTGCCGCCGCCCAACGCAATGCAACGGGTCAGCGTACAGAGCTGTACCTGCAAGCCGGCAGGTTCGGCAGCCAGCAGCCGATAACGCCAACTGACGCTGGTGATGCGTGCATTCGGATCCGGCAATGCGTAAGGCGTACGCAGACCAGGCGATTCGCCGCGAACGCCGCCATATTCCAGCGTAGCACCGACGCTGTCGGCCACCCAGGATCCCGACACCGCCTGCGCGCCAAGCGGCGCCAGCAGGCAGAGCAACGGCAAACAGTGTTTCATTATGCGGCTCCAATGGTCGACGTCATGCGGATTTGACGATCGTCGTTGATTTCCAGATTAGACAACACCACCATCTGCGGCAGGCTGCGGCGCAGGAAGCGCGCCAACAACGCCCGCAGCGCGTGGTTTACCAGCAGCACCGGTGGCGCGCTGAGCATTTCTTGCCGCTGTAACGCCTGCTTGGCCTGCTCCAGCAGACGGTCCGCCAGCCCCGGCTCCAATCCGCCACCGCCCTGCAACGCCTGTAACAACAAGCGCTCGAGCTGGGTGTCCAGACCAATGACCTGAATTTCGCCGTTGCCCGGGAACCATTGCTGGGTGATCGCCCGCCCCAGCGCAACCCGCACCACGGTGGTCAGCTCATAAGGGTCGGTTTGCGACGGCGCATGTTCCGCCAGCGTTTCAATAATGGTGCGCATATCGCGGATCGAGACCCTTTCCGCCAGCAGGTTCTGCAATACCTTATGCAGCGTGGTCAGGGACACCACGCCGGGCACGAAATCTTCGGTCAATTTCGGTATATCCTGCGCTACGCGATCCAGCAACTGCTGGGTTTCCTGCCGGCCAAACAGTTCGCTGGCGAACTGGCCAATCAAATGATTGAGATGGGTCGCCACCACGGTGCTGGCCTCCACCACGGTAAAACCCTGGATCTGCGCCTGTTCGCGCAACGCACTGTCAATCCATACCGCTTCCAGCCCAAAGGCCGGATCGACGGTTTTATCTCCCGCCAGTTCACCCACCGCATTGCCCGGGTTAATCGCCAGCCAACGCCCCGGTTGCGCTTCGCCGCTGCCGATTTCTACGCCCTTCATCAGGATCCGGTAGCTGGCGGGCGGCAACTCGAGGTTATCGCGGATATGCACCACCGGCGGCAGGTAGCCCATCTCTTGGGCGAATTTTTTACGGATGCTGCGGATTCGTCCGAGCAGTTCGCCGTTTTGCTGAAAATCCACCATCGGGATCAGCCGGTAGCCCACCTCCATGCCCAACGGATCTTCCAGTTGTACGTCCGACCAACTGGCTTCTACCGCCTGTGGATTATCCTGTGCCAGCGGTATCTCCTGTACCTTCGGCGCTTGTTGATCGCGCCCCCGCAGCCACCAGGCCAACCCCAACAAGGCCGCAGTGAACAGCAGGAACACCAGGTTCGGCATCCCCGGCACCAGGCCCAGCAGGCCAAGCACTGCGGCACTGAGCAACATCACGCGCGGGTTGTTGAACAGTTGGCCGACCATCTGTTCGCCCACGTCCTGATCGGTCGCCACGCGAGTCACGATGACACCGGCGGCAGTCGAAATGACCAGCGCCGGGATCTGCGCCACCAGGCCGTCACCGATAGTCAGCAGGGTGTAGGTTTCCGCCGCCGTACCCAGCTCCATACCGTGCTGGATCACACCGACCAGCAGACCGCCGACCACGTTCAATATCATGATCATCAGCCCGGCGACCGCATCGCCGCGCACGAACTTGCTGGCGCCGTCCATCGAGCCGTAGAAATCGGCTTCCTGCGTTACCTCGGAACGGCGTTTTTTCGCCTCTTCCTCACCGACCAGACCGGCGTTGAGATCGGCGTCGATCGCCATCTGCTTGCCGGGCATGCCGTCCAGAACGAAGCGCGCCCCCACTTCGGCGATACGCCCGGCGCCCTTGGTGATGACCATAAAGTTGATCAGCACCAAAATGATAAACACCACGATGCCGATGGCGAAATTGCCCCCCACCAGGAAGTGGCCAAAGGCCTCCACCACGCGGCCGGCGGCGGCGGAACCGGTATGCCCTTCCATCAGGATGATGCGCGTCGATGCCACGTTGAGCGACAGGCGCAGCAGGGTCGAGAACAGCAATATGGTGGGGAATGCAGCGAATTCCAGCGTGCGCTGGGTAAACATCGCTACCAGCAATACCATGATCGACAAGGCAATATTGAAGGTGAACAACAGATCGAGGATAAATGCCGGTAACGGCAGCACCATCATCGACAGGATCATCAGGATCAGGATCGGGCCGGCCAGTACCTGCCACTGCGTATCTTTAAAACTGCCCGGCAAACGAAGCAAGGCGGCCAAATTAGCCATTAGAGTTACTCTCTCCAGCAAAATCCAGTGCTTCCGGCACCGGTAAACGTTCAGGTTTCTTCGGGATCAGACCGCCCTCGCGCCGCCAACGTCGCAGTTGGTAAACCCAGGCCAGAACTTCGGCCACGGCGGCATACAGGGTGGCCGGGATGTGTTGTCCAATCTCACTGTGCCGATACAGCGCTCGCGCCAGCGGCGGCGCCTCCAGCATCGGAATGCGATGTTCCGTGCCCAGTTCACGGATGCGCAGCGCAATTTCCCCGGCGCCTTTGGCCAGCACTTTCGGCGCACTCATTTTTTGATCGTTGTACTGCAACGCCACGGCGTAATGGGTCGGGTTGGTGACTATCACGTCGGCCTTCGGCACGTCGGCCATCATGCGGCGTCGGGCGATAGCGCGCTGCTGCTGACGGATACGGCCTTTAACGTGCGGATCGCCCTCCTGATCCTTGAACTCGTCGCGAATGTCCTGCTTGGTCATTTTCAGCTTTTTAAAATGGCTCCACAGTTGGTAGAACACGTCAAACGCCACCATCGGCGTCAACCCGAGCACCACCAGCAGACCGCAGAAAATGATCATGCGCAGCGCATTGCCGAGCGCATCGAGCGGCTGTTGCGTCACCAGATGCAGCATCTCCGCCCAGTGGTGCCACAGGTACAAACCGGTGATCCATCCCACCAGCGTCGCCTTCAAAAGGCCCTTCAGCAGCTCTGCCAGCACCTGACTGGAAAACATGCGTTTCAGCCCCGACAGCGGGTTCATCCGTTTTACATCGAACTTGAGCGATTTGCCGCTTAACAACAGGCCGCCCAGCAGCATCGGCGCGGTGATAGCCACCAATACCAGACCCGCCATGATTGGCAGCAGCGCCCACACCGCCTGCCGCAACAGCATGCCCAGTTGGCGCAGCATCTGTTTGTCGTTGCTGACCATCGTATGATCGAAATTCAGCCCCTGGGTCAGCATCGCCGCCAGTTGCTGCGCCATGCCGCCACCGGCAACCCAGATGATCGACAGCCCCGCGACCAGCATCAACACCGACGTCAGCTCGCGCGAACGCGGGATCTGGCCATCCTCGCGCGCCTTTTCCACCCGGTGGGCCGTGGGGGCTTCACTTTTTTCCAGATCGCTGTCTTCAGCCACGGGCGCGCATCCTGTGCCGGGGGGGAATAAAATTGCGGCCAGCATGCCAAAAAAACGCTGACTTCATTGATGGAACAACGGGGGAAAAGGCGGGTTATTTGGGGGATGAGGAGGAAGCGCAGGCATTACGCCCACATGCGGCATCTGGGGCGCAATAATGTGCGCCCCAGAAAACGTCAGAAACCGAGGCTGTCGAGCAGGTCATCCACCTGCGCCTGATTGGCGATAACGCCGGCGCCGTTTTGATCGAGCTGCGGGCCGTTGAGCAAGCTGTCGTTCGGTTTTTTCTCCTTCGCTGGCTGCTCTGGAATATTTTCCATCAGCACCATCAGCAGCTGCTTTTCGATCTCCTGCACCACGTCCATCATGCGTTTGATCACCTGCCCTGTCAGGTCCTGGAAATCCTGCGCCATCATGATTTCCAGCAACTGGGCGTTGGTGAACGCCGTATGTTCCGGCACCTGTTCCAGATACTGCCGGGTATCGGTGACCAGCGCGCGCGCGTCGGCCAGTTCGATCGGATCGGCAAACCAGTCGTCCCAGCGCCCTTTCAGCGCTTTGGCCTCTGACTCCAGCTCCGCCTGGCGCGGCTGCGCCGCTTCCACGCAGTTCAACGCCCGTTCCGCCGCCTGCGCCGTCATGGTGACCACGTAATCAAGCCGATCGCGCGCATCCGGGATTGCCTCTGCCGCTTGGGCGATTGCCTGATCTAGCCCCAGTTCACGCATGCTGTCGCGCAACATGCGCGTCAGTTGACCAATGCGGGAAATGATCTCTCCCGCAGTCGCCGCATCGCTGGCAGGCATTGGAATGTCTCTCATCGCCCTCTCCTTACATGCCCAGTTTTTCAAAGATCTTATTGAGCTTTTCTTCCAGCGTCGCCGCCGTAAAAGGTTTCACCACGTAACCGCTGGCACCGGCCTGCGCCGCCGCGATAATGTTTTCTTTCTTGGCTTCCGCCGTCACCATCAGTACCGGCATCGCCGCCAGCGCGCCGTCGGCGCGAATGGTTTGCAGCAGTTCGAGGCCGTCCATATTCGGCATGTTCCAGTCTGATACCACAAAATCGAAACCGCCGGCGCGCAGCTTGTTCAGCGCATCCGCGCCGTCCTCAGCCTCTTCAACATTGTTAAAGCCCAACTCTTTCAACAAATTTCTGACGATGCGACGCATAGTGGAGAAATCGTCCACCACCAGAAATCTGAGATTTTTATCTGCCATGTTCACTCCCAAGGTGTTAACCGTTCAATTGTGCAAAACCACCACCGCCGTAAGGCAGCAATATAAAATCAAATACGCAGTGCCTGCCCACCGGCAATTTGCGCCAGCATGCGTTGGCTCATGCGATCCAGATCCACCACTTCATTCACCCCGCCGGTGGCGATAGCCTCGCGCGGCATGCCGAACACCACGCAGCTTGCCTCGTTCTGCGCCAGGGTATAGGCGCCGGCGCGGTGCATTTCCAGCATGCCCGCTGCGCCGTCGTTGCCCATGCCGGTCAGGATCACGCCAACCGCATTGCGCCCGGCGAACTGCGCGACAGAACGGAACAGCACGTCCACCGAAGGCCGGTGACGGTTAACCGGCGGGCCGTCATTCAACTTCACCTGATAGTTGGCGCCGCTGCGCGACAGTTCCAGATGGCGATCGCCCGGCGCGATATAAGCATGGCCCGGCAACACCCGCTCACCGTCCTCGGCCTCTTTCACCGTGATCTGGCATAGCTTGTTCAGCCGTTCGGCAAACGATCGGGTGAAACCCGGCGGCATATGCTGGGTGATCAACAGCGCCGGGCTGGTAGCCGGCAACGGTTGCAGCACCTGACGGATCGCTTCGGTGCCGCCGGTGGAGGCGCCGATGGCAATCAACTTCTCGCTGCTCAGCAACGGCGTATGGCTAAGGATCGCCGGTGCCGGGCTGTTGGAGCGCTGCGGTAACCGCGCCTTGGCCGCCGTACGGATTTTCTCGGCAATCAGTTCGCTGTATGCCAGCATGCCTTCGCGGATGCCAAGCTGCGGTTTGGTGACGAAATCAACCGCCCCCAGCTCCAGCGCGCGCAGGGTGATTTCCGATCCTTTGCCGGTCAATGACGACACCATCACCACCGGCATCGGCCGCAAACGCATCAGCTTTTCCAGGAAATCCAGGCCGTCCATGCGCGGCATTTCGACGTCCAGCGTCAGCACCTGCGGATTAAACTTTTTGATCATGTCGCGCGCCACCAGCGGATCCGGCGCGGTCGCTACCATCTCCATATCGGGATGGCTGTTCACAATTTCGGTCATCAACTGCCGCATCAGGGCCGAATCGTCTACGCTCAATACTCTGATTTTACTCATTACCTCTCCTTGGTCAGGCCATACACGGTCTGCCCACGCAAGTAGAAATCCCGGCTGATCTGGCTGAAATTCTCGGAGTGGCCGGCAAACATCAGGCCCCCCGGTTTAAGCAAGGGCACGAAGCGGCGCAGGATGCGCTCCTGCGTCGCCTTATCGAAATAGATCATCACGTTGCGGCAAAAAATGGCGTCAAACTGCCCCGGCAGCGCCCATTCCGGCGCCAGCAGGTTGAGCGACTGGAAATTCACCCGCGCCGCCAACTCCGGCCGCACCCGCACCAGCCCCTGATGCGGACCTGTGCCGCGCAGAAAATAGCGCTGCATCTGCGCCGGCGTCAGAGTGCGCAGATCCTCGTGGCGGTAAACGCCCGCTTCGGCCTTTTCCAACACCTGGGTATCGATATCGCTGGCCCATACCTGACAGCCGCTGGCGCGTTGCCCCAGCGCTTCGTTCAGGGTGATGGCGATCGAATACGGCTCTTCCCCGGTCGATGCCGCCGTACTCCACACGCAATAGCCGTTGGGCCGCTGGCGCGCATGCTCCGCCAGGATCGGGAAGTGGTGCGCCTCGCGGAAAAATGCCGTCAGGTTGGTGGTCAGCGCATTGATAAACGCCTGCCATTCGGCGCTGTTCGGATCGCTTTCCAGCAGCGCCAGGTAATCGCCGAAATCGTTCAACCCCAGCAACCGCAGCCGGCGTACCAGGCGGTTGTAAACCATCTCGCGCTTGTGTTCCGCCAGCACAATGCCGGCGCGCTGGTAAATCAGTTGGCTGATACGCCGAAAATGCACGTCCAACAGCGGCAGGCGCTGCACCATCTGCGTCAGTAAGGACCCAGGATCCCGGTTAGGGGTCGACGGCGCCTGTTTCATACCCTATCACTCATAAAAAACGTGCTGCTTATGCGGTTTGACAATCTGAGGCTTCCTTTACCACGGGTGAAACTGCGTCTTGATTGTTGCCCGGCGCGGCGAAGTTATCGTCTGCCAGACGGAATACCGACACCGCGTCGGCCAGGGTTATCGCCTGCTCTTCCAGCGCGGAGGCTGCCGAAGCGGCTTCCTCCACCAGCGCGGCGTTCTGCTGGGTTACCTGATCCATTTGGGTCACCGCCTGCGTGACCTGCTCGATACCGCGGCTCTGTTCATCGGACGCCGAAGCGATTTCGCCCATGATGTCGGTAACCCGGGTGACCGAGCGCACGATGTCCTGCATGGTCGCGCCGGAGTTTTCCACCAGCACCGAACCCTGTTTCACGCGGCTGACCGATTCGTCGATCAACCCTTTGATTTCTTTCGCCGCCTGCGCGCTGCGGCTGGCTAAATTGCGCACTTCACCGGCCACTACCGCAAAACCGCGCCCCTGCTCACCGGCACGCGCCGCTTCTACCGCCGCGTTCAGCGCCAGAATGTTGGTCTGGAAGGCAATGCCGTCGATCACGCTGGTAATGGCGCCAATTTTCTGCGAACTGTTGGCGATATCCTGCATGGTGGTCACCACGTCGCCGGCCATTTCGCCGCCCTTGGCTGCTGTGGCGGAGGCATCGCGCGCCAGTTGCGAGGCCTGGCGCGCATTGTCGGCATTCTGCTTCACCGTGGCGGTCAACTGTTCCATGCTGGCGGCGGTCTCCTCCAACGAGGCGGCCTGTTGTTCGGTACGCGAAGAGAGATCGTTGTTGCCCTCGGAGATTTCCTGCAGGCCAATCAGGATGGATTCTGCGCCATCGCGCACTGCGCCGACGGTGCCAATCAGCGAACGCTGCATGCGCTGCAGACTGGCGAACAGCTGGCTGATTTCATTGCGGCCATAAACCTGGATCGGCGTCGCCAGATCGCCGGCGGCGATGCGGTCAAAATGGCTGCGCATGATATTCAGCGGTTGCACCAGCATATTGCGCAACCACCACAGGGCGCTGCCGGTCACCAGGATAAGCATCAGCACCGCACCGCCCACCAGCCAGCCGGACAAGGTGAAAGATTGCTGATTGGCGGCATTGGCCGCATCGACATTGGCGTTCACCAGTTGCAGATACTGGACAAAATCGGCCTCGAACAGGTCCTGGGTTTTCTGCGTCGGCTGGTCCATAAACGCCTGCAGGTTGTTGTTCTCCAGGAAGCCAATCAGCTCGTGCAGCGCGCTGCGCAGTCGGTTATAGCTGGCTTGGGTGGTTTCGGTCAGTTGCTGTTCCTGTTCGCTGTGACGCGGTACCGCCAGGAACTGGTTGAAATAGAGATCGGCTTTCTGCAGTGAGCTGCGCGCATTGCCCATCAGCGCATTCACCTGCTCTTGCGGCAGCTTAAGCGCCGAACGGGTGCCGGCGCGGTTCAGCGTATTGCGGGCCTGTAGCAGCGATACCCAGCTCAGGCTGAGGGCATCGCGCTGCTGGCTGCCGAGCGTGATCAGGTTCAGGTTGTGGTGATCGGAACGGAAAGCGGTGTACGACAAGCCGCTGGTGGCCAACTGCATAACACAAAAAGTCATCAACAACAGAAACAGACTGGTAGAGACGCGGATTCGGTTAAACACTGTGAACCTCCTTGCAGCCGGCCGGCGGCCAGCTTACGACGGGGAATAAGCCTCCCGCAGAACTGCGAGGAGGCCCAATGTCGGTCAGAACGTTTCCCAGTTATCCTGCAGATCGCTGGCGTTCGTTTTTTTATGGTTGAGTACCGGGAGAACGGTGGCTTTGCCGGCAGGCATTTTGAATTCGTCCTGGCCTTCCGCTTTCAGGCGGAACACCGCCACCGACTGCGTCAGCATGCTGGCTTGCTCTTCCAGAGCCGCCGCCGCAGAGGCGGACTCTTCTACCAGCGAGGCGTTTTGCTGGGTGACGCGGTCCATTTCCGCCACCGCCTGGCCGACCTGATCGATACCGCGGCTCTGTTCGTCGGAGGCCGAGGCGATTTCACCCATGATGTCAGTGACGCGGGTGACCGCGTTTACGATGTCGCCCATGGTCTCGCCGGCGCTTTCCACCAGCACCGAGCCCATATCGACACGGCTGACGGAATCTTCGATCAGGCCCTTGATCTCTTTCGCTGCCTGCGCGCTGCGCTGGGCCAGGTTACGCACTTCCCCCGCCACCACCGCAAAGCCACGGCCCTGTTCGCCGGCGCGTGCCGCTTCTACCGCCGCATTCAGCGCCAGGATGTTGGTCTGGAAAGCAATGCCGTCGATCACGCCGGTAATGTCGGCAATTTTCTGCGAACTGCCGGCAATGTCGTGCATGGTCTGCACCACGTTGGCCACCACTTTGCCGCCCTTCTGCGCGGTTTCGGAGGCGCTCAGCGCCAGTTGGCTGGCCTGACGGGCGTTTTCGGCGTTCTGTTTCACCGTGGCGGTCAACTGCTCCATGCTGGCGGCGGTTTCCTCCAGCGAGGCGGCCTGCTGTTCGGTACGGGAAGAAAGATCGTTATTGCCGGCGGCAATTTCGGATGCGCCGCTGTAGATGGCGTCGGCCCCCTGACGCACGCCGCTGACGGTCTCGATCAGTTCGCTCTGCATGTGTTTGAGGCTGGCGGCCAGCACGCCCATTTCATTGCGGCTGGTCACGGCAATCTGTTGGGTCAGATCGCCGGCGGCGATCATTTTGATATGATCGATCATGCGGTTGAGCGGACGCACCAGAATGTGGTGGATACCGCTCCACACCAATACGATCACCGCCAGCACCACGACCAACACCACGACCAGCGTCCAGATGGCGAAGCTGAAGGAGCTGTTGCTGTCTTCCACCGCGCTTTGGTAGAGCTTGTCGTTTTGTGCCAGGTAGGTGTTGTAGATATCTTCAAAGCCGTTCTGATAGCTTTGCGTCGGTTGGTCGAAGAAGGCGTTGATCTTGCCTTCACCCAGCAGTTGAACCAACTCGGACAACGCACCGTGCAAAATACCGTATTGCTGTTTGAGCTTTTCGGCAGACTGCGCGTCCTGACGAGGACTTAGAGGAATTTTGTCATAGGCGGCATAATGTTGTTCCGCCACCAGCAGGTTGTTTTTGGCCCCAGCCAGCAGGTCCGTAACGCTGGCGCCGCTGCCAATCTTATTGGCATCCATCATGTAACGGATCCCGGCGCGGTTCAGCGTATTGCGAGCCTGCAGCAGGTTAACCCAGCTTTCGTTCAAATCGGACTGCTGCTGGCGAATGGTCTGCAAAACGGTGAAGTTTTCTTTGTCATTCTTTAGTGAGGAGAAAAAGAGCCCGCCCGAAACCAGCTGCAAGGCGCCAAATAACACCAGTACCAGCAACAGGCTGGTGACCACCTTCATACGATTAAACATGTTTTCCCTTGTTGAAAGCCCGCGCGGACAGGCCCGAAGTCTGTTGATTGACAGAGTTATCGGCGCTGCGGGGCAGAACTTTATGCGAGGAGGTAACTATTTTTGGTTGGGGGTTTGGGCGCACCGTACGGCGTCCCTGCGGTGCAGACAATGGCGGCATATTGTTTTGTCATATGCAGGGTTCAGCACGCAGCCCCCGTATCGCCACAGGGCTTGGCGCGTACGCCCGCCAGGCGTAATATCCTGCCATCATCGGAAAGCATTTGTGAGGACGAGATGGAGAATCGACGAATCAAACGGGCGGCGTGGGTATTTGCAGGATTCTTGGCCGCCAACCTGCTGAGCGGCCTGTTGAACTCAACGACGCAGGTCAACCTGTTGCGCAGCGCCACGGTTGCGGCGCTGTTCGCTGCCGGTTACCTGCTGGTGACCAGCCGTGTCTGGAAAAGATACGTGCTGCGCTTGAAGGATATCGATTAGTCGGGCAATGCATCATCAGGCGCTACCCGTTTTTGGGGCGCAACATGCGGCGGAGATCCCTTGCCGCATGCTGAACCCGTCTCATCGCCAATCAGGCGCTTTTCGCCACGCTGTCGACCAGCGACATCTCTTCGCTGCTCAGCAGCTTTTCGATATCCACCAGAATCAGCATGCGATCGCCCAGCGACCCCAGGCCGGTCAGGTATTCGGTCGCCAGCGTCACGGCGAACTCCGGCGCCGGGCGGATCTGCTCGGTGGTCAGCGACAGCACGTCGGATACGCCGTCAACCACAATACCCACCACCCGCAGGCCAAAGTTCAGCACAATCACCACGGTGTTTTCATCGTAGGACACGTCCTGCTGGGCAAATTTCACCCGCAGATCGATAATCGGCACAATCACGCCACGCAGGTTAGTGACGCCCTTGATAAAGGCCGGTGTATTGGCGATGCGCGTAACCTGATCGTATCCGCGGATCTCCTGCACCTTGAGGATATCGATGCCATATTCCTCGTTGCCCAAGGTAAAAATCAGGAACTCCTGCCCTACCGTTTCGCCAGCCAATTTGCTGACGGTTGCCAGTCCTGCCATATCATTCACCTCTACACCAATCGATTAGTTATTATCAGACGGCTGCCAAAGTCCGTTATTAGGGAGAGCGTGCCGAAGGGGTCGTAACGGCTTGTGCCGTCGACCAATTTGCTGGGAGCAAATTGGAACGACTTCCAGTCGGCCCGAAGGGTGGGACACAGGGATGTGTCCCATAATAGCCCCTCGGTGCGCCAGGCCCGGGTATCTCGAACTCAAAGACAACGCGGCCATCAACCTCATTATTATTATGCAGCCGCGTCCGTCAGACGTTGTTCGCGGTTCAGCGTTTGCAGCGCCGACACATCGACAATCAGCGCCACGCTGCCGTCGCCCAGAATGGTCGCGGCGGAAATCCCCGGCACTTTGCGATAGTTGCTTTCCAGATTCTTCACCACCACCTGATGCTGGCCGATCAACTGATCCACCAGCAGCGCATAGCGGCGGCCGGCGCTTTGCAGGATCACCACAATGCCCTGAGTGGCATCGGTTTTGGCGCCTGCCACCTCGAACACCCGGAACAGCTCCACCAGCGGCAAATATTCGCCGCGTACCTGCAACACCCGCTCGCCACCGGCCAACGGGTGCAGGTCTTCGGCCTGCGGTTGCAACGATTCCATCACCGCATTGAGCGGTAAGATAAACACTTCGTCGTTTACCTTGACCGACATACCGTCGAGGATCGCCAGCGTCAACGGCAGCAAAATGCGAATCGCTGTGCCCTTGCCTGCCTGCGAGTGGATTTCTACATGCCCACCCATTTCCTGAATATTTCGCTTCACCACGTCCATGCCGACGCCGCGGCCCGACACATCGGTCACCTGCTCTGCGGTGGAAAAACCCGGCGCAAAGATCAGCATGCCGACCTCTTCATCGCTCATGCTGTCGCTGACCGGCAGCCCCTGCGACGCCGCTTTGGCGAGAATTTTTGCCCGGTTCAGCCCGGCGCCGTCGTCGGTCACCTCAATGCAGATATTGCCGCCCTGATGCTCCGCCGACAGAACCAGATTACCCACAGCCGATTTACCGGCAGCAACGCGCGTGGCCGGGTCTTCGATGCCGTGATCCAGGCTGTTGCGCACCAGGTGCGTCAGGGGATCTATAATGCGTTCGATCAGACTCTTGTCCAACTCGGTAGAACTGCCCTGCAACTGCAGCTCCACCTGCTTGTTCAGCTTGCCGGCCAGATCGCGCACCAGACGCGGGAAGCGGCTGAACACGTACTCCATCGGCATCATGCGGATCGACATTACCGACTCTTGCAGATCGCGCGCGTTACGCTCCAGTTGGCTCATGCTGTTGAGCAGATCGCCGTGGTTGACCGGGTCCAGGCTGCCGGAACGCTGCGCCAGCATCGACTGGGTGATCACCAGTTCCCCGACCAGGTTGATCAACTGGTCAACTTTTTCCACCGCCACGCGGATGCTGGTCGACTCGTTGGCCTTGGCGCGCGGTTTCGGCGCTTCGGCAACCGCAGGCGCCGGTATGGCTACCCTCGGCTCCGTAGCCTGAACGGCTGGCGGTGTCGGCACCGGCGGCAACTCGGCCTGCGGCGGCTTGGCGAAGCTGATTTGCTCCGGCTCCAGCACGAAACACAGCACTGCGCTGATGTCATCTTCGCCGACAGAGGTCAGCAGCGTCACTTCCAGGCTGCTTTCGGTCTGCTGCGGGTTTTTCACCTCGCCCAGGTTGCCCAACTCTTCCAGCATCAGCGGGATTTCATTCGGCTTCAGGCCACTGAGGCAAACCCGCATCCCGCCCTCTGTCGCCGAAGGTGCGGCGACGGCAGTTTCCGTCAACGCAAGCGCAGCGGGAGCATCCTGCTGCTGTGCGTCCAGCGCAAGCTGCCGCAACGCCTGACAGATGTATTCAAAGCTGTCGGCGTCTGGCTTTTGCGACGTTTTATAGGCGTCCAGTTGCTCCTGCATAATGTCTTTGGTTTCCAGAAACAGGTTGATAATTTCAGTGCTCAGGCTCATCTCCTGACGCCGCGCACCGTCCAGCAGGTTCTCCAGCAAATGGGTCGTTTCCTGCAGCACCGAGAAGCCGAAGGTCGCCGCACCGCCCTTGATCGAGTGCGCTGCGCGGAAAATGGCGTTCAGCGGTTCAATGTCCGGGGCCAGCGGATCCAGCTCCAGCAGGTGTTGCTCCATATCGGCCAGCAACTCATCTGCTTCATCAAAAAAGGTCTGATAAAAAGCGCTAATATCCATGCTCACGGGGTCACCTCTGCTGTGAGTCGCTGTTAGTCGGTGAAGGGACAGCCGCCGGCTGCTCCGGGGCGATAAGGGTCGCCGGTGCCGTTGCCGACGGCGCCAGAGGCTTCAGATCAACCGGCCGGGCGATGCCTATCGCGTTGCTTTCGCCATTTTCGTGTTCAATGCCCTGTTGGGTTTGCTTGTTCAGCACCAGCACGGTGATGCGGCGGTTGATGGCATCATCGGCACCGTGCTGTTTCAGGCTCATGGTGGCGGCCATGCCCACCACCCGCAGCACCTTGCCCTCCGACAACCCGCCGGCGATCAGCTCGCGCCGCGAGGCATTGGCGCGATCGGCCGAAAGCTCCCAGTTGCTGTAGCCACGCTCGCCGGTGGCGTAGGGAATATCGTCGGTATGACCGGACAGGCTGATTTTATTCGGCAGGTCATTCAGGATCGGCGCAATGGCCCGCAAGATATCGCGCATGTAGCTTTCTACCTGTGCGCTGCCGGTTTTGAACATAGGCCGGTTCTGGCTATCGATGATCTGAATGCGTAATCCTTCATCCATCATGTTGATCAGCAGATGCGGACGCAGCGCTTTCAGGCGCGGATCGGATTCAATCAGCTCATCCAGCTTTTCCCGCAGCTTGTTGAGCCGCAGTTCCTCGTCACGCTTCTCCAGCGTATCGATCTGTTTTTTCACCAACCCATCCTTCTGAGTGGGGTCATCCCCACCCCCCGGGATCGGGCTGCTTTCCGAACTGCTTTTGTCGCCGGTGGTCAGCGCCACCTTCAAGGGCGTGCGGAAATATTCGGCGATTTGCGTCAGCTCCTGGGGGCTGGCGATCGCCAGCAACCACATCACCAGGAAGAACGCCATCATGGCGGTCATAAAGTCAGCATAGGCAATCTTCCAGGAGCCACCGTGATGCCCCGCCTGATGCGATTTGCGTTTTCTGACCAGAACGACCGGGTGATTCTGTTTCATGCCTGCTCTTCTTCCGTCGCCTGCTGCGCCGGCGCCTTAACACGGCGCACGTGTTCTTCCAGCTCAACGAAGGATGGCCGCTCGGTGGTGTACAGTGTTTTACGGCCAAATTCGACCGCAATCTGCGGCGCATAGCCGTTCAGGCTCGACAGCAGCGTGACCTTGATGCATTGCATCATTTTGACGTTTTCCGCGCTTTTCTGCCGCAGCAGGGTCGCCAGCGGCGAGATAAAACCGTAGGCCAGCAAAATGCCGAGGAAGGTACCGACCATCGCGTTGGCGATAAGTGCCCCCAACTCGGCCGCCGGGCGATCGGCCGAGGCCAGCGCATGCACCACGCCCATCACCGCCGCCACAATGCCGAAGGCCGGCAACGAGTCGCCGACCATCGCCAGGCTACCGGCCGGCACTTCGCTTTCCTGTTCGAAGGTTTCGATCTCTTCGTCCATCAGCGCTTCAATCTCAAACGCATTCATGTTGCCGCTCACCATCAGCCGTAAGTAATCGGTAATAAATTCCACCAGGGTGTTATCGGCAAGGATGCGGGGATAATTAGAAAAAATTTCACTTTCCTGCGGGTTATCGATATCGAACTCGAGGGACAACATGCCCTGTTGACGGGATTTGGCCAGCAGGCGATACAGCAACGCCATCAGATCCATGTACAGATCCTTGCTGTATTTCGAACGGCGCATCAGTTTGGGGATAGCGCGTAGGGTGGATTTTATCGCCTTACCGTTGTTGCCTACGATAAAAGCGCCGATGCCCGCACCGCCGATGATCAAGAACTCCGACGGTTGATAAAGCGCACCGAGATGGCCCCCCACCATCATGTACCCCCCAAAAACCGCCCCCAATACCACGAGATAACCCAAAATAACTAACACACGCATTCCTTAAATTAACAATGTGGATGGAAGGTGGGATAAGCGCGCTTTTGAGCCGCAACGGCGCAGCAGTCCAAGCTGCGCCGACGGGTTCGGTATACCGAACCCTGCGTTTCACAAGTCGATTTAGGTCTGGACGAACCGGCGTTGCCGCCGGCTCAAATTGCGCGTTTAACCTGCTCGTCCGGCTGTTGAGGAATAATATCGGCCAGTTGCGGCGAAAGTTTACGTCTTTTTACTGCGCGGGAAGGGGGTTGGCATAAACTGCAAACAAAACTGTTCAAGGGTTGGTGCGCGTGGGTGATAAAAGTGCCGCCACAACAGTTGCAGGCGGAGAGCTGCAACATGCCGCTATCGACGAAACGCACCAGCGTCCAGGCGCGGGTCAGCGCCAGCAACGGCGTCTCCCCCGCCGGGTGCGGGCACTGTTCCAGATACAGACGATAGGCTTTGATCACCGCCTCGACACCGGTGCAATACCCGCTCTTCATCAGGAAACTGTAGGCGTTGTAAAACATGGATGAATGGATGTTCTGTTCCCAGGTCATAAACCAGTCGGTAGAGAACGGCAACATTCCTTTCGGCGGCGGACTGCCGCGCAATTCCTTATAGAGTTTGATCAACCGCCCGCGGCTGAGCTGAGTTTCACTTTCCAGCATCTGCAAACGCGCACCCAGCGTAATCAATTCCATCGCCAGCTGGATGTCCTTGGCTTCCTGAACAATACTTTTCTCTACCATCATCAGGCTCTTTTCTTCGTCGCACTACCGTCTTTAGCCGATAGTTCTTGCAGTAAATGGCTTGATAGCAAAATGCCCGTATGGATTTGCTGCAGATCGTCCACACGTGACTCTTTCGTCAGGCGTTCGATAGTATGGCTTTCGTTAAAACGGAAGTGACAGACCAACTGGTTAGTCTCAGCCAGTTTGACCATTTGCGGTAACGTGAGTTGAGCGAGCGCATCGGCCATGGCTTCGTCGATACCCAGACGGAACATCGCCGATGCTTTTTCATCATTAATCAGACGCTGTGCTAAAAGTAAATATGACAAATTTATGTCATAAATATGCTTAAGTAATTCAGACGTACCCATATTCCCCATCCCGACAGACTATGTTTAAAAACATACGCTGGGTGATAATTTTTATCGCCCGTGACCTGGGTTTGTTCCCGAAGTTGGCAAATGAATCCCTGAATAACGGCCGTTATAAATTTTTCAACATCTCTAAATTCGGACCATCATTCAGTATTTGATACGTGCGCAAACCAATGTGTATGGATGTACAGCATTTTGCTTCGATAGTGTGTAGTCACCATGAAACTATTTTTACAAAATTAATAAGATTATTCCTAAAGCAGCGCAACTCTACCCCCGAACCATTAGCACACACAACGTAAGTAGGCGGCAATTTTAAATACAATGTGACATGGATCACAAAAATAAAAAATAATTAAGCCAAATACCCCCTTATACGTCCATTTTTTAACCGTGTTTTTGCTTAAAAATCAGCCATAAGTAAAAAAACGTCTTAAAAACAATGCATATGAGCCAAAAAAATATCATTTTTAGATCAATTCGAACAAAAGCATTACCAAACCAAAATAACAGAACAAAAATCTGTTCATAGCCGGTAAACGCAGTATAAATAACCATTTAGTTAACAATAAACTATCAACACTCCAAAAATAACTCATGGAAACTATAAGGGAATTAAGTTTCAGATTTGACTTAAAGAACGGCTCATCGCCTGTTTTAATTTTAAGCGAAAGTGCATATTAGGTTAACAATGGGTTGCTTGGGTTATGAACAAGAAAACAGACGTAACGACATGTTTCTCGATTTGCAGAGTTAAGGCGGCGGATTTAGGCTTATGTCTCCCCGTAACGTTTTATCGGCAGAGATAATTAAAACTTTAATCATTTTTTCATTGTAAAAAATTTAAATATCGCTGGGCGATTATTTTTCGATAAAATTTACCCGTGCATTTTTACCGCCATATAAAATAAAACGTAGTTTTATTTTACTTTTTTCTCCGGGCGAGCTATTTCATTATTCGCTGCGGCCAGAGAACCAACCCTATAACGTCGGTAATGTTGTCAGCGGCTGCCATAAGAGAATTGAAGACGCCCTACGGTGGGTTTCAGGTGAATGCGCTCGACCGTCGGAGAGCTTCAACGCGAGGAAAACAATCCCCTCAGGAGGATGCTGCTCAGCGTTTACCGCCCCGGCTTGCCCCCGCCTCGTTGCCCTTGTCGGCCCGCCGCCCTCCTCCAGCGACCTGAGACTTTCCCTATTTCGCGTATTTACCGACAGGATGACATTGCCGATACCGCGTGGGCATATTATTATTCTTCACGCAAAGGCGCTGGCAGCGCAGCCGATTATTACCCTATTGCAATTTATTCATTTGAAATTGATTTTTCAGGTCGAACATCACTCTTTTGACGCCGTTCTGGGTGACCGCGTGATGTTTCTTCGTCCGGCCACTACTCTTAACAGGCTATATTTTAATCATGAATGATACCTTCGATTACCTGATGACGTTCCGCAAATGCTCCAGTCTGGACAGCGTGGAAAAAGTGTACGACAAGCTTAACTATTCCATTGATAACGATATTGAAATGAGCAATATGTACCGTGCGGCCGATCACCGTCGTGCCGAACTGGTTGCCGGTAAATTGTTCGATTTGGGCAAGGTACCAAAAACGCTGTGGGCGCAGGTGCTTTAATTTTCTTTCATTACGCGCGAAAGCCCCTTTATCTTTTATTGCTAAATAGCGGCAATAATCTCCGATTTATTGTCGCGCGTGATACAAAACACATTTATCAAACGCACCAGGCTCTACTCTTTATCTTAAGCATGAGAAACGGGGGTGGAAGATGGGATATCAAAACGTTCTGGTTACTGTTGCCGTAGCGGCTGACAGCCACCGCCTGGTTGAAAAAGCCGTCTCCATCGTGCGCCCCTCTAATGGCAAAATCACCCTGCTGAGCACGATCGCCAACCCGGAAATGTACAATAACTTCGCCGGGCCGATGCTGGGCGATTTGCGTGCGCTGATGGAAGAAGAGACGCTGCTGTTTATGGAGGAACTGCGGTTGAGGGCCGATTACCCAATAACAGATACGCTGATCGTTCATGGTGAACTGAGCGATAGCCTGAGCTACGCCCGCCAGCGCCAGCCGTTTGATCTGCTGATCTGCGGCAACCACTGCGACAGCCTGATGAACAAGATCTCCTGTTCTGCTGCGCGTTTTATCAATACCAGCCATATCGACGTGCTGATCGTCCCGCTTTGATATCCGGCGGTTTGCCGCAAAGCCGCCACTTTTGCCCCGCCGTCTTCATGACGCACTTTTAGCTCTGTGATAGCCCTGCCGATTTAAGGGGGCAGCGCCGAAGCACATTAGGCCATTCCCCCTTACCGCGGATTGACTAGACTTAGGGTTCTGTCCGCATAAGGAGTTCCTGATGTCTCAATCTGAACAACAAAACCGCCGCATCCTGCTGGCCTCACGCCCGCACGGTGAACCCACCGCTGACAATTTCCGCCTGGAAACGGGGGCGATACCGCAACCCGCCGCCGGCCAGGTACTTTTACGCACCGTCTATCTGTCGCTTGATCCCTACATGCGCGGCCGTATGAGCGATGCGCCTTCTTACGCGCCGCCGGTGGAGATAGGCCAGGTCATGGTCGGCGGTACGGTGTCCCGCGTTGTCACGTCGCAACACCCTGATTTCAAACCCGGCGATTGGGTGCTGGGCTACGACGGCTGGCAGGATTATGCGCTGTCTGACGGCAGCGGCTTGCGTAACCTTGGCCCGCAACAGACACACCCTTCCCGCCTGCTCGGGGTCTTGGGCATGCCGGGCTTTACCGCTTATATGGGCCTGCTGGATATCGGCCGGCCGCAACCCGGTGAAACCCTGGTGGTCGCCGCAGCCAGCGGCGCCGTCGGTTCGGTCGTTGGCCAGATAGCCAAACTGAAAGGTTGTCGCGTGGTCGGCGTGGCGGGCGGCGCGGAAAAATGCCGCTATGTGGTGGAAGAACTGGGCTTCGATGCCTGTGTCGATCACCGGGCTGCCGACTTTGCCGAACAGCTGGCCGCAGCTTGCCCGCAGGGGATCGACATTTATTACGAGAACGTCGGTGGTGCGGTGTTTGATGCGGTAATGCCGCTGCTGAACGCCAAGGCGCGTATTCCGGTCTGCGGCATTATTGCCCACTATAATGCCACCGGTTTGCCCGACGGCCCGGATCGGCTGTCAATGCTGCAGGGGCTGATTTTACGTAAGCGCATCCGCATGCAGGGTTTTATTATTTTCGATGACTATGGCTCAGAGTACGGTGACTTCCTGCAGCAAATGGGCGAATGGGTCGGGCAGGGAAAAATCAAGTTCCGCGAAGATGTGGTCGACGGGCTGGAAAATGCGCCACAGGCGTTTATCGGCCTGTTACAAGGGAAAAACTTCGGCAAACTGGTGATCCGCGTCGCCGACGAGTAACCGAAAGCCAGGGCGCAGCGGTCCGCTACGCCCTGGCATGACTTCAATCCAACAGCCTCAGTGCAGCGCGCCGCTGGCGATCGTCAAGTCCTCGTCAACCGTCAACGTGGTATGCACGATGCTGCGCACCGCGTCGATCATGGCCGCCAGCGCCATGCTCGGTTTGCCCGGATGATTGACCGCCAGCTCATGGCTATACGGAATGTGAATAAACCCGCCTTTTATCGCCAGATGATGGCTGGCAATGTGGTGGCTCAGCCCGTAAAAAAGCTGGTTGCAGTTATAGGTACCGGCAGTATGAGACACCGCCGCCGGAATACCCTGCCGGCGCAAGTTCTGCACAATCGCCTTCACCGGCAGTGTAGAGAAATAACCGACCGGCCCACCTTCTACCACCGGCACGTCTATCGGCTGTTTACCGGCATTATCGGGAATGCGGGCGTCGATCAGATTGACGGCCACCCGCTCAACGGAAATCTCCCCGCGCCCGCCGGCCAACCCCAGGCAGATAACGGCAACGGGATGCAGCTCTTCGATCGCCGCAATCAGCTGTTGGTTGGACAGCCCCAGCACACAGGCAAGCTCGCGCACCACGATTTCCGCACCGGCGATATGTTCCCCTGCCAAAGCCTGCGCAACCTGCCATGACGGGTTTACGTCGTCGCCATCAAACGGCTCGATGCCGGTCACCAATACCCTCTCCATCGCTACACCTTATGCTGTGCTTAAATTCCTAGGGTATCAGCCTAAACGCGACAATATGATTATGGAAATATGTTATCCGCATATACCGGTGCGCCAGGGCCTGTGGCTATATTTTCTTCACCGATTGATAAATATCGAGATCGAAATAGCCGTCTGCTTCACAGTCGTTGAGATAGTGCTCAATGGTCTACGGGCAAGGTCCCTGCCCGCTAGGCACCAATTTCGGTGCGCACATCCAGCAACTCCGGGAAGAAGGTCAGATCCAGCGCCTTTTTCAGGAAGCTGACGCCGCTGGAGCCACCGGTACCCGATTTGAAGCCGATAATGCGCTCTACCGTCTTCATATGACGGAAACGCCACAGGTGGAAGCTTTCTTCTATATCCACCAGCTTCTCGGCCATTTCATAGGCTTCCCAATACTTTTGCGGGTGGTCGTAGATCTCTTTGAACGCCGGCAACAGATTCGGGTTGCGTTGGTATGGCTGCGTCCAGTCGCGGTCGATACATTCCTGCGGGATCGGCAGGCCGTGGCGGGACAGGTAGAGCAGGTATTCGTCGTACAGGCTTGGCGCCTCGAGGATCGCTTTCAGCGCCGCGTGTTTTTCCGCATCATTACTGAACACCGCCAGCATGGCCGCATTCTTGTTGCCCAGTAAAAACTCGATGGAGCGATATTGATGGGACTGGAAGCCCGAGGAGTTGCCCAGCACGTCACGGAATTCAACATACTCTGACGGCGTCAGGGTTTCCAGCACCGCCCATTGTTCAAACAGCAGCCGCTGAATCTGTTTGACCCTGGCCAGGATCTTGAAACAGTGGCTGAGCTTGTCTTGTTGTACCAACGCTCGTGCCGCCTGCAGTTCATGCAGCATCAGCTTCATCCACAGCTCAGAGGTTTGGTGCTGCACCACGAACAGCATTTCATCATGATGCTGCGGGTTGGACAGCGGATGCTGGCAATCCAGCAACTGGTCCAGGCACAGGTAATCGCCGTAGCTCATGCGTTTGGAAAAATCGGTGACAATCGCGCTTTCTAATTCTCGTTTGTTCATCTGTACTCTCCGCGGTACCACGGCCGGAAGCGGCGTGGAACGTGCTGCAAAGAGAAAACAATAGTACAGAACCCTCACGCCCGGCGGACTATAAACGAGAGTTGCCTCGCAGATCTTGGTCATGATGAGGCCAGGGGTAATCTCGTATCGGTAAAGGTGCAGGAGGAGTCTCATTCCCGGCGCGGAATACCTGGCGCGAGAACCTGAAAATATCGAAAGCAAATAACAAACCAAACGGTAACATTACAGTGAATCAATATCGATTAGCCTTACTCGCATTATTTAATACATCAGCTTACCGCAACCAATAACATATTTATCTTTCCGTTTTATTTTCTAAAAAAACACTTGATATGATAATTGCCATGCGATAATAATTAATCACCTTACAGAGGTCAGCATTACAATAAATCATATATTCAAAAGGAGTTGGTTATGGAAATAGTTGATGCAGTTTGGTTCGACTCTATCGCCGGCGGTCGCGGCAATAATGGTGGCGATCGTACCGATAATGGCGGAAGAAATAAGGGTGGAAGTCAATCCGGTAACAACCGTGGTTCAGGTAATTACTACGCCAACAATACCTCGGAAGACTGTATCAATGGGATGGGCGTTGGTGCGGCATTGGGCGCATTTGGTGGGTTACCCGGTATAGCCGCTGGCTTGATTGGCGGCGCAATTACCGGGAAATGTTTCCAAGACACCAGTAAAGGCGGCGGCAACGTAGGAATGGGTAAAGGCGGCAACAAGTGCGGGTCAAGCGCAGGTGGCAGTTGTTCCTGGTAAGCGTTCACACTAAAAAATGATTTCTATATTTTGTTGTCAGGTTCACTTTCGGCAAGTCTCCTGTAGAGAATTAGCCTGCCCATTTTGAATTATAACAACGCAACCACCTGGGAATTCATTAATTAAAGGCGGCAGTTAACACCTGCCGTCTTATAGATTAACAACGAGTTATAAATGGATAAAATCATCAGACCCATAATTATATTTTTCGCCATACTTTCCATCTCCCCTTTCCTTAGTGGGGCCGGAGTGTTAACACCGGGCTCCGTGTTCTCTGCACCCGCGGGCATATCCAAATTTATGATTACCCTCGCCACCGGCTACTTTTTTGTTTCTTTATCCTTAAAGCTCTATGATTTCTTACGAAAAAGTAAATGAATATCACAGCAAACCACTACCATCAGGCAGCCATACTCAATCCCCTTTGCGAGGCTGGCTCGGACTCAGCCAACCCTAACCTTGATAATATCGCTAAATTTAGTGGTATAACCCGGTGACAGCATTTCGCGTTTCATTTGCCACGGCTTGACGATGCCTTGCCCGGCAAACCAGATGCGGCCGCGCCCTTCCCGGTTGAGTTTGTCCAGCGTCGCCATCAGTTGGCCGCTGTTGCGCCGCGGCGGGCAGTCGTCGAACAGGTCAATTTGCGCCATGGTACCGGCACTGAAATCCCCCAGTATCACGCCGCCTTTCAGGTAACGGCAGCCCTCCCGCCAGATGCTTTCCAGCGCACGCACTGCCATGGCAATAATATCGCGGCTGTCGTTGCTCGGCGTTTGCAGCCGGGCGGTGCCCAGGTTGCTGTAGTAACCCTCACCTGCGGAATGTGGGCTCGTTTTGATAAAGACCGACACGCTGCGGCAATAGCGTTCGTCCTGCCGCAGTTTTTCCGCCGCGCGCTCCGCATAGCTGCAAATCGCCTCCCGCATATGCGGGTAATGGGTCAACCGCTGGCCGAACGAACGTGAGCAGATAATCTGCTCTCTGGCCGCGGCCTCATCCTCCAGTTGCAAGCAGGATTCCCCGCGCAGCTCGCGCACCGTGCGTTCCAGCACCACGCTGAACGTTTTGCGCACCAGCCGGGTGTCGCAATCCGCCAGTTGCAATGCGTTTTCAATCCCCATCGCCCGCAGCTGCCGGGTCAGTCGGCGGCCGACGCCCCACACTTCCTCTACCGCTATCAACGCCAACAGCTTGCGCTGACGGACAGGATCCGAAAGATCCACCACGCCCCGGGTACCTGGCCAACGCTTGGCGGCGTAATTGGCCAACTTGGCCAGCGTCTTGCTGGGCGCAATGCCCACGCCGACGGCCAAATGCGTCTCCTGCAAAATCCTTTGTTGCACCTGGCGGCCAAACTGCGCCAGATCGGCACAGCGATTAACGCCATCCAACCGCAGAAAGGCTTCGTCCAGCGAATAGATTTCCACCGCCGGCGCCATCTCGTCCAGAATGCTCATCACCCGGTGGGACATATCGGCATACAGCGCGTAATTGGAAGAGAACACCGCCACATTGCGGCGGCGCATCTCCTCTTTGATCTTGAAATACGGCGCCCCCATCGGCACGCCCAGCTTCTTGGCCTCGGCGCTACGGGCGATCACGCACCCGTCGTTATTGGACAGGACTATCACTGGCTTACCTTTAAGATCTGGCCGAAAAACCGTCTCGCAGGAGGCATAAAAGCTGTTCACGTCCATCAGAGCAAACATCGTCAGGCCACTCCATAGCAAGGGTTCGGCATGATCGCATCGGGTTTTGGGCAACAGGGTTGACGTGTCTTCATAATGCATAACTTAACTGTATATATATACAGTTAATGATAAACAAAAATTACCGCCCTGCAAGCAACTTTGCCGGCAGGATGCGGTGTGAAGCGCTAAGGCAATCATTTTCTGTGAAATTTGGTTGCCTGGCCAGCCGTGAGCCGAAACCGCATTCCGCCCAACATAAATGCCCGGTTGGTATGCAGGCTTCGCTACAGACTCCCCCCAAACATGCGGTTCATCATAAAGGCATGCATAACGTCACGGCGTCATCATTAGCTATTCCCTTCCTCTATTTAGGAATATTTATACTTAAACTATCGATTATATTAATTAATGCCGCACTAAGGTTGCTCATCTGCACTATACCCGTGCGAAATATCATTTATCAATTCCACCAAAATTTAATTTAAACGTATCTTTAATTACAGAAAACAAAATACATCAGATTGTTAAATAAAGGATTTATTATTTATTTTTTATTCTGGCACGCTTAATGCTCATTCATCTGCATCGGCAGACACAACACTTATATCTTGGGAGATTTAAATGACCCTAGTCAGCGAGTCAGTAATAGAAAAAAGCAATCAGCGGTGGACACAACTCCTGTTGGGGTTGATCTGTATGGCGGCGATTTCCAGCCCACAATATGTTTGGACATTATTGACCAAATCGCTATCGGCCAAACTGGGCGTTGATCTGCCCGCGTTACAGGTCACCTTTTCGCTGCTCATCATATTGCAAACCTTCTTCTCACCCTTCCAGGGCAAACTTATCGATCGCTTTGGGCCACGGATATTAATCTCCATCGGCACGCTGTTGTCGGGATTTAGCTGGATTATTTCATCCCAGGTCAGCAGCCTGACTGAGCTCTATCTGGTGTATGGCTGTCTCGGTGGACTGGGTACCGGCATTGTGTATATCGGCGTCGTTGGGCTGATGGTCAAGTGGTTTCCGCAACAGCGCGGTTTTGCCGCCGGTGCCGTGGCTGCCGGATATGGCATGGGGGCGATTTTAACCACCTTTCCCATCAGCATTTCTCTGGGCAGCTACGGGCTGGATCAGACCATGATGGTCTTCGGCGGCCTCTTTGCCCTGGTGGGCTTTCTGGCCAGCCAAGGGTTGAAAGTACCGGTCAATGTTGACTTGCAGCCGACCAGCACCAAGCTGGAGCAGAACAAACGTCAGTTCACATCAAAAGAAATGCTGCGTCAGCCCCTGTTCTGGCTGATGTTTGTCATGATGGCAATGATGTCCACCTCTGGGTTGATGGTGACGTCACAGATGGCTATTTTCGCGGAAGATTTTGGCATCAGTCAGGCGGTGGTTTTTGGCCTGGCGGCGCTGCCCCTGGCGTTAACCCTCGATCGCTTCACCAATGGGCTGACTCGCCCGCTGTTCGGTTTTATTTCCGACCGCTATGGCCGGGAAAAAACCATGTTTATCGCCTTTGCGCTCGAAGGTGTCGCAATGACGCTATGGCTGATGTGCCGTGAGGACCCGCTGTTATTCGTTTTACTTTCCGGCGTGGTGTTTTTTGGTTGGGGGGAGATATTTTCTTTGTTCCCTGCAACATTAACCGATACCTTCGGCAGCCAAAACGCCACCGCCAACTATGGCTGGCTGTACATGTCGCAAGGGATCGGCTCTATTTTTGGCGGCCCGTTGGCGGCACTGCTTTATCAACACACGCAAGGATGGCACGTTGTTTTTGGCATGGCGATTTCCTTTGATTTTATCACCGCCGCACTGGCCCTTTGGGTGCTGAAACCCTGGCGCTCACGCTTTATGCGCCAACACGGCTGATAATACGCAGGGTGATCTGAGCCGTGGTCACCCTGCAAACGGCATGCGAACTATTTACAAGCCACAAGATTGGCCATTTGCTCTTTATCCGGCAGACCGGCGATCTGTTGAAGCACGTTGGCATGGTTCAGATAATAAATCGCCGGTGTGCCGTTGGCGCCCAGATCGTCCATCAATTTCTGGTTGTACTGGATCTGGGAAAAAATCGGTTGCGGCGTTTTTTCCAGGAGTGCCGGCTTGCTTTTGCCGCCAGACAGTTCGAAATCCTGCCACACCTTCGCGGGGTTATCAGCAGACAATATCGCCGCCGCGTAACGGCCGCTGTCGGGCTGCATGACAGCGACCAACTGCGTTTTCATGGCGATTTTATTGTCGTTGATATAGGGCTGCACTTCCTGTCTGAACTTTTTACAATATGGGCAGAAAGGATCGGCAAACACGACAATCTGGCAATTTGCCTTATCGTTGCCTTCCATGATGCCTGGCGCCTTTAAGAGCGTTTGCCACATCTCCCGGCCAGCAGGAATGTAAATCTCCTCTTGTATGACTTTTTCGCTCAGGTTACTGCCGTTCTCATCGTACATATAACCTGATATGGCATGTTTTTTATCGGGGGTCAGATAAATTGTCACCCCCGTTCCCCGGTATTTTCCCAACCATCCCTGAACGCCACCTGGCGCGGTGAAGGGTTTGATGATTTCAATACCTTGTTTTTCCAGCTGTTTGACCGGTGCGGGAAGCTCAGCAGGCGTTGCAGCCTGAACCTGCGTGCCGATAAGCGCAGCAGATAACGCGAGGAGGTATTTGTTCACTCTTATCTCCATATAATAGGTACTCGTTACGGGCCTTTATATCACAAACCACCGGATCTCTCGGTCATGCCAGAAATAATTGCAAAAAAGATCCCATTGGCCTTTATCATTGCCCGAGTTATGTGATGCCGAGTGCCGGCTAATACCTAAGGAGAATACATGCAAGATTTCAAAGCACTGCTTGATGCCGCATCGGGTTACAGCGAATTTGTTGCCGGCGGAACAGAAGAAGACAGCAAGGCATTGCGGCATTTTGAGGCGCTTGCCAAAGGGGCATTGCCTGACGATGTCATCGGTAAGCTGTCACACCTGCCGGGTTCGTACAGCATTCTGGTTGCAGCCGAAATGTGGTGCCCCGACTGCCATAAAAACTTGCCCGTTATCCATGCCGTTGCCGCGTCAGCACCGGCTATTCGTTTGGGCATAGTCACGCGCGATAAGGCGGAAGCCGTCTTTAAAGCACACTTTGGTGTCGATAAAGTCAAAATTCCGTTTGCGGTGGTACTGGATGAGAACGCGATTCCGCTGGGGCAGTTTATTGAACGGCCTAAAACCGCTATCGGCAAGAATGGAGAAGTGACCGCGAGTTACAAAAACGGCGAGCTTCTGGCCGATACCGCCCGTGAAGTGGCTTCAATTTTCCCTCAGGGCTGAGGATCGCCAGAAAACCCGATCAAAATAGTGAATCTCAACGCCAGGCGACTAAGCCTGGTGCTGGGCAGCACCGGGTACTAATAAAAAACGAGTAATATCAATAAGAGTCTTAGCCCTGCTTATTTGCAGGGCTTTTTTGAATAGACGATTTATACCCCTGGCATTGGCGTGGCTCTGAATGCATTTACAGCCTTGTCCATAACAACCTGGGCGTTACTTCCCGAATCAAGAACCGTATTTTTAACCGATTCGTTTTCTATCAGTACGGTAGTCACGTCAAGCTCCTGCAATTGATCGGTAGCCAGCAAAGCGCCCACTTGCGTAGCGAAACAAGAACCCGTTGCTATAGCCTGCACCTCCGACGCTTCGGTAGTGGCAACAATATGATTGCCAGAAATATAATTTCCCTGCCCCGAAGCGATACGTATTATTACGGGTGTTGCACCAGGGGGTGTGACATACTGAGTACCTATCGTTTCAGAAATATGATTGGCAATCACAGAGTTATTGTCACCACTGATATAGAGAATGCCATACAAATCATCCAAGCCATTGTTGTATGCCTGCATAGGAGGCCAGGGTTCACGGTCACGTAAAAAGTGATTTGAAGAAACCAAATTTTCCGAGCAGTTTCCCCGGAGCACCACCATTCCCGGGTAAAATGAATGAAATCTATTGCTGGAGATAGCTGAGCGCACGACACCAGAAAAATGGACGCTGCTTTTACCCCGTGGGAAAATATTGTTGGCCGTAATTAATAGCCCACCAAAATTCTCAGCATAAATTGAGTAGCCTTTATAACCAGCGCCTAGTAGATTATCGGTCACTTTTGACGCCTGCCCCGAACCCCGCAGCTCTATACAGTTGCCGCATTCAGCGATGAAATTATCATGAACATCCAGCGCATCTGCATTATAAATAGTCACCCCATGCTCCAAATACACCATTCCCATACCGGTAATCCGGAATGAGTCTTGAGCACTGGCAATATAAATACCTGTTTTCCCGTTTGTGTAGCTATTTTCTGGATCATTGTTTCCTGAGCCATCATCCAAAAAATGTAAACCATCAATACAAAAGTCAGCAAACTCTACCGAGCTAATTCGGGGTGCGCCATCGCGCTGAACATAAAATGCGGCTCCTGCATACTCCTCATCGCCAGCCGCCGACGATATGCCCACCTGTATTCTGCTGCCCCCCGGCCACACTTCGTGCCAGTTTGCCAGCTCACTCTCCGGAGTATTAAAACGAATGCTGGAAGAGGTGAAACCATGACCAGAACCCACAATTTTCAGATAGCTGATGTCAATAACCACCTGCGTAGTAAGATGATAGTCACCTGGCGGAATATAGATAACGGCGCCTGGCTTACCACCTTCATTCATATCAACGTTCGTTTGCCTGCTTTTAACATCCGCGATAATGCTATTAATTACCTCGCCAATATCCTCATACGGATTACCCACATGCCATTCTGTTACATCGTAGTAATTTTCACTCGCCATTTATTAAACCTCTTATAAGATGACATTAAAGGACAGGAACGTCTTTATATTCCAGTGATTGACCCCGACCGTTCTCCAGCTCACGCTTTGCAAGATCGACTTTGATTTTTTCGAGGAGCGCATTATTCAGCTTGAAGTAGCGCACCATAAACGCGCTGATGAAATAACTCACCATGGGCAGTAACGAGAACATCATGATAATGCCCTGAATCGTCTCCGTATTCTGTGCCGGTTTATTGGCAATATACCCGGTAAACGACAGTATCCAGGCAACGATCGCGCCGGCCACCGCCAACCCCATTTTCAACATAAACAGGTTGCCGGCGAAGGAGATACCGGTCAGGCGTTTACCGAATTTCCAGTCGCCGTAGTCGTCAACGTCGGACATCATTGCCCACAGAATGGGGCCCGACTGGATTAAATGCAGAATATTGATGACGATAAACAGCGTTAACAGCGGGGTCAGCGATTTCGGGTCGACAAACCATAACGCAAAAGACAGGATGCCGAGAATGATGTTGATAATGCGGAACAATTTTATTTTATCGAAGCGATCGGTGAGCGGCTTGGCAATCACGCTACCCAGCATATTGCTGGCGACGCCGAGCGCCATAAAAAAGGTGATAAATCCTACCGAGGCCTGCATTACGTAGGTGGCGTAATAGATAGTGACCGCACCGCGAATAAAAGCCGGGAAGACGTTCAGGAAGGTAATCGAAATCATCAGTAGCCATTGGTCATTTTTGGCGATGTCTTTCAGATCCCGCATTAAGCTGTCGTTGGCTTTAATCGAAACGACGCGTTCCTTGATACTGGAGAAGCAGAACAGGAACATTAAGGTCGCAGCGCCGCCCATGATCATCATCGTCATCTGGAAACCGGAAGCCCGGTCGCCATTACCCAGCCAGTCGGTCAGAGGCAGGATGGAAGAAGAGACGATAAGCGTCGCCAGGCCGTTCAGGAAGAAACGCCATGACAGACAACCCATGCGTTCTTTCTGGTTCAATGTAATGACGCCCGCTACCGAGCAATAGGGAATATTGATCGCCGTATAGATCAGCGACATCACCAGATAAGTTACCCATGCATAAATGATTTTTCCGTTCATGCTCAGGTCTGGTGTGGTGAACATCACAACGGCACCCAGACCAAACGGCAGCGCCATCCACAACAGCCAGGGCCGAAATTTACCCCAGCGGCTTTTGGTGCGGTCGCAAATCGCGCCCATGACCGGATCGCTAAAGGCGTCAAAAATGCGGATGACCAGAAATAATGTGCCCACAATCCCGGGATCCAAGCCATACACATCGGTATAAAACCATGTCAGGTACAGCGCCAGCACGCTCCAAATCATGCAGGATCCGGCATCCCCCATACCGTACCCCACCTTTTCTTTCAGGCTCAGCTTTTCGTAAGCGCTTTGCTTTTCTATTGCGGTAGCAGACATAAACCCACCTCTTTATTGCGCAGTCATGAATACAAAGCACGGGCCGTGTTCCAGCCATCAACGCCAGCGCTTTCATCGTTTTTTGTTAAAAGGAATCCCTGGCGCAAACAGTTGCACCTTGGCTAAACCTGAATCGAATTACAGGGTAGTGATGTGAATATTAACGCTGCTCTCTCGTATAATTAATCGTGAGACAATTTCATGCATTTCGATACTTTCCTGCCTAACTTGATTTTTCACCATTTGAAAGGCCAGGTGAGCAATTTCGCTTATCGGTTGTGCCATGCTGGTGATCTTTTTTGTTTGCGCCAATAAGGTGTTGTCGAAACTGGCGATGGCAATATTCTGAGGTACCGCAACGCCTTTTTCTTTTAACCCATCAATAATATAACTGGCGGCGACATCGTTATAAACCAAAAGACAGGAACAGGTTTTATGCTGCTTCGTTAATTTTTCGATGATGACATCAAGTATATTTATATGGCCTGATATTTTTTCTCCCACGCCTTTGGTTATCCAGAACTGGTTCTCTTTGGCTAGAGCCAGACCATGGCTGCTGATTTTTTTACTGTAGGAAGACACTTTTCGATTATCGACACCTTCCTGAGCAACAAAACCCAATGAGGTATGCCCCATTTGCATAAAATGTTCCGCAATGCTTTCCGCGCCTTTACCTTGGTTAATTGATACGGAGTTAAAAAAACGGGAAACCTGCGTTACGACTGCCACCGGAATGTTGGTGATCGTTAACCACTCAGAGAGTTCAGCCTCCACTTCTGTCGGTACCCACAGCAGGCTGTCGATCCCCATGCCGACCAAGGTATGGATAATTTGCTTATCCTGCTGCGGTTGATTCTGATGCGTTTTAACGATAACCGACTTACCAATGTATCTGGCCTCTTCTTCAAATGTCGCCAGCAGCTCACAGAAGTGAGGGTTAACCAGATTAGGCAATACCACGCCAATCAACCCGGAACATTTGCCGCTAAGTTGGAAAGCACTCTTGCTTGGCACATAACAAAGATAATCCATCGCATCACGCACCGCCTTGCGTGTTTCCGCCACTACGCTGGGGTGGTTATTTAAAACCCGCGATACGGTGGCGGTAGAGACCCCGGCTTTTTTTGCTACGTCTTTAATGGATGCCATGATGATTACTGCGTCTCCCTAACAATGGAACTCACTATAAAGTGTGACGGGAGTTGAAAATGCAAGCCAGTTCACATGTCGTTGTGTTACATCAAACCACGGCTTGCGCTCTCAATTTTATCTATCGCGGGGTTTTGTTGAGTAAATAGAACGTTGGGCCGCCAGCAGGTTCGGAACGCTGTCCTTCTGGTTTGATGCGCAGGTCGTCCAGGCCCGGGGTTTTAATTTCCCACTCACATCGCAGCATAAACAATAAAGGTGACCACGCCGAAAATCTCCAGCGCGTCTTCGTCACCGAAGACGATCGGCGAATAGGCCGGGTTCATCGGCAGCAGCCGCAGATCGGGGTGGCGCTGCAACTTTTTCACCGTGAACTCGCCGTCGATGGCGGCAATGACAATGTTCCCGTGCTCCGCCCGCAGTGAACTGTCGACGATCAGAAGATCGCCATCCTTGATGTTGCCCTCGACCATCGAATCGCCGCTGGCGCGTACAAAGTAAGTGGCGTTGGGGTGCCGCACCAGCAGTTTGCCGATATCCAGCCGGGCCTCCACATAATCCTGCGCAGGAGAAGGGAAACCGCAAGCCACGGGATCGGCAAACAGCGGCAGTGCCGGCGTGGTTTTATTGTCTTCGGAAGGGGAAATAAGCATCATAATGAACAACCTTACTTAACTGTGTTTTTATACAGTATCGCAAAGAATTTATAGCGTTCAAGTTGTTTACTTGAGGATCCCGGGAACCGATTGATGCCGTGGGAAATTTAGCTGCCCTGGCCGGCCGGCAACCTATCTGCATTTTCCCCCCTCAGGCATCAGTAAACACCTTTACCGCAAGAGTATACCATAGCTATAATGACATGATTTTTCACGTAAAAATTATCAATTTACTCTCGGTTTTCTTGTCATTTCAGCCAGTATGCTGACCGATGAGCAGGCCTTCGCACTGATATGATCGCTCTGTGTTCATCGTCTAAACTACAAGTCTTTATCTTTTTCATTGAGGTGTAACCCCAGCCTGAATGGCCTGCGGCGCAGAGCAGCCTGATTATCCCCCGCCATGTCTTCATTTTGACATCCGGATCGGGTTAATTAGGGGGGTAGCATGAGCGCATTTGCCGGCCGAAGAACGGGCGGACTGCGTGGGATTCCCTTGGGTACATGCCCGGTTGCAGGGCGTAATTGCAGAGGCAAGCTATGGAACATGTCGTTTATGTCGTCGATGATGACCATTCGGTCAGGCAATCTATTGTCAGGCTGTTAAACTCTGCCGGCTACAGTGCCGTTGATTTTGACTGTGCAGAGGCCTTTCTTTCACACGCCTTTCCCGCCATACCCGGCTGCATCATTCTGGATATGCGCATGCCGAGCGGTGATGGTTTCGCGGTAACCGACGCGCTGAAAGCCAGCGGCCGGGAAATGCCGGTGATCTTCCTTACCGGCTACGGCACCATCCCGCTGTCGGTGCAGGCGATGAAAGCCGGTGCGCATGAGTTTTTGACCAAGCCGGTCGCTTCCGACGATCTGCTGAAGGCGGTTCAGGAAGCCCTCAATCTGGCCGCGGAAAATTCAGATCAGTTGCGCGAGCATTACGAACTGAAACAGCGGCACCTCACGCTGACCCCGCGCGAACAGGAAGTGCTGGAGCTGACGATTAAAGGCTTGATGAATAAACAGATTGCCGCAGAGCTGGGCGTCAGTGAAATTACGGTCAAGGTACATCGTCGCCGGGTGATGGATAAAATGCAGGTGCGTTCTCTCGCGGATTTGGTGCGTCATGCCGAGCGGTTAAATCTCAGTAAATCCAAAGCATCCTGACAAATCGGCTCATGTGCAGGCATACAGGGAACCCCGCACATGAGCCATTTTGCTTAACGAGCTTGCAAGAACGCCAGCAGATCGTCGTTTAACCGGTCCTGATGCGTTACGGCAAAACCGTGAGGCGCATTGTCATACACCTTCAGTTCAGCGCCAGGGATCGTTTCAGCGGCCACTTTACCGGTGACGTCAATCGGAACGACTTGATCGTTGCTGCCGTGGATCACCAGCGTAGGCACATCAATCTTCAGCATATCGTCACGGAAGTCGGTTTCCGAGAACGCGGTCACGCACTCGATGGTCCCCTTCAGCGATGCCAGCAAAGCAATGTTCAGGGTCTGGGTCAATACGCCTTCAGAGATCGTCTGGCCGGCATTGATGCCGTAAAAAGGCACGTTGAAATCGCTGATGAACTGGGCGCGGTCTTTACGTAACCCATTGCGGATCCCTTCGAAAACGGACAAGTCCACGCCTTGCGGATGCGTTTCGCTTTTGCCAAACATCGGCGTGACCGCACCTAACAGCACCAGGCCAGCCACACGCGCGCTGCCGTAGCGGCCGATATAGCGGGCCACGTCGCCACCGCCCATAGAAAAGCCCACCAGCGTGACGTCTTGCAGATCAAGCTGCGTGATCAGTTCATTGATGTCCGATGCGAAAGTGTCGTAGTCATAGCCGGTCCAGGGCTGATCTGAACGGCCAAAACCGCGACGGTCGAACGCAATGGCACGGTAGCCGCGTTCAGCCAGAAAGTTTAGCTGGCTGTCCCACATATCCGCGTCCAGCGGCCAGCCGTGGCTGAACAGCACCGGCTTCCCCTTCCCCCAGTCTTTGTAGTAAATCTGCGTACCGTCGTTCGTTTTAATCGTGCTCATAACAGACCTCTTGGCAGTGTTTATAAACTCAGCGACTGACGGACCCGGTTAAACCGGCGCCACCAGATAACGGATCAGCGGCAGTGTTTCGCCCTGATGAAATGCACAAATACGGTTTTGTATTTTCTGGTCATTAACGGTGTAACGCTCCTGCTGGCGCAGGTACTCCATCCAGGAACCGACCACAAACGTCTCGACAAAAACGCCGGGCTGAAGAATATCCTCATACACGGACCAGTTGATGGCGCCGCCGCGCCGCCTGACGCGTCGCATATCCTGCATGCATACCGTGAAGGCGCGCGCATCCTCTGCCGTAACCAAATATTCGTAGCTCACCATCACCGGCCCACGGTCATGGCGCACATCCAGCTCGGGCGTGGCCCCCCGTTCCGTACTGATGTCCAGGTTCAGGTCGGGATCCTGGTCCAAACGCCAGCGGTAAACCGTGGTACTGGCCAACACCATGCCCAACGCGGCCACGCACAGCGAAACGGGAATGCCGAAATGCGAAGCCAACTGCCCCCAAATGGCGCTGCCGGCGGTCATGGAGCCGAAGAAGACGGTGAGATACACCGCCAACGCGCGCGCTTTCACCCATTTCGCTGCGCTGCGCTGTGCGCCGAGGTTCAGCGTAGACAGCACCGCTATCCAGGAAAAACCGGTGAAAAATTCAAACGCGTTGAGCAGCCAGACGTTACGGACAAACGCCAGCGCCAGCATCGTGACGGCAAACAGCAGGCTGGCCAGCACCATCAGCCGATCCGGGTTGAAGGACTTACGCAAGCGAGGCAGCAACACGGCACCGAAAATCGCCCCTACGCCGATAAAGGCCAGCATGATCCCGTAACCGCCCGGGCCAAGCCCAAGTTCACGCCGCGCGACCAGCGGCAGCAAAGCCCAGCCCGCACTGCCGAACGTGAAAAAAGCTACCGTACGGACCAGCACATTGCGCAAAACCGGTGCGGCATGCACATAGCGAAACCCGGCTCGCACGGCGGAGAAAAAGTGCTCGGGCGGCAGGCGCTGAACGCTCGGTTCCGCCTTCCAGCGGTAGAGCACCCAGGCCACGCCCAGCACCGAGATGGCATTGAGCAAAAACACCATCCAGGGGCCGGCGAAGGAAAGAATCAGCCCGCCCAACGCCGGGCCGATGGCGCGGCTGATGTTGATGCCCAATGAATTGAGCGCAATGGCCGGCCCCATCTCATTTTTGCTGACCAGATCGGGCACGATGGCCTGGAATGGCGGCGAGCTCATGGCCGCGCCGGCACTCAGCAGGAAGGCCGCAACCAACAACACCCCGGGGGTGACGTGGCCCGTCACCGACAAGAGGGTCAGCCCGGCCGCGGCGATAAACACCCAGACCTGCGAAAACAGCAGGTATTTACGGCGATCGACAATATCCGCCATCACCCCGGAAGGCAGCGCAAACAGAAACATCGGCAAGCTGCTGGCCACCTGGACCATGGCGACGGACAGCGGATCGGCACTGAGCGTCAGCATGGTCCAGTTCACCCCGATATCGTTCATCCATGAACCGATATTGGAAACGACGGTGGCTATCCACAGCATGCGGAACACGCGTTGGCGCAGCGGTTGCCACGGCGATGCGCTCGCCGCCGGCACCTCTTTCAGCGCTTCAGCTGTGATGCTGTGAATATCATTAATCTGCGTCATAACGCCTCTCCAGCGGCCTGTCTGCACCGATACGCCATTTACCCGGTCCGGTTATCGCCAGCGTGGTAAAGATGATCAGCAGCAGCCAGCCGAACTGCCCTTCGGCGATGGACCAGCCTGGGTGCACGAACAGCATCGCCACCAGCAGCACGCCGATAATGGGCAGACAGGCGATACGCGTACCGAACCCCAGAATAATGAACACCGGGCAGACCACTTCGGCCAAAATGGCGGGCAACAGGCTCATGTAAGGCCCGAAACCAAAAGGATCTTCGATGCGTGTCAGTTCTTCGCTGAAATTAAACACCTTCGGCAAACCGTGCACGTGCAGCAAGAGCAGGCTGCCGGTCAGGCGCAGGAAGAACAGCCCCAGATCGATCCGGGGCGCGATGAAAAATGCAGATGACGTTTTCATAGGATTAAAACGCAAAGCAGCTGCAGCCGAGCGTGCCCCAGAATGCATTGTCATCTGCAACGGGTACGCTGGAGCCGCGGGCTATATCATGATTGTGGGTATGCACCCCACAAGGGCCGCTGCAGTGATGCGCCTGTGACATCATGCCGACGCGCGCGTTCGCTACCGGCGGTGCGCTGCGGTAGTGACCCGGCACCTTCACCACCGGCGACCAGTCCGGCAACACCGGAATGGACGGCGGCGCCAACGGCCCGAACGTGCCGGCGGCATAAACGATGTCGCCACCGACCACCGTCAGCACGGATTCGATGCCCTTGATCTCTTCTTCAGGCACGCAGAAGTAATCCTTGCTGAGCACGGCCAGGTCCGCCAGTTGGCCCGCTTTGATCTGCCCTTTTTTGCCCTGCTCGCTGGAGAACCAGGCGCTGCCCTGCGTCCACAGCATCAGCGCGGTATCGCGATCCAGACGCGCATTGGCGTCATACATCTGCATGCCGCCCACGGTGCGGCCGGAAACCAGCCAGTAAAGCGCCGTCCACGGGTTGTAGCTGGCCACGCGGGTCGCGTCCGTTCCCAGCCCCACCGGCACGCCGGTGTCCAGCATGCGGGCCACCGGTGGCGTGTGGCGGGTAGCCTCAATGCCGTAACGCTCGGCGAAGTATTCGCCCTGGAAGGCCATGCGGTGCTGCACGGCAATGCCGCCGCCAAGCTCCTTGATACGATCGATGTTTTTCTGGGTCACGGTTTCTGCATGGTCAAAGAACCAGTGCAAGCCATTGAACGGGATCTCGCGGTTGACTTTTTCAAACACGTCCAGCATGCGGCTGATGGATTCGTTGTAGGTCGCATGCAGGCGGAACGGCCAGCGATGCTCGACCAGGTGGCGTACGACACGCTCCAGCTCGTCTTCCATGCCCGGCGCCAGATCCGGGCGCGGTTCCAGGAAGTCTTCGAAGTCCGCGGCGGAAAACACCAGCATTTCGCCTGCGCCATTATGGCGGAAGAAGTCGCTGCCCTGGCCCGGCGTCAGCATGTCGGTCCATTTTTCGAAATCTTCCAGCTCATGCCCCGGCCGCTGGGTAAAGAGGTTGTAAGCGATGCGCAGCGTCATCTGCTTCTTCTCGTGCAACTCGGCGATCACTTGGTAGTCTTCCGGGTAGTTTTGGAAGCCGCCGCCCGCATCGATGGCGCTGGTCAGGCCCAGACGGTTCAGTTCACGCATGAACTGGCGGGTCGAATTCACCTGTTGTTCCAGCGGCAACTTCGGCCCTTTGGCCAGTGTGGCATAGAGGATCATGGCGTTAGGGCGTGCAATCAGCATGCCGGTCGGGTTGCCGTTGCCGTCGCGCTGAATTTCGCCGCCTGGCGGATTGGGGGTGTCTTTGGTATAGCCCACCACTCTCAATGCTGCGCGATTGAGCAGCGCACGATCGTAAAGATGCAGAATAAACACCGGCGTATCCGGCGCGGCTTCGTTGATCTCATCCAGCGTTGGCATGCGGCGTTCGGCAAACTGGAACTCCGTCCAGCCGCCCACCACGCGCACCCATTGCGGCGATGGCGTGCGCAGCGCCTGATCTTTCAACATCCGCAAGGCATCCGCCAGCGACGGCACGCCTTCCCAGCGCAGTTCAAGGTTGTAGTTCAGGCCACCGCGGATCAGGTGAAGGTGTGAATCATTAAGCCCCGGCACCGCAGTGTGCCCCTTAAGATCCACCACTTTCGTGCCTTCGCAGTGGTGCTGCATCACTTCGGCGACGGTACCGACTTCAAGGAACTTGCCCTCGCGGATCGCCACGGCTTCCGCCAGCGGTTTTTCGCGATCGACAGTATGAAACTGCCCGTTAACCAGTATCAAATCAGCTTTGCCCAGCGAAACCATAGATCCTCCAGTCTGAGACGTCCGGTTCAGGCAGAAGGCCGCCGGACACAAGGTACGCGGCTCTTCAGAGCGGCGCGAATTGAAAGGATTATGGAATAGGAATGGGAAAAGACCAGTTATACAAAGGGATAGATATACCAAAGTATAGGTATACGAAAGGTTAGTTATACCAACAGATAATAGTTTCGCCCCCGCCGCCAGCCTAACATTCAATCCGTTGATAGCGTTTACCACCCGGTAGCTCTCGGCTCCGTCGCTGCGCCAACGGCGCGATGACCTTGTTACTTTTAACCTCATCCCAAAGGTATTTTTATGACAACCTCTAAGCTTGAAGTCCTGACGCCTGCCAACTGCCAGATGATTTTTATCGACCACCAACCTCAGATGGCTTTTGGCGTACAGTCGATTGACCGCCAGGTGCTGAAAAACAACACCGTTGCCCTGGCGAAAGCCGCAAAGGTATTCAACATTCCAACCCTCATTACAACCGTTGAAACCGAGAGCTTCTCAGGTAATACCTATCCGGAACTGCTGGACGTGTTCCCGGGTAAGGACATCCTCGAGCGTACCTCGATGAACTCGTGGGACGATCAGAAAGTGCGCGACGCGCTGGCCGCCAACGGCAAGAAAAAAGTGGTGGTTGCCGGCCTGTGGACCGAAGTCTGCAACAACAGCTTTGCCCTGTGCGCCATGCTGGAAGGCGACTATGAAATCTATATGGTGGCTGATGCGTCAGGCGGCACCTCTAAAGAAGCGCACGATTATGCTATGCAGCGCATGATTCAGGCAGGCGTGATCCCGGTAACCTGGCAACAGGTGATGTTGGAATGGCAACGGGACTGGGCACACAAAGAGACCTACAACGCGGTAATGGATATCGTGAAAGAGCATTCGGGCGCTTACGGCATGGGCGTGGATTACGCCTATACCATGGTGCATAAAGCGCCTTCGCGTCAGAAGAGCGAACACCGCACTCTGGCGCCGGTCGCCGCACGCTAACCTCGGGAAGCCGGCCGGCAGAGAACCCGGCCGGCTTCTGTACTGGAGATAATGATGAGCGCAGGATTAATGTCCCTTGCCGCCGGCGTCCTCATTGGCCTGATCTATGCGCTGCTTAAGGTCCGCTCGCCGGCCCCCCCGGCACTGGCGTTGGTGGGCCTGCTGGGAATGCTGGCGGGAGAGCGTTTGACGGTACAGGCGTTGCAACCTGAGCAGACCGCCCACATTCAGCTTTGTCAGGCGCAGCCCGGCGCGGCAGCCTCTTCCACTGTAACCTGCCCTGCGAAAGGGGACTGAAATGAAAGCATGGCTCGTTTCGCTGGCCATCGGCCTTCTGGCCGGTATTATCTATGCCGCATTGAATATTCATTCACCGGCACCGCCGGTTATTGCCCTGCTGGGCCTGTTTGGTATGCTGATCGGCGAACAGATTATCCCGGTCACCCGGCGGCTTATAAATCGGCAACCGCTGACGCTGGCGTGGTTTCGCCATGAGTGCGTCCCCAAAATCTGCGGAACTCCGCCGGCCAAGCCCCAGACGACAACAGAGGACCCTCCGCTTTAGTCATAATTTGCCAAAGGAATTTCAGCATGATGCTGCCGCAGCGCATTGCTATTGTCGATGATGAACGTTCTGTCCGCAGCGGGTTAATCAACCTGCTGCAGTCGGACGGTTACGCGACATGCGCCTTCGAATCCGCCGAGGCGTTTTTAAACGAAAAAACCGCGCTGTCAGACGCTTCGTTGGTCATTATCGACATCAAGCTAAAAGGAATGGGTGGCGTTGAGCTTTATGAAAAAATAAAGACTTACGCAACGCCGCCACCGGTGATATTTATATCCGGCCACGGTGATGAAAATATGCAACGGCTAGCCCTTAAACTCGGCGCCGTTGCTTTTTTGCGTAAGCCTATCGACATCGACGCACTCCTGGGCCTGATACAACACGCATTGAGAGGCGATAAAAACGCCTGATGACAAGACCGCTTCCTGCGAGAGAGCCGAATGAATGACCCGCTGATACCGCCAGACCGGGCTGCCCTTCCTGATTTTCAGGATGGGCAGTTTTTTGCATTTAAAGATGATGTCATTTTTACGCCACTTGTTCAGGAAGGCTGCATCGTCTGGATGAACGGGCGGCACCCATTTTCGAACGGGGCTTTCATCCTCGCCACGGCGGTCAGCGATGAGGCGGAAGCGGACGCGACGCAACTGCTGAAAAATGAATTTCTGCTGCGTCCCTACCTGTCCGACGCCTGGGCGGTGAAACCCGCCGCCTGTACGCAGTATCGCGGCCGATACGCGCTGGTCTATCCGTCATTTTCCTTTGACTCCCTGGCCCGCATCACGGGGCAGCCGATGGCCTGCATTGCCAGCTTCCTGGAGCTTGCCATCCGGATATGTGCCCCACTGCGCCAGATGCACAGGCACAACCTGATCCACGGCGATATCAAGCCGGGCAATATCTTTATCCAGGAAGATGCCTCATGCCGCCTTGCCGGGTTTGGTCTGACGACGGGCACTGCGGAAGAGTTAAAACAGACCCGCCTGCCGTTTTTTGGCGGCACGCTCGCCTATATGTCACCCGAACATACTTCGCGCACGCAAAGATCGGTGGACAGCCGCAGCGATCTCTATAGCCTTGGCATCGTTTTTTATGAGCTGCTGACCGGCTCTTTGCCCTTCGACCTCAGCGAAGGCGGCCTGGCGGAATGGGCGCATCACCATATCGCTTCGGAGCCACGCCCGCCTCATCTGCTGCGCGAACAGATACCGGCCATGCTTTCGACGCTGGTCCTGCGGTTGTTGGCCAAGTCGCCCGATAACCGTTACCAGACGGTCGACGGGTTGGTCGCTGACCTGCGCCGCTGTCAGGCCACCCTGACCGATGACAATGACATCATGCCCTTTCCTCCCGGGTTGCAGGATCGCGCACCCGAGTTTCATCTCGCCGATACGTTGTATACCCTCCATCCACAGGGTCGCGAGCTTGTCGCCGCGTTCGACAAGGTTAACCAGAGCGGAACCCACGCGCTTGCGGTCATCAGCGGGCCTTCTGGCATCGGTAAATCCTCGCTGATCGCCTCAGCGTTAAAAGAGCTGAAAAACCGGCGCACGCTGCTTGCCGTGGGTAAAGTCGACCAGTTTTCGTCGTCGCTGCCTTATGGCGTGCTGACCTCCGCCTTCCGGACGCTGACCCTGAAACTGCTGGGATTGCCGGCAGAAGATGTCGCGCTATGGAAAACCCGCCTGGCGCGCACGCTGGACGGTTACGAGGGGTTGGCCATTAACCTGGTGCCTGAACTGGGTCTGTTGCTGGAGCGGAAATCCCGGCAGGCCCCCGACTCGCTGTCGACCGATGCCCGGGCCCGCTTTAATCTTATGATAGTCAGCCTGGTCAATACCTTTGCCACCCCCGGCTGCCCGCTGGTGTTGCTGATTGACGATATTCACTGGATCGATGCCGCCAGCTTGCAGGTGCTGGAATATCTGCTTAAAAACAGCGATGCGCTGCCGTTGCTGTTGGTGGTTGCCCTGCGCGATCCCTCTTCAACGGACAACCTTTCGGCGTCTGAAGCGCTGGGCCGTCTTCGTGATGCGGCTCAACGTAAAATCGACATCATACCGGCGCCGCTCTCGGTTAAAGCCGTCGCTCGTTGGCTGGCCGACGTCTTCCAGCGGCGCTCAACCGACACCCTCGACCTGGCTCGTCTGATTCATGAAAAAACCGGCGGCAACCCGCTGTTCGTGCATGAGTTTTTCAAACGCATCGTCGATGACGGCCTAGTGACGCACAACAAGTATCAAGGCAAGTGGTATTACGACGTGCCGACCATTCAGGCTCGTCATTACACCGAAAACGTCGTCGGCCTGGTATTGCAGCAACTGGAGAAAATGCCCGAAGAAACCCGCAAGCTGTTAGGCAGCCTGGCCTGCCTGGGTAGCAGCGGTGAGCTTGGCACCATTAGCCGCGTCCTGAACCTCTCCGATACGGATATCCGCTATCAACTGCACCCTGCGGTTACCGCCCAGTTGATTACCCTGTCCGCCGACACCTACACCTTCCCCCACGATCGCGTGCAGGAAGCGGCCTTCGCCCTGCTGGATGCCGGCGAACGGGGGCATCTGCACCTCACGACGGCAAGCCTGCTGGCCGAAGCTTCACGCCAGGCGGCGGGCAATGAGATGCTGTTTCGCGCCATTCACCATGTGTCCGCAGCCATTGACTGCGTACAGCCGCCGCAACAGCGCAAAATGTTCCGCGAATTGAGCATGCTGGCGGCCCGCCGCGCGAAGCGTTCCGGCGACTACCTCTCGGCACAGCGCTATCTACAGACCGCCCGTGCACTCGGCGGCCCTGTGTCTGATAGTGCCGCCGATTTCGCGCTGGAGCTGGAAGAGGCCGAATGCGCGTTTTTACTGGGTAACCTGGTCGCGGCGCGGCATTTGAGCGACCGGTTGCTGGCTTCGCCTGGCGGGTTGGCGGAAAAAATCTCCGCGGCCAATTTGCTGGCGGAAGTGCATATGCGCCAATCGGATAACCCGCTGGCGCTGGAGACCGCATTATGCTGGCTGACGGTATCCGGCATTACGCTTAACCGACACCCCGACGATGCGGAATGCGAGACAGCCTGGAAAATGCTCCACGCCCGTATCGGTGATAGCCCGGCCGCGATTTTCAATCAATTGCCGCTCATGGCTAATCCTGAAACGGAAGCCGCGATGAGTTTGCTGGCCCGTGCCGGTCTGTCCGCCAGCTTCATCAGCCCACGCCTGCACTTCATGTTGCTGTGCCAGATGCTGCATCTAACGCTGGAACACGGCATTACCGGCGCCTCAACGTCGGCGATGGGCTGGTTTGGCGTGCTGATCGGCCACCGCTATGCCGAATATCGGTTGGGCTTCAAATACGCGGTGCTGGCCCGTGAACTCGTGACGCGCCACGGTTATAGCGTTTACGAAGCGAAAACGCTGCTGCCGCTCGATCAGTTGAGCGTCTGGACCCAGCCGCTCTCCTACACCACCGAATGCGCCAAAGCCTGCTTCACGGCGGCGGTGACGCACGGCGATCTGACCGTCGCCTCTTTTGCCGCCTGTCATCAGATCATTAACTTTTTAAGCCGCGGCGATCATCTCGATAACGTGCTGACCAGCATCGAACGGGGGCTGGCCTTTGTGCGGAAATCCCATTTTCCGGACGTTGAACGCATTATGTTGATCCAGCGGCATTATGTGGAGCATTTGCGCGGGGCATCGCCAGGAGCCTGGGGCGGCGTGGATGCGCTGCCTGACTCGCTGCTGCCGACCGCGCCGGAACAGGCGCCGCAGCAAATGTCCACCATGATGTTCTGGTTCTGGCTGTATCGGGGCATGACGCATTTTGTCGCCGACGAATACCCGCAGGCGGAAGAGTCGCTGAAACAGGCTGAGTCCTTTTCCTGGTCTGCGCCGGGGCATATCCACCTGCTGGATTTGCATCTGTACAGCGCGCTGACGTTAAGCGCTCAACTGACACCGGATACCTTCTCCGTTGAACACCGGCGAAAACTGCAAAAGCACCATGACAAAATCGCGCTCTGGGCGCGCATTAATCCGGGCACATTCGCCGACAAAGAAGCGCTGGTGTATGCGGAGATTGTCCGCCTTGACGGCATGAACAGCATTGCGCTCGAACAGTATGAAAAAGCGGTAAGGCTCTCGCGGGACTCGGGTTTCAACCCCAGCAATGCGCTGGCTCATGAACTCGCGGGTCGCTTCGCGCTCAGTTGCGGCTACCATACTGCCGCCGATGCCCACTTTCGAGGCGCAATGGCGGCATGGGGGCGTGCAGGTGCTCAGGCCAAGGTGAATCAGCTGAAACAGGCTTATCCCCATCTGGTGTCCCCTGGTCAGGCAACGCCTTATGACACCATCGCCTTTGCCCAGAATGAAGAAATCCGCGATCTGCAAAGTGTCATCAAAGCATCGCGTGCCCTGTCTGAAGAGATCAATCTGGAACGGCTTATTCAGATACTGATGACCATGCTGCTGGAACGTGCCGGTGCCCAACGCGGCCTGTTGATCCGCATATTGGACAACAACATTCCTGAAATCGAGGCAAGCGCCTATACCGGCAGCGACGGCGTCAGGGTGCGGATTATAAAAGATGTGCCGATGGCCACCGACATGCCGCTGTCGGTACTGTCCGCCGTGATCCGCACCGGGCAAGAAATACGCACCGGCAAGCCGGAAGAATTCAGCCCTTTCTCGCAGGATCCTTACCTCGTGACTTCCGGCGCCGCCGTTTTGTGCGTGCCGATGTTCAAGCAGGCGCGGCTGGTCGGCGTGTTGTATCTCGAAAACCGCTTAATGCCTGAAATCTTCACCGCCGAGCATTCGAAAGTGGTTAACCTGCTCGGCGCGCATGCCGCAGTATCGCTCGAAACCGCAAGACTGTATGCCGAATTGCTTGAGGAGAACATTCAGCGCAGGCGAGTGGAGAAAGAGCTCAGATCAAGCCAGACCTCGCTGATGCTGGGCGAGCAGATCAGTCATACCGGCAGTTGGCGTTGGGAGCTGGAGCAGGATCTGATGTTCATGTCCGAAGAATATGCCCGTATTCTCGGCCTGCCCGAAAAGCAGAAAATGATTTCTATGGCCGAGTTTCTTACCTTCGTTCACCCGGACGACTATGCGCGAGTCAGCACCGTCGTCACCGACGGGGTGAGAGACGGGCAACCCCTGCGGGCCGAGTTTCGCATCATGAGCGCGGATGGCGTTTGCCGCTACATATTGGGCATCGGTAACCCTGTCGGCGTGGGCACCGAGGTCTACGAATACTACGGCACCATCACCGACATCACTGCCCAGCGGCAGACGGAGGACGCCGTCAGGGTGGCCCAGGCCGAGCTGGCCCGCGTTTCCCGCGCGACCACCGTCGGCCAGTTGACCTCGTCCATTGCGCACGAAATCAATCAACCCTTGATGTCGATTGTCTCGAACGCCGGGGCAAGCCTGCGCTGGCTGAACCACGACCCTGTCCGGCATGACAATATTCGTACGGGGCTGGAGGAGATCATTGCAGAAGGCCAGCGCGCAGGTGAAATCATTCGCAGCCTGCAAACCCTGACGCGCAAGCAGGAGCCGGTCTTTTCCCGTATCGATCTGCACTACCTTGTCCGCCATATCATGACCCTGTCACGCAGCGAAATCGAGCAACGCCGCGTGGCGGTGGAGTATGAACTGAAGGCCGCCGACAGCTTCATCTTTGGCGATAGCGTTCAGATTCAACAGGTATTGATTAACCTGGTGATGAACGCGATCGAGGCTTTGTCTGAAGTGAGCGATCGTACGCGAACGCTTAGGATAACCACGTTGAACCCAGATGACGGCAGGGTTGAGCTACGCATAATGGACAACGGCGTCGGGCTGGATCCTGACGTAATGGAACGGGTTTTCGATTCTTTCTACACCACAAAAGCGCAGGGAATGGGAATGGGGTTGACCATCAGCCACACCATTATTGAACGGCATCGGGGCGCGCTGAAAGCGCAGGCGGCGGAACCCTGCGGCAGTTGCTTCAGTTTTGTGGTGCCAACCGCCGGCAATGAAAGCGCCATTATGCCGCAATGAGCACAGGAATTTGCGTGATCATCGGGTGAAATCCCGGCGGCCCGTCTCAGCCAAACTGCCCCGAATGAGGCGAGCCGCCGGGTTAGCGGCTACAGCAGCAGCGCCAGTTCCATCGCCGCGCGTTGCAACTGTGGCAGCACCCGCTCACGCAACTCCGCCGAGGAAATTTGCGAAGCATTGACCCCCACGTTCATTGCCGCCACCACGCCGCCGCCCTTGCGCGAATGCATCGGCACCGCGATCGAACGCAGACCAATCTCCAGTTGCTGATCGTTGATGGCATATCCCTGCCTGCGCACTTTAGCCAACTGTTCACGCAGCTGTTCCGCGCTGGTCACGGTATGCTCGGTCAGCGGTTCGAAGGACACCCGCGACAGATAATCCTCCAACTGTTCCTCATTCAGCGCACTGAGCAAAACCAGCCCCATTGACGTGGCGTAGGCCGGCAAGCGGCTGCCGCGCCCCAGATCAATCGTCATGATGCGCTTCACCGAGGCGCGAGCGATATACAAAATGTTGTCGCCGTCGAGCGTTGCCACCGAGCAGGACTCGTTGAGCAGCTTGCTAAGGTAATCCAGCGAATTCTGCGCCGCCTTCGCCAGTTCGGAAGAGGAAAGATAGGCGTGACCGATGGTCAGCACCCGAGGCAGCAACCGATAATGTCGGCCGTCGGGGCAATGCACAAAACCCAGCGCCCGCAGAGTGTACAGGCAACGGCGCACCGCAGCGCGCGGTATACCGGTAATCTGGCTGATTTCGGAAACCGACATCTGCGAATACTGCGGCTGGAAGGCCTGCAACACCTCTAATCCCCGGGCCAGCGAAGCCATAAAGTTGGGATCGCCCTTGTACCTCTCGTTGCTTAAATCGCCGATCTCCTGCAGCCGACGCAGCTCCCCGCCGCCAAATTCCGAAACATCACCCATACTGATCCTCCCTTCTTTCGATGACGCCTGGGCTGATACGCCCGAAGTGCCGAAAACAGTGCCGAAACAACGCCAAATATCGATTTAGTTACCTGCATCACAAAATGAGCAGCTTAACCACCAATGTTTCGATAATCGCACAATACGCTGATATTCGCACTTGTCGCTGTATTTTTCATCATTTAATTTAGAGCCAGAACCACCAGTGTGACGCTGAATTAACCGTAGCCTACTCAGGAGAGCTGATGATCGATAAAAACGTGGCATCCGCAGACGCCGCCGTCGCCGATATACCGGATGGAGCCACCCTTATGGTCGGTGGTTTTGGCCCTGCCGGCCAACCCTGCGCCCTGCTGGATGCGCTGATCCGCCACCGTCCGCGCGAGCTGACGCTGATCAGCAATAACGCCGGTAACGGGGATTTCGGCCTGGCCGCGCTGCTGAAGGCCGGCTGTGTGCGCAAAGTGGTGTGCTCTTTCCCGCGCCAGTCCGACTCCTGGGTATTTGACGACCTGTACCGCCGCGGCGAACTGGAACTGGAGCTGATCCCGCAGGGCAATCTGGCCGCCCGCATTCAGGCCGGCGGTGCCGGCCTCGGCGGCTTCTACACGCCGACCGGTTACGGCACCAAACTGGCGGAAGGCAAGGAAACCCGTGAGATAGACGGCCGCCAGTACGTGTTTGAGCTGCCGCTAAAGGCCGATTTTGCTCTGATCAAGGCTGAAAAAGGCGACCGCTGGGGCAACCTGCTGTATTCCAAAACCGGGCGCAACTTCGGGCCGATCATGGCGATGGCCGCCCATTGCACCATCGCTGAAATCAATCAGCTGGTGCCCCTGGGCCAACTGGACCCTGAAACCATCATCACGCCGGGGATCTTCGTGCAACGCCTGGTAACTTCCCCGGCAAGCGCAGCGCAACTGTCGGCTTAAGGAACGGACTTATGTCAAAACTCACTCACCAGCAGTTGGCCGAGCGCATTGCGCGCGACATCCCGGAAGGCGCCTATGTGAATCTGGGCATCGGCATCCCGACGCAGATCGCCAACTACCTGCCGACGGACAAAGAAATTTTTCTGCACAGCGAAAACGGCATCCTCGGCATGGGCCCTGCACCGGCAGAGGGGCTGGAGGATCCTGATCTGATCAACGCCGGCAAACAGCCGGTCACGCTGCTGAAAGGCGGTTGCTTTTTCCATCACGGCGACTCTTTCGCCATGATGCGCGGCGGCCACCTGGATATCTGCGTACTGGGTGCTTATCAGGTCTCCGAACGGGGCGATCTCGCCAACTGGAGCACCGGCGCACCGGGGGCCATACCGGCAGTCGGCGGCGCGATGGATTTGGCGATTGGCGCACGCCAGGTCTTTGTGATGACCGAACATCTGACCAAAAAAGGCGAATGCAAGATTGTCCGCCACTGTACCTATCCTCTGACCGGCGTCGGCTGCATTGACCGCATCTACAGCGATCTGGCGGTGATGGACGTTACGCCTCAGGGCCTGGTGGTACGCGAAATATTCGGCGGGCTGACCCCGCAGCAATTACAGGAAGTCACCCCGGTCGAATTGACCTTTGCCCTTCAGCACGGAGAACCAACGCATGAATCCAGCCTATCTGTGTGACGCCGTTCGTACACCTTTTGGCCGTCTGAACGGCAGTCTCGCCACTGTCCGCGCCGACGATCTGGCCGCCCTGCCGCTGAAAGCGCTACAGGCGCGCCACCCGCAGCTTGACTGGAGCGCGGTAGATGACGTGTTGCTCGGCTGCGCCAACCAGGCGGGAGAAGATAACCGCAACGTGGCACGCATGGCGCTGCTGCTGGCTGGCCTGCCGGTGCAGATCCCCGGTTGCACCCTCAATCGTCTGTGCGGCTCCAGCCTGGATGCGGTGGCGATGGCGGCCCGCGCCATCAAGACCGGTGAAAGTGAGCTGATGATTGCCGGTGGCGTGGAAAGCATGTCGCGGGCGCCGTTTGTGATGGGCAAAGCGGAGAGCGCCTTTAGCCGGGCGATGAAAATAGAAGACACCACCATGGGCTGGCGGTTTATCAATCCGCAAATGCAGGCGCAATACGGCGTGGACTCTATGCCGCAGACCGCTGAAAACGTAGCCCTGAAGTTTGGCATTAGCCGCCAGGATCAGGATGCTTTCGCCCTGCGCAGCCAGCAACGCACCGCAGCGGCCCAGGAAAGCGGTTTCTTTGCCGAGCAACTGATTGAAGTCAGTCTGGCGCAGAAAAAAGGCGACCCACTGCTGTTCCGCCAGGATGAACATCCGCGCGCCACTACGCTCGAGGCACTGGCGAAGTTGAAACCGGTAGTTAATCCGCAGGGTACCGTCACCGCCGGTAATGCCTCCGGACTGAACGACGGTGCCTGCGCATTGTTGCTGGCCGGAGAACGCGGCGTAGCCCGCCACGGCTTACAGCCAATGGCGCGCATTGTCGCCAGCGCCGTGACCGGCATTGAACCTTCGATTATGGGCTTTGCGCCGACAGAGGCGGTGCGCAAAGTGCTGAAAATCGCCGGTCTGACGCTCGATCAAATGGACGTTATCGAACTTAACGAAGCCTTTGCCGCGCAGGCGCTGGCGGTGACTCGTGAGCTGGGACTGAGTGACGACGCCGCACAGGTGAACCCGAACGGCGGCGCGATTGCGCTGGGTCATCCGCTGGGCGCTTCCGGTGGCAGGCTGGTGATGAACGCCGCCTGGCAATTGCAGAAAACTCGGGGACGCTACGGGTTATGCACCATGTGCATCGGCGTTGGCCAAGGTATTGCGCTGATCATCGAGCGGGTATGAATATGGCCATCGACTATCGCCTCGATGGCCGCGCCGGTGCGCCGCTGTTGGTGCTGTCCAACTCGCTCGGCACCACCTTCGACATGTGGCAGGCGCAGTTGCCGGCATGGTGCGAACACTTTCGCGTGTTGCGCTACAACCAACGCGGCCACGGCGCAACCCCCTTGCCGGCGACCCCGCTGCGGCTGGAAACGCTGGGCAATGACGTTGTCGCCCTGCTCGACCGGCTGGGTGCGCCAAGCGCCCACTTTTGCGGCATTTCGATGGGCGGGCTGACCGGGCTGTGGCTCAACCGCTACCACCCGCAACGCATCGATCGCCTGGTGGTGGCGAATACCGCCGCGCGCATCGGCAGCGCTGAAGGCTGGCAACTGCGTGCGCAACAAGTGCGCTGCGAGGGATTGGCGGCGGTGGCCGCCGCATCCCCTTCACGCTGGTTCACCGAAGCCTTTTTGCAGCGCTCGCCGCAGCAGGTTGCTGCGCTGGTTGACGGGCTGGCAGCAGGCGACGCCGCCGGTTACGCAGCCTGCTGCGATGCGCTGGCGCAGGCCGATCTTCGTGACCAGACCCGCCAGATGGCGCGGCCGATGTTGGTCATTGCGGGGGAACATGATCCGGTCACCACCGTGGCGGACGCCGAATTTTTGGTCGCCAACGCGCCACATGCCCGGTTAAACGTCTTGCCGGCCTCGCATATTTCCAACGTGGCCTGCGCGGAAGCGTTCGGCCAAAGCGTTATCGAGTTCCTCACCGAGAAGGATTGACGGGCCGGCGGGCCTGTCATTTTCCCGTGATTCGTTGCCCCTGCGCATCAATCACCGGCTCGCCGTCTTCTTTGCTGAACGGACCCTGCTGAGGATCCGGCAGGATATCCAGCACCGCCTCCGACGGACGGCACAGCCGCGTGCCCAAGGGTGTCACCACTATCGGCCGGTTAATCAAAATCGGCTGCTGCAACATAAAGTCGATAAGTTGAGCATCGCTCCACTGTGCGTCCGCCAGCCCCAGTTGTTGGTAAGGTTCGACGTTTTTGCGCAGCAACTCACGCACGGAAATGCCCATATCGGCAATCAGTTTGACCAGTTGGTCACGGCTGGGCGGCGTCTCCAGATACAGGATCACCGCAGGCTCCACGCCGCTGTTACGGATCAATGCCAGCGTATTGCGCGAGGTGCCGCAGGCCGGGTTATGATAAATGGTTATCTGGCTCATGGGGTTCTCTCTTGTTAACACTAAAGCGACAGGCGCAGGGCCAGAGCGGCCAACGCGACAAACAACACCGGAAGTGTCATCACTATCCCCACCCGGAAGTAATATCCCCAGGTGATGACGATATTTTTCTGCGACAGCACATGCAACCACAGCAGCGTAGCCAGGCTGCCGATCGGGGTAATTTTCGGCCCCAGATCGCTGCCTATTACGTTGGCGTAAATCATCGCCTGCTTGATCACGCCGTCCGCGTTGCTGCCGTCGATCGACAGCGCGCCCACCAGCACCGTCGGCATGTTATTCATGATCGAAGACAAGAACGCCGTCAGAAAGCCGGTCCCCATCGTGGCCACCCACAGCCCCCGCTCGGCCAGGCTATCCAGCATACCGGACAGCAGATCGGTTAATCCCGCGTTGCGCAAACCGTAGACCACCAGGTACATGCCCAACGAGAACACTACGATCTGCCAGGGCGCACCACGCAACACTTTACCGGTGTCAATCGCATGCCCCCTTTTCGCCACTGCCAGCAGGATCAACGCCCCCACGGCGGCGACCAGGCTGACCGGTACGCCAAGCGGCTCCAGGCCAAAGAAACCCACCAGCAGCATGGCCAACACGCCCCAACCGGCTTTAAAGGTCGGCAAATCGCGGATCGTCTCGCGCGGCGGCCGCAGCAGCGCCAGGTCATAGCTCACCGGAATATCCTTGCGAAAATACAGGTGCAGCATCACCAACGTTGCGACAATGGCGGCAATGTCCACCGGCACCATCACGGAGGCATACTGAGTAAAGCCCAGCTTGAAAAAATCTGCCGAGACGATGTTCACCAGATTAGAGACCACCAGCGGCAGGCTGGCTGTGTCGGCAATAAATCCCGCCGCCATCACGAACGCCAGCGTGGCGCCCGAGCTGAACCCCAGCGCCAGCAGCATCGCAATCACAATCGGCGTAAGGATCAGTGCCGCGCCGTCGTTGGCGAACAGCGCCGCCACGCTAGCCCCCAGCAACACAATATAGGTGAACAACCACCGCCCTTTGCCCTTGCCCCAGCGCGCAACGTGCAGCGCCGCCCACTCAAAGAAGCCGGACTCATCCAGCAACAGGCTGATGACGATCACCGCGATAAAGGTCGCCGTGGCGTTCCAGACAATGTGCCAAACCAGCGGAATATCAGCGGGATGCACCACGCCAGTCAGCAGCGCCAGCACCGCCCCGAGCGAGGCGCTCCAGCCAATGCCCAACCCTTTTGGCTGCCAGATCACCAAAATGAGTGTCAGAATAAAAATTGCCCCAGCCAGTACCATCATCGCTCCCTGGCGCATCACGCCATAAACACATATGATTTTTCGAATATATAAAAACAAATTTTTTAACGTTACCGGCAGAGCACCCGGCCACCCGCTGCAGCTTGCTGCGCCAGTTCGGTGAACCGTTGCTGCTGACTGAGCCAGGCTTGCTCGATAATCGCCGCAGCCCAGGCCGGCATATGCGGTGACAACCGGTAAAAGATCCACTTACCTTCACGGCGATCGAGCAACAGGCTGCTTTCACGCAGCATAGCGAGATGACGGGAAATTTTGGGCTGCGACTCGTCTAACGCGCCGGACAGCTCGCATACGCACAGCTCCCCCGCCTGGCGCAACAACAACACCAGGTTCAACCGAGTGTCGTCCGACAAATTCTTAAACAGTTTCAGCGGCGTCAGTGATGGCATAGATTTCTCTCCGAATGATAACCGCCATCATAATTCGCAGCCGGGCGATGTCAACAACACATATGGATAATCAAATATAATAACCTTTTTACAAGGCATCCGCGAACGTCAAGGCCCTACTGACGCACTATACTGAGTACACCGCCGCAGTTCTGGAGATGTGTGATGTCGCTACCCTTCAAATGTTCGGAAAGGCTTACCCTTGGTACGGAGATAGAACTGCAGCTGGTGGATAATGACAGCTACGATCTGTCGCACAAGGCCGACCGGGTGGTGGTGGACGTCGGCGACAAAAAACGCGTCAAGCACGAGCTGACTAAATCGATGGTGGAGTTAAACAGTTCGGTGCATACCGATATCGGCGAACTGTTGGCAGAGCTGAACGAGCTGACCGGGAAGATACGCGCAAGCGCACAGCGCATTGATTGCGACGTTTGCGGTGGAGGCCGCCATCTGAGCAACGACTGGCGTCAACAGGTCATTACCGACTCCGAACGCTACACATTGCTGGCCAGCCGCTTTGGCTACCTTTCCAAGCTGGCCTGCGTGTTCGGCCAACATATCCATATCGGCGTCAACGACGGTGACGAGGCTATGTATCTGTGCCATGCCATGACGCCCTATTTGCCGCATCTGATTGCCTTGAGCGCCTCTTCGCCGCTCTATCAGGGCGTCGATACCCTGTTTGCCAGTTCCCGTTTCAGCGCGCAAAACTCTTTCCCCAATTACGGCTGCCTTGAGCAAATCTATAATTGGGATGAATTCACTGTGTATTATGAAAGACTTACCAGCGCCGGGGTGATTGAAGGCATCAAAGACATTTATTGGGACGTGCGTCCAAAACCGGAGTTAGGTACGGTGGAAGTCAGGGTCTGCGATACGCCGTTGCATATTCACCATGCGGCCACATTAGCCGGTTACTGCCGGTTGCTGGCCAGATACCTGTTGGATAACAGACAAAGGGTTATTGCAGAATATGTCGCCTTTACCAACTACAACAAGATCAATGCCTGTCGCCACGGCTTTGGCGCCGACTATGTGGATCCCGCCACGCTGCGCCGCTGCAGCCTGACATCGCATATGCTGGCCACACTCGCCGCTCTGCGGCCTGGCGTGCAAAACAGCGAAGAAAACGCGCTGCTCGATGGTGTTGAGCATTACGTCAAGATAGCGCTGAACGATGCGGACCGCATACGCCGCCTGCGGCATAACGGCCTGCAGCAAAAGGAAGTGATCAAACAACTCTGCCATGAGCTGTTGCAGCCGCCGCATTAAACGGCTGACCGAAAATGGCTGCCCACGGCGAAGGAACCACACAGGTTTCAGCTATCGATTCCATACGCCAAAGCGACTGTTCATTACGTGCTATTCCCCTACAATCAGCCTTAACAAGACACCATTTATTCTCACCGGGGGCACGATGTACAATTTCTCACGCTATCAGGCAAAAGAACTGGCGCTGGCTTATATGAGCGGCAAAAAACACGATCTGTCGCCGCAAGAATTTTTGCAGCAGTTGAAAAGCAGCGAAAGATCTTTTGAATACTTGCTGAAGCACGGCGCCGAGCAACCGCGCGAAGTGTTGGTAAAAAGCTTTTAAACCCCACCTCAGCCTTCGCCGGTGGCATGCCAAACAGGCGTGCGTATTCCCGGCTGAATGACAATGCGCTTTCATGTCTGACGTTGAACGTCCCAATAAGGCCGTTCCCCACCCAAGTGCGCCAGCAGGAAATCGACAAAGGCCATGACTTTCGCCGGCACGTGTTTGCGTTCCGGGTACACGGCATAAATCGCGTGTTCCGGCAGCTTGTGATCCGGCAACAGTTCGATCAGCCGCCCCTGCGCAAGATCGTCACCGACGATAAAGGTCGGCATCTGACAAACACCCAGGCCGGCGAGCAACGCTTCACGTAGCGCCTCACTGTTATTCACCTGGTAATTCCCCCTCGGCTGAAAACGTACCGCCCCTTCAGGCCCCTGAAACTGCCATTCGCTGCCGGCACGGTAGTAGCTGTAAAACAGGCAGTTATGCTGCGCCAACTGCGCCAGATCCTTTGGCGTGCCGCAGCGCGTCAGATAAGCCGGCGCAGCGCACAATACGCTGTAACAAGGCGCGATACGCCGGGCAATCAGGCTCGAATCGGCAAGCCGGCCAATGCGGATCGCCAGGTCATAACCCCCCTCCACCAGATCGACCAGCTTATCGTCCATCATCATATTGATTTCCACCTCCGGGCAGGCGGCCAAAAAAACCGGAATCAACGGCGCAATGTGCAAACGGCCGAACACCATCGGCACACTGAGCCGCAAAATGCCCTGCGGCTGCCCCTGCAATCGCGTGATGGCGTCTTCCCCTTCCTGCGCCACCGCGCAGGCGTTCCGCGCATAACCAAAATACTGCTCGCCCGCTTCGGTCAGGCTCAGGCTGCGGGTGGTGCGATGCAGCAACTGCACGCCCAGCGAGCCTTCCAGTTGGGTAATGCGTTTACTTACCGCAGACTTGGTAATGCCCAGCCGCTGGCCGGCCGCTGAAAAACTGCCGCATTCCACTACCGCTACAAACAACGGGATCGCCGCAAAATTATCGGTCATTTATAGTCAACTTTTACTCAACAATGAGTTTCCATTGTAGTGGATTATGACGATAACAAAAACAATGTACGCTGTTCGCCACTGTAAAAATGGAACCTGACATGATGATACGCGGACGTTTCTCCGATCCTTTGCTGGCGTTAACCGCCGGTGCTTTGCTGGCCCTGATGATCAGCGTCAACAGCGGACTGGCTAGCTATAACAGCCCGCTATTCGCTTCCTGGGTGGCTCATGGCGTTGGCGCGATCGCCGCCTGGTTGTTGCTGCTGCTGCTGCTGCGCCGCCGTACGCCCCTCTCTCCTGCGACGGCGCCCCCCCGCTGGGCCTACTTGGGCGGCATTCCGGGTGCCCTGACCGTGGTAGTGGCCGCCATCACCGTCAATAGCCCGCTGGCGCTTGCCGGTAGCCTGGCGCTCATGCTTACCGGTCAGGTGTTGTTCGGCATGCTTTCCGACAGCCGCGGCTGGTTTGGCGTCATTCAACGCCGCCTGCGCACCAACGACATTATCGCCACGCTGCTGATCCTCGCCGGCTGCGCCCTGCTTATTTTTCTGAGATAACCGCCATGCTAACCTTGGTACTCCTCGCGCTGTTCAATGGCGTCTGCATCAGCATCAGCCGCGCGGTCAATGGCCGCCTGGCGTTGAGTCGCGGCGCTTTCCAGGCCTCGCTCTGCAATCACATCGTCGGTTTTTTGTTCCTCAGTCTGCTGCTGGCGACGGGGGGCGGGTTCAATGGCCTCCCGCTTGGTCATGCCCCGTGGGGAGCCTACCTCGGCGGGGTCATCGGTGCGCTGTTCGTGGCGCTGAACAGTTACGTGCTGCCGCGCCTTGGCACTCTGCGCGCCGCACTGCTGATTATCAGCGGCCAAATGCTGGCGGGCGTCATCATCGATCGCCTGCGCGACAGCGGCGCTCCGGTCGGTGCGCAGCTCTTGGGTGTTGGGCTGATCCTGCTCGGCGTCGCTCTGGCACGGAGGGAAAAACCCCTTATTGCGCTGATCCATAACGTTCTTAAATTGCGCGAATAATTCGCCTTTAGAAGCGAATAAACGCTAAATTCGCATTCAGATACGAATAATTGACATATTCGTATTTAGGTGCGAATTTTAACGGTAAATTATCGCTTCAGAGCAGAGAAAAGCATGCAAACGCAACTCAGCGTAATCACCGGCGATCTGGTCAACTCCCGGCAATTCGACACCGCAAATTACATTACCGGGCTAAACGCCCTGCTCAACCGGCTGCAACAGGCCAAGCTTATACAGCGGTTCGAGATTTTCCGCGGCGATGGCTTCCAGGCGGTGGCCGAATCGCAATCCGGCCTGCTGCTGGCGGCATATATCCGTATCGCACTCAAAGCAATGGACGCCGGCCAGTGGGACGCCCGCATCGCGGTGGGCCTGGGAGATGGCCAGGAGCGAGCCGCCGGTTATGCCAGCGCCTTTGTGAATTCCGGCCACGCGCTGGACAGCCTGGATAAAAATTGCAGGCTGGCTCTGAAAAATGACAATGCCGAGACGAATGCCATTGTCAGCGATCTGTTGCCAATGTTAGATCATGTCATTGGCCGTCTGTCGCAAACCGAGGCGCAGATAGTGCAGACGCGGATGTTTGCCGCCACCAACCTGGAGGTGGCCGAGAAACTGCATAAAGCCGCGTCCACGGTCTCCGCAACGCTAAAACGCGCAGCCTATGAGGAGATCATGCGATTTATTCACGCGATTAACAGGATCACCTGAAGATGGATTTAACCTACGCGCCGTTGCTGACCTGGTTGCTGATTGCACACTTGCTGGCCGATTTCCCGCTGCAACCGCTCAGTTGGGTGGAGGATAAAATTCGCCGTCGCGCGCGTTCGCGTTTCCTGCTGTTGCATGCCTTGCTGCACGGTATATTGGCCGCCTGTGCGGTGGCGAGTTTCGGTCTGCTGCATGGCGGGCTCTCCGCCGCCGCGGCGCTGGCTACTTTGCTGGTTATCGCTATCAGCCACTATTTTATCGACCTGCTGAAAGTCACCCTCCTGGCCCACCTCAGCCGGGCCGGCGGCTTTCTTCTCGATCAATGCCTGCATCTGACGGTGATTGTTCTGCTGTGGCTGTGCCTGGTGCCAGAACCCCGCAACCTGATAGCCACGCTTGGCGCCGCCGCTACCGGTGGGCAGTTTGGGCTGATGCTACTGGCGTATTTAGTGATTTATATGCCGATGGGCGTTCTGATTGGGCAATTGCTGGCGCACTGGACGCCGCAAATGCCGCCCTCGGCCAAAGCCGACAACGATTCGCTGTTACGCGCAGGCAAGCAGATTGGCTACCTGGAAAGAACGCTGATACTGACGTTTGTGCTGATCGGCCAAATTCCGGCGATCGGCTTTTTGCTGGCCGCAAAGTCTATTTTTCGCTTTGGCGACCTACGACAGAGCGATGACAAAATGCGTACCGAGTATGTGCTGCTCGGCACGCTGTTTTCCTTTACGCTGACCATCTTGCTCGGTCTGCTGGTAAAAAGATTATTATAACCGCCAGGCATTGCGCCCGGCGGTCAGGGTAATTACAGCCACTCACCGAAGCGGCGAATATAAAAACGCTTCATCATCTGCGCTACTACGCAGTAGCTGACCAGCGTGCCGGCCAGCCACGGGAAGTATTCCCACGGCAAGGGCTGCAAACCGACCCAGGCACCCAGCGGCGAGAACGGCAGATAAATGCCCAACGCCATTACCAGCGCCGTAGTCAGCAGAACCGGCAATGCGGCGGTGCTTTGAATGAACGGGATCTTCTGGGTACGCAACATATGCACCACCAGCGTTTGCGACAACAACCCTTCAATAAACCAGCCGGACTGGAACAATGCCTGATGCTCGACGCTGTTGGCGGCAAAGACGAACCACATCAGCGCATAGGTGGTGATATCAAAAATCGATGAGGTTGGCCCAATCCACAGCATAAAGCGACCGATGTTCTTCGCATCCCACTTGCGCGGCTTACGCAGGAACTCTTTGTCCATCTTGTCCCACGGCAGCGACAGCTGGGAAATATCGTACATCAGGTTCTGAATCAACAGGTGGATCGCCAGCATCGGCAAAAACGGGATAAACGCACTGGCCACCAGCACCGAAAATACGTTGCCGAAGTTGGAGCTGGCCGTCATGTTCAGGTATTTGATGATATTGCCGAAGGTTTCACGGCCTTTGATGACCCCTTCTTCCAGCACCATCAGGTTTTTTTCCAGCAGAATGATGTCCGCCGACTCCTTGGCGATATCGGTGCCGGTATCCACCGAGATGCCGACGTCCGCATCGCGCAACGCCGGAGCATCGTTAATACCGTCGCCGAGGAACCCGACGGTATGGCCATTCGCCTGCAACATCTTCAACACCCGCGATTTCTGTAGCGGTGTCAGTTTGCTAAAGACCGTGCGTTGCTCCACCTCACGCGCCAGCGTTTCATCGTCCATCTGTTCGATTTGCGGGCCGGAGAGCGGCTCGCCCGGCTCCAGCCCGACATCGCGACAAATCTTGCAGGTGATCACCGGGTTATCGCCGGTCAATACCTTCACCGCCACGCCGTTTTCCTGTAGTGCGGCTATGGCTTCCTGCGCGCTCTCCTTTGGCGGATCGAGGAAGGTCAGGACGCCCTGGATCACCATATCGCGCTCATCGGCCACGCTCAGCGGCAAGGGATCTTTCTGCTCACCCAACTCCCGCGTCGCCAGCACCAGCACGCGGAATCCATCCTCATTATACTGGGCGGCAAGCGCCTGCAGCGCCGCACGCCGCGCCTCATCCAGCACCAGCGTCTGCTGCCCCTCGCGCACGTGGGTGGCGATATCCAGCATCTCCTCCACCGCCCCTTTGCAAATCAACCGCTGTTGGCCATTTTCATCCGCCACCACGATCGACAGACGGCGGCGCACAAAATCGAACGGCAGCTCATCTACCTTGCTAAACCGCCCCAGCGCCTCGATGCCCGGCTTGCCGCGCCCGAAGCGGATCACCGCCTGATCCATCAGATTTTTCATGCCGCTTTGGTGGGCGCTGTTCAACCACGCCAGGTGCAACACCTCATTATCTTTGGCGCCGCCGGCGTCCAGATGATGTTCGAGGATAATGCGATCCTGAGTCAGGGTGCCGGTTTTATCCGTACAGAGCACGTCCATAGCACCGAAGTTCTGGATGGCATTGAGGCGCTTGACCACCACTTTGCGCCGTGACATGGCAATCGCGCCCTTCGCCAGGTTGGAACTGACGATCATCGGCAGCATCTCCGGCGTCAATCCCACCGCCACCGCCAAAGCAAACAGCGCCGCTTCGCTCCAGTCGCCCTTGGTAAAGCCGTTGATCAGCAACACAATCGGCACCATCACCAGCATAAAGCGGATCAACAGCCAACTGACGCTGTTCACCCCACGATCGAAGGCCGTTTGCGAACGGGAGCCGACGATCGACTTGGCCAGCGAGCCAAAATAGGTGCGCCCGCCGGTCGCCACCACGACCGCCGTGGCGGTGCCGCTGGCGACGTTGGTGCCCATCAGGCAGATATTCGGCAGTTCCAACAGCGCATGCTCACTGGAGACTTCCTCCTCGCTCGATTTTTGGCTGACGTTACCCATTGCATCGTATTTCTCGATCGGGATTGCCTCCCCAGTCAGGATCGCCTGGCTGATGAACAGATCGCGTGAAGCAAGCAGGCGCACGTCCGCCGGCACCATGTCCCCGGCGGAAAGCTGGATGATATCTCCCGGCACCAGTTCGCGAATTGCCACTTCCAGCGTTAACGGCTGCGCGCTGTAGCTGCTGCGACGTAATACCGTTGCGGTAGTGCGCACCATCGATTTCAGCGTTTCCGCTGCCTTGTTGGTCCGGTATTCCTGCCAGAAACGCAGCAGCCCGCTGAGTGAAACCATCACCAGTATGATGATCACGCCAATGAGATCGGTTTCTTCACCGCGCCGGAGAGGCAACCAGTAATCGGTAAAGAAACTGATCGCAGCCAGCACCATAAGAACAAAGATAAATGGATTATTAAATGCGCCAATCAGCTGCACCAGCGCGTGCGGCGCTTTCTCATGGGCAACCTGATTAACGCCAAATTGCTCCAGCCGTTCATCGGCGTCGTCCTGGGTCAGGCCATTACGGTTGCATTTTAAATTTGCCAGCGTCTGGGCGACGCTATTTTTCGCTTCTTGCGCGATGGCGTAAGGCGCCTCTTTTTTATCGCGACGGCGTAGGTTGTCATTAATATAGGTCATAACGCTATTCTCTTATCTTATTCTGCGCACAGGGTTACCCCGCCTGAACAACAGGTGAATAAGCGCAGAGTGGAATTTTATTTAATCAGTGTCATTGCCGGGATTTATAATCACAGGCAATCACGTCGAACAATCAATATTATGGGGTCATCGTCCATGACGCCTCCTTACCACCAAATGAGGTGAATATTAATGAAGAATTAAACGGGTAATTCAGAAGCGACTCGCCAGCGTACGGCACTCACGCTTTTTTCCAGGCTGACGCGGCAGACAATACCCTCGATTTCTTTTTGCGCTGCGGGATTGGCCGTTATCTCGGCACAAACCTCAAGCTGGCCGGGAATGGATATATCGGCGCTGCGCAAAGATTGCAATCTTAGTGCCACGCCGTTCAGCGCCTGCAATATCAGCGTGCGTACCAGTATTTCATCTTGTTCGCCGCAGGTAACCTGAATGCGATAACACAGTTCCAGGTCGGTCGCCTGCTGCTGAGGTTGCAGATTGATGCGCTGCGCCGCTTCGCGCAGCAGAATATTCGCGCACAGGATCACCAGCGTCGCCAGTACCGCATTCCAGTATTGCCCCAGGCCACACAGCACGCCAATCGCCGCCGAGCACCACAGCGTGGCGGCGGTATTCAGGCCACGGATATTCAGCCCTTCACGCATGATCACCCCGGCGCCCAGAAAGCCGATGCCGGAAACAATCTGCGCGGCAACCCGCCCGGCGCTGGAAGGATCGGTGGACATGGAGCTGAGGATAAACACCGCCGCACCGGTGGCCACCAGCGCATTGGTGCGCAGGCCGGCCATACGCTGACGCCACTGCCGCTCAGCGCCAATAACCGCGCCCAGGCTCATCGCCAGTAATAGATTTAAAACAAAAGGAGTCATAGCCATGACTGTCCCCTTAATAAACTGCAGGAGATAAAATCATGTGCTTTTTAGCACACGCGAAATTACGCCAATAATATATTAGCGAACGAACGCGTCAGTGCCTGGAGGGAAAAGGCTGTGGCTGCAAATCACCATAATAACGTCCAAATCAATTCGCCTGATGCCATTGGGCCTCAGGTACAACAATGAGATTCGGGTTTGCACAGCTCGGAATAAAAAGAGAGGGGTGCTGCCCGCCGTTTTCGGCAAGCAACAAATCAGAAGAGGATTGGTCAGCTTGCCTTATTTATATCGCTACAACTAAAACTGTCCAATTGTGTTTCCTCACTGAAATTTTGGCTGAGTATAGTGACGCAGAGTAATGATGTAAAGGCGAATTTATTAAACGGAAATTAAACTGCATAACGCCATTTATTTGACGCGCAACGCAATCTGCCGCATTGGCTTTGGGTGATGTGCTTATTATCTATAGACTAGCGTCTCAACAGGACATTAATCCCCGAAGGACAGCCAATCCGATGAACATGCTTCGCCTTTCCATCAGTTTCGCCCTGTTTGCCGCCGTCCCCGCCGACGCCCTGTTACTGCAACAGGGAGCGGCCCGTTTTGATATCGACCCGGCCACGCTGCAAATCACAACAGGCAAAACCATCGTCAATCAGGCTCAGGCCGCGCAAGCCGTAGCCGAACTGCAAAGCACGCCAACGCAGGCCCGTTGGCAATGGCCGGACAGCGCCATGCAGGTGTCCGCCAGGCTTGAGGACGGCGATCTGCGTCTTGGCTTCAACACCCACCGGGCGCAGACATTGAATTGGTTCACCCTGCCGCAGCAGGCCGACACCCTGTTGTTGCCAATAGGTGAAGGCAGCCGTATCCCGCTGGATAATGCCGTCTGGCAGCAGTATCTGGTTAAGGAAATGACGCCGCTGGATACCAATTGGGACCTGAAGTTGCCATTGTGGAGCCTGGAGCAGCAGGGCAAGGTGTATAGCTGGCTGCTGCTTACGCCGTTCAGCAATCAGGTCAACTTTGCCAGCGCAAAGGGCGTATTCAGCATGCGCAGTAGCCACCAGTTCAGCCGTTTTAATCAGCAACAGACTTTCGACGTGTTGCTGCATGTGGGTGAAACGCCATTATCCGGGGCGCGTCGTTATCGCCAGTATTTGCAGCAAAGCGGCCAGTTCAGCAGTCTTCGCGATAAAATCCGCTCGGCCCCGGAGGGCGAAAAACTGATTGGCGCCACGCATATCTATCTGTGGGGCGACAAACTGCTGGCACCCGCTGACGTGAAAAACTGGCCGGGCTTGCTGTCCTGGCTTATCTCCCCGCCTGGCGAAGCGCTGCGGCAAAAAATGGATGCCGAAAACCAGCAAACACTGCGCCAACTGGCGGGAAAAACGCCGGAAGGCTGGCAACAACTGACGCTGATCGACGCCCTGAACCAGGCGCTGGTCGCGCTGACGCCGCTCAACGCTACGCCGGATGACCCAGACTTCCTGGAAGCGCAACATCGGCAGGCCGCCAGCCTGCGTGAACTGGCGCAGCGGCAGCTTGGCGCCTATCTGGCTACGGCAGATAGCTGGGGCCAGGGGTTGGCGAAACCACTGATCGAGGCGCTGCATCAGGCCGGGTTGCCGCGCCTGTGGTTGGGCACCGATAATTGGACCGCCGAGTTTCTGCATCCGCAGGCGGTGGAGAGCGCCAAGACATTGGGCTATCTCATCGCCAGTTACGACTCTTACGACACGGCGATTCCCCGCGGAGTCAACGACAGCTGGCTGACGGCCCAGTTGCCGGCAGCGCTGCGTGAAGACTGCGCCATCGTACGCGCCGACGGCACTAAAAAACCCGGTTTCGGCAAGCAAGGCTACTATCTGAATCCCGGTTGCGTACTGCCCTATTCCCAACAGCGCATGCGCAGCCTGGTACAACTGGCCGGGCTGAACAGCCTGTTCCTTGACGTTGACGGCACGGGAATGGTGTCTGATGACTATCAGCCCAATCATCCTACCGGCACTGCGCAAATGGCGCAGGCGCGCAACGCGCGGCTGGCCTGGTTCAGCGACACGCTAAAACTGCCGCTTGGTTCTGAGGATGGCAATGCGGTGACCGCCCGCCACATCATGTTTGCCCACGGCATGGAAACCTGGGGCTTCGGCTGGGGTGATAAGCAAATGAATCAGGATAAATCCTCGCCCTACTATCTGGGTGCCTGGTGGCCAAACGCGCAACCGGCCTTTTTCTTCAGCCCGGCCAAGGTAAAAGAACCCTACCGAACGGTGGAGTTTGACCCGCGCTATCGCCTGCCGCTTTATCAGGCGGTATTTCACGATGCGATTATCAGCAGCCACCACTGGAATTACGACAACCTGAAGTTCAGCGATGTCAAAACCCTTCGCAGCCTGCTCAGCCAGTTGTACAACACCGCGCCGATGTTCCACCTCAGCCGTGCCACCCTGCAGGCACGCCTGCCGGAGATCAAACGGAGCGATGCGGCGTTCCGCCCGCTGCATCAGGCGTTGTGGGATAAGGCGCTGACGGACTTCCGCTGGCTGGATACGGCGGGTTGGGTACAGCAAACCACCTTCAGCGACGGCTCAACGTTAACCGCCAACTTTGGCAACCAGCCGTTCGAGGGCATCGCCGCCCATAGCCTGCGTGCCAAACTGGCGGACGGTCGCACCCTGAACATCACGCAATAGCAACTCCGGCCGGGGTGAACTACGCTAGGCTCAGTCCCCCGATCGGCAACGATGGAGTTTACTGATGCCTACCCTTACCCAAAAGCTGCTCGAAGAAATCTGGCAAAGCCTGAGCCACACCCCTCCTCCTGTGAGCCAATTGGCGGTCAGCGGCGAAGGTGAACTGGCCAGCGCATTCCCGGTGACCGAACTGGCTACGGCCTGTTGGGGCGCCGCCGGCCTGGCCTGCGCCGGGCTGTTGCAACAAAGCAAAGGCGGTATGCAGCAGGCATTGGTCGATCGTCGGCTGGCTTCGCTGTGGTTCGGTTGGACCTTACGGCCGCTGGGGTGGCAACTGCCTGCCGCCTGGGATGCGCTGGCGGGCGATTATGCCACTCGCGACGGCTGGATCCGTCTGCATACCAATGCGCCGCATCACCGCAAAGCGGTCGAGCGGGTGCTGGGGCCGCATCAGAATAAAGGCACGCTGGCGCAACGGGTGCTGGGGTGGCAAAAAAGCGAATTGGAACAGGCAGTGATAGAAGCCGGTGGCTGTGCGGCGGAAATGCGTTCGGTCGAGGCGTGGCGGCAGCATATTCAAGGCAAAAGCGTCGCACAAGAGCCGTTAATCCATCAAACGCGGCAACCTGAAGCCCCGCCCCCTGCCTGGACGTTGCCGGCCGCCAGACCGCTACACGGAGTGCGGGTGTTGGACCTGACGCGGATTATCGCCGGGCCGATCGCCACCCGCTTTCTGGCCGGGTTGGGTGCAGACGTATTGCGTATCGATCCCTACGGCTGGGATGAACCGGGCGTCGAGCATGAAGTACTCCTCGGCAAACGCTGCGCGCGCCTGAATCTGAATAACGCCCACGATCGCCACACCTTTGAGCATCTACTGCAAAACGCCGATGTCATCGTTCATGGCTACCGCGCCGGCGCGCTGGAAAAATTGGGCTATGGCGCGGAACAACGGCGTACGTTGTCACCGGGGTTGATCGACGTCTGTCTGAACGCTTACGGCTGGAGCGGCCCGTGGCGTGGGCGACGCGGTTTCGATAGCCTGGTGCAAATGAGTTGCGGGTTGGCGGCATCAGGTATGACGTGGAAAAACGCCGCCATGCCGGTGCCATTGCCGGTACAGGCACTGGATCACGCTACCGGTTACCTGATGGCGACGGCGGTGCTGCATGGCATGCGCGAGCGGCTGGCGCGCGGCACCGGTTACAGTGCACGGCTTTCCCTGGCCCGCACCGCACAGATGCTGTTCGATAATCCTTATCCGCTGGAGCACCTGTCAAAGCCGCTGGCACCGGTCACCGAGGCCGATGAAAACCCGGAAACCGAGTTGACCCATTGGGGTGCTGCGCTGCGCCTTTGCGCCCCGCTGCATCTGAACGGGACTGCGCTGCAATGGGCCCTGCCCGCTACCGCTCTGGGCACTTCCCAGCCGGAGTGGCTGCGTCGCTGATTCAGGCCAGTTGGCGTTGTAACCAGTGTAATAACTCTTCGACCGCCGGCGTCAATCCTGCGGTCTGTGGCCAAACCAGGTAAAAATCGCCATTATCCAGATGCCTGGCCTCGGCCAGCGCCACCAGCCGCCCCTCCGCCAGGGCATCACTGACCAGCAGCCTTTTCACCAACGCAATGCCGAATCCCTGCTCTGCCGCACGGATCAGCAAACCGGCATCATTGAACAACGCCATTTGCTGGCCGCACTCCCCCCGTTGGTGCGCCGCGAACCACCTGCGCCACGGCGTAACATCATGCTCCAGCAGCGGCGTGCGCGGTGAACCCTTGTCGAATGCCGCCTGCCACTGTCGCGCCAACTCAGGGGTGGCCACCGGTACCACCTCTCCGGAAGCGATACGCTGTGCCTGCAAGTTCGGCCATTGGCCCTCGCCAATACGGATAGCCGCATCAAACCCCTTACGCGACAGATCCTGCACCGCCAGAGAAGCGTCGATATCCAGCGCAATGCCGGCGCAGGCCTCGCGGAAAGCGGGCAGTCGCGGCATTAACCAATAGTGTGCGAAGGAAGGCAGTACGCTGATGTGCAGCCTGTGGCTTTGCGCAATACGCCTGACGCGACCAATCCCCTGTTGCAGCGCCTGCAGCGCCGGTTCCGCCACCGCCAACAGTTCGCGGCCGGCGGCGTTCAAACGCAACCCGCGCCCGTGTCGTTCAAACAACGGGCAGCCGATCGCCTGTTCGAGCTGCTGGATCTGTTGACTAACCGCTCCGTGGGTCAGATGTACCTGCTGCGCGGTGGCGCGCAAATTCTCCAGTTTGGCGGCAATCACAAAAGTCGGCAGGGTATGCAAAGGAACACGCTCATTAAGCATTGGTTAGTCCAGCTATCCAAAAGGGTCATTTTTCATCGATTTTCGCACTAAAGCAAATGGTCTAAGGTGTCACCCTTATCCTCTTCTCTCCGGAGCCACAGATGCACCCTCGCTTACAACAGGATCTTGACCAATTTCCACAGATACTCGACCGGACCCGCCAGTTGGCAGAGGGGTTTCTTGCCGGGTTGAAACAGCGTCCGGTTTACCCTCCTCTTGAGGCCCAACAGCTGCAGTTGGGCGACGACCAACTGGCGGACAGTGGCAACGGCGCTTTGGCGACGCTGGAGGATTTCTGGTTACGCTATGCCGAGGGCCTCTCAGGCAGCGCCGGGCCGCGTTATTTTGGCTTTGTCACCGGCGGCGCTACTCCGGCCGCGCTGGCGGCGGATTGGCTGGTTAGTGCCATAGACCAAAACAGCCTACTGAGCCACGACACCGTGGCCGCAGCGATTGAGCTGGCCACTATTGAGCAATTGAAGTCGTTGCTAGGTTTACCGAAAGCATTTAGCGGCAGCTTTGTCAGCGGGGCGACCATGGCCAACTTTGTCGGCATCGCTATTGGCCGCCAGTGGCTAGGGCAACAACGAGGAATTGATGTCGCCGAACAGGGATTGGCGGCATTAGGGCCAATACAGGTGCTGTCGGCGAATGCCCATTCCAGCAGCGTGAAGGCACTCAGCATGCTCGGGATCGGCCGCGATGCGCTGAAAATCGTCGATTGTCTGCCGGATTCCGAAGCCATGGACACCGCAGCGCTGGAACGGCACCTGGCCGCCAGCAATGGCGCGCCTGTCATCGTGCTGGCCAGCGCCGGCACGGTCAACACCGTGATCTTCGACGATTTGCCGCGTCTGCTGGCACTGCGCGAGCGCTACCCGTTCTGGTTGCACGTTGATGCCGCGTTTGGCGGTGTCGCCGCCTGTTCACCGCACTACTCCCCGCTGTTGACCGGCTGGGAGCAAGCGGATTCAATCACCGTTGACGCACATAAATGGTTGAATGTGCCCTATGACAGCGCCATTCAATTCACTCGTCATTTGGAACTGCAGATGCAGGTTTTCCAAAACCATTCGGTCTATATGGAAGCGCCGACGTTGCGCCCGGACGACTACCTGCACCTGACGCCGGAAAACTCACGGCGTTTCCGCGCCCTGCCGTTATGGATGGCGCTTAAGGCCTATGGCCGCAGCGGCATGCAAGACATGGTTGAGCGTAATATCCAGTTGGCGCGCCGGTTGGGCGCAGGGTTGGATGCCAGCGAGGGTTTTCATCTGCTGGCGCCGGTCAATTTGAACGTGGTGTGTTTCGCTCTCAGTAACGTTGAAGGGGATGCCGCGGCCGCGCGGGATCGCTTTATCGACCGGCTCGATCGACATGGCATAGTGCGCTGCACCCCCACGCATTATAACGGACAACCCGGGATCCGCGCCGCCTTGGTCAATTGGATGACGGAAGAAGAAGATATCCTCATGGCGCTGGAATCGTTGCGGCACTGCCTGCCTGAAGCGCTTTAATCACAGAGTTTAAGGGCGCTCCTTGCGGCGTCCTGCTTTTATTGTTATTGCTACCAACAGGCGGCAAGCAGCAGGCCCGGCGCATTGTCCCCTAATCGCCCCTCTTCGGCACCATACTAGCCACAATGGACAAAACAGTTCAGAGAAACCAATTAATCACTCTCTGACATTTCTCACATTTTGTGGAATAGCACATATAGCTACATCAACTCGTTGTTATAACGCCCGTTTCCTTAACAAAGAACCGATTCCATGTTAACTCAATGTGACTATCGGATATCGCAACTGATAAAAAAAGAAAAAATTCTTATTATCAAATATGAAAATAAGACAAATAAGAAATTGATATATAACGATAAAATCACACAAGCAAAGATTTGATAGCCCTCGATGTGTTGAAAAATTAGACTGAAAAATGTTAAAAAAACAACACATGAATTTTTTTTAAGAATTTTCCTAGCAATTTAAAATTTCATTTCGTGACATGATGCGCAGATTCAATCATAACGATGCCCACAGGCACGCAGCTCAAGCATAAGTTAGCGTTCTAGACTGGCTATTTGTCGGTTAGCAGATTATTCTGACTTAAGCTAAACTTATAGGTTCATGCAATTAATTAGTTTAGAAAGAAAATATCGTTGAGTGCCGCCGTGTTTATTGATAGAACACTGGCTATACGTGAAATTTTGTTCCATTTTTTGCCTTTAGGCTTCAGGCTTTTTCTCTTTGTTACCGCGGTAAAACGGATTTAAGTGGGGGTGCGATATGCCAACGATCATTATGGATTCATGCAGCTATACCAGATTGGGTTTAACAGACTACCTGACAACACATGGAGTAAAAAAACGCCAAATTAATGCCATCAACGATATCGACGATCTGCATGAAAAATGCAGCAAGTTGAAACCCAGCCTGGTGTTTATTAACGAAGATTGCTTTATACACGAAGCCGACGCGACGGAACGTATAAAACGGGTGATTTCACTGCACCCGGACACCTTATTCTTCATCTTTATGGCTATCACCAACGTACATTTTGACGATTATTTATATGTTCGTAAAAATGTCATCATCTCGTCAAAATCCATCAAGCCAGAGACTATGAATCAGCTACTTAGTCACTATCTTGAGAAAAAAGCCACTCGTACGGAAAAGACCTCATTTGACCAAACGCCCGTTACGCTGAGTCAAACAGAATCAAACATGTTGCGCATGTGGATGTCGGGTCAGGGAACCATCCAGATATCCGACCAGATGCAAATTAAAGCCAAGACCGTCTCTTCCCACAAGGGAAATATCAAAAGAAAAATTAAAACGCACAACAAGCAAATTATTTATCATGTTGTCCGTTTAACCGACACCTTAACCAGTGGGATATTTGTCAATAGCCGCTAGGTAAAGAGATTTACCGTGTATTCTGCTCAGCCTTGGTTTTAAATGTCTTACAACCAGTCATCCTCGATATAAAACATTTAAATAACCTCATACCTGCTCGCGACGACATTTTCGGCCGCGGCGGGTATTCCCGCAGCAAAAATAGCCCCTACCCTCCGAAATAGTAACCTTGCGAAAAACTTGCTGATTAAATTAATCCGTTGGAGAGATATTGGCTCTTTGCCGAGCGGCCTACCGGGTTCCGCCCTGTCTCAGCTCGACGAAGGTGCCGTCCCGGCTGTCAATCTCGTTGAAAAACCAGACGCCGGCAGGATAGTCATCCAACGCGACCAGGTACATTATCCCTTCATTGAATTCTTCTACCGCCAGTATCACCCCTTCACGCCTCAGTTCACCGTCAGTTTTAACCGTTACCAGATCGTTAACTTTCATACTGTGCCCCATCATTTATCATTGATGTCAGTGTATTACAGAATAAGGTGCGAAAAACACTGTGCAGTGCCGGTAAACCCGCAGCTCGCCCGTTTTAGTGCTTTTCTAAAGCGTAGCAGGCCACCGCACCAACCTGTTTTTTCACTTTCTTAACGTTTTGACCGCAGAATCTTAAGACCGTAAAGGATAGGCTGTTCACAGGTGCTTCCCCCCAGAGAGGTGCCTGCAAATGAAGAAGTAACAAGGAACTTTTGCCCGCAGACTTGCGGGCTTTTTTTTGCCTTCGGCAAATTGCAGGCACAAAAAAACCCGCCTTGGCGGGTTTTTGTTAATCAGCAGAAGCCGATTAGATAGCGGTAACGTTAGCCGCTGACGGACCTTTAGCACCGTTCTCGATAGAGAACTGTACGTTCTGGCCTTCAGCCAGGGTCTTGAAGCCTTGATCCTGGATAGCAGAGAAGTGTACGAACACATCTTTGCTGCCGTCTGCTGGAGTGATGAAACCAAAACCTTTAGACTCGTTGAACCACTTCACTTGACCTTTGATCATGTTAGACATGTCTAATTCCTTCAATATTAAATGTAAGCCACCATGGGCATATGATATAGCCGGTCATCAGTTACTTATGGAGGCACTAGAAAGGAAATTCGTCAGAGAAGAGCTATCTAGGATAACGCTTTAAATTTGAACTACTTTACTCAAAATGTCGTGCATAAATAGGTCTGTACCACAGGCCGAGAAGCATTAACTCATGACAGGACTTTAATAGCAACTCTTTTTATCAGCCCCTCTGTAGAAACGGGGTTAAACGCACAGAATTTAACCCAATTTGTTTAATTTATCAGCGTTATCTGCCGTATTTGCCCGATAATGACGGCCAGGCACAGCCAAAAATTTTTTTAAATTTCGCCCAGGCCAAGTAGCCACCTTGTTGAGATTGAACACAATTTCGCCTTTCAGGCCGTCAACGAACCTGGTCCGATGCCTGATAAAGAGAAATTGTTTATGGCGCAGCCTCAAAAGAAGGCATCCGCCCCCATAAATGATAGTCATTCTCGTTGAGCTGTTTTATAGTTGCGCCGCGTAATTATGAAGGGAGATCGACCATGCTTAGAAAGCGTACGCTGGCAGCATCCTGCTGCACTGCCCTGTTGATGCTGAGCACCTACTCAGCCCAGGCGCTCGATTTATCTTATACCGCGCCGGAGCCGAGCCCCACTCCTGCGCCCGTGCCGCAGAGCGCGCTTGGCCCGGCAGCTAAAACGGCCAAGCCACCGGTATCCTGGTCTGAGTCCGAAGACAAAACCGGTTTTCGCGTTCAAATAGAATGCGATCACCCCGGTTGCAGCCGTCCGCTTACCAAACCCTATTCGGCACTTAGCGGCCCGGTGAAAAAAACCGATCGCCTCCGCCAGTCCGATCCTTACTCCACCAATCAGGATCCCGATTACAGCCTGAATATGGGCTATCAGTGGTAGCTGAGCTTTAAGAGTTATCCCTATATCTGCCGCTGCGGGGAGTTCATACAATGGCCCCGTGTTCACCACTCCTCCTGGTGCTGGGCATGACAAGCTGTGTTGTAAATTTTTATGCGCCTTCCTATAGGCGCTTTTTTTATGTCTAAATATCAACACCCTGCTGCGTTACAGAATGGTCTCATTGCGCGATAACGTGATAACTGTCACAAATAGCGGCTCCTTAGCCACTCTTTATCGGAGGTTAGTCTCATGGCGACAGAATATATGTCTTTACTGGCGGTTTTGGCCGGCATTGCAGGATATGCGCTGTACAAACACTTTAAATCGCAGAAGAAAAGCACGCTGATTCGTCCGCACGATCGTTGACAGAACAGAGGGGAGCATAACCGCCGTGTTATGCTCCAGGCCACACAACCGTTCACTGTCATGCTTCCATCACAAAATTGTCACAATTCAGCCATATGATGGTCCACGATTATCCGCACTGGCTTACACCAAGGATTTCGTTATGACCACCATTAAAGCAACAAACCACCAGGAAGCAGAAAAGCTGATCCGTTATGGAACAGCCAAGAAAATCGAACTGGCTTATGACATCGACAGCGACGACTTTTTCCAGCTCGCCAGTCTGTGGTGTGATAAAGGCGCCAAGATCTCCAAAGGGAAAGAGCACTTCATCGTCTCACTCAAAGGTTTCCGCATTCCGCCAAACGACTGATACCATGCCGCCCCTGCGGCGGCTCCCCTCCTCTCCCCCTAAAAACCGCCCTATGATCCACATTCTCCCGTCGGCATTTCTGTAAGATAAAATATGAATTACAGCAGGTGCTTATCTACACTGTTCACTGTGCCTGAACGCCAATCGGAGGAGAATGACCATGTCAGCAAACCCGCCACTGCCCAACACCATGAAAGCGATCGAAATCAGCCAGCCGGGCGAACCGGAGGTGCTGGTTGTCGCCGAGCGGCCATTGCCGACGCTGCAACAAGGTGAGATTTTGGTGAAGGTCGCCGCCGCCGGGGTTAATCGGCCCGACGTTATGCAACGCCGTGGCCAATACGCGCCGCCACCCGGTGCATCGGATATTCCCGGCCTCGAAATAGCCGGTGAAGTGGTTGCCATCGGCGTTGGGGTGAAAAATTACGCCATCGGCGATCGCGTGTGCGCCCTGATTGCCGGCGGCGGCTACGCCGAATACTGCAAAGTGCATGAAAGCAATGCGCTGCCGGTGCCTCAGGGCATGAGCCTGACGGAGGCGGCAGCCATCCCTGAGACCTTCTTTACCGTCTGGGTCAACGTGTTCCAGCGCGGGCATCTAAAGGCCGGTGAAACCGTGCTGATCCACGGTGGCACGTCAGGTATTGGTACCGTCGCCACCCTGCTGGCGAAAGCGTTCTGCGCCCGCGTGATCACCACCGTCGGCTCCGAGGAAAAACGTCAGGCCAGCCTGGCGCTGGGCGCCGACGTAGCGATTAACTACCGTAACGAAGACTTCGTCGAGCAGACCAAACACGCGACCAACGGCAAGGGCGCAGACGTGATTGTCGATCTGATCGCCGGGGATTACGTGGCGAAGAACTACCAGGCGGCGGCGATGGATGGACGCATTGTGCAAATCGGCACCCAGAACGGCGTGGCCAAGGAATTGAACCTGATGCCGCTGCTGCTCAAACGTCTGACTCACACAGGTTCCACGTTGCGCGCGCGCAGCGTGGAAGATAAAGCGCTAATTGCCGCCGATTTGCAGCAAAAAGTGTGGCCGCTGCTGGAGCGCGGCGCGTTAAAACCGCAGATATTCAAAACGTTCCCGCTGGAACAAGCGGCCGCAGCGCATGCGTTGATGGAGTCCAGCATGCATATCGGCAAGATTATGCTGACCCTCTAAAGAGAGACACCCCGCAGCCGATGCCGCGGGGTGATGTTTCAAGCGCCCGGCGTATGCACGTCCTCTGGCGAAGAACCGGTGTTGGCCAGTTTTTCTTGCGCCAACGCCTCATCTTCGCCGTCTTTCTCCAGGCTTTCCTGTTCAGCCCCCTGCTTGGGCGCGTACACCAGTTCCACCAGAATCGGGAAGTGATCCGAACCGACGTGGGTTAAACGACGCAGCGAGCCGAGCACAAAATCATCGCTGTGGAACACATGATCCAGCGGCCAGCGCAGGAACGGATAGCCGGCATGAAAGGTGCTGAACATGCCGCGACCGCGACGCGGATCCAACAGACCGCTGACTTTAAGGAACAAGCGGGTCGTGGTCGACCAAGCTACATCGTTCAGATCGCCGGTCACAATCGCCGGGAACGCCGATTTGGCAACGCTTTTTCCCACCATGACCAGCTCGGCGTCACGATCTTCCGACTCGTCATTCTCGGTGGGGCTTGGCGGCATCGGATGCACGCAGTGCAAGCGCACCTTCTGCCCTTGCGGCAAATGCACCATCATGTGCATCGACGGAATCTCTTTATCCACCAGGTACTGAATTTCCGCATCGCTGAGTTTCAGTCGCGAATAAACATGCATGCCGTAAAGATTATCCTGCGGACATTTCAAACTGTGAGGATAATCCTGTTCCAGCGGCGCCAGCCGCTGCTCCCACCAACTGTCGGTTTCCACCACCACCAGCACGTCCGGCCGTTCGGTCGCCACCAACGCCAGCAGTTTATCCGCCTGCCGATTGGGGGTTAACACATTGCACACCAGAAGGCGCAAACGCGGCTTGTGCCGGTAGCCGGTAAAGTCCACTACCTGGGGTTTGCTCAGTCGGGTATAAGGGAAGATCCATGCCCCCTGATACGCTACGCAGACCAGATTCACCGCTATCATGCCCCACACCAGCGGCGAGGACAGAGGCAGAAAAAGCAGGTTAAGCAATAACACCGATAATGACAGCGCCAGTATTTGCAGGCGCGGAAAATCCCACACCCGAATCCACCAGGCTGCATGCTTTGAGAGTGGCGCAATGGTCACCAGCGCCAGCAAAAGCGTCAGTATGGCGGTAATCCCTGTCACGTTTATTTCCTCATCATCCCCCGGGCCGATCGGGCTGACGGCCTCTCTGGCCGCCCGACCGGGCGGCAGCCAAAGAGTGCCATAAAAAGCGCCCGCCCCGCCAGCAGGCGCTAGGGAATAATCCTTCTCCGCCGGAACTCGTCAAACAGCGTGAAGAACATCGCCTCGGTTTCGACGAATTGGGTGAAACCAAAACGCCTCGCCTTGCTGCCGTCGGCAAACATGTCGTAATCCCACGAGAAAACAAAATCGGCAAAGCGCCAGCCGGTCACCGCACGGTAATCAGTCACCGCCAAATCATGCTGCTGCGCGAGGGCCTGCCACAACGCGGTTTTATCCGCCATCATCTGTTCCAGCGGCATCGGCAGCGGCGGCGCCGTCTCCAGGCCAAAATAATCGGCAATTTTCGGCCACATCTCGCTCCAACGGAACAGATCGCCATTATTGATGTTAAACGCCTGATTGGCCGCTGCAGGCTCGGTCGCCGCCCACAGCGTAGCCCGCGCCAGCAGGCCGGCATCGGTCATTTCCAACAGGCTGTGGTAAGCCCCCGGTTTGCCGGGAAAACGCAGCGGCAGCCCCAGTGCCTTGCTGATTGAGGCATAAACGGCAACGGTCAGCGCCAGGTTCATTGGATTGCCGAGCGAAAACCCGCCGACCACGCTGGGGCGAATCGCGCTCCAGCGCCAACGTTTGCCCTGCTGTCGCCGCTCAAGGTAGCGCTGCTGATCCACGTTGAACTCCGGCGGCATATGCCCGGCGTCACTTTCACGAGCCGGGGTTTTAAATGGCCCCAGATGCGCGCCATAAACCTTGTAGCCCTGCATCAGGCTGATGTGCTCCAGCCCTTGCGCTACCGGCTCCATCGCATCCACCACGTTCGTCAACATCGCCAGATTCGGTACCACCAGCCCCGCCCAGTCCGGCGCGTCCTGATAAGCGGCATAGAAAATGTGGCTGACCTGCGTTAGAGGTTGCAGCGCCTCGCGCGTCGCCTGCGCATCCAGCAGATCAACCGCCAGATAACGCACTTGCGGTCGGTCCACGCCCCCGCGCCGCGACAGGCCGACCACTTGCCACCCCTGCACGACCAGTTCCTCAATCAGTTTATGGCCGATGACGCCATTAGCGCCGACCACCAGCGCCAGTTTGCCGCTTTGCATGTTATCTCTCCTGCCAGGTATGGATGCACCTACTGTGATCGATTAGCAAAACTTGCGGTAGACGCCATTTTTAACTAACACTTATAAGCAAAACCTATAAATGGATCATCGATGGACAAGCTTAGCGCCATGAAGACTTTCGTCCGCGTAGCGGAGCTGGGCAGCCTCTCGGCGGCGGCCCGCGATCTTGGGCTCACGCAACCGGCGGTCAGTCAGCAGATCGCCGGGCTGGAGCAGCAATTGGGCACGCAGTTGCTGTTTCGCAGCACCCGCGCCGTCTCCCTGACCGATGCCGGCGGTGGTTATTACCGGCAAATCAAACCGATTTTAGCGGCGGTAGACGAAGCGGAAGAGGCGCTGCACGGTCTGAACCGGCGGTTGCAAGGAAACTTACGCATTCATGCACCAACGGGGTTCGGCCAACAACATCTGACGCCGCTGGCGATCGCCTTTCAACAGCGCCATCCGGAGCTGAATATTGAGTTACTGCTGGACGATCGTCGGGCAGATGTCATCGGCGAAGGCATTGACGTAGCGATTCGCTTTGGCGAACTGAGCGCGCCGGGCACAGTGGCGCGGCGGTTGGGGGAATTGCAGCGTATTCTCGTGGCTTCGCCGGCTTATCTGGCGGCGCATGGCATGCCGCAAACGCCGGCCGCATTGACGGCCCATGCACATATTCGCTACAGCGGCCTTAGCGATGGCGATGCGCTGACGTTAATCGGCCCTCAGGGCGCCGAGATGGTGAACGTACGGCCGGTATTCCGCGCCAACAACACCTTCTCGCTGCTGGCCGCCATCGAGTCTGGTTTGGGTATCGGCGGTGCGCAACGGCCGCTGATTGGCCGGCAGTTGGCGGCCGGTACGCTGGTACAGGTATTGCCTGCCTGGCACTACCCGCCGATGGCGCTGCATGCCGTTTACCCCGCCGCGCGGTTTATTCCCGGCAAAGTACGGGCATGGGTAGATTATTTGCTGGGAGCGTTGGAGGGCATTGAAGGCATTAGAGTAAACAAGGCCCCCGACCAGCCGCCGGGGGCCTAAGCGTTATTTGAACAACTTACCGACCATATCGCCCAGCTCGTTGCTGTCCTGCTGCACTTCGCCATTTGGCGATGCGGCGTCAGTCACCGACGGCAGGAACTGCGCGATGGCGCTGGAAGCCTCGGCAGGATCGATCCCCAGTTTTTCGGCCAACTGGTTGATGGCATCGCTGCCCAGCGCCTGCTGAACGTGATCGCCGCTGATCGGCTGGTTTTCACCGTTGCCCAACCATGAGCCGACCACATCGCCGAATTGCCCCTGGCGGAATTTGTCCAAAATCGCCTGCAGGCCGCCTTGTTGCTCGACCCATTGCAGGATCGCGACGTAATCCAGGCCTTTGCCGCCGTTAGCGCCGCCACCCAGAATACTGCCCAATACGTTATCAAACAGACCCATGCTCATCCCCTTCTGGCCGCCGGCCCAGGCCGCGCGACCGCTATGATTTAACGAAAAAGGGTCGCCTCAGCGACCCTGTTGATCAGCATCTGACTAGTTTCTGATCTTTCTGTAGACAAAAAGTACCACCAGGGCACCGATTATTGCGACAACGAAGCTGCCCAGGTTAAAGCCATCTACGCGACCCATACCGAAGAAGGTACTGATATAGCCGCCAACTACCGCACCGATGACCCCGAGGATAACAGTCACGATAAAGCCACCGCCGTCCTTGCCCGGCATGATCCATTTAGCCAGGATACCGGCGATTAAACCAAAAATGATCCAGGAAATGATGCCCATTTTTACTCTCCCTATTTACTTTTTGCCTAAAAGAAAACCTACCACCAGGCCCACAACGGCGCCGGCGCCAACCCCAGCCCAGGGGTTGTCCTTAATGTAAGAACAGGAGTGACCGGCAACGTCTTTCAAACCGGCCCGCACTTCGCATGCAGCAGATTTTGCACTGCCGCACAGCTGTTCCACATTGTCTTTAACGTCATTTTTAACTGACATTTCATATCCTTAAGTTAACATAGCCGAAAAGTTCACACCTATGTTTCCCTATGCTTGCCGTCACCGGCAGCGCGATACAGGGTGATTCGCGACAAACACGCAGCTTCACACTGTTACTATAGTCAAATATCAGCAGTTTACACATTTCCGTCTGTCTGAATTTGGCTGTACAAAAAACGATCTAATTCATCTGACTGTCATTTCCGCGGGCTATACTTGAAGTGAATATTTCCGCAGGAGATAGGCAATGAACAATATGCCATTCATGCTGATACTGGCTGTCATCTATACCTTTGCCGCCGTCTGGGATGGGTCTGCCGCGCAGTTGTTGATGTAATCCCGCGCCCCGCTCAGCTTTCGCAAAACGGTTTGATTAAACGGCCGAACCACTCGGCAAACGCCGTGAAACGCGCCGAACGCTGTCGCCGGTGGGGATAAAGCAGCGCAATGCTCATCGCCGATGGCCGGGCCTGCGGCAGTATCTCTCGCAGGCTGCCATCATCCAGATGATGCTGGAGATCGAACCGCGGGTTCTGAATCATTCCCAACCCTGCCAGGCAGCAGCCGATATAATTCTCCGCATTGTTGACCGTCACCCGGCTACGCAGCGTTTTTTCAACCGATTGCCCTTCCTGCTCCCACTGCCAGGTCTCCGCGCCCGCCAGATTGGGCTGCGCGTACCCCACCACCCAGTGCTCGTCCAGTTGATCGGTATGCTCCGGCGTCCCGTAGCGCCGCAAATAATCCGGGCTGGCGCAATTGACCATGCTCAAACGGCCAAGCGGCTGGCTGACCAGGCTACTGTCGCTGAGGCTGCCGACACGCACCACGCAGTCTACCCCCTCCTGAATCAAATCGATCGAGCGGTCGCTGGCGCTAAGGAAGAGTTGAATATCGGGGTATTGCAGGAAAAAATCAGGCAGCGCCGGCACGATGATTCGCCGGGCAATGCGGCTTGGCACATCGACCGTCAAGCGGCCGCCTATCGGCCCGTTTTTCTGCTGAAACAGCGTGTCCAGCACATTCACGTCGAACAGCAGGCTGCGCGCTTTGTCGAGCAGCAGCTCGCCGTCGCTGGTCAACTGTACCTTGCGGGTAGTGCGATGAAACAGGCGCGCGCCCATTTCATGTTCCAACTGTTGGATCGCCGCCGACACCGTGGTTTTTGGCATCAGCAGGATGTGTGAAGCGCGGATAAAACTGCCCACCTCGGCAACCTGGATAAAAACCCGTAATCTCCCTATCTTGTCCACCGGCTGTGCATCCTGAAAAAAGCTGCGGCGCTTTGCCGCAGCAAATTGATATTAACGGGTAGTATAGCCACCGTTGGCGAACAACGTCTGCCCGGTGATCCACCAGCCGTCGGTGACCAAAAACTTGACGATAGGCGCGATGTCCTCAATATCCGTCAGACCGGTTTTCGAGAACTTGCTCAACGCGGCGGCACTGCTATGGTATTCCACCGCCTCCTTGCTTTCCTGCCCATAGAAGAACGGCGTATCCATCGGGCCGGGGCCGATGGCGTTCACGCTGATGCCACGCTCGCCAAACTCCTTGGAAGCCGCGCGGGTAAAGTGTTCCACCGGTGCCTTGCTGCCGGGGTACACCGCATAAAACGGCGTATAGGCCGCCAGCAGCGAACTGACGATGGTCACGATACGGCCATTGTCCGCCAGGTGTTTGCCTGCTTGCTGAATGAAAAAGAATGCCGCTTTGGCATTGACGTCAAAACTGGTGTCGTAATCCGCCTCAGTCACCTCGGCGATCGGCTTTTTGATCACCAGACCGGCGGTATTGATCGCAATATCCACCTTACCGAACGCCTTAATCCCCTCCTCAAACAGATGCGCCACGTTGGCCGGCCGGGTCAGATCGCCCTGCACCGCTATCGCCTGCGCCCCCGCCGCTTTCACCGCGGCCAGGGTTTCTTCCGCCGCCGCACGGGTCGCGTCGCTGTTGTAATGCACCACTATGGCCGCCGCGCCGTTGGCCGCCAAATCGCGTGCTACCAGGCCGCCCAGGTTCTTCGCGCCGCCGGCGATCAACACCACTTTTCCATTCAAAGATTGCTTACTCATGACCATGACTCCGTTAGTGAAAGTTGCAATGAGTATAGGAAGCCTGACCGCTCAGATAATCTGTCCAAATTGGGATGAACCATCCCACTTTTTCGCTCAATTCGTTTGGCCGCGTACCAAAGCGCCAGAGCGTGATCGTCCACCGGGCATTCACTGCGAATCGCACTACACTTGTAAGTCACCTGCGGCAATAGTTGCCCAGAGAAATTATTTATCCCCGCCCTCGGGCCGGTTTACAGCCTGACGGGCCATAACCGAGGTCAATGTCATGTTGATTCAACCTTATTTATTTTTTAACGGTAATTGCGAGCAAGCGGTGAATTTCTACGCGCAGCAACTGGGCGGTAAAATTGAAGTCATCATGCGTTACAAGGAAATGCCCGAGGAAGCAAAACAAGGTGGCCCACAGGATGCCGATCCGGAATCCATCATGCATGCAAGATTGCTGATTGGTGAAAGCGCGCTGATGGCTTCCGACAGTTGCCCGCAGGATGGCGCCGACGCGTCACATAAAGGGTTTTCCCTGTCGCTCAACCCAAAAGACGTGGAACAAGGGCGTGAACTGTTTGAAAAGCTGTCGCAGGGCGGACAGGTAACCCTGCCTTATGGGCCCACTTTTTGGGCCAAAGGGTTTGGCATGCTGACCGACCAATTTGGCGTCAATTGGATGATTAACGTTGAATAATGCCACCTTATCGCGGTGCCCACGGCCTCTGACGGACACCGCGCCTTCGGCAATCAGCTATAGTGATGCCAGTCGTAGGCTGCCATGGCGAACAGTGCAAACAGCACCGCCAGCAGCACCAGCCCCAAGCGCCAGTAAGGCGATTTACGTCGCCGCCAGGCAAAAAACATCATCACCGCCAGCACGCCCAACGTGACCGGGTAATACACCGCCAGCGTCAGTAAAGTAATAATGATGGTGTCAGACACACTCGCGATCCTCTGGTTTTCGGGCGGTTTTGAACGAATCGTAACATCTGCCGAGGGTAACTTGTTTAAGGAAGTAGTGGTCAGCAGAATTAACGAATAAGATGTAAGATAGTTCTTAACTTTATTTAAAAATCACACAGTAAAAAGGGTTACATGACACAGCAGCAACCGCAGGATGCCGATCTGCCGCGCAACGGTAAAAATTCCCCGTTATTATTTCAGGCTGGCGTGTTTGTCATCATCGTTGCCGCCACGCTGATTCTGTTTAACGTTTGGCAAATTTGGAATGCACATCAGCGCGATCTGAAAAGCGCCGAATATGAATCCGCCAATCTGGCACGCTCGCTGGCGCAACATGCCGATGACACTTTCTTGCAAGTGGACAGTACGCTGTCCGATCTGACCGAACGCATTCAAACCGACGGTCTGGGCCAACCGCAGCAATTGCGGCTGCAAAAGTTGATGCAAGGACAGGTCGGCAATCTGCCTCAATTACATGGCCTGTTTATTTATGATTCGCACGGCAGTTGGATAGTCACCTCTTCAGGCAGGTTCGTGCAGGGCGCCAACAATGCCGATCGCGAGTATTTTAAATACCACCTCGAGCACAACAGCAACGCGATTTATATCGGCAAGGTGGTGCGCAGCCGTTCAACCGGCGATTTGATCATCCCGGTGTCACGCCGTTTAAATCACCCGGACGGTAGCTTTGCCGGCGTGGTGCTGGCGACGCTGTACGTCGATTATTTCCGCCAATTTTACGATACCTTTGCGCTTAACAGCGACGCCGCGCTCAGCCTGCTGCTGGCGGATGGCACCATTCTCTACCGCCGCCCTTATTCCGCCGCGTCGATCGGCAAAAATATCTCTCAGGGTGTGCTGTTCCGCGAAATCCTGCCGCATTCCGAATTCGGTAATGCCACCATCACCTCGCTGTACGACAAGGTGGAAAGGATTTATGGCTATTCAAGGGTCAGCCGCTATCCGTTGGTGATCACCGCCGGGCTGTCGAAGGAAGACGCGCTGGCCGACTGGCGCAACGATTCCGGCCTGTTTGTAGCCGGAGGCGCCACGCTGCTGGCCATTCTGTTGGCGTTGGGGTTGGTGTTGATGCGGCAGATAAACCACAGCGTGCGCACCGAAGCTGAACTGATGCGCACCCGCGATCAGCTCACCAGCATCAACCTGCGGCTTGAAGAGCTGGCGTTGCTGGACGGCCTGACCGGGCTGGCCAATCGCCGCCAGTTTGATATCGCCTTAAAGAACGAACTGGCGCGCGCGGCACGAAACTACCGCAGCGTGGCGCTGCTGATGCTGGATATCGACTATTTCAAGCAGTACAACGATATCTACGGCCACGTCGCCGGCGACCAATGCTTGCAGCAGATCGGACAAATGCTCAAGGGGCTGGCCAGCCGCAGCAATGACATCATGGCCCGCTATGGCGGCGAAGAAATGAGCATCATACTGCCGGACACCGACGCCCAGGGGGCGCTGATTTTCGCCGAACGCGTGATGCAGGCGGTGCGTGAACTGAAGATACCGCATCAGGGGAATCCGCACGGCGTTATCACTCTCAGCATTGGCATCTGCGCCAAAGTGCCGCATATGTACAACGACACGCCAATTGGTTTTATCAATATGGCGGACAGCGCGCTGTATCAGGCCAAAAAAGAGGGTAAAAACCGCATCGTCTGCAACAGCGCGGCGGTTTAACCCAGCCCCATAGTGATACATGACCGGCAACCTGTTGCCGGTCAGCTTACCACCCCAACGTCGCCTTCCTGACGCGCCACCAGCGTCAAAATGCTGTACAGCGCCACCGCCTGCTGATGCTGATTCAACACCTGAACATCCCACACCACGACCCCATGCGGGCGATCCTCTGCGGTTTTCTGCGGCTTGCGGATTTTCTTTTTGCAGGTCAGGCGCACCTGGAGCGTATCGCCGATTTTCACCGGTTCGATAAAGCGCAGGTTTTCCATGCCATAGTTGGCGATCACCGGCCCCACGCCAGGGTCGACAAACAGCCCGGCGGCGGCTGAAACCACAAAATAGCCGTGCGCCACCCGCTCGCCAAACAGCGACTCGGCAGCGCCGATCTTGTCCATGTGGGCGTAGAAATGATCGCCGCTCAGGCAGGCAAAATTCACGATATCGGCTTCGGTCACGGTGCGGCGGGCGGTCAGCAGGCTTTCGCCCAGTTGCAGCTGTTCAAAGTATTTGCGGAACGGATGAACCGGCTCCTCTATCACCGGCGCTCCGCGCACCCACTCACGACCAATCGCCGCCAGCATCGCCGGGCTGCCCTGGAGGGCGGTGCGTTGCATATAGTGTTTCACCGCACGCAACCCGCCCAACTCCTCGCCCCCCCCGGCACGCCCCGGCCCGCCGTGCATCAGCATCGGCAGCGGTGAGCCGTGGCCGGTGGATTCCACGGCCGCGTGGCGATCCAGGATCAGCATACGGCCGTGGGAACAGGCGGTAGCGCGGATAAAGCGCGTTGCCAACGCCTCATCGGCAGTCACCAATGATCCCACCAGGCTACCCTGGCCCAGCAGCGCCAGCTCAATCGCCTGCTCGGACTGTTGATACGGCATCAGCGTCGCCACCGGCCCGAAAGCTTCGGTGCCATGTACCGCCTGGTGCGAAAACGGATCGGGGCAATACAGCAGCGTGGCCGGATAAAACGCGCCGTTCTGCACGCCCTCACCGACCAAATCCAGTTTATCGAGCGCCGCACCGCACAGCGGTTCGCAGCCGTGGTGCAGCAGGAATTCCACCTTTTGCTGCACGTCATCGCGCTGCTCGCGGCTGACCAGCGCCCCCATTCGCACCTGTTCCAGCTTGGGATCGCCCACCGTTACCCCGGCCAGCCGTTGCAGTAGCGCCTGTTGCACCTCAACCACCCGCTTCGCCGGCACGATAATCCGCCGGATGGCGGTGCATTTCTGCCCGGCCTTGGCGGTCATTTCACGGCACACCTCCTTGATGAACAGCGCGAACTCCGGCATTTGCGGCGTGACGTCCTCCCCCAGCACGCAGCAGTTGAGCGAATCGGCCTCCATCGTGAAAGCGATAGATTTTGCCAGCAGGCGCGGGTGCGCGCGCAGGTGTTGGCCGGTCTGCGCCGAGCCGGTGAAGGTCACCGCGTCCTGATAATCCAGGTGATCGAACATGTCGCCGATGCCGCCGCACACCAACTGCAAAGCCCCCTCCGGCACCAGCCCGCTGTCGATAATCAACCTGACCATCGCCTGCGTCAGTTGCGCGGTGGCCGTCGCCGGTTTAATGATGGCCGGCATGCCCGCCAGCCAGGTCGGCGCCAGTTTTTCCAGCATCCCCCAGCAGGGGAAGTTAAAGGCGTTGATATGCAGCGCCACGCCCGGCCGCGAGGTCAACACGTGGCGAGCGGCGAACTGCGCCTGTTTGGATAACGAAATCGGCTCGTCCTCCGGCCACAGGGTATCGTCCGGCAGTTCACGCCCCGCCAGGCCGGCATAGGCGAACAGCGTCGCGATACCGCCTTCGATGTCCACCCAGCCGTCGCTGCGCGTGGCGCCGGTCTGGTATGAAATCTCATACAACGCCTCTTTGTGCGCCAGCAGGTGTTTGGCCACGGCCTTCATCATTTGCGCGCGCTGCTGGAATGTCATCTGCGCCAGCGCCCTGCCGCCTTTATGGCGCGCATAGTCCAGGCTGGCGGCCAGCGGCAGGCCGTCGGAGCAAACCTGATACAGCGGTTCGCCGGTAATGGCGTGATGGATTTCGCGGGCTTGCCCCTGGCCGAACACCCAGCCGCCAGAAAGGTAACTGTGTAACTGCTGCATGTGCATCTCCGGAATTCATAAATTTACATTAGATAGCTTAATTACGTATCACATATTGTCCAGTTTATGCCCGGTCAAAATTTAACAAAAACCAAACAACGCTACCGCGGCGCGAACTAAATACATCGAAAACACGCCAAAATTGATTTTATAAAAACCTATAAAACAATTAATTAACAAAACCCATTGTGAGTGGCATCGCAAAATCACATACAGGTCCTTTGATCTTTTTGTTATCAGTTTGTAGCCTTAAGGTGAATAAACGTGATTCACATTTTTATATTTAATGTGAAAAATACGAATCACCAAGAGGCAAGCATGACAACTGACGCGCAACATCAGCAGCACTTCGACGCCAAGATTGCGGCGGATACCGCCATCGAAGCCAAAGACTGGATGCCGGACGCCTATCGCCAAAATCTGATCCGCCAGATTGGCCAACACGCCCATTCCGAAGTGGTCGGCATGCTGCCGGAAGCCAACTGGCTGACGCGGGCACCGACCCTGCGCCGCAAGGCGGTGCTGCTGGCCAAGGTGCAGGACGAAGCCGGACACGGTCTGTACCTGTACAGCGCCGCCGAAACCCTGGGCTGCTCGCGCCAGGAGATCTACCGAAAAATGCTCGACGGCAAGATGAAGTATTCCTCCATCTTCAATTACCCGACGCTCAACTGGGCGGATATCGGGGTGATTGGCTGGCTGGTCGACGGCGCAGCCATCGTCAATCAGGTGGCGTTGTGCCGTGCCTCTTACGGCCCCTATGCGCGGGCGATGGTGAAAATCTGCAAAGAAGAAAGTTTCCACCAGCGCCAGGGTTACGAAGCGGCGATGGCGATGGCTAACGGCAGCGAGCAGCAAAAAGCCATGCTGCAGGACGCCATTAACCGCTTTTGGTGGCCGGTGCTGATGATGTTCGGCCCGAGCGACACCGACTCACCGCACAGCGCGCAAAGCATGGCGTGGAAGATCAAACGCCACAGCAATGACGAGCTGCGGCAGAAATTTGTCGACAACACCGTGCCGCAATTGGAAGCGCTGGGCATGACCGCCCCCGATGCCGATTTGGCCTGGGATGAGGCCGCCGGTCACTACCGTTTCGGCGCTATCGACTGGAGCGAGTTGCATGAGGTGATCAAGGGGCGCGGGCAATGCAACCACGAACGCCTGCAGGCCAAGCGCCGCGCCTGGGACGACGGCGCCTGGGTGCGTGAAGGCGCGCTGGCCCACGCGACGAAAAATGCCGCCACCGCCGCATAGATGAAGGAATCGAAAATGACTCACGCTGAATGGCCGCTGTATGAAGTGTTTATTCGCAGCAAACAAGGGTTGGCGCACCGCCATGTCGGCAGCCTGCATGCCGCCGATGACCAAATGGCGCTGGAGAATGCCCGCGATGCCTATACCCGACGCAGCGAAGGCTGCTCAATCTGGGTGGTGCAATCGAGCCATCTGATCGCTTCGCAGCCGGAAGATCGCGGGGCGTTCTTCGATCCGTCCGATGACAAGATCTACCGTCATCCGACGTTCTACACCATTCCCGACGGCATCAAGAACATGTAGAGGCGGCCATGACCTTTAACGATCCGCGAATCACCTATGTCCTGCGTCAGAGCGATACGCCGCTGATCCTCGCCCAACGACTGTGTGCCTGGTGCGGCCACGCGCCGGAGCTGGAAATCGATCTGGCGCTGGCGAATATCGGCCTGGATCTGCTCGGGCAGGCACGTCACTTTCTCGGTTATGCCGCCGAACTGGCCGGGCCGCAATACGGCGAAGATCGCCTGGCCTTTGGCCGCGACGAGCGTGAATTCCACAACCTGCTGCTGGCGGAACAGCCGAACGGCGGTTTCAACGACACCCTGGTGCGGCAGTTTTTGCTCGACGCTTACCACGTGCAGTTGCACCAGGCACTAAGCCGCAGCCGTGACCCACAGCTGGCCGCCATCGCCGCCAAATCGCTGAAGGAAGCGGATTATCACCTGCGCTTCAGCCGCGGCTGGATGATCCGCCTGGGCGATGGCAATGCGGTCAGCCATCAAAAAATCCAGCAGGCGCTGGATAACCTGTGGCGCTTTACCGCCGAACTGTTCCACGCCGATGACCTTGAGCTGGCGTTGGCGGAACAGGGCATCGCCGCCGATCCGCGTCAGCTTGAGGCCCCCTGGCGGGCGCTGGTGGACGACACCCTGCGCCTGGCCACCCTGACGTTGCCGGAGGAACAGGCGTTCCGTCACGGCGGCAAACAGGGGCGGCACAGCGAACATCTCGGCCCGCTGCTGGCAGAAATGCAGTTTCTGCAGCGCGCCTATCCCAACAGCACCTGGTAAAGAGGCCGCCATGAACATCACCCGGCTGCAGGCCGCCGAAATCCCGCAAATCTGGCACTGTCTGCAACAGATCAGCGATCCGGAACTGCCGGTACTGTCGATCACCGATCTGGGTATGGTGCGCGACGTAGAGCCGGACGGCGCAGGCTGGCGCATTACCTTTACGCCGACCTACTCCGGCTGCCCCGCCACCGAATTTCTGCTCAACGCCATCGAGCAGCGGCTGGCCGAAGCCGGTTTCAGCCCGGTGAAGGTGGCAATCCGCCTCAGCCCGGCCTGGACCACCGACTGGATGAATGCGGCTGCGCGTGCGCGGTTGCGGGACTACGGCGTCGCGCCGCCGCAGGGCCACACCTGCGATAAACCCGAAGCCCACGGACCGGTGCCCTGCCCGCGCTGCGGCAGCACCCGCAGCGAAAAAATCAGCGAGTTCGGCTCCACCGCCTGCAAGGCACTTTACCGCTGCTGCGAGTGCCGGGAACCGTTCGACTATTTCAAATGCATATAGGCTGCGTCCTGCAAGAGTTCGCGAGCGCCCCAAATATTACAGGGCACAGCCCAGGAGAACACCATGACGCTCTTCCATCGCCTTAACGTCGCCGCCATCGAGCGCGAAACGCCGGACGCCGTGGCCATTACGCTGCGCGTGCCCGATGAGCTGAAAAGCCATTATCGCTACACCCCCGGCCAGCATCTGACGTTAAAGGCGTGGGTCAACGGCGAAGAGCTGCGCCGCTGCTATTCCATTTGCAGCGCCCCGCAGGAAGGGGTGCTGCAGATCGGCGTCAAAGCGATTCATCAGGGGCGTTTCTCCTCGTTCGTCAATCAAATGCTACAGGTCGGCGACGCGCTGGAGGTGATGGTGCCGCAGGGGCGTTTCAGCTATCAGCCGCAGGCGGAAAACTGCGGCAACTATCTGGCGATTGCCGCCGGTTCCGGCATCACGCCGATGCTGTCGATCATCAAAGCCACGCTGCAGCTGGAAGCCAACAGCCGCTTCACGCTGATCTACGGCAACCGCAGCAGCCGTTCGGTGATGTTCAAAGAGGCCTTGTGCGACCTGAAAAACCGCTATCCGCAGCGCTTTCAGCCGCTGTACCTGTTCAGCCAGGAGAGCCTCGACAGCCCGCTGCTCAGCGGCCGCATCGATCGCGAACGCCTGACGGCTATCGGGGGTGCGCTACTGGATTACCGCGACTACGACCACGCCTTTATCTGCGGGCCGGAGGCGATGATGGACGACGCGCAAACCGTGCTTGAACAAGCCGGCGTACCGGCTGCCCATATCCACAGCGAACGTTTTAACACCAGCGGCATTGCCGCCCGCCCGCTCAACGACGGCAGCCGCAACGCCACCCAGGTAGAGATCCTGCTCGATGGCCGCCGCTTGAATATCGAGGTTGGCGCACAAGACGACAGCATTCTGGACGCGGCGCTGCGCCAGGGCGCGGACCTGCCCTACGCCTGCAAAGGCGGGGTATGTGCTACCTGTAAATGCCGGCTGAAGGCCGGCCAGGTGGAGATGGCCGTCAACTACAGCCTGGAGCCGGATCAACTGGCCGCCGGCTACGTATTGAGTTGCCAGTCGTGGCCGCGCGGCGACGGCGTGGTGTTGGACTTTGACGTCTAGGAGACGGTAATGGAAACCCCTTTGATCTTGCAACAACAGCAGCGACGCGTGGTCACCCTGACGCTGCATCGCCCGGAGGCGCGTAACGCTCTGAGCACCCCGTGCCTGGAACAGTTGGTGTATCGGCTGGAACAAGCCGATGCCGACGCAGGCGTGGGCGCGGTGGTGATAGCCGGTGCCGCGCGCTTCTTTGCTGCAGGTGCCGATCTGCGGGAGCTGCAACAGCAGGACCTGCCCACGGCACTGGCGGATCGCCGACCGTTGCTGTGGCAGCGGCTGGCGCAGTTCAGTAAACCGCTGCTGGCGGCGGTAAACGGCTACGCGCTCGGTGCCGGCTGCGAGCTGGCGCTGGCCTGCGATCTCATTATCTGCGGCGAAAGCGCCCGCTTTGGTCTGCCGGAAATCACCCTTGGCCTGATACCGGGAGCGGGTGGCACCCAGCGTTTAATTCGCTGTGTCGGGAAATCCCTGGCCGGCCAGATGGTGTTGACCGGTGAGGCCATCAACGCCACTCGCGCGCTGCAAGCCGGGCTGGTCAGTGAAGTGTGCGTCGACGCGCTGACGCTGGAACGCGCTCAGCAGATCGCCGAGCGCATCAGCTTACAGGCCCCGCTGGCGCTGCGTGCCGCCAAGCAGGTGCTGAAACAGGCGGAAGAAGTCGGCCTCAGCCAGGGTCTGGCCTTTGAGCGCCAGCAGTTTGTCGCGCTGGCCGCCACCGACGATCGCCGTGAAGGCATCGCCGCCTTCTTCGAAAAACGTACGCCAAACTATCAGGGGCGCTGATTTATGGATAACGCATTGATTCTCACCCACCTCGACGCCGGGGTTCTGACCCTGACCCTCAACCGGCCGGACCGGCTGAACAGCTTTAACGACGAGATGCACCACCAGCTCAGCGAGGCGTTGACCCGTGCCGAACGTGACGACCAGGTGCGCTGCTTGCTGATCACCGGGGCAGGACGCGGTTTTTGCGCCGGGCAAGATCTGAGCGATCGTAACGTCAGCATTGAGCAACAGGCGCCGGATCTCGGCCTGTCGGTCGAACGTTTCTATAACCCGCTGATCCGCCGCCTGACCGCCTTGCCCAAGCCTGTGGTGTGCGCCGTCAACGGCGTGGCGGCGGGTGCCGGGGCCGCGTTGGCATTGGCCTGCGATATCGTGATCGCCGCCGACAACGCCAGCTTTATCCAGTCGTTCTGCCGCCTGGGGCTGGTGCCGGACTCCGGCGGCAGCTGGTTCCTGCCGCGTCTGGCGGGCCATGCCCGCGCCATGGGCATGGTGCTGCTCGGCGACAAAGTCAGCGCACAGCAGGCGTTGGAATGGGGCATGATCTGGCAGGTAGTGGCCGCAGGCGAATTGACCGACCACACCCAAACGCTGGCGCGGCATCTGGCTACCCAGCCGACCTACGGGCTGGGGCTGATAAAAAAAGCCCTCTACAGTTCGGCGACCAACAGCCTCGATCAACAGCTTGAGCTGGAGCGGGATCTTCAGCGCCTCGGCGGCCGCAGCGACGATTATCGCGAAGGCGTCAGCGCCTTCTTCGCCAAACGCACACCCAATTTCAGCGGGAAATAACCATGAGCCTGCCGAACTTCAACGGAACCGTGGCGGTGATTGGCGCGGGCACCATGGGCATCGGCATTGCCCAGGTGGCGGCCCATGCCGGGCATCAGGTGAAACTGTTTGATATCGCCGCAACCGCTGCCCAAAACGCGCTGGACGCCTTAAGCCTGCGATTGCGCCGGCGTGTGGCGGCCGGCAAGGCCGATGCGAAAACCACCGAGGCATTGCTGGCGCGCATCCAGCCGGTGGATACGCTTGAACAACTGGCCGACAGCGCACTGATCATAGAGGCGGTAGCCGAAAAACTGGCGATCAAGCAAAGCCTGTTTCGCGAGCTGGAAACCCTGTGTTCACCCGCCACGCTGTTTGCCAGCAACACCTCGTCGCTGTCGATTACCGCCATCGGGGGGGCGCTGCGGCATCCGCAACGCCTGGCCGGACTGCACTTCTTTAACCCGGCACCGCTGATGAAGCTGGTGGAGATCGTCAGTGGGCTGGACACCGGCGCCGATACCGTCGCCACCCTGCAAACGCTGGCCCGGCAATGGGGCAAACAGAGCGTGCTGTGCCGTTCCACGCCGGGGTTTATCGTCAACCGCGTGGCGCGGCCTTTTTACGCCGAAACCCTGCGCGCGCTGGAAGAACGGGTGGCCGATGTCGCCACGCTCGATGCGGTGATGCGCGATGCCGGCGGTTTCACCATGGGGCCGCTGCAACTGACCGATCTGATTGGCCAGGATATTAACTATGCCGTCACCGAGTCGGTGTTCCAGGCCTTTTTCCAGGACTCGCGCTTTACGCCGTCGCTGATGCAGCAAGAATTGGTGGCCGCCGGGCGGCTGGGCCGCAAAAGCGGCTGCGGCTTTTATCGTTATGATGGCGAACAAACGTCGTCGACCGCCGTCTGCCTGCCCCTCTCGCAGGCGGAGCCGCCACGCAGCGTCCAACTGCACGGCGACGAAGCGGGCGTGGCGTTTTTGGCCGGATTGCTGACGGGAAATGCGGAGGCGATCATACAACCTGGCCAGACCAGCGCCTTTGCCCGGATCGACGAAGTTACATTTATGTTAACCAATGGTAAAACAGCCAGCCAGATTGCCGAGGAAACCGGAACCCCCGTGGTGCTGTTTGATCTGTCCGCCAACTATTCGCAAGCCCCCTGCGTCGCCATCAGCTGCGCAATGCAAAACGACGCACGGCACAACGACAAGGTAGTGCGCCTGCTGCAATCGTTCGGTAAGCAATTGATTTTGCTGCCGGATTACCCTGGCCTGTTGGTGATGCGAACCCTCGCCATGCTGAGCAACGAGGCGCTGGACGCGGTAAATAAAGCCGTCGCCAGCGCCGAAGATATCGATAGCGCCCTGCGTTGCGGCGTCAACTACCCGCGCGGCCCGCTGGAATGGGGGGCTGCGCTCGGCTGGCGGCAAATCCTCGCTACGCTGGAAAACCTGTATCGCTACTACGGCGAACCGCGCTATCGGCCAATGCCGTTGCTGCGCCACTACGCTTTCCTCTCTTCAGGAGCCGAATGATGAACGCCAATACGCCCCATGCGCTGGCGCAGCGCTGCGCCGAACGGATGTTTCAACAAGATACCTGCGCGCAGGCGATGGGTATGCAGGTAGAAGATGTCGACGCCGGTTTCGCCAGGGTCAGCATGACCGTTGGCCCGCAGATGCTCAACGGCCACCGGACCTGCCACGGCGGCCAACTGTTCAGCCTGGCCGATACCGCCTTCGCCTATGCCTGCAACAGCCAGGGGTTGGCTGCGGTGGCATCCGGTTGCAGCATCGATTTTATCCGCCCGGCGTTGGCGGGCGATCGCCTCACCGCCAGCGCCGAGCTGCGTCATCAGGGCAAAACCACCGGGCTGTATGACGTAGAGATAGTCAACCAGCAGGGCAAAACCGTCGCCTGGTTCCGCGGCCGCGCGCACCGCCTCGGCTACCCTGTGTTAGGGGAGCAGCCATGAGTCAGGCATTTATTTGCGACGGCGTCCGCACGCCGATGAGCCGCGACGCGCTCTACCCCCAGCGTATCGACGCCGGTCAGGGTATTGCTATGATCATTGAACGGGCATGACACTCCGAGGCTAACTATGACAACCCTTCCACGGCCACTCGACACCATTGAGTTCGCCTCGCGCGATGAAATAGAAACGTTGCAGCTGGAACGCCTGAAATGGACGCTGCATCACGCCTACAACAACGTGCCGATGTATAAACGCAAGTTCGATCAGGCAGGCGTACATCCTGACGACCTCAGGCAACTTAGCGATATAAGCCGCTTCCCCTATACCACCAAGCAGGATCTGCGCGACAACTACCCGTTTGACACCTTCGCCGTTCCGATGGAACAGGTGGTACGCATTCACGCCTCGTCGGGCACCACCGGGCGACCGACGGTGGTCGGCTATACCCAACGGGATATCGATAACTGGGCCGATATCGTCGCCCGCAGCCTGCGCGCCGCGGGCGCCACCGCCAAAGACAAGGTGCATGTGGCCTACGGCTATGGCCTGTTCACCGGCGGCCTGGGCGCCCATTACGGCGCGGAGCGGCTCGGGGCGACGGTGATCCCGGTGTCCGGCGGGCAAACCGAAAGGCAGGCGCAGTTGATCCTCGACTTCAAACCCGATGTCATCATGGTGACGCCGTCTTATTGCCTGACGCTGATCGACGAACTGGAACGCAAAATGGGCGGCAATGCCCGCAGCTGTTCGCTGCGCCTCGGGGTGTTTGGCGCCGAACCCTGGACCGAAGCATTGCGCCACGAGATTGAATCCCGTCTGGGCATCAGGGCGCTGGATATTTACGGCCTGTCCGAAGTGATGGGGCCGGGCGTTGCGATGGAGTGCGCCGAAAGCGGCGGCGGTTCGACCATCTGGGAAGACCACTTCCTGCCGGAGATCATCTGCCCGGAGAGCGGCGAAGTCCTGCCGGACGGCCAGCACGGCGAACTGGTGTTCACCACCCTGACCAAAGAGGCGCTGCCGGTGATCCGCTACCGCACCCGCGACCTCACCCGCCTGCTGCCGGGCGATGCGCGCCAGATGCGGCGCATGGGGAAAATCACCGGCCGTTCGGACGACATGCTGATCATTCGCGGCGTCAACGTGTTCCCATCGCAGGTGGAAGAGCAAATTATGCAGTTCGAACAGCTGTCGCCGCACTACCAGTTGCAGGTCAGCCGCAGCGGGCATCTGGATACCCTGGCGGTACGCGTTGAGCTGAAAGAGTCGGCGCTCAGTCTCAGCCACCAGCAGCGCTGCGAGATCTGCCACCAGTTGCGTCACCATATCAAATCGATTATCGGCGTCAGCACCGACGTCAGCATCGCCAACTGCGGCGATATCCCGCGTTCGGAAGGCAAGGCCCAGCGCGTGGTCGATCTGCGACCGCGTTAATTCAGCCGGCGTCACGGATGACGCCTCAATGAATTGTGTTAATGTTGTGTCTCATCGACGGCTAACCCATGGAAAAATATGGAACATAAACTGGATGAGTTTATCCGCCATGCTGTAGACGCCCAGCCGATCAGCGGCACTTCACTGATTATCTCCCTGTATGGCGATGCGCTCAGCCATCGCGGCGGCGAGGTATGGCTCGGCAGTCTGAGCGCGCTGCTGGAGGCGCTGGGTTTCGGCGATCGCTTCGTGCGTACCTCGGTGTTCCGTCTGCAAAAAGAGGGTTGGTTGGCGGTGGAGAAAATAGGCCGACGCAGTTTTTATCGGGTGACCGATCAGGGCATGCGCCAGTTCCGCCATGCCGAGTCGAAAATCTATCTCAGCGAACCGCCGGCCTGGGACGGCAAATGGGATTTATTGCTGCTGGAAAGCGCGGAAAAAAGCGAGCGGGCGCGGCTGAAAAAAGAACTGGGCTGGCTGGGTTTCGGCCAGATCGCCAATAACCTGATGGCGGCGCCCACCCACGCGCAAACCGACGTGACGGCACTGCTCGGCGAGCTTAACGCCAGCGAGCAGGTGATCTATTTCCGCGCCGACTACCCGTACAACCGCTCCGAACCTACCCTGCAACAGTTGGTGGCCACCTGCTGGTCTCTGGCAGACGTGGCGGCCGGTTATCACGAGTTTATCGTCTCCTTCCGCCCGCTGATGCAACTGCTGCGCGAAGCCGACGACGCCCTGCTGACGCCCCAGCGGTGCTTCCAGATTAAGCTATTATTGATCCACTTCTTTCGCCGCGTGGCGCTGAAAGATCCGCTGCTGCCGGATGCCCTGTTACCGGCGCAGTGGGAGGGGCAAATCGCCCGCAATTTGTGCATCAACATTTATCAGCGGGTAGACCGCGCCGCGACCGACTATGTCAGTGCGCTGGCGGAAACCACTATCGGTTCCCTGCCCGCCCCGGCAGCAAGTTATTACCGGCGCTTTGGCGGCCTGCCACGCGATACTCTCAAGGAGATTTAACTATGCCCGTGTATCAGATTGACGGCCTGACGCCGGTGGTAGATCCGAGCAGCTATGTGCATCCGACGGCGGTGCTGATTGGCGACGTGATTATCGGCAAGCAGGTCTATATTGGCCCGAACGCCAGCCTGCGCGGCGATTTTGGCCGGCTGGTTATCTGCGACGGCGCCAACATTCAGGACAATTGCGTGATGCACGGCTTTCCGCAACAAGACACCGTAGTCGAGGAAGACGGCCACATCGGTCACGGCGCAATCCTGCACGGTTGCCGCATCCGCCGCAACGCCATGGTCGGCATGAACGCGGTGATCATGGACGGCGCAGAGATTGGCGAGAACAGCATCGTCGGCGCAATGGCTTTCGTGAAGGCGGCGGCGGTGATCGAGGCCAATAAACTGGTGGTCGGCAGCCCGGCGCGGGTCCTGCGCGACCTGACCGAACAGGAGCTGGCGTGGAAAGTGACCGGCACGCGTGAATATCATGATCTGGTGCTGCGCTGCAAATCCACGCTGAACGAGGTCGAACCGCTGGCCGAAGTGGAGCCCGGCCGCCAGCGCCTGAGCTTTGGCGATCACCTGCTCCCCAAAAGCCGACTTTAAGCGGGACGGGCTACCGCATTCCGATCAAAAGTGGTTTACAGTTAATACCCTGTATCGCCACTGACTTCTGGACCGGAATCCATGCCAAGAACCGCCAAAACCGTTGAAATCCCCGCCATCGGCGAACTTGACCGAAACGCGGGGCAGCTCAGCCGCCAACTTGCCCAGGCGTTGCGGGCCGCCATTCATAAAGGCGAGCTGAAAGCAGGCGATCTGCTGCCCTCGACGCGGGTGCTGTCGGGCGCCTTGCAGCTCGCCAGAGGAACGGTGCTGGCCGCCTTTGAGCAGCTAACCGCAGAAGGGTTTCTGGAAGCGTTGCCCGGTTCGGGTACCCGCGTGGCCCTGTCGCTCAATCGCAAAACCCCGCCACCGGCCAAAAAACCGCAGACCTGCGACATTCCCCTGACCGCCCAGGCGCAGGCGCTGGCACAATTCTCCGCCCAACGGGCGCCCTTGCCACCGGTCCCTTTCACCGTCTCGGTACCGATCAATGATACTGCCCCCGATGACGTCTGGCGCCGGCTCGGCAACCGGATCCGCGCCCGGGGGCCTGGCGCCCCATCAGGCTACGGTGATCCTCTTGGCGAGTTGCCGCTGCGCAAAGCGATTTGTGAATACGTGCGAAAATCACGTTCGGTGCTCTGTACGCCAGAGCAGGTGATCATCACCTCCGGCACCCAGCAAGGGCTTTATCTCGCCACGCAAATCCTGCTGGACGCCGGCGACGCCGCCTGGGTTGAGAACCCCGCCTATCGCGGTATCACCGCTATCTTTGACAGCCTGCTCAGGGACCGGCACATGGCGCGGGTGCCGGTCGATGACCAAGGCATCGACGTGGCGGCGGGCCGAAGAATAGCGCCACGGGCCAGGGCCGCTTTTGTCACCCCGTCTCACCAGTATCCGCTGTGCATGCCGATGAGCATGTCGCGCCGGCTTGAGCTGCTGGCCTGGGCGAAAGAGCAAAAAGCCTGGATTGTCGAAGACGATTACGACAGTGAAATGCGCTACGCCGGCCACCCTTTTCCCTCTCTGCAAGGGTTGGATCCCGCCAGAGTCGTCTACCTCGGCACCTTCAGCAAGATCCTGTTCCCGTCATTGCGGCTGGGTTACGCCATCGTCCCGGAACCGCTGCTGGCCGCCTTCTGCGGTGCGCGTGTGCTGATGGACCGCCACCCACCCACCGCCGACCAGCACGTACTGGCCAGCTTTATGGCGCAAGGGCATCTGGATCGTCATATCCGCAGAATGCGCGGCGTCTATGCGGAAAAGCGGCGCGTGCTGACCGACGCCGTCAACGCGCATATTTCGCCGCATCTGGCTACCTTGCTCCCCAGTGACCAGGGGATGCACCGGGTATTGTGGTTGAAAGCGGGACTGGATGACCGGCAAGTGACCGCCGGTGCCGCCGAGGCCGGAGTGGCGGTCAGTGCGCTGTCGCCAATGTACGCCCCCGGCAGCGGAAAAAGCGGGTTGATCCTGGGGCTGGGAGGTTACGACGACGAGGCTATCCACCGCGCCGCCCAAAAGTTGAATCAGGTACTGGTGTCGATAGCGGCCTCCTGAGCATCAGGCTTAAAAGGGCTGCATTGAATTGAAAGGTAATGCAACCCTGCCACTGACTCATTTCTCTTTTCGTGTACCGCGAAACGCCCGGCGCCATTCGCTGGGGCTAATATCGAACCGCGACCGAAAGCGCTGGCGGAAGGAAACCGGGGACTGAAAACCCGACAATTCCGCCACGGTCTCTACGCTGTGATCGGTACTTTCAAGCAGTTCCTGACTGCGATGCAACCGTTCGGCATTTAGCCACTCACCGACGGGGACACCGGTGGCTTTGATAAAATGGCGGGTAAAGGTACGCCGGCTCATATTGACAAATCCCGCCAGCGAATCGAGGTCGTGGGGTTTATCGAGATTGCGGCGCAAATAATCCAGCAGTTCGTTGATTTTGTTATCGCGCGTGGTTTCCGGTACCGCACGTTCAATATATTGCGCCTGCCCCCCTTCGCGATAAGGAGGCGTTACCATGCGTCTGGCCACCCGGTTAGCCAGCGTGCTGCCGTAATGTTTACGAACAATGTACAGGCAACAGTCTATCCCCGCCGCGGTTCCGGCCGAGGTAATAAGACGATCGTCATGGGTATAAAGCGCATTGCTATCCAGATGCACTGCGGGGAAACGGCGGGTAAAGTCCCGTTCAAATTCCCAGTGGGTTGCCGCACGACGATGATCCAGCAACCCCGCGTAGGCCAATACGTAGGTTCCCAGACACAGACCCACAACGTCTGCGCCGCGCCGCCACGCGGCTACCAGAGAGGCAAGCAAGGCTTCGGAAGGTTTGCTTTCTGGGTGGTTCCAGAACGGAACAACGACAATATCCGCCGAATCGAGCGCCTCCAGTCCTTCACCAACGTTGATTGATACCCCAATATCAGAATGCACTACGCCAGGATGCTCCGCACAAATGTGCAGATCAAACAGCCCCGGCTCCGGCATTGCCTGACCAAAAATGATGCAGGGTACCGAAAAATGGAACGGGCTAAAACCATGGGTGGCAATGACAGCGACGGAAAGTACAGACATAGATTTGGTTCTCGTTTCTCGTCGGCCTATTTTGTTTACCGGCACACCGCGCCCCCCTTTTCAGCATCAAAGGGCGTTGCGCGGTTACTGGGCCGAGAATGTTATCAGAACGTACAGGTTTCACCGTCTGCCGGGATCAGCACGCTGTCCTGAATACCTTTTTCAATGGCATACTCGCGCAGCTCATCACGGCTAAGGATACAGTGGTTAACGGCTTCCATGTGGGAGGCCACGATCATAGCCTGCGGCATAAGCTCATGCGTACGCAGCACATCTTCTTTACCCATAATAATCGCGCCGATCCCGTCAACCTGAGCAAAACCGGTATTTAACACCACCACATCAGGCTTCCAGACGCTCAGGCTGTCCACGTAAGGCTTAACCCAGACGGTATCGCCTGCAATATATAACGTTTTTTCATCGGCGTGCTTGAATACCAGACCACAGGCATCACCCAGCCGAGCAGCGATATCGGGATTAGCATAAGCCTCATCGCTTCCGTGCTGACCGCCAGTTTTGATAATGGTCATGCCCGCAAACTCATTGCTGTCTTCAAGAACGCGCACATTACTGAAACCCTGAGCGCGGATCAATTCGGCATCGCTGTCGTTTTGAGTCAGGATGAGGCTATCTTTTGCCACTTTATCCTGTGCGGCTTCATCCCAGTGATCCCTATGAGTATGGGTCACAATGATGGCATCGACATTCAGCAGTACATCAATCGATAGCGGTAGCGCCACCAGAGGATTACGCAGATGAGAACGCGCCGTACCGGCAAAACCGTCCCAAGCCTCTTTGTCAGACAGCATAGGGTCAATCAGAAATTTAGTACCGGCGTATTCAAGCAACAGCGTGGCATTGCGAATTTGGGTCAGTTTCATGCTTTCGGCTCCGAATGGGGGTCGTCTCGACAGGTCGAATGCGGGTTGCTCGGCAATCAAGCACTCTGCTGTAGGTAGAGAAGCCAGTATAGGGAGTACCTGAAAAGAAGGTGAGTAGCCCGAAGGCCAAATAGCGGTGAAATCGGGTCAACCCTCTCGTCCGGCATGGGGCATGACCTGGCCGGATTTAGCGCGAAAAACGCTTGGCGCCGAACACGCAAACCACGACGCCGGCCATCACCGCGATCATCGAAGGCTGGACGGTTTCATGCAGCACCAGCCCCGCCAGCGCCAGGCCAAAGAACGGTTGCAGCAATTGCAGTTGCCCCACCGCGGCAATACCGCCCTGCGCCAGGCCGCGATACCAGAAAATAAAACCTATCCACATGCTGAACAGCGAAATATAACCCAGCGCGAACCAGGCCCCGGCGCTCACCCCTGTCCAGGCTGCGGGTGCCGTCCAGGCCGCGACCGCCGCCGCCAGCGGCAACGCGATCACCAGCGCCCAGGAGATCACCTGCCAGCCGCCAAGCCGGCGCGACAGCACCGCCCCTTCGGCATAGCCCAATCCGCAAAGCAGCACCGCGACCACCATCAGCGCATCACCTGCCCAGGAACCGCCAGAACCCTGGCTCAGTGCGAAAGCGCCAACCAACAGGCCGCCTACCAGCGAAAAGCCCCAGAAGGCCGCTCTCGGGCGCTCCCCGCCGCGCAAAACGCCGAAACAGGCCGTCGCCAGCGGCAGCAGGCCGATGTAAACCATTGAATGCGCCGAGGTGGTGTGTTGCAAGGCTAATGCCGTCAGCAACGGAAAACCGATCACCACCCCGACGGCGACAAAAATCAGCGGCGCAATATCAGCGCGCCGAGGCCAACGCTGGCGCATCAACAACAGCGCGCTCAGGGCCAGCAGCGCGGCAATCGTCGCCCTCATCGCCGTCAGGAATACCGGATCAAACTCCAGCACCGCCACCCGGGTGGCGGGCAAGGAGCCGCTGAAAATCAACATCCCCAAAAAACCGTTGACCCAACCCTGCGCCGAACGCGTGGCGCCAGCATGCACTCCGCCAACCTTAACCCCGGTTTTTGCTGTCTGACTTGTCATTCCAATAAGGCTCCACACGCTTCAAAGAGGGGTCATTCTCCGGATAAAGTGGTTTATTGCCAGAGCCACATAGACACATTTTCAACAGACCGGTTTACTCTGCGCCCGTCGTTTCCACCCGGCCCGGCACGGGCTGGTGACGGCTATAGAAGAAATAGACCGCCGCCAGCAGCAAAGTGAACGGAATGCCAAACCACAGCGTCATTTTGAAAAACTCGGTGAACGCCGTCGAGATCAGCAACGCGGCCATCAACCCGGCCCCTGCCAGCGTAGTGTACGGGAAGCCCCACATGCGGAATTTCAGGTGGGTTTTGCGGTGCCGGCGGCGGAAAAACAGATGAGTGACAAAGATCATCAACCAGGTGAAGCAGGCGCCATACACCGAGATCGACATCATGGCGGCGAACGATTTTTCCGGATAAACCAGGCTCAGCACGATCGACACCACAATGCCGATACAGGACATTGCCAGCGCGCTCACCGGTATGCCGCGTTGGCTGACGCGGCCCAGCGCAGCGGGAGCCTGCCCGGCGCGGGAAAGTGAAAACATCATGCGGGTGGTGATGTACAGTTGGCTGTTCATCGCCGACAGCGCGGCCACCAGTACGATGAAGTTGAAGATACCGGCAGCGGCGGGCAGATGGATCACGTTCATCGCCACCAGGAACGGGCTTTCGCCGGTACCGGACTGCCGCCAGGGTACGATCGCCAGCATCAGCGCAATCGACAGCATGTAAAAGATGAACAACCGCAAAATGGTGCCCTTGAAGGCGGTTTTGACCGCAATCACCGGGTTTTTGGCTTCCCCGGCGGCCACCGCAATCATCTCAATGCTCAGGTAACTGAAAATGGAGACGATCACCGCGAACCACATGCCTTTGACGCCAAACGGGAAGAAGCCGCCGTTGTCGGTAAAGTTTTTAAAGCCAAAGGCTGGGTTGGTGGAAAAGGCCAAGATGCCGATGCCAATGGCGATAAAGGCTGCAATCGCCACCACCTTGATGGTCGACAGCGCATACTCCACCTGGCCGAACGACTTGACGCCAATCACATTGATGGCGATCACCGCCGCAGAAAACAGCAGCACCCAGGGCCAGATTGGCGTGCCGGGGAACCAGAACTGCATGTACATGCCGATGGCGGTCACTTCGGTGCCTACCGCCAGCACCACGCAAGACCAATAGGAATAGCGCACCAAAAAACCGAACAGCGGGCTGATATAAAACTCGGCGTAGTCGCCAAAAGAACCGGGCGTCGGGTGTTCGGATGTCATCTCCGCCAGACATCCCATCAGTAATAAAGCCACCACGCCGCCGATAAAATAGCTCAGCAACACGCTGGGGCCGGCCATTTGTATGGCGTAGGCGCTGCCGAGAAACAGCCCGGTGCCGATCGCGCCGCCTATCGCCAGCATCGACATCTGCCCGGCGGTGAGCTGCTTTTTCAACCCGCCCTGCCGCCGGGCTATTTCGTCAAAACCTTTCATCTCTTTCATGGCAATGTCCTACCTTGTTCACACAGCGCGGGTGACGTCCAGAATGGCGGCAGTAACGTAATCGACATTATTTTGGTTCAGGCCAGGCAGGCACATGCGGCCGGGCGCGACCAGATAAATGGCATACTCTTGCCGCAGCCGGGCAAGTTGCTGTTGGTTCAGCCCGGTATAGCTGAACATGCCTTTCTGATCGCGGATGCGACGGTGATCCAGCCGTGAACCGCCCTGCTCCAGCCCTGCGGCCAGAATTTGGCGCATCTGCTTAATGCGCTGGCGCATACCGGCCAGTTCACTCTCCCACTGATGCCGCAGCGCCGCGTCCGCCAACAGGGTCTCCACAATTCGGCTGCCGTGGGTCGGCGGGCAGGAGTAGCTGCGACGGATCAGCGTTTTCAGAGCGCCCTTCACGTTCACCGCGCTTTGCGGGCTGCCACAGCGCACCGACAAGCCCCCCAACCGCTGGCCGTACAGCGCGACATTTTTAGAAAACGAGTTGGCGACCAAAAATTCCAGATCGGTTTTCAGCGCCTCCTTCAACGCAAAACCATCTTCTGCCAGGCCGTCGCCAAACCCCTGATAAGCGATATCGAAGAACGGCAGCAACCGGCGGCGTTGCAGCACCTCGATCGTGGCGCGCCACTGCGCCTGAGTGAGATCGGTGCCGGTCGGGTTGTGGCAACAAGGGTGCAGCAGCACCACGCTGCCTTCCGGCAGGCTGGCGAGCGTATCGAGCATGGCGTCAAAACGCAGACCCCCGCTGGCCTCATCAAAGTACGGATAGGTGTGAACCTTCAGCCCGGCCCCCTCGAAGATGGCCCAATGGTTGGCCCAGGTCGGGTCAGATACCCAGATATCGCGGCGGGACAAATAGTGGTGGATAAAGTCCGCCGCCAGCTTCAAGGCGCCGGAGCCGCCGAGGGTCTGTACCGTGGCGATAGCGGAGGTCTCCTGTTCGCCAAACAACAAGCTTTGCACCTGTTGGGTAAACAGCGGCGAACCTTCTATCGGCGGGTAACCGTGGGGAGTGCGCTGTTCAAGCAAGCGCCGTTCGGCCGCTTCAACCGCCTGCATCAACGGGATCCTGCCCTGCTGATCATAATAAAGACCAATACCCAGATTCACTTTCTGCGTATTTTCATCCTGTAAATAAGCTTCCATCAACGACATAATAGGATCGGGCGCAGACGCGCCGATATGATTAAACATAGCGATACCTTAATTCATTATTTAATGAATTTACTGGTGAAGGTGATAATTAAATGCGACTCAGGCCATGGCGCTGACGGTTATTTCTATTTTCATTCCCGGCACTACCAATTTATCGACAATCACGGTTGAGCGATTGGGGTAAGGATAATTAAAGTATTTTTTATAAATCTCATCGAGCAATTTAACGTCATTCACATCGGTGAGATAAACAATCACCTGCAATACGTTATCGCTGTGGCTATTGGCCGCTTTCAGCGTTTGCGCCAGATTATCGAACGTCAGGGTAATCTGGCTTTCCGGCGCACCGGTTTCAATACTGCCGTCTGGCCTGACCGGGCCGTGGGCAGTGAACAACATGCCCCCGCCTTTGGTGGCCCAGGAAAAGGGTTGCCCAATCTCCGGCAGGCCGGTATCAACGATGCTGCGCATGGTTTATTTCCCCGTGGTGATTAACTGCCGGATCAGCGCCCCGTCAGCGGCGAACAGCTGATCCAGTACGTTGTAATGATTGGCTCCCGCTACGGCAACCAGCTCAGCCGGCAGGTTTTTCTCCCGCAGCGCAGCGTAATAATGAAGCGACTGCCCTATCAGCTCCGGCAGCTCGGCTGCACCGTAAAACAGCGTCATGGGTTTTAGCTGTTCAGGAATATGGCGCGCCGGACTCAGCTGCGTGATTTGCCGCCGGGTCAGTTGCAATTGCCGATTTACGTAAGTGCTTAACAGCGGTTCCAGTTCAAAAATGCCGCTGATGGGCAATACTGCGTCAACAACCGCATGCTGTTGCCAATAACTGGCCAAATGCCCGCCGGCGGAATGGCCGCACAAATAGACCGGCGCGTTTTTTTGCGCTGCCAGCCGCAGTTCAATGGCATCCAGCGCCGTGCCGATTTGCCGGCAAATATCCTCCAGTGTCGCCACCGGCGCCAACGTATATTCCAGCAACACCACGTCAAAGCCCAGCGCCAATGGCACCTCGGCAATAAAAGCGAAGTCGTCTTTACGGCAAAATTGCCAATAACCGCCGTGAATAAATATTAATGTTCCTTTAGAGGGCGCATCGGAATATAACCAATCAAAAACTTCCCGTTCCGAATAACCATAGGCAATATTAAGTTCGCTGCGTACTTTCTGATAAACGGCCTGACTGCGGGTTTGAAATGAGTTCAGGATCTCATCTTCATTGTCTACCGTCGAACCGTTATCGTAACTTCCCGGGACAAGTTTCATATATTAAACTTCGTTTATTATTTAAGATAAGATATGCGTTAACTATTAGCACCGGCCAAAATATTGTCAAGAAGGGAACCGCAGCAATGCGTGCGCGGTAAAATAAATCTTATTTTTGCGCCAAATAAGTTTAACCAGTGAAACTTATCGGTATTGATTCGCCGGTTTATGCCGGCTGAATTTGCGCCAACCGGCTTAATTCTTGCCAGGCGTAGTCCCAGAAGGTACGCACCTTCAACGGCATGCGCTGCACGTTCTGCGCCACCAGTTGCACCGGCATCGGCAAGGGTTCATACGCCGGCAGCAAACGCACCAGCGTGCCCGCCGCCAGATCGTCCGCCACCTGATACGACAATAATCGGGCGATGCCCTTGCCCGCCCGCACCGCCAGCAGTTGGGTTTCCACCTCGTTGATCAACAGCCTGGGCGTCAGCCGTACCCGCTCGCCATTTTCCTGCGGGCCAAAACGCCATTCGCGCAGCGACGCACGTTGGGTACCGACAATGGTATCGTGATCGGTCAACTGCGCCGGGTGTTTCGGTTCACCGCGCCGCGCCAGATAAGCCGGGCTGGCGACCGTGACCCGCGACACCTGCCCCAACCGGCGCGCCACCCGGGAAGAATCCTGCTGATGACCAATACGCACCGCCACATCCAGCCCTTCGTCGATCAAATCCAGGTTGCGATCGTTGAGCACCATTTCAATCTGCATCTGCGGATAGCGGTCAAGAAACGCCATCACCAGCGGCGCCACGTGTTTGCGCCCGAACTGCACCGGCGAGGTGACGCGCAACATGCCGGAGAGCTGGCTGTCCGCCGTGTCCAGCACCGCCGAGTCATAGTCATGCAGCAGCAGGCGCGCACGCTCCGCCAGCCGCAAACCCGCCTCGGTCGGAGCCAGCCGCCGGGTGGTTCGCTCCACCAAGCGGGCACCAAAACGCTGCTCCAGCGAGGCAATCGCACGGGTGATCGCCGGCGCGGAACGCCGCAGCTTGCGCCCGGCCGCAGCCAGGCTGCCGTGCTGAATCACCGCCACAAAGATAGCCAGTTCGTCCAACCTATCCATAGATTCTTCCAAAATGTGAAATTATCAATTTCTACATTGCCGGATTCCGCTCGCTGCCCGCAAGAGTATGCTGATAAAAATTATTCAGGAGCCTCATTATGCAAACCCTCAAACTGTACGGTACCCCGCTTTCCGGCCACGTTCATCGCGTGGCGTTGCTGCTGCGTATGCTTGACCTGCCCTACGAATTTATCGAGGCTCCCGCCGGCGTGCGCCAGAGCGAGGCTTTCCGCCGCCTCAATCCGCTTGGCCAAATCCCGGTGCTGGTGGATGGCGACTTGGCGCTCGCCGACAGCAACGCCATTTTGGTGTATCTGGTCAAACGCTACGCGCCGGGCAGCCACTGGCTACCGGAAACCCCGCAGGCTTCGGCGCAGGTGCAAGTATGGTTGTCCAAAGCTGCCGGAGAGGTCCGCTACGGCCCGGCCTCCAGCAGGCTGATCGCCCAATTTTCCGCTCCGGAGGATTATCAGGCTGCGCTGGCGATCGCGGCGCGCTTCCTGTCGCAGATGGAACAGCATCTGGCGGAACGTGATTTTCTGGCGACGGAACACGCCACCATCGGTGATTTGGCCTGCTACAGTTACGTGGCAGTAGCGCCGGAAGGCGGCATCTCGCTGGCGCCCTATCCGGCGATCCGGCGTTGGGTTGCGCGCATCGCCGCTCTGCCTGGTTTCTTCGCCATGCCGGCGCTGCCGGAACCCACCGCGAGGTAACGCTGATGACACAGCCGCTGTTCCACCCCGATGAAGTACGCGCCCAGGCATTGGCCGGTTTTGACCGCGTGGGCGCAGGTATTTATGCCGCCATGCCCGACCAGCACCGCGAGTTTTTCGCCGCGCTGCCCTACCTGTTCGTCGCCACGCTGGACGATCAGGGCTGGCCGGTCGCTACGCTGTTCAGCGGCCCGCCCGGTTTTCTGCGCACGCCGGATGACACCCACCTGCGGATCAGCGCGCCGCGCCGCAACGACGATCCGGCGCAGGCCGCATTGCAAAGCGGCAAACTGGTTGGCGCGTTGGGGCTGGATTTCAGCAACCGCAGGCGCAACCGCGCCAACGGCGTGATTGGCCGCACCGACAAGAACCGCATTGAAATCGAGGTCCGGCAAAGCTTTGGCAACTGCCCGCAATATATCCAGCGGCGCGAGCTTTACCCGGTGGCCGCTGAATCTGCGCCGATTGAATATCTTCCTGTGTTGGATGCTGGTGCGCAGGCGCTGATCCGGCGGGCGGACACCTTTTTCGTCGCCAGTTGCGCTCACACCGGGCTGGCGCAGGGCGGCATGGATATGTCGCACCGTGGCGGCAAGCCGGGGTTTATCCATCTGGCGGACAACCGCCTGTGGATCCCGGACTTTCGCGGCAACCGCTATATGAACACCCTCGGTAATCTGCTGGCCCAACCCCGGGCGGCGCTGTTGTTTGTCGATTTCGACAATGGCGATATTTTGCATCTGCAAGGGGAAACGCAGATCCTCTGGCAAACGGATATCGACCACGGGGTGGAGGGGGCGGAACGTTACTGGCGGTTTGATATGCACAGTGCGTGGCGCTTCCCGCAGGCTTTGCCCTGGCGCGGCCGCAACCTGGAATACTCCCCGGCCACGCTGAACACCGGGGTGTGGCCGGTGTAAATCGCCATAAAAAACCCCGCGTTGGCGGGGTCGGGTTCAATGAGGATTTATAGGCTGTGTTCCGCCATCGAGGTGGCCTGATAAAGCTGGCGAAAATAGTTCAGGCGCTCGAAAAACAAACGACTTTGCGAATCCGACATATTACCGGCCACCTTGCCGGCGTCGATTTCGCGTCCCTGCCACTCCATCAGCGCAATGCTGGAAGCGAGAAAATCCATGTTGCTGCTGTAAGCCGCAAGGTGCCGATTCACTGAATTTACCATTCTGCACACTCCTTTTTGTTATCTCGAAAAGGGTCATATGCTCACTGAGTTCAGTATCGTCCCGGCGACGACTGTTTTTTGTACAGAAGGTGCGCATGGCAGCAAATGGATGCGAAAAAGTTTGCTAGGGTAAAGAGGACTATTTGGGACAGGCCATACTGTTTGGAATTCTGAAAAAGGAAGATAACCGATGAGCACGACCTTCTCCGCCACCCTCAAAGATCCCGCGCTATTTCGCGAAGCAAACTACATCGATGGGCAATGGCTGCAGGCCAAAGACGGGCAAACCATCAAGATCCATAACCCGGCCACCGGCGAGTTGGTCGGCCAGGTGCCGGCCTTTGGCGCCGAAGAAACCGCACAGGCGATAGCCGCCGCCAAAAAAGCCCAGCCGGCCTGGCGCGCGCTGACCGCCAAAGAGCGTGCCGGCAAGCTGCGCCGCCTGTTCGAACTGATGATGGAACACCAGGACGATCTGGCGCGCATCATGACCGCAGAACAGGGCAAACCTCTGGCCGAAAGCCGCGGTGAGATTGCCTATGCGGCTTCGTTTATCGAGTGGTTCGCCGAAGAGGGAAAACGCGTTTACGGCGACACCATTCCGCAAAACCTGCCCGGCCGGCGCATTATCGTGCAAAAAGAACCCATCGGGGTATTTGCCGCCATTACGCCGTGGAATTTCCCGGCGGCGATGATCACCCGCAAAGCCGGCCCCGGCTGGGCCGCGGGATGCACCGGGGTGATCCGCCCCGCCAGCCAGACCCCGTTCTCGGCGCTGGCGATTGCAGTGCTGGCCGAACGCGCCGGTTTACCGGCGGGCGTCTGCAACGTGATTACCGGGCCCAGCAAAGCGATCGGCGGCGAACTGACCGCGAACCCGGACGTACGCAAGCTCTCCTTTACCGGCAGCACAGAGGTAGGCGCGCAGTTGCTGGCGCAGTGTGCGCCCACCATCAAAAAGACCAGCATGGAACTGGGTGGCAACGCGCCCTTTATCGTGTTTGACGATGCCGATCTGGACGCCGCCGTCGCCGGGGCGGTAGCCTCCAAATACCGTAATGCCGGCCAGACCTGCGTGTGCACCAATCGCTTTCTGGTGCAGGACGGCGTCTACGACGCTTTTGCGGAAAAGCTGAAAACCGCGGTGGCGAAGCTGAAAGTGGGCAATGGCATGGACGAGGGCGTCACTATCGGCCCATTGATTAACCGGGAGGCGGTGGAAAAAGTCAGCGAGCATATCGCCGATGCCGTGAAACGCGGTGCTTCGGTGCTGCTGGGTGGCCAACCCCATGCACTGGGCAATAACTTTTATACGCCGACCATCCTGACCGACGTACCGAGGCAGGCCAAAATTTTCCATGAGGAAACCTTTGGCCCGGTGGCGCCCTTGATCCGTTTTGAGCACGAAGCCGAAGCCATCGAACTGGCGAACGACACGCCGTTCGGCCTGGCCTCGTACTTCTACAGCCGCGACATCGGCCGGGTGATGCGCGTGGCCGAAGCGCTGGAATACGGCATTGTCGGCATCAATGAAGGGCTGATCTCTACCGAGGTCGCCCCCTTTGGCGGGGTTAAAAACTCCGGCCTGGGGCGCGAAGGATCGAAGTACGGCATCGAAGATTATCTCGAGATCAAATATCTGTGCCTTGGCGGGCTGGATATCTGAATCTGTCGCCGGCCCCCGCAAGGGGGCTGAGCGCTGGCTAATCCGCTGCCATTTCTGCTAATTTTGCTTTCCCGTCAGGGGGCTTACAAGGACTCTCACATGGAACTCTCCGCCGCCATTCCCATTATCCGTATCTTCTCGGTCGAAAAAGCCAAAGAATTTTATCTGGATTTTCTCGGCTTCACGCTGGATTGGGAGCACCGCTTTAGCGAAGACCTGCCGCTTTATGCCCAGATATCGCGCTCAGGTCTGACCCTGCATCTCAGCGAGCATTACGGCGACAGTACGCCCGGCTCAGCGGTGTTTATTCCGACCCGCGATATCGATGCCCTGCAGCAGGAGTTAATGGCGAAACAGTACCGTTACGCCCGTCCGGGGGTTGAAACCCTTGACTGGGGAAGACAGTTGAACCTCACCGATCCCTTCGGCAATTGCCTGCGCTTTTGCGAGCAAGCCGACAATGCGTAACCGCCGTTAAACAGGCGTTTATCGCTTCAGCACGCGGGCAATTCGCCGGTAATACCGCCGCTCTTATTGCCGGTATTGCTCGTCGCTAACCTTCTCCATCCAGTCAACCGGGCTGCCGTTGAGGGATTCGGCAATCGCGATATGGGTCATGGCCGTTTCCGGGGTAGCGCCGTGCCAATGCTTGACCCCTTCGGGGATCCAAACGATATCGCCCTGATTCATCTCCTGGATTGGGTCGCCCCACACCTGGATCCAGCCGCGCCCCTGGGTGACGATCAACGTCTGCCCCAGCGGATGGGTATGCCAGGCGGTGCGGGCACCGGGTTCGAAGGTCACGGTGGCGCCGCCCACGCGGGCCGGTTCAGTACCGGCAAAAGGCGCATCAATCCGTACTTGGCCGGTAAAGTAATCCTCGGGACCCGGCCGGGATGGCAGGGAACCGCTGCGTTGAATTTTCAATTTTTCCTCCGTTTCGGCAATGGCTGCCGGTGCTGACATGGACAAGATAAGGGTAGACGCTGCGAGTCATTTCACTGACTGCTCCCGTTAAGATAGCGCGAAAGAGAAAGATAACGCCGCACCGCTACCGGGACTAGATAGCAAAATACGCAAGGACCTATGAGTTGAATTCATGAGTGATCGGGTGTGATGGCACGGACAAGCATATACAAAGGATTTGAGGTTCAATCGCGCGTGCAACAAACCACAATAAGAACATAGTTTGCTGTTTTTATTGATTTAACTGCTCTCAATTTAAAAGGGTCCCAGAAAGACCCTTTACATGCTCTGAGGATATCAGACGCTACTCTGTGTAAGGGCTGCGGTAGACCTGAACCACTAGGCTATCTGGCGAAGTGTATTGAATGACTGTCACAACATCCTTAGAACGCTGAGCTCTCCAGCATTCTGCTTCAACATCACATTGAGCTTGCACTTTATAACCCACAGAAGTCAGGTAGTTGCGAACCTTACTCGTATCAGGAGTGCCATAAAATCTCACAGTAAAAACATGAGCCTGTGGGCCGCTAACATTTCCGAATTCAAACTTGTAAGTGCCGGCTATTACCTCTATTACCCCAGCCGCAAACAGCACACCGCCACTGCACCGAGGTTTTCGGTCAGATGAGGGAGTTAGTGGTGCCGGGCCGTAACCAAAGCTCAGGCCCATGCAACCCAGCCCTAACGCCGAGACTTCCAGGCCGCCGTTGCCCAATTTGCGTGTTTGCATTTCATTCCTCCGGGTGAATCGCACAGGCCCCCGACGTGCTTGCCGGAGGCCGATTATCGTGTGATGACTGTAGAAGAGCGGGATGGCGGTGACTATGGAGCGAATCCGCTTGAGTTTATGAGTTTGGCTCATAAATCAGACGATGGCGCCTACCGTCTTCCCCATAGCGTCATTGCTCCGCGTTAAGCGCCGCCTTTATCTCCTCCCCGCATCGCAGAATGTTGTGGTGGTGGCAGGCCAGCGGGATCACCGTCAACTGTTCGCAAGCGGCGCTCAGGCCGTTGTCCGCTACCGCCAGCAGCGGCTCCATCACGCCTTGCGGCAGTTGCGGATTCACCTGCATCGCCTTGAACAGGGTCACCTGAGTGGTTTGCAGCCTGCGGCTGAGCCTTCCCCCCGCCAGGCGCTGTTCAGCCTGCGCCACCGCCGTAGCGCGCCGGGCCGCATCGCCCTCAATGCCCAACGCCGACAGCAGTTGCTCAAGCGGCAGCTCAGCCGACGTTTGCCGATAGAAGCTGTCCAGCAGACAGAGACGGACGCCGCAGTGCCCGCGCGCCTCCAGCCTGGCGGCGATCTCCAAGGCAATGATGCCCCCCAATGACCACCCCAAAATGCGTATCGGCCCCGCCGGGTTCAACAGGCCGTTGGCGGTCATTTCACTCAGATACAGCTCGGCGATGTTACCGAGAGAATCTATGGTCTGACTGTGGTAAAGATTATAGTTATCAACACCATAACAGTTTATTTCCCCCTGCAATTCCTGAGCCAGGGAGTGAAAGGCTTCCGCACCCACCAGCGCCGGGTGAATCATCCACAGCGCAGGCGCATCGCCGGCCGGCCGATTGAGCGGCATCACCAAAGGCTGCTCACCCGCCGCCAGCAGGTTCTTCAACGTACGGTGCTGGAACAGCCTGACCACCGGAACCGGCGTGCCCAGCAGTTCCGCCATGCTGAGGCACAGCGAGATCGCCCGAATTGAGGTGCCGCCCAGTTGGAAGAAGTCGTCCGTCATGCCGACACGATCGCACTGCAATGCCTGTTGCCACAGCGCGCACAGCCCTTGTTCCAGCGCATTTCCCGGCGCAACATAGTCATTGAGTTCACGCGCCGCCGGCGCAGGCAGCGCTTTACGATCCAGCTTGCCGCTGGAGTTGTACGGCAAGGCCTCCAGGCGCATCAGCGCGGTAGGGATCATGTACAACGGCAAACGCTGGCTCATAAACGCCAGCAGCGCCGGTTCCGCCAGCGCTTCATCGCTGACGTAGTACAGCGCCAGCCGATGCTGTGACGCCTCCTGCAACACCATGGCGCAACAGGACTTTATCGGGCCAAACGCCAGCGCCCGCTGTTCGACCTCTGCCAGTTCCACCCGGTAACCGTTGATTTTGACCTGGAAATCCATCCGCCCCAAAAACTCCAGATTGCCGTCCGGCAGGTAGCGGCCTGCGTCGCCGGTGCGATACAACCGCTCCCCCAGTTCAGGATGATAAATAAACTTTTCGTCGGTCAGCGACGGGTTGCGATAATAGCCGCGAGCCACACCGGCCCCGCCGATGTATTGTTCGCCCGGCAGGCAAGGCGGCAGCAGCCGCAGATGGCGATCCAGCACATAGAAGCGCTGGTGCGCCATCGCCTGTCCATAGGGCACGCTGGGCGCGGTTATCGGCGTTTCCGGGATGTCATACAGGATCGACCAAATAGAGCTTTCGGTGGCGCCACCGGCGCTGATCACCCGGCAACCCGGTCGCCACTGGCGAATGCGGGCAGGCAGTTGCCGGGAAATAACCTCGCCCACCAGCACCACGTTGCGCAGCGCTGGCCAACAGGCCTCTGCGGCCCCGGCTTCAAGCTCCTCGACCAGCAGGGTCATCACCGAAGGCGCCGAATTCCAGAAGGTCACGCCCTGGGTCATCAGCAAACGATGCCAGGCCTGCGGCTGATAGCGTTCGGCTTCGGACGGCATCACCAGGGTGCCGCCCACCGACAGCAGGCCAAAGAGATCGAACACCGAGATATCAAAACTCAAGGCACTGAGCGCCAGCGCCCGATCTTCCGCTCCGAGATCCAGTTGGCGCAGGGTATCGATAATGCTGTTCACCGCGCCGCGATGCTCTACCGCCACCCCTTTCGGCGCACCGGTGGAACCTGAGGTGAAGATCACATAGGCCAGCGCGGAAGGTGGCGGCAACAACGGCGCCCCCGGCGACGCAGGCGGCAATTCGGCCACCGCGCCCTGCGGATCGACCACCAGCACTCTGGCCCCGCCGGTCTCCCGCCACGGCCTGCTGCTGAGGATCACCCGGGTCTGCGACTGGTCGATAATGTCCAGGCAACGGCGTTCCGGCCAGGCGCCGTCCAGCGGCAGGTAGGCCTTGCCGGACATGACCACCGCCAGCACCGCGATAATTTGCGCCCGCCCTTTGTCGACCATTACCGCCAAGGTTTCGGCCGTCATATCCGCGTGTTCACGCAGTTGCAGCGACAGAGTCAACGCCGCCCGGTACAGTTCGCCATAACTCAGTTCGCCCAGGCTGTCGACGATCGCCACTCGCTGCGGATACCGGACGGCCTGCTGGATAAAATCATGATGGATGGCGCGTTCAAAATCATAGTGCGGCAGGCAGGACTGGCGGAGAGCCCGTTGGTGCGCCACCTCCTCTTCCGACACCAGCGCCAGTTGGCTGACGAGCAGTTCGCCTCGTTCGACGATTTGCCGCAGGATTGCCAGATAATAGCCGGACAGCCGCTCCAGCGTGGCCGGGCTGAACAACGCGGTGGCGTAGTTGAATACCGCTTGCCCGGTGCCCTTCGCCAATTGGATGCTCAACGTCAGGTCAAACTTCGCCGCCTGATAATGTTCCATCAGGCTTTGCGGCTTCAGCCATTCCGGCGGCGACGGCTGCGCGCCGTCATCCTCCAGCACGAACAGCACCTGGAACAGCGGGTGACGCGAAAGATCGCGCGGCACCTGCAGCAGATCGATCAGGTGATCCAGCGGCAGGTTCTGGTATTTCTGCACCTGTAGCACGCCATCGAATACCTGATGCACGTAGCCGGCCAACGGCTGGCCGTCGTCGATCTGCGAACGCAGCGGCAGCGTGTTGACGAAGAAGCCGATCGCCGAGCGAGTTTCCTCCGTCGGGCGATTGGCGACCGGCGTGCCGACCAGAATGTCCTGCTGACCGCTGAAACAGCCGAGCAACAGGTTGAACGCCGCCAGATACAGCGCAAAAGGCGTTACCCCTTCACGTTGCGCAAAATTTTCCGCCTGCGCGATCAACGCCTCGGGCAGGCTGATGGCGTGATTGGCACCCTGGTGGTCGAACTGGGCCGGGCGCACAAAATCGAGCGGCATCTCCAGCGTTTGCCACCCCGCCAGCCGTTGCCGCCAATAGGACCTCAGCCCTTCGGCCTGCGTCGATGCCAGGTACTCCTGCTGCCAGACGGCATAATCGCCATACTGCAGCGCCAGCGCCGGCAACGCCGCCGGTCGCCCCTGCCGCTGCGCCTGATACAGGCCGTCCAGCTCTTGCACAAATAGCCGCTGCGACCAGCCGTCGAACGCCAGGTGGTGCACCAGGATCAGGCTGTAACGTTCGCGGCCCCCCTCGGGGTGCGTGAGCTCATAGATAAAGGCTCGGATCGGCAACTCGGTATCCAGCGCGAACGGCCGGTCGATATCCTGCTTCAGCCGATCCCGCCAGCGCGGTGCGTCGATCGTCAATCGCTCCACGCACAGCGTCTGCGTGCAAGAGTGAGAAACGGCAGTGTGGGAGTGCGTTCGGTCAATCAGGCTGTGCAGCACCTGATGGCGGGCGACGATCGCCTGCAGGCTGTCGGTATAGGCCGTCAAGCAGACATCCTCGTCGAGGCGAAACTGCATCGGCACATGATAGAGATTGCTGCTGCCGTTCAGATTTTCGATAAACCACAGCTGCATCTGCGCAGACGACAGCGGGTAAGCCTGCCGCTGCAACGCCGGTATCGATAGCGGCGCTTCGCCGCCGCCGAGCCGGCGCAGGGCCTGGCACAGGGAGCGAATGGTCGGGAACTGCCCCAGTTCGCTCAGCGTGACCTCACGCTGCAAGCGTCGGCCGATCTGATAGCAAGCCTGGATCGCCAGAATCGAATTGCCGCCCAGCGAGAAGAAGTTATCCTCCACGCTGATGTCCGGCCGTTGCAGCAGTTCGCGCCAGATGGCAACGCAGGCGCTCTCCCAGGCATTTTCCGCCGCGGCGAATTCGCGCGCTTCCACCTCCGGCAGCGGCAGCGCCTGGCGGGCAATTTTACCGTTCTCGGTCAGCGGTAACCGCTCCAACTGGATAAACGCCTGCGGCATCATATACTGCGGCAGTTGGCTGCTCAGATGCTGCGCCAGCATTCGGGTATCTGTCGCTTCGTCGGCGACAAAATAGGCGGCCAGATAGGGCTGCGGCTGGGTAATCAATGCCACGCAGCAGGCGGTGACGGCGGGATAAGACAGCGCAATATTTTCAATTTCCCCCAGTTCGATACGGTAGCCGTTAAGCTTAATCTGCTGATCGAGGCGCCCCAAAAACTCAATATTGCCGTCTTCAAGCAAACGACCGGCGTCGCCGGTGCGATAGACGCGATCCTGCAACTGTTCATGCCAAAAGAAACTGTCTGCGGTTCGCTGCAGATCACCGTAGTAACCCCGCGCCAGCCCCGCACCGGCCAGATAAATCTCGCCCCTGACCCCTTCAGGCGCCGGTCGCAGCCAGGCGTCCAGGATATAGCAGCGTTGGTAGGCCAGCGGTTTGCCGTAGGGGATGCTGGCTGACAAAATCGCTTGCTCGCTTTGCACCTCGTACAACATCGAGAATATCGCCGCTTCGGTGGCGCCCCCTGCGCTGAAAAAGCGGCTGCGCGGCGCCCACTCGCGACAACGCGCCGGCAGCGAAGTGGCGATCCAGTCGCCGCCCACCATCACCGCACGCAGCGCCGGCTCAGGCCCGGACATCAGCCCTGCTCCTTTGACATAGTCCAGCAACAGCTCCATTAACGCCGGGGCGCTCAGCCATACCGTAACCCGGTGATCAATCATCAATTGATGCCAGGCCTGCGGGCTGACCCGGTCCCGTTCGGCCGGCATGACCACCGCACCGCCTGCGCTCAGCGGGCTGAAAATATCGTAGATCGACAAATCAAAACTCAGTGCGCTGATCGCCAGGCTGCGATCCCGCTCATCGAGGGAAAAATGGCGCCGGGTGACGTCGAGCGTGCTCACCACGCTGCGGTGCTCGATCGCCACGCCTTTTGGCGTCCCGGTCGAACCCGACGTAAAAATGATATACGCCAGGCTGTCCGGGGCGGCGTCGATCGCCGGCAGCAGCGGCGCGGACACCGGCAGCCCCAGGGCGAGGCCGTCGGCACCCAGTTCGATAACGTTAATCTCGCGGGTCGGCCAGGGCGCGCTGCTCAACAGCGTATTGATCCCGGCCTGCGCCATCACCGCCAACCGCCGCTGCAACGGCCAGCTCGTATCCATCGGCAGAAACGCCTTGCCGCACATCAGCGCCGCCAACATGGCGACCGGTTGTCGGCGCCCTTTGTCGGCAATGATAGCAATGGCCTCGCCGACGATTGGCTCCTGCCGCCGCAGTTGGGTGGCAAGCGTCAGCGCCGCCTCGTACAATTCGCCATAGGTCATTTCGCCCAGCTCATCGATCACCGCCACCGCCTGCGGATTGCGCCGGGCATGGCGGATGAAGTCATCGTGCAAGGTGCGCTCGAATGCGCCGGGAAATGCCGGCACCGGTTGCGCCGGCGGGCGCTGCGGCTGCAAGCTGATGTTTTCCAGCGGCCACTCGTTATGCTGCGCCATTTGCTGCAAAATGGCGACGTAGTAACCCGCCAACCGCATTATCGACGCCTGGCTGAACAGCGCCACGGCAAAGTTGAAACGGGCACGCAGCCGCTGCTCATCCGGCGCCAGCGTCAGGGTCAGATCGAACTTGGCGGTCCGCTCGTGGTCGCTCAGATCGACCACCGACAACCAGTCCGGGCGCTCCGCCGCATTGGCGTCGCTTTCCAGTGCGAACATCACCTGAAACAGTGGATGACGTGAAAAGTCGCGCGGCAGCTTCAGGCTGTCGACCAACAGCTCCAGCGACAACTCCTGGTGCTGCTGTGCTTGCAGCGTGGTAGCCGCAACCTGGCGGATAAACGCCGTTACACTGTGCTGATGATCCAACCGGTTGCGCAGCGGCAGCGTATTGACGAAGAACCCGATGACCCCCTCCAGCTCCGGCCGGCCGCGATTAGCCAGCGGCGTACCCACCATCACGTCATTCTGGCCGGTATAGCGCGACAACAACAGGGTGAATCCCGCCAGCAGCACCGCATGCAGCGTAACCCCTTCTCTGCGCGCCAGCCCGTCAAGCGAGGCCACCAGTTCCGCCGGCAGCGTCACTTCGCGGCTGTCCCCACGCACGTCGAAAGCGGTGGGCCGGACATAATCCAAGGGGATGTCGAGCTGCTGGCAACCCTCCAGCTCCCGCTGCCAAAAGGCCAGATCGTCCGTTTGGCGGCTCGAGTTCTCCGGCGCACGCTGCCAGAGCGCGTAGTCGAGATACTGCAGGCCCGGCGTCGGAGGCCGGCTTGTCGGCGAACGCTGGAAATGGCGATAGAGCGCGTCCAGCTCTTTCAGCAGCACCGCCAGTGACCAGCCATCAAAAACGATATGGTGGAAAACCAGCAGGCAGGCGGTTACCTCGCCCCCCGTAGGCTCAGGATAGCGGTAGAGCGCAGCCCGCAGCGGCAACTCGCAGGTGAGATCCATCGGTTGTTGCAGCGCCTGCGACAGCGCCACGGAAAACGCCTCGGCGCTCAACAGGCGTAGCGATACCGGCAATATCTCCTCGCTTACCCATTGACTGGCCTCCCCTCGTTCATCCTGGCGGATCAGACTGCGCAGCACCTGATGACGGCTCACCAGCGCCTGCAGGCTTTTAATGAAAAGCTCGCAATCAACCCCGGTGGACAGCCGCAACAGCACCGGGGAAAGATAGTGCGTAGCGCCGCCCGACAGCTGTTGCATAAACCACAGCCGGGATTGCTGGAACGACAGCGGCGCTTCCCGCAGCCCGCTGGCGACAATCGCCGTATCCGCCGATGCCTGTTGCTGCCGGTCGATATGTTCGCTTAATGTCGCCACCGTCGGGTGCCGGTTCAGCGTCAACGCCGAGATCTTCACCCCCAGCAGCTTATTGACTTCGTGGCAAAGCCGGATGGCCATGATGGAGTTGCCGCCCAAGCGGAAGAAGTGATCGTCTACGCCCGCCTGGCAGCCCAGCAGCCGGTTGAACAACGCCAGCAGTTGGCTTTCCAACGGGGTGCCCGGCTGGCGGAACGCGCCTTGTCGTTCGAACGGGGTCGGCTCCGGCAATGCCCGGTAATCCACTTTCCGGCTTACCGTCAGTGGGATCGCCGGCAGCGCCATCAGCGCCGTCGGCAACATATAGTGCGGCAACTGTGCCGCCAGCCGTTGAAGGATCTCGTCGGCGGTCAACCGGCTGCCGGGCTGCAGCACATACCAGGCCGCCAACTGCGTCGCCGCTTCCGGACGCGCGGCCACCACAGCTTCGGCCACCTCCTCGATGGCGCGCATCTGCATTTCTATTTCACCCAGTTCAATACGATAGCCGTGGATCTTGATCTGCTGATCGTGGCGGCCAAGATACTCCAGGCTGTTATCGGCCAGGCGACGCACCCGATCGCCGGTGCGGTACAGGCGCCGGTAATCCGCCTCTTGGCTGAAAGGATTGGCAACGAAAACGGAGGCAGTGAGCTCCGGCAGGTTCAGATATCCCCGCGCCAGGCCGATGCCGGCCAGGCACAACTCGCCTTCGCCCCCCAGCGGCAGCAGATTAAAATGCTCATCCACTACGTAACAGCGCATGTTGGCGATAGCCTGGCCGATATTGCGCGCGCCGTTGCGGCGATAAAGGTTGAGACTGACGCTGACCGAGGCTTCGGTCGGTCCATACATATTGACCACCTGCAGGCCGCTCGCCAGATAATGATCGAGCACCGTCCGTGAGGCCGCCTCTCCACCCATCGCAAGATGACGCACCGAGGGCGGCAGCGCCGGCAGCGTGTGGAGCAATGCCGGCGGCAGGAAGCAAAAATGAATTTGCCACACCGCCATTTGCCCGCACAGCAACGCGGGATCCCGGCGTTGTTGCTCACTGGCGATAAACAGGCGGTGTCCGTTGCCCAACGCCACGAACACTTCGAACACATGCGCATCGAAGGCCAACGAGGCGAACTGCAAACAGTTGAGCACAGCTGGCTCCCGGTGCAGCAAGCGCCGGGTATGCCCCTCGATCATATTCACGGCCCCCTGATGTTCGCACAGCGTGCCTTTTGGCCGCCCGGTGGTGCCGGAGGTGTAAATCACATAAGCCAGCTGTTGCGCCCGCACGACAGGTAGCGCGATCGCCCCTTCTTCCCGCAACTGCACATCCGCCAACAGACAGTGGCTGGCTGGCGACAACTGCTGTGCTGCGGCTTGCAGCGCGGTTTCGGTCATGATAATCGGGCTGTTCACGTCCTGCAGAATATAAGCCAGCCGCTGTGCCGGCGCATCAGGATCCAGCGGCACATAGGCGCCGCCCGCCTTCATGATGGCCAACATCGCCACCACCGCATCCGCACTGCGGGGCAAATACAGCGGGATCGGCGTATCCGGACGCATCTCTTCGCCGTTCAGTCTCAGGTACTCCGCGCGCAGCCGCAGCGCGAGTTGGTCGCTGCGCTGCGCCAACTGCCCGTAGCTCAGCTCAACGCGGGCGTCGGTCAGTGCGATGCGCTCAGGATAGAGACGGGCATGCCTTTCAACGCCGGCGAACAAGGTCATTGCCTGCCGCGATGGCGCGTCCTGACCGCTGGCCCAGTGATCGTTCAAACGGCGGGTCTGCGGCGGCGTCATCTGCGGCAGCGAAGCGATCGGCGCATCCGGTTCGTTCAGGGCATTGCGCAACAGATGACAGAACTGTTCCGCCATTTCAGCCATCTGCGTCTCATCGAACAAATCCGACCGGTAACGCAACCTGAATTCAAAAGCGCAATCGGAAGGTTGGTACTCCAGCAACAGCTCGGAACCGGCCAGATCAACGTTGAAACGGTGATTAACGCCAACCCTGCACCCTCCGAGACTCAACGGCGCATCCTTGAGATAAGCCTGAGTAAAGTTGACGTTCAACTGGCGGATCTGGCTTTGGCCCAAAATGTCGTAAATCGGCAATTTGCTGTGCCGCAGTTTGCCCGTGGCTTTTAGCGCTTTGCTGTAGCCCAGGGTCGCCCGGTATAGTTGGCTGAAGGTGGCCTCCGGCGACAGCGTCAGCGGAAAAACGGCGGTGTTGACCTGAGCGCCGTAGTACAACGCGCTCCCGCCCTCCGCAGCGATGGGATAACCGATATACACCCTGTCCTGCGGCGACAGGCGAGCAATCAGCAGCGCCCACAGCGTTTTGAATATCAGGAAAGGATTGGCGTATTTGATGCCGGACTTCAGGCTTTGCCACTCGGAAAAAGGCAGCGCGAAACGGACTTCGCCGGCGCTGCCCGCTGGAACGGACGGATCGGGGAGATAAGGCAGCTCCACGCGTGGCGGGCAGTCAGCCAGCAGATCGCGCCAGAAGGCGCGCGAATCGAATTCTTGTCTGAGCCCTGAAATATCCTCTTCATATTGTCGATACAGCCCATTGAGGCTATCGATGCTGCCGGCCGGCAATTCCGCTGCGCTCGGATTATTGTAATAAGTGGAAATGGCGTTATAAAACTCTTGGCCGGCAAGACCATCGACCAATACATGGTGGACAACACTAATGAAATTATAGCGTTGCGGCGCCAGTTCAATCAGATAAAACCGGCACAGCGGCCCTTCTCTGAGATCGAAAGGCGTATTAATCAATTTGCTGACGTCGCAATCGGCAGCGACTATTTCAAGGGTGATGTTCTTGGTCGTTTTTACCCACCGCAGTTGCGGGTGTTTATCATCCAGCACATGGTGAAAAAGAAGATAATTTCGGCTCATGCTCTCCACCGCAGCACGCAGGCGATGGATATCCAGATCGCCCTCAATAGTTTGGTCGAGCACCAAGTTGTATTCACATGATTGTGGGTTAAGAATATATTCATTCCAAAAAGTTTGGGTATACGGTGAGGCGAAAATCACTTTCATTAATTCAATCCCTTTTAATTATAATCCATAGTTATATATTTTTGGGCATTGGCACAGCACGGCAGCGCCTCCGCATGCAAAGTAGGCGACCAGTTAATGTAAACGCTTAAGAAAATAGGAGATCGAATATTATTTTATTTTTTACACAAATAACACGCAAAATAAAAATAAATAAAATACATTTAAAACAATAGATAAGATAAAAAACAGGCATATTGCGGCCAGATTTATAACGTAATAAAAAAACAGTAGAGATAATAACAACCAAGAATAAATAGAATTTTAAAATAAAAAAAATCAAAGCATTGATTATTTATATTTAAATTTAAGCGTAAAGAAAATTCATCCTGTGATGAGAAAGTTCCGTGATGAAACAAAATAATTGAAAGCCGTCCCTCAAGCCCAATGGCGACCTGCCAGATATCCCCTACATCTGTACGGAAATAGCTTTGGAAATAAATTGTCGGGCATTGACACCTGCTGGAAGCATCCGGATACTCTCGCACCGTTACCGGTAACAATGATCGGTTGACCAATGATAAAACCAATACCGGGCGGCAACCAAGGCTATCACCTGTGGCAGCGCCCCCTTTGGAGAAGGCAAAGTGCCCCGAGGCAAAAACGCGGGACAGGGTTTGCGTCACCCTGGTTTTTTAAGGAGAAACCGCGTGTTTTTTTTGATTTAGCTTAATCTCTAAATCGGGGACTTTTCATTTTTGGTAAGGATAATACTATGCAAAATAAAGCGTCATTGTCGCCGCTCGTCATCATAACGGCACTGTTCGCCGTGTTGAGCGGGCTCTATCTGCTGGCCGGGGGCATCTGGTTGGCTAAGCTCGGCGGTTCGTTGTACTACATCATCGCCGGGGTAGTATTGCTGGTCACGGCCTGGCTGCTGTTCCGCCGCCGCGCCACCGCGCTGTTGTTGTACGCCCTCTTCCTGCTCGGTACCACGGTCTGGGCGCTGTGGGAAGTCGGCCCGGATTTCTGGGCACTGACGCCGCGTCTGGACGTCACCTTCTTCTTCGGCCTGTGGCTGGTGTTGCCCTTTATCTATCGTCGGCTTATCGCCAACGGCAAACTGGCGTACGGTGCTTTGAGCATCGCGCTGGTGATCACCGTGGGCGTTCTGGCCTACGCGGTGTTTAACGATCCGCAAGAGATCCACGGCACCCTGGAACCGGCGCAGGCCAAAGCCGAAACGGATGCGTCTGCCGCAGACTGGCCGGCTTATGGCCGCACGCAGGAAGGCACGCGCTATTCCCCTCTGAGCCAGATCAACGACAAAAACGTGGGCCAACTCAAGGAAGCCTGGACCTTCCAGACCGGCGACCTGAAGACCGCCAACGATCCGGGTGAAATCACCAACGAAGTCACCCCGATTAAAATCCGCGACACGCTTTATCTGTGTACGCCTCACCAGAAGCTGTTCGCGCTGGATGCCGCCACCGGTAAAGAGAAGTGGAAGTTCGACCCTCAGTTGAAATTCAACCCGACCTTCCAGCACATCACCTGCCGCGGCGTGTCTTACCATGAAACCACCGCAGCGGCCGGCGCAACGGCAGAAACCTCTCCTGCACAGTGCGCACGCCGCATTATCCTGCCGGTGAATGACGGCCGTCTGTTTGCTCTGGATGCGGAAACCGGCAAGCCTTGCGCCGATTTCGCCAATAACGGCGAGTTGAATCTGCAAAGCAATATGCCGTATGCGACTCCAGGCCACTATGAGCCGACGTCGCCGCCGGTGATCACCGATAAGGTGATTGTCGTTGCCGGTGCGGTTACCGATAACTACTCCAACCGCGAGCCTTCGGGCGTGATCCGCGGGTTTGACGTCAACAGCGGCAAGCTGCTGTGGGCCTTTGATCCGGGCGCCAAAGATCCGAACGCCATCCCGGCGGACGAGCACCATTTCACGCCGAACTCGCCGAACTCCTGGGCGCCTGCCGCCTATGACGCTAAACTGGACATTGTCTATCTGCCGATGGGCGTCACCACCCCGGATATCTGGGGCGGCGACCGTACGCCGGAAATGGAGCGTTATGCCAGCGGCCTGCTGGCGCTGAATGCCTCCACCGGCAAGCTGGCCTGGTTCTATCAGACCGTGCACCATGACCTGTGGGACATGGACGTGCCGGCTCAGCCTACTCTGGCGGATATCACCGACAAGAGCGGCAACAAGGTGCCGGTGATTTACGTACCGACCAAAACCGGCAATATCTTCGTGCTGAACCGCACCAACGGCGAGTTGGTGGTGCCGGCGCCAGAAAAACCGGTCCCGCAAGGCCCGGCCAAGGGCGATCGCTTGTCACCGACCCAACCGTTCTCCGAGCTGACTTTCCGTCCGGAGAAAAAACTGACCGGCGCGGATATGTGGGGCGCGACCATCTACGACCAACTGGTCTGCCGGGTGATGTTCCACAGCCTGCGTTACGAAGGCACCTTCACTCCGCCTTCCGAGCAGGGCACGCTGGTGTTCCCGGGCAACCTCGGCATGTTCGAATGGGGCGGCCTGTCTGTCGATACCGACCGTCAAATCGCCATCGCCAACCCGATCGCCCTGCCGTTCGTTTCCAAACTGATCCCGCGCGGCCCGGGCAACCCGATTGAACCGCCAGCCGGCGACAAAGGCGGCAGCGGCACCGAAGCCGGCGTGCAGCCACAGTATGGCGTGCCGTTTGGCGTGACCCTGAACCCGTTCCTGTCGCCGTTTGGTCTGCCATGCAAACAGCCGGCATGGGGTTATATTTCCGCCGTAGACCTGAAAACCAACGATATCGTGTGGAAAAAACGCATCGGTACCGTGCGCGACAGCTCTCCGTTGCCGCTGCCGTTCAAGATGGGCATGCCAATGTTGGGCGGACCGGTTTCTACCGCCGGTAATGTGTTCTTCATTGGCGCAACCGCAGACAACTACCTGCGCGCCTTCAGCGTCACCAACGGTGACAAACTGTGGGAAGCACGTCTGCCGGCCGGTGGCCAGGCAACGCCAATGACCTATGAGGTTAACGGCAAGCAGTACGTGGTGATTTCCGCAGGCGGACATGGCTCCTTCGGCACCAAGCTGGGCGACTACATCGTCGCTTACGCTTTGCCGGACGAGAAATAATCGCTAAGAGAGCCCTACCCTGGAGCACGCCATCCGGCGTGCTCTATCCCCCGCCCGCAGCGCCCCCGAATCTCAATACGCAATAAATTCCCCCCTCAGACAGCAAACGGATGAACATCCGGTGCGCCAGACCGTGCAAACCGCTGCCGACACATCGGCACTGTGCCATAATGCGCCGCCGAAGGGAGGGCGATAAATGGACATCATTCTACTGCGTCACGGTCAGCCGAACATCGATACCGACAAGCTGCAGCGCACCCACGAGATGCGCGCCTGGATCGATCAATACAATCTTGCGGGCATCGCCGATACGCCGCCCGAACACGCCAGGTCGCTCACTTCGCAACCCCGGTATGTCGTCGCCAGCACCCTGCCAAGAGCCTTGGCTTCCCTGGCTTTGCTGGGCCTGCCCCCCCACGAGAGCGACGCCCTGTTCTGCGAAGCCGAGCTGCCGGTTTTCTCTGTACCGCTGTTACGTTTACGCCCCTTGCATTGGGTGGTGATTTTTCGCCTTCTGTGGCTATGCGGCTACGCGAAAAATGTCGAATCCTTGTCATCAGCCAAAAAACGCGCCGCGGCCGCCAGCGGCAAACTGGCCGATCTTGCGGCGGCTCAGGGGGCAGTACTGCTGTTGGGACACGGCGTAATGAACAGCCTGATTGCCAATAAATTGAAGAAGGCCGGCTGGAAGCTGCACAGCCAGTCAGGCAACAGCTACTGGAACGTCAAGGTGTATCGGCTTGCCGACCCCTTAACGACATCTGCCTGAATGACTGCCAACAAATACATAGCCCCTTCAGCCACAGCAGCTTGGGGGGCCACAAGCACAACACCTGATGCAGTGTTCGCTATCTCACCGCCAGCGGCAGTGTGCCTTCCCCCTTCAATACCCGCGCCTTGCCGGTCAAGGAAAAGGCCGAGATCAGGGTAAACAGCAACGCGATGCAGCCAAGGATCAGGTAAGAGGTTTTGAAGCCGTAATTGACGTACATCATCCCCGCCGCATAGGACATGCCGATGGCCGACAGTTGTTTGAAGAAGCAAAAGCCCCACAGGTAGATCGACGCGGAAAGGTTAACGTTAAATTGGGTGGTGATGTATTTGAAGATGCCCACCAGCAGGAACGGCACCTCAAACATATGCAGGGTTTTGAGGACAATCACCGCCGTCACCGAGTCCGCCTGCGACGAACCTATGATCCGCACCGACATAATCACCCCGGCAATCAGCAGCGCATTCTTGCCGCCGATGCGGTTGATGATCAACGGCGCAAAGAACATGATAAAAGCATTAAGAAACTCGCCCAGCGTGGTGACATAGCCAAATGCCTGGGTACCGGCATGCCGATCGCGGAAAAACGAGGTGAAGAAGTTGGCGAACTGCTGATCAAACACATCGTACACGCAGGCCACCCCGACGATATACATCACCAGACACCAGAATTTGCGCATTTTCAACAGCCCCAGCGCCGCTTTGAGCTTGATGGGATTGTGGTTCAGCGCCAGGCCGTCCGCCACCGCCAGCGTGTTGTTCTCTTCCGGCTTGAACAGGTAAAGCAAGCCCGCCAACACCAGCGCGAAACTCGAGGCCAGCCAAAACGCGAATTGATTGTTAATGGTAAACATGTAGCCGACGATCGAGGCGCAGATCGCCCAGCCGATACAGCCAAACAACCGGGCGCGACCATATTCGAACTGGCTGCGGCGGCTCACTTTTTCGATATAGGCTTCAATCGCCGGCGAACCGCCGCTGCACACCAAACCGAGATAAATGCCGCACAGCAGCGCGCCCAGCAAAAAGTTGCTTTGCAGCAGCGGCGAGAACACATAGATAAACAGCGGAGCCAGAAACAGCAGCAGGAAGATGATCATCCACAGCAGGTGTTTCTTCAGGCCAAACTTGTCGGTGACGAAGCCAAAAATCGGCTGGAACACCAGGGCAAACAGCGCCATGCCGGCGAACACCAGCCCGGTTTGTCGCTGATCGAGATGATTGACGTCATGCAGCCAGATCGGAAAGAACGGCAGCACCGCGCCCATGATAAAGAAATAGAAAAAACAGAAGGCACCGAAGATCCAAAAGTTCTTGTTTTTCAAATAAAACATGGCTCACCATCCCATTTTTAACGGCGCGGGAAGCCCCGCGCCTTGTGCGTTTTGAGGAGGTATCGGGGTAATGCGGCGATTAATGGTAGGCGGGAAGCCAGTTGCCGTGCGCTTCAATCAGTTCGTCGCACAGCTTGCGGATATCATCGATAGAAAGCTCGGCTGAAGTGTGCGGATCCAGCAACGCCGCATGGTAGATCGCTTCGCGTTTGTGCGTGACCGCCGCTTCGATGGTCAACAGTTGGGTGTTGATATTGGTGCGGTTCAGCGCCGCCAGTTGCTCCGGCAAGTTTCCGACGTAGCAAGGCGTGATCCCCTGCCCATCCACCAGACAAGGCACTTCGACGCAGGCCTCCGCGGGCAGGTTGGTGATCAACCCGGTGTTGAGCACGTTGCCGCCAATCTTGTAAGGCCGATCGGTCTCCATCGCTTCGATGATGTAAGAAGCATATTCGTGGGTACGGCTGTGGGTGAGGCTGGCGTCATGGGTCAGCGCCACTTTCTGTTGCTGCCATTGTTCAATCTGCTCAATACACCGGCGCGGGTATTCATCCAGCGGAATATTGAAGCGCTCAATCAGTTCCGGATAATTGCGTTTGATCCAGTAAGGCATGTATTCGGCATTGTGTTCTGAAGATTCGGTCACGTAATAGCCGAAGGTTTTCATGATTTCATGACGCACCATGTCATCATGCTTGCCCTGCAAGGCATTGGCGCGGCGCTTGATTTCCGGGTACAGGTCTTCGCCGTGGCGGCGAACGTCCAGCAGCCAGGCCATATGGTTGATGCCCGCGATGTGGAATTGCACGTCGTCGGTCGGCATATCCACGCTTTTCAGCAGCGTCTCGGCGCAAACCTGAACGCTGTGGCACAACCCCACGGTTTTCACTTCGGTATGGCGCAGCATGGCGCCGGTTATTGCCGCCATCGGGTTGGTATAGTTCAGCAGCCAGGCGTCCGGGCAGACCGCTTCGATATCCCGGGCGAAATCAAACAGCACCGGAATGGTGCGCAGCGCGCGAAAGATACCGCCAATGCCCAGGGTATCGGCAATGGTCTGCTGCAGGCCGTATTTTCTGGCAATGGTGAAATCGGTAATGGTGCAAGGATCGTAGCCGCCGACCTGGATGGCATTCACCACGTAATTGGCGTTTTTCAATGCTGCACGGCGGTTTTCTACGCCGAGGTAAGGGGTAATCTTCGCCCTGCCCGCATTGGTATTGCGGTTGATATTGCTCAGCATGGCTAAGGATTCGTTGAGACGGGCGCTGTCGATGTCGTACAGCGCAATATCCACCTCTTTCAATGCCGGCGTCGCCATGATGTCGCCGAGTACGTTCTTGGCGAAGATGGTGCTGCCCGCGCCCATAAATGTCACTTTAATCATCGTATTTCTCCGCTGCTGCCGTTGTCGATAAGCTGAAATTACCCTGCAACGCCGGCACGCGATATGGATGAATGTGACCTTTTTATGGCGAAAAATGACGCACTGCAAAAAGTGTGAGCCAGGTCGGGATCTGGTCATATCCCGGCGGCTCCGCTGCAACTACACTGATAAAGTGGAGATAAAACGGAGGCCATGACTGATGCACAAGAGTTTCACCCTCAATCGCACCGACAATATTGAGCTGAACCTGTACCAGTATGGGGAGGAGAATTGTGATAAAGGCCACAGTTTTGGCCCCGCCGTGCGCCAGCACTATCTATTCCATTATGTGATAAGCGGGACCGGCGTGCTGCACAGCGAATACGGCTCGTTTCCCGTCGTGGCAGGAGAAGGTTTTCTGATCCATCCGCACGACGTAACCACCTACTGCGCCGACAAAAAGGATCCCTGGCATTATATGTGGCTGGAGGTCGACGGGCTTATCGCCGGCAAGATTTTCGAAGAATGCCATCTGAGCCGTCAATTCCCAATTTATCGGCCCAACCTACAGGACGATAACGCCGACGCCCTGGGCTACCTGCGACAGATCGTTGCCCAGGGCGATGAGCATCGGCTGAAGGTGCTCGGGCTGAGCTACCTGTTTTTTTCCGCATTAATCGGCAATAGGCTGCAGGGCACGGCTGCACATCCCGATGACAAGGCGCAGCATCTGCGTAAAGCGGTCAAACAAATTGAAAACCGCTACCATGAACATTTGACGATTGAGAGCCTGGCCGCCTACTGCAATATCAATCGCAGCTACCTGTGCCGGCTGTTCAAAAACGCCTACGGCATCGGCCCCAAGGAGTATTTGCTTAATTTTCGCATGAGTATCGCCGTCAGCCTGCTGAGCAATGGCCCTACGGCGATCAAAGTGGTGGGTATTTCGGTCGGCTATGAAAACCAGTTGCACTTTTCCAAAGCCTTCAAGCAGGTGCACGGCGTATCGCCGGCCAGATGGCGGCAGGAAAACCTTCAGGCACCGCAGCCTGGCAGGTGACGTTCAGCCCCCCGTTCGTCTGGCGCGGGGGATTGCCTGCTCCGCAACCTCTTCTTGTTTTATACGCGGGTATTTCCACAACCAACGCCCGCTGACCATGCGCCAGTAGAAGAGCGCACCACGCACCGCCCAATCCATAAACATGCCGAGCCAAACGCCGACCACGCCCATGCCCAACACAATGCCCAGCGTGTAACCCGCCACCACGCGGCAGCCCCACATGCCCAACATCGACACCCACATGGCAAAGCGGGCGTCGCGCGCACCTTTCAACCCGGCGGGCAGCACCCAGGAGGCGGCCCAGATTGGCATAAAGGCGGCGTTGAGCCAGATAAGCACTTTCACCACCTCTTTAACATCGTCCTGCCGGCTATAAAACGAAGCGAACACCCCGGCCAGCGGCGCCGTTCCCCAGGCGATAGCCGTCAGCCCAATCGTCGCCAGCCAGAAAATGTGGCGCAGTTGCCGCTCCGCCTGGGCTATCTGCCCTTTCCCCAAGCGTTTTCCCACGATAATGGTCGACGCCGATCCCAGGGCGTTGCCCGGCAGGTTAATTAACGAGGCGATGGAAAAGGCGATGAAATTACCGGCAATGACGTTGGTCCCCATGCCGGCGACAAACATCTGGGTCAGCAATTTGCCGCCGTTGAACAACACCGATTCGATGCTGGCGGGGATGCCGATCCCCAGCACTTCCCAAAGGATGTTCAGTTTTAACGGCGTAAAGTAGCTTTTCAGCGTGATGTGCAGCGCCGGGTTAAACCCAATCATCAGCACGTAAATAATGGCGATGGCACCGATATAGCGGGAAATGGTCAGCCCCAGCCCGGCGCCGACAAAGCCCAGCCCATGCCAGCCCAGCATGCCGTAAATCAGAATGCTGCTGATGATGATGTTCAGGATATTCATGCCGCCGTTGATCAGCAGCGGGATCTTGGTATTGCCCGCCCCGCGCAGCGCGCCGCTGCCGATCAGCGCAATGGCGGCGGCCGGGTAGCTCCACACCGTAGTTTGCAGATAAGAAAGCGCCAACGCCTTGACCTCCGGGGTGGCGGCGCCGGCGATCACGTCAATAATCTGCTCGCCCGCCAGATGGATGCCCACCGCCAACACCAGGGCGACCAGAGTCATCAACACCAACGACTGGCGCGCCGCCGACCGCGCTCTTTTGCGATCCCGCTTGCCGAGGCTGAAGGCCACCACCACCGTGGTGCCCAGATCCACTGCGGCGAAGAAAGCGATAATCACCATATTGAAGCTGTCCGCCAGCCCCACGCCGGCCATCGCTTCCTTACCGATCCAGCTCACCAGGAAGGTGCTTAGCACCCCCATCAGCAAGACGCAGGCGTTCTCCATAAAGATCGGCACCGCCAGCGGCGTGATCTCACGCCAGAACAGCACACGGTAGCTTTTTCGTTTGGCATACCAGGGCGTTTTTTCCACGCGCTGACGCAGGGCGGCAAGTAAATTCAAGATGAACTCGGATAAAAGTGAAACAACATTTCAAAGGATGAATGACAGATCGTTATCCTGCAAAGAATTTTTTGTAAGAGAGGTTCTGAAAAATACGCGGCGGATGGGAGGGGTTTTATCGCTGATTGAACGCCACGTCACCGCCGTACCCCGTTAACCGTTTTTTCGTAAAAATTGCCGATATCAAGGCTGATGGAATTCCATCATCAATCCCATACCCCTCTCTTCAGGTGGCTGATTATAGTGACGCCATCACGACGACAAGGAGAGCAGCAATGGCGTTTTCCCACCTGAAACTGGGCGTTAGCCCGCTGTGCTGGACTAATGATGTATTAGAAGATCTCGGTGGCGATATTCCTCTGACGACATGCCTGCAGCAAGCAGCGCAGGCGGGCTATCAGGGTATAGAGCTGGGCCGCAAATTTCCGCGCAACGCGCATGAATTATCCCCCCTGCTTGGCGCAGCAGGGCTGCAACTCGCCTCCGGCTGGCATAGCGGTTTTCTGGCCGATCGCAGCCTGGATGATGAGCTCGAAGCCGTGCGCCCACATGCACAACTTTTGCAACAATTGGGCGCCAACGTCATGGTCTACGGTGAATGTGGCCAACTGCCGCATGACGCGCCTCTCGATGACCCCATCTCTTTGTCCCCCGCGCTCAGCCGCATCGACCTGACGGCCTATTGCAACAAACTGAATGCTTTCGCCGACGTATTACTGCGCGATTTCGGCCTGAAACTGGCCTACCACCATCATCTGATGATGCTGGTAGAACATGACGATGAAGTGCAGGCATTTCTTGCTCAGACACAAGATAACGTGGGGTTGGTATTGGATTCAGGCCATGCCTTTGCTGCGGGCGTTGACATGGCATCGGTATTGGAAAAATACGGCCATCGTATCTGCCATATTCATCTGAAAGATGTGCGCCCGCACGTGCTTCAGCGGCTCTACGGCGAAGATCTCAGCTTCAACGATGCCGTACGCGCCGGATTGTTTACCGTGCCGGGGGATGGCGGCATCGACTATGCCCCCTTGATCCGTTTCGTCGAATCAAGCGGCTATCGAGGCTGGTTAATTGTAGAGGCCGAACAAGATCCCGCGACCGCACCGCCGCTGGCGACGGCCAGCCGGGCATTCAAATGGGTGAGCGAACATTTTCCTGTCAATACCCCCCTCAAGGGAGACGCGCGATGAACAACCGGTTAAACATTGGTCTGATTGGCTCTGGTTTCATGGGGCAGGCGCATGCCGACGCGTATCGCCGCGCAGCGATGTTCTATCACAATCTGCCAAAACGTCCGTATCTCTATGCGTTGGCCGATCAAAACCAGACGATGGCAGAGACCAATGCCGCCAAATTTGGCGCAGAGAAAGCCTATGGCGATTGGCGTGAGTTGGTGAACGATCCGCAAGTGGACATCGTCGATATCACCTCCCCCAACCATCTGCATTATGAAATGGCAATGGCGGCGATTGCGGCGGGTAAGCATGTTTACTGTGAAAAACCCCTGGCAGTCAGTGAGCAACAAGCGCGTGAAATGACCACTGCGGCAACGCAAGCCGGAGTGAAAACCATGGTGGCCTTTAACAACATAAAAACGCCCGCCGCGCTGTTGGCCAAACAGATTATTGAACGCGGTGACATAGGCACCCCCGTTCGTTTCCGTGGCACCTTTGACCAGGGATTTTACAACGATCCCCTCCTGCCCTGGTCCTGGCGTTGCTCGAAAACGCTGGGTGGCAGCGGCGCTCTGGGCGATCTGGGCGCGCACACTCTCTCCGTAGCGCAATTCCTGATGGGCGGTGTCCGTCAGGTGACCGCCAATGCACAAACCTTCATGACTAAACGACCGGTGCCGCAGGCTGATGCCGGCTATGCCAGTAAAGTCGACGGCAGCGCAGAATGGCGCGAAGTGGAAAATGACGATCAGATACAGTGTCTGGTGAATTTTGACAGCGGCGCCTCCGGCGTGATTGAAGCCTCGCGCATTGCTGCCGGGCGCATTTTTGGCGTCTATTGGGAAGTCTCAGGCACTGAAGGGACCCTTTACATGGACGGTGAGCGCTTCAATGAACTGCAGGTTTACCGTTTTAACGATCACAAACACGATCGTGGTTTCAAGACGTTGTATGCCGGTAGCCAAATCCCCTCCTACTCCGGTTTCTTTGGTTTCGACTTTGGCGGCGGCGGCCTGGGTTATTTCGATGTGAAAGTTATCGAAGTCCATGATTTGGTTCAGGGGATTTGCAGCGACGGCGATTGTTATCCCAACTTCGCTTTCGGTCTGGAGAACCAACGCATTCTGTCCGCCATTGAGACCTCAATGGCTAATCATTCCTGGATTGACGTGATAAAAGAGTAAGGAGCCGCTATGTTTCCCTCTGTCTTGCCCACACCTCGCAGCCAACCTGCAGCCTCTATTCCGTCACTACGATGGGGCATTATTGGCCCCGGTTGGATCGCCGAACGTTTCGTGAAATCGCTGAAAGAACAGAGCCGGCAACGGATACTGGCCGTCGCTTCCCGCTCCCAGGAAAAAGCAGATCGCTTCGCTGCAACCTGGGGCATTCCTTTGGCATATGGCGATGCGAATGACCTGCTCGCTCGCGATGATATCGATGCTGTCTACGTCGCTACGCCGCATAACCATCATTTCCCGGATGGCTGTCGGGTGCTGAGAGCGGGCAAACATGTCCTGATCGAAAAGCCCTTCGCGCTTAACGCCCGCGAAGGGGCTGCGCTGCAAGAGCTGGCACAGTTGCACGGCAAACTGGCGATGGAGGCGATGTGGTGCGATTACCTACCCAAATATGATGTCATCCGTCAATTGCTGGAAGACGGCGTATTGGGCGATGTGCACACGTTACTGGCCGACCATGGCGAGTTTTTCACCCCCGACCACCGTATTTTTAACGCGGATTTGGCCGGTGGCCCAATGATGGACCTAGGCAGCTATCTGGTCTCATTCAGCGTCCTGATAGGCGGTGCTCCCCAAGAGATTATTGCGCGGGGTGAGCCGGCCCCGGGCGGGATCAATGGCCAAGCCTCAATGCTGTTCACCCATGACCGCGGGCTGCACAGCGTACTGAATACCACGCTATTCAGTAACACGCCGGGCGGCGCCGTCGTGGCGGGACGAGATGCAACCCTCACCCTTGATGGGCAATTCTATGCGCCGGGTCACTTCTCGTTGACCGCCAGCCAGGGCGGAAAAACGCTGCATTGGGAAGAGCCGCGCAACCGCTACACACAGCTGTTCCATCAAGCGGAACATTTTGCCTGGTGCGTCGGTCAGGGGGTAAATGACTCGACGATTCGGCCGCTAAGCCAGGTGCTGACAACGTTAAAAGCCATGGATGAAGTGAGACGTCAGATGGGCGTGGTTTTCAACGAGGAACGTTGAGCCGGTAGCCCCACCAATGGGGCTACCCTAAGGATTAGGCCAATTGCTCCACAGCGACAAACTGCCCGGTTCGCAATGAAGTAACGGCCGCTTCGGCGATGGCTTGCGCTTGCAGGCCATCCAGCAACCCCGGCAGATCGGGCACGGACTCACCAGCCAGATGGCGAACAAAGGCATCCAGATGCCTGTAATAGGTATCTTGCACCCTGCTGAACCAATCTCCCCACAGCCCCGGTTGAATGCGCTGGTTACCGCGCCAGAGTGTAGCGCCCTGTGGCGACTGACTGCCTGACTCCAGCGCGCCTTCCGGCCCCATCAGATTGATTCGCTCGTCATAGCCGTGGCCGGTACGCCGAGTGTTATCCAGTTGCGCCAAGGCTCCCGACTTCATCCTCATCATCAGGACAGAGGTATCGACATCCCCAAACTCGGCGATTTCCGGCAGTGCCAGCGCAGCGCCCATCGCAGCGACAGTGTGAACTTCCTCTGCGGTGAGAAAACGCAGCAGGTCAAAGAAGTGGATCGCCTGATCACGCATCTGCCCGCCGGAGCTGCGCAGATAACTGACCGGCGGCATTTCAGAGGCTCGGCACACCATCTGTATCAGCTCAAGGTTACCGATGACGCCTTGCTCCACCTGGCGTCGCAACTGTTGATGGCTGTGATCGAAACGCCGGTTGAACCCCACCGTTATAGGGACGTTTAACGGCAAGACTTTTTCCACAACCTCACGGGCACGGGACAAAGACAGGTCGATGGGTTTTTCGCAGTAAACCGCTTTGCCGGCGCGGGCAGCGGCTTCCAACAATTCCGCGTGCGACGGCGTAGCGCTGGCGATCAAAACGGCATCGATGGCATCGCTGTTAATCGCGTGCGCAACCGCCACCGCGCGAGCGCCGTACTGGCTTGCCAACGCCTCGGCGCGGCTGTGATCGACATCCGCCACCATCGCCAATTCCGTTCCTGGGTGCCGTACAATGCTGGCCGCATGAACCTGTCCGATAAATCCGCTACCAAGTAAAGCAAAACGTTGTTTAGCCATTCTTTTCTCTCCAGAAAATGCGATTAGACGTTGTCAAAATACCTGTGATAACTACACTGACTAAACATCCATTTTGATGGACATCCATCATTCAGAGAGAGACGATGAAGAGTATCTCGCTTGAAACGCTGGCTAAGCAGATTGGCGTGGGCGTCGCCACTGTGGATCGTGTATTAAACGAGCGAGGGGGCGTATCTCCGGCGACCACGCGTAAAGTGCTTCAGGCTGCGCGTGAGGCCGGGTTGAAGCGGATTCTGCCGGAGGAGCATCGTTTCCCGTGGCAAATCGAAGTTTTCCTCAGCGCCAACGACGCCTTCTTTTTTCAGCAACTGGCGCAGGATTTTGCGCACGTTGCCGATGTACTGGGCTATCGCCGCCTGACGCTGCATCGAACCTTTGTCCCGGAGTCCCGGCCGGAAAAACTGGCGCAACTCATCGTCAACGGCAGTAAAAAAAGGCATGCGCTGATCGTCTTCGGCAATGAACATCCGGCGATATACGATGCACTGGAACAATGCCGGGAAAGAAATATTCCCGTGATTACCTTAGCGACCGACCTTCCGGGTGCCGCCCGATTGTGCCATGTCGGGATAAACCAGTTACAGGCGGGGCGCACCGCCGGGATGATGATGGGCCGTATGGTGCAACAGACTGGAGAGATCTTGGTGCTCAGCGGGCGCACCGATTACAGTGCCCACCGCTTGCGTATTCAGGGATTCCGTGAGGTGCTGGCGCAACACTTTCCACAATTGCAACTGCGTGAACCCTTGGCTGGGCAAGAAGACCGCGCAACCATCACGCGCCTGCTGGAAAAGTCGCTCAGCCAAAACGGCAACCTGGCCGGCATTTACAATACCGGTTTGGGGAACACGCAAGTCGGCGAAGCGTTGGCGCGTCATCGTCGCTACGGGGCATGTTGCTGGATCACGCATGAACGTTATGCCACGACGCGCGAACAGTTGGCAAAAGGTGGGCTGGCGTTAACGTTGGACCAGAATACCCGCCAGCATGCCCAACTGGCGATCGACCTGATTTTACGGCACCTCGAACAGGGCATCCAGCCCCATTCCTACGCAGACGGCAAGGTCGATTTTATTCTCTATACCTCAGAGAATGTCGAATGACCGCTCTTCAGAACGCCCACTTCACAGTGCCCGACCTTAAGCTCGCCCATGGCTTAACCCCGGCCATCGTTTCTCGACCGCCCCTGCGTACCAGGAAGGCGCTCAACATCCCGAGGATTTTATCGCTTCGTATCATGATGGCCGAAAGCCTGGGAGGTTCAATGAAAGTGGCCAATCTTCTGCGGGATACGCCGCATCTGACCTTCAACCTGAGGCGAGTTGTCTTGCCGGGTAACGCTGCGGTTAACACATCGAGAGCATCAAACCCATGCTAACCCCCACCTTAATGCGGTACTTTCTGGCCCTGTGCCTCATCGTCGCGACCCTCAATCATATTATCGCCGGCGTGAAGTTTGGTTTTCTCTGGGATTATGGCTATGGTGAGCAGGCTTTCCTGGCCAGCCGCCTTTTTTGGGGTAGCCTGACACTTTTGGATCCGCTGGTGGCGTATTTTCTGATCGTCAATTCCAGGATTGGCCTGCCGGCCACATTAGCCCTCATCACCCTCGACGTGCTCCACAACGGCTATTACGTTTATCTCAATAACCAATGGCTTGCCCCCTTTTTTCTGTTCCAGTGCGCCTTTCTTGCCATCGCCTGGGCATTTTCATTCAGGATAAAAAGAGGCTGCCCGAACCAGGCAAAATGAGGTCATAACGCGCAAAGTCGCCAAGTAGCCGGGGCATGCGCCCCGCCCAGCGATTTTTTGCCGCCGGTTGGGTTGAAATCGGCTTGAGATTCCATCGCCGTTTAATTCGATACCGTGTCATTTTTTCTTGATCAATATGCGTTTACTACCTAATTTGCCTATTGATCATTGTGTCAAACAGGACAATTGGGAAGAAAAATGCCGGATATGTCGCGTGAGGTGGCAGAACGTTTGATCTGTGAAAGAGGCTGGTTGTCTCATATGCCCGAGCCATTCAGGATCCGATTGCTGCAAAATGCATTGCTTTTGAAATTTGAAGCCGGACAAGTGATCTTTAGAAGAGGCGAGCCGGCCGGTGGGATCTACGGGTTGGTCACAGGCACAGTGATTGTCAATTCGGCGCCCCCTGATTCCGCCCCAAGGTTGATTCACATCGCTCGCCCCGGAGGCTGGACGGGCGAAGACAGTTTTATGACAGGCCAACCGCGACGGATTGAATTGGTCACGCAGAGCGATACCTGGGTCATGCACGTCCCTCTTAAGACAATGGAACAAATGGTGGCGTTAAACCCCAATGATATTCGCGCTTTTGGTACGATCTCTATTCTGGCATCGGATTCACTGCTCAGGATTGTGCATGATCTACAGAAAAAAGATGTCAGCGCCAGGATCGCCTCCGCATTACACCGCATGTCCTGGGCGACAGATTCCCCGGTTACTGTTTCTCAGGAAAACCTCAGTCTCATCACCAATACCTCCCGCAAACAGGTTAACAGCGTTATTCAACGTTTTGTCGAAGAGGGTTGGGTGGAGACGAGTTATCGCGCCATCACGGTCACCAACCCTGCGGCTTTACGGCAATACTCGGAAAAAAGGTAACGGAATAATTTATAGCGAGCAGGACAATAGCCGAAATCTCGTTTACCGCTAGCGAACATGAAGCAAGATAAGTTCATACAGGGCACCTTGGGGATAAATCATGGTACAGATGTCGCGAAAAAACGCAGAAAGCATAATGAGTCAACGAGGCTGGTTGTCTCACATGCCCGAATCCTTCAGGCACAGACTTTTTCAGCATGCCTTGTTGGTGAAATGCGCCCCCGGGCAAGTCATCTTCAGCCCGGGCGATCCTGCGGAGGGGATCTACGGTTTCATCAAAGGAATGGTGATCATCAAGACGGCCCCTCGCGACTCAACGCCGCGGCTGATTGACCTTGCCGTGCCAGGCGACTGGACGGGTGACGACGGCTTTATGACCGGACAGCCGCGGAGGTTTCAACTTGTTGCGCAGAGTGGGTCCTGGATGATGCACGTTCCCCTGGTTGCAATGGAACAGATGGCCGCGCAAAACCCCAATGACATGCGTGCCTTCGGCGTGATTTCTATTCTGGGGTCAGACTCACTGCTCAGAGTCGTGAATGATTTGCAGAAAAAAGATGTCAGCGCCAGAGTGGCATCGGTGCTGCACCGCATGTCCTGGGCGACAAACTCCCCGGTTACCCTTTCTCAGGAAAATATCAGCATTATTGCCAATACCTCCCGTAAACAGGTCAACAACATTATTCAACGCTTCGTGGAGGAAGGGTGGATTGGGGCGGGTTACCGTTCCATCACCGTCACCAACCCTGTGGCGTTACGGCAACATGCAGAGCAGGACATCGATAACTGAAAGGGGCTGAACGGGCGCTCGTTTGACCGATTCCATTCGCATTGCCATACGCCGGGCAAAACCTCTCAATAGCCGCTGCCGTGGAAGGGCGGGCTGCCTGGCTATGCGCCCTCACCCGCAATGTAGCACTCTGGCAAATATCGGCCACATGGCTTATCGCTGCGGAAACCTGCTGCAGAACGATCAAATCTTCGGGTTTAGTTCACAAAATGAATAACTTAATTGCAAAATACTACCCGATAGTGCTGCCGGGGTTATAATGCGAGAGGAGAGAGAGTCGTCCCGAGGTAAGCTGATTCAAACTCAAGCAAGCCTGAACATGATGGCATATCGAATAACATGCCGGAAAAGTGAATATCATAATAATCACTTTTAAATCAAAAAATTGAAATAATTAAGTGGCGGAGAGAGGGGGATTTGAACCCCCGGTAGAGTTGCCCCTACTCCAGTTTTCGAGACTGGTCCGTTCAGCCGCTCCGGCATCTCTCCTGATAGTGCTTGTCATCATGCCCCTTTTTGCGGCATTTTTACAGAGTTAGCCTCCAGCCGAATGTTCAAGTGACTACTTTACGAGCAACGCGATGATTAAATGGCCGTGGAAAACGCATCAACCGCAGGCGGAAACGCTTGCTCAGTGGCAGGACGCGCTGGCGATCCCCCTGCTCTCTCCGCTGGACGAGCAGGAACAACAACGCCTGATCGTCGTTGCCGGGCAGATTTTGCAGCAAAAGCGCATCGTGCCGCTGCAGGGGCTTGAGCTGACGTCGCAAATGCAGGCGCGCATCGCCCTGCTGTTCGCCCTGCCGGTGCTGGAACTGGGGGCGGAATACCTGGACGGCTTCAATGAGATCCTGCTCTACCCTTCACCGTTCGTGGTGGAGGATGAATGGCAGGACGACATCGGCCTGGTCCACTCCGGGCCGGTGGTGCAGTCCGGCCAGAGCTGGGAACAAGGGCCGATCGTGCTCAACTGGCAGGACGTGCAGGACTCTTTCGATCTCTCCGGCTTTAACCTGGTGATCCACGAGGCGGTACACAAGCTGGATATGCGCAATGGCGGCAGCGCCACCGGGATACCGCCGATCCCGCTGCGCGATATTGCCGCCTGGGAGCATGACCTGCATGCCGCAATGGAAAACCTGCAAGACGAGATCGACATGGTCGGCGAAGAGGCCGCCAGCATGGACGCCTACGCCGCCACCGATCCGGCCGAGTGCTTTGCCGTGCTGTCGGAGTACTTTTTCAGCGCGCCCGAACTGCTGGCTCAGCGCTTTCCGCTGTTGTATCAGCATTTTTGCCGTTTCTATAAGCAAGATACCTTGGCGCGCCTGCAGCGTTGGCAAGCCGAAAGCGGCGCAGAAACGCCATAAGCGACCGCACATTGCTCGCATACTGAGCAGTCGCGCCGAATCGGCGAATTTAGCGTTGACACACTCTGGGTGGCTGGATATGATGCGCCCCGTTCACACGATTCCTCTGTAGTTCAGTCGGTAGAACGGCGGACTGTTAATCCGTATGTCACTGGTTCGAGTCCAGTCAGAGGAGCCAAATTAGAGAAGCCCGCTTAAGGAAACTTAAGCGGGCTTTTTGCTGTTGTGGCGCCAATCGCTCAGTCTGGGTGCATGGGGTACCGCACGCAAGAACATCGCCCAGGGCATTGCCAAGTTCTTAACGCTTATGCCCCACCACAGACCGGCACCCTGGTTGCTAACTGAAAAGGATTACTCCTGCATCTTGACGACAACTTTTCCCTTCGCATGCCCTTGGTCAAGGTAGGCAAGCGCATCCTCTGTGTCTACAAAGGAGAAAACCTTGTCGATCACGGGTTTGATTTGTTCAGTTTCCAGCAGTTTGCCGATTTGGCTGAGTTGCTCGCCCTCAGGGCGGACAAACAGAAATGAATAGGTGATACCTCGCTTTTTCGAAAGACGCATAATCTTGCGGCTCATCAACCCAAAGACAAAAGTCAAAAAGAAGTTTAACCGTCGAACCCGTGCAAACGCGGCATCTAACGGCCCGATGAGAGAAACGATCGTTCCCCCGGGTTTAAGAATTTTGGTGGATTTCTCAATCGCATCGCCTCTGATAGTGCCGAGTACGATATCGTAGCCACTCAGCACGTTGTCGAATTCCTGCTTTTTATAGTCAACCACTTCGTCGGCGCCAAGGCGACTGACCCACTCGACGTTGCCCGTACTCGTGGTCGTTCCTACCGTTGCGCCAAGGTACTTCGCCAGTTGAATCGCAAACGTGCCAATCCCCCCCGATCCTGCGGGGATGAAAACCTTCTGGCCAGGCCGAAGCCCGGCACGCTCTTTCAGCGCTTGCCAGGACGTGAGGCTTACCATCGGCAGAGACGCCGCCTGCACGAAATCCAGGTTCGCGGGTTTCATCGCAGCAGCGTTCTCAGGCACCACGGCAAATTCGGCAAGCGATCCCCTGCCCATATCGAAAATGCTGGCGAAGATGGCATCGCCGGGCTTGAAACCCGTCACGCGACTTCCCACCGCGGTGACTACGCCAGACAGGTCGCTGCCAAGGGTGGCAGGTAACTGAAAATTGAGCACCGGCTTAAATATTCCCGTTGGGATCATATTGTCGATAGGGTTCAGACCCACAGCGTAAACCTTTACAAGGATTTCATTAGCGTTGAGTGTAGGAAAATCCACGTCATCGAAACCTAAGTTAGGCGACTTGCCATAGCGTTTGAAAGTGAAGGCTTTCATCGTCTTATTGTTCATTTGTTGTTTACCCTATCGTGTTTGTCGATAAAACGTTCATTTAGCCGCCCTATTGGACCGTAAAAAAGCCACGCCCAGGAGACCCTCGATAGATACGGCAAACAGGATCTGCCCGTTAAAAAACAAAGTAGACGTCAGAATCGCCAATCGAGAAAATTTCATTGTTTTTATTCTTTGGTATCAAGCTGAAGATTGTTGCGTACCACCTTATCCAGGAGTTTTGCCGGCGCAAATCTGAGCAAAAAATTCAATCTGCCTGCCAATTTTCCCGCCGTGTAACGCAACTTTGGCTGTAAAGTCTGAGCCGCTTTAACGACCACATCCGCCACTACCTCCGGGCTTTCCGCTTCAGCCATCGCCTTGCTGACCACTTTCGTCAGCTTGGCCCGAATAATTTCATACTCTTCCAGCTTGGCATCCGGCTCTATATTATTGGCTTCAAACTGCGTTTTTGTGTAGGCAGGTTCGATAACGGAGACTCTTATGCCCTGCGTGCGCAGTTCATGATCCAGCGCTCCCGAATACCCTTCAATCGCATGCTTACTGGCGGCATAAAGTGCCACGTACGGCAACGGAACGATGCCCAGTATCGAACCGATGTTGATGATACGACCGCTGCCCTGACGGCGCATGTGCGGCACTACCGCCCGGGTTAACCGGACTACCCCGAGAAAATTCGTGTCGAAAATGTCCTTGGCCTGTTTGATGGAGCTCTCTTCCGCTGCCGCCGGAGCAACGCCAAAGCCGGCATTATTCACCAGGATATCGATCCGCCCCTCCAACTTCAGCAATTCATCAATGGCGGCCTGAACAGAAGCGTCGTCCGTTACGTCAAGCGCCAACAAAGGAAAGGGATGTTTACCCGCCAGGGAACCACGGCGGCTTGTGCCGTAGACCCTAAATCCTGCGGCCAACAGTTTGTTGGCCGATGCCTCGCCAATACCTGATGAGGCACCCGTCACGAGCGCTACACGTTTATTTGTCATGCTGAAATAAGACCTTCATAAGCGGTTTGGGGTTTATCATCAGTGGTGCGATGACAAGCGATACGGAATATATTTGGCTTTAACACTCTGCAGGAGGGTTCGAAAGATCGTTATCCGTGTCCTGCAGAGCGTCACTCATCGATTAAACGTTTTTATATCGCTCTGCGGCTTCGGCTTGTTTAATGTCCGAAAGCAGAGCCTGCCGCGCGGTATCCAGGGCGTCCCAGCGTGCCGCATTATGCAGGGGGGGAATGGTGACGAGTTCACGGCGATCAAAGCCAACCAGAGCCGCATCAACCAGTTCGCCCACTTCCATCATTTTGGACGAGTTGCTGATGTCGATACCTGCGCGCTCCCAAATTTCCGTGTAAGTTCCGGCAGGAAGTACCGCCTGGACGTAAATGCCCTTGGGCGACAGCTCCAAACTCATTCCCTGAGACAGGAAAAGGACAAAGGCTTTGGTTGCGCCATAAACCGACATTACAAATTCAGGGGCCAGGCCAACGATAGAGCTGATGTTGACGATCGATCCTTCACCCGCTTGTACGAATCGGGGGGTCACCGCACTGGCAAGGCGCGTCAGGGCAGTGACGTTAAGCGCAATGAGTCGCTCAACCGAATCAGGCGTCTGCTCAACGAAGCTGCCCGACTGCGCGATCCCCGCGTTATTAATAAGAACGCCTATCCGCAAGTCGTCGCGAAGACGAGCTTCGACAGTGGCCAAATCACTCGATTGCGTGAGATCCGCCGGCAGAACATCGACAGAAACAGCATTTTCTTGTCGCAGACGTTCTGCCAGGAGATCAAGTTTTGTCTTGTCGCGAGCGACCAGCACAAGGTCGTGGCCCCGGCGCGCGAACCGCTCGGCGTAAACCGCGCCAATACCCGTAGAAGCGCCTGTAATGAGGACTGAAGATTTGGTCATGGGTTGATTGCCTTTATTAATGAGTCAATAGAATCCGCAATGTGCGATGTATAGAGAAGCGAGCCACCCGCAGAGCTACTTGCCGCTCGCGGAAAGCGGCGGGTAATCGGTGTACCCTTCTGCGCCGCCGCCATAAAGCGTTTCGGGAACCAGCGTGGCCAGCGGCGCTTGCGTTTTCAGTCTTTCGACCAGATCGGGGTTGGCGATGAACGGACGTCCGAAAGCGAACAGGTCCGCTTTACCTTCAGCAAGCTGGCTGGAGGCTAACGCCAGGTCATAACCGTTGTTGCCAATATAGGTATTTTTAAAGCGCCGACGCAGAGAGCCATAATCGAACGGCGATACGTCACGGGGGCCCCCCGTAGCGCCTTCCACAACGTGGAGGTAGACGATGCCTAATGCGTCGAGTTGTTCAACGAGATAGTCATATTGCGGCTGTGGATCACTGATCGAAATCGCATTAGCGGGAGACACCGGTGAAATGCGGACGCCAGTGCGCTCAGCCCCGATCTCATCTTTAACGGCAGCCACGACCTCTAACAGCAGCCGTGCGCGATTCTCGATAGAACCGCCGTATTCGTCGGTACGCTGATTGGCGCCATCTTTGAGGAACTGTTCCAGCAGATAGCCATTCGCGCCATGAATCTCAACACCATCAAATCCAGCGGCAATGGCGTTAGCGGATGCCTTTCTGAAATCCTCGATAATGTCCTTTATTTCGTCCAGCTCTAGCGCACGAGGCTCAGAGACGTCAGCAAAACCGTTGTTCACAAAGGTTTTCGTCTCGGCACGGATGGCCGAAGGGGCAACGGGCGCTGCGCCACCAGGCTGCAAGTCGACGTGGGATATGCGTCCTACATGCCACAACTGCACAAAGATATGCCCACCTTTTGCATGCACTGCGTCAGTCACTTTACGCCAGCCGTCAATCTGCGCTGGAGTATAGATCCCCGGGGTATCCTGGTAGCCCTGAGCTTGCGCCGAGATCTGCGTGGCTTCGGTAATCAACAGCCCCGCAGTGGCACGCTGCGCGTAATAGGTCGCCGCCAGTTCACTGGGTACCAGACCCGCTCCGGCACGATTACGCGTTAACGGCGCCATCACAATATGGTTGGTGAGCGAAATTGGCCCAAGATTATAGGGTTGAAATAAAGGTTGGTTCGCCATGTTTGTACCCCTGCTAAATGATGTGTGAAGCGACGAGTGCAATGATGATGATCATAATCTAAAAAGTCAAACGGTTTGATTATGATCATCATCAATGTATACTTGCGGCATGCATTTTTAAGAGAGGGCCCGGAAACGATGAAAGTTTCAAAAGAGCAGGTTCGCGAAAATCGCATGCGCATTGTCGAAACTGCCTCAGTGCTGTTTCGTGAACGGGGCTATGACGGCGTGGGGATAGCTGAGCTCATGTCAGCCGCAGGGTTAACGCATGGCGGGTTTTACAAGCACTTCGGTTCCAAGGCGGATTTGATGTCGGAGGCGATGAGCTGCGGTTTCTCGCACTCTGTAGAGAGTACCGTGGGTATGGATATGGCTGGTTTTGTAGAGCAATATCTCTCACGCAAGCACCGTAATGCCAGGGGAAATGGCTGCGTGATGTCGGCACTGGGTGTCGATGCCGCGCGCCAGTCGGCGTCAATCAAAGAAAGCTTTGCGGCCGGCCTTGAACGTCAGTTGGCCACATTAGAGCATGAGAATGGATCGGGAGATGAAGCACGCGCCGAAAGAATCAGCACCATTGCGCATCTTGTCGGCGCCCTGGTGCTGTCGCGTGCCTGTCCAGATGACTCTGCCCTTGCCGATGAGATTCTGGAGGTTTGCCGCTCCCGGATTCTCGGTCAGGAAGTCCATGAGAATTGAATGTCCGGGTACAATCGCAATAGGATGGCGGCGGTAACCTCTCTGCAAACATGCCCGTTTTAACTGACCGCGTTTTCGGGGCAGGCCTGAGCAACCCCATGTTCCGGGGAGGATGCCCATTCGATTCGGTTCCTGCCCCAAGACTTTGCCTGATAGAGCGCGATGTCCACACGCTTGAGCAAGCTTTCCTGGCTTTCATTTTCTCTTTTATTTCCGGCACCAATGCTGACAGTGAGGCGAACCTCATCATTAACCACCAATTCTCTGGCGCGGGTTAATATTTTCTCTGCCGTTGACTGTGCTTCTTCAAATACCGACGTTTGCACTATTACGGCAAACTCTTCGCCACCGATTCTGGCGGCAATGACATTATTTTCATACAGATCGCCCAGCATCTGCCCAAAAGCTCTGAGGACTTCATCGCCAATATCGTGCCCGTATTTGTCATTTATCTTCTTGAACAAATCGATATCAATAAAAAACACATAATGATTCACATTCTGCAAATCCAGCAGCACGCGTCGAAAATAACGCCGATTGGGTAAATTCGTCAGTTCGTCGCGATAAGAGTCGATGCTGGCATCGGCATATTTATCATTAACATAGTGCACGATTAAATACACGCCAACGGCGACGCAGAGCATCCCTATGAGCCTGGTGAGGTCCTCGATGTAATAGCCTAACCACTGGGGCTGGCGGATGATTTCGTCCATAAAATCACACGCCGCAGAGAGGATCCAGACAAGCAGGCCGACGTTAATCCACCGGCGCTGGCTGGCTTTTACCGTTAGCCGGTTAAAACTCCATAAGATAAAATTAAGTATTAACAACTGGAATAAATCAAATAACCAGCCTGAATTTTGTATCCAGGAATGCCCGATTTCTTTTGCCGGGAAGTACGCCAGGTGAATGATCATCACCAAAATACACAGCGCCCCGGATAATACCAGCGGCATATACAGGGTTTTTCGCGATTCGTTTTTGGTAAAAAGCCCGTTCTCATTTTTCACGAATGGCATAGTAGCCCCCTGACACACACTGAAATAAAAATCATTCTCATGTAGATTTATTGGTCTACCCCTCTCTTAATTTACACGCCTGTGGCGGCGCCGGAAAGAAATCCAATGCGTCTGGCTGAAAACGTCATTTCGAGTGGATGCCACGCTGCGGGCATGGCCGGAGAAAGTCCGCACGGCGTTTGTGATGGCGCAGATTCGTGGGCTGACTTACGCGGAGATCGCTACCTGACTATGAGCATGAGCAAACCGAAGACGATGTGTTGAGATGAACCGGCGCCCTCGCTGGCGGATGCTCGCCGCCATTCACAAGCCGGCAATGCAGGCGCCCCCCCAGGAGCCTGCATTGCCGGACGAAACAACCGCATCACGCCGACCAGCGCCTGATGCTGTGGGGAGGATTCGCGGCCTCAGAACCTGCCGTTCATCCCCAATATCGGCCCCTGCTGCACCACATCATACACAAAGCCGTTATGCCGATAATCGACCCCCATGGCCCGGTATCCCGCCACGGCAGAAAAACCGGGGGTAAACTCCCAACTCAGCAGCGCCGCCGCATCCCAGTCCAATCGGGACTGCCCGCCACCGGCCAATCCCCAGGCCGAAAGCCTGACGGTTGGCGTCAGAGCATACTGGCCGCGCAGCCCCGCAACGCCATCCACCCAGGTGGCGCGGTCGCTGCCCGACGCCCCATCGATAATCCCTCCCTGAAAATGCAAGCTGGTGCTGCTGTACCACACCCGAACGCCGCCGGTGGCATCAAGGCGAGCGCCGCCTTCCTCCAGCAAGGTATATCCGCCACCGAGGAACCCGGACACCGTCCGGCTATCCACTTTCAGGCGTGATGCCGGTGCCCCATCCGGCAAACCGTTCCGCGTCGTGGTGTCGATGAACATCAGGTCCATCAGCAGGCTGTAAGGTCCTTTACGGGCCTCCCCCATCCCCATCACCGCCACATCGAGATCACGAGCAATGGCGGAGAAATCCGTTTTCATAAATTGCGTGCCCGTTGACCGATGGCCGACATCTCCGCGAATGCCTGCCGCCCAGAGATAAGGAGAGAGGGTGAACTGCCACTCCTCCGCCGGCTGATAGGCCGGTGGCGCCACTTGAGCCGCCTCTGCCGGGAGACTCAAAACGCCGGACGCGAAAAGCGCCGCAGGCAGAGTCCGCCAGGCGAGTCTGTTTTGCAGATTGTCACAATTCATCATGGCCATGCTCTTCTCAGTGCATACTCAGGGAGAGAGCAACACGTTCAGCCGCGCAGTCCTCGGTGGGTTTCAGGTTCGCTTTGGTGGCGTCCTGCACTTCGCGCTTGGCAGCGGCCAAATCGGCCAGGAAAGCCGGGTTGTCATGCAGCACGGCTACCGTGGCGGCCCCCATGATGCGCCCTGCATCCACGTCGCTTTGCCAATGCGCATTGCAGACGACCCGGCTCTGACCAAACGCCAGACCGCGCGCCAGCAGCTCGGTCGCCCGTGCCGGCTGCACTTCGGCCAACACCAGGCCCCAGGCCCAGCCAGCCGCCGAGTGGCCGGACGGCCAGGAGCCGTCGGTACGCAGCACCGGCTCCATGTCTTTGCGACAGGTTCCCTCGTCATGCTGCACAAACGGGCGAGTACGGTTATACGCGTTCTTTCCTGCGTAGGTTGAGCCACCCGCATCCGTCAATACGTGCTGCATCATGGCGTAAAGGTGCGGCGTCTTTTTCTCGTTGATATCGGTGCCCAGCGCGCACGAGAACGATTTTGCCGGCGCAGGAAAGGTCAACTCGGCGTCCGTTGCGGCCAGTTTTTCACGGGCAGACCCACGTAACGCCAATGCCGCCCGCCGTGCCTCTTCATCGCGAGCGAATGCCGCAGAGTCCGGTTTTGGCGGCCCTCCGAGCAGGGCTAAGCGCACCGGCAGGCTGGCCGGTTCAAGGTAGCCCGGCGCCAGCTTAAAATGCGGGTCCGTTACCGTCGGCCCGGTATCGCTCGCCGCCGCCAGGCCGGAACACAACAGGCCGGCCAACGGCGCTATCAGGTACAAAGGGACGCATGACTTTTTCATTTATGATGATCTCCAGAGTCGGTCGCTGCCGCAGAGGGCAGCGCTATCAAGGCACTCAGAATTGGTACACCGCATTCAGGTAGAAGCCCGCCCCCACCGTCTTATCCGTCAACGGGCTGCTACGCGCATCCGCCGTCAAGGCGTACAGCTTCATCCCGCCCTGCAGGGCAATATGAGGCTGTAACTGGACGGTCAGGCCGGTTTTTAACGTCACATTCCGCATACCGCCGCCGGCATGATATTCGCTGAAGCCGCTACGATCGGCCTGCTCTCCCGTCACCCCGAAACGCGCCATCATGTCGTCTCTGTCGCTCCAGGTCCCGTACAGCGCGGAATCCAGCGTCAGTGAGGAGGACAGCGGCAGCGAGTAGTCGGCACCGGCTTCAAGGTATGCAGTGTGCCCCAGATCCTCGCCGCCGTATTCGCGGCTGCGGGTAGCCTGCCAGCCACGAACGAACAGCCGGCCGGCCGGCAGACGCCAATAGGCTTCCGCACCGAGCATCGCGCTGCCGTCCAGATCGCCCATCCCCTTCAGATGATTATTGCTGCCTCCCAGGGTACGGATTTTTTCCTTGCGGCCCATGTCATATCCGGCCAGCAGCGCCAACCCCACGGAAGAAGCCCCCGGCAAGTCCCAGCGCAAACCGTCAGGAAAATCTGCCGTGAAGGTTCCCCAGTTCTGCGTCGGCATCACCGCCTTCGCCACCAGAGAAGGAAAGGCTTCATAACGCGAGGAGCCTTCATACAACGGGCTCACCGCCACCCCGCCGCCCAGCGTTATACTCTGGTCCCCATCGGAAGCGGCCTGTACGGACAACGGCAGCGCCGCCATCAGCGCAAAGGCAGGAAGCCCGAACGATTTATAAATCCCGTTTTTCTTGCTTGTCATATCCTTGTTCCTTTCTCTATTTTCTTTTCGTTTTTATTCTGATTCATCGGCATGTTTAACCTCTATCCGGGATATATTCCCGTCATCCATTCCCTTGACCGGAAATAGGTTTTGGCTAATTACTTTTTATTTTTTCAGTCATGGCATAGCCAACCCTATGCCTGCGGATAACCCTCCTGCCCGGAAAAGGGCGCAAAAAACCCCGGTGCGCGAGGGGCTGCTTAAAAGCGCCTGCACAGCTGGAAAAAGCATTATGTCTTTGCACCGCTTGCCGAAAAGTGCAATTCGACAGGCTAAAAGGGGTGATTGAAACAAAGAGAGAGTGAAAACACGCTCTCACTTCCCGCGCCCATCATTAGCGAACGTCATGTCCAAAGACGGCGTTATCCCTGTCGTCCATCCCTGTTTCTCCCTGACATATTTTTAATACAGATTTTTCTTATTCCTAATTGTGTCAAACGGCACAATTAAGGGAGAAAAAGTAAAAAAACAGGTTCAGGAAAATACCGGGCGGATCACTGCGGCTCCGGGAAATGCCATTGACCATTCAGGATTTCGTCCTCAGGCTGATAAAGCCTGACCGTGTAGTTCCAACCGGGCATGGTCGGCAGACAATTCGCAATTTTGCCGTCGCAACCACCAAATTGGATCACAATCGAACCATCATCGCTTTTTTGGGCGGTGAGGTTATTTAGCGAATAGGCGTCATACGGGTTTTTCTCGAAGTAACCCTTGGCGTTATAAACGCTCACGGACCAAAAACTCTTCACCGGTACATGCCCGACCTTGAGCCGATAAACGGTTTTCCCGTCATTCTTCGGCATCACGCCGCCGAGATAAATCGCATCCTTGCTCGGATTGCCTCCCCATCCGGACGCCGTCGCGATCAAATGCTGAATAGGATCGACCGTGCTCTTGGTGCCAAATGCCTGGTTGTAGTTGGGGAGCGTATCCCCGAGAACCAGCAAGGCATCGCGCATCTTTTTCTGACTCGCCGGATCCCATTTCGGTACCACGAACTCCCCTATCTGAGCCTGACTAACCTTGATGGCATCTTGTAGTGCATGCACCTGCTCAACGTCTTGGCGATCGGCAGGATCGACCAGCGTACGGATAGCGACGAAAACATAACGAGTGCCGACCTCCTCCTTCGTCAACGTATGGCGACCGGCGCCATAAAAGACGGCGGGAACGTAGTGGTCTTCGTTGACCACCAGCATCGACATGAATCGCTTACCGGCCTCCGGCAAGGTGATCGTGACCGGGCCGGCATCGAGATCGAACACCGCACTCGAGTAGAGCGTGTCCCGATTCATGCGGATGACGCTCTGCGCGTCAATGGAAATCGGTTCGCGGCTATGCACAAAGCGCCCCAATCCGCCGTCCGCCACCATATTGCCCATATAAAGATCGGACTCGGCACGGACAAAATTATCGACACCAACCGATATCGTCTCACCGGAAGATGATTGCGCACTGGCGCACCCCAACGTTGCCAACGTCAGTGCGACGATGCGGGCCGTAGATGAATATGACATGTAACCCCCTGATCTTATGAAAATGAATCCCGCTCCCCAGCGTCACACTTTTCTTGTGCGAATCGCTTCCTTGCACCGCCAGCGGGCTTTGGCATTGCCTTTGCAGACGACAACCGTGATGGCAAACCAACCTGTCGACCTTACGTCCACAGACGGCTTTATCCCTGTTATCCATCGCTATTTTTCCTGAGCCACTTTTAATACAGATTTTTCTTATATGAAATTGTGTCAAATCGCACTATTGGGTGAGAAAAAGTGACACGCATGCCCCGAGTTCCCCCGGACATAGCGATATCGGCTATCGCGCCATCACCGCCGCCGTCCATTGCGCATTGCGACAATTTGCCGGGCAGGGCCCGGCGGGCTGACCGGCTTTCCATTGCCCCTGCATTTATTGACGGCCATTAATGACCGAAGCAGAATATTACCTGGGTGCCCGTTGGCCTCCGCCCATTGAGGTGGCTATCAATGACAAGGATGAAATGTCTATGTTGAAACTACGAAATTTATTATTTCTTATCCCCTTTTCTTCCGGTGTTTTCCTTTCCATACCGCAATCAAGTGAGGCCAGAACCTCGGTCGCCATTCAGCTCTCCGCCTGCGAAAGCCAAAACGGCCAAAACGGGCAAGACAACTCCCCTAACGGTCAGAACGGTAAAAACGGCGTCCCTGGCTCGGGCTGTCAGGATGGTGGGAAAGGAGGCGACGGAGCCCCCGGCGACGGCATGGGTGGCGGCATGGGTGGCATAGGCGGCAACGATGCAAATGGTGGAAACGGAGGAAATGGAGGAAATGGAGGAGATGGAGGAGATGGTGGCAACGGTGGCAACGGCGGCAACGGCGGCAATGGCGGCAACGGCGGCAACGGGGGCAATGGCGGCAACGGTGCTGGAGCGGTTCCCGGCTCGCATCACAAACATCACAAACACATGAACACCGGCGCCGACGGGGATAAGAGGGTTCACCAGGTATAAGCGCCCTGTTACACCCGCATCTGTTACAGGTGTCTCATCACACACCTGTAACGGGTAGCACCTTTAACAGAAACAAGACAACTCGCTGAAATAACATCACTTTTCCCTGTATCGTCACATTGGCACGTTTTTCGCTATCTCCTGCGTTGAGTCTCTGCCTCGGCCACCGACGTATCGGCCGCCGAGGCAGGTTTACGGTTAATTTCAAGGGGAAGATGATGAAAGCAGCTCGTTGGTATCAGGCGCGCGACATCCGTATTGATGATATTGAAGAACCTCAGGTTTCCGCCGGTAAGGTGAAAATCAAGGTAGCCTGGACCGGAATTTGCGGCAGCGACCTGCACGAATACCTCGCCGGACCGATTTTTGCCCCGGTAGGCAAACCTCACAAGCTAAGCCATGACATCGCGCCTATCGTCATGGGCCATGAGTTTTCCGGTGAAGTGGTGGACGTCGGTCGCGGCGTGACGAAATTCAAAGCCGGTGACCGCGTGGTCGTAGAGCCGATCCTGGCTTGTCGGCAGTGCGAAGCCTGCCGCGAAGGCAAATATAACCTGTGCGCCGATCTGGGTTTTCACGGTCTGTCCGGCGGTGGCGGCGGCTTCTCCTCCTTTACCATGGTAGACGAGCATATGGTACACCGCATGCCCGATGCGCTCAGCTATGAGCAAGGTGCGTTGGTAGAACCTGCGGCGGTAGCCCTTCATGCGGTGCGGATGAGCAAATTGAAAGCCGGGGATAAAGCGGCCGTCTTCGGTGCCGGCCCCATCGGCCTGCTGGTGATTGAAGCATTGCGCGCAGCCGGTGCGGCAGAAATTTATGTGGTCGAACTGTCACCTCAGCGGGCAGAAAAAGCGCGCGAACTGGGGGCGAAAGTGGTTATCGACCCCAGCAAAGACGATGCCGTCGCCACAATACGCGAGCTGAGCGCGGGTGGCGTTGACGTGGCGTTTGAAGTGACCGGCGTGCCGGTGGTGCTAAAACAGTGCATCGACAGCACTCGCTACGAAGGCGAGACGATTATCGTCTCCATCTGGGAAGGGGAAGCGGCATTCCATCCGAACAAAGTGGTGCTCAGCGAACGTTCAGTCAAAGGGATTATCGCTTATCGCCATATTTTCCCGGCGGTGATGGATCTGATGACCCAGGGCTACTTCCAGGCCGACAAGCTGGTGACCAAGCGTATCGAACTGGCTGATTTGGTGGAGCAGGGTTTTGAAGCGCTGGTGAAAGAAAAACAACAGGTTAAAATCCTGGTGCGTCCACCGCAGTAAAAGGTATCGCAGGTATGACGAGATGGCGGCCCCTCGGTCCGCCATCTAAGCTCAAGACGCAATTCCGAGCGCCCCGCAAAGTTACAACGGTGCCGGGGAACGCAGGATCGCCGCCCCTAGCGCATCGACTATCTCGTCGCGGAGATCGTGGGTAACGTCCGGCGCCATTTGCGCCACGCTAACGGTTTTCTCCGCTTGATAATACCGCCCACTGCCCAATGCCGCCTCAAACTGATTGGCATAACGGTGCGCCGCCGCCAAATCACAATCCACCAACAGCGCCGCATGGGCCAGCACCACGTGCCGCCGCGGCTCGTCGGCAGGTTGACTCGCCACCGGCCGCCAATATTGGGCGGTACCGGCGATTTTACGTGCCGCCGCCCCGTCGCCGCAGGCAAGATTGAAGCGCCCGTCGCAGAAGGATCCTTCCACCGCCTGCCAGTGGGCCACCACGCCCCGGGCGGCCAGCGCACTGCGGAGAATGGCGCACAAATGCTCATACACCTCTTCTGCCGCTTCACCCAGAGTGCGCGCTATCGGGTATGCCAGGCTGACATTCACGATGCCGGGCCCCTGCGGTACCAGCCCGCCGCCGGACTTACGCAAAAACACCGGACACCCGTCTGCGGCAAACTGTTGGCGCGCCGATTCCAGCGAGGCAAAACGCTTATAGCTGCCCGGAACCACCAGCGACAGCGGCGAGTGCCACAGCTGTGCCACCGCCTCTCCGGCGGCAGCGCGGGCAAACAGGCCGGCTTCGGCCTGCGTAGGGTCCGGAAAAAACATCAGCCGCGATGGCTGCAGTGAAAACCGGCCGCCGTTAACGGCGGCAGCCTGAGAAACATCCTTCATCATCTCCCCTTATCCACCACTCCTATAAGGCGGGGTTAGTCATGCACCGGCGACTGAATGCCGAAGCGCTGCATGCGGCGATAGAGCGTCATTCGGCTGATGCCCATTTGCCGTGCGACGGCGCTGTGGTTCCAGCGGGCGGCACGCAGATATTGGATCAACAACTGTGCCTCCGGCGGCAGTGCCGCATCGGCTTCGGCGTTAACCATCGGCAGCGGGCTGGCGGGGATCGCCGCCGTCAACCCTTCCGGCAGATCGGTGGCCTCGATGCGGCCCCCATCGCAGAGTGCGGCGGCGTAATCCAGCGCATTGCTCAGTTCACGCAGGTTGCCCGGCCAACGGTGCTGATGCAGGCGGCGACGCGCGGCGGCGGAGAGCTGCGCCTTACCGGCCAGCAGTTTATCCACCAGCCAGTCGAGGTCGCTGCGCTGGCGTAACGCAGGCAGCGAGATACGCGCCCCCTGCAAACGGTAGAACAGATCGGCACGAAAACGCCCTTCCTGCACCAGTTGATCCAGCGCGTGGTGCGACGCGGAGATCACGCGGATATCCACCGATACCGGACGCGAGGCCCCCACCGGCAACACCTCCTGCTCCGCCAACACCCGCAGCAACCGGGTCTGCATCTCCAGCGGCATATCGCCTATCTCATCAAGGAACAACGTGCCGCCGTCGGCTTCCTGGATCAGCCCGCGCCGCCCTTTACTGCCTGCGCCGGAGAAACTGCCGGGCAGATGGCCGAACAGTTCGCTCTCAATCAGCGCCGCCGGGATCGCCGCGCAGTTCACCGCCACAAACGCCCGATGGCGGCGGTTGCTTGCCTGGTGAAAGGCTTTGGCAAAAAACTCTTTCCCGCAGCCGGTTTCACCGTGAACCATCAGGTGCAGCGGCGCCTCCAGCAGCCGGGCGGCACGCTGGAGCTGGAGCTGCAACGCCGCGTCGCCGCCGTTCAGCGCGGCCAGCGCCGGAGGTAACGCGCCCTGGCCGGCTGCGGCCTTACGTGGCGCACGCCGAACGGGCTGCACGGCGGTAACGTAGAGTTTCTCCCCGCTGCGGGCGCGTTCGAGCGTACCCTGCTGCCCGCTGGCGCTGGCCAGCCAATCGGGAAGACTGTCGATGGACGTATTAAACAGTTGTTCAATCGGCCGGCCGAGCAGCGTGCTGCGGCAGTGTACCGGCGGCGCGGCGATGCCCAGCTCGTTTTCCAGCATGCGCTGGGCGCGGTGGTTATGCCCCACCACTTTGCCGGCGGCATCAAAGGCGATCAGGAAATCCGGGCTAACCTCAACAAACGACGATGCCGGGCTGAGTTTCAGCACCCAATCGCCGCGATGCCGGTGCTCAAACCAGGCATTTTCAATCTGATGCGCATAAATTTTAGCGAGCTGTAGCGCCAACTGCTGGCTGGATTTTGGTTGCGGCGAGCTGAGCGCGGAAATATCAAGAATGGCGTTTAACTGCCCCTGCGGATCGAACAGGGGAACGGCGGTGCAGGTCAGCGGGATATGGGTGGCGTCGAAATGATCGGCCTGATGCACGGTCAGCGCCTTGCCGGTGGCCAGCGCGGTGCCCACGGCGCAGGTGCCTGCGCAGGCTTCCGTCCACTGCGCCCCGAGGAACAGCCCGGCACGACGCAGGCTGATTTCCGCATTGGCGTCCCCCAGGTAATCCACGGTGATACCGCGCGCATCGGTCAACAGCACCACGTAGCCGGCGGCGGCAATCTGCTGATACAACACCGTCAGGCCGTGATGGGCAATGTGACGAAACTCTTCCATTTCCTGGCGGTGTTCCCGCAGCTCATGCCACGGCAAGATGCGCGCTTCCTGCATGCGGCGGGGATCAAGGCCATGATGTTCCACGCAGCGCTGCCAGGAGTCGCGAATAGTCTGTTCATGGAAACGCGAGGCCAGCAAATGCGCCTTGTTGCTGAGGCTGGCCATTACCGTAGCAATGTGTTCGCGCTGGCTCTGATTCACGGGTCGTTCTCCTGTGGCGGCACGGTGGGAATAACCGTTGCTGATGCGGGCCCTCATCATACACTGGGTTGAGCGCCCGGTGCAGGGGCATGGCCGGCAGGTATCAGCGCACCGGTTATCAACGGTTGGTTATCTCAGACTAAATACCGGGGAGAACTTTTCACCGCGTCCGGGCGCAATTTGTGATCGGCCACACGGCGCGGCCGCATTATTTGCCGAAAAAGAAACATACGCGGGGAGCAGGCTGAACCGCCCCGCTCTCAGCCGCCGCGAATGGTGCTGCGCCAAATGAAGTCGGCATGGTACATCCGCGTTTCGCCCGGCATTTCCTGCCCCAGCGCCGGCGCCATGTTCTCTTCGTTCTCCTCTTCCGCCACCAGCCATGCCACCGCTTCCCGAGCGAACTGCTCCACCGGTTGGGTAAAGGTGGTGAGGTTGTAGGATGACCAGCCCGCCTGCGGGATATCATCGAACCCGGCCACGCAAAGATCTTCCGGAATGCGCAACGCAAAGCGATGGCGCGCCTCATCCATAAAACCGCAGGCCAGCAGATCGGTGACGCAGAACACCGCATCAGGCCGCTCCCGACGGGTTAACAGCCGGTGCGCCAGAATTTGCCCGCTCTCGTACGACGTGGTGCCAAAGCGCTCGACGCTCACCGCCAGCCCCGCCGCTTCCGCCGCCTGGAGAAAACCGCGTTCGCGGGCCATCAGGCTTGGCGTGCCCGCCAGCGAGTTGGCAAAGGCGATCCGCCGGCAACCGGCGCGGACAAACGCCATCATCACCGTGCCGGCCGCTTCTTCGTTATCCAGGTTGATGCTGAGCGAACCCGGTAGCGCATCGTTGCGGTTAATCAGCACCAGCCGCTGGCCGTGCCGGTGGCACAGGCGGGCGATGGCGCTGTCCGGCATGCCGGAGAGGACAAAAGACGCATCGGCGCGGAAGTTAATCGCCTGCTGCAACGCCTGGGACACGCTGTCGTCGGAACGATCGGTGTTAATCAACATGGCGATCTTTCCCGCCGCCTGCAAATGCTGGGTCAGCAATCGCACCAGGCTGGCCCGGTAAGGGGTCGCCAGTTCGGACACGATCAGGCAGACAATGCCGCTGCGATTGCGCACCAATCCCCGCGCCAAATGATTAACGTGGTAGCCCAGTTGCTCCGCCGCCCACATCACCCTTTCGCGGGTTGCCGCCGAGACGCTGGCACCGGGCGTATAGGTGCGCGACACCGCCGATCGGGACACGCCGGCCAGCTCCGCTACGTCTTTGGCACTGATCATTGCCTTGTCTACCGCCATGGTTACATCCATCCGTTACGCGTTCCGATAAAGTTTGCCGCACTTTGCAAAGCTGTGCAAATTTATTGCAGAAATTTTGTTTCATTTTTGTGACGAATAGGTTGAATTGTTCTATATCGCAATTGACAGCACAATTTTTATCCTCTAGTTATTTGCACACACGTGCAAAAAAAATGGCGACAACGTATCGCCACCCTACACAAACCAGGAGAACACCATGCATCGAGTCACCCTGATGGCGCTCATCGCCGCCGGCTCCGCGCTCTCGGCCCTGCCGGCTCACGCCGCCGGAAAACTGAATATGATCTGCTCCGCCGATGTCGTGGTCTGCGAGCAAATGACCACGCTCTTCGAGAAACAGCACCCGGATGTCAACGTCAGCATGGTGCGCCTGTCCGCCGGAGAAGCCTATGCACGCATCCGAACCGAAGCGCGTAACCCGCGCACCGATATTTGGTGGGCAGGCACCGGCGATCCCCATATGCAGGCCGCCAACGAAGGCTTAACCCAGCCCTATAAATCGCCGCTGCTTGACCAACAACACGACTGGGCGCGCAAGCAGGCGGAGAGTGCCGACTACCGCACCGTGGGCGTTTACGCCGGTGCGCTGGGCTGGGGCTACAACACCAAGCTGCTGGCAGAGAAAAAACTCAAAGTCCCGGCCTGCTGGGCCGATCTGCTGGATCCGGCCTACAAGGGCGAGATCCAGATGGCCAACCCGAACTCCTCCGGCACCGCCTACAACACCCTCGCCACGCTGGTGCAGATCATGGGCGAAGACAAGGCTTTCGATTACCTGAAAAAACTCAACGCCAATATTTCGCAGTACACCAAATCGGGTTCCGCACCGGTTAAAGCGGCGGCCCGCGGCGAAACGACGGTAGGCATCGTCTTTATGCACGATGCGGTGGCGATGCAGGTCGATGGTTTCCCGGTGAAGGCCATCGCGCCCTGCGAGGGGACCGGGTTTGAAATTGGCTCCATGTCGATTGTCAAAGGCGCGCGCAACCTTGCCAATGCCAAGCTGTGGTACGACTGGGCGCTCGGTGCCGAAGCACAATCGCACATGAAAGACGCCAAATCCTTCCAATTGCCGTCAAACCGCGAAGCGGCGATCTCGGAATATGCGCCGCGCTTCGAGAACATCAAACTGATCGACTACGACTTTAAAACCTACGGCGCCACGGAAAAACGCAAAGAGCTGCTCAGCCGCTGGGATAAAGAGATCGGCTCCGGCGCGCAGTAATTCCCGTCCATTCCCTCTCGCACTTTCTGCCGTTGCCGATGAACCGGGCGTGGCACGCCGCGCCCGCACGGCTCGCAGAAAAGGAATAATGAACGATCGAGGTTACGATGAATGCTCAAAACCGCCGCTTAGACGTGGCTCTTGTGCTGGGCGCGCTCGCATTGCTGCTGCTGCCCTGGTACAGCCAGGAAGCCGGATTCTTCGACTTCAGCTGGTTGAATACGCTGTGGCAGGATCGGGAAAGCGCTCCTGCGCTGTGGCAAATCCTGGCTTTTCAACGCCCGTGGCTGGCTATTGCGCTGCTGTTGCTGCTGGTTTGCTCGCTGGGCCGCCTGCTGCAGGTGGGCCGGTTGCGCTCGCAGTTACTGATGTCTGCCGCCGCCGCAGGCATCCTCTTCCTGCTGTTTGAAGGCCACGCCATAGGTTACAGCGGCTGGAACTGGCAATGGAGCGAGCAGTTGTTTGGTGCGCTCGGCGACGGCCAACCCGCCTTTGGCGCCGGCGCTATTGCGTTGCTCACCGCGTTTTTGCTGCTGTTCTCTTTTGGATTGGCCGAGCGTGGCGTGCTGAAGGGGGATGCCTTTGTGGTGTCCTCGATCGTGCTGCTGGTCGCGTTGGTCAGCTCCTTCGTGCTTTACCCGGTACTGAGCATGTTTGTCGCCTCGGTGCAGGACGCTGACGGCGCGTTTAAACCGGACGGCCTGATCGCCAATATGCAGGATCCGGCGATCTGGAGCCTCGGTTGCCTGAAAGGCGGCAGTTGCGGCACCGCCTGGCGCACCCTGTGGCTGGCGCTGATGACCGCCGGCGGATCGACTCTGCTCGGCCTGGCCTTTGCGCTGGCCGCCACCCGCACGCCGCTGCCGTTCAAGAAAGGGCTGCGCCTGCTCAGCGTGCTGCCGATCATCACGCCGCCGTTCGTCATTGGCCTGGCGCTGATGCTGCTGTTTGGCCGTTCCGGCATCGTCACCGAGCTGCTTTCCACCCTGTTCGGCATCGAGCCGGGGCGTTGGCTGTACGGCCTGACCGGGATCTGGATTGCCCAGGTGCTTTCTTTCACCCCGATCGCCTTTTTGGTGCTGATTGGCGTGGTGGAAGGCGTCAGCCCTTCGCTGGAAGAAGCCTCGCAAACGCTGCGCGCCAACCGCTGGCGCACCTTCCGTTACGTTTCGCTGCCGCTGATGGCGCCCGGCCTGGCCAATGCTTTCCTGATCAGTTTTATCGAAAGCATGGCGGATTTCGGTAACCCTATGGTGCTCGGCGGCAGCCACGGCGTGCTCTCGACCGAGATCTTCTTCTCGGTGGTAGGGGCGCAAAACGATCCGAGCCGCGCGGCGGTGCTGGCGATCATCCTGCTGTGCTTTACCCTCAGCGCCTTTGTGTTGCAACGCCTGTGGCTGGCGGGAAAAAGCTTCGCCACCGTGACCGGTAAAGGCGATTCAGGCATGCACTGCGGCCTGCCGCGCGGGCTGCGCTATGGCGTTTACGGGCTGGTGATCCCCTGGGGCCTGTTCACGCTGGTGGTGTACGGCATGATTTTAATCGGCGGTTTTGTTCAGTCGTGGGGGCTGGACAACAGCCTGACCCTGGCGCATTACACCCGCGCATTCGGCTTCCAGTGGAGCGGCGGCCAGATCCTCTGGACCGGCGTCGCCTGGAACTCGTTCTGGACCACCCTGGAAATCGCGCTGATCGCCGCGCCGCTCACGGCCATCGTCGGCCTGCTCACCGCCTGGCTTATCGTGCGGCAGAAGTTTGCCGGCCGCCAGACCTTCGAGTTTATGTTGATGCTCAGCTTTGCCATCCCCGGCACGGTGATCGGCGTCAGTTACATCATGGCGTATAACCTGCCACCGCTGGAAATCACCGGCACCGCCCTGATCCTGGTCGCCTGCTTTGTGTTCCGCAACATGCCGGTGGGCGTGCGCGGCGGCATCGCGGCCATGAGCCAATTGGACCGCAGCCTGGATGAAGCGTCGCTGACGCTGCGCGCCGGCAGCTTCCGCACCCTGCGCAAGGTGATTTTACCGCTGTTGAAACCCGCCATCAGCGCAGCCCTGGTCTATGCCTTCGTGCGGGCGATTACCTCCATCAGCGCGGTGATTTTTCTGGTCAGCGCCCAGTACAACATGGCCACCTCCTACATCGTCGGGCTGGTCGAAAACGGGGAATACGGCGTGGCTATCGCCTACTCCTCCGTGCTTATCGTGGTGATGCTGGCGGTGATCCTCACTTTCCAACTGCTGGTCGGCGAACGTCGCCTGCGCCGCGTATCCCGTATCGCCACACCGCCGGTGGCATCGCCGCCGGCCTTACAACAGGAGACTGCCGTATGACCGCCATTCGTTCCGGCTCGGTGGTGTTTGAAAACGTCACCAAACAGTTTGCCGATTTCACCGCCCTGCCCGGCCTCTCGCTTACCGTCGAACCAGGCACGCTGGTGACGCTGCTCGGCCCCTCGGGCTGCGGCAAAACCACCACCCTGCGCCTGCTGGCTGGCCTGGAGCACCCGACCGCCGGGCGCATCCTGATCGGCGGCAAAGAGGTGACCCATCTGCCCGCCAACGAGCGCGACGTGGCTATGGTGTTTCAATCCTACGCGCTGTTCCCGCATATGAACGCGCTGGACAACGTCATGTACGGCCTGCTCGCCAGCAAGCTGCCGCGCAAAGAAGCGCTGGATCGGGCGCACGAAGGGCTGAAGCTGGTCGGGCTGGAAAACATGGGCAAGCGCCTGCCCGCCGAGCTGTCCGGTGGCCAGCAGCAACGCATCGCCGTGGCGCGCGCGTTGGTGCTGGAGCCGCAGGTGCTGCTGCTCGATGAGCCCTTATCCAATCTTGACGAGCGGCTGCGGCGCCGCGTACGCACCGAGATCCGCGATTTGCAACAGCGCCTCGGGTTCACTGCGGTGTACGTGACCCACGATCAGGAAGAAGCGCTGGCGGTGTCCGATAAGATTATCGTCATGAAAGAAGGGCATATTGCCCAGCAGGGTGCGCCGCAGGAGCTTTATCACTCGCCCGCGTCGGTGTTTATCGCCGATTTCATGGGTGAGGCCAATATCCTGCCCTGTGACATTGAACGGGTGGACGGTGGCGAAGCGCTCATCAGCCTGGGTAGCCGTCAGTATCGGGTGCCGGGTGCCAAAGCGCGCCCCGGCGCCGCGCAACTGTCCGTGCGGCCGCAATTCATTACTTTGCATGCGGAGCAGAGCGGTGCATTGAACGGCGAGGTGACCCACAGCACCTGGCTCGGAGACCATATCGAGTATGAAGTGAAAACCGACCTCGGCGCTCTGTTTATCGTCGATGTGCAGATGGAACGCCAACTGGCGCCGGCCACGCGCGTGGCCATTGATTTCAAACCTCAGGGGCTGGCGCTGATTGCCCAGTGACGGCCCGCAACTTTAAGGATCTGCTATGAACGAACAAATCTCCCGGCGTCTGGCGCTGGCCGAACGGGTGGCGCGCGAGGCGGGAGCCAAGGCGCTGGACTATTTCAACCGTCGCGAAAGCCTGGTGATCGAAACCAAACGCGATGCGCAGGACGTGGTATCGATCGCCGATCGCGAGGTCGAGCTGCTGATCCGCGGACAGATCGCCCAGGCGTTTCCGGACGACGGTTTTCTCGGTGAAGAGTTCGGCCTGCAACCCGGGAATTCAGGCTATCACTGGGTGGTCGATCCGATTGACGGCACCAGCCCCTTCGTCAACGGCATGCCGAACTGGTGCGTGTCCATTGCCGTCATTTATCAGGGCGAGCCGGTGATCGGCGTGATCATGGCACCCTGCCAACAGGAATGCTTCATCGCGGCGCAAGGTGCGGGTGCCACGCTCAATGGCAAACCGCTGCATGTGGATCCGGCGCGCACCTTGCAAAACCACATCACCGGGTTTGGCGCCAACAGCTATGTGGCACCTGAACGCGTCGGTGAAATCGCCGCCGAGATCACGGCGGTCGGCGGCAATTTCTTCCGCAACGGTTCCGGCGCCATGATGCTGGCATGGGTCGCCGCCGGGCGGCTGGTCGGTTATTACGAACCTTATATGCACGCCTGGGACTGTCTGGCGGGTTATTGCCTGGTGAACGAAGCCGGCGGCTGGACGCATCCGTTTAACGCTCAAGGGGAACAGCTGTTGCGCGGCGCGCCGGTGCTGGCGGTGGCCCCTGGGGCCAAAGACGAGTTAATGCGTATCGCGCGGTTATGATACTGCGCTGAAAAAAATCGTCCCCTGAGGGGACGATTTTCTGGCGTCTGGCATCGCAGGCGCAGCATGCAGCGCCCCTGCTCGGGTAACCGACTACAACCCGCGTTTTTCCATCAGCAACGCGAGATCGACCAGGCGGTTGGAGAAACCCCATTCGTTGTCATACCAGGCCAGGATCTTGACCAGCTTGCCGCCGATAACCAAGGTAGACAGCCCGTCGATAATGGACGAACGCGGATCGCCTTTATAATCGCTCGACACCAAAGGTTCATCGCTGTAGCCAAGGATCCCCTTGAGCGGCCCCGACTCCGCCGCCTGGCGGAAGGCGGCGTTGATTTCTTCGCTCGTCGCTTCGCGTTTCAAGGTCACCGTTAAATCAACGATAGACACCACCGGGACCGGCACCCGCAGCGAGTAGCCGGTCAGGCGGCCATCCAGCTCCGGGATCACCTTGCCGAGCGCTTTGGCCGCGCCGCTGGAGTAAGGCACAATCGACTGAGCGGCAGCGCGCGCGCCACGTAAATCTTTTTCCGGCTGATCGTGCAGTGCCTGGCTATTGGTGTAGGCGTGGGTGGTGTTCATCAGGCCGTATTCAATGCCGAAGGTCTGATGCAGCACCTGCGCGGCAGGCGCCAGCCCGTTGGTGGTGCAACTGCCGTTACTGACCACCCGATGCCTGGCCGGATCGTAATCCTGATGGTTAACGCCCATCACTATGGTGATGTCGTCGTTCTTGGCCGGCGCCGAGATGATAACGCGCTTGGCACCGCCTTTCGTGATGTGCACCTCGGCCTGGCTTTTGTCGGTAAAAAAGCCCGTCGCTTCGATCACGATGTCGACGCCGACGCTGTTCCACGGGATTGCGCCAGGATCTCTTTCAGAGAAAACATGAATCGGCCGGCCATCCAGCTGCAGCTGGTTTTCACCGGCCTCGACGCTGGCGGCCAAGGTGCCTGACAGCGAGTCGTATTTCAGCAGATGCGCCAGAGTTTTGCTGTCGGTCAAATCGTTGATCGCGACAACCTGAAAGTCACTGCGCCCTAATGCCGCACGTAAAACATTGCGCCCGATTCTGCCGAAACCGTTAATGCCTACTTTGACCATGATCTACCCCTTCGTTATTGTCTCTGCCTGCCAATCTAGCCGGGAGAGACACATGGCGCAAATGACGTTTATAGATCAATTTACGCCAAATTGCGCGAATGGAAACGATCGCGGTACTCGGTAGGCGTCAGTTGCAGGTTTCTTTCGAACACGCGCCGCAGGTTGAGGCCATTGCCGAAGCCGGTGGTCACGGCGATATGCTCGATGCCTTCCGCACTCTGCTCCAGGCGCTGCCGGGCGGTATGCAAGCGCCCTTCTTCGACGAATTTGGCGGGAGAGATGCCGGTCTCGCGGGTGAAGACGCGCGTAAAGTTTCGCGGGCTCATGGCGACCCTTTCGGCCAGTTTCTCAACGGAAAGATCGCCGTCCAGGTTTTCCAGGATCCAGGACTGGAGATCGCGGATCGGGCCAGGCGTTTTGGCCTGATTCAACGGATAGCGGCTGAACTGCAACTGCCCGCCGGGGCGACGAAGAAACATCACCAGATCTTGCGCCACTTCGCGTGCCTGAATAAAACCGTAATCGTCTTCCACCAGCGCCAGAGTGAGATCGAAACCGGAGCTGACGCCGCCGGAGGTCCAGACGGGCCCGTCCTGAACGTAGATCGGCCCGTTTTCGACCTTCACCTTCGGGAAACGAGATTGCAGGGTATCCAACAAGCGCCAGTGCGTCGTCGCCCGGCGCCCTTCGAGCAAACCGGCCTCGGCAAGCAGCAGGGCCCCACCGCAAACGGAAGCGATACGGCGTGCGTTGGGGGCGGCGCGACGCAGCCAGCCTGCGACAAACGCGCCTTCTTCCTCGGTCGCCCCCTTTCCGGTGACAATGACAGTGTCACGTTCCTGTTCAGGGTCGAGATCGGCAAGGCGGTGATCGGCCAGCAAATTCAATCCTGATGACCCATGCACCACCCGATGAGATTGCGTGGTGGCGACCTCAATCCGATAGAGCGGAGCGTCGTTGGGCCTCAAGCGGTTGGCTTGCATCAGGATATCGGCGATACCCGCCGACTCAAACAGCATGCCCCCTTCGGGGACGATAATCAGGAATGTATGCATGGCTTTAAAATACAATTTGAGCAAAATAAGTCAATAACGCGCATTTCATGCCACCCTGGCCGCCACCGATTTTCCGCTCAGGATATCGCCAGCGCAACGCCGGTAACGCGTTCGAGTTCCGCCAACAGCGCATCCTGAAAAGCCGGATCGCCCGCGGCGGCATGCGGCTCCAGACGGCGCTGGTGATGCCAATAACCGCCGGAAACGCCGGCCTGCGCATCTTCGCTGGTGACCAGCCACTCTTGCGTCAGGTGCCCCAGGCGCAGATCGCCGGGCGCATTTTCGCCGCCCATTTTGGTCGGCACCCAGCCGGGATCGACCGCGCTACTGACCACGCCCGGCCAACGCCGGGCTACGGCGGCGGCGAGCGCCGTCACCCACAGTTTGCTGTCCGAATAGGAGACGGCCGCGTGCCCGCGCCAGTCCACCTTTTCCAACGCGGCGCGGCCGTCAAAATGCATGCTGCTGCTCAAATACACCAAACGCGACGGGCGAGCGATAAGCGCCGTCAGCAGATAAGGCGCAATCACGTTGACCGCCAACACCTGCGGCCCGGTGAAGACACCGGCATTGTGAATGACCGCATCCGGACGCCCGATGCGGTTCACCTGTTCGGCCACCTCTCGGGTCTGCTGCAGATCAGACAAATCGCCGGTGACCGCCAGCGCGCCGCGGTCCAGCAAATCGCGCACGCCGTGAAGCCGGCCTGGCTCGCGCGCGTGAACGATCACCTGATGCCCTTCGCCCAGCAAGGTTTCCGCTGCCGCGCGCCCCAGCCCGTCCGCCGAGCCGGTAATGAAAATACGAGACATGGCCAGCTTCCTTTTATTGTTGAGACATCAACGCCAGCCCAGCGCCGGAGCGACATGGGTGAGGATCGACTCAATCACGTGCGCGTTGTAATCGACGCCCAACTGGTTAGGCACGGTTAACAGCAAGGTGTCCGCCTCGGCAATGGCTTCGTCCTGCGCCAGCTGTTTGATCAGTTCTTCCGGTTCGGCGGCGTAGCTGCGGCCAAAAATCGCCCGGGTTTGCTGGTCGATATACCCGACCTGATCGCCTTCCTTGCCGCTGCCGCCGAAGTAGCTGCGGTCCTGCTGGTTCAACAGCGCAAAGATGCTGCGGCTTACCGACACGCGCGGTTCACGCGGGTGGCCCGCCTCTTTCCAGGCGGCGCGGTAAGCGCGGATCTGCTTGGCCTGCTGAATGTGGAAGGGCTCGCCGGTTTCGTCGTTTTTCAGCGTCGAGCTTTGCAGGTTCATCCCCAGTTTTGCCGCCCACACCGCCGTGGCGTTGGAGCTGGCCCCCCACCAGATGCGATCGCGCAGGCCGGCGGAAAAAGGTTCGATGCGCAGCAGCCCCGGTGGATTGGGGAACATCGGCTGCGGGTTCGGCTCGGCAAAGCCCTCACCGCGCAGCGCGTCGAGCAACACCTCGGTGTGGCGACGGGCCATATCGGCCTCGGTCTCGCCTTCTGCGGGCGTATAGCCAAAATAGCGCCAGCCTTCGATAACCTGCTCGGGCGAACCGCGGCTGATGCCGAGTTGCAGCCGTCCGCCTGAAATCAGATCGGCGGCTCCGGCGTCTTCCACCATATAAAGCGGGTTTTCATAGCGCATATCGATCACGCCGGTGCCGATCTCTATGCGCTGGGTTTTGGCGCCGACGGCGGCCAGCAGCGGGAACGGGGAACTGAGCTGGCGGGCGAAGTGATGCACGCGGAAATAGGCGCCATCCGCCCCGAGCTCCTCTGCGGCGACCGCAAGATCGATGGATTGCAGCAGCGCATCCGCCGCCGAACGGGTGCCGGACTGTGCCGAAGGCGTCCAGTGACCAAAAGAGAGAAAACCGATCTTCTTCATGGGAGTGTTCCTCAGAGTCAACATTACCGGATTACAGTGCAAAAATGCCGCCGCCGGTGCCAGAGAAATCGTCGCGAACCGCACTAAACGAACCGATTGCCGCTCCCGTCGTTCCCCCTCGTCCGAGCATTGTAATCAAAAAGCAAATATCGTATAACAGGCTCCTCCGAGGGGTGTCCTGTTACGGGCTGAGATGGCGCAAGCCGAACCCTTTGAACCTGATCTGGGTCATGCCAGCGAAGGGACGGGTCGGCAATCACTCCCTCGGTCATTGCCTGTTCATACCTCAGCGCGCCCGGATCTCCACTCACTTTTGGAGGTCCCATGTTTACTCCCCTTTTCGATAACGGTCTTTACGGCCGGCTGCGCCAACAGGCAGGCCCGGACTGGCAGGACTACGTTGCTCATCCTTTTATTCGGCAACTGGCCGCCGGCACGCTGCCTGAATCCGCGTTCCGCCGCTATCTGACCCAGGATTATCTGTTCCTGATCCACTTCGCCCGCGCTTACGCCCTGCTGGTGAGCAAGCTGCGCACGCTGCCGGAGATGCGCGCGGCCACTGCTTCGCTCAATGCCATCGTCGCCGAACTGCCTTTGCATCTGGCTTACTGCGCCGGTTGGGGGCTGGGCGAACCCGAGATTGCCGCCGAACCCGAGGTGGCGGAAACCCTGAACTACACCCGCTATGTGCTCGATATCGGCCACTCCGGCGATGCGCTGGATCTGCTGGCGGCGCTGATGCCCTGCGTCGCAGGCTATGCCGAGATTGGCTTGCGCCTGCTTGACGACCCGGCGACGGTGATGGAAGGCAATCCTTACGCCTCGTGGATCCGCAACTATGGCGATAAAAACTATCTGGCCGGCGTGCAGGCGGCCCTCGACCTGCTGGAGAGCGTGGGCCGGCAGCGTGGCGCAGAAAGCCGCTTTGCCGAGCTTGCGGGGATTTTCACCACCGCCACCCGGCTGGAGTCCGCCTTCTGGCAGATGGGGTTGAACGCCTCATGAGTGACCGCATCGCGCCGCCCGGCATTCAGGTGCGGGATCTCAGCCTGCGTTTTGGCCGGCAGGTGATTTTCGATCGGCTGAGTTTTGATATCGCCGGCGGCAGCGTTGTCGCCCTGCTCGGCGCCAGCGGCGCGGGCAAAACCAGCCTGCTGAAGATTATCGCCGGGCTGATGCGGCCCACCGCCGGCGAAGTGACCGGCAGCGATGGCCTGCCGATAGCCGGCCGCATCGCCTATATGGGGCAAAAGGACCTGCTCTATCCGTGGCTGACCGTCGCCGAAAACATCAGCCTCGGTGCGCGGCTGCGCGGTGAAAAAACCGACCGGGAATGGGCCGGGCATCTGCTCGAGCGCGTGGGGCTGAGCGGTTACGCCAAAGCCCTGCCCTCGGCGTTGTCCGGCGGCATGCGCCAGCGCGCCGCCATCGCGCGCACGCTGTATGAACGCCAGCCGATTGTGCTGATGGACGAACCCTTTTCGGCGCTGGACGCCATCACCCGCGCCATGATCCAAACCCTGGCGGCCGAGCTGTTGGCGCAGCATACCGTGCTGCTGATTACCCATGATCCGATGGAGGCCTGCCGCCTGAGCCATCGCCTGCTGGTGCTCTCCCGCTACCCTGCCGGCATTGACGATACGCACGTCATCAGCGGCCTGCCGCCGCGCGCGCCGGACGATCCCCATCTGCTGAAAAGCCAGGGCGAGCTGTTGCAGCAACTGATGAGGGCCGCCGAATGAAGCTACGGGTTGAAAACCGCCTGTCGCGGGTGCGCCGCAGCCTGACGGTGTTCGCCGGTTTACTGCTGCTGTGGTGGCTCATCACGTTGGGCGATATTCCCGCCTTTTTGCTGCCTTCCCCCTCTGCGGTGGCGCAGGCGCTGTGGAGCGGGCGCGCCTATCTTGCTTATCACACGCTGATCACCGCCTCGGAGATTGCCTGCGGGCTGGGGATTGGGGTATTGCTCGGCGCCGCGCTGGCGCTGTGCATGATCTATTCGCCCCGTCTGCAACGCTGGCTGATGCCGCTGGTGCTGACCAGCCAGGCGATACCGGTGTTTGCGCTGGCGCCGCTGCTGGTGCTGTGGTTCGGCTTCGGCATGAGCGCCAAAGTGGCGATGGCGGTACTGGTGATCTTCTTCCCGGTCACCTCCGCATTCTTTGATGGGCTGCGCCGGGTCAATAACGATTATCTCGATCTGGCTCGCACCATGGGCGCTTCCCCCTGGGCGCAACTGCGCCATGTGCGGCTGATGGCGGCGCTGCCGGCCTTTGGTTCCGGGTTGCGCATGGCCGCCGCCGTCGCGCCCATCGGCGCGATTATCGGCGAATGGGTCGGCTCGGCGGAAGGATTGGGCTACGTGATGCTGAACGCCAACGCGCGCATGCAGACCGACGTCTGCTTTGCCGCGCTGTTTATTCTGGTGCTGATGACCGTCTTGCTGTGGATGACGGTGGATGCGCTGCTGCTGCGCCTGATCGACTGGGCGCCGGAAAACGACTGATAACTTTTTAACGACTGGGGTAAGAAATGATCAAGCAAACCTTCTGCGGGCTGATGCTCAGCGCCGCTCTGGCCGGCAATGCTGCCGCCGCCGAAAAACTGACGCTGGTGCTCGACTGGTATATCAATCCCGATCACGCACCCATCATGGTGGCCGAGCAAATTGGCGCCTTCAAGGCCGAAGGCCTCGAGGTCAAGATTGTGCCCCCTTCCGATCCGGCGCTGCCGCCGCGCCTGGTGGCGGCAAAACAGGCCGACCTCGCCATTACCTATCAGCCGCAATTGCACTTCTTCGCCGATCAGGGCCTGCCGTTGGTGCGCGTGGGCACCCTGATTAACTCGCCGCTCAATACCCTGATGACGCTGGATAAAAGCATCACCTCGCCGGCGGATCTCAAAGGCAAAAAAATCGGCTATTCCGTCAGCGGCATCGAGCAGGCCACGCTGGCCACCATGGCCAAGCATGCGCATCTCGACCCGAACGACATGAAGCTGATTAACGTCAATTTCCAACTGACCAGCGCCCTGTTGGCGGGCCAGGTCGATGCGGTAATCGGCGGTTATCGCAACATTGAAGCGCTGGAGCTGAAACTGCAGGGGAAAAATCCGGTGGTGTTCAACGTCGAGGACTACGGCGTGCCGGCCTATGACGAACTGATCATCGTCGCCAACCGCGACGCGGTAGCCGAGCCGAAGATCAGGAAATTCCTCGCCGCGCTGAAAAAAGGCAACGATTATCTGCAGGCTCACCCACAGGAAACCTGGCTGGCCTTCGCCAAAACCCATCCGGAGCTGAACACCGAACTGAACAAGCAGGCGTGGCAAGCGAGCTTGCCGCTGTTCGCCACCGATCCGGCCAAACTGGACACCGCGCGCTACCAGGCTTACGAACAATTCCTGTTCGACAACAAACTGATCAAGAAAATCACCCCGGTGGAACAATACGCCGTGGAACTGCATTAAAGGTTATTCGCGGGGGCGCTGTATGCAGCGCCCCTACCCTTGAACAACGAAAGCCCGTTGCCAGCCGCCTCACGCCGCAGGCGCCACCGTCACCTCGCCCTGCCCGCTGCGCTTCAGCGCCTGCTGCACCAACCCGCTGGCCTTGCATCTTTCCACAAAACAGCGCACATAGGCTGCCCCCTGCTCTTTACCGCGCGGCACCGCCATCGCCTGGTGAATCGCGGTAAAATGCCCGTCCAGCACCCGGTATCCCGGGTTCGCCGCAGCGGCGGCAAGCAGCGGTTGACGCACGCCCGCAGCGGCGTCCAACGCTTGCTCGAAGAATAAGGTGATCGCTGCGGGAGAAGTCTCTGCCCGCACCAGCTGCGCCTGCTTTAAAGTACGCGACAGATACAGGTCATAGGCCGCGCCCTGGCCCACCGCAATGCATATGCCAGGCCTGTCGAGCTCGGCAACCTGCCGATAAGGCGCCTCCTGCGCCACCAGATAGGTGCCCTCAATAATGACGTAAGGCGCACTGAAGGCGATTTGCTCCGCCCGCACCGGTTCGATGGCCATAAAGGCGACATCCCAGGCGGCGGTTTCCAGCGCGGCGAAAACCTTGCCCGCCGCATCATAGGTCACCAGCTCCAGCGCTACGCCCAGCTCATGCGCCAGTGCGCCGGCCAGCGTGACCGACACGCCTTGCGGCTCCCCATCCGGCCCCCATTGCGCCAGCACCGGATTGCCTAAATTGATCGCCGCGCGCAGTACGCCCTGCGGCGCCAAATCATCCAGTACGGCAGTGGAAATGCTCTGCATGTTTTCTCCTGAACAGGTTAATGCGCCTCGCCGGTCTGCAATCAGCGCCATTCATTAATGGTAGAGCCAAATGCCCGGTGAGCAATATTTCAGCGACCCACGCCTCTCAGCAGTGACCAGGGTCACAATATTGTCACAAAATTGTTCATTCGCGCCTGGCGGCCACCCCGCTGTGCAAACGCGCATTGACCCTGGCGCGTTCAATGCGCTATACCCTTCCTCTTTCGCGCTGCGACAGGGCCAGCAGCCTTTGCCAGGGCAGTTAAGATTTTCTTTTTAACCAGACAGGGTACGGTGGATGGTTTCAGCATTAGTCTCGTTCGCACTTTTTTTAGCCTCAATCTTGATCTACCGGAACAAGGCCGCCGCCAACCGCTGGTGGCTTTCCATTTTGCTGATCCTGCTGGGCAGCTATCTGATCCTCAACGTTATCCTGATCGCCAGTAACTATTTTACCGGCGACGGCATCACCGATGCGGTGATCTACACCCTCACCAGCAGCCTGAAAGGGGCCGGCGTCAGCAAGTACGTGCTGCCGTTTATCGGCCTGCTGGCGGTGCTGGCGTTGATTTTCGCCGTGCTGGCCTGGAGCCTGGTGCGCCACAAAGCGAAAAGCAGCAGCGTGGTTTACAGTGTGATCGCCGTGCTGTTGGCGCTGTTCTCCGTCGGCACCACCCCGGCTTTTCAGGATATTTCGCTGCTGCTCAGAAGCCAGATTACCGGCGATACCGCCGATTTTTACACCTACTACAAAGCGCCGAAAAAGAGCCTGCAGGGCAAAGCGCCGAACCTGGTGTACATCTATGCCGAAAGCCTTGAGCGCACCTATTTCGACCCGGAAGTCTTCCCCGATCTCGCCGACGAGCTGAATCGGCACCGTGAAAACGGCATCGATTTCAGCAATACCCAGCAGTTGCCGGGCACCGGCTATACCATTGCCGGCATGGTGGCTTCGCAGTGCGGCATTCCGCTGTTCGCCCCGTTCGACGGCAACGCCTCCAGCGCCGTTTCCACCTTCTACCCGGAAAACGTCTGCCTGGGCGACGTGCTGAAAGCCGCCGGCTACGACAATTATTTCTATCAGGGCGCTGAACTGGCCTTCGCCGGCAAAGACACTTTCCTGAAATCGCACGGCTTTGACCACGCCTACGGCTACAAGGAGTTGCGCGAGCAGGTCCGCGATCCGGGCTACAAAAATGACTGGGGCTGGTACGACGATACCGTGCTGGACGTGGTCTTCGACAAGTTCGTCGAGCTGTCGCAGCAGAACAAGAAGTTCTCGCTGTTTGCGCTGACCGTGGACACCCACCACCCGGACGGGTTTATCTCCGCGAGCTGCAGTAAAAAATCTTATAGCCGGCAGAACAAAGAGAACCGTTCGCTGAGCGCAGTGGCCTGTAGCCAGCAGCATATCGCGGCCCTGATCGACAAAATCAAAGGGTCGGAATACTTCAAAAACACCGTGATCGTGGTGTCTTCCGATCATCTGGCGATGAACAACACCGCCTACGACATTCTGACCAAACAAAAGCGCCGCAACCTGTTCTTTATTATCGACGGCAGGCAGCCGCAAAGCGCGCAGCATAACGAAAAGCGCAGCACGCTGGACAACGGCGCCACTGTGCTGGACGTGATGGGCGGCGACAACTATATCGGCCTCGGCCGCAGCAGCCTGTCCAGCCCCACGCTGGCTACCGTCTTCTTGAATATCGAAGAAAAAATCAACGGCTGGAAACCGGCGGTGGTGAAGCAATGGGGCTTCCCGAACAGCATTTCCGACTACCAGTTGGATACCCAGCGCAACAGCTTCACCTTCTCCGGCATCAGCTTTAAGGTACCGTTTATCCTCAAGGTGACGGACAATAAAATCGAACCCATGTTTAACGTCTATCTTTCCACGCCGCTGAAAAAGCAGCTCGCCGGCCTGGGGGCGGGTGAAAAGTTTGTCTGGGTAGATAAATGCTATGAGATTGGCCGGGTGTGGGCGCCCGAACTGGCGCTGAGCACCGACACCTGCGTGGCCTCCGGCAATCTGGCCGCTCCGCCGCATATCGTGCAGGCCAAGGGCGGCAACTACCGCGGCAAAGTCAGCTTTACCGAGCCCGCAGCGGACAGCGTTGCCGCCTACCAGAACGCCGTCGACAAGCTCAAGGTGGACGACGCCGCCGTTAAATATCAGGCGGACGCCATCGCCTTTATGCTGCCGGGCATGCCGCAACAGGTGAAGGCAATCACCGGCGTATCCAGCGTCGAGGACTGGGGCCGCTGGTCGGACGCCAACCTCGCGCCGGCGGTCAACATCGACTATGTCGCCCCGCTGCCGCCGACCTTCGATCTGGTGCTGCGCGCCCGTGCCTACGGCAAAAACGTCGGTGCGCCGATCTCGGTGCGCGTGGGCGAAGAAGAGCAGTTCGTGTCGCTCGGCGAGCAGGACACCACCGTCACGTTGCGCTTCAACAACCCCGCCGGCGCGCAAAACATCAGCATTACGCCACCGGCCCCGACCGAACCGCAGGAAGGCGCCAACGGCGGCTTTACCCCGAAAAAACGCGGCATCGGCCTGGTTTCGCTGAAGGTGGAACAGGCAGAGCCGGCCTCCTGATCGCAACGCCGCAGCGGCAGCCCTGCCGCTGCGCTTTACTTTTTCTCCGGTTCCATTTCGGCAAAGCTTTTGCGCCCAGCTTCAGCTAACCTGTTGTGATAAATTGCTATAACCAAATTAGTTGGCGTTACCTCAAGGCAGCAAGAGCCTGGCACCCCAAGGGCTGACTCACGTCAGTGACGGGGTGAATGCTCGCCGCAAACGCAGAGATAACGTCAAATATGAAGGGTATATCGGCATGCCTCCCGCCGCAGGGACGGGAGAACCAAGGAGAGAGAATGAGTAGTCACCAATCCGGCACCGGCCTCACCCCCGCTCAGGCGATCGACCAGTTGGAAGCGCTGTATGACGCCTCTGTTACCGCGCTGCGCCAGGCGGTGGGCGATTTTATCAGCCACGGCAGCGTGCCCGACATACAAACCCGCGCCGCTGGGCTGTTCGTCTACCCCGAGCTGCGCGTAAGTTGGGACGGACAGAAAACCGGCCAGAGCAAAACCCGCGCTTTCGGCCGTTTTACCCATACCGGCCGCTACACCACCACCATTACCCGTCCGCAACTGTTTCGCAGCTATTTGACCGAGCAACTGGCAATGCTGGCGCACGACTACGACGCCCATATCGAAGTGGCGCCTTCACAGCAGGAGATCCCTTTTCCTTATGTGATTGACGGCTCGAACCTGATGCTGGATCGCTCGATGAGCGCCAGCCTCGCGCAGCATTTCCCCACCACCGAGCTGGCGCAAATCGGCGATGAAACCGCCGACGGCCTGTTCAACGCCACCAGCACCTTCCCGCTGTCGCACTTCGACGCGCTGCGGGCCGATTTCTCGCTGGCGCGGCTGCGGCACTATACCGGCACCCCGGTGGAGCATTTCCAGCCCTTCGTGCTGTTCACCAACTACACCCGCTATGTGGATGAGTTTGTCCGCTGGGCCTGCGCCGAGATAGCCAACCCGGACAGCCCTTATATTGCGCTGTCCAGCGCCGGCGGCATTTACATCACGCCGGAAACCACCGCGCCGGAACAGGCGGTGTCCGATCTGGCCTGGAAAAACCACCAGATGCCGGCCTACCACCTGATTTCGCGCAACGGCCAGGGCATTACGCTGATCAACATCGGCGTCGGCCCGTCCAACGCCAAAACCATTTGCGACCATCTGGCGGTGCTGCGCCCCAGCGCCTGGCTGATGATTGGCCACTGCGGCGGGCTGCGCGAAAGCCAGTCGATCGGCGACTACGTGCTGGCCCACGCCTACCTGCGTGACGATCACGTGCTGGACGCGGTGCTGCCGCCGGATATCCCGATCCCGAGCATCGCCGAAGTGCAGCGCGCGCTGTATGACGCCACCAAAATGGTCAGCGGCATGCCGGGCGAAGAGGTGAAACAGCGCCTGCGTACCGGCACCGTGGTGACCACGGACGATCGCAACTGGGAGCTGCGCTACTCCGCCTCGGCGCTGCGCTTTAACCTCAGCCGCGCGGTGGCGGTGGATATGGAAAGCGCCACCATCGCGGCGCAGGGTTACCGCTTCCGGGTGCCTTACGGCACGCTGCTGTGCGTTTCCGACAAGCCGCTGCACGGCGAAATCAAGCTGCCGGGCCAGGCCAACCGCTTCTATGAGGGGGCGATCTCGGAACACCTGCAGATAGGCATTTGCGCCATCGATCTGTTGCGCGCCGAAGGCGACAAGCTGCATTCGCGCAAGCTGCGCACCTTCAACGAGCCCCCGTTCCGCTAACCTGCCTTTCAGGCCCACCGCGCGTGGGCCTTTTTAAATCCCTATTGCACCAGCGCCAGCGTGCGTTTTTCCTGGCTGCGGCCAGCGGCAATCGACAGCAAAATATCCTTCACCACCAACGCCGGTGCGGAAAGCGATTGCTGGCTGGAAATGCACAGTGAAAGCGGCACGCTCAGCGCCGGGGCGGCGATACGCGCCATCCACGCCTTGGCCGGGCCAATCATCGCCCGCGCAACGGATTCCGGCAGAATGGTCGCCCCCAGGCCGCTGGCGATGGCCGCGCTCAGCGTACTGGGGGATTCGATTTCGCCAATCACGTTAGCGGCCAGCTTGCGCAGCGCCATCGCTTCATCGACCTGCGTGCGCACCACATCGCCCTCGCGCGGCAGGAACAGATTCAGCCGCGCCACGTCCAACAGATCGACGCTGCTACCGGGGCTTGGCACCGCACGCGTCGCCACCAGATACAGATCTTCCTTCATCAACGCCGTGGCCTGCAGGCCGTCGGGCATTTTAGCTCCGTAGATCACCGCCATATCCAGGCTCTGGCTGGCTACCTGCCCGGCCAGCATCGAACCTATGTTCTCGTTCAGGCTGAGTAAAATCCCGGGATGGCGGTCACGCACCGCCTGCAACAGCGGCAGCGCAAGTTGCGCAGCCATGCTGCCCGGCGCCAGCCCGACGGAAACCTGCCCGCTCACCGCCTGGCCTGCGCCTATGACCGCGCTCTGCGCCTGTTCGCACTGGCGCAGAATGGTTTGGGCGTGGGCATAGAGAATGTTGCCGGCTTCGGTGGGCTGCACGCCGCGCTTGGTGCGGATCAGCAATTGTTGCTTCAGCTCCCCTTCCAGCGTCGCCAACTGTTGGCTGAGTGCGGGCTGCGCGATATGCAGCACCTCCGCCGCCTGGGTCAGGCTGCCGATATCGACGATTTTCACGAAATATTTTAGACGTCTGAGATTCATATTGCCTCCGTCGAGCCGCTGAACTGCGTATGGCAAAGCCATGTTGACAACAGAACTGCAAAATCCGGGCCAGCGTAACGGAATAAGAGAAAGCGCTAACTAATCGACGGAAAAATAAGAAAAAATGATATTTTCGCGACCAAACGCCGACACGCAACCAGCGGCCGGTGACGCAGGCTTGCACCACCACAAGGCATCTCGCGGCCCACCGTGGGCCGTTGTGCAGCGCTGCACCAATAAAAGCGATAAAAAGCAGCAGGTTGAATAATCTTGCAGCAAACGGAACGGCGAGACGTTTTCACGCTTTACAAGCCCGGGCCACGCCGCTATTATTCGCCCCGTTCACACGATTCCTCTGTAGTTCAGTCGGTAGA